>CATWQI010000001.1 GCA_958352885.1 uncultured Duncaniella sp.
CTGCCAGATAATCCACCGGGTAACCGTAACACTCGTTCGCCTCCCGCACGATACGCTGAATCTTCATAGGCATGGCACCCAACGGGAAATCGCCGCCTTTAATCTTCACGCTCATGTCAACAGCCTTGCCGAGCACAAGCATCGGGTCGATAGACTTTCCCATAGGCTATCGTCGGTTAATGGATTTGGCGCGCGTGCCGCGACTGATTTCGGATTCCATCTCGGCAAAAGAAAGAACTGAAGACTGGCGTTTGTTTTCTTTTACATGCTCAACGAGTTCACTCTCGATGAATCGCCATTCTTTTTCTCCCGGCACTTTGTATGCCGGCACCAGACCCTCCTTTGCAAGACGGTAGACTGTGGATTTAGCCTTGCCAAGAATTTCACAGGCCTCTGCCAGACCGATGAATTTTGTGTTGGACTTCGGTTTACCTCTCTCGGAGGTGAGTTGAGCGCGAAGCTCCCTCACCTCATCGGCCAATTCCCTAACGAGATTGACCAGCGATGACACTGCACCTGGCAGCTCATCGAATGTAATGGTGTTGTTGTACATGAAAACTGGCGAACCCACGTTTATGTGAATTCGCCAGCAAAGTACGGAAGTGTATAAATGGTGGAATTGAGCACCCGGTTCAGGGCTATTCCCACCGTAGCCCCACCATGTCACCACCCATCGTTATAACTGTATTCGTCAGGGTCTTCTAAAATGTTATCTCCGGGATTATAAGGAGTTAACGTCTCTGCCATATCAGCCATTGCCAACTCCATCGCACTCATAGCGCGTTTTTGCTTAGATGTTTCTTTAGAAGATTTTTTAGGTTTGGATGGCTGTTTTTTCGAGGCCGTTTTTTCGGTTACGGATTTGGTGGGAGTTTCCACCGGATCATCTTCATCAGGGATTACAAAACATTCAACATTTTCGTTGATTTTTATCTTGCCTTGTGTGCCGTTATATTTCAGTTTTCTTTCAATGGTGCATACCTCGACATCGCGGAACGTATCGGCAAACACCTGTTTCAAGAAATGTGCCGTGTGAAGATTATACTTCTTGAACGGTTTGGCTATGTTCCAGCCAAAGTGCATCATGTCGGTGGTAGAGAGTTCGTCAGGCAGTCTGATTGCTGCCTCTTTCGGAAATTCCGGTACACCCGACGTGTGGATAAATTCAGTTACTGCGTCAATGATTTTCTCCACAACATTCTTTTCAACGAACGGAGACATGATATAACCGACATACAGGATTACATTAGCTTCTTTTTCATAGGCTCTGTCTTCCTGACGTTTCTTGGCCTGTTCGCGTCTTCCCTCATAGTCGATGACAATTTTCTTCGGTGTAGGAGTCTCGATTTTCACAATACCGGATTGTGAGGCATCTACGGTCTGTTCAGTCGTCGGGACTTCGATGGCGGGTTGCTGAATATGCGCTGTTGGCTTGACCGTGGTATCTTCAGAGATTGGCAAAGATTCCGTTGACAGTTCTGCTTCTGCCAACTCTATGGTCTGTCGCTCTTGAAAGCCGAGCCATCTGAAAAGGCTCTGGAAGGCAGACTCAAAAGTTTTGATAAAGAAATCGCTGAATCCCAAGTACAACAGTACAAAGGCAACGATAATGCCGATAAATATCAGATTGGCATTGAAACTACTCATGCCGCCGGTGTCTATTGCGGATTGTCGGGCAACTGCGGCGAGCGCAAGAGCAGCTAAGCCAATCCATAACTTTAGTTGCCAGTGTTCGGGGATATGTCCGTTCTTCATTCTTTTAATTTTGTGAAAAATTCATCAATTTTTATAACGAACACAACCCTAATGATGTTCAGCGACATAAAAAGTGCCACCCCGAGTTAATGGAGTGGCACTGCATACTGCTAAATGTCAATCAAGATTGCCCGATAGGAAAATGCTTTTGTTCATACTCTCTGACAATCTCTGAAGCCTCGATAAGTTCGACGGCATTAGCATCTGTCGATGGAGTGTTATCCGAAATAAGAGGTAATAGTTCCTCTATGCGACGGAGAGCTGATTCATATTGCTGTTCGGTTATATCCATTTTCGTTACATTTTTCATTTGCAAATATAACTCATTTTTCTGAAAACCGAGCCAATCGCATCTATTTCAGCGAAATGACCATAGATGCCTCTCTCGCTCGTTCATCGACGACTTTTGCGTAGATTTGCGTGTTTTTCACGCTTTTGTGGGTCAACATCTTGCTGATGGTGAGAATGTCTACGCCGTTGGCGGCAAGCAACGTAGCGAAGCTGTGGCGCGTCGAATGGAAGGTTATCCGTCGGGTAATGCCAGCGGATTTAATCCACTCTTTCAGAGGATGATTCACCATGTGGCGTTTGAGACCTTTGAAAATCAAACCTTCCGAACGTTCACCGCAGAGTGCGAGAGTCTCATCGCTGATAGGAAGGTTGGTTTCTTCCTCAGTTTTCTCAGTACACATTCTGATAAGATAGCCTCCATCCTGTCCCATCTGGATATGCTCCCATGAGAGTTGCAGGATGTCGCTTATGCGAAGTCCGGTCATGCAGCTAAACAGAACCGCCTGTTTCAGAACGGGAATCTTACAAGGCGTAGCGACAAGCAGCTTGACTTCCGCGAGTGTAAGAAACTCTTTCTTGACCTCCTTCCACTCGATTTTCTCAAGGAAGTCATTGACATTCTCGCGGAGATATTTCTCCTGATAAGCCATTTTCAGCAAGGCACGGAATGTCGACCAGTATCCTGCCGCCGAATTGTGGGAGATTGGTCCTTTACCGTTGTTGCGCTGACGTTGGGCAGATAGAAGATAAGTACGGAAGCCCTTGCAGAAGTCAACTGTCAGGTCGCAGAAACGACACTTGCCCTTGCAGTAGATTTCAAAGTGCCGGAGAACGCAGTCCCATTTCTGATACTTCTGACGGCATTTCTGCTTGAAGTAGGCAAGAAAGTCCATGCGTAGCTTCTCCTTATCAAGAAAATCGAACTGCTCGTTAAGCAACTGCTCGAAGCGACGGCAGCGGATAGCTTCAGCCTTTTCAAGCATTGAGGAGTTAAACTGACGCTCCCGCTCATTCTTGGGCGAGGCATAGATATAGATGCCGAGGGTTTCACGGCGGCTCATCCGGTTGGTATGAGGATTACGGATGGCAGGATAGAAATCAAGGTAGAGCGATATGCGTCCACCCGAAATAGCCTTCTGACGAAGGAAAACTTTGGTGCATGTATTCATACGCGTTTGATTTAGAGATTTGATGCGAAGGTAGGGAGTGTTCAAATAGTGGACTCAGACACCCTGTTAAGGGCAATTCCCACCGATAGCCCACCGTAGTTCCACCGCATCAAATCTTGGGTGGAGAAAACAGATTATCAAGCTCTTGCTTTGATATTTTGACGATTCTTCCGACCTTAATCTTGCTTATGCCGTAGGTCTTGACATAATGATAAATCTGGTCGCGTGTCATGTTGTACTTTTCAATTGCCTCCGGAATCGTATAGTATTCCGGCTCATTGACTGCAACGCCTTTAGCCTTGTCGAAATGCCATTTTGAATAGCGGGCTTCACAACCTATTTTCATTTTCGGAATTCTCTCCTTTGAGACAAGATTATAGATTGCCGAGAGCGACATGCCATAATGCTCCTGTATCTCCGCAGCAGTGTACCATTCGGTAATTTCTTCTTTCGGGGCAGACTTGGCAAAGAACCGGTCAATGTGCGGCTTGCTCCACAGAGTTTTCCCTCGTTGGGTTAGCTTTGGGAAATTGTTTTCTTTCGCCGCCTTGAATAGCCACGAATTGCTGATGCCGAATTTTTCCAGCACCTCTTTGGTGGTGTAGAACTCAGTGATAGTCTGCTTCTCCTTTGCCGGACGTAACTGATAGAGATGTGAACCATCGAAAAGAGAATTAAGGCCGTCTCTACTGATAATAGTTTTTCCCTTGAACTGGAAACAAGGGATAGAATTAGCGGCAAGATAATTGTAGATGGAAGCACGACATACTCCGAGAAGTCTGGCACATTGAGCCGGAGTTATGAACAGGCGTTTGTCATCGCTCATTTGAAGCATTGATGCCTTGGCTTGTTCACGCTCGACATGCTGTTTGCGCTTCGCATCCTTGTAGGCGTGTTCGGCGCATCTTTTACAGCAATAACGTGTCGTACATTTTCTTGCTATGAACGTGCTGCTACACCATTCACAGGTCTTGGTGATTTCGATTGTACTGCTCATTTTACGTTGTTATTTCTGTTAATTTTCTGTTAAAAGTGTCTAACCGCGTCTATTGGTGTCTAAGGATGTCTAAATCCTCTACAACCTCTCTGACTGGTTAGCCCCGATTGAGTAACGAGATACAACCGGGATACAAAAATGGGCGTAAAATCGAGCAGAAACGGTTAAAACCGAGAAATGCGGCAACAAAAATGGCACCCCGTAAAGAGTGCCATACTAACAGATTATGCTATTATGTAATCGTTTCTAACTATATCGTCATTTTCCGATGCAGAAACGGTCAATTCTCTGATATACAGACAGGTGAAAATCTAATCCGTACAAGTGACGTGAATTTTCTATGGTTGCAAATTGCTAACCGTCTGCTACTTAAATCATTACAAGCCGCACTTACCAAACCGACAACAGTGACTCAATGCAAAGATAGCGATAATCTTCCGATTATCAAGGCGATATGCAAATTTTAACATTCACATTCGCGTCCTGCGCCGTACAAAATCAGCAAAAATGCGCTTGTCTCAATTCTTTCCTAACAATCACTCCGATTTTCTGATAAAACGGGTTATTCGCTCGTTGACGATACGGGTGTAGTTGCGTTTCGCTTTGTCTGGGAGGTAGCTTTGGGCAATGAGTTTTATTGCACCATCTGGTAGGGAGGTGTACTTGTTGAGTATTTTATCCATACGTCTTTTTACCAAGCCGATTTTATGGCCGAATCTTTCAAAGTCAAGACGGCAGGGATGACCGGTTCGTTCAAATACGCCGCTTTTCTCAATGTCCGGGGATAGTCCTCCGTCAAGACCAAGATCCTCTCCGTTGACATGGAGACTAGTGTTGAGAAGGTCATAAGCCGGAGCTAAGCGGTAATCTTGTCCGTTAAGAATTAAATCGAAATTTTTAAGGTGTGCATCACCGTTGGCGTAGATGTAATTAAATACAACCAATTCAAAGAAACGCTCCATGTCAACCATCCATGCGGCTACATTTGCTCTAATCGCTTTGGCAATATCCTCGTAACTTCCGCTATATTTGTATTGTTTTCCGGCATTATCTTCATTCTTACCGATTATCGAGGCGAAATCTTCCATCGGCAATTTTGAACCATCGGGAAGAATGTCAAAACGACGTGTGATATATACCGACTCTCCTTTGGATGTGAAGCATAGTCCATTAGTCGCGGTCAGTATGCCATAGACTTGCGATGCTATCTGCATTGTAAGATGTTCATTTGCAGGTATGAGTTTGCGGTCACGCAGAGTTTTGTCCCAAGGTGCAGGTTTCAGGATATGCGTTGAGCGTTCTTTATCTCCCGATATTCTGATTTCTCCTGATTTAATAATCGCCGGAAATTTTTCCTGTACCCCGGAGACAGATATGCGGTGCATTGCCTCAGCAATCTCATCGGCATTTCTAAACTCGTCAATATTAAAAATGAGAATTGGATTTACCTTTATTCCTCCAAACAGCGTTTTCTTTGCTTTGGGGCTATATGAATCAAACCCTTCTATAAGTAAAGATGGACAGTTTTTAATTTCAGTCATTGTTAATCCTCCTTACATTTACAGCTCCGATGAAGTCTTTGTCTGCCATTGCATCAAGCAATCCGAAAGAATCATTCTCATCAAGTCTCAATGAACGGCAAATAACCCGGCGATTGGCACCTTCTGGAAGCATATTAGAAAAAAATGGGAAAAGGTATTCAGAAGTATAAGCGATGCTTTGCTTAGGCAAAGTCACTGAAATTGGAGGCATCTTTGAATTAAGATATTCCGCCTTATATTGGAACGTATAGCCGGTTCCGGGGTATTTCTCTGTGAGTACCCCGGCTTCTATATCATTGTAATATACTGCCAACTCTCTCATTTGTCAACGGTAATTATATAGTCTGTCGTAGCTTATAATCTATCTCAATACCAAGCACTTCAAGAATCTTCTTTACGGTGTTTAGTGCAGGATTTCCCTTGCCACGCTCAATATCCTTGATTGTGGCAACTCCGACCTGTGCCATTTCAGCGAGATCTTGTTGTGTGAGGGATAGGATTTCCCTACGTTGCTTCATTATATCTTTAAGCTCCATAGTATGACATAATAAACTTTTGTGCAAATATAGCAAGAAATCCTGACGCAACCAAATAAAAGTATAATAAAGCATACTTTTATGAATACAATTGCACAGTAAAAGTCTTTGGAACAGATAGAGTATTATATGTTGTACTTTGATGAACGAGATTAGGCGTAAATATTCATATTCTAAAAATAATTTGGTTGAATTGTGAAAAAGTATTAACTTTGCGCCCACCAAAACTGAAACAAATGTATAGACAGCATTATAACATACCAACTTTCACAGGCATTCAGAGCTTAAAACGCTCCGAAAGCATGACTTGTGTGCTGTCAGCAAATACAACATCATTACGCGGATATTCCCGACTGCGTTGTTTCAGTGGCTCTACCGAGATAAGTTAATCGTCAAAACAGACGAACTGAAATATACCAACTGTCGGAAAGTTTTTACCAACTTCCCGACAGTTGTTTTTTGTGTCCATACTGGTATAACCTTCTCCACCACGATTAGCAGCGGACACAGTAAGTACCAACGTTTCAACAACTAAAAAAATGTATGAAAATTCAATACGCATCTGATTTACATCTGGAGTTTCACGAAAACAGCAGATGGCTCAAAGATAATCCTTTACTGCCAGTCGGCGATATACTCGTTCTTGCCGGTGACATCGGTTATCTTGGAGATGAAAATTACAACCGACATCCGTTTTGGAATTGGTGTGCCGAGAACTTCCGGCAGACAATAGTCATTCCCGGTAATCACGAACTCTATAAAGGTTTTAACATTAACGAGCTTCACGAAGGTTGGCAACTCAACATTCGCCCAAATGTAAAGGCGGTCTATAATTGTGTTATTCCCATATCTCAGGATATAGAGCTTATAGCATCTACTCTTTGGGCAAAAATTCCTCCCCACGAGGAATTCCAGACCGAGCGAGGTGTAACCGATTTCCATAGAATACGCAACGGACAGTTCCGACTTTCTGCTCAGCGTTTCAATAAGGAACATGAAATGTGCCGCGAATTCATTGAGCGGAGTGTTGCTGAAAGCAACGCTCAACACGTGATTGTCGCAACTCACCACGTGCCGTCTTTTGCGCTGATGGCTGATGAGTTCAAAAGAAGTCCAATCAACGGCGCATTCACCGTGGAATTGGGCAACTATATAGCCGACAGTCGTATAGACTATTGGATATACGGTCATTCACATCGAAACATAAACAAAATAATAGGCAATACCCGGTGTATATGCAATCAGTTGGGCTATACATTCCACGGAGAGCAAACCAGTTTCCGCCGGGATGCCATAATAGAGATTGAAGACAATGAACTACAAATTTGACGGGGATAAGGTGTTTTTCACATCTGACACCCATTTCAATCATACCAATATCATCCAATATTGTCAGCGTCCTTTCAAAAGCACTGATGAGATGAACGAGGCGATGATAGACAACTGGAATAGTGTTGTCGGTGAAGACGATACAGTGTTCCACCTTGGAGACTTTTGCCTTGGAGGTGCAGAAGAGTGGAATAAGATTCTTAATCGACTCAACGGCCGGATTTATCTGATTCTCGGTAATCACGATCTCAAAAACATCAGGCAAGGCTTTATAGAACGCTTTGAACACGTTGCAATGGCAATGCGCATAGAGATTGGGAAAAAGAAAATCTATCTAAGCCACTATCCATACCTGTGTTTTGAGGGAGGGTACAAGGATGACGTGTGGCAGTTGTTCGGACACGTTCACACCCGCCCATCCAACACCGGAATAGATGCCGGACGACTACAGTATCTATATCCTACCCAACTCGATGTCGGAGTTGACAACAACAACTTCACTCCTCTGTCATTCGAGCAAGTCCGGGCAAAAATCCTGAAACAAATTGAAACTGCGAGGAAGTAAATCTGAAAAACGCTCCAAAACTACAGACTTCAGTCTTTTACTCAAAGAAACGTATATATGAATTAATGCTTACATCTAACAGTTGTTTCCGAAATGGAAACAACTGTTAGATGTAGTCTATTTAATTACGTTACCCAACTATTTCCAATTTGGAAATAGTTGATTCCGTTATCACGATATTATTACTCAGATTATTAAAGAATCACTTATGTCGTGAGATTGGTGATAGATCAAATAATAATTGCCTTATCTGTTTATCGTCAAGACGCAGCGTTTCGAGCATTTCGAGTAATTCTTCTTGTCTTGGTTGGCCCATAGTCAAACGATATAGAGATAGCACGTCAATAAGTCGGTGATATTTATCAATATCGCTACTCATAGGATATTGAGGCACTATTCGCTCAATCCATTCAATATCAATATTCGAATCATGAAGCCATTCGGTGGGAAGACACCAGTTGGGCACCATTTCTGAATAACGCTTGCCAAACTGTTTCCTGACTACTTCGTTAGCGGTGTCAAATAGTTTATCCCAGTCGTAAATATCTGGAAAAATCATGGCAATATTTCGTCGAATTGCCAAGCATTTGTATCGGTTAATTCGACCTTCACGTTGCTCTAGATCTTGTGGATTTGAAGGTAAGTTCCAATGAACAATCTTTCGGCAATACCAGTGGAAGTCGAGTCCCTCTTGACCAACGGATGTGCTGGCAATAATGAAAGGATAAAATGGTGATTGAAATGCGGTTCGGATATTGTTGCTGTGTTTTATCGAATTATCTTCAAATAAATTTTGCTTTTTCCCGAATGGGACTGCGTAACCAGTTCGCATTCGGTATTTGTTATTTCTTCCTAGCGGAAAAGATTGGTCTGTTTCTACAGTTAAATCACTATCAGATAGAAAACATTCCTCAAGATGTGAATACAATGAATCATATGAATTAGGTCCGATTGCATTGGGGAATTTTAAATGGAGAAATTCATCTATGACAGCTTGCAAATTTCCTAATGAACAGTAGTTTAGAACACTTTGAAGATAATTGTTACCTCTGTTTAAAGATTTTGGAAGTCTATCAATTATCTTACCCGCAATCCTTTTATTGAAGAGAGAAACGAATAATTCTGCAGTCTTTCGCGATTCCGTAAAATTCTTCGTGACTCGATATAAACAAATCGCAGGTGAAGATATAGCCATCTCTGTTAATATCTGTACCGTATTTTTTGATAGTTCAGTAGGCTTGGGGAACCTATTGTCTTCTAACCAGCACAATGTTTCATAGATTGTAGAATATTTAATTCTTTTTGAGAAAGGAAGAGCGGGGAGGCTATGAATAATCTTATTTTCAATGTCTTTGCGAATTTCAGAAAGTGTTTTGCTTTTCCATTCTTCCTTGGAAGTCATCTCGGTTAAGCATTTCCATGGTGTAGTCAAAAGTTTCACAGAATCACCTCGAAGACGATTTGATCCATTGTCAGACCGATACTCTCCATTTTTCAGAACTTCGCGCTCCGCTTCATAGGTCATGAGTGTAGCAATCATTCGAGGTACCATCTCCCACGCTGAGAAGACAAGCACTTTTGAAAAATCATGATTCTTTACGAACGGATTTTCTGCATTGGTGGTGTAATAGGGGCGTGATGCTGGAACCCAGAGTAGAAATTCTGTTCCACGTCCTTTGGGCAACATCATATCGCGCAAATATTGCATACGGGCATTCCGCATGGGAATCTTATGGAACTGAGATATATCTTTTTCTCTAAGTAGAACTTGTTCGGAAGGCTCGGGTAATCCCTTGAATCGGCCTTGATAGACTGTATAAATTTTTTGCTTTAGCTCATAAGTGTCCATGAACGAAAGCAGATATGGCGATGATTTGACATATTCCATTGGTACATTTGACCATGAAAAACGTAGTTTTGAACTTCGTCCAGATGCTTCCTTACATGCAGAAACAATTCTCTGCATTTCGCAAAATGAGAGAATATCATCGGTAGAAATCGGAATTTCGGCTACTGCCTCAGTAGAGATTAGCCCTTCATTTAGTCTTTCTGTACGACACATTCCGTGATACATCTTCTTTTCAGCTAACTGCTTGGAGGCAAGTATCACATCGAATTTTTCTGTGCGAATATGTGATAATTTGTGGGAATAGTCAGACCAGAGCTCATGGAACTCATTTTCACCACTGAATAGGAAATTCATCAGTCGATTGAAATCTTCATAATGCTCGTCGGCATTATACTCGGTTAGTTCCTCAAGAGTAGAGAATGGCTTATACGGAGTTGCGGACAGAAGTAATATTAGCGGTTGTTGGCCGCCTTCTTGTTCAAAAAACTTTTTTGCAATCACACTCTGCTCGCTTTCATCGTTATAATCCAACAACGAACTGAATCTCTGAAACTCATCCATAATGATAAGATCAGGCTCAAGCATAGACAGACTAAGGTCGGCAAATATTCGGCGTAGCATATTTATAATTCGAGTGCTGGCTAAGTTTGAAATATCTCCATTTTTGAAATACCCAATCAATTCTTCCTGAATATCCAAAAATGTTTGATTGCTATAAAGATACTGATGCACATCTTTTAGATAAGATTGCCCCAGATCACTAACCCTTTTGGAATAACGCTTCAACCAATATCCCCATCCACTATCGCCTGAGCTGGCTTGAAACAACCGTGACAAGTGATGCTGGAAGTTGGAGAACTCGTCAAATCTTTCTAAAATAGTCACTATCAAAGCTCTTTCGGCAGCATTACCCTTGCTGTTCCCACGCAAGGAGAATGATGTTGAAGGAGTAAGCGGTATAATAATTTCTCCCATTTTACCGCTTTTTGAATTAACTATTTTAGCTTCCCGCTCGCGAATTGTCAGATGCTGCATTGAGAGACGGCTCTCCGTAATATCCGCCTTGTTTTTTATACCGAGTTTCTCTATATTTTGGTTTGCAATACTCATATTTGAGCAAACATAAACCACTCGAAACATATCGTCGTTGACAGCCTTGCGCATTTCTCGCACTCGGTCGATTACGGCAGATGCAACGTGGGTCTTTCCGAGGCCGACTTCATCAGCAAGAAGCACTCTACGCTGACCTCCGGATTTTATCTCATTACCATTTGTATCGATTGTTGCCTGTCGAAATATATCGGCAATGCGATCGGCAGTAGCCCTTTGAAAATCATATATTGCCATAATCAACGAAGTTTTTTGATTGAACGTTTGAACATGTCAGACATCTGACGGAAAGAATCAGGGACGACTGTCGCATCCAGTCGATTTACGAATTCTTCAATTTCTTCCAATCTTTCTGGATTAGTGGCAGCAATACGAAGCAAAGATTCATAAAGTGTATTACCTTTATGATTAGCAAAAGTATTTTCTCCCATAGATTTTGCCTCATCGGTTTGCATCATTATTGACGCGAACTCTTGTGGACGGTTCGTAATCATCATCTCGACGTAGTTGAGAAACTTATCAGAAGTATTTATCAACGAACGGAATATATGATTATCGCGATCCTCAGGAATACCTTTTGTTGGAATCTTTATTGCCATTCTAATTGGTTTGATTGTCTCATCAAATGGAATGACCTTAAGAATATAAAATTCCGAAAGCTGGCCACGTGACAGACCGTTCAATTTACATATCAGCGCATCCGGCATTAGCTCTGACTCATTACAAGGTTCCTGAATTGGAGCAAATGTTATTCGTCCATTAATGCCATTACACTTCTTAGCTGAGATAACAACAGTGTATTCTCCTTCAATTTCAATAACCTCGGCTGAGAGGTTATTCCTACTAATCAAGTTTTTGCGTATCGCAATAGTAATAGAATGATCCTCTTGGCTGCTTTCAGATTTTGGTAATGACGTTATTAGTTCACACAATTGCTTTTTCTCATCGCAAAATTCAGATTTGAACGTCTCAAATCGACCTCTACCTATAGGCATTGATAGCCTGAGAAGGAACTCCGAATTTCGGTTGAAGCCACTTTCAGTAGCATTTGCCGAACCAAGCCAATAATAGATTCCATTCGGATAAGTTTCCGGAGCCCAAGAAAAATACATCTTGGCATGAAGATTCATCGGCTGAATATCATTTTGTTCCGCAACCTGCGACATAACCCAAATCTCACGTTTATTGCTGGAATAAAGACTCAAGATTTCAGGTGTAAGACTATCAATGCGAGTAATCAGCACCTTTTCGCTCGATGGCTTATATTCATTGAGCCACCGAATAGGATTTGAATTGCCGTCACTCTTGAAGGGAGTCTTATCAATGAAGGGTGATACTATCATCATCTTCTGTCCTGCTAAATCTCTTGTAATGTCTATTTTCGGATTCAGATTCTCGCCGAAATGAATCGGAAGAAACTCATAATCTTCGAACGGAGAATCAAGAACAAATTTACCCATTGAGTCAAGATCGTTGACAAGTTTTCGAATCTTCTTTCTCTTGTCAGCATTAGCTTTCTCTGCAAGAATCTGCAATAAATCTTTAAGAGGCTGATGTTTGCGGCGAAGTTCAGCAGAAGTCTTTACATCAAGAGGCGCTGTCATTGTAGCCGCGATATCGAGACTTGAATCTTTTGTTAGATTGCGACTCATTACCACAAGTTTTATCTGACGCTTGGTATGGTCGTCAAGCGAACGCTCTTTTATCACCCATATTTTCGGATGGAAGTTAGCCAATTCTTTTCCTTTATGCTCGTCTGCAACCTCAAATACACTCTTGTCAAGCATGGCATACAGTGGATTCATGCGTAGGGGCGGTTGTAATCCGGCACGATTACAAAAGAGGGCAATACGATTATTTGCTTGACGCAAACCTTCAAGCAGACGGAATGGAGATTGGAAATCAGCATCGGTCACATCACCAAGACGAGCAAAAGACAAGGCTATGGCGAGGAATGCCTCCGCGTCAAGGCTGTAGGTTGTACCGACTGCAAATTCTAACTCAAAGCCCGGAGTTGCAACTATTTCATTATATACCAAGTCATTCATTGTTCAATCCCTCCTTAATTTCAGACAACACAGTTCGGACTATTGTATTCCATCGGTAAGCCATTGGTTTGGGAGATTCAAATGGTTTTCCTTGCGGCATGTCTTTATAGTTTAGGAGTTTACTCCTTTTTAGACCTTTGATGGTTTTCTCTCTCAGGACGATTTGTCTATCAAGCTCGTCAAAATTCTCTTCTGCAATGAGTTGAGCGCTGTTTGTGATAAAAAGCTTGCATGACTCTTCGGTCACTTTTGACGACACAAACTGAATAATCTCATTGATAGAATCTGGAGTAAACTCATCTGCGTATTCAGTCAGTATCCTACTAAATTCCGCCGCCTCAATTTCTGCTGATTCTTCGGCTCCGACTAGTATATCATATTGCATAGCATATCTCAGTCGTAGTAGATAGGCAAATCGTGAATAACGCAAAGCTAAATTGTAGGTGAGATATAATTCATCTGGTATATTATCTTTTAATAATTTACCCAAGGCGTCATCATCGAACGAGAAGGCGGTCACACTCTTGTATAGGCCATTGTCAAGCAGATAACTAAGTAACGAACCGTGAGTAGTGGCCACAATCTGCTGCTTAAGAAATTCAGCCTCTTTACGCTTTAATGCAATAGACAGCTGCGCTTTGCTATTGAAATCATAGTTTATACCACACGTTTTGAATATCTGACGATTGCCTGTCAGGTCATCCGAATCATCTCCATTTTCTTCTGTGCCTTTATGTTTTTTCGGCATATTTTGATATATAGCGGAGCGTTCAGCAAGAATGGCATAAGTATTTCCTCCTCGCGGAATAAGGCCGTAAGTTTCCATTCCAGCTTGATATACATAGGCTGGATCATATTTAACATATTTCGCGCCTCGACTTTCCTTCAACATATCTGCGCCGATAATACCGGTAGTATCTTTTGAGGACCCTTCAATAAGACGATATGTCAGCTTAATTTCCTGTTCGCGCACAATGGCACGCGCTTCGCGGACGTCAGCAATCCTTGTCTTTCCCAGGTAGGCATATAGGGCTGGCATCAGAACGAAATATTTGGCATGAGTCTGTAAGACCGACATTCCCGGGAACATGGTATTAGAGAACGCATCGCGGATACGTCCTAGTCCAAGCTCGTCAATCGCACCTTGACCCTGCAAAAGCTTCATCACCTTGTTTGCTCGGTTCAAAGCCTCCTGATTAAAACTTACAAATCCTATTTCCACAGATTCTTAATTCTTTTTACTTGATAAGATAATTTAGCCTAACACAGACTCAAGGGGCTAAAATAACTTGTTGACTTTCCAATTTTTGAAAAGCTATATCAATCAATCTCGTGAGTTCTTTAGGTAAATGAAATGTCTGAATTTGTAAATAAACGTGCTTCGCAAGTCTATAACCCAATGTTTCAAATATTATGAAATATATTTCACTTATCGCTTGTAAACGAAAAGAGGTTACTATCCCTTGTATAAATGATACTGAGGCCGAGATATAACTAGATATTACATACGGATTATGTTTTATAAGTTCAATACAACGTTCATATCCTTCATTTACACCACGTTCTTTGGCAATAATTTGTTCAATTATGTATTTGCCATCAATTGTTTGACCTACATAATTAAGATCCGTTAGATAGCGTGATACCATATCAGAGTATTCTGGATGAATAGATTTGGTAAGGAACTCTACATTGATTTTTGCTGGAGCACCGTTAAGATTGCATAACCAAATATCTTCACTAATAAGAATAGATTTAGGCCTTAGGGCTAAAAGTATACTTTCAAAATGAGTTTCAATTATAGGATCTGATTCTTTTTCTTCATAATTCACAATTTCTTCGACAATTTGCACTTGACAGTTTTCTGAAATCCATAATAGAAGATCCTCTAAAAAGTTCTCCAATTTAATTGCTTGTTCATTTTCGCGTTTGACAAGATGTCCTAAATTATTCCGTACAGAAAGAGAATATATACCTATCGGAAATCCTCTTCTTTCCCTTTCGAGATTCTCCTTTATATAGTCGTATATCCTCTGGCCTATTAAAAATTTTTGTGCATATTTCAATCCAAATTTTCGTGCAATTGCATGGATTAATATTATAGAGGATAAGTCAAGTACAATATTCATCTGTTCAAAATGAATATAACCGTCAAAACGACTTTTCAATTGTTGAAAGGGTACTTGGTATATCTTAAAATCCCCAAAGATTATATTGTAAAGTTCCCCAATATCATTTATTGGTTTGACCAAGAATAAAGGACATTTTGAGTTTTTGTATAAACTGATCTGCTCTTGAATTCTTTTTGTATAATCATCATCATCTCTTCCGCTATATGCTGAAACAATCCGTTTAATTCCTTGTATAGGATCATCTTTGATATCCTCGAAACTAAATACCCTTATTGTTTTACTACGATTGTTCAAGATGGAAGGTGTTATCTCATGTAGTAGACCAGCATATTTAGTTTCAACTCCTTGTAATGTAAAAGTAATTTTTTTTACTCCGTTATCGAGAGTAAGTTTTTCACCGACACTTTTGCCTTCGAATGATGATAAAAATTCATCTTTCAATAATGTAGTACTATATTGTCTTGTACCATCTGTATATGTAATATAGTCTCCGATTTCTGCGGTATCTTTTGGAGCAGAGATGATATCTGATACTTCACTAGACAGGTGAATATTATAATAAAAATCTCTGAGACTTTGATCCTTTGCTATATTTACTTGATCATATAAGAAATCAAGGGCTTCTATTTTTTTCCCTAATGACAGTAAAATATAGAATAAGTTTTGAACATGATCAGGATTGAGGATACCATTCGTTATAACATTATATGCAGTTTCAAAATCTGGTATATTTTTTCCAGCTTTATAATAACTTACAATTTTATTGTATGCGATATTAGCACTATCCGGAAATTCGTTTGTTAGTATTTCACAAATTGCAATACTCTCTTCATGGTTATGAGTTAAAAATGATAATCTAAGTTCTGTAAATAAAAATGGAATGTGTATTGCCCCCGATATACGAAGTCCCCTTAAGAATTTTATTAACTCCAAATTTCGCTTATCTTCTTCCATTAATTCGACATATAGTAACGTAGCAGCATCGATAACATTTGGAGTGATAAAGGACTGTACTAGAGTAATCGCTTTATCGAGATTGCCTAGTTCTCTATAAACATATGGGTAGAATGGTTTTAGCTGAGCTATGGCATCCTCTTCATGTTCTATTAAATAAATTACAGAACTTTGTTTCTCTCCAGCAAAAAAATCTATAAGACCATGAAGAATATTTGTGGAAATTTGATTGTCAAGTTGAAATTCTTTTGCCAATTCGGCAAATTTATCAGGAAAACATCTAACTAGGTTTATTAATATATAACATCCTATATTAGGAACAAGATTGTCGGATTTATCTAATAATAGTTTCATTTGTGCTTGGATTTCTAGCCAATTCCCCACAGAAACTAACATTGAGATTAAATTCCATGTCAATTCTTTGGAGCGATTTGAATAATTGCGCAGCGTATCAATCCCTTCTTGAACTTTCCCAGAGTTAAACAATGCAAATGATAATACTAGATATGCAAAATCTTTATGATGACATGTACTTATCTGAGTTTGGATAATTTCTATCCAGTGGCTTTTCCGGTCTCGTAAATAACCAGTTGCTGCGTAATATAATTCCAAATCTGGCATGACCAGTATTACTTCTTTTGAAGCAGAACTTTTTTTGAATGTTGATATAAGTTTAAATAGTGATTCTGATTCTGGAGTTGATAAATTTGTTCCATTAAATCGCCAAAAGCAATTTTTTAAGAAGGAGGATAAGCCCGCAGATAGTTTTAATACCCATATTGGGAAAGATCGATAAGTGAGTGGTAGAGAGTCATCTTTAGCTATTGAAAATGACGATAAGTCAAGTTCCATATCATGCTTCTGCAATAGAATTAAAGTTTGTGCTAAAATATTTTCAATTGTTTTATGATCAGAGATCTGTTTATGAATGAAATACTCTACTTTATTTTCGCATTGAAGAAATTCTGGAATATATATCCATATTGAATCTTTAAGAAATGATGCATTATTATTGATGTATTCAAAAGCAGATTCAAATTTCCCTTCATAGCACAAGGCAAATATATATTCTTCGCTTATTTCGGTTATAATACCATTTTTATCATAATTATGAGCTTCCTTAAAATGGGATACCGCTTTGTTGGTGTTTGAATATTTTAAACAGCAACCTTCCCAATATTCAATCAATGCAAGGGTATACTTGTCTTCTGGACAATGTAGCTCATGTTGATTACGTATGCTCTCTAAGTGCTCATATGCAGATGTGAGACGTAATTTCTCAATATCATTTTTAACGTCTTTGATATGACTTAGCAAGAGTGCTCTTGAACTATCTGGGAAACGACTAATAATTTGTTTTATTCCTAAGACGTCATTATGGGTATCTTCCTGTAGTCTAATTATTTCGCTGTGTTGCTCTGATTGTATTTTGTGATCTTTTTTCGCTTCAGCCCCACCATATCGTTGATTAATTAGATATACACAAACAACAAAAGCATTAATACAGAGATATGACCAAAAGGAAATTTGATCAATTTCTTTCCATTCAAAAATTATATCTAATCCCTCATGATTCCATGTTAAAGAGATAAGAGGATAACCAATAGTGGCTGTAATGTACGCAAAATTGGTATATCTCATGAATTTCAGAATAATACGACCTTCTGAAGTTGTACAATAGTAATTGATTATTTTCTCGCTAAAGGTTACGAATAATCTCTTCCATGTAGGGGTATCTTTTGACATCTTTGGAATTATAAAAGATACCAAGTATAGCATCAAGAACAGAATAACTATGGAAAATATCATAGGATTATTGAGTTATATTATTTACAAGGTCAGAGTTTTTGTTGCAGTTTGTTATTTCCCACCAGCCGTTGCGGCGACCGTTTCGGCGAATAATTATTCCTTTATCAACGAGGGTAGAAGTGATGGTCTTTACTGTGCGTTCAGATTTACGGATTGTTGCAGCCATTTCCTTTTGAGTCATTTTTGGATTGGTCTCAATACATCTGAGCACAGCGGTTTCCTCCAAAGTGTAATTCAAAGTGCAAATATTGCTCTTTAGACTATCTTCTGTTGCACTTTGAGCGGTTGGTTTTGGAAGGGATGAACCGACAAGCATATCACGATTGCGGAGTTCATTCTTTTCACCGAGGATAACATTGCGCAGGAATTTTTCTACAAATTTAGTCGTTGGGGAGATGTTCAATCCTTTGTATGAGGCTCTCACGAGGGCGTTGCGGAAATACCACGAATGTTCTTTGAACATATCGTTGGTTGCCGGAATACCCATTGAGCGAAGATACTTAATAAGGAATACCGCAGTTGTGCGAGTGTTGCCCTCACGGAAAGGGTGTATTTGCCATAGGTCTGCAATAAACTGAGATAGGTGATTGATAATCTCAGTCATCGGGCGATTTGAATAATCAAATTCTTTCTCCCTTGATAGATCATATTCGATAGCTTCGCGGAGATCAATAGCCGGTTGGTAACTAACTGAGGCATTTCCTCCAAGTACCCATTCTTTTTTGCTAAGTTCAACCTTTCGCAACTGTCCGGCAAACTTGAATACACCATCAAAGATACGTCGATGAATAGAAGTTAGTCCAACTAATGAGAATGCAAATGATGGTTCACTGAGAATCTTTGCGATGTTGGCAGACGCTTTATCTCCTTCTTCATCAACCTCATCATGTCCTGATTTTGTCTCATAATAAGCCTTGATGCGTTCGCGAGCTTCATCAATGGTAATATCTCCCTCAATATGCTGACGTGCGGTATCGAGTAGATACGGCGATACCTTTAGTCCATCTACGTCCTGAAGACCGATTGCCGTTTGCCAAGCGTCCGCCTTTTCCTTCTGTCCCGGTTCTCCGTGAACTATGTATTCGTCAAATTCGCTCATAACAAGTTATTCAATATGTTAGCATCCTACATTCTATAGCTATTGACTAATTGCGTGCATATTCCCTCACTCCCGGTTTCCCAGAAATAAGATATTGCTCAAATTCCTTATATCTATCTTCGTATGCCATATTCTCTTATTTATTGACAACTACCGAGAAATCCTCGGAACTTGATTAACTCAGCTATTTCCATTTTGGAAATAGTTGCATCTGGTTGAAGCTCTCCTTCAGAAAATATGTTGTTGAGGTGTTTGCTTATGGCCGTTACACCCACATCAAAAAGCTGCGCCATAGCCTTCTGCGTACACCAGATACTTTCACTCTGGTATACCACTTGCACACCGTCTTCCTTCCTCTCAATCTGAAAGATCAGGAATTCTGCCGTGCTATTTCGTATCTCAAACTTCTTAGGCATATAATAGATTTTTGCAGAAGACTAAATATCTTCAATACCAGTGAATAAATGAGGTGCACTATCTATCTCTTTTTTTTGGCGAAAGCGTTTGCCTTCAGTGGTCTCAACTGGACTATCATTTACATAGTAACTATGAACTAATGTTACGTCTTGTTTATAAATATAAGTTTCTCCACTCTCATT
This sequence comes from uncultured Duncaniella sp., assembly GCA_958352885.1. Lineage (GTDB taxonomy): Bacteria > Bacteroidota > Bacteroidia > Bacteroidales > Muribaculaceae > Duncaniella. Next base: position 19,784 of record CATWQI010000001.1, read on the forward strand.
CATTCTGCGAAATAGTGAAAGATTACAGTTTATAGTGAAGCCATTTTTGAATTCTATTTCACCACAATAAACTTTAAGCATAAATTCAGATGAACGCATATGAAATTTTATGATATTGCCTTCATATCGGCCCCTCCAAACTTGGTAAGTGCCTTTCTGAATTACCGGTGATATTATTTCTATAATAGCATGTTCAACAATTACAGTTTCAAGTTCGTTAGATGTGAGGATAAAATTGGAGAATTCATTGCGGTCAACCTTAGTAGTTGAGAAAATACCATTGTCACTCTTGGTAGACGAAAGTTCTATTGCACTAATTCTTTCGTCTTTAGACACATTTTCGTAAAAGTTAGATTGGCGTTTAGCTAAACGAGTATTCTCACTTAATGCTTTACGCTTTAATTCAATCGAAAGTCTTAGGTCTTCTTTTTGAAGTTCTGTGAGTTCTCTATCTTTCGTTATATAGTCTATTATCCTGTCGCATCCTCCAGTTATCCCTGATGCTAATACTGTAGCAATAACAGTTCCGATAATAGTAGATGTAATTATACCTTTCTTATTCTCATTTTTGCATATTACGCTCCAAATTCTTTCAAATCCACCCTCTGCAATAGCAACAGCTTCAATTTTAAGTTCACAGTCAAAAACATCTGCAATTATATTAGCAAAATGCAGAAATTCTGTGGTACACTTATTCTCATTGGTAGCATCAATATAGTGTCCACAATCTATAGTGATGTAATGCAATTTTACGAGAGTATTCATTGGGTCAATATTAATTACAGTATATTCATATGACGAACTCTAAGTCTCTGTCATTTTACATTATGACCTTAAAGATAGTTACATATTAATCGCTTTAGTATCAAGGTAGGTGTAAATAATCCTTTTCCAGTCGGTCAATTTCATATTATAATAAAACTTTCCGAAGTTATTCATGCATACGCATATGATCTCCATGCGTTTCTTATCCTCTGCCATCAGGGAATCAATTAGCAGTTTAACAGATTGATCGTTATTAACATCTGCAAGGAAACCAACGATTTCAATCTTTTGCGATTTAGATGAATTATGCTCTACTACATCAGGCTTTGAGTTCTCTGTTAGATTTTGAGAACTGATTTTCAGGTGAGGAAAATGTATTTTTATCATATTGAAAAAAAATAACACATCCTCACGCTTGAAAAGCACAAATTTATCTCCATTAGATAGTTCCGCTGGTAGAATTTTACCAGACACCACAGAACTTTGAATGTCCTTAAAACTATAAAAAGAAACGTAGGTTTTAACGTTCAATCTTTGACGAACTTTTAGGGGGTCCCAACAAACGAAAACATCATTATCCATATCATACCCCAAGAAAAGAAAGTCAATATCCGAGTTTTTTATGGTCTCAAAAATAGGTCTTTGCGGTAATTGAGCTCGTTGTTCATTAAGTGGATATGGATTACCTTTGTGTGAAATACACTTTAAGTACACATAATATTTGTGTCCATCCAGTTCTAACAATATAACATCGTTGTTACGGAGGATAACATTTAACCCCTTGTAATTATTAAACCCCGATAAGAACTTATCGTTAAGAGCATTTCCTTTTAGATACTGACGCTTAGCCATAACTTATAGAGATTTGAAAAGGACACTGTCTTGGTCAATGAATTCAACTGGTGCAATATTAGATAAATCAGAGCGAAAATGCACGCCAGAAACGAAATCAGGAATGTCCGAAAGAGAAATCGCAGGGATTGAAGTATAGTCGTAGAAGTTTAGGCTATCTAAACTTGCGACTTCGTCAAAATACATTTTTGCGACTTCATCAATGTTACTACCGATCGTTTGAGTTACTTGTTCTCGCAACTTAAAGAGCACATCGACATCAGTTATTGAAGTGCTAATTTCGTCTACAAGGTCAAAAATAGTTTTTCCTACGCCAGTTTGCACAACAAACATCGAAGCAATAAGTAACTTAGCACCAGGATTGGGATTAAGTTGTTCAATGGCAAAAGTGTGTTCACGCTTTGCGCCGATAGTTGATTTTACTTCTAATTTGTCATTGCCGTCATTAAAATCGAATTTGTCCTCAGGTACAACGTGCCAAGATCTGATAAGATAAGAGGGATTGGACGATTGCTTAATTACAATTAGCTCAGCCCAAAGACCTCTAACAATTTCTTTGGAAATAGCTTTTACACTTGTAAAGATGCTTAAAAGTTTTGAAACTTCAGATTTCAAAACGGTTATAGAAGGTTTATCGTCTAAACGAAGTAAAAGAAGATAGACCACTTCCATAAAATATTTTTGAAAGTCTGGATTTAATGAATTAAGTTGAATGATTGAAAAAATGCCGTCAATTTTGGTAGAAGAATCATTATCGGATATAGAACATTGACGGTTAAAAAGAACCTTAAAGAGGTTCAAATTTATGTCTGTTATTCGTTTAGAAGAAGAACATTCTATAAAGAAAATTGGATATCTCTCTGGCGAAATGCCTAAACGGTGGGGACAATCGTCAGAGATAGCCACAGCGTTAAAACCCATCTCCGGTATAGAGCGAGTTTTAAGTTCCTGAAACTTTTGAATTAGCGTAGCTTTATCAAATGTCTTCATCGTCATCTATTGGTTTGTCGAGCCTGATAAAAGCCTCCCCAATGGAAGGTGGATAATAAAAGGCGAGATTAAATAAATCTTTTTTACCGTACTGAACACCAGGATCATCGAGTACAATATGATGAAATTGAACTGATACCATCGTGTTTGAATGGAAATGCTCATCTCCCGGATAAGAGCCATTGGCAGCGGGACCAGCGTGCAGGTTAATAGGCTTCCCGTCTACAATTTTACGTTTACGGAACTGACGAGTGGTTTCAGTTTGAAATGCCATTTGAAAGACATCCACAAACTGAATATTTTCAAACTCCTTGATGTATTGAAGATATTGAATTGTTACAATCTTTCGAGTTATGTTCGGTACATCTAAGAATTTGAACTCACGGAAAAACTTGATAAACTCATCTATTGGCACAAAAGCATGGCGGTGATTACGAATGTCATTGTTGTAATTCCTAAGCTGTTCAAAGGATTGTATGCGATTAAGGAAATCATAACATAGAGACTTGTTTTCCTGTATGCAATCAAGAGAACGCATTTGTCGCCAACGTATAAGTTTTTCACGCACTAATTTATCAGAGAGAATATTAGTGCGCGTAGGATTTAGCATGTCTGAAAGCAACATCGCCATAGAGTTCTTACTGAACTCTGCAATAGAAGAACATTGCTTGAGACTTTCGCGGAGAACTTCTTCATGCTCAACGTAAGCCGTGTATTCATCTTTGCTTTTATTACTTAAAAAAACACGGCATACATCGATATAGGGCATTTTATATCCGAAAAAGCGACAGCGCTGTTCGATAGTATCAGCAGTAGAACGACCAGCAGAAGTTCTGGGCATATATGACATTGATAATTTTTCAATCGTAAAGCCACGATTGAGCATATCTGCGCCAATTAAAATGTGTCCTTTTTCAGAACCCCAGTCTATAACAGAATTAGTATCTCCTTGTACCAAATGAGTCTTAGTGCGAAGAATGGCTTGTGGAATAAGTCGTAAAACTTCGTCAAATTCCGAGCGGTCAGTCATGTAGCGAGTAATCGATTCATAAGACTGTCGCAAAGAATTAATGAAGGGCTCTTTGCCCGGATCTCCGTCAGGAGCACGTAAAACGTCCAAGTAATCTTGGAGATTATTAGAAATCCAATGCTCAAAAGTAGAATTAGTATCTCTACGTCCGTCAATATGAACCATCATAGAAAGGAACGGTTCACGTTTTTGCTTAAGAACAACAACAGCGACACTAATAATAAATTGGCGCATTGCTTCCAAAAGAGAGGTCGGAATCTCAGTCAAAGGATTGCGACTATAATGGTAAATTTCTTCATCCGGTATGATTGATAACAAGTCATAGTCAGGATTTTTGAAGAAAAATTTACCACCCGTATATCCTTTGCCGGGAGAGAGAACTGTGTGATACTTTGGGGAAAGTATATCGTTATTATCGATTAAGAAAGCCGCCTGTGGAGTAGCCGTATATTGAATGTATGAATGGTTAGGAAGACTTCTTTTTAGACGAAGAATTGCACTGTACGTTCTACTGAAATCGTCGTCTTCCCACTCTTCTTTATCAGAGTTTTTCTTTGCAAAAGTATTGAAACTCGCTTGGTCTGCTTCATCATCAACAATAATAACTCCGTAGTTTTTGATAATATTGTTGATTTCCGGATCTTCAAAAACTTGCGATAAAGCGTTAATATGTTGATAATGTTTAAGTATCGGGAAAAGTAATGTTTCATTACCAAACTCAAGGAAGTTTTTAATGCGGTTTCGGTCAGAAACATTCGCATCAGCGAAAATTTTATAATCTTCGGTCCCTTCAATTAATAAGTCCTTACGTAAACGCGATGATGTTTGTTCCTTTAGATTATTCTTGGTGCCAGTAAGGTATATAATTACTTTCCAGTTGTTATCTGCGGCAAGAGAAGTCAGGGTTGTAAATGAAAGCGTCTTACCACTTTGAACATAGCCAACAGCAATGTTGGTAATAGAATCATTCGTACCAGGAAGAATGCAGTGGGAAAGTATGTCCTGTGCTTCTTCCATTATGGTAAGTTTACCGTCGTCATCAAGTTTAGACTGACTATTCATAAAAGCCATAGTCCTCTCACCAATTACAGGCATAAAGTAATTGGCAACAGGGTCCTGGACTGAATCAATAATTGAGATTACTTCTGTCATATTAGGCCGAATAGTTGATTAAATTTGTTTCTAAACGTTGTCGCTCCACGAGTACCCGATTGCAAAAGCAAAAGTTCTGTGACGACAAGGTTCTTAATGAAATAAGCCAGTTGATTGATGTTGTCTTCAGAAGAAAGACAATCTCTAAATCTTTCGAAGAAACCATTAGACAGATTTATGGTAGCATAATATTTACCATCGGGATTATATACGAGAGTATATAGACCGCTATTAGATGCCCCTGAAATTCCACTAATAACAAGTGTGAACGAAAAACTTGCATTAGGAGAAACCTCAATCTCTATTGGTGGAATTTCTATAGGTTCAATGTTCGGTAATGACTGGTCCGGAACTGTAGAAAAATTAACCGATGAAGATGACTGAGCAACAGCAACTGGAATTTCCACCTCTACCTCTTGGTCTTCATCAGGAAGAACAAGAGGTTTAGAAATTTCGTCAACAATAGTATTTACTAATTGTTGAGCTGCTTTCTTTTTATCGGCTTGAGATTTGGGTTTCGTATAGTTTTGCGCTTGACCGAATAAATCAATAGACTTATCCTTTAGCATATCATCGCGCATAATTTCTATAAAAGTTGCGAACTCGTCGTCGTCCTGAAACGAACTTTTAGTGAAACTAACATCAAAACCATCAAGTTCAAGTTCTCCAAAAATTCGCTTATAGCGAGGAGAGCCTTCCTCACCGCTTAGAATTTTTGGACGATATTTTTCATCAAAACTTGACCCAATTACGCGCCCCCTGCGGAAAAGCAATATACCATTGTCAACAGAGGTAGACATCCGCTCAAGAATGCCTATAAATCCTTTAGCATAATAAGAGCCGATGAGGTTCCCAAATTCATCGTATTTTGGGGCCTCGAAGTTAATATCTTGCCGCCAAACTACATTTTCTCCATTTGGAGTTTTATAATAAGGAGCGACCAAACATTGTAATTGAGTATCAGCCAATAATTCATCGTTGACTATTAAGTCCAAGACACCTTCACGAATGAATTTTGCATAGATACTTGCCAAATGTTTTTTTACGTAAGCTATTTGACGAGAACGCGGCTTATTCTGAGAAAGTTTGGTAAGCGTAACTACTGTATAGTGTTCATTTACATTAGCCGGCTTACGCGAAACTGGTAATTCTAATTCTTCGTTTTGAGTTACTTCGTGAATGTTGAATACTAATGTCTTAGTATCAGTTTCTCCGTAAGCTTTGGTTTCCACATTCCACAAATCAGAAAGCCAAATAGAAGAAACCTTCATACCCATTCCAAATTCATTAAGACCTTTACGGTCTAAAGGAATATTGGCTAACTCAAAGGCGCGTTCGTAGTTATCGTTAGTTATGCCGAAAGCGTTATCACGGATTGTGATAATATCGTTTTCTACATCAATGTTGATTTCTACGCGCAACTTTCCATTAGGATTTATAGCAGAAAGGATCTCTGCATGATCCTTAAAACTTTGAATTGCGTTGTCGACATATTCCGCAAGTGCGTTCCACACTTTGTTCTCGATATATCTAAATGCAGAATATACGAGAGGCTTGGTGGCTATTGAAACTTTATTGTTGTTCATCTGCGAAAATATTTTTAGCGATGCGACGCACCAATGTTACATTTATTGCATTGCCCAAAGCCTCAAGTGTACGATTCTGAGTAAGGTCGTCAAATTTTAGTTCCTGCATTCCTTGAATAGCAGCAGCTTCTCTTATAGTCATATATCGACCTTTATCTGGTTCGCCCGTAGATAAGATACTTTTAGGAAGTGGCACCCATGGGAAAATAGGAATTTGTGTCCCTACAAGATTAAGAGCTGGAGCAAAATTTGGTAATTTTATTCTTATCCCAGAAGCACGAAATTGAACGATTTTATCTTCAATGGTAGGAGTTGCAGTAGCACCACAGTTCCACTCCATTTTTAGATGACTATTCTCGAAGTGACTAATCTTTAATATCCATGAGTCAAGCCAAGATTTATTATTCAAATAAAATTCACGGTTTTGTTCAATATACCTAATTTTCCAAGAAGGAAACTTTTGTGAGGAAGCCGTTTGAGCATAAATAGGCAATCTAGAAAGACATTCTTCTAATGAAGAACCAGTAATTTTATTACCGAGTTTACCCAATTTTCCTTGCAGTTCCTCTACACTTTGAAAGGCAGGAGCCTTATCTCTATAATCATAAGTAGCACCAAATTCCATAGCCCAAATAGGGAACGATGGAATACTCTGCCCATGTTTTATAGTTAAGTCAATAAACTCTTGCCAAACTTGAAGTTGGAGACGGGTTTCAGGCTTTAACTTAACTATATCTGTATCATCAGGATTTACAAGTCTTTTAACATCACAATAACGACTTGCCCCTTTTTGCGGGACAGGAAAATTGAAATTTGCGATGCTTCCCAAATTACGATTGATAGCTACTATAAATATTCTTTTACGATGTTGAGAAATACCAAACTGATGGGGAGATAGAATATCGGCTTTAACATCGTAGCCTAATTTATCCAATTTTTCTTGAATGACTTTCCATGTGTTTCCTTTATCATGCGTCTTAAGATTTTGGACGTTTTCAAGAAATAAATATTTGGGCTTATGGACTTCTACAATGTCGCAAATATAATTAAAAAGGTTTCCTCTTTCCTTTGCATCATTAAATCCCTCTCTTTTACCCGCCTGACTAAAAGGCTGACAGGGAAATCCAGCACACAAAATATCATGAGCAGGTATATCCTCAGACGAAATTTGAGTGATGTCGCCTTCGATTCTGGTATTTGGAAAGTTGGATTTGTACTGCTTCCTTAAATCTTCCTTTAATTCGGATGCGAACACACACTCAAATTCCAAACCATTCATACGCATAGCTGAACCTGATAGAGCCAAGTGAAAGCCACCAAGTCCCGCAAAGAGGTCTATAAATTTGAGCGTTTTAGCCATAATAAAAAAACTTCCAAGTAGGCAGACAGGCGACCAAACCTTTCACGACTACAAGGAAGTTCCTTAAATATGTTGAATATAAGTTTTTACTTACATTGATTGGTCTATTTGTCTGCGCAAGCGCGTTTTAGACTGCAAAGTTACAAAATTTTTCTGACTTTTGCAATAGTTCTTGATAGATTTAGAGGTCTCTGTATCAGAGATTATACATTTATAAAAGCCCCGACAAGAGGTGGATTTCTTGTCGGGGCGAGGGGGATGAGTGGGGATTAGTAGAGGCGGACGCAGGTTATGTCGGCGGTTTTGACGTCGTAGGGCGTGTCATAGTGCTCTTTCGAGAAGGCGATAGCGAGGTGTTGGATGCGGTGTTTTATGCCGAGTCGCTTAAGGAAGATAATGAAGTTTCCGAGGTGTTCGATGAGGTAGTCGTCGCCTTTGTCGGTTTTGACGTATCCCAAGAGGATTACGTTGTCAGGCAAATTGAGCATGCCATTGGTACGGGTCAGAATGACAACTGCTGTTGAGAATGTCGGGTCATCAGAGGTCAGGCTGATGCCATTAGTGTACTCTTCATAGGTCAGAGCGGAGGTGGCAGTTCCGAAATTGTTGGCGAGATATTTCTCTACATCGGCGAGCGCATTTCGCAGATTCTGGTCGGATTTTTGAGTTACCTGTACTGTAGGTTCAGGTTTTCCTTCGTTGTGTGCCTTATGGCTGAAGATGGTTTTCACACGGGAGAGGAGTTGATTGAGATTCTGAGATACTGTCATTTCTTTAAGTTTTTGGTTTGAGAATTGAGTTCGTTGATTTTTTCTTCGAGGCGGTGCTTCTGGTCGAGGGCGCGGGCAGTTTCCTGCACACGGTCTTCGTAGTCTTTCACCTCTTTTTCGATTTGCTTGACACGTTCAGGGTCGCGGAACCAGCTCTGAATACTGTCGAGACCTTCGGAGTTAACTCCTCCGTGCATCAGGACGTAGTGATACTTGATGTCGGAGATACGGGCTCGTTCGATGCGCGACTCCTGCCAGATAGTGGCAGCTCCGAAGAAGATGAAGGTGAACACCGAGATGAACATGGCGAGATAGACTTGCCATGATTCTTTGGCGATACGGATTGTCTTTTCAATCTTCTGCACCGGCGGATTGGCGGTGAAGTTGTCAATCTTGTTGGTGATTTCAGTCTTCAGGTCATCGACAGAGGCTGTCAGATTGCTTCCGATTTCGCTGACCGTCTGCGTCTGGATTTCTATGGATGTCTGCATCTCATCGACTTTCTCGGTGACGGCTGACGTTATGGTGGTACCCATGTTGTTCAGGTCGTCGTCGGTGGCGCAGTTGAGTTGCGACTCCTTGATTTCGGTACACGTGCCGTTTATTGTGCTGAGGTCTTCAGCGATGTTTTGGAGAATATTCTCCGAGAAATTTTCAGAATTTTCTTTCATGTTTTTCAGTTTCTGAAATTACACACTTCTGCCTCTTTTTCTCTTTTGGCGGCGTTTCATCTCGTTGATAAAAGCCTCCTCTTCCGGGTCATAGGCAGGTCCGACTTGGAAGAGACCACCGAGTGCATTGCCGAGTCCTTCGACCATATCGGCACCGGCTTCGATGATTTTTGCAGCGGTACTCGATTCCTGTTTAGGCTGCTGTCGCATCGGTTTTGGCGAGGGCGATGCCGGCTGGGACTGTCGGTTTTTATTCCGGTCGAGTGCCTTGCAGATGACATCGTAGGAGCATCTGCCGTTGCGGTCAACCTGCGATGCCTTGAACTTTTGTCCGTCCTTGAAGTAGGAAAGACCATCGACTTCGGTAGAACCACGTCGGAATTTCTTCCTGACGGTAATGCCTTTCTGGGCGAGTTCTCGCTGAAAAGTGGTCCAGTCTTTTGCCGATTTCTTGGCGGTTTGAACGGCGAGATAAATTTCCTGACGGGTCTTCGGCCGTCCTTTAAGACGCTCAGTTTTCACTTGGTCTTTGTTCTCACCATAGGTCAGACCATACTTCTGTTTCATCTCGTCGCATATCTCGTTGTTGCGGTAATACTCGAAACTGTCGCTTACACATTTACCGTCATTATCCACCCGGTTATAGACGATGTGGCAGTGCGGATGCTCCTTATCAAGATGCCGAACAATGATAAACTGGGTGTTTTTGATGCCCATTCTATCCATATATTCCAGTGCGAGTTTCACCATAAATTCATCGCTCATGCGCTCGGCATCTTTCGGAGAATAGGACAAAGAGATATGTCCGCACCAGTGTTTGACCCTGCTGTTGAGGTGCCGCTGACACTCAAAACCGTCAATAATATCTTTCGGTGTGTCGGTCAGCAGACCCTCGGAATAGAGCAGACGAGCCTCTTTGTTTTTCTCTTTCAGCGCGAGAGCATACTCCACGCAGCCGGAAAAACAGCTTCCTTTAGTTATGCCTCCAATCATAAGACAGTCTTGTATAAAGCGTTTTTATCTCCTTGCTCATACCTTTAAGAGACCACTCCACGAGTTTGAAACCCGCTTCGTTGGCTTTCTTTGCAAGCTGATTCAGATTATTCGCCATGCTCCCAATCTGACGCAGAATCGCCATATCATCGGGTGTGGCTACTGCCGTAACCTTGGCGTTGAGCAGAGCGTGGCGCCAGAAGTCAGACATCTTTCTGCCGGATTTTCGACAGTTTTCCTGCACGGTCTGATACTGTTCTTCATTGAGCCTGACACTGACAACGTATGACTTGCCAGATTTCTCGGATGCTCCCGGAGGAGCTTTCTTTCTTCTTGTGAATGTCATTGTCTTGGGATTTTGAGATTCGACATTGTGACCATCGGGAACGGACTCCAGCCGCCCGGTAACGGAGGATGCAAGGTCGGAAATGTTTACATTGCCACTACCTTGCTATCCTCCTATTCCTTACAGAATATCCGGATACCGGCGTTGCCGATGGCTTCGCCATTTTCACTGCCTTGGGGCAGTGGTCAGAACGATTTACTGATTATGGTGAACCAGCCTTCATAGTTGGCAGCGTTGCTGTCGAGATGCTCATTGATGATGTGCTCGACAAAGTTGCTGACGCTGTAGCCGGGACCACCGAAGAATCGGGCAGTGCGCTCGACACGGTCAAACGTCTCATTGCTGATTGCTACCTGATGCTTGTTGTCTTTGCCGAGTTTAATCGGAGCAAAGAAGGCAGTGCGGTAATCTTCGAGTTCGCTCTTGCGCTGCTTGGCAGTGGGGCGAGGTGACTTTGACTGAGCGGCTTCGCTCTGTTCAGCGATGGGCTGAACTTCGGGGGTGGTAGGATTTTCCATAGTTTCAGAGAAAACTGAATTGTTAGACATACCAGTCATTTCGGATGACTGAGGATTTGAGATTTTTGATTGTGCCATTTCATTCAGATTTTAGTGAGCTTTCGCTCGATTTGTATTCTTCGATGCCTACGAGTTCCAGTTTTAGCGCGTCAACGAGTTGTCGCAATGCCGGATTACGTTGCATCATTTGTTCAAGGATGCCGTGTGGAGTTTGCTCGGCGATTAAGAAATCGGCAATGTCAAGACCTTGCTCGCGCTGCTCATCGGTAGACATCTGTTCAAGCGATTCAAACAGAGTTGCCTTTATTCCCGAATCATCGAATAGCGTCAGCTTCTTGCGCCAATCGTCAGTAGCGTTAAGGTCGGGCACCAACATCACCTCTCTGCCTCGGAGTGCTTGGATGGCCTCGCGGTTGAGACAACTGCACTTGCCGCCTGTGGCAAGCCACAGATATTGCGGGAGGTAATGTGTTGCGAGTATTGCCGTTTTTTCACTCTCCACAATGGCAACCGGTTTGTCTCGGATATAAGGGAGCAGATGCTCACCGAAGAAACATTGTGTTAACTTGAAGTCGGGCAATCTCAACACCGAGTGTACCCAGTTGATGTGGGGGAACGGTTCCTGCACACGATGTCCGGTCAATCGGTCATACAGCATAATCTTACCACCTCGGACGTTGTCGTCAGCCGCGATTTGCCAGAACACCGTGGCACCGTGCCAATGCTTCGATGTGCCTACGCGATACATCTCCATCAACCGCTGTGCTTCATCACTCCCGATTATCGCTGCCACGAAGGCGAAGAGATTGTTCCGGTCGTAGCCACGCATGGTGGCCTCTACCATTGCATCATCAATCCTGTTCATCGGGAGTAACTTTGTTAGCGGAGTAACATGAAAGCTTCTGATACCATCCTTGTCGTATGCGACGGAACAGAGTGTTGAGATTACGGGTGAGAAACATCTTGAATGTGTGGTCTTTCATCCCGAACCGCTCGGCTATACGGATGCCGTCGGCGGTTGAAAATTCCTCGGCGAGATGCTCATAGACGGTGCGGTGCAGTTCATTCAGTTTCTCCTCGCTGATGCAGGTGAGTACACTGAGCGCGTTGCCCCGGAAGTATTCAGCCAATTCTATCGCTCCTGCCACGTCTTCATCTTCGATGTCCGAGGGGCGCGGCTCTCCGTCGCTGACAGCCCAGCGAACAATCCGGAGTATCAGGCAGAACGAGCCGGTGTTGTAGCGTGTGAAGTTCTTGAACCATGCCGACAACTCATCAACCCATAGGCATAAGCCACGAGGATTGTGGGAGTGAATGGCACTGAGACCCTCCTGCGTCACGTCCGACACGAGGTAGCGCAGACGCTTAGGCTCTTTCGGGAATTCCTCCAGTCCGGCACTGATGCGTTCTTTGCGACTCATCGCTATAGCCTGCTGATACTCGCAATGCTTTTTCTGAAACTCTTGGTTGTTTTTCCAGTCAGCATTGACTAACGGGCGCATCACGAAAGTAAGCGGGTGCGATTTACAATCTCCGAGGCGTCCGACAATCGCGATATACACGATTGCCGATTCCTGCCAGTTGCGTTTCACCTCAATTCGGTGTGTATTGCCGATTGCCACAGATATTGCGGCGAGCATAGCCGATGCCGTGTAGTCAATTGGGAAACCACAGGTGGTGTTGAGTTCGAGGATAATCCGTTGCATCTTGGCTGGGAACACCTGCACCGGGAAGTCACTGTCGGATGTCTTAGCGTGATTCATCAGTGCACTGATTACAGAGTCCGGGGTAATATTCTTTTCCATAGGCTCAGAAATTATAGCCCCCGCGGGGACGGCGTTTCATACCGGCAGTGATGGCCGCTGCGGTTTCGGCGAGGGATGGAGCGGCGGAGTGTTTACGGCCGCCCTCAATCCATGCGTATATTTCATCCTCATAAAAATAGAGGAGCTTGCCGCGCTTGTAGCTCGGAATGGGATCATTCGGAGCCTTGACCGCGCGGTAGAGGGTCGAAAGTGACTTGCCTATTATCTGGCAAGCCTCTTTCGCATACACGAGTCTGCGTGAGGGCTTGGCTTGTTTGGAGTGGCTGGCGATGCCTGCCTTTTCAAGCAGGTCAAGCACTCGGTCGAGTTTTTCGGAGAGACCGCTTACCACATGTGGCAGCTGGTCGAAAGTTGGTGTTGATGTTTCCATTTCAGTACGGTTTTAAATTGTTTTACGGAAATAAAACCGCACTGATTGAAAGTGAGTTGATGGTGAAATAAATAACCATACTTACTTCCTAAAATAACCGATTGGCAAGTGCTAACGCTTTGAAAGTCAGACGACATTTCTTGGGGATATTTGTATGGTGATTTAATCAAAGATTAGGTGAATTTGTGGTTATTTTGAGTAATAAACATAGATGACTTGCGCCGGTGTGAAAAGTTGAGTAATTTTGTACTATAAATCTGACTCATTATGATATATATCGAAACTGAACGACTTATTTTACGTTCATGGAAACCAGAAGATTTACCTTTGTTCATTGCAATGAACAAAGACGTTCGGGTTATGCGTTATTTCCCCACTATTCTAAATGATTCAGAGACTGAGGCATTTTATAGACGGATACAGGACGAGTTCAGTCAAAAGGATTGGGGGCTCTATGCTGTGGAAATAAAGTCTACCGGAGAGTTCATCGGATATGTTGGACTTCATGAAATAGGTTTTAAGGCAGATTTCACACCCGGGATTGAAATTGGCTGGCGACTTGCGGCTGATTATCACAATCAGGGATATGCAACTGAGGCTGCAAGAGCAGTATTGAAATTGGCAAAAAAATCAGGAATTGAGCAGTTGTTTTCTTTCACCGCCAAGATAAATGCTCCTTCAGAACGTGTGATGCAAAAGATTGGAATGGTGAAGGCTGGAGAGTTTAATCATCCGAAACTGTCAGAAGACTCACCGCTGTGTATTCATGTGCTTTATAAGATTGAGTTGTAACAAAATAAGCGAACAGCTATGACAATAGTCATTACTATTCGCCTATAATATACTTGGGGGTTCCTTATTATTTTCCGCTCTTCTTTTTTGCAGCATCTAATTTGGTTTTAGCTTCTTCCTCAGCCAATCTTTTGGGAATAATGTCGAGGTTAATGGTCTTGTAGCGTTTATAGTGCTCAAAGAGATAATTCATTTCTTTGGCAGACAGTAATGGAATACGATCTTTCTTTGGGTTCCTGTCGGCAAGTTTTGCTATAATTGTTCCTATTTTTACGGTGTCAAAACTGTCTGCAAATACGTTTTTGACGAATAAGGCAATTTCATTACCTTTAAGATTCAGAAACTTGCCGACATTATAACAAAGATGTTTAATGTCTTCTTTCGACAGGTGATTGCTTCGGAGCCGAACAGAAGCGAATTTAGCTATTGGATTTTTAGTCCATTTTTCTGCGTTCTTATGAAGTTTATCGAGTTCGTGGGACTCCATGAACTGTTGCATAGTATGTGTGATATATGCACATATAAACGACACCTGTTCAAGATTATATAATTCTTCGTGACGTTGCATCTCCTCAAACGCCTCATCACATTGTTGTTTTCTTGTGATTATTTCTTCATGCGTTTCTATGGAGTCTTTGTATTTCTCATAAAAATTGCATATTGGACCCATGTCCTCAAGATAATACACCGAACCATCGGGAGTAACGTAAACCTCTTGCTCTGTTTCCTCTATCAAAGTGGACCCATCCGGATTCTTGTGAACATCCTGAATGCATACCGATGAGAAGAAACCGACATCTTCATCATATTCCCGCTTCTTTTGAATGTGGGTAACTCCGTGCTCATGGTCATAACGCTCCTCATCTGTCATAGAGTCAAGATATACGTTGTATGCTTCCTCAAGTTCAGCATCATAGTCTCTCGAATCATTATATGATTTCTCAATCATAATCTCATCGTCAGATAATTCCATGCCTACATAAGCCTCTTCTCCATCAGGGAAACGTATATGACGCATATCGTCTACAATTTCCAATACCTCAAACGGTCGGTTTTCATTCATGGGAATGGCGACTTTCGATTCTCCTTTGTTCTCTGCTCCACAAGCAGTTTCTGGAATCGGCGTTGAGCATTGTTCCTGTATTTCCTGTACATCTGTCGTGGATATTGAGACCTTTTCACCGGCCGGTGTCTCGGCAATAGCCATGACTTCACGGCGGCGAAAAAGAGTCGAGAGGCGGTTGAACACATCTTTGATTACCGATTGAAAACCGCAATAAAGGCCGATTGAGAGGACAAAGAAAACGGCAAAGAGTACATTGCCGGTAAATTGGTCAGTGCCAAAACGATGAATGGCAGCGTGGCGACCAAGTAAAGCCATGATGCCACATCCGGCAACAACGGCACTCCAGATAAAAATTTTGTCCCGGGTAGGGGGAGTATAGCTCCTCGTGCGCTGGGGCGTATTTCTCATAAGCAAACAGTGGATTAAAATTTCATGTCTTTATAGACAATTTAATCCACTGTTTTGTTCAGCACTCAAGAGTTAATATGAAATCAATCCCACCAGCTTCGCATAAAGTAAAGCCTGAGTGTATGGTAGATATGCCATGCCTTTTCAACTCTCAGATGTGATTGCCACAGTGCGCCATCTTTACTATCTGTATATCTGGACAATTCTATCTTACTAAAACGCATGGCATTTTTGTAATTCACATAAACCGGAATTGTGTAGTATGATTCAGGATCGTCTTCAATTTCATACAAATTCTCCTTGCTTTCACTTTTTACTAAGTTAAAAGGCTTGCCGACACGTTCGCTACATCCGTCCTCTTCTATAATGTCCAACAACCTTATAGCAAGATTAAGGCGTTCAATATCACGCTCGGCGTACAGATGATTATGGAAATGAGCTATTGAATCGCGCATTCGGCTTATCTGATGCCGTTCAACAGCGAGAATGCTTGAATAATCAAAGTCATAGATACGACGTGATATATTGAAATAGGAAAACCATCTTCCGATATTCTCCCAAAATCTGCGGACGCTAAGATCCTTGGCACGATAGTATAGTCGTATAATTCTATTTCTCATTTAGTTATGGTTTAAGAGCCGCAAGTGGTATTACTTTTACGCCATCATTCCGGGTATAGGCCATTGTGCCTCCTGTGAGTATAATGAGCAAATCCGGTTCTCTAATGGGCATCTGCTTTTCAGCCTTGTTTTTCTCACGGATGAGTTCTTTGATTTTTAGCAGGTGTTCTGCTCCTTTTTCAATTTCCATGCTGCCAAGTTTGCATTCTATCAGAGCATATCTGCCATCTGGCAGATGAAGGACTACGTCAGCCTCCAGTCCATATCTATCACGATAATAGGATATTTGACTGTCAAGGTCAATCGTATATGCACGAAGATCACGAATACACATCTGCTCAAAAATGAAACCGAAGGTCTTTAGCTGCATTTTCAGCGCATCCGGAGTTAGACCAAGTGCGGCTACCGCAATAGAGGGGTCACAGAATCCCCGCTTGGGCGCACTGCGAATAGTCGTTTTACTTCTGATTGCCGGACACCATGCCTCTATATCTTGAATTACGAACAAACGTTCCAGAGCTGTGATATAATCATCAAGAGTCGGAATACTGCAATTGATATCCTTAGATGCCGTTATGTCTTCAAGCATGGATGTCTTCTTAGCCAAAGTGGAAATATTCCGGGCATATGATTTCAAAATTTGTCTTGATAGCTTTTCATCACGATTCTTTCCATCAATGCGAGAAATATCTTTAGCACAAACACTATTGATGTAGTTACGGGCTACCAACAGCTGCGCGGCAGGAGTATTGCCATTGAGAGACGCGGGCCATCCCCCTCGGCAAGCCGCAAAAATTAAATCTTCAATTGACAGTTTTGATGTTGCGCCGTCAAAATCATAATCAGCATTGTTAAACAATTCCGAAATTGACACTTGTCCAGATGACTCTTTAGACTCCCATAAACTCATGGGTAGCATTCTGAGAGTAGCAATACGTCCCGTTCCTGAATGTTTGATTTTGTCTTGTGGCACGGTGTTAGATCCTGTAAGAATGAACTGTCCCGGTTTACTGCGTTTATCAACCATCGTACGTACTGAATCCCAAAGGACAGGTATGTCCTGCCACTCATCGATAAGACGAGGCATTTCGCCGTTAAGCAAAAGCGATGGTTTTGATTGAGCGGTGACGAGATAGTCTTCTTGCATATCCGGATCTTGCAATTTTATAACGCTCTTAGCCATTTGTTCCGCGGTTGTAGTCTTTCCACACCACTTAGGCCCTTCTATCAAAACTGCTCCAAAAGCGTCTAATAGAAGATGTAATATTGGGTCCGCGGTTCGAGATAAGTATTCCATAAACTGTATTTTGCGCAAAGCTACTAATAATTAACGACATTCGCAAGAGATTTGGTGTTTTTGGGGTGATTTATTTGGTGTTTTTGGGGTGATTCGCTTTTAATATTTGGGATATTTCACTTGGAAGTTATTTCAGCGAAATGGAATTAGCAGCATCGCGCTTCTTTTGGTTTACGACCTCGGCGTAGATCTGCGTCGTGGCCACGTTTTTATGCGTAAGCATCTTGCTGACAGTGTAGATGTCAGTGCCGTTGGTTATCAGCAATGTAGCGTAAGTGTGGCGGAGTCCGTGA
This sequence comes from uncultured Duncaniella sp., assembly GCA_958352885.1. Lineage (GTDB taxonomy): Bacteria > Bacteroidota > Bacteroidia > Bacteroidales > Muribaculaceae > Duncaniella. Next base: position 37,489 of record CATWQI010000001.1, read on the forward strand.
AAGGTGATTTTCTTCTTGATACCGGCATCTTTGAGCCATTTCTTGAACGGTTCACGGGTGTGGGCGCGGCTCAGACCTTTGAATACCATGCCTCGACCTTGTTCGCCACAGTACGACAAGGCCTCATCGCTCAATGGCAGTGTTGCCTGCGTCTTAGTTTTCTGGGTGCGGATACGCATACAGTAGCCGCCATCGGGCGACAACTCAATATTCTCCCAACGGAGTTGCAGAATATCACTTATGCGAAGTCCGGTCATACAGGCGAAGAGAGAAGCTCTTTTCAGTACCTCAACCTTGCAGGGGGTAGCAGCCAACTTCTTCACCTCCTCGATTTCGAGATAGTTGATTTTCGGTTCCTCCCAGTCAATGCGGTCAAGGTAGTCATTGACGTTCTCACGGAGCCAGCCTTCCTTATATGCCAACTTCAGCAGAGCGCGGAAGGTGGACCAGTATCCGGCGGCAGAGTTGCGTGATATAATATTGCCGGACTGCTTCACCCGAATTTTAAGAATGTATGTGCGGAAGTCGTTGCACAGGCCGATGGTCACGTCTTTCATCAGACATCTACCATTGCAGAAGTCCTTGAAGTGTTTATAGACGATTTCCCATTTCTGATATTTCTCTTTGGTCTTGCTCTCGAAGTATTCAAGAAAGTCCGCTTGTTTCTTGGTGCGGTCGAGAAAACCGAACTCCTCATTGATGATTGCCAGTTCGCGGGTGGCACGGATACCTCGGGCTTTGAGCATGATTTCCTCGTTGTAGTCAAGCTCGAATTTGTCTTTTGGATTACCGATGAGATAAAGACCGAGAAACTCCCTGCGCGACATCTTCTTGATGTGCGGATTCCAGATTGGTGGGTAGTAGTCGAGATAGAGCGACAGTTTGCCGCTACGGAGTTTTTCTTTTCGGAGGGTAACTTTGGTGATTGTTGCAGATTCCATATTTCTTGATTTTTAGATTTATAATGTTCAAGGGAAAGAGGTGGTTGCCCGGTGATAAAAATCACCGGATTATAACTCAATCTTGGGGTTGAATAACTCTGCTAACTCTTTGGCGTTCAGTTTGACATACTTGCCACAGCGGAGCTTGGTTATCTTATAGGTTTTGACGTAGTGATACAGCTGGTCGCGGGTCAGCGAGTATTTCTCCATAGCTTCAGCCACTGAAATAAACTCGACATCCTCGGCCGACTTGGCACCTTTGGCCACATCAAAGTGATATTTGGAGTAATAGACCTTCGGCCCCTCCTTGCGCTTCGGTATCCCAATTTTCGACACCAGAGAATATATCGCAGATAACGTCATGCCATACTTTGACTGAATATCCTCCACCGAATACCACTCCGTTATTTCCGGATTCTCCTTTCTCGCCGAGAAAAGTCTGTCGATATGGCTCTTGCTGAAATATGCCTTACCACGAAGAATGGTCTTAGGCACATTGTTCTCGGCAACGACTTTGTATATCCAAGAATCCTTTACTCCGAACTTTTCTCGAATTTCGGCACGGGTATAGAAATCAGAGATAGACTTCGGTTTCCTTTCAGTGGATGCAGACAGATCTGTTTCTTTAGGAGTAAGAAAATCAAACATCGCCCGAATATCGGCTTTGCTGATTAGAGTCTTCCTTCCGATTCTCGTCACCTTGATTTTACCTCGGTTAATGCTGTCATAGATGTATGTCCGGCATACTCCGAGATATTGGGCTGTTTCCGTCGGGGTCAGAAAATCCTTATCACGGCTTTTTCGGTCGGGATTACACTGGCTTGTTTCCTGATTGGAGAGTGCCATCTTCTTTTGTCTCATGCGCTCTTTGTAGGAATGTTCTGCGCATCGCTTCGAGCAGAAACGTGTAACCGTTGTCTGAGCCATAAAACGGTTGCCACACCACTCACAGATTCTTTCAATTTTAATGTTGCTACTCATTTCTTTTGTGTTTATTTCGCCTTAGTTTGTTCGTGCGCGTCCGTTGACGTCCGTCTACGTCCGCAAACCTCCACCACCTTGCTGACGCTTGGGGTGAAATGAGTCGCTGTCGTACAAAATCCGTACAAAATAGTGCATAAAAACGCCTAACACTGACAGTTATCAGCATTAGGCGTTCTTGTAAGAATTAAGTTTAATCGTTCAGTAACAGTCAATTGTTATCAATACAAAGCATTGATAATCAGCTAATTACTTGCCGATGCACAATCTTCACTAAATTATTATTCAGACGTTTGAGCAGTTTTGAGGTACAAAGTGATTTTTTGGATTGAAATTGGATTGAGAAACAAGTTCAATCTACTGAAAATCAGAGGATGCGTATATGCGCTTGTACCTCGTTTTTCTCTGTCGCTTTCAATGACATTGACATCTCATCAAAGTGGTCAAAATCAAATATTTATATCTTGATGATGTGAAGCCTATCGGCTCAATACAAAGTTAATCAAATTTTTCGAGGTACAAAAATTTTCAGCCAATAAAATTTCATTTCTTTCGTCAGTCTTAACCTTTGATTACCACCGCTTACCGATGTACCTTATTGAATTGGGATTGTACCCTGTTGGTGAACTGTATCAAGAGGCTATCCGTTAATTTGTAAAACTCTAATTATATGGGCAGCACGACGATTCCTCATTTCTACAATGCTCTTCGTAGCAGATTCCAAATCTTTGACCCCTATCTTTCGGGATGGGAGGATGTCGAATTGTCTCAACTTAACAATCTCCAAGACTTCGTAGAAAATGAACTTGTCGGGTTTCAAGAACTGGCTCTTAACGACATGACCAGTGGCTACTGCGCATCATGGTTTGTATCGAATATCGCGAAAACAATCAACACATTCCTTTCATGGGCTGAACGGCTTCCGGTTGAATATCTGAATCCAAAAACCGGAGGCGATGAGAAAGAGCATAGCCTGAGAAAGATCTGTTTCACACTGTCTTGCCATTGGATTCCTTGGATTTACAAGAATTATCGTCAATTGGCGGGAGATTCAACCTTTGCCGAAAAAATTCAACCCGCTGAAAGTCTAGGGGAAAGTGCTAAAAGGTCCAAAGAGGAGAGGGAAACAAATGAAATGAGGGAAGAACTGTTCAAGTTCATCATTGGAGCATCACCTGAAGAGAAGGTGAGAGTCTTCAGTGCGATGAAGGAATTAGTCTATGGCAAAGGTGGCAGGGAACTGGCTGCATATATCAAGGCTGCTATAGAAATGAAAATTCTGACAACCTCTCCGAATTTTAAAGCTATGAAGTTGTTCTGGGGAGTTGCCAACACCCAAGGTGCGATGTCTAAATATTTTTCTAAGGTTGACAGCCTGCTTACTGAGGAAGAAGTAGAAAATAAGAAATCTGAGATAATATATCAACTCAACATAGCGTACTGATTATAAGCAACCAATCAGCATCTGTAAAATTTAGTAAAAAGTAAAATTTTGTGACTTTACCAGGTTTCACTGTATTTTACCAGTAAAGGATCAGTCACAATCTACCTTTGCGTCAGAAATAATAAATACTGACGCACATGGATAATCAAAGCATATCATTCGGCTCATTCGATGCAGTCCTCGATGAACGCATCGAAGCAGTTTGTACCCGTATGTTTGGTGAAAATATACAGGTTTTGAAAAAGAGCGTAAAGGATAGCCTTGTGAAGAGCTACCTTACGATAGAGCAGGTCGCCGAGAAGTTGGGCAAAACTGTGAAGACTATACAGCGATATGAGAGAGCCGGACTCCGGAGCTATAAAATCGGAAGAAGCCGTATATATTTTGAGGACGATGTAGAGGAATTCATTGAGTCCTCGCGAAAGAATAAGAACCTTTAGTCAATAGAATGATTATGGAGAATGTTTTTATTCTTGGGGACTCTAAGTTCCGTATTGGAGCAGATGGCCTTGTACAGACACATCAAAAGAACTGCCAGCCTCTTAAGTTCGTGACCGAAAAGCCACGAACAGCAACGAGTGTGCTTTTATCACTATCCACCGGGCTCTCACACGATAGAAATTACAACATCCATATTGCGCCACGCTCATTAAGCAGAAGTGATAATGAAGGCGGTGAAACTTTAATCAACTGTGAGCCATGAAGAGATACGCGAAATATATTAAGGCTCACCAGTCACTTAAGGAGTTAAGCGCACTGCTTGCTGATTTGCCGTCACCACGTACACGGTTCTTCAACTATTTAATGAGAGAAACCGGATTGGCTCCCAACACTTTGAAAATGGTGTTGTGTTCCACGCAGTCTGGAATCAACCCCGGAAATCTTGTTAAGAAGAGATTGTCAAATTCGTTGAGTTTGTCTGAGAAGTTACTTTTCCCGGATGACAGAAATGCCAAAGGTTCCCTCGTAAACATATACCATAACCTATTCAATAAATCCGTCGAATATAATGAACTGATTGATGATATATGCAAGGCCACCGGCGCATCGCGCAAATCTGTGATTAGCTGGATGTATGGGCGGCATAGCCCTAAACAATACGCCAAAAGTAGAATCGCAATTCTTCTGGACTCATCTATGTATCACCTTTTCCCTGATGGGGATGCAAAATCAACATAAGATGATGAATCAGATTAAAGCCGATAAATGGTATTCTGTGTTCGAACTTGCCGATATGCTTGGGCGCACCACAGATCAAGTAGCCTGCCTGATAGAAAAGGTTGGCAGTGCTATGAGAATCAAAAACTCATTAACGCTATTCAGCGGAAAGGAATTGGCTGCATTCCTGAGGTCGACTGAATGCAGAAAGGATTGACTATGTACACGTCCGGATTCACACTGATATACAAGGATGAGGAACTTGACTGGCTCTTTCAGCATCCGAAAAAATTTTGTTGGTGGCTGTGGTTGAGAAACCATGCCGCCTCGAAGCCCTGCATTCAAGGTGCGGGAGCCACCGGCATCGTCGTTCATCTTCAATATGGAGAAGTTGCACCTACACTGTCATACCTCAAAAGGGTATGGAACGCCGATGAGCGATCAATCGCCGGTTTCCTCTCCGACCTTGAAGAGGAGGGTCGGATTACATTCCGTGAAGAGAAGGGAATCCGCATAATCAAGATTGTGCAGTATGAGAGGTTCTCTCCTCCTGCCGGCTATTTTCAGCGAAAAACCAGAGGTGGTATGTCGGGCGGCTTGTCGGGTGGGATGTCTGATGACATGCAAGATGAGAAGTACCACGAGCTGCATAATGAACCGTTGGCCGGGGTGTCGGATGAAATGGACGGTCAGATACGGGTAAATATAATAAATAAAAAAACTAATAAACAGGAAAATACTTTCTCTGATTCTTCCGCGCGAGAAAGGAGTTTTTATGAAGATTTAAAAAAATCAGATATGACCATTGAGCAAATGCTTTACAGCTTGAAGCCGGAAAACGGCAAAGAGGGTTTGATGCAGATGCTCGATGAGTTCATCAACTACTGCCTTGGCGCAGAAGATTACCATGACTCGTTCAAGGGCTTCAAACAGCACTTCATGAACTGGTCACGGGTCCAGATTCGACAAAACTCAAATGTAAAATCTAAATCAACACAAAATGGACAACAAGAAAAAGGGGCCGGCCAAACAAACGTCGCCCGACGCAGAGGTTCTGAAGGCAGCGCGAGAACTGCCGCAGACTACGAAAAGCCGTTTTCGCCTCCTGCTGGAGCCGAAGACGATTGAAGAAGTTCTCACCCGCTGCTTTTATGCAGTTGGCAGTGAAAGAGGCACAGAGATTGTCACTGACGAATGTGACAAGAGAGCACTCGTTCACATCGCTGAAATGCTGACACATCCGGAGTCTCTCATAGGATTTGTCTTCTCCGGCTCGTATGATTCGGGCAAGACAACATTCATGCTGGTCTTCCAAAAGTTTCTCTGTCTGTTGAAAAAACATCCAAAAGCATGGGAGTATCAGGAAATCAACTCGTTGGATTGTAAATTCATCCGAGCCGAGGAATTTCGGTACTCCTTGGCTTCCTACGAGACATTCGAGGAAGCGGCAAAAGCGCCGGTGCTCTTCCTTGATAACCTTGGTTACGAGGAGGAATGCACAAATGAGCGACTTGCCAAAACTTTGGTCAAGACACTTATCCGGTTCAGGTCTGACAATAGGCTTCTAACACTGATTGCCACGCCGTTTGACCCACAGACAATCCGAGAGACCTATGGCATCGAGGTAGCCCACAGACTTTTTACGGACTATTTCTGGTGCGATTGTTTCAGAGTTGAATCCAGCAACACGAAGCATCCATGAGAAAGCAAGAATCACAGTCGCTCAGTGACATACTCGGTGAGTTCGGTATTACAGAGACCGAACTTACCGACCAGGTCGCTGCGGTCAAAGCGATGCACAAGATGGCCCCGTGTTTCCGCTTCAATCTCCCTCCAAGGGATGCCTACCTCATGTTGTACAAACTATACCAGGAGGAAGTGCTGGAGCGCTACGGCGACTTCATCAGTGATGACAATACCAAAGAGGTGGTTGCCAAGGTCATACAACATTTGACCCAACCATATCCGCAATCGGGCATGATGCTCTGCGGCGTGCCCGGCAACGGCAAGACCACGCTTGCCAAAGCTATCCTGAAGATGGCTCGGCAGCTCAACAGCAAAAGGGGCTTCGACTATATGGGAGAATACTTTGAGTTTGGGTGGCGGTTCATCACTGCCACTGAGGTCTGCGAGTATTACAAGAATCAAGAAGACAGCCAGATACTCAAACTCAAAAACATACCATTGTTGGTCATAGATGACTTGGGCGAGGAACCGTGTGAGGTCTTGTCATTTGGCACTCCGGCTCATCCTGTAAGGCGATTGATAGAGAAACGCTATGAGACATTGAGTTTCACAATCATCACTACCAATCTTGTGTCCGATGATCTGTTCAAGCAATATGGCTGGAGGGTCGTTGACCGCATACAGGAAATATACACAAAAATCATTCACCCCGGTAAATCTTACAGAAAATGAAACTGATAAATCTCAGACAGTTCCGCAAGGAACAAGGCTTGACGCAAAAACAGTTTGCAGAGTCAATGAAGATTCCCCAAAGTACGGTCTCCTATCTGGAGAACGGGCGACAGGAAGTGACAGACTATCTGCTTTCACGGATAGCCAAGCATTACCATGTGGACAACATCGAGGATTATGTCTATGAACGCGACTCATTCGTAGACCCGCGATGTGTGCAGTCTTTAATGGACCATTCCTTCATGCAGAGATATGACGGGGATTGGAACAACGTGACTCCAATCGACATAATAGAGGGCTTTCCCATAATCTGCAAGATTGGTCGGGTATCATTAAGCAAGGATGGTATCATCCTTATCGACCGCAACAAAGGGTTGGGTTACAGACTTACGCCCTTGATAATTCGCCCCGACGAGTTTGAAGATTCAAGTCTTCTCTACAGGCTCACTACAAAGGAATGGTTCGACGATGAATTGTTTGAAGACTTCAAACGGGCCTACTTCATCTGTTGTAAACTCGCCGAAATCCATCCAATGAGGCAGGTCTCTGATAGCAAACCACCCAAAACAGGTGTATGATAGCTATTTTGTGAGAAAATATCTCACAAAACAAACTCTGTTTGAAAAATTATTGTTATCTTTGCATAACGAAAAACAAATAGAGCCATGTTAGTAAACTTCACATTCAAGAATTTCCGGTCGTTTCGGGATGAGATGACCCTCTCAATGGAGGCTGCTTCCATTCAGGAGTTGGCCGGTTCGGTTGTGCCGGCGGCAGACGAGAATCTTCTTCCTGTAGCCGTGATGTATGGTGCCAACTCAAGTGGCAAAAGCAATGTGCTCAAAGCATTGAGGGCCATGCGCGACGTGCTGCTCAACTCCGTCAAGTTGAATCCCAAGGACAAACTTGATGCTGAGCCGTTCTGCCTGAACATGACCTCCGGTGATGAACCGACATCCTTTGAAATTCAGTTTACTATCGGTGAATCCAAGTATCGCTACGGTTTCGACTACAACGCCGAAGCAATTCTCAACGAATGGCTCTATGAGAAGCGAAAAGGAGAGCGTGAATTTGAATTGTTCCTCCGTAGTGGCGACGAGTTCAAGATTTCAAAGACCCGTTTCAGCGAGGGCATCGGCAAACAGGATTCCACTCCGGCCAATAGATTGTTCGTATCTCTCGTGGCCCAGCTCAACGGCAAGGTGTCACAGGCAATCCTCGACTGGTTCACCAATATGGACTACATGTCGGGGATGGATGGCAAAGAATATGTTGGCAAGACATTGAAAATGTTGATGTACAACCAGGAAGGAGGTGATGAAGTAATGCGCCTCTTTGAGCAGACAAACCTAGGTTTTCACGGCATTGAAGTAAACGCCAAATTGGATGACAAGTTTTCGCTCGACTCCAAGACGATTCATAACATCTTCAATGAGGATGGCACCGTCGTCGAGCAGCGCAGTTTTCCCACTGACAAAATGGAATCGGAGGGCACCAAGAAACTCATCGAGATTGCCGGACCAATCTTCGATGCCATTCTTAACGGAAAGGTTTTGATTGTAGATGAGCTGGATGCCAAACTACATCCGTTCCTCACCAGAAAAATCATCGGACTTTTTATGGACAAGGAAATCAACAAAAAGAGTGCACAGCTTATTTTTGCCACCCACGACACCAATCTGCTGAATCTCCAGTACCTACGCCGCGACCAGATTTGGTTCACCGAGAAAGATAAGACCGATTCCTCGGAACTTTACTCATTGGTGGAGTTCCGCGATGATGCCGGCAACAAGGTACGCAATGACCGCAATATTGAAAAAGACTACATCAATGGTCGCTACGGTGCCATTCCTTTTATGAACTGATATGGGACAGTTGCCGAAATCCAAGATAGAGCAGCTCAAACGCGAAAAGCGTGAGGCAAAGGCTGCAAAGAAACGCAAAGTTGCCACGCGCGACAAGATTGTGCGTTTCCTGATTGTATGTGAGGGTGAGCGTACTGAGCCGAATTATTTCAAGGGATTAGTCAAAGACCGCTACTCGGAGGTGCGCTCCGAAGAAATTGTAGGCGAAGGAAAATCCACCTGTGCATTAGTAAAGAAGACAGAGGAAATCCGGTCACGCCTTGAACACCAACGACAGCTGCGGTTCGACCGTGTATGGGTAGTGTTTGACAAGGATGACTTCAACGACTTCAATGAGGCTATAGCGCTTGCAAAGAGCAAAGGCTATATGCCAGGCTGGAGCAACGAAGCGTTTGAGTTGTGGTATCTGTTTCATTTCGTTTATCTCGACAGTGCCATCAGCCGAGCTGACTACATAAAGAAACTCGAAAACGAGATTCAGAAGAAGCCCGGCTACGAAGAGTATCGATACAAGAAGAATGACAAAGGGATATATGCTTTACTCCAAAGCATTGGCAGTGAGACATTGGCAAAAGAAAGAGCGGCGAGGCTGCGCGAGTTCTTTATAGAATCGGTGGACTATAAATCGCATAAGCCATCTACAACTGTTGATTTGCTGGTTGAGGAACTGGAGCATCCCGAAAAGTTGCTCTAACATATAAGAGGCAATAGAGACAAAATAAGGCAAACCCCTGGGCGGTCGGTGTGATTGCTCAGGGGTTTGTTGCGTTCAGACCTCCTTATATTCGTGGAGATAGATGTAGGACTCGCCATCCTCGCCCCAAGCGAGATTGAGGGCTTCGACATCATCTGCGGTGATGATGTTGGTATCGGAAATCTTCTCGATGTAGCGGAAAGCCTCGTCAATGGTCTCAAAGTATTCGTGGAGATAATCGCCTTTCGGTGGCAGGGCATCCACATAATAGTTGTCGGGGAACCATCTGTGTTCGGGGTGGTCGCGTTTGAGGTAGACCTCGCATCCCGGCTCTTCTGCGATGAAGTAGGCTTGAAGCGTCTTGAACTTCGAGCAGATGAAATCCCAAGCCTCGTAAATAGGCTCCCAAGCGGACTCTTGATGGAAGCGGATGCAGTTGCTCTCGCGGTCGAGGTCATCCCACCAACCTCTTACATAAAGGTGTTCTGGGATAGAGCCGTTGAGTTCTTTGACTATGTGACCCACCCGGTTGCCGTTCTCCTTTTCCTTTTCAAGTTTGAGCATAAGGGCGTAGAGGGTGTCAAGCTCGGAAGCGTCGCCTGTGATACGATAAGTGCTGTCGCAATAGTTAGCCATATCATTAAGATTTTAAATTGTTGAACTGATTTTTGATTTCTTCCCTCACTTTAAGAACCTTTGTTCCTCCGTGAGAGCCAAGTTTTATACGCAACCAATATCAGCGTAAAGAGGCATATCCGACAAGGTTTTTGAAGAAACACCACCTGCCCTTGGCATTATGCTCCGCTGATAACTTCGCGGTTAAAACTATCTCACGGGGAACTGGGCTTCAACAATCACGATTGAAGCAGGTCGTGCCAAAATGTAGTGCCTATAATATGATTTGCATAAACAGTCTTAAATAAAAGGCTGTCAATCAGCGAATAATTCCAGATTACACATTTATACTTTTCCTTTGCATCACAATTTTGAAAGATGGACTAAAAAACAAATTCATGAGCGCATTTGGAATATTCGCATTGATACTTACCATCGCCTACATCATATACTTCATTGTAGTGATTGTACGCGATGTCGCGGCTGGCCGCAAGTCGGGCGACGACAGTTCGCAGACCGAGACTTTCGACACATCATTCATGGAAGAGCAATCCGTGCAAGTAACGGAAACCCGGGAAGGCTTCTCAGTCGGCAATCAGGAGGTTGCCGCGACTCCCGTCGCCGAGGTTGCCGGAAATATCACGGAAGAACCGGAAGACAAAAGTGCCGAGGCGGAGGCGTTGAAGGTCAAGTTGGCCGAGACAATGCCGGAAGCGGTGGAAATGATAGCCGAGGTAAGCCTCGACGAGAACGAGATGATGGACAGAATTCAGGGATATAGTGCCGCCCCCGATGCCGGAAATATCTGGGTAAAGCGCATCCCCGCCGAGAAAGACATTTCGACGGATAACGATGCGGGCGGCTTGGACCATTATTAAGAAAGCTCTTCCACAGGGCATCTTCGCCCTGTGTCTCCTATGTGCCGGCTCCGCATCAGCCAAGTGTGGCGGTGTGGATTATAGCTGGGGAGCGGATGCCCTGGCAAAGCAACATGATTTCGTGGTAACGATGATGCTCTATGTCCTATACCTTATATATGCTGTGGCCTCAGTGGTGGTAATCTACGCCTCGTTGCAGATATACATCAAGATGAACACCGGAGAGGACGGTGTGAAGAAAGAGATAATGATGGTGGTCGGAGCCTGTCTATTTCTGATAGGCGCATCCACCGTATTCCCGGCTTTCTTTGGATACAGAATCTGATTTATTTGACTTCAATATTTTAACATAACCAATCATTTAATTCAAAAACAAACCAAAATTCCCAGATTTTATGTTCAAAAAAATCGCAAACAAGCTCAAGGGCTTCTTCGGAAGCGAGCGTGTGCAAATGTTCTGCATGATGATGATTGTCGGCTCCGTGGCCATGTTCGCCCAGAACTCGGCCGGCAATTATGAGGCCGGAACCACGGCGCTGTCTACTGTGACCGAGGAAATCGCCAAGTATGTCCCCATCGTCGTGAAGCTATGCTACGCCATTGCCGGTGTCGTCGCCATCGTGGGCGCAATCTCGGTCTACATTAAGATGAACAACGAGGAGCAGGATGTCAAGAAGTCCATCATGATGATCGTGGGCGCATGTATCTTCCTTGTAGCCGCAGCCCAGGCGCTTCCTCTGTTCTTCGGTCTCTGATTCATGACGGCAGCAAGCAAGGAAAGCCATCCTTCATATCCCATGTTCAAGGGGCTTCAGCGGCCTCTTGAACTGATGGGATTGCAAGGGCGGTACATCTATTGGGCGGCTGCGGCTGCCGGGAGTGCTATCGTCGGGTTCATTGTCCTGTATATCGCTCTCGGATTTGTCGCCGGTCTGATAACTCTTGTGGCTGTCATAGCCGTTGGAGCATCATTCATAATGATCAAGCAGCGGAAAGGTCTCCACTCAAAAAAATGTGACAAAGGAGTGTTTGCCTACGCCCGTTCAAAAAATCTTTAACCACTATTGCAACACCTGTCAGATGTCTACATCCCATTATATACTGGGCATTGCCCTTGTCTGTTCATCATGCGGTGATTCCGGCGAGAAGAAGATCTCGCTGGAACAGACCCGTGCAGCCATAGAGGTGCGCGATGCCTGGCGTGACGAGCTGAGGCCGGTCGAGATAACGGCTGACAGTTCGATTGAGGGTGTGGACCGGATAGGTGTCCTTCTCACTTCCGATGGAGCCACAGGCATCGAGCCATTCAGCGGCCCGGGCATATTTCGCCCGGAGAAACCCACACTGACGGTTGATACCGCTGCGAAGGTAAGTGCCTGTTGGCCGTTGGCCGTCGCTGACACCTTGTCGCTGACCGCTCCGTTCTCGGATCACTTCTATGGATACGAGAACGAGAGGGCGGTCGGCGAGAAGCTGTCTTTTCAAATTAAATTCCGGAGTTCGATGGCTCTGATCCGATTCTTTTTGCAGAGTGACAACCGAAACGACATGCTTGAATCGCTTGCAATCAAAGGGGATGCCATCATAAACAGAGCAAAGTACATGCCTTATGCCGGCCAATGGATTGAAATATCAGGTAAAGGAAAGCCTGTGGTGCTTATTTCTGACTGCCTACTTAACAACGGCAGGAATCACGATTTTTATCTTATCCCTTGCGAATCTGCTTCGGATATTGTCCTCACGGCTATGGTCAACGGCAAGGAATATGTTTTCGAGACCAAACTCCCGCCTCTTGCCGCCGGAAGCATGACACAGCTCAATCTTATAGTCGGGCGCGAAGGGAAACTTGTCCCGAAATCATCATGGGTTGACAATGAGCGCAAGACAGATCTGCGGAAAATATATGCTGTTGACAGTGTTTCAGTAGGCAACTATCTGCGTAAAGATGGTCTGATAGTAGCGAAGCGCGACACCCTGACGGTCGCTGTTGTCTTTCAAACGGACGGACGGCATGGAAAAGCAATCGCCATAGAGGATACCGAAGGGACTTACTCATTCGGACATAGAACAAATTCCAGCGGAATAATCTTCCCCACTATAGACGGGAAACTTACTGAGGGAGTGATCAATGATTCATCTTCACCGGAAGATGAGATGCTGATCTACAAACCGGGAATGCCATATCCGGGTGACACCGCTTTCGGATATAAGGACGGTGCGGAGCTGACATCGATTCTTTTCAAAGGGAAGGGAAAGGATTATGAATCATCGATGCTGTCTGTGATCAGCAGACAACATGCCAGTTACATACCGACATTGGGGGAGATGGCGGATGTCTACTATTCGATTCAGCCATACGCCCACAACGGCTTTGCCAGATTGATTGAACCGTTCACGGGAGAGTATCTTACATGCTCGGAATCATCCGAACATAATTTCTATGGCATCGATATGGGCAAAGGAGTGGTGATGTCAAATTATTCAAAACAGTACGCGCAACTCAAATTACGACTTTTCTACTTATTCTAAGACAATAACATGACCATTTACGTCATCATAATATTTCTGGCGATATGTCTCGGCATGGCTGTCTCTGTCTGGGCCTTCGGCACAGGCGGAAAGCGCAGCCGCATATTCCAGGACATATACTTCACAATAGAGGAAACCGAAGGTATCGGTGTGCTGTACAGCAAGACCGGTGAGGTGTCTGCCATGATACGGATTGAGAATCCCGTGGCAAAATTCGGTGGAAATATCGACGCATATTATGACTATACGAAGCTGTTCTCGGCTATATGCGCCACACTCGGAGAGGATTACGCGCTACACAAGCAGGATATCTTCACACGAAAGAAATTTTCTGATGATTCGGGAGAGAAACGTGAGTTCCTTTCCGATTCCTACTTCGGCTATTTCAAGAACCGCGAGTACACAGATTCGTTCACATATCTTACAATCACGCAGGAGTGCAAGAAAAGCCGCCTGTTCAGTTATGACGGTAAAAAGTGGCGTGATTTTCTCGTGAAGATCCGCAAGGTCGCCGACCAACTCCGTGATGCGGGCATAAAGGCCAGTTTTCTAAACAGGGAGGAAGCTTCTGCCGCTGTTGACCGCTTCTTCGCAATGGACTTTGCGAACAGACGGATTTCAGTATCCAGTTTCAAAGCTGACGAGGAATGTGTTGGTATGGGTGACAGAAACTGCAAGATATATTCGCTTGTCGATGTTGACTGCATCAACCTCCCGACACAGATACGTCCTTACACAAAGATTGAGGTAAACAACACCTCTCTCCCCGTTGACCTGATGTCGGTGCTTGATTCAATCCCGGAGATTGAGTCCGTTGTCTACAACCAGATGATATTTATGCCCGGCCAGAAGCGTGAGCTTGCCATGTTGGACAAGAAACGCAACCGCCATGCCTCAGTGCCCAATCCGGGCAACCAGATAGCTGTGGAAGATATTGAAAAGGTACAGGAGGTGATTGCACGTGAGAACAAGCAGCTTGTCTATGCCCATTTCAACATCATGGTGACGTGCAGAAAAGGTGTTGACCTCCAGAAACCGACAAACCACCTTGAGAACGTGTTCGGACGACTCGGCATACACATATCCAGAAAAAGCTATAACCAGCTGGAACTGTTTGTAAACTCTTTCCCCGGCAACTGTTTCAAGATGAATCCTGAATACGACCGCTTCCTCACCATTTCCGATGCAGCCATGTGCCTTATGTATAAGGAGCATGCCCAACACTCGGAAGACACAGCTCTGAAAATATATTACACCGACCGCCAGGGTGTGCCTGTGGCAATCGACATATCAGGCAAGGAAGGGGCAAACAAACTTACCGACAACTCCAATTTCTTCTGCCTCGGTCCTTCGGGCAGCGGCAAGAGCTTCCACATGAACAGTGTGGTGCGCCAGCTCCATGAGCAGAACACCGATGTTGTCATGGTCGATACCGGCAACTCATACGAAGGATTATGCGAATACCTGGGAGGAAAGTATATAGCCTACACCGAGGAGAAGCCTATCACAATGAACCCGTTCAAAATCAGCCGTGGGGAATACAACATAGAGAAGATTGACTTCCTCAAGAACCTCATATTGATGATATGGAAAGGATCCGACAGCAGAATACCGGAAATAGAGTTCCGCATTGTAGAGCAGATAATCATAGACTACTATGATGCCTATTTCAACGGCTTCACGCAGTATTCATCCGAACAGCGCGAGGTGCTGATGAAGAACTTGTTTGCTGCCGCAAGCCGCAAACATACCAATATGCCCCCTAAAGAGGTGGACGAGATGGTTCGCAAGCAGATAGACGTGCTTGAGGCGCGACGTGCAGCTCTGAAAGTGACTGAACTGAGCTTCAACTCATTCTTCGACTACTCATTTGACCGTCTGGAGCAGATATGCACGGAGAACGACATAACGACAATCAGTTACTCGACATATTCTACCATGCTGCAGCCATTCTACAAGGGAGGCGCATATGAGAAAATTCTCAACGAGAATGTCGATTCAACCCTATTTGATGAGACGTTTATCGTATTCGAAGTGGACGCAATCAAGGAGAACAAAAAACTGTTCCCCATTGTCACACTGATTATTATGGATGTCTTTCTCCAGAAGATGCGTCTGAAAAAGAACCGTAAAGTCCTTGTGATTGAAGAGGCTTGGAAAGCCATCGCCTCACCGCTCATGGCTGAGTATATCAAGTATTTATACAAAACCGCCCGTAAATTCTGGGCATCGGTCGGAGTGGTGACACAGGAGATCCAGGACATAATCGGTTCAGAAATTGTCAAGGAGGCTATCATCAACAACTCAGATGTTGTGATGCTTCTCGACCAGTCAAAGTTCAAGGAACGATTTGATGAAATCAAGAAGATTCTTGGACTTACAGACGTGGACTGCAGGAAAATATTCACGATAAACCGGCTTGAAAACAAGGATGGCCGCTCATTCTTCCGCGAGGTCTTCATAAGGCGTGGTGCCGACGGCAATGTATTCGGGGTCGAGGAACCACGGGAGTGTTACATGACCTATACGACGGAACGAGCGGAGAAAGAAGCCCTCAAACTATATAAACGTGAGCTTGGATGCTCGCATCAGCAGGCCATCGAAGCGTATTGCCGGGATTGGAACATTTCCGGAATTTCAAAATCACTTGCGTTTGCCCAAAAGGTGAACAGCGTGGGGAAGGTATTGAATTTACAACCACTTAAATAAAAAACTGAACAAGATGGAAAAAGAACTATTGCAGATATTCCTGAAAACGCTCTTCTGGTCCGAGACCGGGAGCAATCCCATCACACACCGGTACGCGCACAATCTCGTTGCAGCCGGTATCACCGACCTGTGGACTCTTCTGAAAACCGACAGTGGGAGTCTTATAGCCATACACGGTATCGGTCCAAATTTCATCAAGACACTCGAGAGTTACAAATCTGAGAAAGGGCTGTAAACATGAACCGCATCCTGCTTATTATCTTTATGTGCCTGGTCGGAACGACTGCCTCGGCACAGTATGCCAATATCAACTACGACGCCAAGACAGTCGCGGCAATGGCTGCGGCCTATGGTGCGGAGACAGCATCGGAGGCATACTACAATGAGCAGGTGAAGAAGATTCTTGAGAAGTACACCTCTGCGGAAGTGGCCGCTGCCGCCATCTTCTCATCGAAGTTCCTTGACAGAAAGGCCCTGACCGATCTTGGTATCTGGAGCAGTCCCACCGAGAATTATTACTACAAACGCATTTACCGCATGGTGTCCGCCAAAATCATCCCTAAGATTCTGGTGGTCGCCCGGCTGATGCTTGAGCAACCGCAGAACGCCCTGTATTGGGGGAGCTATCTGATGAAGATATGCGATGAGACCAAAGCTCTGTGTATGCAGTTTGAATCGGTTGTCACCAACAGCAGGCTCGGTTTCTCCGACATAGATTTCCTTGAGTTATGCCCGGAGGTGCGCCAACTGTTCGAGTTCGCACAATACAACATAGTCAACTGGGACAACATGCAGAAAATGCTCTCGGAGGCACCCGAACATTTCACCAAGGAAAATCTTAAGGCGGATGCTGAAAACCTGTATAACATAGCCGTGGGAATAGCTTCGTCAGCAGCCCAGGACATAATGAACGACATTCTCCGTGGCTCCGATTTCAGCGGGCTGATGCAGGGAAAGATAACCGGCATATATGACGCAGTGGTTAGTTGCGAGCGCATCTACGGCAACATAAACAACCTTACAGCCGGAAAGATACTCGACATCGTAGGCTCTCCTGAAAATGTGCATCGGCTGTTCAATATCTCCGACTACAACATTGCAGGATGGGTGACGGCCTATGTGGACAGGGCGGACGGACAGTATTACAC
This sequence comes from uncultured Duncaniella sp., assembly GCA_958352885.1. Lineage (GTDB taxonomy): Bacteria > Bacteroidota > Bacteroidia > Bacteroidales > Muribaculaceae > Duncaniella. The sequence continues at coordinate 54,869 of CATWQI010000001.1, forward strand.
ACAGCGATGGTATATATACCGTCGTGAGTCCGGTTCGGAAGTTGTCTGCAACTACAATCCTCCTACGGATAACAATTCAATCCTCTATGGTTCGCCCTGGTATCGGGTGAACACAACTGATCCGAACTATTATCCTCCGGCGGCTGTCGTGGAAGCTGCGTTGAGCAATTCCGAGCGACATGCCGGATGGTCGAGAGCGAAGGTTGACCAGCTCAACCGTCAGCATGACAGCTACCGCTACTCCATGAACTACCACAGGAACGGCTACATCCTAAACCGTGGCGGGAAGCAGTACGGAAAAGCATACGCATATTCCATCAGCGTGACCAAATCATGGAACTGGACGGAAGAAGTCTACGAGGATGTATTCGATTCCTACAATATGGACCTTGCCACATTCCAGAAGCAGATGCAGGCCAAGCTTGCCTCGTACAACGACAATGAGGAAGGGACTGTGTATCAGCTCGGATACGACGGGCGCAACTACTACACCGCTTCCGATGCAGGGAAACTGAAAGGGACGGAGAGTGTGATTGTATCGGTGACATGCCATGACGGGGCGAAACTCATGAACGGTACCACGCAGTACAAGTGCAAGAGCTGCGGAGCATCCGTAAGCAATCATACAAAGGATTGTGTGATGAAATCCACCCTGACCGGCAACGAGGGTAACGACACGTCGGAGCTTGACCGCCTGGAGACAGAATACCGCAATACGATTACGTTGCTGCAATCCCAGATCCGGCAGCTCGAAAACACCAATGCCGAACTTGTCAGGCAGATTGCATCCGCATCTGTTGAAGAAGCTGCGGTTCTCAGGCAAAAATACAATGCCAACCAGAACGAGATCAACCGTCTGAAAGGCGAGCTGACAACGGCGCAGGGCAAATTGAAGGAAGTTCTGCAAGCCAAGGAGGAGGCATCGCAGGACAATGACATCCAGACCGATGACTACTACCGCATCCCGGCCATCATGCATGACTGCAGGACAGCATACAGTCTTACATGGAACAGCGACGGACATTGGTCAGGCAATACCTATATCCGGACTGCCACCACCCCGAATATCAACGGGACAATAACATTCAAGGCCACCATATCAATAGCGAGGAAGCCGAAATATTTCCTCGGTATCAAGATACACCGTGCCATTGTGCAGATTGACTATGAGCTGACGGCAGAATACTCGGACACGCAGGTTGTCGAGATAATCAATCTTGACCCCGGGAAGAGTGAGGCGGAGAAGCAGAGACAGGTCAATGACCGTATATCGGCAATCGCCCGCGACTACCCCAACTGTCAGATCGATACCCAATATGTCAGGAATAACCCGGCGGAAACGGATGACACAGAGGACACATACCATCTTCTGTGGTCATCAGACCGTCTGGAAATCGCCCGTGGCGTTGACATGCGGCTGCACAAGATTTATGCCGACCTTGTGTCGATAGAGAAGATGATGAACTACAAACGCTCGATAATTGACGTGCTGCTCTCAATCGCACCCCCCGTCAATGACGAGCAGGGGCGCAGACAGACGCTGATACAGCAAGCCCGGCGCCGCTGGCTCCGCAATGCAGCCAACGCACACCACTCAGACATGTATAACGGAAAATATGATGATGACATCGATGAATAGACTGATACTCATGATAGCGATTCTGTTCCCTCTGTGTGCCAAAGCACAGTGGACTTTCGACGTGGGTTCTGTGGAGGCATACATTGCCGACCACAAGAACCAGAAAAGCCTGTTGCTTGCCCGTTCCACCTTGGAAATGAGCAACCAGCTTCTTCATGAGTATTCTGCGGATGCCGCCCATGAATACAAGGAGTTGAACTTTGACCTTGACAAATACACGAGAGCCTTCGATGTCATCGACATAATCTATCAGTCGACAAGAACGGCGCTCAATGTCAGGGATACATACACCAACATTTCCGGGAATGTCGGGAAATACAAGCGTATGCTGACTGACTTCCATGAGAAATGCCTCAGCCGTGGCGACATTGAGCCGTCAGACACTCTGATTATCACCGTAAACCTGAGATGCATAAAAAAGATAGGAAATGAAGCGGAGAATCTATACCGCTCGATGACCGACCTTGTGCTTTATGCAACCGGGGCGGCCGCCTGCTCCACATCTGACCTCATGATGGTTCTGAACTCGATAAACCAGTCTCTTGACAATATCAGGATTCAGCTTAATTCCGCATATTTCGACACATGGAGATACATACAGGTCAGGATTGGATATTGGAAGGCATCGGTCTACCGGAACAGATCGCTGAGGGAAATAATTGACGACGCTTTCGGAAGATGGCGTGGTGCCGGATATTTGAACAATACAAAAGAATGAAAAGAACTTATCTGCCCTTGATGATGATATGCGTATCCATGTCGGCAACGGCACAGCGTGTGACCTACAACCACGATGACGCAAAGATGAATCAGGTGACGGTACAGGAGACCGGTGCCGGGACGCTTACTCCGGACCTGTACTACTCCATTTTCCACAGCCGCTACAAGAAAAAGGCCCAGGCGGAGAACAAAATGACATTCAGGACCGCTGCCGGGATCTCAGCCTATCAGCAGATAGACGATTCCGAGAAACTTGACTCCGCGATGTTGAGGCGCGCCGAGATTGAGGCTCTCAACATGGTGGACAGGCAGGTTGACCTCGCATGGCTTGCCGAGAGCAAGAAGATCGAGGCGAAGATGTCCGACTTTCAGCGAAATATAAACCGCATTACTGCGGTCGGAGGCAAGAACGCTGACCAGCGGTTATGGCGAGAGTATTACAACAAGTTCACGACCGCAATAACAGCCGTAAAACAGGCCTATATGCCAAACTCGCAACGCAAGAAAGAGTATCTGCGGATATACACGGACATAACCAAGGCCAATGACGACCTGATAAGATTCCTAGTGCATCTCAACAGTCGCGGCGAAACAACAAGACTTCTGGCGGCTGGTTATCGTAAGCCCGACAACAGAGCGGGCATAGCGCAGGCGGCGATGAACCGTTGGCGCGGAGCCGGATGGTCGACAAAAAGCAGGAATGGGGCACAATCAGACCATCGGTACCGGTAGGGAATCGTCATTACGACGCTTCCTGACAGACCGGCAGTCAGGGATTCACTGATTTATAAACTGAATGGAAAATAACCAAAAATAATCATAACCATAACCAAATATCAATGGATAGAGCAATTCAGACGATTCAGTGTGAGTTTCCGGGGGGAACCACCACATTAGTGTTGACTTCAGCAAAGGAAGTGTGCCTGAGGGCATACGAGACCGCGCGGCTGTTCGGCTTCCGGGATGACAAGGAGTGTATCCGCAACCATGCGGAGAATCCGTTCATGGTGATTCTTGAGACAGCCGGAGGAAACCAGCCGGTAAAGTGCATCTCTTTTGACGACATGTATGCGATCGCATCAAAGTCACGTTTCGCAAATGCCGGGGTCATCGCGGACAAGCTCCTGATAACGGGTCAGAAATTGAAGATAAAAATTCTGAAGTTAGACAACATGTTCATCAGCGATGACCTCCATTTCGCCATTGACGGCTTGAAAAATCTCCGCAAGCAGCTTGATGAAATTCTTGTAGACCTTGAATAGTGGCTGACAATATATTATCGGACTTCGGCATCAACCTTCTCGAGGAAGAGATTGATGACGTGATATTCCAGACAAACGAGTTCCTGTGCGACGCCACATTCACAGGCACGCAGGGACCGTTCTGGTGGATTCTCCAGATGTGCATGGCGTTGGCCGCCCTGTTCTCGCTCATCGTTGCCGGTCAGATGGCCTTCAAGATGATGTACAAGAACGAGCCGCTTGATGTGATGAAGCTTCTCCGCCCCCTCGGAATAAGCCTTATCATGTGCTGGTGGTACCCTCCGGCAGACAGCGGACTCAACAACAGCGGCTCCTCATGGTGTGTCCTTGACTTTCTGTCCTACATCCCCAATGCCATCGGTTCCTATACCCATGACCTGTATTCGGCCGAGGCCGCGCAGATAGAGGATAAGTTCAAAGAAGTGCAGGAACTTGTATTCGTGAGAGACAGTCTCTATACCGACCTGCAGGCTCAGGCCGATGTCGCCCGGACAGGCACCTCCGACCCGAATCTTATTGAATCCACAATGGAGACAACCGGCGTGGAGGAAGTAACAAAGATGGAAAAGGACGCCTCGAAGCTATGGTTCACATCCCTTACATCCGGAGCAGTGGTCTGCATAGACAAGATTGTAATGGTCATTGCCTTGATAGTTTTCCGAATTGGATGGTGGGCTACGATCTATTGCCAGCAGATTCTGTTGGGGATGCTCACGATATTCGGTCCGATACAATGGGCATTTTCGCTCTTGCCTAAATGGGAAGGAGCATGGGCCAAGTGGCTGACCCGCTATCTGACTGTCCATTTCTACGGCGCCATGCTCTACTTCGTGGGTTTCTATGTCCTTTTGCTCTTCGACATAGTGCTCTGCATCCAGGTCGAGAACCTTTCGGCAATCACTGAGAGCACACAGACAATGGCCGCGTATCTGCAAAATTCGTTCTTCTCCGCCGGCTATCTGATGGCGGCCTCGATTGTGGCGTTGAAATGTCTCAATCTTGTGCCGGACCTCGCGGCGTGGATGATTCCGGAGGGTGACACAGCCTTCTCAACCCGAAATTTCGGTGAGGGAGTGGCATCGCAGGCCAAGATGTCAGCGCAGGGTGCCATGAGTAAAGTATTCTGAATTATAATGAAATTTATTAAATAAAACAATGGTAATTAAAAACTTAGAAAACAAGATAAAACTGGTTGCGATTGTCTGCAGCGTGTTCCTTGTCGGCTGTGTGGTCATTTCCATGACAAGCATCTGGACTGCACGGAACATGGTCGTTGATGCACAAAAGAAGATTTATGTTCTTGACGGCACGGTGCCTGTCCTTGTTGAGCGCACAACGATGGAAGAGACTCTGGATGTGGAGGCAAAGAGCCATATCGAGCGTTTCCACCACCTGTTCTTCACGCTTGCACCAGATGACAAGTATATCAAATACACGATGGACAAGGCCATGTACCTTGTTGACGAGACCGGACTTGCGCAGTATAACACGCTGAAGGAAAAAGGCTTCTACAACAATATCATGGGAACCTCGGCGGTATTTTCAATCTACTGCGACTCAATCAACTTCGACCCGCAGAAGATGGAGTTCAAATACTATGGCCGTCAGCGCATCGAGCGACGCACCTCCATTCTTACCCGTGAGCTTGTGACCGCAGGGCAATTGAAGCGGGTGCCGAGGACAGACAACAATCCCCACGGACTTCTGATTGTCAACTGGCGCACGTTGCTCAACAAGGACATCGAACAGAAAACCAAGAACAACTACTAAGATATGGGTTGGAAAAAACTGATCATGGGCGAGAAAATGCCCGACAGGAATGATCCGAAATACAAGGAGCGGTATGAGAGGGAGGTTGGTTTCGGCCGCAAGGTCGCCCGCTTATTGAGAATCGACAAGGCCGCTGCCGCGACACAGAATTTCGCTAACCGCTGGCCCAGGATATTCCTTGGCATTGTGTTCGGAATCGTGATATTATGCTTCTGCCTGAATGTATGGCGTTTGTCTCAGGTGGCACGCAAAGCCAACGGCTATCAGACCGCCGTGGAGCAGCAGGAGAAACGGTATCAAGACAAAATACAACCGCAACTCATGATGAAACAAAATAACAACGCAGAAAATGAACCTATTACAGAAAATTAACTTCCGTCAGCCGAAATATGTGCTGCCTGCCATACTGTACCCGTTGATACTTGGCACCGGATGGCTCGTGATAGACATGTTCAGGACCGAGGTAAAAGATACTCCGGACAGAAACCTTGAGGAGACCGAGTATCTCAACCCGACACTTCCGCAAGCCCAGATCCGTGATGACGGCATCGGGGGGCGCACGGAGAGCATGATGAAGTCGTATGGCCGCATACAGGACTATTCGGCGGTGGAGAACATTGACCGTAACAATGAAGAACAGACAGAAGACTATGCATCACGTTATTCGGACGAGGAGTTTGCCTTGCTCGACCGAGAGGCCCAGGCCCGCACTGAGGAACTACTACGTTTACGCGAGATGCAGGACAGAATCGCCGAGGGAGCGCAAAAGGGAGAGGCGATGTCATCGGACTCGCTGAATCCCGTGGACTATGCCGACCGCAACAACCGGGAAGCTCTTGCAGAACTTGAACGGGCACTGGCCGAGGCGCGCCTCAAGGGTCAGCAGTCCGTGGAGATGCCGGTGACGGATGTCGTGGAAGCGGCTGCCGGAATAACCGCAGCAGAAACTGTGGAAATCAAGGAGGGTGCTGTCAATGCGTTGTCAGATGATGACGATGCCCTGACAGTAGTCAAGGCGAAACGTCCTTCATCCTCATATTTCAATACCCTTGCGGAAAACGAGCCGGAGCCAAGTCTCATCAAGGCAATCATAGACGAGGACATCAAGGCGGTCGACGGGTCAAGGGTAAGACTCAGATTGCTTGACGATATCGAGATAAACGATGTGTTCTTGCCCAAAGGAAGCTATCTCTACGCAACAATGAGCGGTTTCGGACAGCAGCGTGTCAAAGGTTCGGTCAAGTCCCTCATGGTAGCGGATGAGCTTGTCAAGGTCAACCTGACAATCTACGACACCGACGGTCTGGAGGGGCTTTATGTGCCGTCAAGCTCGTTCCGTGAGACTGCAAAGGATGTGGCAGGCGGTGCACTTGACAACTCCATGACGCTCAACAGCAACACCTCCGGCCAGAGCAACATCGCCCAATGGGGATGGAACGCCATACAGAACGCATATCAAAAGACCTCTTCAGCCATTTCAAAGGCAATCAGGAAGAACAAGGTCAGCCTCAAATACGGGACTTTCGTCTATCTCGTGAACGGAAGAGAGAAACAGACCGGGCGATGATGGAAAAAATCGGAATAATAGATGTCGATGGACATAATTTCCCGAATTTCGCACTCATGCGAGTGTCGGCCTACCATAAACGCCGTGGGGATTCCGTGGAATGGGCAGTACCATTGAAAAGATATGACAAGGTGGTGTCCAGCAAGATATTCACGTTCAGTCCTGATTTTGATTATAGCGGTATTAACGCGGATGTCATTCTCAAGGGAGGCACGGGCTATGACATCGCGGCCAGGCTTCCGGCGGAGATCGAGGCCTCTACAGAGATGGATTATTCGATATATCCGCAGTATCCCTTTTCGATACAGTTTTTCTCGCGAGGCTGCATAAGGAAATGTCCGTTCTGCCTTGTTCGGGAGAAGGAGGGATACATCAGTCCGGTCACGCCTGTCGACCTCAATCCAGCAGGAACGCATATCGAGGTGCTTGACAACAATTTTTTCGCGAACCCGGCATGGAAAGAGGCTGTCGATTATCTTCTCGCCACAGATCAGAAGGTCAATCTGCATGGTGTCGATGTCCGCATAATGGATGAGGAGCAGGCATATTGGCTCAACAGGATGCGGCTCTACAAAAGTATTCACATCGCATGGGATCTGCCGCAGATAGACCTGACCGACAAACTCCGGGAGATAACACGTTACATAAAGCCTTACAAGCTTATGTGCTATGTCCTTGTCGGTTACGGCTCGACAATCGAGCAGGATATGTACCGTATTGAACGGCTGCGAGAACTCGGTATAAAGCCTTTTGTGATGCCCTACAGGGATTTAGGTAATGAGCGGGTTCCCACGAAGTACGAGAAGGATCTGGCGCAGTATGTCAACAAACCGATGATTTTCAAGTCTTGCTCATTCGCCGATTTCTCCCCTAGGAAAGGATTCAGATGCGAATATTATCTCACCACCAACTGCCGGAATCCTATATGAAGAAAGACATAATCCACAATATGGACTGTCTTGTCGGCATGAGGGAACTGCCCGACCACTGCATTGACGCTGTCATAGCGGATCTTCCATACGGGGTGCTTAACCGTGGGAACAAGGCTGCGGCATGGGACCGGATTATTCCGCTGGACCTCCTCTGGGAGCAGTACAACCGCATAGCCAAACCCGGTTGTCCGATAATCCTCTTCTCACAGGGGATGTTCACGGCCAGCCTGATAATGTCTCAGCCGAAGAAATGGAGATACAATCTCGTATGGGAGAAAGACCGTGTCAGCGGACACCTCAATGCAAAACGTATGCCGCTGAGGAAGCATGAGGACATTGTGGTGTTCTATGACAGGCAGCCGGTATATAATCCCCAGATGCGCCCCTGCCTCCCATCCGAAAGGAACCACAGACGGCGTGATGTCGGGACATTCACGAACAGGTGCTACGGCAGCATGAGGGCCACGCCTGTGAGGATTGCGGATGACAAATATCCCACATCGGTAATCAGTATTCCGAAGGAACACCGGAAGGGGTGTTTCTTTCACCCGACGCAAAAGCCGGTCGCTTTGGTAGAGTATCTGATAAAGACCTACACCAATCCCGGTGACATTGTCCTAGACAACGCCATAGGTTCGGGAACAACCGCTGTCGCTGCCATAAATACGGGACGGCATTTCATCGGCTATGAGACAGTCCCGGAATATTGCGCTATAGCAGAAAAGAGAATCAAGGAGGCGGAAGCCGTCTTGATGAGCAAATAGAATAATAAGTAACAACATAACAGACCAATGAATATCAAATCTTTTGCAATGGCTCTGATTATTGGAGCCGCCTGTCTGACATCCAATGCACAGACAACCTACGATGAGATGGAGATTCTCACCGTCAACGAGCAGGTCACTACCGTCATCACGGCCACGGAGCCTATTCGTTTCGTGGACATCTCGACCGACAAGGTCGCCGGAGACCAGCCCATCAACAACACGATACGGCTAAAGCCGAAGGAAGCCGGACATGAGGACGGGGAGATACTCGCAATCATAACCGTGGTGACTGAACGCTACCGTGCGCAATACGGGCTTGTCTACACGACACGTCTCACCGAGGCTGTCACGGACAAGACCGTGATGCCCTCGGAGCAGACAGCATACAGGAATCCCGCCGTGTCGATGTCCACCGAGGATATGTACAGCTTTGCGCGCAAAGTGTGGAACTCTCCTGCCAAATACCGTAATGTCGGATCCAAGAAGCATAAGATGAAGATGCGGCTGAACAACATCTATGCTGTGGGAGAATACTTTTTCATTGACTTCTCTGTTGACAACCATACCAATATCAGATTCGACATCGACGAATTGAGGATAAAGCTTGCCGACAAAAAGGTGCATAAGGCCACCAACAGCCAGATAATAGAGCTGAGACCGGAAATTGTATTGGAAAAAACCACTTCATTCCTGCATGGCTACCGCAATGTGATCGTTGTCAAAAAACTCACGTTCCCCAACGACAAGGTGCTTACAATCGAACTGTCGGAGAAGCAGATTTCCGGACGCAACATCTCCATGTCCATAGACTATGAGGATGTTCTGTCTGCCGATTCCTTTCACCATTCACTTCTGACGGAGGACTGATTTTATGAAGAAGTTGTTATTGCTCGCCGTAGCTATCCTGACGATGGTCAGTACGGCAGTTGCGCGGGATACAGACGGCAGGATACAGATCGGTGCAAGTCTTCTTTATGAGAACGGCCTTGAGCTGACCCTCGGTTATGAGAAGGAGACCCGGCACCACAACGCATGGGAATTTTTCGGGAATGTCTATCTAAAATGGGACAAATGCGCGGACTGCGGCCATGTCTGTCCGGATTCATTCTGGAAAAACTACCGCACATGGAGTGTCGGGGCCGCATACAAGCCGTGTGTCTATCGGGGACGGAACAACCACGGCAATCTGAGGCTTGGCGGCACTGTCGGGTCTGATCTGCATGAAGTCATCGGAGGAATCCATGCCGGTTATGAGCACAGCTACGTCATGCGTGGCGGCTGGCAACTCTTCTGGCAGGTAAAGACCGAGTTTGTGATAAATGGCGAGGACTGGCTTAAAACCGGCATCGGCATAGGTGTTAAATTCTAAACAATATATACAATGAGAAAATTACTCTTTATCATGCTTGCCTTCATCGGCATGGCTGTCATCTCCTGCGACGGGCATCACCCGGAACCGGACATGGGCATGAAGATTGGTGATGTGCTCTGCACGGACGGTCAGATTCTCCCTGTGGGCGATTGGGAAAAGTCAGGGAAAGAGGGAATCGGCATTGTGTTCCATGTCAACACGAATACCGATATTGAAGGCAGGGAATTTGCGGTTTATCTCCGGGACCTTGCTCCGGTCGCGTTTGCTGATTCCCTGGGCGTTAAGCAGGGGACATCGGCAGACCCATACGCACTGGACGGCAATATCAACACATACGCTCTTATGAGCCAGCGCAATGTCGGCTCACCGATGGCCGATGCAGTCTTCGAATTGTGGCGCTACGGACAGTCCGCATATATACCCTCGGTGGCGCAGCTCCGTCTGTTGAAGGAGACACGCAATACGGTCAACCGAAACCTAGATGCTATCGGTGGCGAGGTCATCACGGATAATCCGGACGGATGCTGGTATTGGTCATCTACGGAAGTCGCCGGACAAGAAGCTGTAAAGGGCTGGCTATACTCCCTTTCGCAAGGAGCGATACAGGAGACTCCCAAGACACAGGCGCATAAGGTGCGTCCCATAATAACCATAAATAACTGAATGTATGAATATGACTGGAATAGAAGACTTCCATATGCCGCAACATCTGAATATATCGCATCCCGAGAATGGTTTTTTCGGATATATGCTGAGATGCAGATGCCATGTGGATGAGGATGTTTCAGGGAATTTTGTATTTCTTGCTGACGGAATAGACTGCTGTATGAGATTTCCCTCTGCCAGACGACAGAGGGAGGTGCTCCGTACAGAATGGAATGGTCGTATAGACAATTACCTTGGTGCTTTTCGAGGACAGCTATATTATGTGAATGAGCACATGATTGAACCGTTCATTGATTCTATGACCGGTGGCTCCATTGATGCGGTCCGGTTGTTTCTCCGTAAATTAATGGAAGGGATACGAGAGACAGCTCCTTATAATAATATTCCGGGACTTGAACCTCTCTATGCGGTTTCCCATGTATGTCAGCTTACTGATGCCGGTCGTATGCATTGGCCTCACATCCATGTTCTTTGGGGTATCAAAAGAGACTGAATAATGGCAATGGAAGAGAGCAAGGAGCTTCAAGGCTCCTACAAAATATTCAGGGCATGCATCTATGTCTCGTTGCTGCTTGAGTTTTTCATGTATGCCATAGACCCCGAAGTGCTTGACCACTTCGGTGGTGTGGTCGTGGACATCCATGACCGCATGAAGCGGTGGTTCATATACAATGACGGGCATCTGGTCTACTCGAAACTGGCGACGCTGCTCCTCATCTGCATAACCTGCATCGGTACACGAAATAAGAAACACCTTGAATTCGACGCAAGGAAACAGGTGCTTTACCCGATAGTGGCAGGACTGTTTACAACGGTGTTGTCGTTGTGGCTTTTCGGCCACAGCATACTGCCGGTGCTCCTTAACCTGCGGTTGAACATCTGGCTCTATATGTGCGCCAGCGTGGTAGGAACCATTCTTGTACACGTCGCACTCGACAATATCTCCAAGTTCTTGAAGGAGGGTCTCTTGAAAGACCGCTTCAATCTGGAGAACGAGAGTTTTGAGCAATGCGAGCATAAGATTGAAAACAAGTACAGCGTGAATGTCCCGATGAGATACTACTATAAGGGGAAGTTCCGCAAAGGATGGGTCAACATCACCAATCCGTTCCGTGGCACATGGGTTGTCGGCACCCCCGGTTCCGGCAAGACATTCTCGATAGTGGAACCATTTATCCGCCAGCACTCTGCAAAAGGATTCGCGATGGTAGTGTATGACTACAAGTGGCCTACATTGGCTACTAAGCTGTATTATCATTACCTTAAGAACCAGAGGCTCGGAAATCTGCCGAAAGGATGCAGGTTCTCCGTGATAAATTTTGTCGATGTGGAATACAGCCGGAGGGTAAACCCTATCCAACAGAAATACATAGGCAATCTTGCGGCGGCTTCCGAGACGGCGGAGACTCTGCTTGAGTCGTTGCAGAAGGGGAAGAAAGAGGGAGGCGGCGGTTCCGACCAGTTCTTCCAGACATCAGCGGTCAACTTCCTCGCCGCCATAATTTATTTCTTCATCAACTACAAGAAGCTGCCATACGATGCCGGAGGCAACCAGCTATATCCAAGGATGATTGCCGACAGTCATACAGGTTTCCTGAAACCTACCGGGGAGGTCTACTCGGATGCGGCCATGACACAGAGGGTGGAACCAGCCTATTGGCTCGGCAAATATTCAGACATGCCGCATGTGTTGTCGTTTCTCAATGAAGACTACCAGACAATCTTCGACGTGCTGCAGACGGACAATGAGGTGCTTCCGCTCCTCGGGCCGTTCCAGACCGCGTTGAAAAACAAGGCGATGGAACAGCTTGAGGGCATGATCGGCACACTCCGTGTCTATACCAGCCGTCTGGCCACAAAGGAATCGTACTGGATATTCCACAAGGACGGTGACGATTTCGACCTGAAAGTGAGCGACCCGAATAATCCGAGCTATCTGCTGATAGCCAACGATCCGGAGATGGAGTCAATCATCGGCGCGTTGAACGCATTGATACTCAATCGCCTTGTCACCCGTGTCAACACCGGACAGGGCAAGAACATACCTGTGAGCATAATCGTCGATGAGCTGCCTACGCTGTATTTCCACAAGATTGACCGGCTTATCGGCACAGCCCGAAGCAACAAGGTTTCGGTGGCACTCGGGTTTCAGGAACTGCCGCAGTTGGAGGCTGATTACGGTAAAGTCGGTTCCCAGAAGATAGTAACGACTGTTGGGAATGTGGTCAGCGGTTCCGCCCGTTCCAAGGAGACACTTGAATGGCTTTCTGGCGACATCTTCGGTAAGGTTGTACAGTTGAAAAAAGGTGTGACTATCGACCGTGACCGCACATCGATCAACCTTAACGAGAATCTGGACAGCCTTGTGCCGGCATCGAAGATATCCGACCTCCCGACCGGATGGATATGCGGCCAGGTCGCCCGTGACTTCATAAAGACAAAGACCGGTATGCGCGATAATCTCAACATACAGGAGGCTGAGGAGTTCAAGACATCGAAGTTCTACTGCAAGACCGATTTCGACATGGACGAGATTTCGAAGGAGGAAAGCGAGTATGTGCCGTTGCCTAAATTCTACAGCTTCCCGTCAAGGGAAGCCAGGGAGAGAGTCCTGTACGCCAACTTCCTGCGTGTGAACCAGGATATAAAGGACATGATAAGGGACATACAGCAGTATAAAGTCAAAAAGTAAGAGAGAAGAGGCTGTGTCGTAATTCAGGTTTACGGCGCAGCCTCTCTTTTTTAGAGCTTTGAGGTTATGATATTTTCAGGCGACTGATTTTTGAGTATTATTCCAAAACAATCGATTCTCAGTCGGTAAAGTTGGTGATATCATCATAAACAGGCTAAAATGGGGCGTATTTCCCCCATTTTTGGCCTGTTTCGCTATCTTTGAGCACATTTTCTTGATGTTGAAGGCTATGGCGAAGAAGGCAAAGTCCATTGTGACCTTGTCTTTGCCGAAGTGACGGAAGCGTCGGTATGCCATGTTGAACTTCATCTGTCCGAAGACGGCTTCCGGCTCGATGCAACGTCGTCCCCGGTGTCTGAGTCCTTCTTCCGATGTCAGCAGTTCTCGGGCTTTGCGCTTGTATTCGTTCAGCCGGTGGTTTACCTCTATTATACGTCGGTCGGCTTTGGCCTTGTAGCACATACACCGCAGGGGACAGCCTTTGCAGTTCTGCGCGCGGTAACGGGCGTTTTCGCTGCGGTAGCCACTGGCTGTCTTTGAATGGGAGGTGCCGATGCGGGTCATATGTTGTCCCATCGGGCAGACGTAGTAGTCTTCGTCGGCGTTGTAGTGGAAGTTTTCGTGATGGAATGGATTAGGTCTGTAGCGCGGACGCTGTTCCAGATGGAAGCGGTTGTATTTGACGTAAGCCTCCATGCCGGCCTCGTCCATAAAGCGGTAGTTTTCTTCCGAGCCGTACCCGGAGTCGGCAACTACGACAGAGGGCAGATGTCCGTAACGGTCAAAGAAAGAGTTGAAGAACTGTATAAGCGTAAGAGTATCGGTGGGATTTGGGAACAGGCCGAAGTCGATGATAAACTGGTTCTCGGCGGATATCTGAAGATTGTATCCGGGCTTGGTCTGCCCGTTGTTCATGGCGTCTTCCTTCATACGCATGAACGTGGCGTCGGGATCGGTCTTGGACATGGAGTTGCGCTCGCCGATCTGTTCAAGACGGCTGTCATATTCTTCAAGCTTGTCGCGGTGCTTCTCCAGTTCCTTTATACGTTTGTTCTGCTCACGTCGAACTTTCTTCTGCTCTTTGTCCGTCGGCTCAGGTTCGGATACCAGCGCGTCTTTCAGTTCTCCGATAAGCGAAGTCAATGCCTCGGGCGTGAACTCGACCGCTTCGGTTTCTGCTGCTTTGTCCTGTGCTATGACTTCATCTATCTGCTGTAACAATACGCGTATCTTTTCTTGTAGTTTAGCACGGTTCTTCTCCACAGTCTTTCGCCATACGAAGGTGTACTTGTTGGCTTTGGATTCTATCTTGGTTCCGTCTATGTACTCTACATCGAGCGTTATAAAGCCGCGCTCGGCCAACAGAAGCACCACCTGTGTGAAGATATTGTTTATCTCGTTTTTTACACGGTTGCGGAAGCGGTTGATAGTCACGAAGTCGGGGCGTTCCTGTGCCGCCAGCCATATATAATGGATGTCGCGCTGCACCTGACGCTCTATCTTCCGGCAGGAGTAGATATTGTTCATGTAAGCATAGAGGATGATCTTGAGCATCATCTTCGGATGGTAGGGACAGCGGCCACGCTCGCGGTACAGCTTTTTGAACTCCTTGAGGTCCAGGCTCTCGACAACAGCATCGACAATGCGCACAGGATCGTTTTCCGCTATATATTCATTGGGATTCAGCAGAAAAAACAGCCTGTCGTTGTTACTGTAAGATTTTGTATGTAAATTTGCAGTAGACATTTAATTTATTATTTGTCATAAAGTTACAAAAACTTTTTGACATGACAAAGCCCCGGCTTGTGAAAGTCAGGGCTTTGTTTTATGTTTTACAACAGGTTATGAAAAGAGGCTGCGCCTATTTTGACACAGCCTCTTCTGATATTGTTTAAGATTACACATTGATTCAAAATTGTTCAATATTCTTCTTTTGTCCAGTGAATTTGAGCACCACAATATTGTTGAACGACAGGAATGTGAACAATACCGCTATCGTTTAATATTGTCTTTCAGTAAAATAGTTCATTATCGAGTTTGTCAAGGTTTATAAAAGGTGAGCCGACAGATGGACGCGCCCCGAGTTTGCCCGATTTGTAGGCATTGAATATCGAGAAGTTTTTGTGAAGATTGAATCATGCAATGTCAATCACCTTATAAGGGATTCCTTTCTTCCTCGCATAGTTGATGGTGAATTTGGTTCCACGGCTATGGCCGTTCCAAAAAGCCAATAGAAAATCGCAATTCTCCACAATCTGAATATTCCTCATTATGGGTGCCCTTCTGCCATATTTCCAATATTCCGGAAGATACTCCACAATGGGGATATTATTCTTTATGGCGTACTCATTCGCGTATGCGTCCGCTCCGGTCGCTCCGCCGCTTACAATGATGTCGGGGTTGACCGATATGTATGAAGCGATGTCAACGGGATGGCAAATGCGGCTCCCTATAATAGCCAGTCTCATATACATCTCTTATTCAATTATTGTTAAACCAATTGCTCGTGGCACTGATTGCTAATAAAGACGGCTCTATCCTTACATATTTCCTCAAGGCTTTCCTTGCCCGGTTGAAAGTGAATCCGGTGTTGAGCACATTATCCAGCAGGAATATATTAGTGTTGGATTGTAATGTCTCCTTGCAGTCCGCATTTCCTTTGACTTTCAATCCAATCCTTACGCCCTTGAGCGAAACCCTCTCTTTCTTGATGTCATAGAGTTTCTTTCTTGGAGTACCCGAAAGGATGTCAGCCACCGCACAATCCTTGCGTATCGCTCTGATTGCGATTGCAAGTTCAAGGGTATATTCAGCATTTCCCGAGGACTGCGGAATGGGTATCAGCACAGAATTGGGAGTGATGATTTGGGAGAGAAGGAGTGCGGCGGTTGCAATGGCGGTCGCGTCGTTTTTCTTTACGTCCTTTGATAATTTCCTCAATGTGTGCGGATATGCCTCGCTGTCGTGATACATCTTTCCGTAAGAGCCTAAGACCCTCACCTCCTTTATCGTAATCCTCTCTTTTTTCTGTCTCACAAGCACCTCTTGTTTTTTCCCTCTATTTCATCTGGCTTCGGGAACGGCCATTCAGATTTTTCAGGCAATCGGGAGGGCGCGTCAACAGAGGCAATTCGACAAGTCCTTGGCCACCGGGCAAGCCTTCGGTTGACTTGGCATTTGACGGAGGCACCCTAATTTCGCCGTCAAAAATCAATGGCGTTACCGGTCAAAGAAGAATCTGCTATAAACGGATCTCAATTTGTTGTGAAATCATGGCTAAATGTCAGAAGACAGGAACTATAACCGGAGGTGTTGTAACCTTGATGGTTGCCATATGTTCCGGGTAAGGACATATCCGTGTTTGAGATTCCTTTGTCTATGCTATCCATACGGGCTGCCATATCGGAGCCTTTGCAGACAAGAATACTGAAAGGGATGACTGAGAATCGTGCAGTCTTGAGAAGGATGCAATCATAAATATATTCTCAAATATTTTGATATTTCGGGAAATAGAGTTATTTTTGCATCGTTTTAATATTATATTAAAATAGAGCAAAATTTAAAAATGAACAGTATCTCGATACTTGGCCGGAGTGTAAGGCTGACACCACGTGATAAAAAGCGACTGAAAGGGCTTGCTGTCGGGGATATTCTATCGTACCGCTTTTGGGATGGAGAGTACCTCGGACAAGAGTTCCTGTTTGCCCAACCCGCCGGAACTGTGTCCACTCCGCGTGCCATGGCGATTACATCAGAAAAAGTGAAGGGTACTTTCGGCCTGCCATTGGTATATGTTCTGGAATCCTGTCCCGCATATCTACGTCAGCGCCTGATAGAAAAAGGTGTGTTCTTCGTTGTGTCCGACAAATTCGCCTTTTTGCCGACGTTGATAGCAAATGAACGGATCAGGGTCGCTCCGGAAGCTGAACGGCTGACCCCCGTGGCACAATACCTATTGTTATATCACCTCCAGGTGAAGAATCTTGACGGAATGTCAGCGAAAGAAATATCATCCTATGTTCCATACTCATATTCCAGCGTGACATTGGGACTCGTCTGCCTCGATGACCTTGGGTTTATAAAAAGGGAAGCCGACAGCACCAAAAGAAAGGTCGTACGGTTCACCGCTGCCGGGAAAGCCCTTTATGACATGGCTTTGGAATATCTGCAAAACCCAGTAGCGTTTCAGCTGTATTGCGATGCGTTAAATTCAGAAAAAAGATTCCCAACTTGTGGCATAAACGCGCTGTCTCATTTCTCAATGCTTTCTCCCGATCCCGAAAGGATGGTCGCCATAAGCAAAAAAGATTTGAAGGAGTACAGAAATGATGGATCCATAGTGGGGGAAAACCGTTATGACGGCCCTGTATTCATTGAAGTCTGGGAATATCCGCCTGTCACCGTGCAGGGATATGAGGGGGAATGGGTTGACAGACTTTCATTGGCTCTTTCCCTTGCCGGTGATCACGATCCGAGAGTTGAAAAAGAAGTTGAACGAATGTTGGAAGAAATAAAATGGTAGGACTTGACAAATTCAAGGAGGTGTTTTCTCAATATTCCGATAACTATGTGATTATCGGAGGCACTGCCTGTGAGATAGTGATGACGGGGACAGCGATGCGTCCCCGGGCCACTCACGACATTGATATGATTGTGGTGGTGGAACGCATGACCCCCGAATTTGGACAACGCTTCTGGGATTTTATCGCGGAAGGTGGCTATAGACCGGAAAAATACAAGACTCCGGAGAATGGACAAACCAGATACCAACTTTATCGTTTCGTCAACGGAAGGTCAGGATATCCCGAAATGATAGAATTATTGTCGCGTCATCCCGATGCTCTCGGGGAGCCGCATGGTATGGTGATAGAGCCTATACCCGTAGATGAGAACGTGTCAAGTCTCAGCGCAATCATAATGGATGATGATTTCTATAACTTTACAATCCGACACAGCATTGTCACGGATGGAATTCGCCATGCCGATGCTTTGGCTCTGATAGCATTGAAGGCATGTGCTTATCTAAACCTTCTGAAAGACAAGAACGATGGCAGGCATGTCAATTCAAAGGACATCAGGAAGCACCGTTCCGATGTGTTGAAAAATGCCGTGATACTGGAGGAAACAGAGGTGTACGCCCCTGCGAAAGTTGTCGACGTCATTCAAGAATTTGTTTCCTCATTACGAAATGACTGGCAGCAGCTTGCGTCGCCATTGGCCCGGACATTAGACCGTGACGAAAATTTTGTGTCGGGACTACTTGACATCCTTGAAACCATATTCCTTTCCGAAGAACCATGAGAATACAATACGCAAGCGACCTTCATCTTGAATTTGGTGAGAACAGTCGTTTTCTAAAAGAGAATCCACTGATTGTGTCCGGCGACATACTTGTGCTTGCCGGCGACATAGGGTATCTTGGCGACGACAATTATTCCAGGCATCCCTTCTGGAATTGGGCTTCGCAGAACTACAGACATGTCTATGTGGTTCCAGGCAATCACGAACTCTACAAATTCTTTGACATCAATCAGCTTGAAAGTGGGCTGGTGCTCGATATACGCGACAACGTGAGCTGCCATTATAACGATGTAATCCATTTGGATGGCAATACTGACCTTATATTGTCAACCCTTTGGTCCCGCATAGAATTGAAGGATGCCTATGCCGTGGAACATGGAGTAAGCGACTTTCGCCGGATATTGAACGGGGATGAGTTGATTGACTGGGTGCGCTTCAATGAGGAACATGAAAAATGTGTAGAATTTATCCGGAGAAGCGTGGAAGACAGTTCGGCGAATAAAATCATAGTGGCCACCCATCATGTGCCATCCTTTGGGCTGATGTCCCATGAGTTTGAAGGAAGCAAAATTAACGGTGCGTTTACCAGCGAGTTGAAAGAATATATTCTGCAAAGTAAAATAGACTGCTGGATATATGGGCACAGTCATCGGAACATTGACAAGGAAATTGGCAGGACACTCTGTGTCAGCAACCAATTGGGTTATGTATTCGCTAACGAACACCTGAGTTTCAACAGGTCAAAATCCATTGAGCTATGATATAAATGGAGCCTCTCCATATAAAAAGCGATGCTGATGTCCGAGACTCTTTGCCCCAATGACGCAGTGCATAGGTAAGGAACTCGTATTATACAAAGGGAAGAGAGACTACAGCGCCCTGTCAGGTCAAAATCCGGCAAGAAACTTTTACAAACAAAATATCATGCACTAAAAAAAGCGAGGCGTGAACGCTTACTGTCCACGCCTCGGATAATACATTTTAATATGAGTTTGTCATAATTCCGGTATCGGGAACCACTTTACATTCTCTTTCACATCGGAGGGGAACACCACCGGGTCAAACTTGATTATCTCCAGTGAAGCCATCCTCATATCCTCATGGTCAATACGAAGTATTATATGCTGTCCTTTCTCCGGCTTTTTATCCTTGAAAAAGTGCCAGCGGTCGGACGGAACTCTGTCCGCCCATTCCGCGCCCTCGATGAAACAATACATATTTGGCACTCTGAACTCACTGTCCTTGTACCGCTCCGATGCGGCGGCTTGGATTTGCTCTCTGCGTGTCATTGTCTCGGATTTTCAGTCAAACCATTCCGGGTTGCTCTCTTTCAAGATGTCAATCAGCTCGCTGTCGGAAAGTTGCAGGTCAGCATCGGAGGTGTAGAAGAATATTTCCTCATCAACTCTCTCCGCTTCCTTGTCAGCGAAACCGTTGCAACTCTCTGTGATTTGATTAGGCATCAATGCGTCCATGAGGCTGAGCCCCCCGATTGTAAGCTGTTCACCCTCGTTGCTCTCCAAGACACGGCATGTATAGCCTTTGCCTTTGTAATTGATTTCAGTCGTTACCATATTGATTATTTTATTTATTGTGGTTTATGCCCCCGACAATCTGTCGGAATGTCGGGAGCTGTTTATAATTCAGTCTATGTCTGCGCCTATGAAATGCTCATCGTCAATCAGCAAATAGTAGTAACCGTTGACACAACCACGATACTCCTTGCTGAAGCCTGCTGCTATGTCGCCTATATTGTAGTAGCCATCGTCTTTTTCAATGACTTTCAGCCACAGCGAGCCGTCATAGCCTCGGAAGTCAAACCGGTGAGAATTATAGTCGCGCCTCTCTTTGAGTGCTTCCCTGAACTCCTGCACTGCATAGGGGGCATATCTCTCAATCGCTTTAAGCGATATTATCTCTCCGTCAATCCTTGTGCCTGTGGTAAGGTGGTTTTCGTAGCAGCTCTTTGTCGGGTCGGCTTCAAGGCATTTGCGTACAAATGCCGAGGGGAAAGTGGCTCGTGAGGCGTAACGTTTGAATTTGGCTACAATGTCAGTTTCGGAACGCTCAACCTTTACCATGCCGCTCCACCCCTCGATGATGTCGATGGCGATTGGGTAGCCTCTGGTCTTTGAGCGTTTGGCGAACTCGCATATGTTGCCCTGTGCCGAGAGGAAAAGTCTTTTTCGCTCCTTGCCGTATGGAGTGGTGATGTCGAACACCCCCGAATTGCGATTGAGTATCTCTGCTGCATCTTGATAATTCATAGTCGTTTATGTTTTTGAGTTTTTTCCCTTTTTTTGAAGTTCCTTGAGCTTGTTTGGCAGGGGCAACCGTTTTACGTGCAACCCTGACTGTGACAAAAGGGAGAATAAGGCAAGCGTGAAGCCGATGACAAGGCTGGGATACCCAAATTTTGTAGGTACGATGAAATTTGCGGAGGCTCATGGGCGCGGACATCGACATCAAACACAATGCCGCTTGACATTCCTCCCGGGCGCAGTAGATTCGCACGGGAAAACGTCGCCAGGCCAAGACTCAAAGGCTTCTGGGAAATGAATGTATCGGGATAAAGCATCTGCCTTGATCTGGTAACATTCAGAATTATAAAGCAGGTTTTCAATGACAGGTAACAATACGAAAGTGTTGCTTACAACAGGATTGGCCTCCGACACGCTGTCTTTGGAGGTCACTCAATCGAAAATGCCTTGTGAGTACCGCGTGAGAGTAAATTATCCATAAAAGAATCCTGTACTACATTTTTAGTGTCTATTTCGTAACCCGATTACAATATCATGGTAAAAAAGTAGGATAAACAATCTTTTCTGAAAAAATACATTCTTTACAAACAATCCCCCGACACACATAATGCCGGGGTTTGTTGTTGCTCAAATCCGATAACTCAACATAGAAAGACCTCTCCGTTGAATAGAATGTCAGTCCTTGCCGTTTTCTTTTTCCTCTATAAGTACGACTTCTGAAATGCGATACCATTCAACGTCTGAATGGTGGAGACCGAAAAACTCTATTATCCCGTCTTTGTCAAGATTACCCGAATACTGGGTTTTGATGGGATTGGGACGGTTGCGTTCCTTTGTGATTATAATATATTCTTTCATTTTTATGAAGTTTGATGTTACCAATGATAGTCAAGCACACCTCCGATATAGAATATCTGTCCTGCGGAGAAACCGTTAAGGTATTCCAGAAAAGCGGTGCTCCGTTCTGCGTAGGATTGATAATTATCTTCCGAGAGATAGAATAGTGTTCCACTGTCAAGAGCGTTGTCGAGCACTCGCTCCATTCGGTAGAGTTTGAAGTCTCGGAACACGTTGTGAGTGCTGAGGGTTTCAGCGTGTCTGCGGATTTTCGGCAGCCATTCCCTGCGTACCCATTCCTCAAGACCTCCGTTGTAGACAATGGTGTCCGGCTCTGTGCCAAGACTGAACATTCCGGTGGGCAGACATCCGTTTACAAGGTTCTCGATAGCTTCCTTACGTTCTTCCTCGCTGATTTCAGTGGTGTAGTCCACAAGAGGTGTCAGACCAATCTCGATTGTCATTTCATCGATGAAGTTGTCTTTTTCGATTTGAGTGTCCGCAATTTGAATAATTGTGCTGTGCATAAGTCTGTTGATTTAGTTCATTCCCTCATTTTATGCTTCATTGTCGAAGTCTCATATCAGGGATTTATGATGCAACCCTACGTCATCGTACAGGCATTGATGACGGTTTTTCAAGACAAATACACTTTCGTGGAAAGGAAGATTTGTGGAAGAAATGCACCTTGAACCGACATATATGCCGAGATGTCGGAACTTCGCATCCTTAAAGCCGATATAGGCTCCGACACGAAGAAATCCACATGTGACATTATAAAATGGATACTACCCTATTCATGCGGACAGGAACAGCAGTTCCTGAAACCACGGTTTATGTTTCAGGCCTTTCTGTGCGCTATGTCAGGTTATGACTGCCTGGAGATATAGTCCAAGAGGATGGCTGGGTCGAGAAGCCGGCCATTTCTTTTAAGGGTGATATGCAGATGCGGATCGGTCGATCTGCCTGTAGAGCCGACGTGTGCGACAATCTGGCCGGGAACGACACGGCTTCCGACCCTTATGTCCGGTTTCCGGATAAGATGACAATAACTGACAGTGAAACTCCCGTGCCGCAGTTTTATATAATTTCCTGAACGCTGGTCATATCCTACATGGGCAACTTCCCCGGGGAGCATTGCATATACGGGAGTGCCGGATTTTGCTGATATGTCAAGTCCGGAGTGATTCTCGGATGTCCTCTTGCCGAATGGATTGCGTCGTTTCCCAAAACCTGATGAAACACGCAGATTCCCTTTAAGCGGTGGGTGGCACCATTCCAATGGTGCACGTTTGCCTGCAATAACGTTAACGGCATTGTTGCTCACGGTATCATTTTTCAGTCCCGCATCTGTTTCCGTCTGACCATTCCGGACACGGCAGATCGATGGCGGCCCGATTGTGTTGAACTGTGCTGACACTATAAGCCCCGAAGCGATGAATGACAAAACAAGCAATAATCTCATATAAATGCAAAGATACAACTTGAAGGTTATTTACCAATAAACATTAACCCATTATAACAAAGGAGATTATATTTATATAGGCATGGATGTGTGCCAAAATTGCGTGCCTATCAGGAGATTTGGATAATGAATTATAAAAGATTGGCTCACCGGATATTGACATGATGATTAGCCACATACATCATTATATCTTTGCCTCGGAATAATTTTAATAAACCGACTATATGAACCAATCACAATTCACAGAGGAAGAAATTCCATACCACATTCTCAATCGCTTCGGTCTCACACGCGAAATGATAGAGGATCTTCCCGAAGGACTCGGGCAGCGGTTGAGAGATGGCCGCACAACCCCTGTTCTCCCTATTAAAGTCATCGCAGACAACGGCGACACGATTCTTGCAGCCGCCCGTCTGTCGCTTCACCGCAACTCGGACGGCGATGTCAGGGTCATGTTCTACCCCAGACTTGAAAAGATTGACCTGTCACGCTTCCCGGAAGCGCAGCGCAAACCAATTTCCGGAGGCGAAACGGTAATCAGCGAAATCAGCCTCCCCGACGGAAAGAGAGCGCCGGCATTTTACCAGATTGACTCCGAGACGAATCAAGTAATGGCGGTGCCTGTCGCGGTTGTTGACAATAACATCAGGGTCATAGCCGACGAACTGCGTCTGACTCCGGCCGAGGTAAACTGCCTTCGCAACGGCAAGCTTCTCACGACACAGTATCAGGACAAGATGTGGACAATCGGTGTCTCGCTCCGTGAGCAACCCGGCATCCGCGTGGTGTGTGGTGACGAGGACACTTGGCGCGAGGATGACCGACGCGACTACGGCAAGTTCAACTTCGGTCTGAACGGATGCTGGATATCCAATGACGAGGGAGGTCTCGACTATGTTCCGGAGGATGAGTACACCGAGGAACTGTGGGATGAAATGAAGAAACGCGGCAACATGCAGCGTAACGCATCCACCCATAAAATGTAAAACCTTAATGCCACGAAAGAAACCGAATTTCAAGTATTACCCCGAGGAAGTCCTCATAGACTTTGTGCAGCGCGGCCTGTTCAGTTGGGTGGATTATGTCATCCACTACTCGGAAGAATGGCGTGAGGAGTTCACCGATTTCTGCAGGGAGCGGGGTATGGCGATGAACAACCGGAATGCCCTGGCCTATATCACATACCGCGAGGATCTGCTTGAGGATGCCATGCAGCAGGGACTTGCCTAAACATCACCATTATGGCTATCAGACAGAATACAAATCCCCATAATCTCGAACTGCATCCCGAACTGCAGGACATCCTCATGCGCAACGGCATGAGGGCGACCGTCACAGGGTCGGGAAACGGGTTCCAGCTCGTGGTCCAGGGGCATGACAGCCCATTGCTGTACTATCCAATAACCGAGAAACAACTGCGGGCACTCGTGGACTGGGGCACCAATACGGCAAACAAGCGTGCCTACAACACTCTCGCCTCCGTTGTGGCGGCTGATTTCGACCTTCCCCGCGATTTCGTACATGCGCGTAACGCCAACGGACGTGTGGCGATGGGTCTCCACGGCAACCGCATAGGTGTCGGCGAATATGGCCGTGTGCCATACCCCGTCATGTGCCGACATCCTTTCGGGCGAGGATTCCTCGGTTGGACTCCGCGCAATCAGGAGGGGTGGCACATGCGCCGCATCGGAGGCCAGCTATGGTTTCCTGCCGGTGCCCCGATGGTGGCAGTGCGTCCGGACGGGAGACAGAAACCGGGCGAGATGCAGACCGGCGGTTACGGTTTCTATTACAAGGGCGCACCGCAGGGTGCGGTTCAGGGAACCGTGCCGCAGCAGGATGTGCTCGCACAGATGCAGACTGTCATACAGCCGATCCCTCAGCCCAAGAGACCCGATGAGCCGGCGATACCATACAGTACCGCCATTACATCGGATGTCTATTTCACCAATGAAAAATGGCAGGAGGTGCTGAGGTCACATGGCCTGGCCATTGACCCGGAGAAGAAGACCCTCACAGTGCAGTCAACCGCTGAGCAGGCAGATTTTGTATATGACCTTACTGCGGAAGAGGTCTCAAAGCTGACTGACAATTCCATAAAGGAAGTGCCGGTCGCCGACCGCATCAAAATCATCAACGGAGTAATCCAGGATGATTTCGCCGATGCCATCACCCTTGACACGCTCAACAAATCCGAAATGGTCGGTATCTCACTCAAGCCGGAAGTCCGTCAGGAACTTAACCAGCAGGAACAGGCAGTGGTGACACTCGATGCCAATCAGCAGCAGGTTCGGCAGCAGACGTCAGGAGGTTATGACGTGACACCGGAGGAACAGGCCTATATGGATATGCTCCATGAAGGACATCCTGATGTCGGTGCGGTCATAAACGGGCGCGACCTCTATGAACTTGACGGCAACAAGGCATGGTTCCGCGAAGGGAAACACGGACGGGAGGTGTCGGTTGAGCGGATTTCAGTTCAGCCGAGCCGGGAAACGGAGGGGAAATATAAGATGACAGCCGTGATAAACGGTGAAGTCATAACCCATGAGATTTCCAGGAAGGACTATGACAAGTTCCTTGCGGTCAACGACCTCCAGCGCATGAAGATGTTCTCCAAGATTTTCTCCGAGGTCGACATGAAGGATATCCAGTCTTCCAATAACGGTGCAAAAATCGGAGCTGGGATATTGACGGCACTGACCGTGGGTGCTGTGGTCCTCGGGGCGGTCTCTCGTCCGAGGCCTGAGTTCTACGGCTGCGGTCCGGGGCCGCGTCCGTACTTCAAGCCCGGAGTAGATACTCCGGAGGATGTCGCCGCAAGAAATTTCGATGCGATGATTAACCAGCCCAGACCACCTGAGCCACATCGGGGGCAGGGATTCTAAACAAGTATCACCATACGATGCCATTACCGAAACTTACATACGAAGATTTCAAGGCAAGAATCTCCATACAGGAGGTTCTGCAGGACGCAGGCTACCGTCTCAACCGGAAGGACGGTCTGCGTTATCCCTCGTATGTCCGTGTGGGAACAGACGGGCGTCGGGTCGGGGGCGACAAGTTCATCGTCTCCGGCCACGGCACCTGCTGCTTCCAGCCACCTGAGCGCAAGAATTACAACATTATCTCATTCATAAAGACACATCCGTATTTCTTTGCCGACTACAGGCCAGGCATGTCGCTAGACCGTCTTGTCAACGTGGTATGCCACCGGTTGCTGAACCAGCCATTGGAGGAGAGGCAGGCGCGTGTATTCAATCCAATAAAAGAGCATAAACCATTTGATATGTCGGAATATGAAATATCCCGTGAACAGCGGAATCTTTCGAGGTTCCTTATGGCAAGAGGCATACATAAACCCACACAGGACGCATTTGCCCCACACATGTTCGTCGCCACGAGAAAGCGTGATGACGGCAAAAGGTATGGCAATATCGCCTTTCCATTGAGAAAACCAGATGATCTGTCAAAAATTGTAGGGCTTGAGATAAGAGGCTTTCCCAACAAAGAGGGCAAGACGACATACAAAGGCATGGCGGCCGGCAGCAATTCTTCCGAAGGGCTGTGGATGGCAATCCCCGGAAAAGAGGATTTGCCGAAAATGGAAAATGTCGAGGGGGTGGCATGGTTTGAAAGCGCATACGATGCAATGGCCTTTTATGAACTTCACCGGGGGGCTTTCAAGGAACATCCTGAGTTGGCGAAAAATGCAATTTTCGTGTCAACCGGAGGTACCCCGACAGACGGTCAGATGAAAGGTCTTCTGGCTGCTGCGCCGCACGCCCACCATTTTCTCTGTTTCGACAATGACAAAGCCGGACGGGAATTTTGTGCCCATTTCCATAAGGTGGCGGAGAGTCTGGGTATTGATGCGGATTGCGTATATGACTTCCCGTTGTTGCCATGCTACAAGGATTGGAACGATGCCCTGCAGGGAAAGACAAATTACACCGGTGACGAGGTGGTGCCGTTGACAGCAAAAGGAGGACTGAGAAGATGAACCAGCCAACCGGCACATTCGGCACAATAATCCTAAGACCACACTGGCTGCAGTGGGTGGTTGACAAAGCTCCGTGGATAGCGGTGAATATCTTCGGATATTGCTGGTATCACATGACTCCGCTCCCGGACCTAATCCTGTTCCTGATGATTGCGATGTCGATTCATCTGACATATATGTTGCTGTATCTGACAATGACACGCTTCACAGTGACAGATGAAGTCTTGGTCTACGAACACGGTGTGCTCATGAGACAACGGGAGTACGTCGAGCTTTACCGTATCATTGACTTCAAGGAACATATTTGTTTCTTTCAGAATCTTGCCGGCATCAAGACCGTGACGATTTATTCCGGAGACAGATCAACTCCAATACTGCCGATGCGGGGCATCGCATTGGACTATCCGCTAGTGGGAATCATCAGGCAGAGAGTGGAATATAACAAACGAAAAAAAGGAATCTATGAAATTACCAACCGCTAGGATATTCGCAGTTTTTGTCATGGGCGTGGTGGCATTACACACCAACGCCCAGAGCATCGTTGTTGCCAATCCACTCGAATGGGCTGCTTTGGCGGAAGGCAACGAACTTATCAACGGCCAGGTAAAGAAGGAGACCGAGGGACAGTTGCAGACCGCAGCCTTGCAGAACACCATAGCCGCTGAGTTCACCAAGATACATGAGTGGGAGAAACAATACAGCAACTATCTTCAGAAAGTGGATGGCTATGCCTCGACACTGAAAGCCTCTACCCATCTCTACACGGAAGGAGTCCGCATATTCCTATCCCTGACAGAGCTTAAAAAAGCAATCGGGAGCAATCCTCAGGGCATTGTTGCATCCATGAGCATGAACAATCTCTACATGGAGACGGCCACCGAAATGGTTTCGGTCTACACGCTACTCAAGAACGCCATCGCCGAAGGGGGTGTCAGGAATATGCTGACCGGTGCGGAACGCAGCCAGACACTGTGGGCATTGAATGAAAGGCTTGCAGCCTTTCAGAAGAAGTTGCGCCGACTGTGTCTCAGCATCCGCTATTACACCTTCAATGATGTGTGGGCGAGTGTCACCGCAGGCATGATAGACCGCGACAACGCCTCGATAGCTCGACAGGCGAAAGCCCGCTGGAAACGTGTCGCAAAATCCATACATCCATGAGAAGGTTTCTGTTCATAGCCATGACGCTGTTCTCGACACTGGCAGCCTCCGCGCAGCTTGACCCCACACTCGCCGGTATGATACTCATATACAACGATAAGGCGGAGAAGGCTCTCAAGAGTCAGGAGTCAGCCATGCTGATGATGACTACGGGACATATCTGGACAAAGGAGGAATTAGAGGCCACTACTGACCTGCAGAGAAAATATAACGAGTACCTCGACCGCTTCAACGACATCATAGTGTATGCGGCACAGATCTACGGCTTTTACCATGAGGTAGGAAGACTTACCGAGAATTTCGGTGAACTGACAAATCAGCTCCGCCGGTCGCCGGCAAACGCACTTGCGGTCGCCCTTACCCCGAAGCGCAACACAATCTACCAGGAGTTGATAATGACTTCCGTGGACATTGTCAACGACATACGGCAAGTCTGCCTGTCCGACATAAAGATGACCGAGCAGCAGAGAATAGAGATAGTGTTCGGTATCCGGCCCAAACTGAAAGCCATGAACCGGAAACTTTCGCGTCTTGCCAGGGCGGTCAAGTACACATCGCTCAACGATGTATGGCTTGAGCTTGACAACAGGGTTAGGGGGCCGGTTGACAAAGGGAGGATAACGGATGCCGCTTTCAGGCGGTGGAGGCAGAACGGCCGGGTGAACATCAAGCCCGGAGGGAACGGCCCGGCCAACGGAGGCTTCCCCGGCATAATCGGACCGGTTCGGCCGCAGTATCCCTGGATAAAGGACTCGATATTTCCAATACTTCCTAACAGACCTGTCATTAAAGATACATTGATTTTCAAACCAAATAATATCAAGTAAACATGGGCAAATGGAGTTCGGTACTGAAATGGATATCAGCACCTATAGCACATCCGCAGCGGACGCTTACCGGAACAGGCAAAGCAATAAAGACCGCGACCCTGGGAGCCGGTGTCGGATATGTCGGTTGGGAGGCCCTTGTCAACGACAAGCCTGTCATGCAGACCGTGGGCGACGCGGTTTTGGGCGAGGACACCAACAAGGCGGTCAAGGAGACAGTACACGGCACTGTCGGTGCTGTGGGAGATACCATCGGTGCCGCAAGGGAAGCCATAGGAGGTGTGACCGATGCAGTCGGCAACGTTAATAATGCCGCATCCACATGGGGAGGCATCGGCACATTCATGGGAAACATATCCGGTGGCAACGGTGGTAACATGTTCAGCAATCTTTTCAGCAACATATTCAGCGGAAAGGTGTCGATGATGTCGATGCTCGGCCTTGTCGCTTCCGCACTTCTCATTTTCGGACGCTTCGGATGGCTCGGCAAGATAGCCGGGGCGTTGCTCGGGATGTTGCTGATCGGCAATAATTCCCGTGTGGCGCAACAGCAGACACAGCAGAAGCGGAACGACCGTAATCAGGATGCTGCGGAAGAGGTAAAAAAAGCACACCCGGAGGAGCAGGAAACATCGAGACCGGTCATCAGACGATAACGTAAATAATATGAGCTATAACCAAAATTCAAACCTATACTCAAAGAGCGGTTATTCAATGCCCTTTGAGGAAAAAAACGGACGCGTGGAGATAATCCGTCCTTACGGAGAGGATGCCGACGGCAATTTCAATCACGGAGTTGATTTCAAGACCCGCAACTTCCTGATCGCAGCCGTGGCTGACGGTCAGGTGTGCGGAGCCATGAACAGTAAGGACGGCGCGGTGATGCTGCTTCAGCACGGCGACTACCTTGTGACATACTCGCATCTCAAGACCCGCTTCGCGCAGGTCGACCAGAAGGTCAAAGCAGGGATGGTTGTCGGGATGGCATCCGATTCACTCCATGTCGAGGTGAAATATCAGGAACAAGAGATAAACCCTATGGAGTTCCTGACCATGATCTACGGCAACATCAAGATGCTTCTGCAGACAGGCAAGGTCGCTGTGCCCGACTTCGAGACCATCGACATGGATGTGCCAACCGACTTTGATGAAAATCAGGAGGAGATCGAAAGACTGATGCTGCAATGGTATCCGTCATACCTCGCCGATCTCGCCCAAGGTGAGTATCTGCTGCCAGGCAAAACGGAGATGTCGCTCCGCAACATCTTCTCCTGGGCGGCGGTCAGGCAGTTTTTCTTCAGGACCATACCGCATCTCGGCAATCCGGGTGGACTTGACGAATCAGCGGTGCCATTGGCTTGCAAGGCACAGAACCTCCTTATCGGGGACTTCCTGAACTATCTCGCGATCCGGCATCAGATATATCTCTCGGCCATGACCGACGGAATAAAAAAAAAGTACATGAGTCAGCCGTACTGAGCCAGGGGCTGGTTGATCCTCTTGCCGACTGGGATATCGACATACAGAGTTTCGACATACCGAGGATGGTGAGTGTATATCCCGACAGATTCGGGATAAGGTGGTTCACCAAGGCTTGGTTCAACAATTCGGAAAGCGGCGAGGCGGCAATCGAGATAGAACGCCAGCTCGCGGTCAACTTCATCCGCGACCTTGTGGAAAAGGATGAATGGCTTGAGGAATATTATCCGACACAGATGGAGGCATACCATAATGCGATTAACCAGACAAGAGAACAACTGCTGAAACAGAGCGTATAATATGGCCGGACTTAAAAACATGAACGGACTAGCCGAGGTGGAATACTGTCTCGACCGCTATCTCGGCGGAAATATCGCCGGAATAATGAAGGAGACACGTGCATACCTCACGACCAGACAGGCTGAGGAATACCGGGATTACCAAACAAGTCTCGGAGGTATCCTGTCCTCGATGGCAAGTGCCTCCAACCCTGCTGGCTGTGACAACTCGATGCAGATTCTCAAAGCTACAGGCGAATGGAACAGCAAGACCACCGAGGATTACATCCAGATGTGTCGTGATAAAGTACTGTCGGACAAGGAGCTGTATCACGACCTTGTTGCCCTCACTATGGAATGGCGTGCCGCTATTGTAGCTGAAATAGGCCAGGAAAGATACAATCAGGCTTCCAAGCAGATAGGCACAGACCTTGCAGCCGCCTACATTGACTATCGTGTCCAGCAGACCATGATTGACCGGATGATAGATGAGCAGACTCCGAAATCAACTGCGGAATATATCATCCGTAAAGCTGCAGAAGGGAGCCTTATCGGTCTTCCCCATGTAATGTCCAGGTCTCCTCTTGAACAGCAGATTGCGAAGGAGGCAGAGGAGAAATACAAGGCCAACGGATGGGAATGGGCAAGTGCGAGAGCCGTGTCTTTCGCTATCGACACCGTGACGACATTGGGCTGTGGTTCGTGGGCCAATCTTGCCAAACTTGCCGGGGTCGAAGTGGTCTTTGCAGGACTTGAGGCATATGCCGAGTCCAAAGGAGACGGAAAGACCGTAAGCATCGAGGAGTGCATAAGTAAAGGTGTGTTCGGGAGCGAGGAAAATGTATTCGACAATGTGAGGGGCAAGGCGGTATACATAGACGCACCCCGCAATGAAAGCATAACCCGTATCAATGCCACACTGAAACGCCCAGTCAGCACATTCTCGGTGGGTGGCTACCTGTCAAGAGGAATAAATGCCATCTTCTCACCTGTGGCCGACTTTATCGAAAATGCTAGATCATCACTTGAACAAGCCGCCGCGAAAACGGCTTCCCAATCCGCCGGCAACACCTCGGAAACCAAACGGGCGGAAGCGGAGCTTGCAGCACGCTCCGGCATGAATATGGATACTCAACCAATGGAACAGACAACCGACAACACCTCAAATACTCAACCCGAAGATGATGAAATCCGTCAGGAACAGGAAGCCAACCAAGCCGGCTGGGGTTCGCTTATGTCGGACCTCGGTTTTTCCGGACTTGGAGACATAGGAAAGAACCTCGGCTATGTGATAGCAATGCTGCCTGATATTCTTGTGGGCACCATGACAGGAAAGACAAATTCGCTTCATCTTCGCGACAATCTCATACCTATGGCATCAATCGTCGCCGGAATGTTCATCAGGAACCCGCTTCTCAAGATGGTTCTCATCGGCATGGGCGGGATGAATCTTCTGAACAAGGCCGGACATGAGAGCATAGGACGACACACCAACCCGGAGGGATTGAGATTCAAGAGGTATGATGACGAGGAACTGAATCCGCGCATCGCCTCGCCTGTCATCAACGGCAACTGTCTTGTCGCCAACATCGACAGGACACCATGTTCCATAACACTGCCCGACAATGTGGTGGCCGCATATCAGAGCGGAGCGTTGCCTCTGAACACTCTCGCCAATGCCGTACTCGCCCGGCATGAGGCAAACAGCCTGCTTGCAAGGGAGAATTACCGTGCGGCAGCCGAAGAAAACCTTATCCAGACCAACAGACAAATAAGATAGACGATATATGAAAGAGAAATCACCACAGGAAGAGAAGGCGGCGATCCGCCAGGTCCAGTTGATAAACGAGGCTCTGGGCAACGCCCGGAGCAACGGTGGCGCATGGCTCAACCATGCAGGTATGCCGGCTCCCAGGATATATCCCAAAGGGCCAGGGGTCAGTCCGTTCAATTCGCTTATACTCCAGCTTTTCGCCGACAGCAGAAAGTTTCCGTCGGCGCAGTATGTGTTCTTCCACACCGCCAAGGCCACCGGCATACCTGTCATCGGCAAGGAGAAGGGAGTGCCGTTCAACTGGTATGCGTGGGACAACTATGTCAACAGGCATGACCCGAAAGAAGTGATAACCGCAGCCGACTACAAGAAGCTCACCTCCGGGCAGCAGAAGGATTACAAGGGTGTTCAGCAGAGACAGATCCGGGTGCTGTTCAACATAGACCAGACCGTCATGCCTCATTCGGATGCAGACGCTTACCGTAAGGTTCTTGACCGCTACGGCTCCGCCAACGAGCGTGGACACCTCAAGGCGGAAGAAAAGCAGCTCCGCGCCACGGTCAATGGCTTCATCAAGCAGATGAAGGAATACCTCGTGCCTATCAGACGCGAGGCTTCCGATGTCGCCCACTACGACACCGAAAAGGATGCCGTATATATGCCGGAGCAGCGAAAGTATGAGAATTATCCGGAATATGTGCAGGAACTCTTGCGCCAGATTGTGAACGCTACCGGACATCAGCAGCGTCTCGCCCGCGAGGGAATGGTTATGAAAGGCGGACAGGCTCCCGGCGAGTATGCGGAACGGTACGAGCAACTTGTGGTGGAGGTGGCTTCTGCAGTGAAGATGTCGGAACTCGGTCTGCCGGCTAAGCTCTCTCCGCAGTCCATTGACCTTGTTGACTCATGGACGAGGGAGCTGCAGGAGACCCCATGTATGATTGATGCCCTTGAAGCCGATGTCAACAATGCCCTCGATGTGATACGCAAGGCGGAGCAGGGAGAGAAAATCGAATATGCGCGTTTCCGTACACAGGCGCAGATAGAAGAGCTTCACGAAAAGCAGAAGCCGCAGGTCGACTGCCGTGAGGCGGCGATCCTCTGTGACATCATCCGTCACGGGGGCATGAGAATATCTGACGGGAACTTCTCTTCGGAGGAAGATAAGACCGCATTCATGGAAAAATTCGACCTTTCCTATTATAATAAGGAGTTGGATGATGCCCTGCGGCTGACCGGCACGGATGATGCGGAGCAGGTCGAGCTGGCTTACGGGGAGGCTCTGAAACACGCAGCATCCATAGACCGTCTGTGCATGGAATATCTTCCTGATGAATGGAACAGCAGGACGAACCATTATGTCATCCACGACATGATAACTCCGATTCCCAATGAATATGACCGCTCCATGGTGGTTATCAAGGATGAGAGGACAGGAATATACGATGTCATTCTGCCTGGTGGCGCGATGGCTGGCGGCTACATAAATCTCCCGGATGGGGAACGCAAGATGTTCCGTGTTTATCCCGAGGAAGTCATGTCTAAGGAGGAACGCAAACAGTCAAAGGCGACATTGAGTGCCAACGGTATCAGAGGGATGTCCAAAGACCGTATCAGTCTGGCTCTTCGACAAGACGGTGCCAAATATGTCAGATTCTATAACCGTTCTGGGAAACTTTCGTTGCAGGCTGATGACAGTTATTATGAGGGAAAGACCGTGCATGAGATGGCACTGAAGGAGGGCAAACTGAATGAGATTGCACGTATTGATGTTTCCGAGGCGGTGGCATCGGTCAATACGGTGCTGTTCGACAAGGTGCATATGCTGAAAGATGACAACAACAGGTGGTTTTTCTATATAAAGCCGAAGGATGAGCCGTCTTTCTGCATCTATCCCGAGAAGGAGGACACAAACCGTTTCTTCTCGACGATACGCCAGGGGCAGCAGGAGGAAGGAGACAGGCTCCGAATGGAACTTGGTCATAAATACTATGAGATTGCAAAGGCTAATCCTTCCCTGAGGTTCGACATATTCAATGAGATTCCGGATGGTGTGGAGACCGCGCGTATTAGCCGGGTGAATATCTATAAAACCAAGGAGGACAAGTTCATGTGCGCTCCTAAGATCGAAGGAGCTGGCGATATCAAGCCGCGTGAGATAAGCCGGGAACAATGGCACCGGATGTTTGTGGCTGAGGATATGGACAGTTACAAGACATCGCTTGCCGCAAAGGTGTTTGCGGACATGCTGGGAGCGAAGGTCAGCCGGGGTGAGGCAACCAACGCCGGGAATGTAACTCCGGAGCATAATGTTGAGAGTGTGGAAGTGGAAAAGGCCGAAGAGGTCGAGGAAGTTGCGGCATACCAAGGACCAAAAAGATGAGCAAGTCAAGCGAATATGTAGAAAAGTATGCCGAGTTTGCCATAGAGCAGCAGCGGAAGCATGGCATACCGGCTTCCGTGACTCTTGCCCAGGGAATCCTTGAGAGTGCCAACGGCCAGAGCCAGTTGTCCCGGGAGTGCAACAACCATTTCGGCATAAAGGCAGGAAAAAGATGGATTGATGCCGGCGGCCAGTATGGGCTTTATTCCGATGACCGTCCAAACGAAAAGTTCTGCAAGTATGCTTCGGTAGCCGACAGCTTTGAGCATCACTCGCTGATACTCAAAAACAACAGCCGGTACGCACCGTGCTTCGCTCTAAGGACTGACGATTATCAGGGTTGGTGCCGAGGATTGCAGAAGGCGGGCTATGCCAGCTCCAGGCAGTATGCGTCGAGCCTAATATCTGTCATTGACAGAATGGATCTGACCAGATATGACAGGATGGCTGCGGAGCGTGGTCCGGTGGCAGCAACACATCAACAGGAGCAGTCCTCAGGCTACTCTTTCCCCGTGAAAAGGGATGAATTCATGCTTGTGACTTCCCCTTACGGTATGCGCAACGACCCTGTAAATCCGGGACAGAAACAGTTCCACAAGGGCATTGACATACAGTGCCGTGGTGACGCGCTTCTTGCCACGGAGGACAACGGCAAGGTGGTGAAGGCCAATCAGAACGTGAATACCGGTGGCGGCAGGAGCGTGACCATCGAGTATGACCGTCCTGACGGTTCCAAATATCAGACTACCTATATGCACCTGTCAGACATCAATGTCAAAGTCGGCGATGCCGTCAATGCCGGACAAAAAATCGGAATGTCAGGGAACACAGGCACAAGGACAACGGGCGAGCATCTTCATTTCGGAGTCAGGCAGGTGTCAGCCGATGGAACGGCAAGGGATATTGATCCGGCCGCATATCTGGCGGAGATTGCCGCCAAAGGGAACATCAAGGTGACGGCCATGCACAATGGCGAGAACCTGCTGGCTAAATATGCAAAACCTGCAGAGCCTGAAATGGGAGCCGCGCAAGGCAATGACCTTACCGAAGCGCAGGATATGTCGCCCGACGACTGGATGAAGAAAATCCTTTCATCCGAGGACAGCGGTGTACAGATCCCTTCCAATGACCCGGTGATGGAGATGGCGGTCACGATGTTCACGTCGCTGATGGCACTTGCCGTCCAGATAGACGGCAAGGACAGGGAGGATGCGATGGCAGCGGCAACCGATGCCGCTGTCAACCGCAGGATTGACCTGACTGCCCTCACTCCCGGTCTTAGGTCGTGCATAATGACAATTCAAGAGAATGGCAATCCCATTCTCTCAGTGGTCTCTGACAAGACCTCATTCAACCACGAGTTGACCAATGCCGAGCTGTCGCGCCTGTCAAATGCGCTCAACGACAGCACACTTGGCAATGAGGCCAAACAGCAACGGGTGGCCGGAATCGTCAACAACATCGTAGTGGGCAACCAGATGTCGCAGAGCTTCAATCAGCATGTGGGTAATGACCAAACGCAAGTGATTCAACGATGAGAAGCCTTATTCTCTATACCGGTCTGGTGGTCCTGCTCTTGATACTGTGCTATATCACCCTGACCATCTATACATATTTAGGCTTATGGTACGCCATATTCTTTTCTCTTTTTGAAATAGGCAAGACATCATTCGCCTGCATCCTTTATATCAAACTTATCTCCAGAGACTAACCAATCAAGTATATATGATTAAATGCAATGTGAAAGTATGCGGCATCGTGAACCGTGCCGCCAGTGTTAGACATACAGCGGATGGAAAGTCATTCGTGGCTTTCGGACTGTCAGTGGCTGTGCCCGCGACCAAAGGGGACGCCGTGACCCTCAGCATCAGTGTCGCGGCCGACAACGCCGATGTCGCCTCGCTTGCCGAAGGGCGCAGGGTCGCCGTCGACGGTATCCTGAAAATCAAGGGCGCGCCTGAAAAACGTCAGTATTTCAACCTTTCGGCCGAAAACATCGAGCTTGACCCGGTGGCGGAGTCCGGCATCGGTGGTGACATGGAGTTCCGTGGCACGCTGTGCAAGGATATAGTGACCCCTACTGACAAGAAAGGGAACCGGTTCCTCCGCTTCTCGGCTTACTCTACCGACAAGGTCGGCGATGAGTTTTACAGTGTCTTTGTCCGCTTTGTCCGTTTCTCGGAGGCGATGGAGCCATTCATCGTACCCAAGGGAAAGATAGAGGCTAAGGGCGAGCTGCGCATCACATCATTCAACGGCAATCTTGACTTCTCCTGCAAGATTGCGGAGCTGACTGAATACAAGAAGCTCCCGTTCTGATGGCCCGCTACTCCAAGAATCCAAATCAGCCCTCTGCCGAGGACAAGGCTCTCGACCGCTTCACCGATCTGATGATTGAGAAGATAAAGTCGATGAAGGATGACTGGCATAAGCCGTGGTTCACCGAGGGAGCCTTGGTGTGGCCCCGCAATCTGACAGGACGTCATTACAACGGGGGCAATGCCCTGATGCTCATGCTACATGCCGAGAAAGAAGGTTACAAACTTCCTGTATGGTGTACTTTCAACTCCATCCAAAAGGTTCTCAACCCCGAACAAAAGGGGGGCAAGGATAATGACCGTGAGCCTGTCCATGTTCTGAAGGGCGAGAAATCATTCCCTGTGTTTCTCACCACATTCACCGTCATTGACAAGGATACCAAAGCGAAAATCCCCTGGGAGGACTACAAGAAGCTTACCGATGAGGAGAAGAAGCAATACAACGTGTTCCCCAAGAACCAGGTGTTCAACGTGTTCAATGTGGCGCAGACCAATCTTCAGCAGATGCGTCCGGACCTGTACGCCAAGCTGGAGGAGCAGTGTTCGTTGAAGCGTTTGGCACAAGAGGGCGAGGTATTTTCTTTCCCTGTCATTGATTCCATGATTGCCAATAATGCCTGGGTGTGTCCGATTAAGCCGGAGAAACAGGACAATGCCTACTATTCCCTCAGCAAAGACCATATCGTGGTGCCTTTGAAAGAGCAGTTCGTGGACGGAGAGAGCTTCTATGGCACTGTGCTGCATGAGATGACACACAGCACAGGAAGTGCGAATCGCCTGAACCGTCTTAAAGCGGCAAGGTTCGGAGACAGGGATTATGGACGTGAGGAACTGGTGGCGGAACTCGGGTCTGCGCTCATCTGTCAGCAGAACGGCATACAGAAGCATGTCAAGGGGGATTCCGCCGCCTACCTGAAATCATGGCTTGAGGATCTGCAGGAATCTCCTGACTTCATCAAAACCGTAATGTCGGATGTCAAGAAAGCAACCGCAGTAATCACATTCCGTATGCAGGAGGTTCAGCAGCAACTCGACAACGGACAGCATGTGAGACCTTATACGCAGGAGGATGCCGTGTTTGACCCGACGCTTGTAGATGAAGTGCCTTTCAAGGAGAAACCCAAGGTGGAGGAACCGGAGGAAATCGCCGCTATGGGAATCCCGTCAGGAACATTCCGCAAGGTAGATGTCAATGCCCTGTTCGGAGCGTTGAAGCGTGACGGTGAGGCCAGGCTTTCCGACCATATCGTCGGGGAAGAGGACAGACAGTCAGAGTCCGAGGATATTTCACAATCCGAGGAAGAGGAGGATGCCATTTCAAGAGGGCGTGGCCGATGAGATGGCTGTTATCGCTTGTGGCGTTGCTGACCGTGCTGGTCGGCAACGCCTCCAACACCGGCAGGCATAGGTCAAGCCTCATGGCACTTGACCCGTTTGAACGTGCGTGTGTGCTTATCCGTCATTATGAAACCTTGCATACACCGGCGCATTGGCCGACGATTGCCTATGGCCATGTGGTTAAGAAAGGGGAAAAGTATCAGAAACGGCAATACTCTCATGCCGAGGCAGATCGAATATTACGTAAAGACCTCTCAACTCTATGTGCCTACTACCGCTCCTACGGTCGTGACAGCCTCCTTCTTGCCTGTCTTGCCTACAATGTCGGCAGTGGCCGCATCCGGAACAGCACACTACTCAAGAAACTCCGTTCCGGCAACCGTGATATTCAAAAGGAATATGTTTCTTTCTGCCGGTACAAGGGTAAAACGCATAAGCAATTATATCGTCGCAGGCTCATGGAACTGGCCCTATTTTTTGATGGTTGACTACTCTTGGGGGCTGTCTTTGTAATGAAATGACGTTATTCATCCAATTTTTCAGTCGTTTATAATTCACGACTGAAAATTTTTCATTATCTTTGCAAAAAATTTATGCCATGGCAAAGATCAATAGACTCAAAAGTATTCTTGTTGAAAAGAATCTCACCAATCTGTGGCTGGCATCTCAGCTCGGGGTTAACTCGACCACAGTGTCCAAATGGTGTACCAATTCTTCTCAGCCGGATATTTTGATGATATTGAGGATCGCTCAATTGCTCGGCATCGGGATAAAGGACTTCTACGATGAGAGGATTGCAGATAAGTATGAGGTATGGCAGCATTGATACACAAAGAAATGAGAAAACTGATATTATTCATATTTCTGATATTGGCATTGCCGTTTTCGGTCATGTTCATTAGTTGTGACCGCAAGACCATGGCATGGGATACGATGGACAAGGCAGAGGAACTTATGAACTCCATGCCGGATTCAGCCTTGACTGTGTTATCCTCGATTGATAAGACTTCTCTCGGAGACGATGAGGAAAAGGCCCGGTACGCACTGCTGATGTCAATGGCGCTTGATAAGAATTATATTGACACGACCTCTTTTGACGTGCTTCAACCGGCAATCGACTATTACCCTGTGAATGGTTCTGCCGATGAAAAACTGCGTACTTGGTTCTATCAAGGGCGTATCTTCCAAAATCGAAATGATTATGATCCTGCAATGGAGTGTTTCCTAAAGGCCGCTGAACTTAAAAATTATAGTGACACTCTTACTTTTGCAAATATGCTTGTAGCACAAGGGAATTTATATCTCATATCCTATCAGATTGATGACTACATATCCAATAATTTAAGAGCTGCTAATTTCTTTGCGAACATTGGCAATGAGAGATATGTCTTGATAGGTTTGATTAAAGCATTGGATGGTTGTGTTACTTTAAATTACAAAACAAAAGCTGATAGTATTCTATTGGCTGCAGAAACCCTTTCAGAAAGAGTGCCTGACCACCATGAAATTTTATCTTCAATCAAACTAATGCACGAGATTAAATTTGGAAAAGCTAAAGATATAAAAATACTTTTGGACTCTATTTCAAGTTTAAACTCATGGAATGATGAAATTAAACTTAACATGTCCTTAGGATATTTAAATATCAATGATCCTATAAAGGCTAAATTGCTGTTTGAATCAGTAGATGCAAACACTTCCATAGGGACCTCTATTAGATATCTATCTATTAAGCCCAAGATACTTGAAGCAAATAAACAGTATAAAGATGCTCTTGTCGCTCTAAAAGCATACTTTACAGCCAGTGAAACTGAAAACAAGAATATTAGTTATCAGAAAACAGCCGTTGCCGAAGAGCGCCATGAATTAGAACTGCAAAATTTTTACAAACTACAAGCTAAAGATAAACAAATATGGCTGGGATTGTGCATATTGTTGGTTCTGGTTATTATTATAGGATTTGTGTGTTACCAACTACGTATAGGTAAATTAAAACGAATCATGTCCGAGAAGGAACAAAACCGGTTACAATTAGAAAATGAGAATTTGCAAAATCAGAACTCTGTCCTTGAACTTGAAAAGTATAATGCAGCTCTGGAGCTTGAAAAACAAAATCTTGCTACAGAAAATATGAAATTAAAAATCTCACAACTTGAATCCGAGGGAGAACATTTAAAAGAATTGCTAACAGACGCTAAACTATCAAAACCAATTTTGAATTCCATTCAAGAGCGCATAGATATTCTGAATGGATTGTTGGCCGCTAAGATTTCGGGCAATGAAACATATTCAAAGCCATACGATACATGGATAAACCAGATCACCGAAGACAAGAAAAGTTTCATGGATTCCACCCGCCTTGCATTTAGAGCCTCATACCCGGCTTTCATGAAATATCTGGACGACCATGGACTAACTGAGCCTGAATTAAACTATGTTTGTTTGTATGCTATTGGTTTAAGAGGTAAAGAGATTAGTGAGTACATACAAGTCAAACGACACTACCATATGAGTACCGATATTCGGAAGAAACTTGGCCTCAGTGAGAACGACACCAATTTGGGACTTCATATCCGAAACCTGATGAAGAAACTATAAAGCATATATCCCTGGTGAATACCTCATAACGACCTTTCCTGATGGAGAGGTCTTTTTTATTTTACCGCTTGCGATAAGGGAAGACTCTCGGACAACCTAATGCCCCCCGAAATAGGGTAAAACCCGTGGGGTGTCAAACTTTTGGTTTCAGCTAATTTTGAAAATCACCCCCCCCCCATTTTGTAATTTGCTGATTTTCAATACTATAAAAAGTTTGACCGTCAAACTTTTTCACTTGGATGCAAACTTTTCCCGATGTAATTTTGCGATACAAACATAAAAACAGCAATGGTATGAAGAAATTAATGCTTATCATGGGGATAATGATTTCCCTTTTTACAGAGCCGGTGTATGCCGATAGAACTGCTAATAAATTGGAAGTTCATCCATGGTCCTGTGGGTCTGCATCCAAGTTGGGAACAAGATCTCCAATGCGCCTTCCTTTTATTGAGGTAATATATGATTCCTTTACAAAGTCGATTGAATTTGTAAGTGATGTGGATTGCGAGGCCACAGTACTTATATATGACATGAATGGAAATCTTCTAGAAGCCTCAGACTCGATGGACGATATAATATATGTGCCTAGCACTACCAGTTCAGTATTCTATATCAGAATAGAGTCAGTCAACTGGTATGCAACAGCAACTATTATGGCCTAACTAAATGCCATACTGCGAACATATGGCATTTATTATCAAATAGAAAAGATTAAAGTCGACAATAATCTCACAGACCAGACTGTATAAAAGGCGCGGAAACAGAAAAGCGACACGAGTAGGTAATACATCAATGATTCAACGATTATGAAAAAGTTGACTAACCTCGATCTCCAGGATCTTTTTGGTGGAGTATCCAGAGAAGAGTATTGTGCAACCCTTAACATGCTGATTGAAAAAAATTGGGATAAATGGGAACCAGGCGCCAAAGAAGGTGCGGCATACGGATGGAATAAGTATTGCACCGAGAACTAATCGTTTTACCGTCAGCACTAAGTTGCTGACGGTAAAACTCAAATACCAGGACTCATGAAAAATTACTTCGTAGTTATATTAATCACATTTATGTCATCAATTAGCTATGGTGCCATAAACCCTAATTATAGAGTTATGTATGACTTTGAATACACAAAGGACAGCATTAATTCTATAAAAGGGAAAGATATACTTTATTTAGAAATTTCAAAAACTAAATCATTTTGTTTTAGTTATTACTCATATCAGTCAGATTCCCTCAAACGAGATCCTAACGGAAGAAAAATTTGGCGTCAGTTGTTTTCTGCGGCAATTGCAAAAGATGGAACGAATGCAACTTCATTCCCTCATCAACGAAGCACATTTAAAATATCAAAATTCAACAACTCTGACACAATTAGTATTAAGGATGTGATTGATCGAGATATTTTTGAATATAAAACGTCCAAAAAAGACTTCAATTGGAATGTTTGCGACACTACGAAGAATATAGCTGGATACAAATGCTACAAAGCCACAAGTAAATATCATGGGCGATTATGGATTGTCTGGTTTTCTCCAGATTTACCGATTAGTGATGGCCCCTGGGTGCTCTGTGGATTACCAGGGCTTATTCTGGAGGCTCGCGACAGTGACAATCTATATTCCTTCAAACTCATTGGGTTGGGCTCAACTAATGAATTAAAGGAAGACTGGACAGATAAAGGCAAGCAAATAGATAGAATTAAGTTTTTGAAAGAACAATATAAATATATAAAGAACTTAACCTCTATTTTTAATGCTGAAATGGGAACGAATATATCCTCAAATTCTGACACACGTTTTCTTGATGGACTTGAACCAGATTTTTTAACACAAAAAAAATAATATCATTAATATGGAAAAACTGAATAAGAGCAATTTAGATTCTCTATATGGAGGAAAGAAAATTAGCAAAGAATGTGAAAAGCTAAAGAAAGTAATAGAAAATAACTGGGATTACTGGGATAAATCCAAACAAGACTCAGCAGCTCAAGAATGGATAAACAAATGTTCCGATTAGAAACATTTGCTATAGCGACAAGAGATTTACAATCATGACATAAAACTGTATATTCTTCTAAAAGGATATATGCCAATAGTTACATAAATGATTAGAGTCGACAATAATCCCACAGACCAAACTGTCCAAAGGCGCGGAGACCGAAAAGTGACACGAGTAGGTAACAAACCAAACATTTGAAGCAATGAAAAAATTAGGAACCCAAGAATTGCTTGATCTTCTCGGAGGAGCTGTTGTGACGAGAGAAGAGTATTGTGCAACCCTTGACCAGTTGATTAAAGACAACTGGGGCGATTGGGATCAGGGCGCAAAAGATGGTGCTATGCACGGCTGGAATGAACATTGTGCTGGCTAATCCTCAAGTTCGAGTATTTCCA
Organism: uncultured Duncaniella sp.; assembly: GCA_958352885.1. Taxonomy (GTDB): domain Bacteria; phylum Bacteroidota; class Bacteroidia; order Bacteroidales; family Muribaculaceae; genus Duncaniella. Next base: position 98,672 of record CATWQI010000001.1, read on the forward strand.
ATGGAGATTAAGCTTAATCTCCATTGGATTGCTCGATACTGAAATTAAAAAAATTGAAGAATGAGATATTTATTTTTACTGTTTATACCTATCTTTCCAATAATATGCCATGCTATTGCTCCTTCATATCGAGCAATATATGACTATCAATATACTAAAGATAGTATTAACAATATAAAAGAGTCGGACATCTTGTTTCTGGAATTAAGCGAGTCATATTCGACCTGTTTCAGTTATTATACATATCAGACTGATTCTTTAGATAGAGCACCTGATGGTAAACGTATATGGCGAGAACTTTTTAAAGCGGCAATTTCAAAAGATGGAATAAATGCCACTTCATTTCCACATAAAAGGAGTAAATTTATTATAAAAAAAGATTATCATTCTAAACTTGCTCATATAAAAGATGAATTTGATCGTCAAATATATGAGTATGATGATTCAATCTACCATATCAAATGGCACGTCACTGACTCGTTACAGATAATTAATGGCTTTTCTGCGGTAATGGCAACAGGGACTTTTCATGGACGGACTTGGAATGTTTGGTTTACCCCAGAATTGCCATGGAATGATGGGCCATGGATGTTATGCGGTCTCCCTGGACTTATCCTTGACGCCTATGATGAAAATGAATTATTTTCATTCAAATTAATAGGACTATCACCAATACAAGAACCTATCAACGATTGGCTTGATAAAGGGGAAAAAACAGATCGAATTAAATTCTTAAAAAGTAAATATAAATACTTAAAGAATTTTAAATCAAATTTTAATGCAGAAATGGGCACAAACATACCATCTAATTATGACACTAGATATATTGATGGTTTGGAGCCTGATTTTAAATACACAAATATGATAAAATAGTTGAGTTATGAATAAATTGAGAAAAAGCGACTTAGTGTCGATTTATGGAGGAAAAAACAGCAAGGAGTGTGAGAAACTCCGTAAAGAAATTATGGATGAGTGGGATAAATGGGACACTGCAGAAAGAGATTCTAAGATTCAAGAGTGGAGTGATAAATGCTCTAATTGAACCACTCTATATTACTGCAATTGACACAATATAGCAGTGAATAAACAATGAACAGATTAGAGTCGACAATAATTCCACAGACCAGACTGTCCAAAGGCGCGGAAACTGAAAAGCGACATGAGTAGGTAATACATAAATGATTCAACGATTATGAAAAAGTTGACTAACCTCGATCTCCAGGACCTTTTGGGCGGAGTATCCAGAGAAGAGTATTGCGAGACCCTTGATATGCTGATTGAAAACAATTGGGATAAATGGGATCAAGGCGCAAAAGACGGTGCTATGTATGGATGGAATAAATATTGCGCCGGGAACTAATCAATTTGCCGTCAGCACTTCGGTGCTGACGGTATTATCCGATGGTTTCACATCCAAAAATAAAATAATGAATCAGGACATTAATTTTAGATCCGTATTCTTAATATTATGTTATCTCAAACATTGATTACATATTGTAAATTATTCTTGCGCAATATAGACAAGAATGGCATGAGGATATTTTTGGAATCATCTCCACAATATCCCAACCTCTTGTCTGTCATACAAACGTTACAATATGCAGGATTAGACGCGCAAGCAGGTCAATGTGATTGGGAATATCTGAAAAAATTGGATACGCCATTTCTTTTGCATCTAAAATCAGGCAGCCATGAAAATTTAGTTATTGCAAAGTGGGACGAGAAATTAAATCGCCTAAAAAGCTACAAACTAAAAGAAAGTAAATGGATTGTCAACGACAAAAAGGATATAAAGGATTACTGGAATGGGATTGTCATTTATACCAACAATCACCCAATAAGCAAATGCGCCATAGATCTTAAATCAATCGTCTTATCTGTAATTCTCGGAATAATACTGTTATCTATCGTTTGCTTTTACACTCTTAAAATTAACACCATTTATTACACGCCTATATTCTTAGGATGTGTCATAAGCGGATGCATGTATTTTAAAACAGAAATGTCCAGCAGCTTAATTGACAGATTGTGCCATATCTCAAAAGTTACTGATTGTGAACGAGTGGAAAACTCATCATATAGTTCCCTATTCGGTTTCAACATGAGCTGTCTGGCATTTTCCTTTTTTGCATCCCAATTAATTTGCATAGGTATAGGATATATATTGGGAACTGCGAATATCCTTGATTCTCTTTACTTTATCTCCACAGTCATATTACTACCTATATCGGCATATTCTGTATATGGACAAGTTAAAATAAGAAGGATATGTCCTTTGTGTATGCTCGTCCTATTATGTATTGCTGCTGAGATAGCAATTTCCCTCTATTGGTCTTATTCTACAATAAGATTGAATATCATCGCAGTGTATAGTGCTGTATTTATAGTTACGACAATTACATTGCAATACATTCACAATATAAAGCAAAAAGAGTGGACTTATCAGATAGAGCAACTCGATTTGCTGAAACTAAAACGTAAAAAAGCTATCCTACAATCAGAGAGTATTCCTGCAAATCCAACGAAAACACCTATTGGATTTGGAGATAAAGATTCTTCAACTGTGATTACTACCTTGATTTCTCCAAATTGTAGCCATTGTCGTAAGATGGTATCACAATTCCTGAAATTGCAGAAGAAGGGAGTAAGATTCAAATGGAATATAATACTTGGCCAAACAACGCCAATGGATTCCGACATAATCGACATTTGGATTCAGCAGTATTACGCCGATAAGGATAGATTTTTTGAATATCTACATTTCTGGAGCAATGATACCGAGGTTCAAATGTCACAACCCTGCGTAAGAAAGACAATAGACACTATCAGTTTCTCTGATATTAAACAATCTTTTGAAAAGGAGATAATGGATATGAATATTTCGGGTTTTCCTCGGATTATCCTGAATGATAGATTGCTGTCTCAGATATATACGCCCAAAGATATTGAGTTTATAATAATTGACGAAAATACATGAAACATCTGCTTATAGTAACTATTCTCTGTGCATGTTGCCCCCTTATTATGTCTCAGACAGTTATAAATGGTAATGTGATTGAAATGCTCACCGGCAACTCCATCCCCGGAGCAAATGTCATTGCCAAGAATCTTAATGGCAAACTTATCGGATTCTCTTCATCAGATGAGAAAGGGAAGTTCTCCATAAAGATTAATGGGCCGGTTGACAGCATTTTCATCAACGTCACAATGCTCTGCTACAAGCCATATACTGCAAAAACAAGGGTTGATGGAACTCCTCTCACTATTCTTATGGAAGAAGGAGCGCTGCAGCTGCAAGAGGTGGTTGTGAAGGCAGACCGCATCCGGGAAAATGGAGATACCATTACATATAATGTAGGTAGTTTCGCTCAAAAGCAGGACAGGACCATTGGGGATGTATTGAAGCGTATGCCCGGCATCGGTGTGGCAAACAACGGCAAGATTCAATATCAGGGTACGGACATAAACAAATTCTATATCGAGGGGAATGATCTTCTCGGGGGTAAATACGGCATAGCAACAAACGGCATATCCCATGATGACATAGGAGCTGTGGAGGTGATGGAGAACCATCAGCCAATGCAAGTTCTGCGTGGACTCAGCTTCTCCGATCAGGCGGCCATAAACCTGAAGATGAAAAACAGGTCGAAAGCCACATTCCTTGTACACGGAACGTTTGCCGGCGGTTGGTCTCAGCAGCCTGAGGGAGCTTTATGGCATGGAGATATCTTCACCATGATGGTGACGGGCAGATACCAGATGATAACGACCTTCAAGGGCAACAATACGGGAATCAACCTGTCAGACCAGCTTATTGATTTCACATCCGACAGATCGGAAGAGGGTTTGGAGGGATACATATCACTCTCAACCCCTGTTACCCCGAACCTGCAAAGGAACCGGAGCTATCTCAACAGGTCGTGGATGGTGTCGTCAAGTCATCTGCTCAAGACCTCGAAAGGGGGCGAGTTCAAGGCGCAGATCGACTATAACAACGACCGTGTGACAGCCCGGGGTGCAAGCAGCACAACTTATTTCCTTGAATCCGGCGACAGAGTGATCCTTGAAGACAGGAACTCCGTTGCACACCGCAATGCCCTGACAGGGAAGTTTTCATACGAAAAAAATGAAAAGACATATTTCCTGAACAACACACTGTCAGCCGATGTCTTATGGAATGATCTGACACTTAACACCACAGGTACTCTTGCAAACACTCAGACCGCAAAGATGCCGGAATATTCCGTGAGTAATTTCCTGAAAGTCATCAAACGTTTCGGCAACAACAAGCTTGTGACATTCACAAGCCGCAATGAATGGAACTCACTCCCCGAAAGATTGACCGTTTCCCATGAAGGTGAGACATACGGGGAGCGCATAAAGCAACATTCCTTCTATACGGATGAGCGGGCTTCTCTCGGGTTTGTCTTCAGCCGGGTGCTTCTGTCGCTTGAAGCCGGTGTAACAGGATATTTCCGCAATCTTGACACGGACCTGTGGGGAGTGACGGATGAGAATATTGTTGATAAGGAGGAACTTACCACCGACTATCTGCGCATATTCGCGGCACCGAAGTTTGAATGGAGTTACAGGAAACTGGAACTGACACTCAATCTGCCCGTGAATCTGTATTCATATTTCTTCTCTGGTGGACTGCGCAACAGAACAGAATTCTTTCTGTCTCCATCTCTTGCCGCAAGATTCCGGATAACTCCGAGGATGTCTCTGACCCTGCGTGGCAGTGCTCGCCGTTCACCCGCTTTCCTGCATGACATTCATGACTCCTCTATCCTCACAGACTACCGTTCCTTCAGTTCCGGAATTGATGATTACTACTCTTCCTCGGGACAATCTCTGTCATTGTCCTATAATTACAGGAACGCACAAAGCGGAGTGTTTCTGATGGCCATGGGAAGATACGGATGGAACAGATCCAAATTCGGCACCGTCCAGAATATTGTGGGAGACTATATCTTTCATTCCTATCGTCCCCAACCGTCTGATTCAAGAAATGCAATGGCTTTCCTCAATGTAAGCAAGACTCTTGATTTTATGAGGGGTGCAGTCGGACTCAAAGGCAATTACACCAGGATGGAGAACAATATCCTCTCACAAGGTGTCGGGACGGATTATCACAGTGATTCCTATTCACTTTCTCCGTCAGTCAATGGAAACATATCCTCCATACTCAACTGGACCCTGCGTTTCACGTGGGACCGTTCAGTTTTGAAAATATCGGATATGGATAGCCGTCGATCCGATAACTTCATTTACTCAGGCAATGTCACGCTTACTCCATGCCCTCTGATAACATGGACTGCCGGAGGTGAATTCTACCGTAATCAGATTGAAACAGGGAGATACAAGGAGATGCTGATGCTTGATACCAAGCTAACCTTCAACATAAGCAAACGGATTGAGATCTCAGCCTCCGTGACAAACCTTCTCAATAAAAAAAGTTACACATACACGACTTATGGGACGCTTTCCCAATATGAGCGGTCGAGCCAGCTCCGTGGTCGGGAATTCCTGATATCCATATACCTGAAAAAATGATGAATCTGTTTCGTTCAAAAGCAATCAAATGGGTCAAGCAGCATGATTCCATGCAATGCGGAGTGGCGTGTCTCTCCATGATATGCCGGCACTATGGAAAAGAGTACAGCCTGGAATATCTTGACGGATTCTGCCATGCCAATGTTTCAGGAGTCTCCATGCTCGGCATTGCAGATGGAGCTGCATGTGTGGGTCTGCAAACTATGACGGCAGCGGCAGCCACTCATGAGCTTGGTGATATAAAGTTGCCCTGCATCCTGCATTGGAATCAGGAACATTTTGTTGTGCTTTATGAAATTTCCAAGAACGGCAAACGGTATAAGGTGGCTGATCCCGGAAAGGGTCTCATAACATACACAAAAAAAGAGTTTGAAAGTCATTGGCTGAGTTCCATGACAGACGGAGAGCCAAGCGGGATTGTGATGCAACTGACCCCGACAGAGGAATTCTATAAACATGATTATGAGAAAACGGAAGAAAAACGTTCTTTTCGTTTCCTGTTCGGTTATCTGAAACAATATCGCAGGTATTTCACACAGATAATTCTGGGACTGGCTCTCGGATGTGTGCTTCAGTTGCTGATGCCGTTCCTTACTCAGGCAATTGTGGATTTAGGCATCAAGCATAAAGACATAGGCTTCATATGGCTTATCCTTCTCGGAGAACTTATGATAGTCATAGGTCGCACGGCAACGGATTTTATCCGCAGATGGCTGCTACTCCACATCTCCATGCGGATCAACATATCCCTTGTGAGCGATTTTTTCATAAAGTTGCTCAAACTGCCGATGTCGTTCTTTGACACAAAACTGATGGGAGATCTGCTACAGAGAATAGGTGACCATACCCGTGTCCAGAACTTCCTTACTGGTCAGGTGCTGAATGTAGTGTTTACTTTCCTTAGTTTCATTATATTTGGAATAGTCCTGTTCGTATATGATTCCTTTATTTTCGGAATATTCGCAATAGGTAGCGTATGTTACGGTATGTGGATCATATCCTTTTTAAGAAAAAGGAAGGTGCTGGACTATGAGCTATTCGAGCAACAGGCAAGAAACCAGAACAAGACATATCAATTGATAACCTCCATGCAGGAAATAAAACTGCAGGATTGCGAACAACGCCGCCGATGGGAATGGGAGGACACACAGGCTGACCTGTTCACAGTACAGATGAAATCTTTGAAGCTACAACAGACTCAAGAAGCCGGAAGCATCTTTATTAATGAGGTCAAGAACATAATCATCACCGTGCTTGCAGCCACTGCCGTAATCAATGGGCAGATGACGCTTGGTGCTATGCTTGCGGTTCAGTATATAATTGGACAGTTGAATTCTCCGGTGGAGCAGTTTATGCAGTTCATCTATTCACTGCAGGATGTCAAGATCTCCCTTGAACGTATCAATGAGATACATGAAGGGAAAAATGAGGAGACTAAAGGAAACCAGACGGCTGAATTTAAATCTGATAAATCAATCTGTATTGAGAATGTTGATTTCAAGTATGACCCTCATGCTCTGAGAAAAACGATAGAAGATGTTTCTTTCGATATCCCGGAAGGGAAAGTGACAGCTATTGTAGGCGCATCTGGAAGCGGGAAAACCACTTTGATAAAGCTGATGCTTGGCTACTATCCTGTAGTGTCAGGTTCTATCTCCATAGCTGGAAGAAACATAAACGAATACAACCTCAAATGGTGGCGACGTCACTGCGGCGTTGTAATGCAGGATGGTGTCATTTTTTCAGAGTCAATTGCCCGGAACATAGCAGTCGATGACGGCGGTATTGATGTGGAACGCCTTGAAAAAGCAGCACGGATTGCCAATATACATGATTATGTCATGGGGCTTCCGCTAAAATACAATACTCTAATCGGACGCGATGGTGTGGGTCTTAGCCAAGGTCAGAAACAGCGTATTCTAATTGCACGGGCCGTATATAAGAACCCAGATTTCATCTTCCTCGATGAAGCGACAAACGCGCTTGATGCGAAAAACGAGAGAGCAATCGTCGAAAACCTTGACGAGTTTTACAAAGGACGCACGGTTGTAGTGGTGGCACATCGCCTTTCAACTGTCAAGAACGCCGACCAAATTATAGTCCTTGATGGAGGTCATGTTGTAGAAACTGGAAACCATTCAACTCTTATAGAGAAGAAAGGCACATATTATAATTTAGTGAAAAATCAACTAGAATTAGGTAACTAGCATGAAAAAATGGAGTCGATACAGTCTGCTTATTGAATCAGAAAAACATTCCTGTTATTTTCTGTTCAATACTATTTCCAATCTTCTTTGGAAATTAGACCATGAAAACGCAAAAATCCTCATGGACTTGCGTGATAACAAAATATCATGTGAAGATCTGGATGATGATACCAAGACGCTATTGTCGGAAAATATTATCATCACAGATAGTGATGACACAGAACTGGCAAAATTGAAATTGCTTAAGCATTATCACAGAATGGATAATTCAATCATGGCATTGACAATAGCCCCAACATTGGAATGTAATCTACGCTGCAGCTATTGCTTTGAACAAACTCATCCTAATATAAGAATGTCTGATGAAGTGGAAGATGCGATTGTAGATTTCATTAAACAACATTCAAGTGTTTGGAATCTTCAAGTAACATGGTTTGGAGGAGAACCGTTGCTATACTTTGAGAGAATAGAATCTTTGACTAAAAAAATATTATCAATACCAACAATAAAAAATTATAAGGCTGATATTGTAACAAACGGAGTCGGGTTTAATGCAGAAATAATATCAAAACTTACAGAACTTCATATCGACTCTGTTTTTGTAACACTCGACGGGCTGGAGACTACACACAACGCTCGAAGAGGTGAAATTAGCGGACTAAACTCATATAACTCCATTATGAATAATCTGGAGTTATTGGCTAAAGTACCTGAAATCACTAAAGTGATTCGTGTAAATATTGATGCGACAAATCGAGACTCCTTTTGCGACGTTTTTGAAAATATAAGAAATAAATTCAATAGTGATAGATTCTTTGTCTATGCAGGATTTGTCAAAGGTTCGTATGGGTGTAACAATCATTGCGTAAATGCAATGACCACTCATGAGCAAGCAGAATATTTAGTGGAATCATACAATAGACTTGGTGCTAAAGCACCATCACTTCTTCCAGTTCGTAATAGTTACGAGTGTATTGCTAGATGCAAAAATGGAATACTCATAGATCCAGAAGGGTTTCTTTATAAGTGCTGGTCCGATACCGGATACAAAAGAATGAGTTTTGGCAATATTTTAGATGCCACAAACCTCAATCTTGATATACTATCGCAGTATATGGTTGGGAATGACCCATTTGATGATGTAAAATGTCAAGCATGCCCATTCTTGCCAATATGTGGAGGGGGATGTCCACATTCAAGAATAATGAACAAGTTTTATGGAGCTAAGAATGAAGTATGCCATTACGCAAAGACTCATACAAGGGCTTTCATTGAGTCGTTTTATGAACTGAAAATATTGAAGGAGTCACCGAAAAGCCTTAAAAGTGAGTAGGAATCAACAAAAAACTAGTATTCTGATGAAAAAAGTAAATCTTACAGTCATCCAGAAAGCCAGACCAATGGATGCCGATCTTCATTTAGCTTATGGGGAGAGCATCTCAAGAGAGGCTCTGCGCTTGATTCGCGGTGGGCTTGGAGCCACACAAACAACAATGCAAGAGGAAAAGAAAGCATGTGATGCAGTATGTCTACCTCCAGGTTATGGATATTGCAGCTGCTATCACAATCTTGTATAGTCTTGTTCTAACCAATTGTGTCATTCTTCTGAACTATATTCAGGAGAATGACCTTCATTGAATTTGTATGACAAAAATAACATTAACATTTATTTTTTTATTCACGTCTTTATGTGCATTTTCAGCCAGTTCTGAAGATATTGACACTATAAGAACTAAATCGCTTGACGAAGTGATAGTCTCTGCATCATATCTTACCCGTGAGGATGACCACATTCTCGCTGTTCCGACTAAAGAGCAACGGAAACATGCTGTTACAGGATATGATTTGTTAAGTAACCTCATGATCCCGGGAATATATGTTAACCGCTCTACCGGCAGTGTTGCAACTCCGGCCGGAGCTGCCACCATATACATAGACGGTCGTGAGGCGGATTTTCGCGAGGTGCAGTCGTTGAGACCGAAAGATATTGCAAGGGTGGAGTATTTTGACATCCCGACCGGAAAATACGCCAAAGACGCTGCTGCAATCAATTTTATACTTAAAACACTCGATAACGGTGGATATACACAGTTTGATGCCGCGCAAGGTGTCGGCTATCTTTACGGTGATTATAACTTGATTTCCAAGTTCGTAACAGGAACAAAAAGTATAAACCTATGGGCTGGATACGCATTGGAAAATTTTAAATCATCATTACATGAAAAAGAAACATTCAACTTTCCCAAAGGATTATTAAACAGGAGCAACTCATACAGCAATGCCGGCAATCGCGATACGGAGGAATATGTGCAGGCCTCAATCAGCAATCGTGGCAAGAAATATATCTGGATGCTTCGTGGAGGCATATCATGGAATGACAAGAAAAATGATGTTGGCAACGGCATTGTAAATTATTGTCTGGCAGATGTCGCTTCAAATAGTGGCAAAAGCCTTAATCTTTACAGCAAGAATAAAACAATGCGTCCAAGCCTGTATTTTTATGGGTTACACACATTTTCAGAAACAAGAACACTTGATTATGTAGTTGACGGATATTTCTCAAGGAATGATTACAACCGTCAGTATAACGAAGGGGATGCCTATTACAAATCATTTGTCAAGGAAGATTACTATTATACCAAACTGAACGCCAACTACTCGATGTCATTCAGCCACCGCAACAGGCTTGCCTTCATTCTCTACGAATTTTTGAGAATAAGTGATTCAGACTATTCCGGCAGTTCAATTTACAACCAGAATCTACGTTCCTCGGAAACTATCCTGTTTGTTGATTACTCCCAAAGACTTGGTCGATTCTTCTATGATATCAATCCTGGTCTGTCATTTCTTACATATAGGTTGAAAGGACTGAAGTCAATCAACCACATCAATCCCCGCCTTCAGGCAAGTGCGGCATATATGATAGATAGGAAGCAGCAGCTTCAGTTCGCTTTCGCGCTAGGCAATACTTATCCGAGAATAAACACTATCAACAATGTCGAACAGCAGATTGACCCGATAATAATACTCAAAGGCAATCCTGATATGGATAACTCAATCCTGTTGAGTCCTCGCTTCAGTTACAATTTGAACCTCAATAAGATCGCACTACAGGCAGGAGTATCGTATTATTATCAGAACCATGCCATAGTTTCTGATTATTATATCCGTGGAGGAAACCTTATCAGTACATTCCGCGACGACTGCACCTATCATCGACCGGGAGCAGATGTATCATTGACATATAAGCCATCCAATACTCTTAACATCAATGTATCCGGACAATGGAATGAACAGTTTATCCGTGGCAGAGTGGAGCATCGAAACCTGACATCATTCAGCGGAAGGATGATAGTGAATTATTATGTCGGTAATTTTTCCTTCGGAGCTATGTTGTCAACACCGACAAAAGATTTGGTTGATTACCAGATACGCAGAAAAACATATTGGAGATACCAATTGTCTGCCATGTGGAATCACGGAAATTGGGCGATTGAAGCAAATGCCAACAATCTGTTTTTGATGAAAAACAATATTATTGACGAACTTTCATCGCCGACTTACTCATTCTCACAGACCAATTGGAATCGTCAATACAACCAGTATGCGACTTTGAAGGTTGTATATAGCTTCGACTATGGCAAGAAGACCACAAAGTCTCCGAAATATGAACGAGTGGAAAGTGAAAGTGCAATATTGAAATAAAAATCAAAGCTTATATGAAAAAAGAACCTCAAATTGAACTCCGTTCAGAGAAAGTCCGAAATCTACTCGGCGAGATTCCTCCCGCTCTTGTGCGGTGGGGAACAGTGATAATCGTGGCAATCTTTCTGACCCTGCTATTAGTGGTATGCTTCATGCCTTATCCATATTCCAATGGAGAAAGCATATTGCTACACTGGCTTATGTAAGTTTAATTCGCAAGCATTATGAAATATTATAGCATCTTATTAGTGATTGTTTGTGTGCTCTGCAGTTGCGACTCAGAAGATGAGTTAAGTGAGATTACCATGATGGATGGAAACACTATCACGGTTGACAAATATAAACGATTCTATTCAACAGAAGAAGAATTTGTTCACGATGTTTCATTTTCATTCCCAAGAGAATATAATCTCAACTGTGTAGAAAAAATAGATTATTTGAATAATCAAGAGTACACCGTTTATGATTATAATCAATCCTTTATAGGTTGTTGGGTGATAGCTGAATTTGGGAATTGGATTAAAGAATATGGTTTAATTCCAAATGTCCCTTACTATGTGTCGACAATGATTTATGTTAAATATCTGTCAGAGACACCAAAAGGTTTGCGAATTGTACCAAAGTTTGGCGAGAAACACATGGGGTATTGTCCCGACATCATCCCTAAAACTTTTAGAGTATATCATGATTCTAATAGGAAACTGAATGTGCTAACTACCGGATTTAAGCATATAGGATATGATTCAAAACGAAAACCGGTTGCAATAAATATTCCTTCATTTATTGATAATAGTAAAAATAAATTAACATGGAACTTTTTAATTCGAGACGATGGATGGGATTAATTTCCCTCTTGGCAACAACATTATGTTTATTGTTGAGCGCGTGCAACTCAACTGAAGAAGAGCCCTTGTGTGTGACTCAACAAAATGCACTCGGTGAGGTTATTTCTCTCTCAAATGGAGAAATGATAACTCTTTCTGACACCACCACTTATGAGATATTTCCTGAAGATCTATCTGATGTATCAAACTTGACAGATAAAGCATCAGAAAATTTATTTGACAATATCTCAAGATCTACCAATAGTCTCCGCGCGTATGGTTATGATAGCCAAGAGCCTGAAACAGATTGGAAAAAATATCTATTGAACAGCAGTTGGGAAAAATACGGAGTGACACCCGCTATTTACGTTGGCAGATATGTAAAGGTTCACAAAAATCTTTCAATTGAACCTGGTACTTATGCCGTACCCGCTGACTATACTTCTGATAAAGCTCCCCAAAATGCAATGGGCTGGGATGGTACCACGGGTATAATTGGATTCACACCAACAAACAAGAGTGATTACATATCTGATGGTGTAACTCGAATTTTCATCATCAACTGTGATATGTCCGGTCGAGTTTATAACAAAAATATTCCTGCAAACCCTTCAAACTTTGAATGGGCTTATAAAATGGAATCGAAAGTAGACATTTGGGATTGATAAGATTTTGTAATTTTTTATCAACAAATGAAGGTCTTCGAAGGGGTTGTGCAATATTGCACAACCCCTTTTCGTAATCATTGACACGGAAGTAGTTCTACTAAATTCTGTATTGAATGTTATGGCGAATACGCAATCTGTTTATTGGAAACCGTCATTTGAAAATATCGGTGGTTTTATTTGCTTAAAATAGAATGATAGTAAAAAATGTTAAATTCAAATGCGCTGGTGTTTCCCTACTGCAGTCGTCTTGGGATTGTGGAAGTAATTTAGCTGATAAAATACTAATATTACCTATCTTATAAGCATAAATATAGGGAAATCTATCAAATGAAAGGACTAAACTTAGTATGAGGTGAGGTGAGTGTCCATTCTCCATCTCAAAATGCTACCGAACCACACAATAGTAATAATATTAATAAATGTTAAATATTAAAATATGTGTGCGAAAAATTATGAACTGAATGTAAAATATATTATCTTTGCGATGTAGTTTTGCTGCACAATAGCGTTTAGTGGTCAGGCAACTCGGATGTATTCCCCGTCCTGACAGAAGAACATAGCGGCAATCCTCGCTGACAAACCTATAATAATCAACATATTAATCTGTCACATCAAAATGGAAAGTGCTTATGAAGAAATCTCTACTCTTTTCCGGCCTGTGTGGTTTGTCAGCCCTGTTTTTACTCGCTCGGTCACCCGGCGGTGTCGAGGGAGTGGACGCATGGTTCAAGACCGTTCCGGTCGGAAGTAATCTGCAAGGGACGTACCAATGGCTCGATGTAGCGGGCGACTCGACGGTACAGTACGCGCAAAACCGGGCTGTGGGAACCTATGTGTTCACGCAAAGCCGGAATCTGCTCAAATCCCTAAATTTCAATCCCGCGATTGACTTTTCAAAGGGAGACTCCCCGAAATGGAGCGACCTGCGCCGCTCACCGCTGACGCAGGGAACCATCATCGGAGTCTTCGCTCCTTATTCCTTCACCGGTGAGTCTGTCATCTACGGTGTTGCCAGCGGTGACGGCGGAGGAAGTCTTGTCACCAACGACCAGATCGTGCGACCCGGCTCCATAGAGCCGCTTGACTACGGCGACACTTCCGGCGAGGATCTCCGCCACACAGGACAAGACTCCATCCCTCTTGACATCTTCAAGGAACATGCCACGAAGGTGCTGACATATTACCGCGCTGCCAACCCGAACACCTCGGTATGGGGCGGACCGGGCGGCACCATAACCATCGGCGGAACTTACAACACATCAAACGAACATTTCAACGGGCCTTTCGACGTTTCCAATTTTGGCAACAACGCTTTCGAGGGATATTCACCTGAACTGCTTGTCTATAACCGCATTCTGACACCGGGAGAAAGAAGAAAGGCCGAGAGTTATCTCGCCATGAAATACGGTGTCACTCTCAACGATTCTTATCTTGACGGAGACGGGAATCTTGTATGGGACCGTGATGAAGCCGGTGTATATCACAACCGTGTGACTGCCGTGTCACGGAACAATGCCGGAGACTTCAACCAGCCCGTTTCGGCCACATCATACGAGGAGGCTCCGCTGTACACGTCGCTTCCTGAGAATGACAGCTTCCATAAGTCTAATTCCTATGGGCTTCCTTCGGAGGCACACCTGCTTGTAATGGGACGCGAGTATGGCAATCCACTTCCCGACAAGCTATCTCTATTCTGGGGTGACGACGGCGGTTCACTTGAAACATATACGTCACCAAATGATACTCTCTGGCACATAATGAACCGCACATGGCTGGTCAGGACAAACCTCCCCACCGCGGCAGACACCACCGCAACACGCTGGACCGGCTCCGGCATGACGGTAACGCCTGACGGTTTTCTGGATGTCATCAGTCAATCGGAAAATACACCTGCCTACGTTATTACTCCTGACCTTATTGCCGGCATGGGACTTATCGAGTTCTCTTGCCCTTCATCCCATCCAACATTTGATGTCGGTTTTGCCAAGACTGGTGAAAACGGATGTTCTTATGGCTTCCGTATAGGAACAGATGGCAGCATAAAAGCTATAAAAGGAGGCGAGGTGGGGACAACGAACCTTATCATAGATGCCAGCGGCAGTGATGTCTCAGTTCTATTATCCGATGGTGTCGTTTATCTTCGTATTGATGGCGAAGGAAGCGAGTCTTATACTATCAATCTGCCAGAGGAACTTAAATCATCCGTATTCCGTGGTATAATCAGTTCCGAGGCTTCCTCCACTCCATTATTGTTAACTGGTGTGCGTTCCAATGGAGCGACCGAGACCGGATATTTTGCCGAACTCGCACATAATCTAACGCCGGAGAAGGAATTCTATCATTACAGCCGCAACCGTACCGTGATGCTAATAGACCCAACCGGAGAGGGAACTTTCGACAGCGACAACACCGTTATGGTGAGATGCACTCCGCCAGATGTATCAAGAGGCAAAACTATGTTCCATAATATATTATGGGATGCAGACGGTTCTGGCTCAGATGTGTTCACATTCGCATATTTCGACGGCATATCCGCCGATGTTGATGTTACACCCACTACCTGCCTCGACGGAGTGCCTCAGAAAGACGGCTATGTCGATATTGGCATAAATATAGGAACGCCTATATATAAATATGCTCTGACCGTTGACAGTGTCGCAGGCATGAATAAGGATGATGTTGTCGCCTCCGGCTCTTTCATGGGAGCTACGCATAGGATTGACAACCTTGCTACCGGGAAATATACGCTTACAGTGACACAGGGCGGAGGCAATGACATCCACGGCAAAGGGAACCTTCTATATACTACCTATTCACATACTGACCGTAGGTTTACAGGCGGCGATGTAGAGTGGACTGTCACAGAAACAGGATCGTGGTATAGAATTGGCGCAGAGCCATCAGTGGCTGAGGATATTACCCAATGGGGATATGATGTGCGTAACGACAAGGCTTATTTCATCATAGACGGTTACACAAGTCTGACACAGGGCGTAAGCATCAAGCCCGGCGATACTCTCGGAATGAAAATCAGCGGCATATATGTACGTTGGTATCACAATGGAGAGGAAGTACTGAAAAAGAGCGCATGGACATTGCGTCTGTGGCGTATGTGCATCAAGTACGGTCGTGGAGATACTCATATCACAGGTCTTACCATCAACGGTGTTCCGGTGGAGGACTTCGAGACAAACGGCAATGTGCAGATTGAAACGCCCAAGACCAGCACCGTCACCTATACGGTATATGTCGGCAATGGTTGCGACCCGACTCTTCCCAATGGCATAGAACCGAAATCCCCCTATGTCATAGGTGAGATTGAACATGACAATCATGACAACGGACTTGATGAGCTTAACGAACAGCTGACAGTCCGTTCGCAGGATGGCATGGCCAATATCTTCGATGCAGTTCTTGACCGAGGCAAATCAGGCCCCGCTACCCTCATGGTCTTCGACACATCCGGAAAACTTGTTTACCAAGGCGAGATGGAAGGCGAGATGGTCAAGACCAAACATTTCTCCGTGCCGATGCAGGGTGTCTATATCGTAAAGGCGATAACTGCTGACGGAGAACACACAAAAAAGATTATTGCACAGTAATACAATAGTAGCAAACATCACATTTCCAACATAATAACCATCATTATGAAACGGATATACAACATAGCCGTTGCCACCGTCATACTCTCAGCGGTAGGTTTGTCGGGTGCATGGTTCCTCTCGGGTAGCTCCGCAGAGGCCGGAAATTCACCCGGAAACGACGGCATAAGCATATCTTCCGAATCCACGGGTATATCGCCCGGTAAGACGGAAGTCATGGAGAGCGATTCTTCTCCGCAACAGCAGGAAGAAGTAGTATCTTGCAATACAAAGACAGGAGCATCTGTCATTGAAACCGATCCCGACAATAAATCGGAAAAGGTCAAGGTCAAGGTTAAGGCCGACAAGGACCCTGCCGACGGATCAGTAAGCAAATATTTCACAGCACAGAAGTCGGACAGCATTTCCGTTGCCGGCGGCTCGCTTGCTGTGGCTGAGGGACGTATGTTGCGTCCGGTGAGCCTTTCAATCTGTGCGGTGGATAGCATCGACTTACCCGAACTGGACTTTGCCATGTGCAACGTTACGGGTGAGAGCGATGGTTACCGCTTCCTCCCTCATGGCACACACTTCACTGAAGAAGGTGCGACCATCCGGCTGAAGTATGACCGCACGAGGATTCCGAGCGGTTATACGGAAGACGATATACGCACGTTCTACTACGATACCGAAAAGGGCCATTGGGTTGCCCTTGACCGTGTGAAGGTTGACAAGGAACTTGCGTGTGTCGTGTCGAAGACCACCCACTTTACCGATATGATCAACGGTGTCATTCAAGCACCAGAATCACCGGAAACAGAAGGCTTCGCACCGACCATGATGAACGACATCAAGGCCGCAGACCCGACTGCCAAACTCAACATCATCGCACCTCCGAGTGCAAATAACCGTGGCTCCGCCAATCTCCAGTATGCTTTCGAGATGCCTCCTGCCCGTAACGGCATGGCTCCCTCTCTTGGCATAAGCTATAACAGTGATGGAGGAAACGGCTGGCTCGGTCATGGATGGGATCTTTCTGTTCCGTCAATATCGCTTGACACCCGCTGGGGTGTTCCCCGTTACAACTTGGAGGAGGAGACCGAGACATATTCGCTCTCCGGCTCGATGCTCTCCACTATGGATGACAACGGCGCGATGAGCGTCGCCCATCGTGGTGACAGAATCGCCCGTAAGGCTGACCGTCAGTTCTATACCCGTCAGGGTGGAGACTTCTCTCGCATAATCCGCAAAGGCGACAGCCCTGCCAATTATTATTGGGAAGTCACCGACAAACAGGGCGTGGTGTACACCTATGGCGGTGATGGTGCTGTTCTCAAAGGCACGATAACCGACATCAACGGCAACACACGCGAGGTAATTTCCGAGTGGAAACTGCGCCGTGTGGAGGAAACCCACGGAGACTGGATTGAATACGAATATGCCACAGCCGACGAAGCGGTTCGTGGTGGACTGAACGCAAAGGCCATCTATCTTGCAAAAGTATCCGCAGGCAACGCCGGTGAGGAGGCTCACACCGTTGTCACGTTCACATCCGGCAAGGAAAAACGCCAGAAGACCAACAATGCCCGATACGGTTACCTCACATCATCCAACCGTCTGCTTGAGAAAGTCAGCATAGACTTCATGGGCGAGGGGCTGCGCAGCTATGCCTTCTCGTATGTTGACGGTGCTTTCCACAAGGATATGCTTGAAAGTGTCCGTCAGTATGATGACAGCGGCAATGAGTTTGCTTTCCAGACTTTCGACTACTACGATGATGTTCAGTCAGGCTACGGTTATGTGCCGTTCAAGTCCGAATCTGAAACATGGAACACTCACAATGACGGCCTCGATGCCGGCTTCATCAATCCGTTGCAGGTAGCCGGTGGTCGATTCAGCGACAAACCTACGGCTCTCGGTGGTACGACCAGCACGTCTATAAGCGGTTCGTTCTATGCCGGTGGAGGTCCTTTTGATGGCAGCCCTTCCAAAAGTTTAACAGGAGGCGGAGCCTTCGGATATTCCAATGATACTTCATCAGGACTTTCAACATTCATTGATATTAATGGCGACGGTCTGCCTGACAAGGTCTATAAGGACGGCGGTACTATCTATTATCGTCCACAATTAAAGGGAGAATCTGGCGAAGACGTCAAGTTCGGTGCTCCAATCCGAATCCGTGGAATTTCCAATTTTTCAAAAGCGAGCAGTTCCACAATCACTGGAGGAGCCAAGTTTAATGCGGGCGTCCAATTTGCCACTGTAACAGTAGGAACGGACATCGTCAAGACAAACACATCTGTTTCAGAATACTTTTCTGATATTAATGGGGACGGTCTTGTTGACCTTGTATCAAACGGCAAAGTATATTTCAATCATATTGAATATGATAATGACGGGAATGCAGTCCCGACATTTACTTTGAGCAGTGCCGATACTCCAAGTCCGATTATTTACGGGGGTAAGATAGATTCCTCGGTCATAACCTTTGATCCGCAAGAACAAGAAGATTTGGTTTCATCTTCTCCAATGCAGGATATTGTTCGAGTTTGGAGAGCACCGAAGGATGGCAACATATCCATTTCAGGAAATGTAAGCCTTATAATTCCTTCGGGCAATTATGACAACAATGAGTACGCCCATGCAGACGGCGTGCGTGTGGCTATCCAGAAAGGGAACACAGAACTGTGGAGCAAGTCCATTCAGAAAGGTGACTCAAGCCCGTATAATGCTACCATACAATCATTACAGGTAAACAAGGGAGACCAACTATATTTCCGTGTCCAATCAGGTAATGAGGAACTGAGTAACGGAGCATTTGACAAAGTGAACTGGGCTCCTGTCATAACTTATACAGGAATAGAAGAAAGATTGCCGAATGGTCTTTCATCAACAGTCTATACGCCGGCTGATGGTGCCATATATGACGTGAATACCGTGGTGAATGTAGATAAAGGAAATAATTTCTCAATTTCCGGACACTTCTTCAAACCGGTAACCACAGATGATGTTGTTCTGAGGATTATTGCTTCAAATGAATTGATGGATGAAAATGGCAATAATAATCCCACATACACGGAGAAAGAGGTTTATCGTGCAGTGTATGGATGGCAGGATACTGTTGATGCAGAACTGACAGCAGACATTGTAAACAATAACCGTCTTCCAAATATAAGTTTTATAATCTCATCCACCTCCAATGTTGACTGGGCTTCAATAAAGTGGGCACCGGAGGTTGTATATAATGATTCGACTGGTAAAGAACAGCGTGTTCAAATCGGGCCTCATTATCTGACATACGCAAAGATGGATATTGAAGGGAAACCAAAAACGTTCCTTTCAACGGATACTCTTTTAACCATCAAGCCTGAAATTCTATTCGGTGATAACTCCGTTTCCGGTAAATTCACATTGACGGCAAAGACTGCGGATAGGCTTCTTGCAAAGAAGGACTTTGCTGTCCAGAATGGCATAGTTGTGTCTGATTCTTTGGAAATAAATAATATAGGCACTGATAAGATTTGGTTCGAGTGCTCGTATCCGGATTATTTATCAGCATCTGTCATTTCTTCTAAGGTATCTGTGCGGAAAGGCATATCTATTTTGCCGGAAACAGTTGATGCCGGATTCTATTCTTTCGGACAGGAAGAAGGCTTTGGTATGCTATATCGTGGCTGGGGCGGTTTCGTATATAATGCGGCTGATGGAAGATACGGCAGACCGATTGACGAATCTCTCCTTAAATTACCGGAGGACGAGAATTCAAATGTTGATCCCCTCACGATGCCATTTACGCCTATCGGGACTGACCAGACAACATACACAAGTTGGATTGGACAACGACAGGATATATATTTAACTGCCACAGAAGCAGGTACGGCACGTCTTACCACACAAAATGTGGTATGGACCAATCCTTTGGAGAATGACGTTGAAATATCTGGACCCGAAGGCGAATTTCTTAAAGGTACAGGAGCAAGAGCAGTTTCTCTACGCACTACCAATAAGAGCACTGTGCTTCAAAGTGGAGCATTGGGCATAACATTCAATGATGCATCCGGTTCTGCAAAAGGTGAAATCTCCATGCTTGACATGAATGGAGACGGCTATCCAGACATTATTGCTGGCGGCACAATCCAGTACACCAATTCATTGGGTGGTATCAGTGGTGAGCAGTTCCACGGAATTGGCAACAATACGTCGGAAAACAGTTCCAAGACTTGGGCATTGGGAGGAAATCCTGTTGCATCCGTATCCAATATTTCAAATCTTTTGGGTGGTATTATTGCCCAAAATAGCAACAAAGGAAAATCTGATGGAAAAACGGGTAATAATGACGGTGGTAAGAACACAGAAAAACCACATCTTAATGCACTTCAGAAATTAGGAAATGCCTTAGCGACTAACAAGATTGCCAAGGAACTGGCGAAGGTGTCTATCTCTGGTAGTATCCCTGTGAACATTGATGAAGCTGTGGAGGCTTTCATTGATGTAAATGGCGACGGACTGCCCGACAAGGTCCTTTCCAACAAGACTGTCAGATTAAACCTCGGTTATTCCTTCTCGGAGCCTGTGGCATGGGATATCAACAGGATTCAAGGAGGCGAAAGCAAATCCTATAGTGGTGGAGGCGGCTACAGTTTTGACAAGGGTTCTTCAAGTTTTAGTGGAGGATTCGGAATTGTCACTTCTGAAGCAAAGGAAGACTTCAACTTTGTGGATATTAACAGTGACGGACTTCCTGATAAGGTATGGAAATCGGATAATGGAGTGATGGTTGCACTGAATACTGGAAATGGTTTTGACATTCCGATGCTGTGGAATGGAGTCTCGGATCTCAATGAGTCTCGTTCAACATCAGAATCAGTCAACGCTGCTTATACATTTAATATTGTTATCACGCCAATTACTCCAGTCGCAAAGATCTCTATCAATCCCGGTTTCTCTACCGGACACAGTATCAACAGAACAACATTCTCATTGCAGGATGTTGACGGTGACGGCTATCTTGACATCGTTGAATCTGACAAGGAAAGCGAGCTGAAAGTCACCCGGTCGGCTATCGGTCGTACCAATATGCTCAAATCAGTCACCAACTCTATCGGTGGACGCTTTGAACTTGACTATGCACACTCTACTCCGACCTACGGACTCCCCGGTGGCAAGTGGGTTATGTCGGCACTGACTGTTGACGACGGCATCCACGATGACGGCCCGTTGATGAAAACCGCATTTGAATATGCCGACGGCAACCGAGACCGCCATGAGCGCGACTTCCTCGGTTTTGGTAAGGTCATTACAAAGAGCCTTGATACTGAAAACGGCGGTGATGTTTACCGTCAGGCCGTTCAGGAATTTGCAGTAGATAACTACTACGCATCCGGCAACCTTGTGGCCTCTTACGTCACTGACGCTTCGGGCAACAAGTTCACCGAGACCGTCAACGAGTATGACGCATACAGCGTGACTGCAAATGCAGATAATTATTCTTTCGTGCAGAAGGATGTGATTTACAGCGACCGCGCTTCGGCATTTGTTCCCTTACGTTACACTGCAAACAAGCAGTATGAGGGGGCATCTTCCGGTGTGACCATTTCCGAGGCATGGAACGAGTATTATCTCAACGGCTATCACGGTGAACTGAAATCCTACCGTTACAGCGACAAGGGTACACTCGGCAGCAACGGCTCCGGCGCATACGACTATGCAACGAACATCCAGTACACCTCCAACAGCGGGAAACACATATTCGGACTTCCGACGAATGTGACCGTGACTGGTGGCGACGGCACCATGTATCACAATGTGTCGGCGACTTACGATACAAAATATCCCAACCATCTCACTCAGGTTTCACAGCAGCTCGGCAACGGTACGGCAGTCACCGACTACAAGTATGACCGTTACGGCAACATCACGCAGAAGACCCTTCCGGCAAATGCCACAGGACAGCGTATGTGGTACAAGTACCGCTACGAGCCGGAGATGAATATGTATGTCGAGCGTATCGACGATGCTTGGGGTTATCGCAGCGAGGCCGGCAATTTCGATTACCGCTATGGCATCGCACTTGAACGCCGAGACCTTAACAATTTCTATTACGAGACAGAGATTGACAACATGGGTCGCGTGACAAAGGTACGTGGACCAAATGAGCTTGCGACGGGAGTTCCATACATCATCGCATTTGAGTATAAGCCGAAGGCTGAGTTCGGCGAGTCGGGCATATCCGCCCCGGCATACGCTGTGACGAAGCATTACGACATCCAGCATCCGGGCGACGACCTTGAGACTGTCACTTTTGTTGACGGCTTCGGTAGGCCCGTGCAGGTTAAGAAGGACGGTGTTGTTACGACAGCATCCAAGGGTTCGGGAGCATCCGACCAGACAGTGATGATTGTCAGCGGACGCAATGTCTATGACGCATTCGGACGTGTCGCCAAGGCTTACTATCCTGTAACCGAAGGGACAGGTTCAAAGACATCGTTCAACACCTCTTTTGATTCTGAGAGACCGACAATCACGGCATATGACGTGCTTGACCGTGCATTGAGTGTGAAACTCCCCGATGATTCGGAGACAACCACTGAATACTCAGTTGACGGTGGCAGCAATGCCCTTGTAACTATGGTTACCGATGCTCTCGGCAACAAGCAGTCAACCTACACCAACGGTAGCGGTAAGACAGTCAAGTCGGTTCAGCACAGCGGTCCTGACGGTGAAATCACGACTACCTTTGAATATGACGGAATCCAGCGAATTGTAAAAGTAACCGATACCGAGGGCAACCAGACCCTTTCCACCTACGACATGGGCGACCGCCGCACGGAGGTTAACCATCCGGCAAGCGGAATCACCTCGTTCACTTACGATGCACTCGGCAACGTGCTCACCAAGCAGACCGCGAACATGGCTGAGGAAGGAAAGATGATAACCTATACCTACGACTATCATCGTCTGACAGGCATCAACTATCCAGACCATCCTGAAAACAATGTCAAGTACTACTATGGTGGCCGCAACGCATCGCACAACCGCATCGGTCGTCTGATGCTCCGCGAGGACGGAACGGGCGCGATAGAATACTTCTACGGCAAGATGGGTGAGGTGACAAAGACACGTCGCACCCTCATCGTTCCGAATCAGGCTATTGCAACCTACGTCACCCAGTGGACGTATGACAGCCACAACCGCCTTGTCGAGATGATCTATCCCGATGAGGAGAAGGTTACATACTCCTACAATCTCGGAGGTCTCCTTGAAAAAGTTCGTGGCGAGAAGTCATACGGCTACGACTATATCACCAAGTTAGGCTATGACAAGTTTGAGCAGCGTAGCTATCTGAAATACTGCAATGGAGCGGAGACATTCTACACTTACGACAACCGTCGCCGTCTCAGCAATCTCGCGGTCAACAGTGGTGGCACATCTATCATGGACAACGCCTACACATTTGACGCAGTGAGCAATGTTCTTTCGGTGGCAAACAACGCTTCGCTTCCACAGAGTGGATATGCCGGAGGACAGATGTCACATAGCTACACATACGATGGGCTGTATCGCCTTGCGTCCGCAACCGGTACATACACCGGAGCTGACAGCAAATCGGCATCCTATACCCTCAATATGGGATATGATAATATGCACCGCATCACCTCCAAGCGTCAACATCTGACGCAGGACAACGTGCAGTTCAACGGCACTCTCAATGTCGGCTACGACCTTTCCTATTCATATAGTTCGGAAGAAGGCAAGAAATTCCAGCTTGAAAGTGTAAAGGATGTTAATTACCGCACTGAGGAGACTCCGGAAGGGAACAATGTCGAAAATGGACACGTTTATACATACGACAAGAATGGAAACCTTGTATATGTAAACACGAGCCGTATGATGACCGACGGACATAGGGACAACAGTGTCGGTGAGCGCAAGCTTATCTGGGACGAGGAGAACCGTCTGCTTTCAGTGGATGACAACGGCTTCGTGTCCAATTATTGGTATGATGCTGACGGTGAGCGAACGGTTAAGACTTCCGGCGAAAGCGATCAGGTATATGTCAACGGGGTATTCTCCGGCGGCTCGACCAACACAGCCAAGTTCTCGCTATACGTTAGTCCTTACCTTGTTGCAAATCAAGGTGGCCGCTACACCAAGCATATCTACGCAGGTTCACAACGAATCGTATCGAAGGTCGGCGATTTCGCCTCCTATGGTTCAGACCCGCGCCGCATAGAGTATGCCGGAAGCGAGACCGACGGACTCTCGGTTGACTACAAATCCAAGTACACTGCACAGCAACAGGTTATCAAAGACCATTACACATTCTTTGATGTTCCTTACAACGGCACGGACAACAACAACTATGCCGACGGCGAGGGATTCTGCTGCAACGACGGCTCGTTGGAGGCAGCACAAGCCAAAGCGATGAGGAAGACTCAGAGCCGCGCGGTTGCCAAGTCTTTCAAAGACCCAGACAACTACGAGAATCTCCAGTTCTTCTATCATCCCGACCATCTTGGCAGTTCCAGCTTCATCACCAATCTTGACGGTGAAGTTGTTCAGCACATCGAGTACGTCCCATTCGGCGAGGTCTTCATAGAGGAGCGCAACAGTGTATGGAATACGCCTTATCTCTTCAACGCAAAAGAGTTTGACGAGGAGACAGGCTTGTACTACTACGGAGCGCGATATTATGATTCGAAACTATCATTGTGGATATCATCTGATCCAATAAGTGAAAAGTATCCTAATATTTCATCATACTGTTATGTCGCCAACAACCCCGTCAACGCTTATGACCCAGACGGCAAACTCGTCATCTTCATAAATGGATTTTATGTTACACCTACTGAGGGGGGAGACAAATCGTACTGGCGTTCATATAAAAATTGGCATTTTAGCTTTAGTGCATATCCAGTTCGTTATAGAAGAGAAAAAATATACGAATTTGATATAGATGTCATGAGGCATCTAAATGATACCAAAGCCAAATATATAGACGGCTCGCTTGGTGGTGCAATAGGCGTGCTAGGTAAAAACATGTCTACCGCTGCTGAAGTTCGGCGACAAAATGGTGAAATAATTGGACTTATAGATGCTCCATCTATTATAGCCAGTCTAAACAGAGATAAGGATGGAAATATAACAGAACATATTAAAGTAATCACCCACAGTATGGGATCAGCTTATGCTAAAGGTTATATATCTTCTATCCTTAAATATGCTGATGATAATGGTATAAAAGGTGTCATTATTGATTTTGAAGCAGACTTTGCTCCGTACAATACCCAAAATCAAGAGGCAATAAACCATCCTAATATGGGACCTACTTACCAATTTTCGCATAGTAAGGATAAAATTGCTGGCAATAAAAATATAAGCGGAGCACAAATGATGGATACATCATCTGATGCGAACCAAGCTCATAGTATAGGATCTTTTGTTCCCCAAATACAAAATATCCCGGTGAACATACACACTCCAAAGAAGAAGTGATGTTTGATATGAAAATTACATAATGTAGAATAGTTAAGTAGGAATTGTTCAAATAATTGATTATTTGAACAATTCCTACTTATTCCAACACAAATCAGAATTTAGATTAGTTATATGAATAGCAATCATTTAATACTCAAATATATACCATATTTAATGGTCATAGCATTTTTACTTATGCTATTTTTATCCCCTGTATTACCCGATGCAGGTATTGATGATATCTCTCATGATATTCTTCATGTTTCCTATTTCAAAGGACGTGTTGTTTTTGCAATAATTATCCTTATAGTCTATTATAAGGCTATCAAAGAGCGTCCTATCGTTAACAAGATATATTCCTCATTAACTCTCTATCTATATCCTATCTTGTTGTATATAATGTTCCATACCGAAAATCCCATAAACTTTATACCATATTGTATTTCACTATATCTCTTTAATGGAGAAGGAGAGATTTATTTCATTTTAGTTTTCGATATTATTTTTGTCTTTTTTTCAATTTATTTAATTCAGATTTTTATAAATTCATATTTTGACAAAAAATAGACTCAAGGTACAACAATGACATTAGATAGATGTCGCACAGCTACACATACGATGGACTATACCGCCTTGTATCGGCAACCGGCACATACACCGGGGCTGACAGCAAATCGGCATCCTACACCCTTGACATGGGCTATGACAACATGCACCGCATCACCTCCAAGCGTCAGCATCTGACGCAGAACAATGTGCAGTTCAACGGCACCCTCAATGTCGGCTACGACCTCTCCTATACTTACAGTTCGGAAGAAGGCAAGAAATTCCAGCTTGAAAGTGTAAAGGATGTTAATTACCGCACTGAGGAGACTCCCGAAGGGAACAATGTCGAGAACGGACACGTTTATACATACGACAAGAATGGAAACCTTGTATATGTAAACACCAGCCGTATGATGACCGATGGACATCGGGACAACAGTGTCGGAGAGCGCAAGCTCATCTGGGACGAGGAGAACCGTCTGCTTTCAGTGGACGACAACGGCTTCGTGTCCAACTATTGGTATGATGCTGATGGTGAACGTACCGTGAAGACTTCCGGCGAAAGCGATCAGGTATATGTCAATGGAGTCTTCTCCGGCGGCACGACCAACACAGCCAAGTTCTCGCTTTATGTGAGTCCTTACCTTGTTGCCAATCAGGGTGGCCGTTACACCAAGCATATCTACGCCGGTTCGCAGCGAATCGTGTCGAAGGTCGGCGATTTCGCCTCCTATGGCTCAGACCCACGCTATATATAAAACGCCATATAGAGCGGCAACATGGATAAGTTATATCTTATAATTAGAAAAGACATCGACTGATTATGATATTAGTCGATGTCTTGCTATTAAAGTGGTTACATGGACAAATCCAACGATTCTATAAACAGATTTCCTACATTCTGTATATAAACCCTATTCAAGTCTATCAGTGTTGTTGTCCTTCCTCCGACTATCTTGCTCATATACTCTTCTTCCAATTTCATGGATTCATTAACTCTCGTTGAGAATCCCTCATAATGTTTAGACCCCTGAATAAAAATATTGAACAACGCCCTTGATGGATTGTCAATACCATAATTCTCTTGCAAATCATCCCTGACCCGTTCAAATGGAGTCTTGTATCTCTGATGAAACTTAGCTATGGTGCATCTGCTCAGCTTTTCCCAAACCATCTCTGACATTTCAAACACAGGAAAGAAAAGCTCATCCATAATGCAATGGAACAGATTATGCTTGTTCTTATAATGATAGGCAATCGCCCCCTTTGTCTGTGTTATAGCTTTTTCAAGTTCCAATACAGATATAGCATCCCAACTACCCGTCGCCAAAAGAGGATAGCATTGCTTGAGAATCTCTGCCCTGGTCTTCAATGATTTTTCTCTACGTTGTGCCATGTCATAATACCATAATTACATGTAAAAGCCGTTCAGCAAGAATTATCAAGGAAAAGAAAGGAAAACGGACCTTTCCACCATAGGTTAAGCTGCCACATTTGGCAACCCACATATAATGATGAAGTCCTAAGTATATTGAAAATTCTGCCGACCAACCGGATAAGACAGTAATCTGTCAATAATCCCATATACAAAGTTAACTCATAAATTTCAAAAAAACAATCACAATCGTGGTCTTCTATGAACATTTTGTCATTCTAAATTGAATAAATATCGCTCCTTGGTGTATAATATGGATATTTTATTGGATTTAAGTATTTAAAAGAAGCAGCAAGACAGCCCTACCTCACGGTCGAGCTGTCTCACAACTAAAGCAAAATCAACAATCTAATCTAACACTCAAACATATTATTGCAACAGTAGCTCTACTCTACAATGGCGGTTGGCCTCATCCGGATTGAGAAGGTCGATGCCGCCTTTATTTATTTTGGTTATGAAGGAGGTGCCAACACCTCGTTTTTGAAGCTGCAATACGATATAATCTGCGCGGTCGTCACCCAGGCTATTGTTTATGACTGTGGTTCCGGTTGCACTGTCGGCCGCTCCCGTCACACGGATTGCGAGTCCGTAGGCTTTGGCGATTCGGGCGATCTCATCGAGATTGACGAGCTGGGAGGCATCTGTCAATTCAGATGTGCCGAGTTTGAAGAAAAAGAAAATAGGACTTCCGATGCATTGCTTCTCCGAAGATGTAAGGGAAAGATAGTCATTGAGGGCAAGTCCCTCCTTTCCCATGCCTTTGCCGAATTCAGTGGGATTGTGTATTCCATCTCCAGCCAATCCACTGCCGATTGCATTGCCGGATAACGATATGGAATCTGATTTGGCACCGGAAGCGAAGATGTCATCAATAAAACCGGTGAAGTCGTCATCGAGATTATCGACATCCTCACTTGAATGAAGCTGTTTCTTTTCCGGTAGATGATAACCGTTCAACCGGGTACGGAGTTTGTTCAACCCCGAATAGTCATTTACCGGATAACGCCGGTCATCAGTCTTCTTCTTACCGGGTTGCGATGTGAAGAGATTGCCATATCTTGAGAGTAATCCCTCAATCTCCAGAATCTTCTTCAATTCGGCGACAACGCGAGCATCGTTGGAAGTCTGGCGCGACAGTCTGCCGTTCTCATCATACAGTTCTGCGAGAGTCTCGCGAAGCCGGGCATTGTCAATCAATACCGGTTTCGCATTGATCACCTTGCGGAAGCCATTCTGACCGAATGTGAAGGAGAGACCGGCCGAAAGAGACAGGATGTTGTCACCCCCGAAACTGTTGACATCGCCAAGTCCGTCAAACCCGGAGAATGTGGTCTTGCCGCCAAATTCCAAGGTGAGTTTCAATCTGGAGGTAACGCCGTATTGAGCCATCACTCCATAGCTGAGTGCAAAGGGGATTGTCTGCGCCTGTCTGTTATGGAGCATCCCCACACCCACATACGGCACAATCCCGATGCGTGATTGGTTGGCGTTGCCATATAAGGCATTGGTAAGATTCCATAGGAAATCTGTTGATAACCCCCAATAATCATTGGAAATTCTATCAGCGTTGGTCAACCGAAACCCACTGAAAGATACACGGCTTCCGACGGTAGGCGTGAACCATTTCCCTGCATAGGCACCGAAATGTGGCTTGATTCTCCCCCACAGATCGGTGCATCCTTTAGGAGAGCCGACAAAGGCGTTTGCTCCGGCATTGACGCCGAAAAACCAGTTGCCTTTCCATCCCGGCGATTCAATCACCTCCTTATTATATGAGATCTCAGGTGTCAGCAATAGTTCATCCACATTCCTTATGGAACTGATACGGGTGTCTGCATTGGCAAACGCCTGAGAACCGGCGGCCGATGCCGCCAGTACTATGGTAAGTATGTATAGTTGTCGTTTCATCTGATTTGAATTTGAGCACAAAGGAACAATATAAATATAGAATACGAAATTATTCGCTGACTAACAGCTTTTTATTTAAGATTGATTATATAAATCATCTTATCGGCACTGATTTATGGCACACATAGTGGCTGTCACCGCTTGACCTGTTTTGTCGCCGGACACAGCATGCGGTGAGCACGCATCATGCAACGGTAGGCGAAATGACGGTCATCCTCATTCGGGTCTCGACCCCACGGAAGCTCAGAACCGGACCCACCGCCGCCGCTGCCTTTTGCAAACTGAATCGCTCCGTCGACGTATCCGGCGAACAGGTACATCGCGCAC
The DNA here is from genome assembly GCA_958352885.1 of uncultured Duncaniella sp. Lineage (GTDB taxonomy): Bacteria > Bacteroidota > Bacteroidia > Bacteroidales > Muribaculaceae > Duncaniella. The sequence continues at coordinate 128,906 of CATWQI010000001.1, forward strand.
TTGAGAATCTCGGTCGGTTTCTCGGAGAGAGCCATAAGGAACTCATCGTCAAACACCGCCTTCTGTTCCGGAGTCATCGCCGACAACAGGGAGCGGATGTCGAGGACGGCCTTGCCGAATATTGCATCCGTCAACCTCATGCGTATCTGCGCCTGGTTATCTGCCGTAAACTCCCGGTATTGCGTCTGCGCATTGGCTTTCTGCTCGTTGACAGACTGCAGTTCGCTTTGAAGCCGAGCGAGTTGCCGGTCTGCGTTCTTCAGTTTGAGTTTCTTGTCTGCAAGTGATGATGTGGTGACACGGAGCTTGTTCTCAAAATCCGCGATGCGGCGACGTATGTCAGCCGCGTCACCTGCACCGGAAGATAGGTCGGCCTCCAACTGAGCGAGCTGGGCATTTAGCTCTGTCTCCCTGGTTTCCAGGTTGCGCACCATTGTCGATAGACCCTTGCAGCGTTTCTCCGCCTTACGGATATACGCATAGAGTTCTCGAAGTGTCTCGTGCTTGTCGCCGATTTCAATTTCCAGAGCATCACACTGCTGGCGAAGCTCGCGACGATACTCCTCTGTGGAACGGTGTCGTGCCCCGGTCTCCATGATGCTTCGTCCTCGACCGAGTCCCCACCGTTCATTGACAACAGCGAGTTCATTGTGAAGCTGGAGTGTCCGTTCTTTGAATTCGATTTTGTCCTTGCCTGCGAACAGTTCCTTGAACGAAAACTTGTTGCGGGCTGTGATTGGCAACAGAGTGCAGTGGATATGCGGATTCTTTTCATCGAGATGGACATAGAATCCGGCGATGTTGTCCTCGCCCCATTTGTCACATGCGAATTTGTAAACATCCTTTGCCCACTCCTCGATGTCAGAGCATCGCGTAATATGGGAATTGTCTGCTCCATGTGTCAAATCAACTTCCTGATTGCCGAAGGCCAGACGGTGCATCTGCTCCCGACTTCCTCCAAAGATGATGTTTACAACAGTGCGTCGATTCGGCTCCTTTCCCTTGCGTTTCAGTTCCTCATTGGGATCTACGATGCCACGAGCAGCAAGTGTCTCCTTGATTCGCTGGGGAATGGACTTGGTCTTGTCAATCGGCTGGACAACGCCGCCCTTGGCAATCTCGAAATTGAGGCGTTCTCTTGTGCGGTCATAGTTGCCGCCTTTGATGGCGACATTCCAACTTCGCTCAGACCACCGTCTCTGATGCTCATTTGACTGGTTGGAGGTGATTCCAGCCGAAGCATGGAAGTCAAGTACCTGTCTTGCCATAAACAGTATATTAAGGTGTTAAAATGTGATTTTATAAGGGCCGAGCTTGCTCGTATTGGCCTGCCGGATACGGCAACTCCCAGACGATTTTTAATCGGAAGGGGGTATTAGGCTACCCACTTGAGTATTCATGTGGCAACAGCGCGCAAGCGCGTTGGCTATAAAGCGTCCCGCCCCGGTTCATCGAAGCGGAGGCAGGATTACAGCAGCAAAGGCGCACAGCGCACGTTCCTGAGCTTTCAGGAAGCCATCCGGGGCACCGGCTTATGCCAATCTGCAAGCTGGTCTGACGGCACGGTCAGACCGTGTCCCGGTCAAAAACTACATTCAGATGGTTGAACAGGCTGTCGAGCATCGCCCGACCGTCAGATATAAGAGGAGTATTCATGCCAGCATCGGAAAGACCGGTTCCGGAAGATCCACCTGGTCTGTAACTGTCGAGAAGGCACAGCCACAGGTTCCAGTTGCCGGACATAAGGGAAAAGAATATCTCAGTGATAATCTCCCCGCAGTTCTTGTCAGGAGTAACGGGAATTTCCTCATGTGTCATGGCCCATTCGCGGATAAGTTGCCGTATCAGGGAATACTGCAATGCGGCAATCAGATTCGGCGACACACCGGCATCGCCGCCATCAAAAATTTCCACGGCCGCTCCGATTTCCTCAAGCAGCTCATCATCGGCAATATCGCCGGAAAGCCAGTCCGACATCTTGTCGGCAAGAGGATGCGGCATCTCAAAAGAGAGGAACGGCACGTCAAGGACATGCGAATATCCGTCATCGAGCCATTCGAGATTCATGGTCACAAGAGTGCATCGGTCAAGTTTTTCCATTGACAGCAGCCTGAACTCTCCAAGGCGGTCGAGGAACTTGCGGACTGTCTCACGCGCCCAGTTCCACCGCTTCGCCATGTCGGTTATGGAGAGGACTAGCTGTGCGGCCTCCATATCGAATGTCCGGCCATAGAGCGGCGTGTAAGGTGTCGTGCTTTCCACTGCGGACTGCACAAGCGAGAGGTAAGCCAGGAGCCGGGAGGCTCCCTGCTTTGTCGGGACACAGAGATATTCAATTATCTCCGGGGTGAGCCTCACAGCCCTTGGACGGGACTGCGAGGTCTGGCGGTTGTAAATGTTTTTCGTCATAAACTGATCTGATGGTTTGGATAAATTGTTTTGGGAGTTTTATAAAAGGTTGTTGTCAAATGAAAGGGATAAAAACGGAGATGCCTCCGCCATATCCCGGAGACAGGGATGCCCCGTGCCGTCTCCGGTCGGAGGCATCCCATTTAGGCCTATCCGTCTCAGCCTATCTCTCCGCGCAGGAGCTTTGCTTTCTCCTGCTCACAAAACTCGGCATACTCTTCGGGGTTGTCTCCTCTCTCGATAGCCTCGTCTATGACCTCGCATAGCTGGTCAAAACAGGCCTCGGGATGGAGCTGACGTATGCCGTTGTTATCCTTGAGATAGATTTCGTAATAGTCCATCTCGTTGTAGGCAATAAGCACATGACCCTTGAACAGTCTGCCGTTCACCTTGAACATCAGGGTTGCCATTCCTTTGCAGACTGTAGCGGTGAATCCGTGTAATGCCCCCCACGAACACAGCACGGACATCGGGGTCTGACACAGGAGTTGCTGACGGATAGTGTCTGCGACACTCAACACATAATCTTTTTTCATATCGCTGTCGGTATTTATTGTTTCCCTGCCTTCGAGAGATTTTCTCTCCGGCTTCGGGGAACAGGTTGTTTTCTGCATCGGAAGCCGACCTGTCTCACGAACCAAAATCTCCATGAGACCGGAGGCCTGTTTTGGAGAGTATTCCGGCAGGTCGGTTAACTTCGCAGAACGACAACCTTCCCGAAGTCAGCGGGAGTAATATCCGGATATAAGTGTTGCCGGATGCGCGGCGATCCTGGAAAAGGAAGCCGGCTCCTCAAGTTGCCGCATCAGATAGGCGGATGGATAGAACATCGAACCTGCCATGAATATGAAAAGATTCATCGAGAGTGGCCAGACCCGGGGTTCGATGACGCAGGTCAGTATGGCGACAAACACCAGTATCGTCCCAAACCGGTTCTGCAGCCGATAGATGCCGCGTTCACTGATTCGGAAGGAGAACATGGAGAAGCACAGGACGGTGGCGAGCGCAAGGGGCATGTCAGCTCCGTATGACTGGAGATAGCAGAAATTGAAAGAGAGGGAAAGAAGCATCATCGACAATACGAAGAGCTTCCGGGCCGATACGCTGAATGTCATGCGGCGGTAGAATCTCTGCATCCGGACAGAGTCACGTCTGTAGCAATACATCGACAGCATAGTCAGTATCGCCGGATAAAAATGGACTATGAATTGCATATCTGAAAAAAGTGATGGTTTAATCTTCTAGACCCAACTCGATGGCATCCCATGAGGCTACGGAGAATATCCGGTTGACATCTTTGAATGTAAGGGAAAGGGACGAAAAGCGTTCACCAAAACCGAGCTGAGTTTTTGAAAGTTCGGCAATAGCTGCGTCAAGACGCTGCTCAGTAACATTCAGAATAAAGCCACGGCGATAACCGTAAAGCGGAATCCTGACTTCCAGACGAAACACACGGCTAAGCGACTTGCTGATGCCGCGACCGGATGCGGAGACTGTCATCTGCTGCTCACCGAAGTCTACAGCTTTGAGCCATGTGCGGTGCCAGTTTATCACCTCGATGAGATGGGAGGCAAGGGATGCGTCCATCCGTCAGATGAAGTAACTTACAAGCTCGTCCTCCGTAAGATGATAAAAGGACTCTCCGGGCACATCGTGCATCCGTTTCAGCTCAGCCTGCAACTCGGCCATCATTCTCTCCATCGAGTAGAACACCTTAACATCAACGTAAGTGATTTCGCCGCTCGGATTGGTTGAGGCGCAGAGCTGGAACATTTCACCGGTGCCAGGTTCCTGAAAGGCGCAGATGGATCTGCCGAAGTCGGTCTGCGATGAGCGTATGTGGCGATAGAGTGTTTCTGTACCCCACGAATCGTCAATCGCTCCACAGAACTTCTCCATAGTCATAGGTTCGGGAAGCTCGAATACGAGGAGTGCGTAATCGTTGTATAGTTCTCGTTTGGACTTGTCTTCAAGTCTTGATTTGATGACTTCCGGGAGCTTGAATGCTGCGCATTCCAGAAATCTGCTGATTGGTTCGTTTGTCATGTTTACGATTATGGAATTGGTTTATCGACAGCAAAGATAACTCGTGAAATCGAAGTTTAATTGGCTATGTTCAAGCTGTTAACTATCTTTGTGAAAGGCGAAAATATTTATAATCGCATGTAATCAGCGGATGCTCTGAAAGATGTGCGTTTTCTGAATATAAATGTTTTCCCATTCGGTCAACATTTATTATGATTGGAGATTATATTTATATAGTTAAAGTGCTGGCTCATAAGATTAAAATTGATACTAATGAGTTAACTTTGCATAACTTGACCAACTACAGAAAATTCATTATGGCCACATACGGATACATTTTTGATTCGGCAACCGACTCAACACTTCAAATGATGACAGAAATCGGATGTTGCCGGATATTCAGAGACTCATCTGACAACGGCGGCTTCCGACCACAACGCAGAATATTGGTACAAAAACTCCAGGCCGGAGACATAATAGTCGTTCCCAGGCTCAGCCACATCGTAGAGGGATGTGTCAATCTCTCCGCACTGCTCCAGTTGTGCCATCTGAAGAATATGCGGCTTATCTCTGTTGATGAGCATATTGATACAGAAGATAGGCTCTACCGCAAAGAGTCTGAGAACAATCTATTGAAGGCGATCCGCGAGTTTCCATTTGAGAAAAGGAAGCCTCGCAGTGCTCCTGCTCCTAAAATCGACAAGGAAGAACGTTTACGAAGGAACGAAAGGGTTATAAACATGTACCTGTCGGGGTTCTCGACAGAGGATATACAGAGGGTCGCAGGCGTTGGCAAGTCAACCCTGTACCGGATATTGAGGCAGAATGACATTCCTCGACAAAGGATAGGCAAGCAGGAGATTATCTCTGAATAATCCGTCTGCGCCTCTTGACAGTGTCCGACTGGATGGTATCGGCTCTTTGTTGATATAGTTCCTTTGTCAAGGCATTTGAAACAATGGTGTCGATGGCTTGCACCTTGGGATAATACTCATCAACCGTGGTCGCAAGTTCTTCAATGGCGTGCTGACCTCTATGATATACATAGAGGCCGTCGCCTATGATGTTGTTGCCCTCGACAAGTATGTAGAGCAACAGTATTAGGAGTAGCTTCTTCATTTTCTTGGTTTTTTATGTTATGCGGTATACCACCGTGCAGTCAACCACCTCGGTAGGCAGTCCAATCCACGGAACGGAAGAGAAGTAGGGCTGCCAGTCTTCATCGGCAGAGGGAGGGCAGACAAGTTCCACCGACTGCTCACGGAGCAAGTTGTCAACCTCGTTGACATCCTGCTCGGTGAGACCGGTAGCGTCGCCATTGATAAGATAGCCCATAAGGTATGTGGGTATTTTCTCAATGCTCGTTTCCATAGTTGTCAGTCTTGGGGAGTGATTTCCTCGATGCCCACGGTGTAGCCGTAGCCATCCTCGTTGCGCCATTCCTGGCAGGTGCCTACATCCACGATGCACTCTCCGTCCTGGCCATCGAAGTTCTCTTTGGCCTCCTCGATTTGCACCGACATTGCCTCTTTCGCCTTGTTGAAGTCGGCATAGAGGTAGTGTGCGTCTGTCACGCTTTCTGCTGAATACTCAATCAGCACTGTCACAAGAAAAAATTTCTTCATAGCTGTATCTGTTGGGGGTGATTAAATCATTGGGATATGACGACCGTTCTCTTTGAGGTAGGCAACTATTCCTTTAGCCTCATCGTGAGCGGCTTGGTTTCTTAAGTCTGTGGTATAGTCATCGGCTCCAATCACTTCGATGATAGCCTTGCAGAGCCGGTAAATGCTCTGCTGGAGTGTGCGGTGCATGAAGGGGACTTCCGCTGCCACCTTGCGGGGATTGAAGGAGAAGTTGTTGACGGCATCCTCCAATGTTTTTGCGAGTTCTTTTTCTGAAATCATAGTCAAAAAATCTTAGAGTTAATATCTTCCCTCACTTTACTCCATCTTTGGAGCTGTCGTGAGGGGTTTATGATAGCAGTTCCGGGCATTGGCAAATGGGGCCAAAAGACAAGGTTTTTAGAAAGATTGTGGCATTTCGTGGCGGAATTTTTCTAAAACCACGCATGACCTTGGCTGATGGCAGAGGCAATGCCAACTTTGCATCATAAAACCCGACGAAATGCTCCACGGAGGTATTCATCCGATGATAAGACAGGCAATAGGCAGAAACTTTTATTCAAAAGGATATCCTCGGTTATCTACAACGGGGAGAGGCTGTTCCGCAGGAATACAGGTCGCACATGCTCTCCGGTGATTACAAGGGGCATATGGAATGTCATGTTTGGTGGCCGTTCAGAACTTTTCTGAATGATTATAAAAGGGCAGGCCAAATGTATATATCGTGAACCTCATGAAAAAATGGGTTCACGATATTTCTTATCACAGAGGTTTCATTCATCATCTTCCTCAAGAGTGTCATCGCTTATCGAGATACCACCGGGATAATAATGTTTGAAAGCGTTGATAATTGCTTCGGACACTCTTGCATTTTCAGTTGCCTCCACATAGAGGTGGCTCCTCCAGTAATCGAAACTGAAAGTCGCGACCTCTCCTGAATACCGGTCGATCCCGGCATATACGGTCGCGGCGAAAAATCCCCTCATGCAGCTCTGAATCTCCACAAAATGATTATAGAGGGTAAACTGGTCGTTGTTTGTCGGCAAGGAAATTGCCTTGCCGACTATCCGTCTGATATATTTGTACTTTTTCATACCGCTGCTTTCGGGGTTTTGTTGAAACGTCTGTTCTTCCACCCATATATGGCAGCCACGTATGGATAAAGTGAGCGAGTGCGTTTTCTGAAGCCTGCCTCGTCTATCTCCAGATTGTAGATTTTATCCGCTATTCGTTCAGCATCGTCATGGTCTTTGGCCACACGGTAAAGCACATGATGCGTTCCGTCGTGGTGTGTCAATCTGCCACGGATATTGAAGCCGTCGCCATACCACTCGTTATCATCTTCGGAAACTCTGAAGATGTCGTTGATTGTGGAGCCGAGTATCCTGTAGCCCTGTCTTCTTCCACGCCACAGGCCGAGGTCTGCAAAGGCGATGATTACTCCGTCCACCTTTTGGTCGAGGTTCATCCTCTCATCGGAGAGATAGCCGTCGACCACTTCCGTCCAAATGCGGTCTGACACGGAATATCCATCGTCATCGAGAAGCTCGCGCTGTGAGTTCTCGTATTCCTCTCTCGCCTCGTCATTCATGTAATAGTCGCTTGACCAGATTATCTGTTTCTTTGCCATATTTCTTTTGTTTATATAGTTGCCTGATTGTAGATTGAGGGTTCTGCTGTCACGTTGTATATATATTGCCCGCAGCGTACCAAAAGCGCGTCCTTGCCATAGTACAACTTTTTCATTCCACGTATGCTGCCGCTTTTGTGGAAATTCGGGAAACGGCTTATGCCGCATCGTTTCCCTTGCTCGACTGTCATTCTCTTTGTCTGCATAGTTCTTATATGTATTGTTTCCCTCACTTTCGGTTTCCTTCCGGAGCCGCCGCGAGAGGTTTATCTGCGCATTTCGGGGGCATCTTTCAAGGGAGACAAGGACAAGGCTTCCAAGATGATTTTATGTATGACCGGAAAATCTCGCAGGAACAAGGCCGGGCCTTTTCCGTGCTCCCGGATGCCAAACTTCGCGCCCGTAAACCACGACCCGGTGGCGCGGGGAACAAGAACCGTTCAATGTAGAGGAGCCATTTTATATAAATGGCACGAATAATTTGTCAGTAATTTCGTTCTACTGACGAATTAGAATTGATAAGAGGGAAACAAAGTTTTTTAAGGGGTAAAATTGACAACTCAGGCATCACGGGGATATGATTACCGAATAAAATGAGTAATTTTGCAATATCAATTCAAATGGAAACATAAAATGACAAAAGCAGAGATTGTAAACGAGATTGCAAAGACAACCGGAATAGACAAGGCCGGAGTCCTGGCTGTGGTCGAACAGTTCATGAGTGTGGTGAAGGACAGTCTGGCGCACGGAGAGAATGTATACCTGCGAGGATTCGGCAGTTTCATTGTGAAAGAACGAGCGGAAAAGACTGCCCGCAACATTTCCAGAAACACTACGATAGTAATCCCGGCTCATAAGGTCCCGACCTTCAAACCGGCCAAATGCTTCATGGAGGAAGTTGCCCGGTAGAATGGAGGTTGAAGATGAATATTACGGCGAAGACTGCGCCGGTGACATTGCGGCTAACCAAGCATGTCAGATGATGGCCGGAGTGCTGCCGGATCTGTCGGATGAAAAATCCGTCAACGACTTCATAGCCGGTCTTGATGACTGGGATTGAAGAATATGAGAGCCAGAGTCCGTCATTTGCCGGAACATACAACAGGCTTTCGACATAGTTAAAAGGGGAAAATCTCCGGGATAAGAATACAATCGGCAAGTCTGACACTGGCTTGCCGATTTATTATGTCAAAAGCAGACCATCACATCATCACGGCTGACAGTCAGTTCATGTCCGGAGGACAGCCTGACAACATACTGTGTGCCGCAGTCCTCGATTATTTCACCCTCGGAATAGCCTCGCCACCCCTCTATAAAAGTGCAGAAGCATCCCACAGCATTGTCATCATATTCCATGTCATTCATATTTGTCGGGATTTATCCCGATGCCCCATGCAGGAGGGCATCGGGAATGGAGAATGTCCTTATGTGTCATGCTACTGCGGCTGCGGTTTTGGTTTCCGGTGCTGCAGTCCCAAGCTGTGACGCAGGCCGAGCAATCTCCTTGACGGAACGTGCGCCGATGATGATACGGTTTCGGTGAACCCCGTCATTCCCCGTCCATTCGTTTGGCTTTAGCATACCCTTGACTTCGACAAGGATTCCTTTTCGGATGGCGTCGAATGATGAGAGGTCTGTATTCTTCGCCCATTTCTCCACGGTGATGAGGGAAGACTGTGTAGTCACCTCGTTTGTAACATTGTTTGTGGTGCGGTTGCGCACTGCAAGGGCGAAACGGATTACGCTCGTTTCTGCGAAATTGCGGATTTTTGGCTCTGTGGCCACGAACCCTGTCACTACGGTTGAGTTGACGATGTTCTTCTTACCGCTGTTGGCGGTGGCAGTGTTGTTAGCTTCCATGATTACGTTGATGCAAAAAAAGTTAATATTATGTTTGTTGCTGAAAGATTGATTGCTTCCCTTGCTTTATAACCCTTTCGGGAGGGTTGCCGAATCAATTTTTTCGGCAAATCCCAAAGGACGCGGACCCAGTGGATTACGACAAGGCTGGAACAGCAGCACGGGTGATGCCGTGACACGCGCCATCGGGCCTTGGCATATCCACAGGCGGCCTTAACTTCGCCGACACAAAAATTGACGGCAATCATTCCCGACCGGATATGACAGCATGATGATATAAAGGGAAACCGACTTACAAGTCGTGTTGACGAGGCATCATATCAGGTATATTCAGTATCTTTCAGGCTTAAAATGGTCTCAATCATTCAAAATGGTTTGGTATATGGATATTTATTGTTATATTTGCAGTCAAATATTAATATTTCAAACCATGATAGTCCATAACGAAGCCACAAATCAGGACATACTTGAGCTTCTTGCGAAACGGTTCAAGGAATATCGCCTTGCAGCGCGGATGAGCCAGCGTGAACTTGCCCTTAAATCAGGGGTGGGCTATACCACGATAAGCCATTTCGAACAGGGCAAGCACACCAACATATCCCTTGGTAACTTCATATCGTTGCTGCGTTGTGTGGGGATGGAAAAAAGAATGGTGGAGATACTTCCGGAATTGCCGGTGCCTCCAATGGCACTTAAGGAGATAAATAAAATGATACCCAAGCGTGTAAGAAGAAAGGAACAGCAATGATAGAGAGCCTGGATGTGATATTGTGGGACAGGAAAGTAGGAACGCTTGTCTCCTCTAAAAAAGGATACGGGCAGCAGGTGTGTTTTTATTTCGATCCCGGATATGTGGAAAACGGACCGGACATCGCGCCGCTCCGGTGTCCGCTGTCAAGTGTGGCAGCCCGGAAGGGGCTGCCGGTATACCCCGAGGAAAGCAGGGATTTCGGAGGTCTTCCATCTTTCATAGCGGACTCGTTGCCCGACCATTGGGGTAACGTTGTGTTCTCGGAATGGGCCAGAGCCAACAACATACGCACAAAGGATTTGTCGGTTCTTGACAGGCTTGCATACATAGGTCGCAGAGGGATGGGGGCGTTGGAGTTTGTGCCGCCGACATCTGCCGGAATGGATACTCTGTTCCCAGTTGAGATAGCGGAGCTAGCGAGTCTGGCGCAGATGGCTCTTGACGAGGCGAGGAATTTCCATGCAGTGATGAGTCCCGGACTCATCATGGAAAGTCTTTTCAAGGTTGGCACTTCTGCCGGTGGCAGGAGGCCGAAGGCGGTAATAAACATGAATCCGGAAACAGGAGAGTGCTACTCGGGGCAGGTTCCCGGCCCGACAGCCGCCTTTATCCCGATGATTATAAAATTCGACGAGCACACGGATGTCCCGTCAACAAGAATTGAGTACAGCTACCACCTTATGGCACTGGACGCAGGTCTTGCCATGATGCCCTCCCGATTGATCCATGGGGAACAGGAGACACATTTCCTGACAGAGCGATTTGACCGCAAGGGAAGCGGGAAACTCCATATACAGACGCTTGCCGCGATGAATCCGTTCTCATCCTCGTATGAGGATCTGTTTGACACCGCAGCCGGGATTTCCGTTATTCCGGGGGAGATCAGACAGCTTTTCCTGCAAATGGCCATGAACGTGGTCTGCGGCAATGTGGATGACCATAACAAAAATTTCAGTTTCATCATGGACAGGGACAGAGAATGGCATGTATCCCCGGCATACGATTTCACATTTACGGTAGACACATCCGGCCCTTTCTATGTCAACCGTCACAGCATGACCGTCAATGGAAAATCAGAAGATATTTCCAGACAGGACTTGATGGAGATTGCAGCCCGATACAATGTAAAGGGAGCATCCGGACTTATTACAAAAGCTGTTGACGTTGCACAAAGCTACAGAGAATACGGAATAAAAGCCGGTGTTCCGGAAAAATGGATTGTCAGAATTGAAAATGAAATAGCATTGAGGATTGATGCTTTATAATTCAGGACCGGGAATAATTCCCTCCATATCATAAATTACAAACGGAAGGACAAGAAATATACAACAGGAATAACGTCAACCGTAAGGGACAGTACGGTTCCGGTTTGAAAAGCACGGGAACGAGAGACTATAACAGGACTGCCGTGCATGGCAAAGCAACAGGCACATCTCTCGGATGCCCCTGTTGCCCAACATTCACCACATCAAAATTTTTCCAATGCGTTTGTAAATATATGTCCCGGTTATTTCCATGGGTGGTGTGATTTCCACCCATGGAACGTGTCCGCATTGTTCAGGCTGCTGTTTCCTCCGCTTGCATCTCGACTGCCGTCATATCCTCCGCTGCCGGCTCCTCCATTTCTTGGGGAGTTTCCTCCGACTGCTGTTCCTTTATGAGCAACGCTTTCTTTTCCTCAAGGCGTTGGTGGCGTTTGTTGTACACCTCATTGTAGCCGTTCTCTATCTCGGTCAGTTCATCGGGCATGTGCTTCTTTGCAAAGTCATGGAGCATAGAAGCGGTTGCGTTACCTCGGTATGCGTTCTTGAAATTCTCGATGAGATAGTCTCTGCGGATTATCGCCTTTGTCTTGGCAGAGAGGTTGTTCACAATCGTAAGTCTGTCATCGTCCGAAAGGTAGCCAATCTTTTCTTCAGGCAGTCCGACCTCGATATAGTGCTCCTTGCGGAGAGCGGAGAGCATGAAGAAATACATCATGCGTTCCTCGTCAGCGGAGAATTTTGTGGCTGTCATGTCAACCTCCAATATCTTTTTCTTGGTGTCGGCAATCGTCTTTTCAACCGCAATCTCCCTGTTGCGCTCATCTTTCTTGTCAATTTCCTCAATCGGAGAGAGTTTTTTGGCATCGGTCTTTGCGCCCTCCTTGTTGGTGGCATAGCAAAGACATACATTGGTGGCTCGGATTTGTATGTACACGGTGATTTCCCCGACCTTGCGCATTTCGTCAAGTTTGACACACAATGCCTCGTGCGTTGCCTTTTCCTCACCGTATCCCTTGAGGTCTTCCTCAAACTCCGCTGTATCTTCATAGTCCTCTGCCCTTGGCATTTCGGGTGCAGTCGGGTATGGAGACACATAATCCACAGTATCAACTTCATATCCCATATCAGCAAGTCGGCCGATAACCTCGCCATTGGTGTTGTAGGCGGTATGGCAGATTGATATGTTTGGATTTTCCCCTACCGTTTTGACAACCTTATCAACCATGTGCGAGGCTATCTTGTCATCAAGGCACTTGCGGTTGGTGCATTTACCGCATCCACCCTCACTGAAAAGGAGAAGATGATTGGTGTTGTGGGGGCATATCGCACACACGCCCTTGTCAAAATCATATTTCTCAAGGTCTGTGGTGTAGTTCTGCTCAATCGCTCTCGCCACATCGGACGCTTTCATGCCACGCCAACAGCCATATCCGTTCTCATTCTTGAGATGCTGTTCATACACCTCTCGCTGAATGTCCTCCCCATAACGGCATATCTCGTTTGCAAAGGCGATGGATATGGTCTCGCTTTCCATGAGTTCCGCGATTTCGGGTATCAGAGCGGTGAATTTGAGCCGTGAGCGTATATAGCCCTCGCTCTTTCCGAAAAGGATTGCGAGTGTGCCGACATCATGGCGTCCGCTGTCGATGAGCCGTTGGTATGCGTCAGCTTCCTCCATTGGGGTGACATCCTTACGCTGAAGGTTCTCCGTGATTGCGATTTCCTCCGCTTCCGCATCGGTATAGTCCGATATTGTTGCAGGGATTTCCTCAAGCCCTGCGATTTGGGATGCCCTGTATCTGCGTTCACCGAAAACGATTTCGTATTTGTCCGAGTTCGGGATATGGCGCACGTTGATAGGCTGAAGCACACCCTTTTGGCGTATGCTGTCGGCAAGTTCCTTGAGGCTTTCCTCGTCAAAACGCTTGCGAGGGTTGTAGGCACTTGGTTGAATGTCTGCAACTGCCATTCTTACGATAGTTGCTCCGTCTGCTGACTGATTTACGGTCTCGTTCATAATTAGTTGGTTTGTTTGATGGGTTAATGTTATGTTTGTTCTTTCCCTTTCTTTCGGTTTCTTTTTGTCGGAACCGTCTCAGGGTTTTATGATGCTTCCCACAGTCATCGCAGACCGGCTTTATGCAACGGTTTTTCCGGCCAATTACTCTCCGCAGGAGGAAGAATTTGACGGAAATGCACTTCAAGCCGTTGAATCAAGCAGCGATGACAGAAATTTGCATCGGTAAAACCTGACGGCGACGGCAACACAAGGAGCTGACTGAAAGTCATGATCTAAAAAAGCGTGGAATTACAGATTCATAAAGGGGGATATATATAACAGGAATATCGACATAGAACGGTTTGATGGAATGTACAGCAGGGTACGGGACAACTATAAAAGGCTCCCGCCGTGTGATGTATGACAGGCCGGACCATGACGGCATCCGGGCAAAAGAATCCGCCCGGCTTCACAGACGGACGGAGAGTAACGGTTAAATTCAGGTCTAATGTCAGGCTGCCTTTACAGCGGTATTGTCCTCATGTGGCAGTTCAGCCTGTTTCAGTTCATCATCTATCTTGCACCTCAAAGCCTCGCACTCGGCTTTGAGCTTTGCAAGCTCATCGGTCTTGCCCCATGAGCGGCTGATGATTTCCCGGAGAACCGGAAGCTCGTCCTCAAGTCTGGCAATCTTCTTTTTCTGACTTTCAATGATGGACGGAAGCCTTTGAAGGGTCATCGCCGGATACTGTATTTTGTCAGCGAAAGCGAGGGGAAGCGCACCAGTCATTCCGTAACGGTATTTCATGCCGTCCAGCCCCTCCACAAAGAATGAATTGTGGTCGAATATCTGAGCCAGACTGTATTCGGCCTTTACCAGCAGTTTCAATCCCATATACGAGCCTACGGCTGTATAGGCGGCACTGCGGTTCGTCTTGGCTATCCTCTGCAGTTCACGTCCTATTCCCTCGGTGGTGGGTTCCACATTGGCAGACAGGGTGATGTATGCCTCGCCGCTGAACGACCTCACATGCTCAAGGTCTCTCTCCATGCGTTCAAGCGTTTCTTTTCCCATGAAAATGGATCTCTCCGTCTCGTAGGCGTTGCGCTCGGCCCGGATATGCTCTCTCTTGAAAATGGCACGTTCCTTTTCAAGCTGCATGATGCGACCGTCAAGCCGTGCCTTTTCCAGCAGGTCATTGTTGCCCGTGAGCAATGCCACAAACTCGGCATAGCTCATGCCTGTGTTCTCGTCCATGCTGTCCTCGTCAATTCGCCGGATGCCTATGGTGCCGTTGTTTATCTGATTTATAAACATCTGTTTGTTCTTGAGAAGATTGAACTTGTAGGCATCGAGCGTTTTTTCCGTGCCGTACACCACTATGTCAACCATATTTCCACCCCACAGCTTCACGGTGTTGCCTTTACGCGCTGCCCGTCCGTCTCGCTGTTCCATGTCGGCCGGTCTCCAAGGCACCTCGAGATGATGCACCGCAACGGCTCTTTCCTGTGCGTTCACGCCTGTTCCGAGCATCGAGGTCGAGCCGAAAAGCACACGCACCTTTCCGCTGTTCATGTCGGCAAAAAGTTTTTTTCTTGCTCTCTCTGTGGTGACGGTCTGTATGAACTGAATTTCATCGGAGGGTATTCCGAGTGCCACAAGCTTCTCCTTTATGTCGCTGTATATGTTCCATTGGTTCGGCTTGTAGGTCGATAGATCCGAGAATATGAACTGCGTTCCCTTGTTGGCTCCGGTTCTAATATAATAGTCATAGACCGTCTGCGCACATACGGAAGCCTTGTTGCCGGGGTCATCGCTGAATTTCTCGCCGAGCATCCTCATGTCAAGTGACATCTTTCTTGCAATGTTTGTCGCCACAAGCATCTTGGCTTTATCAAGATTGTCGGGTTCGGGCGCGTCAATGCCGAGGTCGCACCAATTTCCCGACTTTGCAAATCTCACAAGCCGCTCCGCCATTTCCTCCTGTTCGGCTGTAGGCTTGAGGGTGATGAAGCGCACATTTTTCTCCGGGATGTCAAGGTTTATCATTTCAGCGGTGCGGTAGTCGGTAATCTCGCGCAGGAACATCGACAGTTCCGGCACCTTGATATATGAGCGAAAACGCTCCTTGCGCTTTATCTCCCCTGTGACATTAAGCTCATAGTCGGCGCATTTCTTAGTATATATTGCCGCCCATGCGTCAAAACAGGAGATTTGCTGTTTCCGTAATTCCCGGGGTCGCAGGTATTTGAATATCACATAAAGCTCTGTAAGGGCATTGACTACCATAGTTCCAGAAAGGAATGTCACACCGAGGTCCCGGTCTCTGCGCTTCTGTATGTCGCGCACGGCAAAAAGGAGGTTCATCGCTCTTTGGGAACCTTTTGTGTTTCCTATTCCGGCAACCCTTGTGTGGCGGGTCTGGAACATGAGATTTTTGAATGACGCATGGAACTCATCGACAAATATATGGTCTATCCCCATTGAACGGAAATCGACCGCATCGTCCTTTCTGTCCTCAAGCTGACAACGGAGCATGGACAGTTTCGCTTTAAGGTTCTCCATGCGTTTCTCAAGCCCCTCCTGCATCTTTGAGGTCCGGTAACGCATGGAGGATTGTTCAAGCACCTCAAGGCAGCGTTCCACATCGGCAAGTTCCTCCGTGAAAATATCAATCATGGTTTCCTCCGACTGCGGTATCTTGAGAAACTGGTCGTGGGTCAATATTATGCAATCCCAGTTGTTGTTCTTGATTTTTGAGAATATCTCCTTTCGGTTAGCAGGGGTGAAATCCTCTTTGCCCGGATATAACAATCTTGCCGATGGATATGCCTTGCGGAATGTGTCGGCTATCTCATGCACATTCGCTTTCAGTCCTATAATCATGGGCTTGTCGCATAGTCCGAGACGCTTCATCTCATATGCCGCGACACACATTATCATGGTCTTGCCTGTGCCTACAGCGTGCCAGCAGATGCCCCCTCCGTTCTGTTTTATCATCTGAATGGCATCCATCTGTGAGGGATAGAGAGACTTATAGCTGAAATTGTTGAAAGACAGGCCGGGGAAAGTCTGGCAGGAGCCGTCGTATGAGGGTCTGACATAGCAGTTGAAACGCTCGTTGTATGTGGCTACAAGCATGTCACGCACGACAAGCGGCTGACGGTCGAGCCATTCATTGAACAGTCCGCGTATTTCCTGTATCTTCGCTCCGGCCTCCTGTATAGCTTCCTCGTCCGGCACACGCTTCTTTTCTCCGTCTGCGGTGATTATCTCTTTTGTAATCTCCGGCACCGTATCGTGCAGGGCGTGTGTGAACAAAGCCTCGCCGTTGTAGTTGCGCACCGAATAAGTGTTGTATGCCACAGGGGAATATCCGCGCAGTGATACAACATAAGTGTCGTTGACATCAATGTAATCCACCTGTGCTTCCGTGCCGAAAAGTTCGGAGGCGAACATTGCATAAAGCCGTGCGTCAATCCACCGCTCGCCCATGTTTATGTCAAGTTCCTCATATGGGATTGGCTCGGGAATGGCGTTCTCGAGAGCTGTTGCCGCTTCGGTGGCATAGGCTTTGGCATTGTCATCAAGATTATCAAGGCATGATATTATTTCCTTGTGCTTCTCTATGACATTTCCGGCGATGAACCTGTCCTTTGCCTCCCATTCCCCTGTGACCGGGTTGTAGAATATGCTCCCCTTGAGGTTCTCCGCGATATCTTCAAGTGTCTGCCGTGTCGACCGGATGATATACTGCATATCCACGCAACCGTAGAAATTCAGGCTGCTCGCGAGTGCTTCCGCAGGGGTGAGGATAGTGTCGGCGCATATTTTCTTGAAAGCTACAGGCTCACGCATTATGTCGGCCTTTGAGAACTCCGTGCCGTTCAGCGTCTCTATGGTGAACACCTCCACTCCGAGTGTGTCAAGGGCGAAGAACTCCCGGTTGTCGTTGTCATGGAAATATCCCCACTTGGCAGTAAAATTGTCGTACAGCTCGTTAAGGCGTTCCCTCAACTGCGGATGCTCCACCTTTTCCTCCCTTTCCTTGTTGGAGAGTTCAAAATATGTTTCCCTCATGGGGATGTAGTCTTTTGCCCGGCCTGTGTTCACGCCGTCCTCCGGCATGGGGTCAAAATCAATGGCGGTATCATCATAATGCCTTGACTTGCGTATTCTGAGATTGCCTATCTGCCCCTCGAAAGAGACAAGCGCACCGTCTTTCAGCCATTCGGCCATGACGCCTGTGTATGGGCGTCTCCCTTTGTCGGAACGGTTAATGGCCTCCGTGCCGAAAAGCGACACCGGCATTTGGATGTCTGACTTGCCCTCGGTGAACAGGCTATTGCGGAAATATCGGGAGAGGTCTGCCTTGAGTATTGCCGAAAGGTATTGCCGCAGGGTATCGTTGCCGTTGCTCCAGCGGTATCTGCGCACATACTTTCCGAACTGGTTTTTAGTAATCACGCTGTTTGTCGACAGAGTTGTGTTAGGCAGGGTGAAAAGCCTGTTCACAGGCTCGGTGTGTTCACCATTGCCGACATTCTCCCTTGAGGATTGGAGAAACAATTTCTCGCGGTGTGACTGCGAGACTTTCCCTGTATGCTTTTGGAACACAAAGAGGTCGCTCCCTACCTCGATGCCCCCGGTCTGCATGAAAAGGTTGTCAGGAAGCCGTTGGGCGGTGATAAGGTCGGCATGGCTCACAAGATACTCACGCACGAACTTGTTGCCGGGCGTGTCGGCAACGCCCCTTGAGGTGATGAACACAAGCAGCCCTCCCTCGTTGAGCAGTTCCATTGATTTGACAAAAAAATAGTTGTGTACGGTCTTGGTGGCCTTGTCATAGATGCCCCCTCGTTTCCAAAGGTCTGCATCGAACACACTGAAATTCCCGAAAGGGATATTGGACGCAATCACATCAAACGACTTGTGGGGCAATTCGTGGTTGTTTATGGTTTCGTAACCGTCAACCGTCACGTTTGCATCACCACCATGCAGTGCCTTTAGCACAAGCCCGGTCACTGCATCCTTTTCAAATGCGTATGATACGGTGTCATCCATAGCCACAGGCAGAAAGCCGCCTGTTCCTGCACTCGGCTCAAGAAAAGAGCGCATCGTAAGGCCGTTTCTGATGAAAAGGTCGTGTATCTCCGTTGCCACAGCCTCCACAATGAATTTCGGGGTGTAGAAAGCGGTCAGCACGGAAGCTTTTATTCCGCTGATTGCGTTCTCACGCAATTTTTCATCAGAAAAACCGGAATAATCGCCAATAAGCGATGTGAGTTTGGCGGTCAGTTCCGAGACATCTTCGGATTGCGGCTGTGCCGTTCCCAAGCCGAGAACATCCTTTATGCCTCCGAAGCCTGTGTATGATGCAAGCACAGATTTTTCATTGTCCGTGGGTCGCTCATTTCTCTGTTGTAGTGACATCGCTGTCTCTATTGCGGTTATATTGTCCGCAAGAGCTTTGATTTTGTCGTAAGCCATTTATTTAACCGTTTGAAATTTGAAATGTCGTGATATTGTTTTTTGGGATTGTTTCTCCCCTTACGTTGATGCCTCTTCGGGGTGGCGCGATCCGCTTTTTCACTGCATTCCAGGGGAGTCGCCCATCAGGGGGCAATAAGACAAGCCCGCAGAGCGGAGCATGGCTTGGCGTTTGCCCGGCAACTCCCAACTTTGCCTGTGAAAAACGACGCGCCGCCATATGAGGTCGGAGACATACTGCATATAACCGGAATCCTCCGGCTGATGGTGGTTGTAAACGGAACTTGAAGGGTGGGAGGATGCTTCAGTGCGGATTACCGGAGAGCCATCAAGGGACAATTCATCTAAGGCTAAGTGAGCGAGGTAGTCATAAACGACTGCAGGGAGTCTATGACTTCCGATGAACGTGACAGTGAGGATTTGTCTGGCTCTCTTTTTGGAAAGAGTGTCTTGACAGCCGAAGCGCAGCCTTGGCCGTCAAGCCTCTCTGCAAAATAATCCGCGCGGGCATCCGGGATGGGTTGTACTAAAACTGTAATTTCCGGGTTAACAGGCATTACAACCGGGTAGACAGATATTATAAAGAGATGTGAGGGGAGGGAGGATGCTTCAGTGCGGATTACCGGAGAGCCGCCAAGTGACAATTCATCCTGGCTAAGGGAAAGGGAAAGTCATAAATGACCGCATGGGAATCTATGACTTCACCGTGACCGAGGCGGTGAGGATTTGTCCGGCTCTCTTTTGGGGAAGAGTGTCTTGACAGCCGAAACGTAGCCTTGGCTGTCAAGTCTCTCTGCAAAATAATCCGCGTGGGCATCCGGGTCGGGACGAAGTATTATAACTGAAGGGAAAAGAATAATACAGAAAATGCTGTGCCGAACAAAAGAAAAGCGCCCCGAAGGTCGCTCGTCTTTGATAAGGTGAAGCCTTATGCGGCTTTCTTTGACTTTTTGGGAGTCTTCTTGGCCGGAGCCTCCGGAGTTTCCTCAACATCGGGAGTGCGGTGGAATTTGGTGGCCACGAGTATCACTCGCTGGTTCTTCTTGCCGTCGGCCGACACCCATTCTTCGGGCTTGAAGTAGCCTGTCACGGTGATCAGCTCGCCTTTCTTGAGGCGGTCGAAAGAGTCGAGGCTTTCGTTCTTGCGCCAGGCCTCGAGGTTGATGAGGGCTGACTTGTAGGCGGTTTCGCCGGCCTGGTTCTTCTCGGGGCGGCTTACGGAGATTGCGAAGCGGGCTACCGATGCGGTGTCGAGGTTGCGGATCTGGGCGTCGTTTGCGATGTAACCACTGATGCTGAAGGAATTTTCGATCTTTTTCATGTCGATATATTTTTAGAAGTGAGACAATTAATTTTATGTGCATTTCAGGGTGTGCGGCTTCAGTGGCAGACCAAGGGTTGTGGGAAACAATACTCTTTCCATAAGAGCAGTGCAACAAACCTATGGGAAGGAAGATTTTTCACACGTTCATTGGTGGAACGACCAACGGAAGTGTCCACAGGACATCATCAGATGTCGCAGCATACAACCTTTGCGCAGTAAAATGATTGACTCTTGCTTCGCCCGGAAAAAGACCGACAAAGAAAAAAGATGTCACGAAAATCTCCAGTATCGGTTTTGCTGCCAACAGCCATGGAGACACCGACACCATATCGGAAGTCATCCGGATTTATACCATACAGAACCAAGCCAATCAGAGAATGCCGTCAGCCCATATTACTGAGCCGCAAGTACGGATGCGTTGACCGGTCGCCAAAGTATACAACTGAGTTGATGTGACAAGCTATGCCGAAGAACGGAAGCAGTGTCAGCCGTCAGCAAGGAAAGCAAACCTCGTAAGCCACCAATCCGCGCTCGCGGAGGAGGGAACTGGCTCCGCCAAACCGGAAAGGAAGCAGCGGCAGGCTCATAACGAAGAGCACCATCGAGCCACCCATTGGAGGCTCGATAAGCTACAAGAGGTACATCTCGGAGCGTAGCATCTATAGCTGCACGACCTGCATTGTGTCATGCAATGTCCAATGCCGATACAACAGGACAGCCAAACGCGCCACCTATTCCACGCCAAAATGCGGAATGAAATGCGGTGTCAAATACGGAACGGATTGCAGTGTCAAATGTGAGAGCAAAACAAAAAGAAAGCCGACCCCAAATCTGGATCGGCAATAGATAATGATGTAGCATCGAGTCAGTCCCATCGCTTGGCCTTACGCCTGTTCCCGGCGGACATCGCTTTAGCCATCTCTTCGATGGACATTTTACCAAAGCGTTGGCTGTCTTCAACCCATCTGACGAGTTCACTCCTACGAAAGAGAAGTTCCTTTGTAGGCTTATAATGAGGAATCAGGCCTTTTTGTGCCATTTTATAAATGGTTGGTTTGGCTAGATGCAGTAATTCACACGCCTCGTCAATGCCTATGAATGGTTCAGGCTCTTTTTCAACCGGTTTCTCACTAAGTTTCGAAGACAAGCTGCCTAAATCCTCTGTGAGTTGGTTGACTTTGGCTGAAAGGTCTGCTATATATTGAGGCATATCTTCAAAAGATGGTATGTTCTCCATAAGTCTTTGTTTTTATGCGCAATCAGGGAATACATGTGGGATCAACTCTTTGTCAAGCGGTATCAGTTTCAGAGTGAAGTTGCCTTCCTTGATGGCAAGTTTTGTCTGAACCGTATCTATTGATACATCTTCAAGCATCGTCTTGAAGGTGTCTTTCAAAAACCATGCAATCTGAATGTTGGAGCGTTTGAGGCGCTTACCGATATTCCATCCAAAATGATAAAGGTCATTTGAAGTGACTCCAACCATTTTTTGAGTGACGTTTCCGGATGAATCCTTACCATCTGCAAGCAGTTGTATATTCTCAATGAGAATGTCAAGCTGATCCGATGAGAGTTTCTTTGAGAATGAGTATGATGTATATGCAGTCAAAGATTGCATGAGATTATTCTGATTCTCGACTTCCATACGGACTTGTTCAGCTACAATATCATCAAAGGATTCTTTGGGGATTATGGCGGAGGCGCCTGAAGATGCAACCGCAATCCGTGTGCGTAGCTTCGGTGCGATGTAGTAACCGCATACATATATTATGTAGGTGGAGCCGAATACCAATAAGGATATGAACATCATCCTCATGACGGCAAGACAAGTGTCCTGTGTCAGAGTCTTCACCTCGACATACTCCTGGATGCCGAGCCATAGAGCTATTATCGAGACCGCTGTCAAGATGGCTCTAATCATTGGTGATATATTCTGTCCTTTCATAATCATTCGTGTTTTTTGATGATACAAAGTTCGTGATTTTCTTGCTATTATAACGCATGAAAATCGGCTCAAAAATATGCGTTTCAACTTGTTAATAAGTGAGTTGATATTTATATTCCCTCAATAGACCATTGAACGGAAATTGAATGAGGAAGGAAGAAATATACATTTTCTTGAATGTCGTTTCAAAGGACAAATCTCAAAAATGACGCGGAGCTTTCTTGACATTATTTAACGCAGAAAAAGGATGCCTTGAAAGACATCCTTTACAAATAGGGTACAAAAACGGGTACTACTTAATCTTGATGCGGCCAACGGTTTCACGCTTCTTGGAGCTTACAAGGTCGGCATAAATCTGGGTCGTTGTCACGTTTTTATGGGTAAGCATCTTCGACACCGTATAGATGTCGGTTCCGGCAGCAATCTGGAGCGTAGCGTATGTGTGCCTGAAGCAGTGGAAGGTTATGTGCTTTTTGATTCCAGCTTCCTTAATCCAATTCTTCAGAGGAACATTTATCATTGAACGACTAAGCCCCTTGAAGACTTTGCCTTCACCTCTTGGGCCACATAGTGTAAGCGCCTCTTCACTGATTGGAAGAGTTGCTTCAGTAGAAGTCTTCTGAGTGCGGATTCTTATGCAGAGGCCCATGTCCTGGGCATATTGAATATTGTCCCAAGTAAGGTTCTCGATATCACTGATTCTTAGTCCGGTAAGGCATGAGAAGAGTGATGCCTGCTTTAGAACCGAATGCTTGCAGGGTGTCTCTGCAAGTTTCATCAGTTCTTCCTGAGTGAGAAACTCTTTGCGGACATCCTCCCATTCAATTTTCTCAAGGAAGTCATTGATGTTTTCCTTGATTAGCTTGTCGCGGTAGGCTACTTTTAGAAGACCGCGGAATGTGGAGAAATAACCTGCGACTGAGTTTCTCGACAGCTTACGGTGTGTTATGCGCAGATTCTTGGCTGTCAACAGATATTCTCCAAACCGTTTGCAGAGATCTACTGTGATTTCACCGAAGGTGCATTTGCCTTTGACGAAATTTTCAAAGTGGCGATAGACGATTTCCCACTTCTGGGCTTTTCCCTTGCACATCTTCTTGAAGTAGGCAAGGAAGTCTTCGTCCTCCTGATGGTGGTCGATGAATCCGAACTGGCGGTTAATTACAGCCTCTTGGCGGCGGCAACGGATGAGTTCACCCTTGTCGAGCATTGTCTGATTGTAGTCACGCTCAACAGCATTGGACGGATTTGCATAGATGTAGAATCCGAGAAATTCACGACGGCTCAGTTTGCCGGTATGAGGATTACGGATAGCCGGATAATAATCCAGATAAAGTGAAATGCGGCCTCTTGATATTGGTTTCTGCCGCAGGAAAACCTTTACACATGTAGCCATATCTGTTGTTTTTTGATGCAAAAGTGATTGGTAATCATTCGGTCACAAAGGTTATTCGATAAAACTTTCAAAAAACTTGCAACCTGCGGTCAGATTGATGGCGGCTCGAATATGTTGGCAAATAAGGCATCTACCTCGTCTTTATCGAGATAGCAGTATTTGCCGACCATTTTCTTCTTCACCTTGTAGGTCTTGATGTAGTGGTAAAGCTGGTCGCGGGTCATGTTGAATTTCGCAGTAGCCTCAGCTATGCTGTACCACTCGGATTCCACCGGCGCAGCAGCTCCCTTAGCCGCATCGAAATGCTTCTTGGAGTAGTACACTATGTTTTTCTCCTTCTTCTTAGGGATTCCGTCTTTGTAGACTAATGTATAAATGGCGGGAAGTGTCATGCCATACTTCTCTTGGATTTCGGCGGCAGTGTACCATTCAGTGATGGCATCAACAGCATCATCTTTCTTGCCGAAAACAACATCGCAATGCTTTTTACTCCAGTATGTTTTACCATGCTGAGTTACCTTGGGGATATTGTTCTGTTTCGCAGCCTTGAATAGCCATGAGTTGCTGATACCAAACTTCTCCAGCAGTTCTTTAGTCGTGTAGAACTCAGTGATGGATTCCTTTTCTTTTATTGTCCGTTCAGTAGGCTTACATACTCCATACGAAATCATCGCATCAATATCTGTTCGGTATATTACAGTCCAATGACTGGATATGCGATGAGCCTTTAGCTGACCCCGACGAATAAGTTTATAAACGCCATCTCTTGTGCATCCGATAAGAGTGGCTGTTTCTGCCACTGTGAGATACACTTTGTCTTTGAGTGGTTCTGTCTGTACTCGATGATAGTCATTGCGTACAGTCATTTCCACCCGTTTCTTTTTCTCTTGCCTTTTCCTGTCTTTGTAGGCATGTTCCGAGCATCGGTGGGAGCAATACTTTGTCGAGATTTTTTGAGCCTCAAACTCATTGCCACACCACGCACAGATTTTCTTTAAACGAATCTTGGATGTTGCCATTTTCCTCGTTTTATTTGGCCACTCATTTCACCAAAAATGTATACTGACGTATACCCATGTATACGGGTGTATACTACATCCACTACCTCGCTGGAGTGGGTTTCAGCGATTTTCGTGGAGAGCCAAATGAGGTACAAAATCAAGGATAAAAACGATTAAAATCGACCACGAGAGATTAAAACGGCATTTGTAAAGCAAAAGAAAGGCGCTCAAAATGAACGCCTTTCTAATATTTAGTGATATTTTCTAATCTATTCTGATACGCATCTATTTTCCGATGCAGAAATTTTCGAAAATAGATTTAAGCAG
The DNA here is from genome assembly GCA_958352885.1 of uncultured Duncaniella sp. Taxonomy (GTDB): domain Bacteria; phylum Bacteroidota; class Bacteroidia; order Bacteroidales; family Muribaculaceae; genus Duncaniella. The sequence continues at coordinate 153,954 of CATWQI010000001.1, forward strand.
ATCGTCGGTGGTGATGGAACCTGTTATTGATCCGATGTGATGGATGGTTTCACGTAGGTCCTGTGCTATGAAGTCGCCGGAAATGCCTGATTCAATTCCGTCAAGGACACGAGCCAAAGATTCATTTGCATGGACAAGTGCTTCATAATGCCTTGCATTAGTCACCACCATATCAGCTTCCGAGGTATCCTCGACACCTGAAAACTCTTTCAACAGCACCTTCAATCCATCCATATTCTTCCCATGAGCGGCAGACATGAACAACAACTTGGAATCGCCAGGCAGTTCTTTCAACAATACCTCCGCCAGACAAAGATATCCCTCAACGTCATCCCCCGATGAAACTATCAGACTACCGCTATCTTCTTCACATGATTGCACTTCAATATTGACACTTCCTCCTTCGCGTTCCGGTAAAGGAACCATACTCAACACTTTTCCATCATATTGCGACATATCCTCTCCTATCGCCTTATCCATCTTATTCACGGCGATGATTACCTTTGCGTCCGCCGGGAGATATTTGAGTATATCACCGGAAAGTGCCTTAAACTGTCCAGGTAATATATCTGGAGTCACAATCCATACCACAATCCTTGCTTTGGATACAGCGGCAAGTGTACGCTGGATTCCCATATTTTCGACTGTATCATCAGTCTCCCTTATGCCGGCGGTATCAATAAAACGATACATCACCCCGTCAATATCAGCTGTATCCTCAACTGTATCGCGTGTTGTGCCGGGCACATCACTTACTATCGCACGGTCATCATCAAGCAACCGGTTCAGCAGTGTCGACTTCCCTACATTTGGCTCCCCAACTATCGCAACAGGTACTCCACCCTTAATGGCATTCCCGGTAGCGAAGGTGGATGCCAGCCTACTTATGCGTTCCTGCAAACTACGAGCCATTGATTTCAACTCTGAGCGTGACGCAAACTCCACTTCTTCTTCAGAGAAATCCAATTCAAGCTCAAGCAATGAAGCTATTTTTATCAGCCTGTCGCGCAATTCCGATATATTTTTAGAAAATACTCCCCTCATCTGCGACGATGCCAGTCTATGAGCACTCTTTGATGATGACGCTATAACGTCTGCCACAGCTTCTGCCTGTGCCAAATCCAATTTTCCGGCTCCAAAAGCCCGGCGTGTAAACTCTCCAGGCTCCGCAAGCCTACATCCTTGGCGTATCAGCAAATTAACCAATTCGCGCTGAATCCAGCGCGAACCATGTACCGAGAACTCCACGACATCCTCTCCCGTAAACGAATTCGGAGCCTTAAATACTGTAGCTACCGCCTGGTCAAGAGGTTCATCCTCCCCTTGCTCTATAATAGTTCCAAGGTGAGCCGTATGAGTCTTAGCGTCAGACAGACGCTTTCCAGTCCATACACTATCGGCTATCTCCATTGCTTGTGGACCACTTACACGAATCACAGCAATCCCCCCTACCCCACCAGGTGTGGATATAGCACATATCGTGTCATTCTTCAATATATCATGCATTCCGATTTCTCTTAATTTATTCATCAGTTAATTTCTTATTTTTTCTCAACGTACTCCAATAATGGAAATTACATTGCGATTCAACGTCATTCTCGATATCATCCGGAAGAGAGGAAAAGAAATCATGCCCGGTCAACGCTTCTACTGAATCAATCGGCACCGCACACTCCTGCATTCCACCTTTCACCTTTCCGTTCGGGATAATAAACCCTATGCCTCTTGCCGGATTACTATATGGAGACAATATCACTTTAAAAAATCTCTTAGGCACATATACCCTCGAATCACCGATATACTCCACCGGGTCGCCATCAATCACCGGACCACAGACGATGTACAGACTGCCATCTATCTCTGCCCAGTACCGGCATTTTTCCTCCAGCCTTTTCCATGTCCCCGTGTTAAGCGATTTCACTTGAGGACAAATATTTGTCATATAAAATGTCTCAGCCATAGCATCCTTATCCCATTTCATATCTCCGGCGGGCGCCATGTGCCCACGGTCATACCCGGAATAATTATAATCCCAGGACTCAGCAGACCCTTCCACATCAGGGTCTGCCAAGAATTTATTCGTTCTTGCCACATCACCCGAGGTCTCCTCCTCTGTAAGCTCCCATGACACCCAGTTTGGGATATGATATTGCGGATTAAATGACACATCCATCCCTTTGTACCTCTTCTCAACCGACTTCAGTGCCTGATTGGTTTTCACACGCATCAGATTCCCGACTTCATCCTGTGCGAGAGCCTCGTGCTGTCCGTTATCAAGATTGTCAAGTGCCTCACAGAATTTTACACATCCGATTATCAACAGAGTCATAACCAGAGCCTGAAGTATCTGTTTGCCCTTCAACCCCTTCTTTTTTGTCTTAGTTCTTTTCCCGGTTCCTGCCTTTGCCATTTGATTACACTCCTTTCTAAATGTTCAACCCATTTATTATATCCGATATCTCAGCCGCATCCCTTACAGAAGTTCCCGTTGCTATCGGCAGACTCAACACCTCACTCGCAAGCCGTTCAGTAACAATCAGCGAAGCATGCTTCAGCCCCCTGTAACATGGCTGCCTATGCGGTGGAACCGCATAGTGAATATCAGTGCCAACTCCCATTCTTCCAAGTTCATTCCTCATCAAATCACGTTTGCCTCCGGTAACCCTTATCACATACTGATGCCACACATTATCCACCACATTCCTGCTCATAAGCGGAATTATAACGTCTCCCCTCTTTATATTCCTGTCATAAACCAATGCCCGCTCAAACCTATCAGCATTCTCACGTTCCACATAACGCAGTTTGACCCTAAGCATTGCAGCCTGCAGAGCATCGAGGCGACAATTATACCCACAATATATATTATGGTAACGTCGGTCAGAGCCATAGTTTGACAAAGCCCTCACAATCTTTGCCAATTCTCCATCATCTGTGACCATTGCTCCTGCATCCCCGAGGGCACCTACATTTTTAGTCGGATAAAAACTGAAAGCACCGGCATCGCCAAGAGCACCGGCATAGAAACTACCATTATTTCCAGCCAAAGTGCTTCGCCCGCCTATCGACTGGGCACAATCTTCTATTATTTTCAATCCATATTTTTCAGCCACTCCACGCACCTTCTCATCCCAAACAACCCTGCCGTACAGATGCACCAACATAATTGCCCTCGTCTTGTCTGTCACAGACGCTTCGATCAGACCGGTGTCAATATTCATAGTGTCAATATCTACATCCACGGGCACAGGCACCAGTCCGGCATCTGTGATGGCAAGAAGTGACGCTATGTAAGTATTAGCAGGCACGATAACCTCATCTCCCCTCCTCATCACCCCCATCTCGATATAGCCTTTGAGTATGAGCCTCAAAGCATCCAGTCCGTTGCTCAGTCCGACAGAATATCCGACTCTCAGTTTAGCAGCCAACTCCTCCTCAAAACATGTCACCTCTTCACCACCGATATACCTGCCGCTGCTTATCACGCGAACGGCAGCCTCTATCAATTCATCCATGTAGGGAGCATTAACAGACGCCAACTCCAAGAAAGGATAAATCTTATTCATAATCCCCCTTTCCAGCTGCTGCAATCCGTTTATACTCCTCATAATCTCTCACATAGTCATCCTCGCTATATGCTGCTGATGTCATAACCAGACATACACTCCCCGAAGCAAAATTATCAAGTGTACGCCAATATCCGGCAGGAATATACAACCCTTGATATGGACGATTGAGAATATATGTCGACCATACCTCACCGTCAAATATATTCACATTGAAACTACCGCTTGTCGCCACCACAAACTCCTCAGCCTCACGATGTGAATGACCGCCACGGCTTTCACCTGCAGGCACGTCATACGTCCAGTACACCCTTTTTATATTAAACGGTATACCGTCACAATCCTGCACAAAAGTCAGATTGCCCCTCGGGTCACATATCTTAGGCAATTGGATTATTCTCGGTTTCAAAGCCACGTCCTGTTCCATAATCTGCAAATTTAACAATATTCCATGTCATATCAATCCCCGCTACCTCTATTTTTTATCAATTACCATAAATTTTCCAAATTATGTTTTATAACACATCCCATCCACCATCGAATATGAAATATTATTACTATTTTGCGGTCGATTTTTAAAACTTCTTACCAAAAACTAACACCCAGGAATAAATATGAAAGTCTATCAAACCAACGAAATTAAAAACATAGCCTTGCTTGGTAGCAAAGGCTCGGGTAAAACCACACTCGCCGAAGCTATGCTTTTCGAGTGTGGAGTTATAAAACGCCGCGGTACCATAGAAGGCAAAAATACCGTAAGCGATTCGTTTCCCGTCGAGAAGGAATACGGCTATAGCGTATTCTCGACGGTTTTCTATGCCGAATTCCTAAATAAGAAGCTCAATGTGATAGACTGTCCCGGAGCTGACGACTTCGTTGGGAACGCTATCACCGCACTCAATGTCACCGACACCGGACTCATACTTATAAACTCTCAGTACGGTGTCGAAGTTGGCACACAGAACATATTCCGTACCACTCAGTCACTAAAAAAACCTGTAATATTTGCACTCAACCAGCTTGACGGTGAGAAAGCCGACTACGAGAATGTCATGGAGCAGATGCGCGAGCATTTTGGCAACAAGATTGTAGCCATACAGTATCCACTCCAGTGCGGTCCCGGCTTCAACGCTATGATTGACGTGCTTCTCATGAAAAAATACTCATGGGGACCAGACGGAGGTACTCCGACCATTGAGGATATCCCCGCCGAGGAAATGGAAAGAGCCAAGGAACTCCACCAGGCTCTCGTAGAGGCAGCCGCTGAGAACGACGAGACTCTCATGGAAAAATTCTTTGACCAGGGCCACCTCTCCGAGGATGAGATGCGTGAAGGTATCCGCAAGGGACTCATTGACCGCTCAATCTACCCGGTGTTCTGCGTCAGCGCAGCTAAAGACATGGGCGTACGCCGAATGATGGAATTCCTCGGCAACGTCGTGCCATTCGTTGAGGATATGCCCGCTCCGGTTACTACTGAAGGTATTGAAGTTAAGCCGGATAGCAACGGACCACTTTCACTATACTTCTTCAAGACCACCGTCGAGCCACATATCGGTGAGGTAAGTTACTTCAAAGTTATGTCAGGCACACTCACTCCCGGTGTTGACCTTGAGAATGTGACCCGTGGAACACGCGAACGTATCGCTCAGATTAACTGCGTGTGCGGAAGTATCAAAACTCAAGTTGACAAACTCTGCGCCGGCGATATCGGTGCCACCGTGAAGCTCAAGGATGTCCGCACAGGCAACACTCTTGACGCCAAGGATTGCGAATATCGTTTTGACTTTATCCGTTACCCCGAACCTAAGTACCGTCGTGCCATCCGTCCCGTCACCGAGAGCGACTCCGAGAAACTCATGGGTATTCTCACCCGTATGCACGAGGAGGACCCGACATGGGTAGTAGAACAGTCCAAAGAGCTCAAGCAGACCATCTTATCCGGTCAGGGAGAATTCCACCTTCGCACTCTCAAATGGCGTGTGGAAAACAACGACAAACTCCCCATCATCTTTGAGGAACCGCGTATACCCTACCGCGAAACAATCACCAAGGCTGCCCGTGCCGATTATCGACACAAGAAGCAGTCAGGCGGTGCTGGTCAGTTTGGTGAAGTACACCTCATCATCGAACCTTATACCGAAGGAATGCCTACGCCCGACACTTACAAGTTCGGCAATCAGGAGTTCAAGATGAGCGTACGAGACACACAGGAGATTCCGTTGGCTTGGGGTGGTAAACTCGTGGTACACAACTGTATTGTAGGTGGTGCCATCGATGCCCGTTTCATCCCTGCCATTGTCAAAGGTCTCATGGACCGCATGGAGCAGGGACCGCTCACCGGCAGCTACGCCCGTGATGTGCGTGTTTGTATCTATGACGGTAAAATGCACCCTGTTGACTCAAACGAAATTTCATTCCGCCTCGCAGGTAGAAACGCATTCAGCGAAGCGTTCCGCAACGCCAATCCAAAGGTTCTTGAACCTGTCTACGATGTCGACGTGATGGTACCCGGCGATGTGATGGGCGATGTAATGAGCGACCTTCAGGGACGACGTGCTATAATCATGGGCATGTCAAGCGACAATGGTTTCGAGAAAATATCCGCCAAAGTTCCTTTGAAAGAAATGTCATCCTACTCTACCGCACTTTCATCAATCACCGGCGGACGCTCGTCGTTCACAATGAAATTCGCTTCCTACGAGCTTGTACCTACTGATGTGCAGGATAAACTCCTCAAAGAATACTCAGAAAAAGCCCAGGCTGACGAATAACCTAACTACGCTATATTACTTACAGGAGCCGATCCGTTCAATGCGGGTCGGCTCCCGCTTTATAAACCCTTCAAATATGTCACATCCAAACAAAACCATATTTACGACTCACGCCACGCCTTGCATCAGCTCTCATTTTCTGATATTCTCTATCTGTCATACGCACATTCTATTTTAGTACCTGACGGAAAAAGACAGCGTCAGGATTATCTTCGATACAAGTAAGGAGATTATATTCAGACGGTATGTATATTGTATCGCCAATGGCAACAATCGGAGTCGGGACATTCAGATTACCGCTAAATTTCCATTCTCTTCCGTCACGGTTTCGGCGCAACCCTCTTGATGTTATCCACGGCCCGAATGAAGAGCGCAAAAACTCATAGTCTGATTCAAAACATATCATATCGTCCAGTTCTACAACAACTGTATCTTCAATCGAGAAAGTTGTATGTTCCTCCCACCAGATTAGAGTGTCCTGAACCTCTTTTGGCAAGTCAGAGAACTTCACAGGCTCGCCGTCAGTATAGTCAATCCTGCGACTACACCCGACAAAGGCAATTAAGACCAGTGTCGCAAATATACCATGGAGTAAATGTTTTAGATTATTCTTCATCTGAAATTTATCGGTTTGTTTCATCACTTGCCTCCTTTCCGCCAAATGGCTATAAATAGAAATAGAGTAATGACATAATTTGCAAACACAAGATAACCCATATCTTTTATAGCGAGCCGTGAGTAGGTTCGTATGATTTCAATAGCATCCTGAGTGTTTCCTCCAGGCTCAAAATAAATTGATGTTACGTATTCTGGATAAAATATGCAACTGGCAATATTTAGAATTGCCAAAACTATTAACGCCATGATGCCTGTTATTTTCTGCCACTTTTTCATACTATCTTCCTAATAATGAACTAATGACTAATTTAATGCTTAGTATTACATCGGCAATTCCTACAATTATCAGAGATACTGCAAACCATATTTGTGGTGAACCGACGGCTATCAACATACCCACATAAATCATATACGCTAACGCACAAATCATCAGCAAGATTCGAGATAATACACAAACCTTATGACTGCGATTATCATACAAACAATCGCAAATAATTACAAGTATGCCCGTAACGGAGATTGGAATCCAGACAAAAAAACCGAACACCAATAATATGATGCCTTGAAGAAACCACCAGAATTTGATGATTGCATTAATCCATGTCCTCATTGGCTAACCCTCCTTTCCATATCATTGTTCCTGTCCATCCATCTGTAAATGATTGGGATCAATATTATTTGAGGAATGAAAGACACAATAAAATTCACACACACTGCCATAGGCCACCATGAGCCGAATGTGTCTGCAAACCATACTAATAAGACAAACATCATATTATAAAGAATCCATGTCGTGACTACCGTAATCAATGTGTTCGTTTTACATAGCCTGTAAGCAAGCAGACCGCTCAAAGGATATAGAAGAACATTACAAACAAAATATGCAATAAGCAATAGCCACGGATGTCTGATAAATCCCGTTGCACTTTTCAAAACACAAATCATCAGGCATGGGAATATTGACAATATGATTCCGCATATCGCCAATATCCGCAAGTATTTTTTTAGTCTATTCATTTTCGCTGGCGTTTTAAGGTCAGAGGTTTATGGTTATACCACGCTTGTTTTGGCATAGTGAGGTTATCCCGACTCTTTATGGCAAGGGTCATTCCTGTAAGATCCATGTAACCGGATGCTAGCAAGTCATCGATTTCATTGCCTGATTTCAGAACTATTCGGCTTTTTGATATACTCCATGTCCCGGAATTGCGGATCTTCGGAGCTATCGCTCTTTTATCAAGGATTCTTTGTGTGAATACATATGTCGAATCGTTATTTAGGCGAAGTGTATAACTCTGCTTGCCATGTTTGGCAAAATAAACTCCGGCAAGATCATCCACTCTATAATAAGGCAACCCAGTTGTTATCACCACAAACGGAGTCCGCTGTTTATGGCAGGTAACACTAAGATCCTTTATTATATCCACACTCTTGACATCGTAATCCTGCAAATCAGGTATTTCACTCACTAAAATTCGACTAATACAGTCCACACCTCCCAACATTTCTCCGGCTGTCATTTTGACATGGCTTTTGTAAGGGATGCCATTCACAACAATCAACAAAGGTTCACGAAAGGAGGTCTGAATTTTCACAACCCCGTTACAATTCACAAAGCCATAATCCACAGCCTCTATCGAATCCATGACACAGATACTTTCAATGTCGGATGGATAAACATAGCTCAACGACTGTACCGCATAGACCATCGCGCTGTCGCTCCTCATCCGGTCAATCGAGTATGTGAATATGGAATCATGGAGAGCCACACCATCAACCACCCATAATATTTTACGTGACATATCATTGCTCTCGGCAGTTCTTGTCGGAATCGCCGCAGCGCACAACAGTATTGATGTTGTCACCCACGCCAACCAAAGCATGATTCTGTATCGGAGAGAGGTTTTCATATCTTTGCTTTTGGAATTAGGGTTATTGATTCAAGTTTGGCAACATTGGGTGAAATCGGCTTAATTGTCAGACTTACATCGTACTGTTCAGGAAGTAGCTTAACATTTGGGTAGTTGTTGAGATTGTAACTTCTCCAAAAAGGAGTTCCGTTATAACGGAAACACACCTCAACTATTCGATGTGTTGAATATCCCTTTAGGGAAGTTATTAAGGTTGTTGGAACGATGGACTGCGCCTTTATATTCCAATAGCTAAAGACAGCAAGGAAAACTGAAAGTCCACCAATGGCAATAGATTTCAGATACTTTCCGTATTGGGATTTCCGCAAGAGAACAAAACAACCGATTGCAACAAGCCATACGGCAATCATCAGGAAATCATATATCCGACTGGAGATAAGAAATCCTCTTGAAATCCATAACACTGCACCCATAAGCACTATAATCGCCCAAAGAGAATAGTCAACCGTCCGAGTACGAACAGCCTTATATATCTCCATACCAACGGCATAGACTATGATAGCAATGAATATGTATCTCAAAGCAACTTCCATGGTTATATCGTTATCGTTTATATCGTATGACTTCTGCAAGCCTTTCAAGGCCCCAATAAAGCAGCAACAGTATTAGCTGCGCAATAGGAAGTACAATTGTGAAGGCAAACCAAGCCCAGCCATCATTATCTTCATGTGTCAATCTCAGACAGATTGAATAAACCGTATATAAGCTGAGTATTATCAAATTTACCAATGCGGCATTTGGATAAGTCATTTTGAATAATGCCAAAACTATCATTATCGGTTGAGTGACTGCAAAAATGCATATCATGCCGAATGACTGACACCTCACTGCGACATCTATACAGGAGGCTAACAGCAGCAGTTCGGCAATTGCCCATGCTGTCCAAAATCGTTTATCAGTCAGTTTCATATGACATCTATTTTTTCTTTTTGACAAATGGATATGCCTCTCCCCAAGCTTTCTCTTTTATGGTATAGATATAGTCTTTATCTTCAAATGTCTCGTCATCTATCTGTTGGAACGTCGCAGCATCAATGTCATCAAGTAGCTTACGAACATAGTACACATTCTCATTGTCAGTTGCTATATGACCGTGATAATAGAATCTGGCATTTTCTACATTCAATGAGTCTTTAAGGAAAGGCTTACCCCAAAGAAACAACATGTTATTGATCCGGTATTTGCCTACACCAATCTCCTCAAATCGCTGCACATCTATGTCTTTGAGTATTATTGAATCATAGCAGATAATATTCCTGCCATTACGGAAATAATGATAACCGACCTCTATGGGTCTTTGTAAAGAATCAATACGGTGTAAATCCCACTTTCGGGTTACATCGTTGTATAGAGTTTTATAAAGAAAATCTTTGTCTATGAACCAGTCCTCACCATAAATTTCAAAACTGTTTCTATCCACATCAATTCTCTGGTCGTAGTGATAAACGAAGTCCTTGTCGCGCATCCATTCATCTTGAAGTTCGTCAAGTCTGTAGATAAAATATTCGGCGGTTTCGACATCTATGCCGCTTTGTGAGGGTCTTATATAATCCTCATCGTTTGAAGAATCCCGTATATAGACTTTGTCCTTATCTACTGCAACGCCATACTGATTTATATGAAATGAGTTTACATCCGTGTTTCTAACTATCTTATCGTCATGCCATACGTGATTGGCATCTTTTGCCCATCCCTCGCCTAACACCTTAAAGGTTTGCTCATCCACATCATACAGATATCCCCAACTACCATGATTGAACAATGCGGGCGCATTTTCGACAGAGATATAATATATCCCAAAGATGTTCTTGTAGTAAGTATAGTAATTGCTGTCAACCTTGCTTCCGCGCGGGATCGGAAATCCAAAAAACAAAAGCATACCAAAGTATAAGCCTATCAATGAGGCTATGACAATTACTATTTTAGACGATTTTCTTGAACCTTGTTTTTTCATTGCTCGCCTCCTTTCAGCTTTTCTATGAAAGTTCTGATTTCTTTTGGTGTGAGATTGCCGACAGAATCCTTTGGATAAGACAATTTGATGATTCCGTTATTGATAATAGTAACCCGCAGGCTGTCGCCATCAAGACGGTCAATATTATTATAAGTTATGGAATCCTCATAATGAATACTACAGGAATCATAATTTATTTCGGCGAAGTTGTCCGGGAAAACGAATGTCCCATGATAATAATCCCTGAACAAAGGTTGAGCTTGATATATGCTGTCAATCAACTCGGTTATATCGTCCGCATATTGATGATATTTGATGGAGTCAAGCGGCAAAACCCATGAAACCTGAGCACCTCCACTGTTTAACCCATAAAAACAGCCCCTCAGAGTATCGACTTTGAAACAGTCTATTTTACCATCGTCATAATAATTTATTCGAACAGATTTAGACATAGGGCGAATAAATAGGCCTTCTTTTTTACCTAAAGCATAGTGTGGTGCAGCCATCATTAAGCCGTGTGTATGATACAGTACATAGTCTCCGTCCTCGGCATCTATATGATGTCTTCCGACATAAAAAAGCAATGGTAATACAAGAATTGCCGGTATAGCTGAAAGCCAGAAATCTATTCTTAGCCACCATTTCAGTAGTTTTGGTTTTTCAAGCCCACGGCTGAGAGGAAGAGCAAGCAATCCGAGAATATAGCCTCCAACCATCAGCCAGTTTACTAAATTCCATCGCCATATCAGGACATTATTAGTGACAGCAAGCATCATGTAGATAATTGGCAGGAGCGCGAGCTGCACCCACACCAACCACAGAACTATCTTATATCGGAGAGAATCAGGCATCGCGTTTCTTCTACTTTATAATGTCTATTGCGTAAGTGGTAACCAGACGCTCGGTGTCCGATTCCATCTTGACGGTCAGAATGCCGTGAGCTATTATTCCGCCACTGTACAGCAGCAGGCCTTCTACCTCTAAATTATCTTTCTTGCCACTGATGCGTATGGAGTACATTCCATCGTCGGCACTTATGCCTGATTCCATATTGCTGTCTAACGGTGTAATCTCCATATCCAGTTCTTTCAGTCCGTGACACATCTTCAGAAGGTCTCCGGTAACAATCATCGAGGTCGGGATTTTTCCCGACTTCAGCGGTATGCCTGTGAGATTGAAATAAGGCAAGTTCCCGAACTGCTGTTCGATAAGATGTGCAGGGGTGCAAATCATATCTACCGCACCGACAAGAAGCGGTCTTGTTTCATTTTCCCATTCTGCTCTGTTGCTTTCATCAACTTCCTGCTGCTTTGCAAACATATTGATGTAAGCTTCCGTAATACGCTCTCTTACCGCATTCATATTCAAAATCGAATCGGGCCGACAGTCTGCACCCAACTGGATTTTCAATACAATCGCAGCGACAAAATCATTCAGTAGATCGGACTTGTCAAATGCTTTCAATGTTTCTCCGGCTTCCGGGTCCGAACATTCTACGCTGAAATCCTCCAGTCTGTTGATTGTAGTGATTACAAATCCCTTGTCGTTCTTCCCATTAACAATAAGTGTGGGCAGTAGCTTTGTGGTCGAAACCAGCGAGTCTTTCCCATGATACATCACAAGGCTTGTAGTAGCCCGATATCCGATAGTATCGCCTACCGTAAACTGTGGCATAATGGTTATCTCCCTTGCTCCACACATAAAGCAGGTCATCAGCAGACATACATACAATGCTATTGTTCTCATACTCATATTTGTTAATTCTTTTTGTGTTTGAACTTGATGGTTTTCTTGGCGTTGCGTTTGGGATATTTGACCTTGATTGTTACTGGGGCGTCGTAACCCTCAGCTTCGATGCGGAGTGTGGCTTCTTTTAGTGGCTTACCGTCTTCGTCTTGCAACCCATAGTCATAATCCCAATAAATTCGGCATGGGTGCTTCTCGTCAAAGTATTCCGGTGATAGTTCGTAATCTTCCTCTCCGTCTTCTTCAATCCAAATCCTCGAAATATCCAGTTTATCTCTTTCCATCAGATTGCCATACTCATCTGACACAATTAGATCGAGATAGTGATTCTCTTCTCTTTTGACTATAGGAATTTCTCCCAATAACACGGTCTTCATATCTAATGTAACTGTGATAGGTTTTCTGACATCAGTAACAACTGTTGTTTTGGACTTATATCCTACAAAAGAAACCTGTATAGAATCACCTTCCTGAGCATCTATTTCAAACTTTCCATCTATGTCGGTTGATGTGCCTTTGCCGTTTGTCAGATTCAATACTGTTGCTCCAATCAATTCTTCGGATGCTATTGAATCGACTTTAGCCTCAAATTCATATCTGACATAGCCCTTGACCTTTACGGAATCGACACTTGTCGCGGTTATGCTGTCAATAGGCACGATTTTAATATCGGTAGATGTTTGTGCCTCCGCGCTGATAGGCATTAGCATGGCGAGGGATGCCGCCGAGACACCGGCGATGGCTACGGCTTTCCCGGCGAGGGTGCGGGCGCGGAGCTGCTGCTCCAAGTAGCGCACCTCGGCTTCGCATTTGGGACATGTGCCGAGGCAGTCGCCCTTGTAACGACATTCCGACGTGGCGAACTCGATGCCGTTTGCCTCGGCAATCTGCCGACGTATCTCTTTCAATATCTTGCAGGTCTGCTTTCCTCGTGCCATAGTCAGTGTTTGCGGATTTGGTAGGTGAATAAATCGAATCGGGGGAAGCCGAGAGCTTCAAGAGCCTTGCGGTTTGCGTCGCAGTCGGCATCGGTGTTGTAGCCGGGTATCAGCGGTATGCGGACGATGCAATCGCTTTGCCGTCCGGTGTCGGCTATCAGGCGGAGATTTTCGAGCACAAGAGCGTTGCTTTGCCCCGTGTAGTCGTGGTAAATATCGGGGTTTGTGTCCTTGATGTCGATAATCAGGGTGTTGACCACCGGGAGCAATGCCTCAATGTTGGCAACCGGCACATTGAGCGACGTTTCAAGATTGAGCCGCCACTCCGGGCCACACAACCCACGAAACTCGCGGATGAACTGCGGGCGCAGACAAGGTTCTCCGCCACCAAAAGTGATGCCTCCGTTTGTAGCTATGAAATAAAGCTCGTCAATGCGGGTCTCGGCATAAAGTTGTTCCAGCGAATACTCGCGGAAACGTCCGCCGTCGCCTAACGACTGCGGGTTAAGACAATAGCGGCAACGTAACGGACAGCCGTGAAAAGCCACAAGCGTAGTGACACCATCGCCGTCGGTAGAAAGGCGATGCCGTGCGATACCTATTATCTTAGCCCGTTGCTTCTCCATGAGTCTACATATCTCAAAGTGGCTTTATAAAATCCACGTATGCCCTACACATATCCATCAAAGGTTCAATCTCGGTCCAATCTGTAACCTCTTGATGAGATTTTTTATATTCCTTAATGAAATCACCATAACCTGGAAGTTCCTTACACCTCCCATGTATAATATGCGAGAAATCCCATGCAGTATTGCCTGCCATATCCGGACCAAAAGAGATACAATCCCGCACTCTTTCAGTCCATTTCATCCCTTGCGGGCCAGTCAGTTCTTGTAGTCCAATACACGCTGACCATAAAGTGACAGTTCCGCATTGACGCACTTTTTTCATCATTAGCGTTTTTGTATGGTAATATGGTATTGGATACCAATGCTCAACGATGGTATCATTGGGAATTTCATATTTTAACTCCCGTATGTCCGATGCGTGGTATTTCACAGATTTTTTACCGTCGGGCAATGGTGACACTTTTATTGATGGCCGTTCGTGCTTGAACATGTCTTCACAATATCCATTTACAATGGAACCATCATTTAATGACACGGTAACTTTGCCAAGAGGAGACTTTGCTTCCAGACAGTGACATACCGCACAAGCCACAAAAATTGCGAATATTATTCTTCTCATATCTAACAAATTCGGATTAGTTATCAAGTTCTACAACTATACTACGTCTTAAGCATAGTTGTTGAAACAATGGTGTCCATAGATATCAGCATTCAGTTAGTTCATCGTTGCGGGTTATAGTCCACTGCAATATCTTCAAAAAAGAATGGATTGTAGTTGTTTCCCTGGTGATATGGATTCTTTTTATTGAAATATCCTTTGTCAGTAATTCTTTCCGTTAATTCAGAATCGTCGGCGAGGAATGCTTTAAGCCAGTCACGGGTTCTTTTGGGAACCAGCAGGTTTATAGGAATCATCACAGCCACATCAGAATTCCTTTTAACGAAGCAATGAGAATTATCATCTATTTGATATTTGATTTTGTCGGGCTTAAGAATAATTTTTTCGAACCATATCCAATATTCCAAATGTTCTCCTGCGGATTGCAGCGCCATCCATCCCATCTGCTTACGGGCGTCCAGATAGTTTTTCTTATGTTTATATTCTCCGATATGAAAGGATTTTATCAATGCCTTTTGACTCGGATTATCGCTGTGCCACAACTCGAAATAATCAATATCCTCCGCATTCAAGGTTTCTTCAACGTCTCCAACCTTGATCTTCAGTTTTTCCTTCCAGCCTTTCGGCAGCTTGATCTCAACGTCCTCTTTCACAGTCCCGTCTTTCATCACAATCATTGCGCGCGCACTGTTTTTCGCATTGCAACCTAAAGCTGCAAACACACATATGAATATTGCCAATATTATTCTCATGATTCTACAATTTTAAGTCGTTGATTTAAGTCGTTGGGGAATTAATTACTGTCCATTATCGCCATCAGGAAGATAGATTCTGTCAATTATTGGCAAGACGGCAGCAGGGTGCTTGTGGAAATATTCCGGTGTAAGCTGGTCGTCATCCACCATCTGCTGCAGCTCGGGAAATTCACGCAAATAGAATTTCATCACCTTTTTCATATTCGGGATAACACCCTCGGTGTCTTCCCAGTATGCCTTGGCCATATCGCTGTCCTCTGTCTTGTAAAAATATCTCCAGGTGTAGTTCAGAATTGTCATGGTCTGCGCAAACGTCCGGTCAAGCAGAGGCATTACATACCCTTTCACATTATCTCCGTCATAGATCATGCGCAAGAAGAAAGCTTTTTTATACGGCTTGGGATTCTTACTGAAATAGTTTGGCATCTTGCTTTGAGCAAAGACCGAATGATATATAACTGTGGTAGTATCTTTCTCGTTAGGCGGAAACACTATCGACACAACTTCTTCCGAGGTGTATTTCTGTGGCTTACCACCATACTCGCTACTTACGCCAATCTCCGATATGCGCGGACGAAAATAATTTTTCAGTGCGGTGGTAATATAGCCGTCAACCTTCGAGCCGTCTTTAAGAGTAAGAATTACATAATAGTCCTCCGGATCATCCTTGGCGTTAGCAGCCAGAGCGCATGAAGTTGTAAAAACCACAGCAAGGATGGTTCTGATTAGTGTCTGTAAAATAGTGTTCATTGGTATTGGTCTTTAGCAGGTTCAACGTATTGGGTTATTATCAGTCACAAGCAAATTTACAGAGAATAATCGACAATGGATGTGACAAATGTCCCAAACGGGCATAAAAATCAGCCTTCAACGGCGATTTTCTTATGATTTTTTAGATTTCGGTGGCATTAGTTGCACTTTAAGCCTTACGGATGCGGTGCAGCTGACGGCGTGATACGCCTAAGTATGAGGCAAGCTCCTGAATAGGCAAGCAACGTGTCACGTCAGGATAGCGATTGACAAGTTCGTGGAATCGTTCAGCCGGAGTTTTTACAAGCAAATCAAGATAACGGCGATAAGCCTCCTGTAAAAGTTTGGAAGAAGTATCTGCAATAAATCCGGGATTCCTTTCATGGATATAACGCCGCACATCCTCGATAGAAGCCCGCACCACCTCCGCTTCACATCCTGCCACAATAGTGGTCAACGCTGGCTCTCCGAACAGGAATCCTCGCACATAGTCGGTGACGACTTCGCCTTCGAAAGAGAACCCGGTTACAATTTCATGCCCCTTCGAATTAAAAGCAACATATTTGAAATAGCCGGATTTTACAACACTGATATAACGGCACAACCGCCCTTGCTGAACAATCATCTCACCTTTGGCATAAACAACACTATCGCCATTAATCACGACATAGTCATTCAACACCGACAAATCAATCCTCGTAATATAATCGTTTAGACGTGTCATACCCAAATGCTCCTTCCTTGGTAAGATTTATTTGTTTTCACACACAAAGATATGAAGAATAAATGACTTTTAATGTGACAATTGACAAAAAATCACTATCTTTGCACACTAATTTACAGCACAAGTTGCAAATATTGACAAAACAAACATAATATGCTTACAGCTAAGGAAATACGCGAATCATTCAAAGAGTTTTTCCGTTCCAAGGGACATCATATCGTCCCCTCTGCTCCAATGGTAATCAAGGATGACCCCACCCTCATGTTTACCAATGCGGGCATGAACCAGTTTAAAGACATAATCTTAGGCAATAAGACCGCCAAATACCAGCGCGTGGCGGACTCGCAGAAGTGCCTCCGTGTTTCCGGAAAGCACAACGACCTTGAGGAAGTGGGAATGGACACCTACCACCACACCATGTTCGAAATGCTCGGCAACTGGTCGTTCGGTGATTACTTCAAGAAAGAAGCCATCGACTGGGCATGGGAATACCTTGTTGACGTGCTCCATCTCGATCCAGATCGCCTTTATGCGACCGTATTTGAAGGCTCTCCTGAGGAGGGGCTTTCACGCGACGACGAAGCTGCTTCCTACTGGGAAAAGCATCTTCCGGCATCCCATATCATAAACGGCAACAAGCATGACAATTTCTGGGAGATGGGTGATACCGGTCCCTGTGGTCCCTGCTCCGAAATCCACATTGACCTTCGCAGCAATGAGGAACGTGCCAAAATCGACGGCGCTTCGCTGGTCAACCATGACAATCCTCTCGTGATTGAAATCTGGAATCTTGTGTTCATGCAGTACAACCGCAAGGCTGACGGTTCACTCGAACCACTGCCCGCCAAGGTTATCGATACCGGCATGGGCTTTGAACGCCTCTGCATGGCTCTCCAAGGGAAGAAATCCAACTACGACACCGACGTGTTCACACCCCTTATTGACAAAATATCACAACTCTCAGGCAAAGAATATGGCAAGGATGCACGTGTAGACGTTGCAATGCGAGTCATTGCTGACCATGTTCGCACCATAGCCTTCTCGATAGCCGACAGCCAACTCCCCGGCAATGCCAAGGCTGGTTATGTAATCCGCCGCATCCTTCGCCGTGCCGTGCGCTACGCATACACATTCCTTGACCAGAAGCAGGCATTTATGTACAAGCTGGTCAATACACTCATTGACTCCATGGGTGAAGCATATCCGGAAATCGCAGCCCAGCGCGAGCTCATCATGAAAGTCATCAAGGAAGAAGAGGATTCATTCCTCCGGACTCTCGACAAGGGTATCTCAATCCTTGACGATGCCATCAAAACAGCAAAGGCTGCCGGCAAAAATGAGATTTCAGGCAAAGAAGCTTTCGTGCTCTATGACACTTATGGATTCCCGCTTGACCTCACTGAACTCATCCTCAAGGAAAACGGAATGACCCTTGACAAGAAGGAGTTTGACACCGAAATGGAAGCTCAGAAGACTCGTGCACGCAATGCTGCTGCCGTTGAAGCTACCGACTGGGTTGTGGTTCGTGAAGGTGAAACCGAATTTGTGGGCTACGACGAAACTTCAGCTACCACCCAAATACTCCGTTACCGAAAAGTATCACAGAAGAACAAAGAATTCTATCAGATAGTACTATCCTCCACTCCGTTCTATGCGGAGATGGGCGGTCAGGTCGGTGATAGCGGATGGCTCATCAACGGTGATGAGACTGTGGAAATCTACGACACCAAACGTGAAAACGGTCAGGCGGTACACCTTTCCAAGACACTCCCCGCAGACGTGACTGTGACCTTTGAGGCTAAAATCAACGAAGCTAACCGTCGTGCGACCGAGTGCAACCACACTGCCACCCACCTTCTGCATGCAGCTCTCCGCCAGGTACTCGGCACGCATGTGGAGCAGAAAGGTTCATACGTGACTCCCGGAATGCTCCGATTTGACTTCTCCCACTTCCAAAAGGTAACACCCGAGGAACTCCGCAAGGCAGAGCGTATCGCCAACGCTAACGTCCGCAAGGCAATACCTCTTGATGAACATCGCTGCGTACCAATCGCTGATGCAATGCAAATGGGAGCCATGGCTCTCTTTGGAGAGAAATACGGCGAGGAAGTACGAGTTATCAAATACGGTGATTCCGTTGAACTTTGTGGCGGTACACACGTGCCCAACACAGGTAACATCGGAATGATTCGCATCATCTCCGAATCAAGTATCGCTGCCGGTATTCGCCGTATAGAGGCTGTGACAGCTGAAGTGGCAGAGGACCTCATAGACCATGTGGCAGACAATATGCGCGAAATCGGAGAAATGCTCCATAACGCTCCCGATATTCTTCAGGCTCTCCGCAAATCCATCGACGAGAATGCAGAACTTCGCAAGCAGGCGGACGAATTCTTCCAGGAACGTGTAAGAAATCTGACTCGGGAGCTTCTTGAGAAAGCCGAGACTGTCAATGGTATCAAGATTATCACCCTGAGCGGAGTGAGAGTTCCCGATGTGGTGAAGAATGTGGCATTCGGAGTACGCCAGCTGTCACCCGAAAAGACAGCCTTTATCGCTGCGACTGTCGATGTGGCAAGCAAGCCCCTGCTTACTGTGGCGTTTACCGATGACCTTGTAAAGGAAGGATACAACGCATCGACACTTGTTCGTGAGGCTGCTAAAGCTATCAAGGGCGGTGGTGGCGGTCAGCCCGGATTCGCCCAAGCCGGCGGCAAGGATAAAGATGGTATCTCACAAGCACTCCAGCACCTTGTAACCGCACTGAAAAAGTAAAAGCATCAAAAGCCGTAACGCATCATAACCACTTGAAAAGAGATTGTCCAACCTCAAGGTTGGACAATCTCTTTTCTCTTATTTAAGGTTTATAATCCAATAAACGCATACACCCCGGGAGAATGGGATGCACCAAACTTTCGATTAGAACATAATTAACAGAGAGCCCGGACTCAATGAGTCCGGGCTCTCTGTTAATTATACCCTTTTATGGGAATAAATTATTTCTTTTTACGGTTACCGTAGCGGCTCATGAACTTATCAACGCGACCTGCGGTGTCAACGAGCTTCTGCTTACCGGTGAAGAAGGGGTGAGAAGAGCTGGTAATTTCGAGCTTGACCAAAGGATAGGTCACGCCATCAACCTCGATAGTCTCCTTTGATGCGACAGTAGAACGAGTGATGAAAATCTCATCGTTTGACATATCTTTGAATACTACTTCGCGATAATTTGAAGGATGGATGTCTGCTTTCATTTTTATTTCGTGGTTATATTATTATCAAAAGGGGATGAAAATGTGCTGGTAAGGCACTTAGATTCGTAATGGCGGTGCAAAGGTAGTGAATATTATTGATTTAACAAATACTTTTTTCTGTTTTTTACTTCACCATATCAGGTATGTCACAATTTTTCAAACCTTATAGACCTCCCACCGATTCGCAGTTTACAAGTCGCATCAGTCCTCGACATAGAATTTAATCAGCATGTCAAGCGCCCGCTGACACGCAGGACAAAACTCCGGAGAAGTGTTGGTCCGCATCCTACAGTCATCAGCCGGACGATATACACCATGAAAGGAATATCCCCCACCCTCATATACACCTACCGGATACTTCTTGTTCTCCGAAACAGGAGTAGGAACAGGACACCCGTCAGGAACTATTGATTTCCACTTGCTATCAAAATCAACCAGCGTCGTGATGTTCGGCTCCCATGGCTCCACATCCTTTGGATAGGAATCGTCCATTACATCTCCTTCATAGAAATACTCATCAGCCAGTCCTCCGAAACTGTGTCCGAACTCGTGTACTACCACCTGACGGAACAACTTATGTCCTGCCGCTGTCAGAGTATAACTATTGTAGATTCCGCCACCACCGTATTCAGATGTATTAGCAAGGATTATGATATGCTCATACGGAATACCGGCGAGTGCATTGTGAATATCCTTGATATGCAGAGATGTCAGATAACGGTCACTGTAGAAAGTACTGAAATGCGACGAGAATGCTGTACTCTTCCAGTCACCAAGCCTCGGAACACTTACACCACTCTCCAACGAGGGGCTTGCCACCGCCACAAAATTAAAATCATCAGCGTGGCTCTTGAAGGGCTCATGGGCAAGTATAGCATCGACAGCAATCTGCGCATCCCGATAAAAATTGTCCATCTCCTCCGTCGTATATCCTTCCGCAAGAATTGCAACGTCAATAGCCCTATCCATATTGGCACCTTTATGCAGATAGCGATGAGAAGCGACCTCTTTCTCTCCCCGTACGGTTATCAATATATCCTCAGGAGAAAACCTGTGCTGCATTTGCGACATAGTGTTGTGGCGGTTGTCACGTATATCCATATGCACTATTGCAGGAGCCTTGGGAAACGGCACCAACACAGTATGCTCAAATCCTTTCGGTGTACTTGTCGCCTCTTCGGTCGACAGCCACTCATGATAAAGCGACGAGAAAGAAGTACGATAGATAGTGTCACCGGTAGCCTCGTCACACACAGTGACAATCCCGTTGCCCTCCAACGGCAGTTTAGCGAGATTATGGCGCCTCCCCGCCCATCCTGGGAGTGACGACTGCGCATCAAGCAGCACTATTCTTTCACCGGATGGAGTCGCCCCCAGCACATAGTCCAGTCGCAAAGTTTTATCCTGGAAATATTTGTCAAAATCCTGAGCAAGTATTGACATATTCAATATCATAGTCAATACCGCAAACACAAAATACTTTTTCATATCTGCTTTTTAAGACAATGTGTAATTACTTTCGTACTATTCTTGTTATAAGAGCCTTCACCGCTCCCATCTGTTGTTTATATGGCTCTTCCCCACGGCACAAATCAAAATCTTTGATTCCGTTAGCGTAGCACCATCGCATAATCTCCTTCAGCATCAGTATACCAGGAGCATGGGTACGGAACCGCATATCTATCGCAAGCTTAGGCACTACTATATAACCGTCAGAGACATACAGGAATGCAAAAGCTGCCGGCTCACCATTGATTTCAAAAACAAAGAGCCGTGCTTCTTCCAGAGCATCCATGCTTGCGACTTTCATACCACTCCTAACCTCCTTGCGCGCTTCCCATTCACAAGCCAGTCGACGGAACAAATTGGTAGCTTTCTTATTCCATTGAAGCTTACGATAGTAGAATATCCGCCATACACACAACCATTGCGCTGCGGTAGGTGGATTTCCACGGTCATATACTTTTAGTTCCCAGCTCAAATCACCATGGGTAAAATGATTACTGCGTGTCTGGATGTTATGTCGTAGTTTCTTGCTCAGAGACGCATAGTAAGTATCGAAATCCTCAAACCTGTCCAATGGTATGTGATAGCTGTCCCTGTCCTTTCTAACAGCTCCTTTCATGCGCTCGAGAGCACCTACAAAAGGCGTATCAACAGGCATGTCAAACAGGCGCATATCATATGCCGCATACCGGTTTGACATAAATTCCACAAGCGAATCCATAACATCCGCATTAGCCTCTTCATTCCACGGCGACACAACATTACATATACCTGCCGTGCGCCATGAAGTCATTTCCACCTTCTTTTTCGGAAATGTGGTAACCCGTAGTGGCATTATTGCCACAGGCACTCCGTCGGCCTTTGCCACTATATACTCCAGATGCTTGAACCGTCGCTTATGAGTTGTGTAATAATCCTCTACAAACTTGTTCCACCTGTATGACTGATAGAAGGAATACTCTATCGGGAGCATTCCTTCCTCAATCTTCTCTTGCGCTTTACGGTCAAAATCCCTCCAGATTGCCGCAATCGGCTCTATGGAGTCACAGACCTCAAACTGTATGCTGCGCTTCACTTCTGTACTATCGATTTAGATAACCCCGTAAGTGGAAAGGAGTATAGTCATGTGGTCACGAAGTTTTCTTGCCTCTGCCGCCGCGGCATCAGCGAAGTCCTCACCATTTGACGCATAGATTATGCCACGCGATGAGTTCACTATCAACCCGCACTCCAGAGTCATGCCCCACTTTGCCACTTCCTCAAGACTGCCACCTTGCGCACCGACACCGGGTACAAGAAGGAAATTGTTCGGAGCCACCCTGCGCACCTCGGCGAACATCGCGCCTTGAGTAGCGCCGACAACAAACATCAGCTTGTCCTCATTACCCCACTGACGGGCTGTTTCGAGCACATGCTCAAAGAGGCGCGTCCCCGTCATATCTGTCAGGAACTGGAAATCACGGCTGCCGGGATTTGATGTGAGTGCAAGTAGGATAACCCATTTGCCCTCATAATCCATAAATGGCTTCACACTGTCAAATCCCATATATGGTGCCACTGTCAGTGCATCCACATTCATATTCTCGAAGAATGCACGTGCGTAAAGCGACGAGGTGTTACCGATGTCACCACGTTTTGCATCCGCAATAATCAGCTGGTCAGGATAATTCTCACGGATATAGTCCACTGTTCGACCCAATGATTTCCACCCATCCACACCAAGGCTCTCATAGAAAGCGGTGTTAGGCTTATACGCCACACAGTACTGGGCAGTGGCGTCGATGATGGACTTGTTAAAAGCGAATATCGGGTCTTCCTCTGTCAGCAGATGCTGTGGAATCTTCTTGATATCGGTATCGAGCCCGACACAAAGGAATGAGCCTTTGCGACGGATATTTTCAATGAGTTGTAAACGGTTCATATATTATATTTTCTGGTTTTCTATTTATCAAAGATGTAGCCATCCACCTGGACATCGGCATTGCCGTTCTCCCTGAAACGAATCAGAAGCCTTGTAATGTGAAAAGATTTCTCTTTCTTGCTCCGGCGGTCAATAATCTTGCTCTTCAAGGGAAGCCGGCGCGCACCGGAGCCACAAAGCGTCTTAAGGTCGTTGATATTAGCGGTGAACCGGTAATTATTGTCACCTACATTAATCCTGCTCTTTATCACGTTGGTGTCATACTCCCCGAGATGGTAATACTTCACCCACACATATTCAGCCGGAATTCTCACAAATCCTGTCGCACTATTCATCTCGAAGGATATTTCGCGCTCTGCCACATAGTGGGGAGCCTTATGCGACTGAGCGTACACGGAGACTGGCGACACGCAGAGCACAGCTGCAAAAATCATCCAGCCGAGCAATATTGTGAATATGTTTCCGTGCTTTACCATACAGTCTATTTTATCAAAGGTACGCCGTTAGAGTTCGGCGGCCTTGAGTTTTTCAGCATTCTCAGCTATCGTGAGCTGGTCTATCACATCCTGAATGTCTCCATCCATAAATGCCTGAAGGTTATATATCGTATAGTTGATACGATGGTCAGTGATACGTCCCTGCGGATAATTATAAGTACGGATTTTAGCCGAACGGTCGCCGGTCGACACCATTGTCTTGCGTCGTGAAGCTATATCGTCGATATATTTCTGATGCTCCTTATCATAAATGAATGTGCGCAGACGGCTCAACGCCCTCTCCTTGTTCTTGGGCTGGTCGCGGGTTTCGGTACACTCTATGAGAATTTCCTCGGTCTCACCGGTATTGGGATTGCGCCACATGTAGCGCAGACGCACGCCCGACTCCACCTTGTTAACATTCTGACCTCCGGCACCGCCTGAGCGGAATGTGTCCCACTTGATTTCACCCTCGTTGATTTCCACATCGAAAGCCTCTGCCTCGGGAAGAACAGCCACCGTAGCGGCTGAAGTGTGTACACGACCCTGAGTTTCGGTAGCAGGCACTCGCTGAACACGGTGCACACCGCTTTCGTATTTCATCGTGCCATAGACATTCTCGCCGGTAACTGACATTACTATTTCTTTGAAACCGCCTGCCGCGCCTTCGCTGAAACTGGTCACAGCCACATTCCATCCTTTTGACTCGCAGTACTTGGTATACATCTTGTACAGGTCACCGGCAAATATAGCAGCCTCGTCGCCTCCCGTGCCCCCTCGGATTTCAAGCACAACGTTCTTGCTGTCCTCCGGATCGGCAGGGACAAGCAGAAGTTTGATTTCCTCCTCAAGCGCAGGAATCGCATCGGTAGCCGCATCAAGCTCCTCTTTAGCCATCTGACGCAATTCAGCATCATTCTCGTTGGCAAGCACTTCCCGAGCCTCCTCTATGTTGCCAAGCAGATTGCGATAGTGGCGTGTTACGGATGTGAGCTTTTCCAAATCCTTATATTCTTTTGTCAGACGGACATAGCGCTTCATATCCTGAATCACAGCCGGGTCGGTAATCAGTGTGCCGACCTCTTCAAAGCGCGACTCTATGCCATCAAGGCGTGCCAATAATGAGTTATCTGCCATTAATAAAGGGTGTTTGTAACTGTAAGATTCGACGGCAAAATTGCCTATGGTATTAACCGTCCGCAAAGATACAAAAAATTCCCCACATCCAAAATCTTCACCCTCTCCTAAATGATGCAGGTCAGTGACAGATATGCTCCTTGAAGCAACTTTTTCTTCGGATAAAATTCACCGAATTTTTTCCCGTCAAACTCGATATTACGCGCTATTCCATATATGTCAAAGTCCGAAATCATATATCCCGCAGTAATGTCAAGACGCCCCACCCTGACATCAAGTCCGACACGACAATCCACCGCAAACCATTGCCCTTTGGATGAGCTACGTGATTTATAATCACTCCTCCTACAGTTTTCGTAAATATGGATTCCTACGCATTGATACGGCACGTTCAACATTATGCCGGGCTCGGCCACAATCCCAAACTGCGCATCCTTAATTTTAAACAGAGTCGGAGACATCAACACCACCGATGGACGAAGATACAGATTTGACAGATATTCATCATCGCCATCCAGTTCCCAGTTACTCCCCCCGGGCAAGCCGTCATAATAATACTGTTTCCACATACCGAACTCTCCACCGACCCCTACATATCTGTTCAACATGTAGTGGTATCCCGTTTCAAGCTGCCATGTGTCTACTGATGTCAAAGCTGCAACAAAACCGAACCGGTTGCGCCCTGTCTCTTCATCTTCTTCACTCTCTGCCCTCACATATCCGACAGCACAAAGCATCATCAACCCAACGGCACCCCATCTGTACACTATAGTTCTCCATAAATCCAATCGTTCCATATAATCATTGGCTTAATATCTATTAATATAACGGACATACCGAATATATGTAACACTCCGTATCAAAATTTCTCTAAAACTCCACTTGTTGACCAATAACGCTTTACCATCCCACCAAGCCATTGCAATCGACTGTAAAAGAACGGGAAAACTAAATTTCCATAAACCTTAGACAATATATAGCTACATGCCCAAAAGACCACAAATGTTCCTCCGAACATAATTATCGTATCCATAATGCTATGTTCAAGCACATATCCCCTTTGCCATTTGTAGATAAAACGACATCCGACAAAACCCTCCTGCAATAAGTAGCAACCCAATGACGCTGAGGCTATCGAATTAATCATTCGGCTTTTCAATTCTATCTTCTTAAACAAAATCATTATTGCAACAGAGCCCCCAATCATACATACTCCATTATAGTTCCACAAATGAGACTTAAAAATGTCGAAATATGCATTTGGCATAATTTGCTGAATTTCTTTTGTCACACCTGAAATGGTGCTGACAGCAATCACCGTAATTACGCATGCCACTTTGGTTATATTCTGATGAATTCTCATTCTTGACAAATAGTATCCTAAAATATACATTAGCATACCTTATCCTCTCTTATGGATGATAAGATACTTTAATTTAGGCAATTATAGATTATGTATTGTACTGATGTTGTACTAATTAGTTAGATAAATCGAATTTTGGAGGCTTGATTTATGGATTTTTAAGAGGTGTTTGTTTTATTTAATTGCGATAGCTTGCCTTGATTTTCTTCTTTCGGTGGTAAGGATTATATGGAGATATGGGCTGGTGAAAAGAAAAATTGTAGTGGGTATTTTTATTTTGCACCGCATATATTTATAGGTTTGGTTCGGTTTATATATTTATATATAGAACCAAACCAAACTTATTTTTGCCCAGCCTATTGACTTGTACCACAAAAAATCGTAACTTTGGAGAAAAATATTA
Source organism: uncultured Duncaniella sp. (assembly GCA_958352885.1). GTDB lineage: Bacteria > Bacteroidota > Bacteroidia > Bacteroidales > Muribaculaceae > Duncaniella. Next base: position 181,015 of record CATWQI010000001.1, read on the forward strand.
AACATGAAAAAAATCTTATTTCTCCTCATTAGCCTTATAGCTGCAATATCTGCTTTTGCTTTTGGGTCTGGAACCAAAGCAATAGGTAATATTCTATTTAAGAATGGTCAACGGCTTGAAGCTGTAAATTTTGAAATGCCTTGTGAATTGGACAAGCAAATTAAAATATTTCCGAATGGGAAACAACAAAAGGTTGAAACCGACAGCATAGATTTTATTATACTTTGGAACGAAAAAAATCCAGATAACAAACAACTGTTTAAGCCTTTCCTTATAGAAAACGTGGATTTAAAGAAAGGTGAAATCACAGGAATTGGAAACAAGCTAATTTGGTTATGTTGTCAGCATATGGGAGATAACGCTTCTTTATGGGTTGAAATTGGTCGTCCCGCTTTCAAGAAAGGTAATTTAGTTTTCAAATTCAACAAAATGTATACATATGTAAATATGAACTATATCTTGAAGAAAACTAATGAATATCCAGCTCATATCCCCAATAAATATGGGCATGTGAAAAAATTTATCTCTTTCTATTTTAAGGATGACCCCGAATTGGTGAACAGGGTCGAAGCTGGGGAATACGATACATCCGATTGGGGATATAAAAGTGTAGATTTGGATCGTATCATATCCGATTACAACCCTGCAGAATAAAATCGCATAAATTACCCCACAATATTTTAATAAACCGTAGAAAGTTCTTGTGCGCAAAATTTGTGGGTTTCCAAAGGTTGACCTTTGGCATATTGGGATATTTTCAGCGTTGACTTGTCAATGCGGCTCGGAAAATTCCCTAATGAGCCAAAGGTCAACCTTTGGAATCCCATTGATCTTTTTAATGTACCATCCATATTAAAAAGATTAAGTCTATTCTCGCCCAGGCACATATTCTTGCACTTGCTTATCCATATAAAATGGAGGATTTTTTGTGATTTGATTTTTTTAACGATTACCTTGTCATCAGAAAAATACTGTTGACAATGTTCTAAATTCCAAATCATTGTAGGAATGTCTGCATTCTTTTTCCAATATAGTTCAATGGTGGTTTCGTGATACTTATGCCACATGACAATATCGCCTTCAAGTCCAAAATTTGCTTTGCGAGCTACGCACCACATATCACAATATGGTCCTTCTTGCATTAATATAATCCAAACCGACCTATGAGGTTTGCCCCCCGGTTTTTTATAATACTCGGACCATTTCATAATATATTTTTTTCCAGTGTCATATTTCTCTGACCATACTGACATATAATTGACATCTTTGGCTGAGATTACGGTATCTCTATCTGTAATTCTTACTTTCAATTTGTCTTGATTCTCCTTGGGCATTTTTGTTTTGCCACAGACAATTCCTCCTCCAATAAGATGGACTTCCACATTCATTTTATTCGAAACCATTCCTATTGTAATTGCATTTAATGGAGTCCCGACCAATATCGTTAGTAGTAATAGAATTAATGATTTCATATTATAATAAGTATTGATTTTGTTTTTTGCAAATTTACAACTTTTTGCCCTGCGAATCAATAGGCTGCGCAAAAATTAAGTTTGGTTCTATATATAGATATATAAACCGAACCAAACCTATAAATATATTCGGTTCAATAGAGAAATGTCCATATCAGTTTTTCTTTTCACCAGCCCATATCCCCTCATTGTCCTTACCACCGAAAGAAGAAAATCAAGGCAAACGACCGCAATTAAATAAAACAAACAGCCCTTAAAAATTCCTAAATCAAGGCTTAAATTTTGACTTTATCCGACTAATTAGTACAATATCAGTACAATGTGCAATTTGTATGTATTTTTATTTTCAGGATATTAAACGCTGTAAGATTGGTTATGTATGCAGTATCATGATTCATCTATTTCCTACAATATATTTCACGTTAGTCACTGTCACGCAACAAAATGGATTAGAATGGAATTGCGACGGTAAAATATGAATCGTAATTTTGTCCGGTGAAAGCATTTTAACAAGTTTAAGCAACAAGTTGACAGCTCTCATGCTTTCATTATCTAATCCATTAACGATATATTTCACCAGGAGAGCCGGTGAAAGAAATAAAACCATTCATCAATTATGAAAAAAGGATTATTAATTGTATGTAGCTTGCTTTTTCTTTGTGCACTCCAAAGCTGCAAAGAGAAAATGCCTGAAACCTTGAAACCGAACGGCACGACTGTAGAAGGCAACTTAGGCGCTCTTTACGAAGTAGTTGAAGGTGATTATTCGCTTGATAAGAACTCAAGTGCATTTGATTTTGACATTAAGAGAAACGACTTAGCCCCTATCGAATTTGACAAAGTTGGCGTCGGATACAAAATTTATGACGAAGATGGCAGTATTCTTAGCTATAAAAATCCGGTATTGAATTATCCGAATCCCGCAGACATCCCTTCCGGCGTGCTTGAATTAAAACCCGGAGAAACTGGCTCCATGAGAATATACCTGGAAGAATGGCCTGACAAGCTTGCTGGAGCAAAAACATTCAAATTAATCTTAACCTGCGAAAAATCCGCACAAGAGGATACAGAAGAATCAACAGACAGCAATATTGCAAATAATGAGTCAACCGGCACTTCTAATAATTGGGACAGCGTCCTTGATGATTATGAGGAATTCGTAGACAAATACATCAAGCTGGTCAAGAAAGCTCAATCAGGCGATTTATCAGCCATGACAGAATATGCTACTTGCCTTGAAAAAGCTGAAAGCCTGCAATCAAAATTGGAAGATGCAAAATCAGATATGACACCAGCTCAGATTGCGCGAATGAATAAAATAATCACCAAGCTTTCAAAAGCCGCAATGTGATAACACACACAAATCTCCAACGCCGGAATATCGGTCCAGTATCTACATTCATTTTGTAGACACGGGACCGTTTTCCGTGATTTTAATCACACATCTCATATGGCTGCCAGGAATTATGAAATAATTTGCCGAGTTTAACTTAATTTTTATTATCTTTGCAAGTGTAAAGACCTTAAATATCATAACTTATGTCAGATAAAACGTCATCAAAAAGCAACTCCACTTCAGATAAGAATCAAAAAGAGAATGAGTCCGGCTCAATGTTATCAAACATTATCTCACTCACTCCGCAAATCATCGAAAAAGTACTTGATAATTTCTCAGAATCAAATGAATCTGAGAAAACAGACAATAGCTTAATCCCTTCCGACAACAATGAAAATCATCCATCTACGGAAGAAACCGCTATTTCCGTCACTGCCGAAAAACCAGGAACTGCATTAAGCACTACTACCAACGGGAAAAGCATATGGAGTGAAATAGGATGCTCGCCACGCACCGAAAAATACATCGTGCTTTCATTGGCAGACGGTGTGATTGATAGCCAGGAACAAAAAATGCTGGAAAAGTGCGCCAACGATGATGGTGTAGACATCCAGGAACTTAACTTCTTGCTGTCAAAGGCTCTTGAGTCACAACAGCTGATACACCGCGATGCAATAAAACAGCTCGCCAGAGCATTTGAAATTGCGGAAAAAATGTCCAACGATGAAATCAAACCGGACAGTTCCATACTAATCAACGCCTTGCCAGACATTTTGAAATCGGCAAGGACTGCATGTGAAATTGGCGGAAAAACAGGCAATCCATATGTTGCGGGTGCGACCGCTATAACATCGCTGGTAGGAACTTTCATCAATGAGCCTTCAAAGCTTAATGAATTCAAGGCGGAAATCATACGAAAAATTGAAATCCCAATGCTGCCTGAAGTTCTGGTTGATTTTTTTACTTTTGCCAATAGCGAGATTCAACAAGACAAGCAGAAAGCAGAAGGAAAGGGATTCTTCTCGTTATGTTCCGATTTTTTATTCCGCAAGGAACTGCGGCTTGGACCAATCTGGCAAGAAAAAATCAACGGTGTGATGACTAAAGCCCTTTCCAGATTCGGACATGACCGCAATGTAATGACCATGCTATACCCTTATCGTTGTCCCACTCCTCTTGACATATTGACAAGCGACGAACTTACCAATGACGACATAGCAGCCTTCCAAATCCCCAATTATCCCTGTGACTTTATCGATACCCTAAGATTCGTTTTCACAAAATCTCAGGAAATCGATTCTCCTGCTCGTGACGCATTCTACAACCTGTATCAAAGGATGCGTGCAGATGGTGCTGCTCTCGGTGAAAAGTATCCGCAGGTGGAAGAGGCTCTGAGACAATTCCGTATCACTCCGCTTGACGACCTGAAAGTAAACTGCTCGGACCCGGATTATCTGGCAATGTTCAATCTCCCGGATGACTTTGAAGACACACTTGAAGTGTTCCGCTTTTTAGCATCGCGTAAGGATTTGAAACCATTACATAAACGTCTATTCAAACAGGCTTCAACGCTTTATGCCGATGACCCTGACGCACTGAACTCTATAAAGGAATTCAAGCCTAAAAATATTTTCGGATTCTGATGATATACTTTTTATCTCAGTCATAACTGCCAAAACATTCTCCAATACATATCCGGAATTGGCACAATGAGTTTCATGAATATGGTAACAACTGCATCAAATGCAAGGATATCAAGCTCATAACATGGTGTTGGCTTAAGTAACTTAGAAATCGGAAAAGATATCGGTAGCTTTTAGATGGAGCAGGAATCCCGAAATTCCTGCTCCTTTTTTATGTCCCGGGCAACAATTCGGATACACACCATAAATAAGTTAATACCATCAGATTTTACAGTTTTTAATTGGCTGCAATTATAAATTTCACTACTTTTGTAGCTCAAAATTTAAAAACTGTTTGTAAAGTTCACCCTAAACTACAAAAATGAAAGTATTAAAATTTGGCGGGACATCCGTAGGTTCCGCAACCGGTATCCGGAATCTGAAACACATAGTCGAGAGGCAGTCACGCCCGACAGTAATAATTGTAAGCGCACTTGGAGGCATAACTGACCTTCTCATCACAACAGCCAAGACTGCTGCAGCCGGCATAGAAATCTACAAAGATATGCTTACGTCCATCGTCAACCGCCACCATGATATGATTGACGATGTTATCACCAATGACGCCGAAGGGCTCAAACTCGAAATTGACTCACTACTCTCCGAATTATCATCCATATACCAGGGGGTATTCCTTATACGCGACCTCAGTCCAAAGACAGAGGCGGCGATAGTAAGTTACGGCGAACGTCTCAGCAGCCGCATAGTGGCACGACTGATTGACGGAAGCATACTGCATGACGCACGCCGGTTCATAAAGACCGAGCGCAAACATGGCAAACCGGTACTTGACAGCGAGCTTACCCGCAGGCTCGTGCTTGAAGAGTTCGCACCGGAGCGCATAGACGGTGCAATACATGTTGTACCGGGATTTATCAGCGCTGACAAAGACACAGACGAAATTACAAACCTCGGACGAGGCGGAAGCGACTACACGGCTTCAATAATAGCAGCCACACTCGATGCCACCGCTCTTGAAATATGGACCGATGTGGACGGATTCATGACCGCCGATCCACGTGTGATACCTACTGCCTACACCATCAATTCACTCAGCTACGTGGAAGCGATGGAGCTATGCAACTTCGGAGCAAAGGTAGTCTATCCACCTACCATTTATCCTGTATGTGTAAAGAATATACCTATACTCGTCAAAAACACCTTCAATCCCGACGCTGAAGGCACAGTGATACGCGACCGAATAGAGGATGACTGCAAACCGATCAAGGGCATCTCAAGCATCAGCGGCACAACTCTTATCACTGTAACTGGTCTGTCAATGGTGGGTGTCATAGGTGTGAACCGACGCATATTCACCGCCCTTGCCGAAAACGGGATTTCTGTATTCATGGTCAGTCAGGCATCATCCGAGAACTCAACCTCAATAGGTGTTCGTGACATAGATGCAGCAGAAGCGGTTCGTGTCCTTAACCACGAATTCGCAAAGGAAATAGAGACAGGAGCCATGTACCCAATGCACGCCGAAAGCGGGCTCGCAACCGTGGCAATCGTAGGCGAGAACATGAAGCACACTCCCGGTATTGCCGGAAAACTCTTCGGCACTCTCGGTCGAAGCGGCATCAGTGTTATTGCATGCGCCCAGGGAGCAAGCGAGACTAACATATCATTTGTTGTCGACGGGCAGTTTCTGCGTAAATCGCTCAACGTAATCCATGACTCCTTCTTCCTTTCCGAATACAAAGAACTCAACCTCTTCATTTGCGGCACCGGCACTGTGGGAGGTATGCTACTCGAGCAGATACGCAGCCAACAGGAGGAGCTGATGAGCACCCACAGGCTAAAACTCAATGTCGTAGGCATAGCTTCAAGCAAGCGGGCTGTTTTCTCCCGTTCCGGCATTGACCTCGCCAACTACCGGACCCTTCTTGCAGAAGGAGAGGAAAGCAATATCCGCCATCTCCGTGACGGTGTAATCGGGATGAACATATTCAATAGTGTATTCGTAGACTGTACCGCCAGCAAGGATGTAGCCGAACTGTACCAGACATTCCTTGACCACAACATATCAGTGGTTGCCGCCAACAAGGTAGCAGCCTCCAACTCCTACGAAAGCTACCGTCACCTCAAAGACACCGCTCTCCGACGAGGAGTGAAATTCCTCTATGAGACCAATGTAGGCGCAGGCCTCCCAATCATCGGAACCATCAATGACCTGCGTTCGTCAGGTGACCGAATACTCAAAATAGAGGCGGTGCTCAGCGGCACACTTAATTTCATATTCAATGCCATTTCAGCCGAGACTCCTTTCTCTGAGACTGTGCGCCTCGCCAAGGAGCTTGGCTACAGCGAACCCGACCCTCGCATAGACCTCAGCGGTCAGGATGTGGTACGCAAGCTCGTCATTCTTACCCGCGAAGGTGGCTATAAAGCCGAACAGGACGAGGTGGAAAAGCATCTATTCGTACCCGAAGATATGCTTTCAGGCACCATCGAGGACTTTTGGCGTCGCCTCCCTGAGCTTGACGCCGATTTTGAAGCCCGACGTAAAGTTCTTGAAAAAGAAGGCAAACGTTGGCGCTTCGTTGCCACTATGGAAATGGGTAAAATGAGCGTATCACTCCAGGCGGTTGATAGTCGTCACCCGTTCTACGGACTTGAAGGCTCAAACAACATAGTTCTGCTCACCACCGAACGCTACCGGGAGTACCCGATGCTAATACAAGGTTATGGAGCAGGTGCGGAAGTGACAGCCGCAGGCGTTTTCGCCAACATAATGTCTACAAGCAACAACTAAGCCTCGAGCTATGAAACACATAATAATCCTTGGTGACGGGATGTCAGACCATCCCGTCGCCTCACTCGGCGGTAAGACACCGCTTGAGTATGCCGACACACCATCAATGGACCGCCTCGCCCGCGAAGGCGTATCCGGTTCGCTCGTCACTGTCCCTGACGGATTCCAGCCCGGTAGCGAAGTAGCCAACACCGCCATACTCGGCTATGACCTAAACGAGGTCTACGAGGGACGCGGACCACTTGAAGCCGCAAGTATCGGTTATGAGATGCAACCGGACGATATGGCTATGCGTTGCAACCTCGTGACACTCGCCGACGGTGTCATACGGAATCACCATGGCGGACATCTCACTACCGAGGAAGGAGACAGTCTCATACGCTACCTTGATGAAAAACTCGGTTCTGACCGTGTAAAATTCATCACGGGGATACAATACCGGCATCTGCTCGTGATTCGCGGTGGCAGCAAATATGTGGAATGCGCACCTCCTCACGACAATCCTGGAAAACAGTGGAGACCACTCCTCGTCAAACCCGTACCGCAATCAGCGGAGGAGGCTGACCGTCTCTCTCCCGGGGAAACTGCCGACCTCCTCAACGACCTCATACTACGGTCACAGCAACTGCTTGCTGAGCATCCGTTCAACCGTGATCGCATGGCAGCCGGCAAGCTCCCTGCCAACTCCATATGGCCTTGGAGCGGAGGCTACCGTCCTCGTATGCGCACACTCCAGGAAAGCTATCCACAGGTGCGTTCAGGTGCTGTGATATCAGCCGTTGACCTAATCAGAGGCATAGGACACTATGCCGGTTTGCGTAACATCATAGTACCGGGCGTGACCGGACTTGCCGATACCAATTACGAAGGGAAGGCGCAAGCCGCCATCGATGCCCTGCGCACTGACGACTTTGTGTTTCTCCACATCGAAGCTACCGATGAAGCAGGTCATGACGGCGACATAGCACTTAAGACCAGAGCCATTGAGTACCTTGACCGCCGGATAGTCGCCCCTATCATTGAAGAGGTATCAAAGTGGGACGAGCCTGTTTGTATCGCCCTGCTTCCCGACCACGCCACACCGGTGGAGAAACGCATCCATGTAGGAGAGCCCGTTCCGTTCACAATCTGGTATCCGGGCATACTCCCCGACTCCGTGCGTTCGTATACCGAAGCATCTTGTGCTCAAGGCGATTACGGACTCTTGCGACTCTCCGAATTTATGCGTACCTTTATGGCGGTATAAAATAATACCAGTAACCGTACTGCTGAATCTCCCCTCTTTTTACTAACCACTGAACATTATCAGAATAATGAAATATTACAGCACAAACCATCATGCACCGGCAGCCTCGCTTAACGAAGCCGTGGTCAGGGGTCTCGCCTCAGACCGTGGGCTGTTCATGCCGGAGCATATACAGAAACTGCCCGATGAATTTTTCGAGAATATTGACAGCTTGTCGTTCCATGAAATAGCCTGTCGTGTCGCTGGCGCATTTTTCGGGGAGGATATACCAAAAGCCGACCTTGACCGCATAGTCTGCGACACGTTGTCGTTTGACTGCCCGGTGGTTGAGGTTGAACCTTCAATCTACTCGCTCGAACTGTTCCACGGACCAACACTTGCATTCAAGGATGTAGGCGCACGTTTCATGGCGCGCATGCTCCAATACTTCATCCGCCGCCAATTTGACGGCAAGGAGGTCAATGTGCTCGTAGCCACAAGCGGCGATACCGGCTCGGCGGTAGCCAACGGGTTCCTGGGGGTAGATGGCATACACGTCTATGTCCTGTATCCCAAAGGTAAAGTAAGCCCGATACAGGAATGCCAGTTCACTACTCTTGGACAAAATATCACCGCTATTGAGGTCGATGGTGTGTTTGACGACTGCCAGCGTCTCGTCAAGAGCGCATTCATGGACACGGAGTTGTGCGCAGCCAAAGTCCTCACATCCGCCAATTCCATAAATGTAGCCCGTTTTCTACCCCAGGCATTCTACTATTTCAACGCCTATGCCCGTATGAAAAAACTGGGACTCTCCGACCAGCTTGTTATCAGTGTGCCGAGTGGCAATTTCGGCAACATAACCGCCGGACTGTTCGCCCACCGTATGGGGCTTCCCATCAAACGCTTCATAGCCGCAAACAATGCCAACGACATTTTCTACAATTACCTTCTTTCAGGCGTTTATTCACCCAAACCGAGCCGTCAGACTATAGCCAACGCCATGGATGTGGGTGACCCGAGCAACTTTGCCCGCATACTTGACCTGTTCGGCAATGACCACTCACGAATAAGCTCACTTATCAGCGGTGCGACGTACTCGGACTCTCGCATAGCCGAAACAATCAAAGAGTGCCATGAGTCCACCGGCTATATACTTGACCCGCATGGAGCATGCGGCTACCTTGCACTCAAGGAACAACTCCGACCCGGTGAAACGGGAGTATTCCTTGAGACCGCCCATCCCGCCAAATTCAAGGACACCGTCTCCCCTATCATTGGTACAGATATTGCCATCCCTGACCGCCTCGCAGCGTTCATGAAAGGCTCAAAACAGTCAATTCCGATGAGTGCCGGATTCGATGACTTCAAATCCTATCTTATCTCACGTCCGTAATTTATCAATCCCCACACATTATGCAAAATTGGTATCTATTCATCGACAACTCTCAGATTGGTCCCCTCTCAATAGCTGAGGTACAATCATCGTTAATCACCCCTGAAACCATGGTATGGCATGAAGGAATGCCCCAGTGGCTCCCAGCCGGACAAGTCCCGGAACTTGCCCATCTCTTCTGCCAGCAACCCCAGGGAGCCGCCGGCTGCAACGGGACTGCCACACCTCCTCCGCCTCACGGAGCTACAGGCTATTCCGCTCCCGGTCAATCGCAAGGATTCCATTCCCCCGAAGGGAACCAAGGTTATTACGGCGTGCCGGGGAATAATTATTACGTACCATCTTCAGGGAAAGACAAAACCGTTGCCGGCATCCTCGCAATACTCCTCGGCGGCTTTGGCGCTCAATATTTTTATCTTGGGAAGATAGGCAGCGGATTCATTTCCATAGTCCTGTCATTAGTCACATGCGGACTCTGGTCTGTCCTGATGCTTGTGCAAGGAATACTGATGCTAACCATGACACAACAGGAATTTGACACCAAATACGTTTACTCCGATTCAGTACTGCCTCTGTTCTGAGATCTGGAAAACATGCCTCTCACCCTCTGTCTAATCAGATTGAGACCAAATAAATAGACACACTTTACCAACGGAGCACATATGCCTACGTCTCTCCATACTTCAAAACCGGGCATATGTGCTCAGCTTCTCTTAACTTGAAGGCTTCTATAGCCTTGGGGGAAGTTGTGTATAATTATTAAACATTGCTTTTAAACATGATTTTCGCGCCGGTGGTCAGGAGGCTTCCGGTTCAGGGCTTTTATTGGGGTTATTTTTTTGACATTTGGAAGTTTCGTGTTACCTTTGCATACTGAATATTAACCCTCTCGGTGATTCCGCAACGTGAATAACCGTTGAAAAAGTATTCAAAATATTAACAGGTGATTCATTAGAAAACATCTATATTTAATACCATAATCATGGCAGAAAAAAAAGAAAAATTATTTGAACAGTTTCCCCCTGTGTCCACCGCTGAGTGGAAAGCCAAGGTGGAAGCTGACCTGAAGGGCGCACCGTTTGACAAGAAACTGGTATGGCGCACCAATGAAGGCTTCAATCTCCAGCCCATGTACCGCCTGGAAGACATCGAGGACTTCAAAACAACCAACTCGCTTCCCGGCGAATTCCCCTATGTACGTGGCACACGCACTGATAACGATTGGCTTACCCGTCAGGAAATCATCGCTGATACCCCGAAGGAAGCCAACGCAAAAGCTCTCGACGTGCTCAACAAGGGTGTAACCTCTCTCGGATTCCACATTGAAGAACCCACCAAGGAAACCCTTGAGGTACTCCTCAACGAAATCCACCTTCCGGCGGTGGAAGTCAACTTCACATGCTGCGTGAAGAAAGCGCTACCTCTTGCCAAAGCTCTCGTAGAGTATATCAAGGAGAAAGGCTGTGTAGAGACATTCCGCGGCTCAATAGACTTCAACCCATTCCGCAAACCACTTCGCAAGGGTGTGGCATTTGATGCCGCCACTCTCACATCAATGGCCTGCGAACTGCTTGACACCGTGAAGGAAGTCCCCGCTCTTAGAGTACTTTCGGTTGACAGCATGATGCTCAGCAATGCCGGAGCATACATCTTCCAGGAGCTCGGCTACGCTCTGGCTTGGGGCGCACAGTGGATGACACTCCTCACAGAGGCAGGCCGCACTGCCGACGAGGTGGCACAACGCATCAAATTCAATATGGGCGTATCGTCAAACTTCTTCATGGAACTTGCCAAATTCCGCTCGGCACGTATGCTCTGGGCTCAGATTGTGGCACAGTACAAGCCCGCTGACGAAAACGCATGCAAGATGATGGCCCACGCTGTCACTTCACGCTTCAACCAGACCCTCTATGACGCACATGTCAATCTGCTCCGCAGCCAGACAGAAGCAATGTCAGCAGCTCTCGCCGGTGTGGATTCCATCACTGTGACACCATTCGATGTCCCTTATAAGACACCCGATGAATTCTCTGAGCGCATAGCACGCAACCAGCAGTTCCTCCTCAAAGAGGAGAGCCACCTCGACAAGGTAATTGATCCCGCCGGCGGCAGCTACTATGTTGAGACTCTCACCGTAGCCATCGCCAAGGAGGCGTGGAAACTCTTCCTTGAAGTAGAGGACAAGGGCGGTTTCCTCGAATGCTGCAACAACGACAAGGTGCAGAAGGCTATCCGTGAAAGCTCCGAGAAGCGTCACACAGACGTTGCCCGCCGCAAGGAAATCCTTCTCGGAACCAACCAGTACCCCAACATCAACGAGATGGCAGCCGACAAGATTGTGGAGCTCAACGGCTCACTCCCCTGCGGTTGCGGTCACCATACAGAGACATGTGAGACAGCCGGACTTCCAACCAAGCGTGCCGGAAGCGACTTCGAGGCACTACGTCTTGCCACTGAAGCGGCATCCAACCGCCCCAAAGTATTCATGCTCACTATAGGCAACCTCGCCATGCGTCTTGCACGCGCTCAGTTCTCAACCAACTTCTTCGGTTGCGCAGGCTACGAAATCATTGACAACCTTGGCTTCAAGACTGTAGAGGAAGGTGTTGACGCCGCACTCGAAAAGGGTGCTGACATCGTGGTACTCTGCTCAAGCGACGACGAGTACGCAGAATACGCTCCCGCAGCATTCAAGTACCTCGATGGCAGAGCTGAATTTGTTGTTGCCGGCGCACCCGCCTGCATGGATGACCTCAAGGCTCTCGGTATCAACGACTATGTGCATGTTCGCTGCAACGTCCTCGAGACTCTCCAGGCATTCAACGCCAAACTTCTTAAAAAGTAACAACCGTTCAACCCCTATACAATTATGAAACCCAATTTCAAAGATATTGACATTGTAAAAGACGCATTCGGCGACCTCCACGTCCCCGAAACCACCGGGGAAGAATGGCTCACCCCCGAACTCATTCCGGTTAAACCGATTTATACCAAGCAGGACCTTGAAGGACTCGAACACCTCAACTATGTGTCAGGTATTCCCCCGTTCCTCCGTGGTCCGTACAGCGCCATGTATCCTCTGCGCCCCTGGACCATACGCCAGTACGCAGGATTCTCCACCGCAGCTGAATCAAACGCCTTCTACCGCCGCAACCTCGCATCCGGACAGAAAGGTCTGTCAGTGGCCTTCGACCTCGCCACTCACCGCGGCTATGACGCAGACCACGAACGTGTGGTGGGCGACGTAGGCAAGGCAGGTGTGTCAATCTGCTCGCTTGAGGACATGAAAGTGCTGTTCGAGGGTATACCCTTGAACAAGATGTCCGTCTCCATGACCATGAACGGTGCAGTGCTCCCCGTACTCGCATTCTATATCAATGCCGGACTGGAGCAGGGTGCCAAACTTGAAGAGATGGCAGGTACCATCCAGAACGACATCCTCAAGGAATTCATGGTGCGCAACACCTATATCTATCCCCCGGAGTTCTCAATGCGAATCATCGCCGACATATTTGAGTACACCTCTCAGAACATGCCAAAGTTCAACTCAATCTCAATCTCCGGCTACCATATGCAGGAGGCAGGTGCGACTTGCGATATTGAGCTTGCTTACACTCTTGCCGATGGTCTTGAGTACCTCCGCGCAGGTATAAATGCCGGCATTGACATCGATGCATTCGCACCCCGCTTGTCATTCTTCTGGGCTATAGGCATGAACTACTTCATGGAGGTTGCCAAGATGCGTGCCGCACGTCTGCTCTGGGCTAAGATTGTGAAGCAGTTCAACCCCAAGAACCCCAAGTCACTCGCACTCCGTACCCACTCTCAGACATCAGGCTGGTCGCTCACAGAACAGGACCCGTTCAACAACGTTGGTCGTACCTGTATCGAGGCTATGGGTGCCGCTCTGGGTCACACCCAGTCGCTCCACACCAACGCGCTTGACGAAGCTATCGCACTCCCGACAGATTTCTCAGCCCGTATTGCCCGCAACACTCAGATTTATATCCAGGAAGAGACAATGGTCACCAAGCAGGTTGACCCGTGGGGCGGCTCATATTACGTGGAAGCTCTCACCAACGAGATAGCACACCGCGCATGGGAGCACATCCAGGAAATCGAGAAACTCGGCGGCATGGCAAAAGCCATCGAGTCCGGTCTGCCTAAAATGCGCATCGAGGAAGCTTCCGCACGCACACAGGCCCGTATCGACTCCGGTCGTCAGACCATCGTCGGCATCAACAAATACCGTCTCGACCACGAAGATCCCATCGACATTCTCGAAATCGACAACACCGAGGTGCGTAAGGACCAGGTGGCCCGTCTCGTGGACCTGAAGGCTCACCGTGACGAGGAAGCTGTTAAGAAAGCCCTTGCCGATATCACCGAATGTGTCCGCACCAAGAAAGGCAACCTCCTTGACCTCGCTGTGAAGGCAGCCGGTCTACGTGCCACCCTTGGCGAAATTTCCGATGCCTGCGAAGAGGTAGTAGGCAGATACAAGGCAGTAATCAGAACCATTTCAGGCGTGTACTCATCAGAAACCAAGCAAGACCCCGACTTCGTAAAGGCCCAGCAGATGTGCGAAGAGTTCGCAAAACGTGAAGGTCGTCAACCACGTATCATGATTGCCAAGATGGGCCAGGACGGTCACGACCGTGGCGCAAAGGTAGTAGCAACCGGTTATGCCGACTGCGGATTTGACGTTGACATGGGACCGCTGTTCCAGACTCCGGCGGAAGCCGCCCGTCAAGCAGTTGAAAACGATGTGCATATCCTTGGCGTATCGTCACTCGCCGCAGGTCATAAGACCCTCGTACCGCAAGTAATCGAGGAACTCAAGAAGCTTGGTCGCGACGACATCATGGTGACCGCCGGAGGTGTGATTCCCGCCCAGGACTACGACTTCCTCTACAAGGCAGGCGTAGCGGCTATCTTCGGTCCCGGCACACGCATCCCCGTGTCAGCCATCAAGATGCTCGAACTCCTTGAAGGCGAGGAATAATCCGATTCTTATTAATTACCATTCATATCACCATCCACCCCCTCGGGAGTGGATGGTGATAAATTATAATAACATGAACAATTTCATATTCTATACCCCGACACGTTACGTGTTCGGAAGAGGAGCCGAGGAACAGGTCGGCGAACTCACCCGGGCAATGGGTGCATGCAAAGTAATGGTGGTCTATGGCATGAGGTCGGCTATGCGCAGCGGTCTGCTTGACCGTGTAAAAGCATCCCTCAGGCAAGCCGGCATACACACAATAGAACTTGGCGGAGTACAACCCAACCCCGTCGACACCAAGGTATATGAAGGTATCACACTCGCTCGTGCCGAAAACGTGGACGGACTTGTGGCAGTAGGTGGCGGCTCCGCCATTGACACAGCCAAAGCCATAGCTTGCGGTGTTACTTACGATGGCGACTTCTGGGACTTCTATTGCGGCAAAAAAGTAGTTGAGCAGGCTCTCCCGCTTGGCGTAGTCCTGACCATTCCTGCAGCAGGAAGCGAAGGGAGCGGAAACTCCGTAATCACCAAACTTGACGGACTCCACAAACTCTCCCTTCGCACCGAGTCAGCCCTGCGTCCGAAATTCGCCTGCCTTAATCCCGAACTCACCTTCACCCTCCCACCCTACCAGACCGCAAGCGGCATCGTTGACATGATGGCTCATATCCTTGAACGATATTTCTCACCCACCACCGGTGTAGAAGTGACCGACCGCCTTGCCGAAGGACTGCTCAAAGCTATCATCGAGGAAGCACCAAAGGTAATAGCCAACCCAACCGACTACGATGCGCGTGCCAACATCCTGTGGAGCGGAACTCTCGCCCATAATGGACTTTGCGGCACAGGACGAGCTGAGGACTGGACATCGCATTTCATGGAGCATGAAATAAGTGCCGTCTACGGTGTGACCCACGGAGCCGGGCTCGCAGTTATCTTCCCTGCCTGGATGACCTTCATGGCTGAACTCCGCCCTGCAAAAATGGCACAGCTGGCACGCCGCGTGTTCGGAATCGACACTGTCGACGACCATGAGGCAGCCTTACAAGGCATCGCCCGTCTACGCTCATTCTTCCATGCCATAGGGATGCCTGTGACCATGGCTGAGCTCGGCATACCCGAACCGGACATAGACCTTCTCGTGGCAAAACTGCACGAAAACAAAGGCTCCACCATCGGTGCTTACATCCCCCTCACAGCTGCCGAGACCAAAGCAATCTACCAATTGGCTATTAACGATTGATTATTTCCTACCAGATTTCACCACAATGTCCGAACTATCTTTTCGCGCCCTGCATCTTCTATTGCTGCTCGCAGTGACAATTGTTTCATTTTCCGTTGCGTCATGCCATTCGAAGTCAGGGCGCGAAATTGATTCCCGTCTATCATCAGCCGATATGCTGATGGACGGGAATCCGGACTCAGCACTTGCAATACTCACTAACATCCATGCACCTGCTCCCGGCAGTCACGATTCTCTGACCATCAGGGGTGACAAACGCAAGGCTCTTTATGCCCTTCTTTTAACACAGGGACGACACAAAAATTATATTGACGAAACAGACGACTCGCTTATCACCACCGCCGTAAATTATTTTGACCTCGCGGACAATAAGCCACGGCTCATGAAGTCGCTTTTTTACCAAGCCGTCATCAATTCCAACGCTAAGAATTTCCCATCGGCTATGGCATCTTCCATGCGAGTTTTAAAACTCGCAGAAAATCTCGACGATACCTACTGGCAAGCCCGTATATCCGAACTTATCGGACATATTCTTTCGGAAACTTATTTTAATGAAGAGGCTGTCGAATATTGCAAAAAAGCAGCATACTTTTTCAAACAAATTGAAGCCACAAAATCATATTTATATGCTCTAAGTGATGTTGCCATAGACTATCTCAATATGAATGACCATCGCCATGCACTTATTTTTACAGACAGCATCCTAAAACAGAATCCGGACACATTCCTAAACTATTTTTGCTCAAGCATTGCCGTATTTTCTCTATTTGAATTAGGGGAATATGACAAAGCTAATATTCTGGCTGATTCTCTAATTGCAGCATCTGATTCAGGATTGTATGCATTATCCAGTACCGATTATTCTAAAATCGCTTCCGTAAAACTTTTATATGGGAATCGAAAAGAAGCCAGACTACTGTTAGACAAAGCTTTTTATTTGGCTAAATCAGCAAATGATACAATTTCATATTATGCTGAACTGCTTAATTTATACAACTATGAAAACGATATTCATTCTGCAAATAACGTCCTCGCAGATATATTATCTCTTCAAAACAAAATCGCACGTCAAATACGACAACAATCGTCAGTAGTTGCACAACGTAATTTTTATTCCTCAGAAGCAGCCGAAGCCAATCTCATTGCCACCAAACGGCAATATACCATTATCATCGGGTTCTCATCATCCATCCTCATAATTTTAATTATAGTTATACTATCCCGTTATCAAATTCAACGAAAAAATGCCGACATTGAACATAAGGTTGCCCAGATATTGCTTCTTACCACTGAAACTGAACAAAGTAGATCTAAACTCAGCGACCTAAACTCATCGGTTAATCTTAGCAACGCCACTATTAAGGAGCTGACTACGCAACTCGACAACTCACTCAACCGTCAAGAAATACTTACAAAACTGTCACATACGCTTTTCCAAAAGCATTTATGTCAGCTGAACTTGCTAATAAATGAGTTCTATGAGGCCAACGATTCCAAAGAATCACGTCATGCTATATACAAAAATATAGAGCATGAAGTAAAAAAATTGACAAACAAAAAGAATTTAATCGAGATTGAAAAGATTATCAACTCTTACTTGGACAATATCATCAATAAGATGATATCACAACTAAGCGATTTTTCATCTGATGACATAGCGTTCCTTACACTCTGTATAGCCGGATATAGTTCCAGAGCCATCGCACTTTTCACAAATATTAAGCCGAATTCAACATACACTAAAAAACGACGGCTTATCAATCGTATTGCAAATAGTGATGCACCTGACCGAGAATGGTTTATATTTCAGATAAATAACCCTTTGGCTGACTGACACTTATACACAATTAGCTAATTCACTGAATATCAAGCGAATAAGATGTGTGTGATTTCTTAAAAATCGCATACACCTTATTCGCTTGATTCACAGCTTATTACACCTACTCATGTGTGATTTTTTAATCTAATATACTTTCTCTATCAAACCAATCATCACTAAATTTGTAAAAACTAACATGCTAATAAAATATGCAAAAAACAAACTTAATTTTAACCCTAACATTACTATTATTTAGTATCAGTATTTATGCTGAACCCTACCAAGGGTACAGTAATGTCGAACTGCGACAGAAAGAAAAAACATATGGTAATGGAGACAATTGCATTAACCGTCCCAGATGCCCCGCTAAACATAATGATATCGAATGTTTCTATCATGACAGCTACCTCTATGTTTCATTTGAATCTCCCGAGGGAAATGCTACAATGACAATTTCTGATACTATGGGCAACATACTATCTGCCATTTCTTTTTCCACACTCTCTCCTTTAACTATTCCAATTGTCGGAACTGAGGAGCCTCTGAGAATAGAAATCATCACCTACAAAGGTAATGGTTATGAAGGATGGTTAATCCCATAATGCATCTTATTAACAAAATTAATATTCTTCATGAAATCATTTACAATAATACCTGGTGTAATATCATTGATATGTCCCATAATATTATCTGCTTGTCAAGATGACAGCACGCTTGAAGCCTTAACAGAAAAAGGAGTTGACAAAACCGTACTATATGATGCAGCATCCAGAAGCATTGACGACGAAGACATCTTATATAAACTACAAACCGACCAAATAGGGATGCTAATCAATGGCATACAACGAGTAGGAGACCAATATGTGCTCACTATTACTCAAGAAGATGCCCATGAATTAGGCATACCAGATTCGACGTATTCTATTGTGCAGTCAATAGTTATCAATTATAACTCATCACTCTAAACTCCACATCTTCAATGCGTAATTTAATTCTTTTACTATGCACTATATTTTGCATATTCACCGCAAATGCTGAGGATTTTATCGAAAACAACACAGATATCACAGGTAACATTGACGTTTCTTATGAAAATCTCTCAGGGCAATATCTGAGGTTCAACTGTTTAAGAGACAGGGGTGCTGAATTTGTAGACTTCGAATTGTTCAATGGTCGAGCAGAGCTCAATGCTGATAACTATTGCGACCGCGACATTCATGCAGATGCAATGCGCTCAATACGTTCAATGCTCCCCGGCACTCAATCATGGAACGCAGAAAACATACTGGCAATCCAAGACGAATCCGGAAATGAGAAAAATGCTGTAATGAGCATACTTCTGTATCAATACCTATATATTAAAGAAAATGCCCTCAAGGATAATCTCATCCGATTTGAGGATGGAAAAGTATATGACAATTTTATAGATGGAGTACACCAGGACCCATATAATATTGATTATATCCTTACATTTGCGCCTCAAGATAGTGTGTTTGACAATAACTTGACATTCTCCTTTCCATCTACAACTTATAAAAGCAATTTCGGAGGAACATTTGACTTTGATGCCGGAGATGGACTTGGCTATCGTACATTCAAAATCGGAGATAAGATTTCTATAAATTACACATCTGGAGAACATATTTTAAAACTACGAATACGAACCAATGGAAAGTCTGATTTAGTAGCACATTGCAAAATCAAAACGGCAGATTTTGCGACTGAAGCTGTCAGCCGTTCAGGTGATTCATATCATGATTTATTTAGCTATCAAATTATAAGCACAGTGCATGAAGGCAAAACTGTCGTAGGCAAATTGTCAAGAATCAGAAACCACAACGGATTACAGCCTTTTATATATGTTGAAGGTTTTGATCTTCCCATATTCGGAAATTCAGGTTTAAAGGACAATCCTGATGGCTATGGCACACAGGGACCTATGACATTATTATGGAATGGCAATGTCTCGCGTGATATTTTTAATTATTACGACTTCTATTATCTCGATTTCGTCGATGGTACAATGTCTAATAAAGCAAAAGCTGCTTTGTTACAAGATGTCTTACAAACAATAAATAGTCAAAAAACCGACCAAACTCAAAACATTATTTTCGGCTCAAGCATGGGTGGTATAACTGCCAGATATTGTTTAAGTAAAATGGAACAAAATGGCATCAAGCACCAAACTTCCGTACTTATATGTCAAGACACGCCCAATTTGGGAGCTAACGTACCATTAGGAGCATTATATGCTGCACAAGAACTACTGAGACTATACAATCGTCATAGTTCATCCTTGAAAGACAAAGTAATACGCGATAAAATTGGATTAATCAAACAAATCATTGATTCAGACGCTGCCAAGGAAATTTTATACAATTATGTAACCCCATCCGGAGTCCTTGATAATTCTATTCATAATGATTTCATGTGCGAACTTAAAGAACTTGGCTACCCACACGGCGATAACGGGCTTCTACGATGCGTTGCTATCTGTAACGGTAACGAACAGATTTCATTTCCCAATGAACCATTACTATCTGTAAATGCGAATTTAACAGCCAAGATGTATGGCGACATGATACTGAATACTTTTTCATCATTTTTTGGATTTGGAATGTACCTTCTTACACATGACTTCTGCACATCATTATTGGCAATTGTACCAGGTAACAGCAAATTAACATTTACCGGAAATATATATCCAACTGGAAGTAGTCATCCCGTCTGTGATATGAGAATAAAATACATCAAAAAGGTACTTTGGCTTGCAAAAGTATCAACCACATTATATAAATATTCCAAAAGTGCGCCATCTGGCACTGTTAATTATGATATCGTAAATGGGTCCTATTATGATTTGACACTAAACCAACTAAACAACCAATTTTCAATTTCATCAGGACTGCCATTAATTGTAAGCTGGGGGGTAAATCTAAAGTTCGCCAATCGTTTTTTATTTATCCCAACAGCAAGTTCTCTCGATATTGGAGGTGGTATTACTACATTAACGCAAACAGACTATACATCAGAATATAGTATGTCAAATCGCCCACTTAAACCCAAACATTCGCCATTCCATTCCTATTACATATCTTCTTTTTCTGAGCAACATATTCATTTCAGTAGCTCCATGAACCAATGGCTACGTGAACAATTGTCGACATTCGTTGAAGGAGATAAAATTGGTGCGACTGGGACCAAATATACTCTTCGCAACAATGCAAAAAATCGACCTATCTCATGGAGTGTATCCGACGAGTCAATTGCTACAATAAGCAATACAGGTGTACTCACTGTCAAGAAACATGGATTTGTCACTATATTAGCGACTTTAGATACCGGTGAAGCATATCCAAAAAGAATCATGGCTGGATTGCCCCAGTATATCATACGGTCAACCCATCAGCCTAAATATGCACTTCTTACACCTATTATACATAATCGAACTAATGATTATGCCGACTTTGAAACCGATATCAAATTTGAAGTTGGTTCCGGCTCCCCTATAAAATGGGAAGAAATGACAGAATATAGCTACACTGTAAACTTTAATGAAACCGGGAATCAAAAAATATATTACTTCCGTCCCGTATACATTTCCAATGACACAAAAGTATATGGAGCCAGCAGCTATATAACAATTAACACAGCATTCCCTTATATTATAGAGCCAACCTATATTACATTCCATGACGGGGCTGCACAAAATACCATAACCATAAAACAAAATCCATACTATATCGGAAGTATCCCGGACGAGTTCAAAATTTATTATCTTGAAAACAAAGGTAGTTCCACTATAACCGGACTTAAGGGAGTAACATCCCTCGTACTATCCTCAGCCCACATTTTTCCTCAAAGTATTTTAGACTCATTTAAAAACAGTACGAATCAAAGCATTACAGAAGATTTCGCCATCCGAAATAAGAACGGAGATGTCATTGAACGATTTAAAGTTTCTATTATCAAGCAATAAATAATATGTATATTTCCTAAAAAGTCAAATTTACAGTGATTATTGATATAATAGTATTAGTATTCCACAAAATAATATCATAATTTTGTAATATTCGTTAATTAAGACCTATTATGAATTTTATTTAACAACCGAGAGTATCAATCTAAAACCAATATTTTAACCAAACCTAAAACATTATGAAACTACCCAAGTTATTGTTACTATTATCCCTACTTGTGATGGTATGCTCATGCAAAGATGATGATCCTGACTACAAGACCTATACCCCGCTTACAATCACTGTGGATGGTCTGAAAGTAGAGACCCCAGGGGAATTTGTAAAGACTGCCGACATCCCTGCAGATGGTGTCAGCTTTGACTTCACAGTCGAATTCAACAAGGATATCGAACCTGTTTATGAAGTACTCGTAAACAACAAATCGGAATATACACGCGAAAACGGCATGAACCCCGATGTGACAGACAAGAGCTGGGGGCTGCAACTACTCAGTGGCAAGCCAGACTACAAATACCATGTAGAGATATCGCCCAACGAAACAGGTGAGACTCGTGAATTCAAGTTCATGCTCGGCAAAGGAAGTGATTATGCACAAATACGCCTCACACAGGCAAAATAACTCTAAAAATTTAAGGATTAGAACGCCATTGCCATGCACTCAATTAATATGGCGCTCTAATCCTTAACTTCTAAAAAACACAACCCTGAAAAGCCATGAAACAGATTAATGACTTCGTAAAATACGCCGTAATCATTCTGCTCTGCTCCTACATGGCATCATGCCACCATCATGACTTGGCAGACACAATAGTAGAAAATGTGCTCACGCAGCCTGAATATGACTACACGTTCGTGATAAATGGAGAAAAGACTAAAAATGAATATAGATCGACAAGAGTACTGGAGCCACCTTCCGCTACTTATGGCTGTGAGGGGAACAATTTCATCTTGATTTTTGAAACCATGCCCTATTATCTGAATACAGCAAAAGCCCTTAGTGCATTTGAATTCAGTATATTATTGCACGAAGAACCCGAAATCGGCAAAATGTATGCAATAACCAGCACCAAGCCTGAAGTCAATCCAAATTCATTCGATTTAAATTCGTGGAGCCAGGTCCTGACTGAGGATATCGTGCTGTGCGACATGATGTGGGCTCCTATGTGTGACAAAATCAACAGACCCGAGATTGCAAAAGCTCATCCAGGCGAACGCATAATCCTCGCCTCAAATACCATCACCGACGGATGGCTGAAATTTGACAAGATAACTTTCCAATCGGAAGATATTGCCTGTATGGAGATAACTTTCCAGCTCAACGCAACGGCTACCGGAGGCGACAATGACGCAGTATCCATCCCGGTAGCAGTATCCAAAGGCACAGTCAAACTCCACAGAGTGGTAAAAAAATCAGGTTTCATTTTCATATACGACCCTTGGTTCAAAAATTGGAAAAGCTTCGTACCCAAGGACTATTTTCTATCCCAAACCGAATCGCAAGCCTTATAAAAACCGGTTTTGGACTCAAATTTCCATAATCCAGGAGAATTTCGTAACTTTGCAGCCGGTTACGCCCGGACGGGCTTTGACCGCTTAATAATCACAATCATTATATTGTAAGTATGAGTTACAATCTTCTCAAAGGAAAGCGCGGCGTGATATTCGGCGCACTCAACGATAAGAGTATTGCCTGGAAAGTGGCTGAGAAAGCCGTAGAGGAAGGCGCTACAATTACTCTTTCAAACACCCCTGTGGCTGTGCGCATGGGCGAAGTAAGCGACCTTGGCAAGAAACTTAACGCTGAAGTCATCCCTGCCGACGCTACTAATGTGGAAGACCTTGAAATGGTATTCCAGAAATCAATGGAAATCCTCGGTGGTAAAATAGACTTTGTGCTCCACTCCATCGGCATGTCACCAAATGTGCGCAAGAAACGCCTTTATGATGACATTGACTACGATCTGCTCAACAAGACTCTCGACATCTCCGCCGTATCATTCCACAAAATGATACAATGCGCCAAGAAGCTCGATGCCATAAATGATTACGGCAGCATACTTGCCCTAAGCTATATCGCCGCTCAGCGCACCATGTTCGGCTACAATGACATGGCTGACGCCAAGGCTCTTCTTGAGTCAATAGCACGTAGTTTCGGCTACATCTACGGACGCGAAAAACATGTGAGAATCAACACCATCTCACAGTCACCCACTGCCACCACTGCCGGAAGCGGCGTGAAAGGCATGGAGTCACTTATGGACTTCGCCAACCGCATGTCGCCATTAGGCAACGCAAACGCCGATGAATGTGCCGACTACTGCATAGTGATGTTCAGTGATCTCACCCGCAAGGTGACCATGCAGAATCTCTATCATGACGGCGGTTTCTCCAATATGGGCATGAGCCTCCGCGCTATGGACCAGTACGAGAAAAGCTTCGACCAGTACCGCAATGCCGACGGCACCATCCAGTACGGTTAATCAGGCAGTCGATTGAGAATATTTGATTACTTCAGACTACCAAATCCTCAATCTAAAACCTGCAAATGCCAATAGCGGAAGCGACAGATTCCTGATACATCTGTCGCTTCCGATTTTTATTATATTTTAGTAGCATATCGCACACATCCCATTGACTACGTCAATATTCTTCCTTTATATTTTGTTATAAGTCTGCATAGTGCCTATGTCGGAAAAATGTAGTACCTTTGTAAGTTATGAAATTCCAGTTGACTTCACAATACCAGCCTACCGGCGACCAGCCACAAGCCATCGAACAGTTGGTGCAAGGTATCAAGGACGGGGAGAAAGCCCAGACCCTGCTCGGCGTGACCGGCTCGGGAAAGACTTTCACCATGGCAAATGTGATAGCCCAGGTGGAAAAGCCCACCCTCATCCTCAGCCATAACAAGACCCTCGCCGCACAGCTTTACAGCGAGTTCAAGGGATTTTTCCCAAACAACTCAGTTCAGTATTTCGTCTCCTACTACGATTATTATCAGCCTGAAGCTTACATACCCACGGTGGATAAGTATATCGAAAAGGATTTGATGATTAACGATGAAATCGAGAAACTCCGTCTTTCCACAGTGTCAGCCCTGATGTCAGGACGCAAAGATGTTGTCGTGGTATCCTCTGTGTCATGCCTCTACGGCATGGGCAACCCCGAGGATTTCGACAGCAACGTCATCATGGTGTCTGTCGGACAGAAAATTGCCCGTAACAAATTTCTGCGCTCGCTGGTCGGAGCACTCTATTCACGCAACGAAGTTGAACTGTCGAGGGGCACATTCCGTGTCAAAGGAGACACGGTGGACATACGCCTTGCATACGAGGAAATAATAGTGCGCGTCACATTCTGGGGCGACGAAATAGAGTCAATTAAGACTATACATCCTGATGATGGTGTTTCACTCGGCTCTCACGACGTATTCAAGATATACCCGGCAAACCTGTTTGTCACATCACCTGAACGAATGGGTTCGGCAATAGGACAGATTGAGCTTGACCTCGGGGAACAGTATAACTACTTTTTCCGTGAAGGGAAAGAACTGGAGGCTAAACGTCTGCTTGAGCGAGTGAACTATGACGTGGAAATGCTGCGGGAGGTAGGTCATTGCTCAGGCATCGAGAATTACAGCCGATATTTTGACGGCAGACAGCCTGGCATGCGCCCGTTCTGCCTGCTTGACTATTTCCCCAAGGATTTTCTGACCATAATAGACGAAAGCCACGTTACACTGCCGCAATGCCGTGCTATGTACGGCGGAGACCTCTCACGCAAAATGAACCTCGTGGAGTATGGCTTCCGTCTGCCTGCCGCACTTGACAACCGTCCCCTTAAATTTGAAGAGTTCGAACGTCTTACCCCACAGGTACTGTATGTCAGCGCCACCCCTGCCGACTATGAACTTGAGAAATGCGAAGGCGTGGTAGTGGAGCAAATCATCCGTCCGACAGGTCTGCTCGACCCCGTAATAGAAGTGCGTCCTTCGCTCAACCAGATAGACGACCTGCTCCATGAGATAAACCTACGTATCGAACGCAACGAACGTATACTCGTCACCACCCTGACCAAGCGAATGGCAGAGGAGCTCAACGACTATCTCACACGGTTGCGGATAAAGACAGCGTATATCCACAGCGACGTAGACACACTTGACCGAATCCGCATCCTCGACGGACTGAGAGCAGGTGACTTCGATGTGCTCGTCGGTGTCAATCTGCTGCGTGAGGGGCTCGACCTGCCGGAAGTATCACTTGTCGCCATACTCGATGCCGACAAGGAGGGATTTCTCCGCAGTCACCGCTCGCTCACACAGACTGTGGGGCGTGCTGCCAGAAATCTCAACGGCACCGTGATAATGTATGCTGACAAAATTACCGACTCAATGCAGCAGACCATTGACGAGACATCTCGCCGACGCTCGCTCCAGCTGGCGTACAATGAGGAACATGGCATAACCCCGCAAGCCATTGTAAAAGCCCGCAACGCCATCATAGGAATAGACACCGAAGGACTCGAGCCGGTGGAACAGAAAGGGAAACGCACATCCCCGGCGCAGCGCGGAAAGAAAGCCCAGCCCATACCCTACGCAGAAGAGTACACATCAAAGGTCAACCTTGCCGCCGACCCAGTCATCCCCTATCTGTCTCCTGAAGCCCTTCAAAAACTCATTACTACAAAACGTGTGGAAATGGTCGAGGCAGCCAAGCGCATGGACTTCATCGAAGCTGCTCGCCTGCGTGATGAAATCCTCGCAATGGAAGAGATGGCAACCGGCAATCAATAATTCCTGTCAGGCTGTGACACAGCCCAAAGATAGCCACGTCCAGTACAGAATGACAAATTATTGCAATAATTCATTTTTCTTGAATATCTATGCAGAAGAAATTTCGCAATCCGGCAAAACCGGTTAACCACGATAGAAAGACACCCCCACAAAAGGTTCCGGTACAAATGCCTCCGGAGCACAAAAAAGCTTCATTTGAACTGCCCCTCCCCCCGGTCACAGCTTATCTTCCTACAAGCGTAAAAGAGATGAAGGCCTTGGGATGGGAATATGTGGACGTTGTGTTGTTTACCGGAGATGCCTATGTCGACCACCCGTCATTTGGCGCGGCGGTAATCGGGCGGGCACTACAGGCAGCCGGTTACAAGGTAGCCATAGTTCCACAGCCAAACTGGCAGGACGATCTGCGCGATTTCAAAAAATTCGGAGCGCCTCGATTATTTTTTGGAGTATCGGCGGGAGCCATGGACTCTATGGTCAATCATTACACCGCTGCGCGTCGCCGCCGCAGCGATGATGCCTACACCCCTAACGGCAGGCATGGAGCACGCCCCGATTACCCAACTATAGTCTACTCACACATACTACGGAAACTCTTTCCCGATACTCCTGTAATAGCAGGAGGCATAGAAGCATCCATGCGTCGTCTTGCCCATTATGATTACTGGCAGGACAAACTGAAGCCATCCATCCTGCTTGACTGCGACGCAGACATAATCAGCTATGGTATGGGCGAGAAGGTCACACTGGAAATTGCCCGCAGACTCGCAGCCGGAGAGAGAATAGCCGACATGACTGATATCCCCCAGACTGTGGTGCGCATCCGTGAAAATGACCGTTGGAACGACGTGGCAGAAAACTCGATAACAGTGCTTGACCATGATATAATCCTGTATCCCTACGACGACTGCCTTAACTCCAAGCCGCATCATGCCGAGAACTTCAAGCATATTGAGCAACAGAGCAACGCTATGCACGGCAAGACCTTGTGGCAACGCCATGGCAATATCTGGATAAAGGTCAATCCGATGTATCCACCCATGACCACCGAGGAAATTGACGCATCCTTTGACCTCCCGTATACACGCCTTCCACACCCTCGCTACAAAGGGAAACACATCCCTGCCTACGAAATGATACGTCACTCTGTCAACATTCACAGAGGATGCTTCGGAGGTTGTGCATTCTGCACCATCTCAGCCCATCAAGGCAAATTCATAGCCTCGCGCAGCAAAGAGTCCGTACTGCGTGAAATAAAAAAAGTCACAGAGATGCCGGACTTCAAAGGATATATAAGTGATGTAGGCGGTCCCAGCGCCAATATGTACCGCATGGGCGGGAAAGACACAAGCATATGCGAAAAATGCCTGCGCCCGTCATGTCTCCATCCTAAACCGTGTGCCAACCTCAACACCGACCACCGCCCCCTGCTTGAACTTTACCATGCTGTGGACGAAATGCCGGGGGTTAAAAAGTCGTTCATCGGCAGCGGCGTACGATATGACCTATCAATGCACCACACAGGCGATACCGAAATTGACAAGGCAAATCGCCGATACAATGAAGAGCTAATCGTACACCACGTATCCGGAAGGCTTAAAGTTGCGCCGGAACATACAAGCAACACCGTCCTTGACATAATGCGCAAACCATCATTTCAACTCTACCACGAATTCAGCCGATTCTTCGAGCAGGTTAATTCTCGCTATGGGCTACGACAGCAGCTCATACCTTATTTCATATCCTCCCATCCAGGATGCCATGAAATAGACATGGCGGAACTTGCCGTAGAAACCAAACAGCTCAATCTACATTTAGAGCAGGTCCAGGACTTTACACCCACCCCAATGACTGTTTCGACCGAGATATATTATACCGGCTACCACCCCTACACAGGCAAAAAAGTATTCACAGCAACGTCTCCCGACGAAAAGCTTGCCCAACGTAAATACTTCTTCTGGTACGACAGGAACTATCGCAACGACATCACGGACTCACTCCGGCGAATGCACCGCACCGACCTGTTGAACCGACTTTTTCCTCCACACGCATCCTATCCGACACGCAGGAAACAATAAAAAAGCCTGGATATGGAGAACAATTAATTGTTCTCCATATCCAGGCTTCAACCGGTATGCAGGACATACCGCCAGCTCCGGAAACAGAAGCGTAATGTCAGATTTTACCAACAAGCTCGATTCCAGGAGTCAATGTGGCATCACCCGGTCGCCAGCGGGCAGGGCACACCTGGTCGCCATGCTCTGCCACAAACTGGGCAGCCTCGAGCTTACGTATCAGCTCCTCTGCATTACGACCTATGCCATTGTCCTGAACCTCAGCTATCTTGATTTTCCCTTCAGGGTTCACCACAAAAGTACCTCTGTAAGCCATGAAGTCGTCAGCATTAAGCACACCGAAATACTCGCTCAGCGCACCAGTCTTGTCGGAAAGCATCGGGAAACGAACTTTACCTATCGATTCGCTGGCATCGTGCCATGCCTTATGTGTGAACTGGCTGTCAGTAGAAACACTGTAAACCTCGGCACCGAGCTTACGGAATTTATCATAGTTCTCAGCCATATCCACAAGTTCAGTAGGACACACAAATGTAAAGTCGGCAGGATAGAAGAAGAAAATCGCCCACTTGCCTTTGAGATCGTCTCGGCTCACTGTGCGAAATTCGCCGTCAACGTAAGCCTCGACTGAAAAATCGGGGATGTCTTGATTGATAATAGTCTTCATATTAAAATAACGGTTTGCAAAATTATATTTTTAAATTTTTCTATGCCCAATTATAACGCAGCCAGCCACTTGATAGTTTTCCCAAAAATATCTAAAAACACTCCCTTTTCACATTAAATATATTGTAATTTGTTGTTCGGTTCACATTTATTTGTTAATTTTGACGCAAAATGTTAAATTGCCGAATCTAACCGCACAACGGTAGATTTTAAATTTTTTCACAACAATTATACATTGCAATTGTTAACATATAAAGGTTAACGATTTTGAACTGACATATTTTTGTAACAGAAATATCCCCACAGCCTTACAAGGAGGCATATAGAATATGAAAAAGTCAACTATTTGGTTACTCACCATCATCATGGCTCTGACATTTATCGGGTTGCTTTATGTACAGATAACGTATATGAACAACATGAAACGGATGCGTGATGACCAGTTCGCAGAAGGCGTTAAGCGTTCGCTTTATGCCGTAACCACGCGTCTGGAGCAAGACGAAACCAAATATTATCTCGAAGAAGATCTCCAGCAGATGGAGACACAATTTTACCCCCGTTCGAACGCTGACGGTTCAATGAGCCTGAACTATATGTTCAACACACCGGAGGGGATAAACTATGACCTGACTCTCAAGGGAAACATCGATCGTAAATCCGGAAACCAGTCAATGAGCGATCTGATGCGTGGTAAATATCTCTACCAGAAAGGGCTGCTTGACGAGGTTATCCTAAGCATCATCAACCAGTCGAGCAACCGTCCGATAAGTGAGCGCGCCGACTCGGCTGAAGTGACTTCTTATCTGCGTTCGGAGCTTGACAACAATGGACTCACACTCCCCTTCGAACTTGCCGTTGTCAATCGTGTAGGTGGGATTGTATACAAATCAGCAGGTTATCATCCCACTGTGAAGGACGAAAACAGTATGTTCGTACAGCGCCTCTTCCCAAATGACCCAAAAAATAAGATGTACTACCTCAAGGTATATTTCCCCACCAAGAGCGACTACATATTTGGCTCCATACGCTTCATGATTCCGTCATTCATCTTTACTTTCATCCTGCTCGTGACATTTATATGCACCATAATTCTGGCCTTCAGACAAAAGAAACTGACAGAGATGAAGAATGACTTTATCAACAATATGACTCACGAGTTCAAGACACCTATATCCACTATATCGCTTGCGGCCCAGATGCTCAACGACAATGCAGTGCTTAAATCGCCGTCAATGCTCGGACATATATCGACCGTAATTAACGACGAGACAAAGCGACTGCGCTTCCAGGTGGAAAAAGTGTTGCAGATGTCGATGTTTGACAGGCAGAAAGCGACATTGCGCTTGCAGGATGTAGACGCCAATGTCCTTATAGCCAACATCACCACCACATTCAAACTCAAGGTAGAGAAATATGGGGGTAAAATCGAAGCCATCCTCGGAGCCAACGACTCAACAGTCCGAGTGGACGAGATGCACTTCACCAACGTCATATTCAACCTGCTTGACAATGCTGTAAAGTACCGCAGGGAGGATGTGCCACTGCGTCTTATAGTCTCCACTCGTGACATAACCCAACATGGCAACGAACGCATCGAAATCACAGTGCATGACAACGGCATAGGTATGAAACGTGAGGATTTGAAGAAGATATTTGAAAAATTCTACCGTGTCTCCACCGGTAACCGGCATGATGTGAAAGGCTTCGGACTCGGACTCGCCTATGTCAAGAAAATGGTAGGCGAACTCGGAGGAGACATCTCAGTGGAGAGCGAACTTAATACTGGAACAAAATTTATAATAACATTACCAATAACTAAAAATTAAGAATTATGGAAGAACGTTTGCGCATACTGCTATGCGAAGATGACGAGAACCTCGGCATGCTTCTCAGGGAATACCTGCAGGCCAAGGGGTTTAATGCCGACCTCTTCGCCGACGGAGAAAGTGGCTACAAAGCCTTCCTCAAAGGCAAATATGACCTTTGCGTCCTTGACGTGATGATGCCCAAAAAGGATGGTTTCGCACTCGCTCAGGAAATACGTACCGTTAACTCTGAAGTTCCCATCATCTTCCTTACCGCCAAGTCTCTCAAGGAGGATATCCTCGAAGGATTTAAAATCGGAGCGGACGACTATATCACCAAGCCTTTCTCAATGGAGGAGCTCGTTTTCCGCATTGAGGCCATACTTCGCCGTGTAAAAGGCAAGAAGGGCAAGGAAATCACAATGTACAAGATTGGCAAGTTTACCTTTGACACTCAGAAACAGGTACTTCTGATTGACGACAAGGTTACCAAGCTTACAACAAAAGAATCAGAGCTTCTAAGTCTACTTTGCGCCCATGTCAACGAGATTCTTGAGCGTAATTTCGCACTCAAGACCATCTGGATTGACGACAACTACTTTAACGCCCGCTCAATGGACGTCTACATCACCAAACTGCGCAAGCACCTTAAGGATGATCCGTCAATTGAAATCATCAACATCCACGGAAAGGGTTACAAGCTCATAGCACCCGAGCTCGAATCAGCAAGCTGACAAGCATCGCATTCACCAAGTCACATCAAATAGTGGCAATATCACTGCCGGTCCCGATGCCATGTCTCGGAACCGGCAGCTTTTTATGCGCCTCGATGCAGTACCCTTATTTTCTATTCATAACACTTTCCATCCTATATCCCTATGTACACACGACGATTACCGGCACTTCTGTTCTCGCTCATCATATATCTATTAGCCACAGCTCATACCGGACTATGGCAACCGGACATACTCGGAGACGGCTACGAGATGCGACATGTAAGTCAGCCGGACGACTATTCAGGCAAAGTAATATCTACTGTAATACGCAAGCTTGCCCCGGACTCGTCAAGCACAGGCAAAGGCATCCTTTATGTACATGGATTCAACGACTACTTCTTTCAGAAGGAAATGGGAGATGAATTTGTGGAGCACGGTTACGATTTCTATGCTGTGGATTTAAGAAAATACGGGCGTTCGATACTTCCGGGACAGAAGATGTTCGAACTGCGTGATATAAGCGAGTACTACGCAGACATAGACTCCGCCAGAGTGATAATGGAGAAAGCCGGACTCAACGAAATAATAATTGTCGGACACTCCACCGGAGGGCTTACCGTAAGCTGCTATATGAACGAGCGCAGTCCTAAGACCGTTAAAGGGCTGCTTCTCAACAGTCCGTTTCTTGACTGGAATCTCGGGAAACTCGAACATCTGATTTGGGCAGTACGTGCAATAGGCAAAATATTCCCAGATATCCCTATATCGCAAGGGAAATCCACCGCATATGCCGAAAGCCTGCTTAAACAGTACCACGGCGAATGGGACTATAATACCAAATGGAAATTAACCCAATCTCCCGACGTGACAGCCGGATGGGTCCGCGCCATTTCGAATGCACAGAATAGTCTGCGCAGCGGCAATGCTGACATACGCATCCCGATACTCCTAATGTACTCTTCAAATAGCGTATACGGGGACAATTGGAGCGAGAAGTTCAACCACGGAGACGGAGTGCTTGATGTTACGGACATCAAGCAGTTCGGCAGGGAACTCGGACCCGATGTGACCTGCGTGAAAGTGACAGGCGGACTGCATGACCTCGTGCTCTCAAGCCCCGAGGTCAGAGTACCGCTTTACCGCTACATATTCAGCTGGCTCTCAAGAAAGCATTTATGAGAGCATCCTATTTACGCCCTCTCAAGGCTTCGTCAATCACTGGTGAGGGATTAGCCGCACGATAATCATCATCAAATATAAGATTCAGTATATGAGCCAGACGCAGACCTCCGTTAAGGAACTGAGTCTCTACCACCGGAGTCCAGTCAGCCACTCCATCATACGAGATATCAGGATTAGCCGCAAAGTACTTATACACGTCATTGCACACAATGATAGTCTGTTTTGCCCAGTCATCAATCGAGCCGCTTACTATCTCAATCTGTTCAGCCTGAGGCACACGGTCAATCTGCTGTTGCCACTCCGTATAGCTCCATTTGTGGGCTGACTCAGGTATTGACGAATCCCACACGGAGTGAAGATTGGTGTCACGTCCGAAATATTTGACTTTTGTACGGTTGCCACCGAGGTCAGTGGCATGTCCCATATGAAGAGGCTGATGCAGGTCTCCGACCACATGTACAAGTATCTTCATGGCAAGCTGCGAATCCTCCAACGAAGCTTCGCCGTGTGTGAGAGTCTCTATCTGAGCTTTGATAGCTGTCACCGCATCACCTGCCGGATTGGCATACGACTCCTCGTAACGTTCGCCCTCATCCACATTTTTGTAATGCCAGGTCTTTGTGTAGGCATATGGCTCTGTGTGGCTCGCATTGTCAAGCCAGTTCGCCCAGTATACCATCGACTTGCCCTCGAGCAAAGAATCGACAGCACATGCCGTAACCGGAGTAAGATGATTCTCAGCTATGTAAGCTGTCACATCATGACCTTTCTGCCCCCATGCAAAAGCTGACAGGACACTCCCGAACATAAATACAGACATTAGTGACCTGCGGAAAGAATATATCCGTGCCATTGTTGAATTCTGTGTCATTGCTAATAGATTTCAAGTTAAATTTTTTGCCTTGCAAAGCTACAAAAATAGAGTAAACAAATCAAGACTTCCACAAGTTTGTTTAAAACGTCTGTAATAACTATCTTTGCAAAATATAAATGCCAATAAGAATTGACCATACCGGTCAACCGCTACTTTTGCTATGGAACCTGGGAAAAAGACATCAATATCAGATATACCCCTCTGCGATGTGACTAACGATTTCGGGACCGAACGTTATGTCAACGGGCTCGTTAAGTTCATACAGAATTCATCCGCACCCATAACTATCGCCTTACAAGGTGAATGGGGGAGCGGAAAGACATCTCTGATGAACAAGCTCGAATATGCCTTGTGCGGTACTACCGGGGAGTTTGAAGGTATCACCATAAACACATGGGAATACTCAATGCTTTCATCTCCTGAAGTAACCGTAATAAAGATATTACGCAAACTCATAGCCGCCCTCACTCATCCGACACTTAAGGAAAAGGCGGCAAAGTACTTCGGTGCACTCCGGGCTCCGGTCAAGGCTGTTCTTGGAGCTGCCACCCACGGAATATCAAACGGTGTAGGGGTCGGTGATGTTGTGGACGACTGGTTCGATCGGATAAGCAACCAGCCCTCAGACCTCGAACAACTTAAGCAGGTATTGGAGGACAGCATAATCAAAACCCTCTCCCAGCCGAACGTCAGAAAAAAAGGAGTGATAGTGTTCATCGACGACCTTGACCGTCTGAATCCGCCTGTAGCGGTAGAAATACTGGAACTTCTGAAAAACATATTCTCCCTGAAGAATTGCATCTTCATACTCGCCATTG
Organism: uncultured Duncaniella sp.; assembly: GCA_958352885.1. Classification (GTDB taxonomy): domain Bacteria; phylum Bacteroidota; class Bacteroidia; order Bacteroidales; family Muribaculaceae; genus Duncaniella. Next base: position 215,862 of record CATWQI010000001.1, read on the forward strand.
ACTACGAAGTGGTGGTAAAAGGGCTCGAACCGAAATTCGGGAAACTCACTGAAAGGAACGAACGGGAATTCAGGTCATTCTTCGACAAGATAATACAGGTCCCATTCTCACTCCCGGTGAGTAACTATCGTCCTATGGACTTTGTCCTTGCATCACTTGCGGACATTGGTTACATCTCAAGCACAGACGCATCACGGGAAAACGCCATACTGGTAGAATCGCTCACCACGATAGTGGAAAGTTCGGTCGGAAAGAACCCACGCTCCATAAAACGCCTAATCAACACACTATCCCTCCTCGATTGCATTGCACAATGCGGCAACGAAGACGATCAATTTTCAAAATCTCCTCAGGCTAAGATAGTAAATTTTGCCGTAGTGGCTATTCAGGTATGCTATCCGAAAATATACCGAATGCTTGCCTATCAGCCTGATTTCTTTAAATGGGACGCAGATATGGCATCACGCATGAATATCCGGATTCCGGAGACTGTCAGCAACGATGATGACGACGATAGCGCAGATGAATATGAGGTGATTCTTGATGCCGTATGTGAGACAGATCCATATCTGTCGCAACGCAGACGCGACATAAACAAATTGTTTAAACTCGTACAACAAACTCTCGCCTTAACCGAATCTCACGGCGATTCCGGTCTCGACTTCGGTGAACAGATGCGCAAAATCACTGATAAGTCATCCGTGACCGGTATAAACACTGACCTCGGGACCATCGAATTCAACTCTGCTGAATTTGTCAAAAAACTTCAAAGCAATGTTATGAAACGAGTTGAAGCACTGCGGCCCGACATCAAAAAATGGGATTTCCGTAAGGTATTCAAATTCAATGGCGGTATCAAATTCAGGAAAAACAGCAAACTCTGGCGGGAAACTGTGGTCAAGTTCGAGACCGGACAGGAAAACAATGTTACCAGATGCGACATAGTGCTCGACCTTTCGCTGAACAAACCGGAACGCATGCGCGGTCTTACGGACGAAGAGATATTCAGTGACGAGAAATTCGGCTCATTGCTCTCCAGGCTGGACGAGACTATAGGTTCCGCTATGAAACACTGGTTTGTAAAAGGTCCCCATGTCGACGACGCAACATTCGACAATTACTCCGAATACTTAAGATTTCTCTATGACCACGACTGGGCTGACGGTAAATTGTCTGTAGACGCTAAATATAACATTTCTTTTGACCGCGCCTCAAAATTCGAGCAGCCGGAAGTAATAGACCTTATAGCCGAGCTCGTGATAGCCAATTACGACTTTCAGACAGCCGCAGGTGATTTGTAGACGTTGGTTCTCAGTCTTGAATTCTAATTGATTTATAAGATTTAAGAGGTTCTAAGAAACTTTAGCCCTCAGTTTGAGGTTATAGATTCAAGAAATTTATCCGGCTAATTTTCAAGCTTATGAAAACCAAGTTTCTTAGAACTATCGTTGCGGTTGCCTGCATGGCAGCTGCATGCCTTCCGGCAATGGCACAGTTTGATTTCATGCGCGCCATAAGCGCCATATCCAAAGTGACACAAGCCGCTACAATATCCGATGAGCAGGTAGCCGCCTATGTAAGCGAGTATGTCACATATATGGACAATAAAAACGATGTGGCATCACCCACCGACCCATACACTGTAAGGTTGAACCGTCTTACGCAAGGGCTGACTGACGTGGAAGGCATACCACTGAATTTCAAAGTCTACAAAACCAACGATGTCAACGCCTTTGCCTGCGCCGACGGTAGCGTGAGAGTATTCTCTTCACTGATGGATATAATGAGCGATGACGAGCTCCTTGGCGTAATAGGGCATGAAATCGGCCATGTGGCTCATCACGATTCCAAGAAAGGATTCAAACAAGCACTCCTCTCTTCGGCATTACGTGACGGACTGTCATCCGGCGGCGGTGCGATTGCCGCTCTGACCCAGTCACAACTCGGAGACCTCGGAGAAGCACTGGCAAGCGCCAACTACTCTCAAAAACAAGAAAATGATGCAGATGACTACGGATACGAATTCCTGAAAAGCCACGGTAAAAATCCAATGGCAATGGCCCTCTCATTCAAAAAACTGAAGGCCATCGAAGCCTCCTCAGGCAGCAACGGGAATGAGCCCATCAATCAGCTTTTCTCCTCCCACCCTGACCTGGACGACCGAATAGCACGAATGGAAAAACGCGCTGCCAAAGATGGATATACAACCTACACCTCTCCTGCCACGCCACAGAAATCCACGGACAATAAACCCGGAGCTCCTTCCGGCAACAGACAGACCCCGACTACCCGAAACCATGCCCCTTCAAATAGCGTAACAAGTCCTGAATGGACTTTTTGATTCCGATTTTTATTGTTAACTTTGCGGGCATCATTACATAAATGTCTAATTATTATAGATGTCTGATTATAACGTGGAAAAGAAAGCAAAGAAAACCGCAATACTTCGCATGCACTGCCCCGACCAGCCGGGCATAATCGCTGTAATAACCGAATTCATAACTACAAATCAAGGTAATATCATATACCTTGACCAGTACGTCGACAGAGTAAACGGCATCTTTTACATGCGTGTCGAATGGGATTTGGAGCGATTTGTAATACCTGCAGAGAAAATTGACGACTACTTCAACACTCTATATGGCAAACGATATGAGCTGACTTACAGACTGAGTTTCTCAAGCCGTCGGCAGCATATGGCAATATTCGTAAGCAAAATGTCGCACTGCCTGTATGATATGCTCGCACGCCACATGGCGGGAGAATGGGATGTAGACATACCGGTAATCATAAGCAATCATCCTGACCTGGCAATTGCAGGCAAGCAATTCAACATCCCGTTTGAAGTAGTGCCTGTGACACGCGACAATAAGGAGGAGATGGAGAAGCGTGAATTTGAGATTCTTGACCGATATGGAGTGGACTTCATCGTTCTTGCTCGGTACATGCAAGTGCTCTCGGAGGATTTCATAAACCGCTACCCCAACCGTATCATCAATATACATCACTCCTTTCTTCCTGCCTTTGTTGGTGCCAAACCTTACCATCAGGCACATGAACGCGGAGTAAAACTAATCGGTGCCACGAGCCATTATGTAACCACCGAACTCGATGCCGGTCCCATCATAGAGCAGGATGTAGTGCGTATCACCCACAAGGACACCATTGAGGAACTTGTAAAGAAAGGCCGAGACCTGGAAAAAATAGTGCTGTCACGTGCCGTGGAGAAGCATATCCAACGTAAAATCCTCACTTATAATAACAAAACAGTGGTGTTCAGCTGATCATCCTGACACACGTATAAGAGCCCGTTTAATAATAAATCCTTAAGGGAACAGACTCCTGCGATGACCATATACCGTTACTTCTTGATGACACGTATTCCAAGCAGTCCGTCCTGTACATGCAGTATGCGGTGCCCACCTACCTTAACATTCCTGTAAGAGCTGAACGGCACCTCCACCGCCTTTTCCCTGCCATCGCTGAACTTCAGCAGCAGATGGTAGGAATAATATTCACCGTCAGCCACACGGCGGTTACGCCCGACACGGCGGTAACGGGTGTGTGCCTGGCGGTACTTATTCACCACCTCAGTATTTTCAGTCACATCCGAAGCCTCATCCGCACCCCAATAATTGATGCACAGGAAAGCAGAATAGGTAATCGAACCGACCACGAAAACGTGGCATATCAAATTGACAATCCAGTTCTTCACATCAGTCAGACGTCGCCACTTTCGGCACAGCATCGGAGCCGTCCCCAACGAAACCATGGCTGCCGGGAGCACCGGAATCCACCAAGTTGTGAGCGAATTAGAGTATATCGCAAGCCCGAGTGCGAGAAGCATGAATGATACAAAAAGTATTCCTACGAGAATAGCTGTGCTCCATTTTGAACCCTGTCTAATCATGATATTTATTGAAAATTTAAAATGTCTGTTATAATCAGAATGTGCGAAAATCTACTGCAAAGGTAGGAAATTATAGCTATATGTTGTAATTTTGCACCTGCATTTCTACAAAACCATATTTATCACAAAATGAAAAACAATTTTCTGAAAATTTTAGTAGCTGTGGTATGCATATTTACCACCATGCCGGTTATGGCGCAGTTCAATCTCAAAAAAGCTGCCAACGCTGTAAAGAAAACCGCTCAGGCCGTGACCCTTACTGACGAACAGATGGCTGAATATGTAAAGGAGTACATCGACTGGATGGATGAACACAATCCTGTCACCGGTCCTGAAGACCCCTACACAATCCGCCTCAACAAACTTACAGAAGGTCTCACAGAAGTAGAGGGAATACCCTTGAATTTCAAGGTATACTATGTGATCGATGTCAACGCCTTCGCCTGCGCCGACGGCAGCGTGCGTGTTTTCTCATCACTCATGGACATCATGACTGACGAAGAGCTCCTTGGCGTAATCGGTCATGAAATCGGTCACGTGGCACACCACGACTCTAAGAAAGGATTCAAGCAGGCGCTCCTCACCTCAGCGCTTCGTGACGGCATAGCTTCAAGCAACAACACCGCCGCAGCTCTTACCGACTCTCAGCTCGGCGACCTCGGTGAAGCCCTTGCAGGTGCCACTTATTCACAGAAACAGGAAAAGGAAGCTGATGACTACGGTTATGAGTTCCTACAGAAAAACGGCAAGAATCCCTGGTCAATGGCTCTTTCATTCAAGAAACTCAAATCTCTTCAGGAAGAAGCAGGCGCAAAGAAAAGCAGCAAAATAAACCAGCTTTTCTCCTCCCACCCCGACCTTGACGCCCGCATCAAGCGTATGGAAGAGCGCGCCACCAAGGAAGGCATCGAGAAACCTGAAAGCGCAAAATAACAGCGGGAACTCCCGCAACATATCTTTCCCCATAACGAGAGATAATAAGGTTACTGATTAGAAGTTCGGAGCGTGAAGTCAACATTGACTTCACGCTCCGATTTGCTTAATAATACTGTTTTGACATTCATGAATTGCCCCCTTGAGCCATATCAGCTCTCACCGTTTGCCAAACGTATAACCGACACCGAGCATCAGATTGTTAGGCTGATGGAAGTCACGTAGCTGATATCCCGCCTGGAGATATGCCCCCTTGATGACATAGGCTTTCAGAGCAAGAGTCTGATAGAATATCTTAGTGTCACGACCATTGGCTATGATATTACGTCCAAGACCGATATTGATACTGAATATCGGCATTGTAAGCTCTGCGTGAAGTGATAGCCCCGCAGAAAAACGCTTGCTGAACGGCTGCCTGTAAAACTTTATATTCTCATCAAAAGTCCCCGGCACACGGTATTTGGCAAGGTTGGCACTCTCGTCATACTGGAAATCAGCAGAAACACCGGCTCGTAAATAACGGTTGAAACTATACATCGGAGCAAAATTCATACCGGCAATTCCAAATGACCCGGGTATGTACTCACCCACACTCCCTTTGTACTCTATCAGGATACGCTGCCGCGTGGCTCCGTAAACCGTAAGATCATACCCCAAGCCGGGCTTGAACGACTCAACCGTCACCGGTACCTCGCCACTACGGTCCTCCCCTATTGTATAAGCCACCCCTATGCGACCGCCTATCAGATTCACACCATTGTTAGGCAGATGTGTGTTACCATTGGAATAATGTGTACCTTCAATACCAGCCATCACTCTCCACTTGCTGTCAATACGGTAAGAAAGCAGTAACGACAGATTGATATACGCATTCACATTTGAACCTATTGGTCCATGCATAGGATTGTCAAGCGGCTCAAACTTCTTCCATCCGGCAGACGCTCCGAAATTCCACTCGTAGTCGAGCGATAATCCTGGAGCCAACGACGCAATCCTCGCACCCTGAAACAAATATAAATTGACCGGATGCCCGAGAGTTGTTTCCTTAAAAAACTGCGTGTATGACACTCCAATACCCTGGTAAGCATGCGGATATAACACACCTTCACGTGTCTCAGGGCTGAACTTAAATGAGTAGCGTATGTGCGGCGACACAGCACCTGACACTATTCTTGTGCCGTCAGCATATCCACGAAGAAAAGCATTTGTAGGCACCACCCACGACGGACGCATATCGAGACTTATTGTGTGCGCTGTCGTCTTACCGTGAGTACGTGAGAGCCAAGAATCATCCTGAGCCAACATCACGGTTGGACCTGATATCATAGCAATCGTAATTGCACAGAGATACTTATTAATATTATGTTTCATCGGGGCTTCACTTCATAAATATAACGTTGGGGTACCACTATTTCAAGCTTCCCCGGCAAATTTAATGTCACACCATCGGCATTGACAGCCTCAAGTATGTAATCCAGGTAGTAACGCCTGTTCTCCACGGATACCAGACATGACACTTTTTGTCCGGGAGCCAAAGTATACCGGTAAGGTTCGTTGCATTCCAGCTGATAGCCCGGTATAGAGGTATAATAGCTGCTGAACGGAATCTTCTCGCCTGTCTCGACCGGAAAACCGTTACTATCCACAGCCAATACCGGAAGCAGAAAATCTTTTTCAGCAAACAGTATAAACGCTCCATCATCTTCAGGTCTGAAACATGCACACATCTTATACGGTATCACCGGACTGATTTCTATCTCAACCGGCTCAGATGAGTTATTTTCCTTTACACCACCCTGATACTGACGGATTTCAGTATCATATGTCCACCGCATCAAATTATACTCGATTTTGCCGGGAGTATATTTCTGTGTAGACTCCGGCAATACCTTTATATCCATTTTATCATCCCAGCCAAAAACACCAATCCTAAAATCTACCGGTTCAGGAAAATAATTGAAATCAACCGAAACGCTGGCAACTGTGCCACCGGCATCAAGTGAATAATGTATACCTATAAGCTTGGAGCTGAAACCATTCGGATTGCCTTCATACAACACAAAGTCATCACCGCATGACACATAAAGCCATACGTCACCCATATCTAAATTTTGTGGCAACTTCACATTTATTGTCTCTCCTACCCTCAAAGTATGCGAGCCGAAATCCGGGCGAGCGACAAACACGTCATCATTACATCCTGTCAACGTGAGTACGAGCATGAAATTCAGAAACGCCACGGACGATATTGCACCATGTTTCTTTTTCAATTGCATAGGTTCAACTAAATTTACAATGTGTCCTCTGTATTTAATGGTAATATTCAATGGAACTAACAGTACGCAAATATATACATTAATTTGCATTCATAACGAATAAATTAAGTTAAATTACACCGAATCTGTTGGAAATTCAGTCTATTAGAAATCACACTACAATTAATACATGTTTTTTTGTTGGAATGTGTAACTTTTTCCGTTTTTCTGCGTCATATAGGACGTAACAGTTTCACAAAGCGTGGGCATTCATCCCAACATAATGCGAATATCTATTCATCAGTTATGATTATCAGCCTAAAAGACATAAATAAATCCTATCCCGGCGTGGTGCCGTTGCACGTGCTCAAGGACATCAACCTTTCCATCGACAAAGGCGAACTCGTGTCAATCATGGGCGCTTCCGGCTCAGGCAAGTCAACCCTCCTAAACATTCTCGGTATTCTTGACAACTATGACTCAGGTGAGTATTGCCTCGACGGGGTCCTCATCAAGAATCTGAGCGAGAACAAGGCTGCCGACCTGCGCAACTATATGATTGGATTCGTGTTCCAGTCATTCAACCTAATCAATTATAAAAACGCTCTTGAGAATGTCGCATTGCCGCTTTTCTATCGTGGCGTATCACGCAAGAAGCGCAATATGCTTGCCATGGAACAACTCGAACGCATGGGTATGGCAGACCGCGCCACACATCTGCCAAGTGAACTTTCCGGCGGACAGAAACAGAGAGTGGCAATAGCCCGCTCGCTGATTACAAAGCCCTCAATAATCCTCGCCGACGAACCCACCGGAGCGCTCGACTCCAAGACTTCACGCGAAGTCATGCAGGTGTTCCGAGACTTAAATGCCGAAGGTATGACCATAGTCATTGTCACACATGATCCAGGCGTGGGCGAACAGACAAACCGTATAATCCGAATAGCCGACGGCAGAATAGTATCCTGACAAAGATGATTGACCTAATCAACGAAATACTTGCTACCCTGCGCCACAACAAACTGCGCACCGCATTGACAGGTTTCGCCGTATCATGGGGTATATTCCTGCTAATCGTGCTACTGAGTGTGTCGCGCGGACTTGTGAACAAGATGGAGGACATGTTCTCCTCACGCGACAATCAGATAATCTCCATCACAGGCGGGTGGGCACACAAACCGTACAAGGGACTGAAAGAGGACAGACAAATCAAACTCAAGGACAGAGACCTGGGAATCCTGGCTTCACAGAACGCCGATGTTGTGGCGGAAGTTTCAGCTGAAATTACCGGTGACTCTACCGTGATAATGACCTCCAAGGATTACCTTACCGATGGTTATAAAGGTGTATACCCGTCGTCGCAACGCACGGACGGTCTCACCATACTCGAAGGCCGCTTCATCAATGACAACGACATCAAAAGCGCCCGACGAGTCATCGTGTTCCACAAGGAGTCAGCCAAAACTCTTTTCGGAGACAAATATGCTATCGGCGAGCAGGTGAAGGTCAATGATTTGTCGTTTGTGGTTGTAGGCATCTACGACCACGAATGGACACGAGGCTCATATATACCGTTTACCACCGCGCGTAACATGTCTGGCGGCAGCGACGATGTCAAACGGATCTATGTGAAATCCAAGGGACTCAAGACTCTTGAGGATGGCAATAATGCGGAAGCTGGCTTCCGTGCCACTCTTGGCAGACAGCATTCCTTTGACAAAGATGACGAAAGCGCCCTCTGGCTCTGGAACAGGTTCAATGACTACATCACCACCTCAACCGCCATGAACGTACTGGTATTCGCCGTATGGATTATCGGTGTGCTCACAATGCTCTCAGGCATAGTGGGTGTGAGCAACATCATGTTCGTATCAGTGCGTGAACGCACCCATGAAATCGGAGTCAGACGCGCTATCGGAGCCAAACCTTTCAGTATCCTCAAGCAGATTATACTTGAAAGTGTAGCCATCACCACACTGTTTGGCTACATCGGCATTGTGATGGGTGTATTTGTTGCCCAAATGATAAATATGGCAGTCGGCGAAGATGGTGTGTTAAAGGACCCGACTGTCGACATTGCCATAGCCCTCCAGGTCACATTGGTCTTAATAATAGCCGGAGCCATGGCTGGACTCTTCCCGGCAATGAAATCTCTTAAAATCAAACCGGTAGAAGCATTGCGCGACGAGTAATTATGAGAAATCCCGTATTTGACATCGAAAACTGGCGTGAAATCGGCACCACACTGGCGCAGAACAAGACGCGCACATTCATGACTGCTTTCGGAATATTCTGGGGCACGGCGATACTCGCCCTTCTGATAGGCGGCTCGCAAGGACTCAAGAACTTCATGGGGCGCAACTTTGAGGGATTTGCCACAAATGTCGCCATCCTTTTCCCGGGTCGTACCACCAAATCATACGCCGGATTCAACAAGGGCATGTCACTTCAGCTCAACCTACAGGATGTAATCAATATCAGACGTGCAATTCCCCAGCTCGAACACTCGTCAGCGGTGAATTTCCTTTGGGCAAACGCCCTGTACGGGCAGAAAAAGTCAAACGCCCAGCTTACAGGAGTGGAGAGCGACTACGACAAAATCTTTGTCCCCATTATAAAGGAAGGCCGCTTTATCAACGAAGCAGATAACACCAACAACCGCAAAGTGGCGGTGATAGGCAAGAAGATTGCCGAGGAACTGTTCGGAACAGGTTCCGCCGTAGGACACGAAATATCCATCAACGATATATATTATAAGGTAATCGGGGTGGCAGCGCAGACATCGGAAATCAGCATAGGCGCACAGATTGACGAATCAATCGTAATCCCTTACAACACCATGCGCAGCAGCTACAATATGGGCAACGATGTGAACATGTTTCTCATGACATTCAAAAGCGGATACGCCCCGGGCGATTACGAGAAAACAGTGCGCCGCCTCATTGTCAACAATCATCCCATCGCCCCTGACGACGAAGGTGCCATGCACTTCTTCGATGTCTCGGAGCAATTCAAGATGGTCGACACGGTGTTCCTTGGCATCAGTCTGCTGGCACTGTTCGTCGGAGTCGGCACACTCCTCTCAGGCATAATCGGAGTAGGAAACATCATGTGGATTATAGTACGCGAGCGCACTCACGAGATTGGCATACGACGTGCCATCGGAGCCAAGCCACGCGACATCATCATACAAATTTTATCTGAGAGCATGGTACTGACCACCATAGCAGGCATAGCCGGCATCTGTTTCGCCACTATAATTCTTGGAGCAGCCGAGACGATGACTGCCGACGATAACGGGAAAATAGCATTTCAGCTCTCATTCATGCAAGCAATGTACATATTGTTCACATTCCTGATTCTCGGAACAGCCGCAGGACTCATACCTGCCATCAAGGCGATGAAAATAAAACCGATAGAAGCGCTAAACGACAAATAAAAGCCACTATCACTCTCTATCCGAATGATTAAGATAAACAAATAACCATACTGAAACAATGAAGAAATTTTTGCGGATTTTAATGTGGTGCCTTATAGCCGCCATCTTTGTAGGTACATTCGTGTACCTCTTCATGAATTCCCGACCAGAAAAAGAGTCTTTTGAGATCGTAACCCCCAAATCGGGCGATATAGAGCGTACCACCGTACTGACAGGAAAGATTGAGCCGCGGGATGAAATTGAAATCAAGCCTCAAGTATCAGGCATTATTTCAGAGATAAATGTCGAAGCCGGCGATATGGTCAAAGAGGGTGACGTAGTGGCACGCATCAAAATCATCCCCGATGAGCAGCAATTGTCGTCCGCTCTCTCACGCATCAAAAATGCCAAAATTTCGCTCACTGACGCACGCCAGAAGCATGAACGCAACGCCATCCTTTACGACAAGAAAGTAATAAGCCGCGAGGACTTCGAAAATACAGAAACCGCTCTCGCCCAAGCGAAGGCGGAACTTGAGGCGGCACAGGATGCCTACTCCATAGTCAAGGAAGGTGTGTCCAAAACCAATGCCAAAGAGAGCAACACCCTGGTACGCGCCACAATCACCGGTCTGGTGCTCGATGTTCCCGTAAAGGTCGGTAGCTCGGTTATACAAGCGAACACGATGAACGATGGTACCACTGTCGCAACAGTCGCCGACATGAACAATCTTATATTCAAAGGTAAAGTTGACGAGACTGAAGTAGGGCTCCTCTCAGTAGGTCAGGATATGGTAATCTCAATCGGTGCGCTTCCGGACCTCCATCTCAATGCAGTGATTGAGAACATCGCTCCGAAAGGAACAGAGACAAACGGCGCCAACACATTTGAAATCAAGGCTGCCATCAATGTACCGTCAGGAGACCATCTACGTGCAGGTTACAGTGCCAACGCCACTGTGACACTCAGCAAGGTGTCCGATGTGCTCACCATACCTGAAAGCGTAATCGAATGGGCAGGTGACAGCACATTCGTATATCTCCTCACCGACACCGTGCCCGAACAGAAATTCGAGCGCACCCCCATATCTACCGGCACATCCGACGGCATAAACATACAGGTGACCGAAGGTATAGACAACAAGGCTAAAATCCGCGGTGCATCCGTAAAAAACAAATAGACACCAATGAAACATACAGCCATATCACTGCTCTTGCTCTGCTCGACTGCCGGAATGTCGGCTGACACATGGAGCCTCGACAGCTGCATCAACTATGCGCTGGACCACAATCTTACCATCAAATCGAGTAATCTTGACCGGATGGGTGGCGAACTAAGTGTAACCGAGGCAAAGGACCGTTTTCTCCCTAACATCTCGGCTGGAGCCGGTCAGAATTGGGATTTCGGTCGAGGGCTCACTTCCGAGAACACATATGCCAACCGCAACACATCCATGTTCTCATGGAACGCCCAGCTCTCGCTCCCGATATTCCAGGGTCTAAGTGCCGTGCGCCAGCTGAAATATGCCCATGCCAATCTCGCCATGCTCACAGAGCAGACAGAAGCTGCAAAGGATGAAGTAAGACTCAGTGTCATATCGTATTATCTCCAGGCTCTGTACAACCGTGAGATGCTTGCTGTCAACAATGAAAAACTACGTCTTTCTAAGGTGCAGCTTGAACGGCAGAAAGTGCTGCTCGAAGCCGGTAAAGTACCGGAAGTGGATGTAATCCAGGCAGATGCCCAGGTCGCATCTGACGAACTTGCAGTCGTGACAGCCACAAATGATTATCAGCTCTCGCTGATTGACCTTGCGAAAGTACTTGAGTTGGACGACGTTGAAGGATTTGATGTAATGCCCCTTCCCGACGAGAGAGTCGCACTCCTCAGCAGCGAGGAAGTTTACCGCAACGCACTTAACCACAATCACAGCATCATAGCCTCACGCCTCGGAGTAGAGGCTGCTGACAAAGCCGTTAACGTGGCTAAGAGCGGATATCTTCCACGTCTGAATTTCAATGCCGGACTCGGCAGCAGCTACTACACCGTATCCGGTTTCGAAAGTGCGTCATTTGGCAAACAGATGAACGACAACTTTTCGAAGAGCCTCGGTTTCTCCCTATCTGTACCTATCTTCGACGCATTCTCGACCCGCAACCAGATAAGGCAGGCAAAAATGCGGCGTCTCTCCGCCGAACTATCCCTCGAACAGCAGAGAAGCGACCTACACAAAACCATACGCCAGGCTTATTACCAGGCACTCGGAGCTGAAAAACGCTATCAGGCAGGCGAGACGGCAGTTATCGCAGCCAAAGCCGCTCTTGACGCCATGACAGAGAAATATAACTATGGCAAAGCAAACGCGACCGAATGGGAACAGGCTCAATCAAACTATATCACTTCTCTCGCCCAACAGGTACAGGCAAAATACGAAATGATACTTCGCAACCGCATATTGCTCTTCTACAATAAACAGTAACTCCACATATCAATCACACATCAAAAAAGCAGACAATCAGTCCTGATTGTCTGCTTTTTATACCCAAAACCTATCCAAAATCCCTGATTTAACGCTTTTTAACCCTTATTTGATGCCTTTATCAATTAATTGGTGCTAATTTTGTATGTTATATAACATAGCTGCGAAACACCGTCCTATGATTAAAAGTACCATCGAACAAGTTATCACAGAGGATTTAGCTGAGTTTTGGTCAGTTCTGAGTGATGAGGATAAACGCCTTATCATTGAGAACTTCACCATCCGTCACTACAAGAAGAATCAAATTGTATATGCCGAAAAGGATGAACCGGAATTTCTCTGGTGCCTTCTTGAAGGCAAAGTCAAGAAGTACAAGGACGGCATAGGCGGACGTGTACAGATCATACGCCTAATCAAACCGGTGGAGTATTTCGGCTACCGTGCCTATTTCGCACGTGAGCCATATGTGTCAAGCGCAGCGACACTTGAACCATCCACCATCGGAACCCTGCCGATGACTCTGGTCGAGAATCTGATGCAGAAAAACAACCAACTTGCCATGTTCTTCATCCATGAACTGTCAAGAAACCTTGGCAGCTCGGACACTAAGATTGTCAACCTTACACAGAAGCATATCCGCGGACGACTTGCCGAAGCCCTGATTGTCCTTCTTGACAATTACGGATATGAGGAGGATGACAATATGACCCTAAAAATCTACATGGGTCGGGAGGATTTGGCAAATCTATCCAACATGACCACTTCAAACGCTATACGTACCCTCTCAATGTTTGTAAGTGAGAAAATCATAGTGGTAGACGGAAGGAAAATCAAGATTCTTAATGAACCTGAGCTACGAAAGATTTCTAAGTTCGGCTAAATACACACCACACATACCGGAACGGATGCCGAAGTCTAATGTCAATCCAAATGTCAACTGATATAGCAAATGTCTGAGAAGATTAAATTCAAGTCTAAAGTAGGTATAATCGCCGCAACAGTCGGTTCGGCGGTGGGACTGGGAAACGTATGGCGCTTTCCGGCGGAAACACAGGCAAACGGAGGCGCAGTGTTTCTGTTTATTTACATTCTCTGTATATTCATCCTTGGTATACCGGTCATGACCGCAGAGTTTTCGCTTGGTCGCGGCGGAAATTCCGATGCTATAGGCGCATTCCGCAACGTCACTCCGAAACGCAAAGGCTGGTGGATGGTAGGCGCTCTCGCCATATTGGCTTCCTACCTAATCCTGTCATTCTACATGGTTGTGTCAGGATGGACTCTGGAGTACCTCATACAGTCTCTTACAGGCAACCTGTACACTACAGGAACGGATACTGCCGCATCCATAGGGATATCCGGTGAGGAGATTCTGTTTCGTGACCGTATGTCACAATACATCACAGGGACGTATAGACCGTTAGTGATGACCTACATAATGCTTATAGCTAACCTCTGTGTGCTCCTGCTGGGGGTCCGTAAAGGTATCGAGAAGGTGTCAAACATCATGATGCCGATACTATTTATGTTACTTCTGATATTCTGCGCAGTCTCGCTCTCCCTACCCAAAGCAAGCGAAGGACTTGCCTTTTTCCTCAAACCCGATTTCTCATCGGTGACACCGTCTACGTTTGTCAATGCGCTCGGGCAGTCATTCTTTTCACTCAGCCTTGCCATGGGTATACTCGTGACGTACGCCGGTTATTATCCGGCTGACACCAAGCTGACACGCACAGCTGTGACCGTGTCGCTCCTCGACCTCATGGTGGCGATACTGATGGGAGTTATTATATTCCCGGCAGTTATGACATTCGGGCTTGCCGACCATCAGCTTGCAGGTTCAGCCTTGGTATTCATAACTCTACCTGAGATATTCGCACAGATGGGGGGCACTTTGTTCTGGTCATCGCTCTTCTTCCTGCTTCTGTCAGTAGCGGCATTCACTTCCACCATCTCGCTTGCCGAGGTATCGGTGGCATTCATGCAGTGCCACTTCAAAATGTCACGCATCAAGGCATGCCTCACCGTCATCGCACCACTTTTCCTACTCAGTAGCATCTGCTCGCTGTCAATAGGAGCATGGAGTGATTTCACCATCTGCGGAATGACAATTTTTGACTTCCTTGACACGATTGCCACCAATATCATGCTCCCGCTCGGAGGGATACTGCTCTGTATATATATGGGATGGATAGCGCCACGCTCATTCTTCTATAACGAGATTACCAACAACGGCACTCTGCGCTCCCGTACATTCGGAGTCATGGCATTCGTTGTCAAATGGATTGCCCCAATCCTTATAGCCATCATCCTCATCTGGCAGTTTATATGATACCGGATGTGATACTGTCCGACTGACACTAAGGCTCGACAGTCGAGCCGTTAGGATAGGTAATTTTACCAGTACTGATGTCATAGGTTATCACCGTGTCGTGCATCGTAAGCTTATAGTAATCCTTGTCACGCTTCACGCCATACACACCTGCCTGCTGCTCGATACCCTGAAGGTAATTGTACAGAGCCGGAGGCAGTTGGTCGTACATGAACACCTCGGGGAGAGGCACTCCGTTTCCTTCCACTTCAGTCCAATGATATTCTTTATCAAAAACAAGTGTCGCACCGTTGCGCACCTGCACACGATAGCTGTCCTCATCCTCGCTGTAAGAACTTACTCCCATTCCAGGAAAATACTCTGAAATGAAACTTGATATAGCAGATGGAAGTTCATCCCATACGCTGTTTGAACATGCGCCAACAATCAGAATTGCCACCAATAAGGGCGCAAGGATAATTATTTTACTACGACCCATAATAGATGCCTGTTAAGTGTTTCTTATAACTTTTAAACAGATTTAAACTTAAAAAGTTTATAGCACAGCAGTTACATATAGTATCCGGCTGGCGGAAAACAGACATGATGCAGACTAACCCATAGTGGGGAGTGTAAGGATGAAACGTGTGGCAGGACCGCCAGGTGAAAGCGTGAGTGTTCCGCCGTTGATTATCACAATCCTGCGGCTGAGGCTTAATCCTACTCCGGAACCGGAAAGTTTAGTGGTGAAAAATGGAGTAAATATTCGTTCTGAAATCTCCGGAGGTATAGGTGTCCCGTCATCCTCTACCATTACCATTGCATACCCTGACTGAGTAACCGAGCAACTTACCAGAACTTTCCGAGCATCCGTCTCAAGGGCATTCTTAAGCAGGTTCACAAGCACTTGATGTATCTGTCCTCTGTCCGCATACACAATCAATCCATTCACAGGAGCCTTGCAGCGCATAGAGATGTTGGTATCACCTCTGAGTAGCTCGATACAGTCCTCCACAAGCGGCACTATGTCGAATCTATCAGGCTCAGGCTGCGGGACTCTGGTAATCATATTGTACCGTTCCACGAATTTCTTCAGTCCATCGCTCGACTCGGAGATTGCACGCAGACCGGCATGCATATACTCCTCGGCACCTTTGTAACGGCACCTTAATGAATCAGCTACCGACAGAATTGGAGCTATACCATTCATAATCTCATGCGTGAGTACCCGGCTCATATCCACCCAAGCTTCCACACTCTTGCCTTCAAGCTGCGACGTAATGTCGTCAAATGTAGCTATCCTCCATTCTTCCCCGTCATGGCATCTGAATGTTGTAACCTTGACTGCGACCCCGTTATGCTGCAACGAGCTCCCTGCCACGGCATTACGCAGAAACTCGGAAAGTACCGCATCGGAGCCCGTAAGCGACCTGATATTGGCTATCGCAGGTCGGTTGAGTAGTGTAAGCAGCCCCGGATTATGGACCTCAACATGTCCGTTTTTATCATAGACCATCACTCCGGTAGCTATATCGGTAAGTATCGCTTCATGAAACCTGTCACTCTCTACCGCCAACCGTTTCATCCTTGAAAGACATGCGGTAATCCGGTTAAGCTTGACATTCACACTTCTGTCGGTTGTTTCCGGGAATCGCAGGGAGGTATCCCCGGCATCCAGCGCCTCAAGAAGCATACGCAACCGGCGCTCCACACGAGTTACATATCTATACAGACGCCATATCCCCCATCCCGCCAAGGACAGGAGCAACACACTCAACACAATTATTTGAGCCGACGACATTATCTCCCAGTGATTTTATAAACTTAAAAAAGCTGTTTGAATTTTATTGTCATTCTTGGCAAACTTCTATATTGAAAACTTTTTCATTTTATTATATAGTGTCTGCCGTGATATGCCGAGTTGTGTGGCTGCGGCAGACAGTATGCCGCCATTGTCAGCGAGCGCCTCCTCTATCATCCGTTTTTCCATCTCATCGAGGGTCAAGGGACCCGATTCGGACTGTCTGGCGGTTACCGGAGCGGTATCTACCGCTTTGACAAGAGTGTATAGAAGCCGTGCATTATCCCATGGTTTTGTCACGAAGTCAGTCGCACCCGACTTCAATCCTTCAACAGCGAGAGATACTTCGGCATAAGCGGTGAACAGCACAACCGGCGTTTCTGGAGCAAGACGTTTAATCTCGCTGAGCCAATAAAGGCCTTCATTCCCGTTATTGACCTTGGAGTCAAAATTCATGTCAAGCAACACACAGGACGGCCGCTCATCCCGAAGAAGTCCCGGGATGCGCGACGGAGATGTGGAAGTGACTACCTTGCCGAATTTCATTTCGGCAAGCAGTTTTACGGCCATGAGGACGGAACGGTTGTCATCCACAACAAGCAGTGTGCCTAAATCAGGTGCATCCATGCTTGCAAATCTACGATTTTTTAACCGTCTGACCAACTATTGCGCCGTCAAAAAGCTCAATCACCCTACCCGCATAGGCAGCATCCCGGTCTGAGTGCGTGACCATGACGATGGTGGTACCCTCACGGTTGAGCTCACTAAGAAGCTCCATGATTTCCTTACCGTTCTTGGAATCGAGATTTCCGGTAGGCTCATCGGCAAGAATCAACCCCGGCGATGTCACCAACGCCCTGGCTATTGCCACGCGTTGCTGCTGACCTCCAGAAAGCTGCTGGGGCAGATGCCGTGAACGATGACTCATATGTACCTTTTCAAGCATCGCTGACACACGCTGTTTGCGTTCCGAACGACTCATGCCGAGATAGATGAGCGGAAGTTCGACATTGTGCGCCACATCTATCTCGTCAATCAGGTTAAAACTCTGGAATACGAACCCCACATTACCCTTGCGGAGTTGCCCTCGTTCCTTCTCCCTTAGTCCGGCAACTTCTTTGCCGTTAAGCTTGTAACTTCCTTCCGAAGGATTATCAAGCAACCCGAGAATATTGAGCAGAGTCGATTTACCGCAACCGCTCGGCCCCATTATGGCAAGAAATTCACCTTTGTCCACCGTGAGGTCGACACCTCCGAGTGCGACTGTCTCTATTTCGTCTGTGCGAAATACCTTTGTAAGATTCTTAGTTTCAATCATCGCTTTATCTTTTTTAATTATTTAAGTTTCGCAAGCCAATGGTTAACGTAAGCAGTTAAATCACTGCCTGTGTTCTATATTTCAACCGGCAGGTCTATCTCTTTAACCTTTAACCATTAAGCTTTTACCATAACCTTCCGCAAGCGAAAGCTTAATCTTTAATCATTTATTCGGATTTGAGCTGAGTGACCGGATTCTCATTAGCTATGCGCCATGTCACGCTGAATACACACACCACAACAAGTATCAGCACTATCATTGCCGAGAGCAAATAATACGCCCATATATTGTCTGCCGTTACTTTGAAATTCTCAAGCCAGAGATGACCCACATACCAGGCACACAAGGTGCCGATAACGGTTGCCGGAATAGCGATTTTAAACACATCGCCGGTGATAAGCGAGACTATCGAGAACGAATCCGCCCCATTGACTTTTCTGACCGCAATTTCCTTACGTCTGCGCTCAACCTCATCACGGGTAAACCCAATCAGCCCCATCATGGCAATGAAAATCAACGCCACCGCCGTAACTAACGCCGAATTGCGGAACAGAAGCACACTATGATATGCATCATCGTGGATTTTCTTCATTGAGGTCAGTTTCGGATTATAGGTAGGATAGGTCTCACTTAAATAAGTCTCAAGCTTTTTATAATTCTCATCAAATGGTTCCTTAAGCAAGGCATACCCGGATGACTGGTAGTGCCCTGTCACGGCGAATGCGACCGGAGGAATTTCCTCAGAGAGATTATTGACCACAAAATCTTTCACCACAGCCACCACATTCAATACATCGCTATTTCCCATACGCTCGATATGATGTCCCACGGCATCATATCCCCACCCCATACGTTTGGCGAAGGTCTCATTGACTACCATATCACCATCCTTCATATCATAACTTCCCTGCAAGAGGTTAATCCCCATAAATTTAACATAATTGGCATCAACCCATGCAATTCGGGAATTAAACTTCATATTACCGGCGGCATCATATACATACTCTCCGCTAAATCCATATAATGGAGAGCCGATAGACCATGTCACGGCTTCGACATAAGGCTGCGCCGCTATTCCTCCAAGGAAAATATTTTTCCTCGATTCACGATTCATCTGTGCTCCGGGCATTCTGAACGTTACTCTATTTTCAATATCAAACCCTTTATCATAGTTTATAACGTCATTATACTGCACCGCCACCACCGCAAGCAATCCGGCGACAAATGAAACGCCAGCGATTTGTACTAAAAGCAGACTTCGCTTCCATGCACTATTGCGGTCGGTGAATCTACGAAACACTTGCGTAACCGGAATTTTTGCAAACAGTCTACCGGGTAAAAAACCACCCACCAAGATAAAGAACAGCAATATGCAGCCGGTTACCCAAAGTCGTGCAGGTGCAAAAATCTGCGAAATATCCAAATCGATAATATCCTTTATCAACGGTTGAAAGATGAATAAAAGCAAGCCCATAAGTACCAACGCCAGGGATAGAATCACTAATGTCTCACTTATAAACATCCTCATGATTGTAGCGCCCGTAGCGCCCGAACACTTATGAATCCCTACTCCCTTTGAGCGCCGGCTGAGTGAGGCGATGGTAATCAGCACATAGTTAAGCACGGTCATCAGAAGCAATGACAAGCCTAAAGCCCACATTACCATATTCATCTTTTTCACATCATCTATATCCAGATACATATCCCGAATGGGAGTAGCCGTAATAATAACTTTGTAGTCCTCAGTATCCGGCTGATGAGTCTGATACATCTGATTTAATTTGCTGTTGAGCTGTTCTTCAGTAAGTGTGCAATCCGATTTCAGACGCATGTAAGTAGGCCAGCTGTCAGCCCCGCTCCACTGAAAACGTTGTTCAATCTGAGTCTGGAAAGTAGACATCGAGATTACTGCCTTAAACGGATAAATGGTCACATTTTCAGGCAAATCTTTAAACACTCCTTTAACAGTGAGGTCGATGGCATTTTCAGCCGATATCGTTCTTCCTATCGGACTTTCATCCCCATATAGCTCTCTTGCCATTGATTCACTTAGATAAATGATATTCGGAAGGGCAAGGTCATATTTTGGTTGACCTACAAGCACCTTAATACCCATTGTCTCGAAAAAAAGCGAATCGCTCGCTATCTTATCTGCGTCAATACGCTGTTCCCCGTTATATAGCTGGACTCCTCCAGCACCACGGTAGATATTAGTTGCGGCGGATACATACTCCGACATCTCGCTATAAATACCCCATGACAGTTTTCCTACGCATGATTCGAAAGGCCCCATCTTTTCCCCATTGACTTCGTATGACATCCTTACCTGATAAAGTCTGTCATAATCGTGGAAACAGGTATCATAACTATAATTGTAAGCAAGTCGAGTGAATATCAGACAGCTCACAAGCAAGCCCACAGCCACCGACACTATCTTAATAGCATTAGCGCCCTTCTGCGCAAGCATCGAATGTACCAGATAATAAAATTTCATTTTTCTATTCGGATTTCAATTGGTTAACAGGATTTTCATTTGCCACACGCCGGGTTACCACAGCCACACATATCACCACAAATGCAAGAATGGAAACTGCAGACAGGATGAAATATACAGGTAGATATTCCACTCTGACGGTAAACTCCTGAATCCACAGGCTCCCTACATACCATGCAATCGCAGTACCAATTACCACAGCAGGCACGCTTACTTTCAGAACATCTCCGCAAATCAGCGATATGACAGTAGCCGATGTCGCACCGTTGACTTTACGTATGGCTATCTCCTTGCGTCTGCGTTCCACTTCATCGGCAGTGAAACCAAGGAGTCCCATAAGTGCGATGAACACAAGTGCAATTGTGGATACTAATGCTGAATTCCGGTTGGTATACAACTCCTTATACAACTCCCTGGTACGGCGTTCCATGGTGTCAAGCTTAAAATCGCATGCCGGAAAATTATCAGACAGAAACTTATCCAATTTCCTATAATTCTTGTCAAATGGTTCACTCAGCTTCATTATCCCGTAGCCGCTAAACTCGCTGTTTCTGTAGATATGGAGTATCGGACGTAATTCCTTCACAAATCCTTGCAACATATAATCAGCAGAAACACCGCTCACTACAAAAGGTTCACCGAAAGTTTTTCTGCCAAATACCTTCCCTATCGGTTGATCGCCCCACCCCATCTGGCGTACAAATTCCTCACTGACCACCACTTCATCCTCTCGCTCAGGGTAACGTCCCTTCACCAGGGGTATATCCATCACATCAAAGTATCCATTATTAAACCAGGTAAGACGACTCAAGAACAACAGATTAAATTCCACATCATCATCATCCTTATGTATACCCTGACCGGAATATCCGGATGTCGGGAGCATGAGTCCGGACCCGATTTTCTCAACATACGGGAGTCCTTTCAGCGCTGAAAGGAGCGCATCGCCACGCAAGATATCTTCCGAAGGGATTTCAATCACAGCCCTCCCATCTATACCAAACCCCATGTCGTGCCTGACAAGTTCATTGTACTGACCGGAGAGGACTGAGAGGAGACCGCCTAAGAATCCCACACCCATAATCTGAACGAACAGCAAGCTCTTTTTCCATACACTGTTACGGTCTGTAAAGCGGCGAAACACCTGTGTGACAGGAATTCCAGCAAACAGAATTGAAGGAAGCAATCCACCGACAAGGTAAAAGAACATAATCCCTCCCAACATCGCCACAAGTTGCTTCGGAGCAAATACTTGACTTACAGACAGACCTATAAGCCCCTCAATCAGAGGCTCACACAACAGTACGATGACAACCATTATCAAAACCGCCACACCGAGCACTATCGCTGTCTCTCCAAAGAACATCATGACAATGGAGCTGTCCGTTGCGCCAGAACATTTATGCACACCTATACCCTTAGCCCGCCGACTCATCGATGCCACAGTCATAAGCACATAATTGAGCGTGGTAATCAACAGCAAAGCGATACCAAGTACCCACATAACAGTATTCCTGTCCCTGACCTTCTCATAGCAGAGATATGTATCTTGAATCGGAGCTATAGAATAGCGACACTTCCACGCATTCATATCGGGAGAATGGCGCTGGTACAACTCATTTATGCGTCGCTCCACCTGTTCCATATCGATTTTGCCATCTCCGGCAAACCTGACACATGTCTCCCAACTGTCATTGCCCATCCAGTCATACCACCGATCCATACCGAGCATGAACGCCGTCGGCAAAGATACAACAACTCCGGCACGTGGAATAGTAACGTTGGTCGGCAAATCCTCGAAAAGACCTCGGACAGTAAGCGAGAGCCCATCCTTACCATAAGTCAGAGTCTCCCCTATCGGATCGGCGGTTCCGAAAATCTGCTCCGCCGTTGTACGGCTGAGGTATACAGTGTGAGGCTGAGCCAAATCCTTGCGTGGCGTTCCGGTTATCACTTTAATGCCCATTGTCTCAAAGAACATCGAGTCGCACACTAACACCGGGTGCGCATACTCCACACTGTTTCTATAAACCGGACAAGTAATAGCACCGGAAAATGAAGTCGCCATCACACCTTCCGAAGAAAGCTCCTCCTGTATTCCGCCGGCAAGTTTGCCTACGCAACCGGTTCCTGGTCCCCATACTTCATCCCCCACATAATATGTACGCCACACCTGGTAAAGACGGTCATAATCCTTGAAACAAGTGTTAAAACTATAATTATACGCCAGACTTGCAAAAAGCAGGCTGCTCACTGTCAGTCCGACCGCTACAGAAG
Organism: uncultured Duncaniella sp.; assembly: GCA_958352885.1. GTDB lineage: Bacteria > Bacteroidota > Bacteroidia > Bacteroidales > Muribaculaceae > Duncaniella. Next base: position 239,058 of record CATWQI010000001.1, read on the forward strand.
CTATCTTGAGCGCATTGGCGCCTTTCTGAGCAAGCATGGTGTGGATTAGGTAATAGAATTTCATACTTTGTGGTTAAAAACTTTTCACAAAGTTAATGCCTGATTTTACGATTTTCACATATCTCACTATCGTTCAATTAATTACCCTATAGTAAGGAATGCAAAAGTGTAAATATTTTTGACACCTGCAAAATTAATGTTAAACCTCTCAGCAATAAGGAACATTACAGACAATGAATCGGTTATAACATCAAAAACCGATTCTAAATAAAATACCATTATGGACAGAAAAATCAAAATGGCTGATGTAAAGGCAGCCGTCAGTGAGATATATGATAAGTATAAGAACTCAGTCGAAGGAACAGCTGACCCTAAGAGCGTAGGTGAGAACGGAGGTAAATTCGGCATATCCGTATATCTTGCCAACGGCAATAAAATCAACATTGGTGACACTGACGCAAAATTCCCCATGATGGGAATGTGCCGTATACCTGTCGCATTACAATTGCTTACCCAGATGAATGTATGCGACCTTGTTGAGAAAATGGGAATCGGCAAGAAGTGTCGCTGCAAGATTAAAGGTACGCCCGACGAGAAACTTAAAAAGGTTCATGCCCATGGTGTATGTGCGGTAAGTCTTGTCGAACCGGTGGGCGATTACGACGGGAAAATGGAAATCCTGTCCAATCTTATGGTTGACCTTATGGGCACATCGCCCGTGCTTGACGATGACCTATACAAATCCGCACAGCAATACAATATAGACAATGATGTGATTAATACCCTTGCGGCAAATGACATAGAGATTTTCGACTCTTCTGAAATAGCTGTAGACCTCTATGCACGTCTGCGCTCCATGCGTGTTACCACAGAACAGCTTGCCGAGATGGGTGCCACAATTGCAGCCGATGGTAAGAATCCTGATACATTACAGTCAGTTTTCGACGGCACACTCTCAGCTACCATATGTGCGATGATGGCGGCAAAAGGTCCGAAGAAAATGGGTAAGCAATGGCTTATCATGACAGGTACTCCTGCTATGAGTTCCATGTCTGGCGGTTTCGTAGCTGTAATCCCGGGATTCGGTTCTATAGCCGCATTCTCACCTGAAATAAACGATGTAAAGATTCCTGTCAAAGCTGCAAAAGCAGTTAAAGATATACTTTGCCAACTCCAACTCAACGCATTTGCGAGCGCCAGAGTTGATGTGGCAGACTAATGCAATGAAAACGAGAGGGATTAGAAATATACCCTCCCACACAAGTCTTAGCCGGGGTAATGGGTCGTCAACGGCACCATTACCCCGGCTATTTTTGGCTGTGAAGCAAGTTTTAAGTAAATTTGCATTAGTGAGCCACAAACCGGTATCACAACATTATCCATGGCAAAAAATGTATCCGATTCAGTAGCCGGCTTCTGTTCAGCATTAGGAGCGACACTTAAAAGTGCTGTCAAACTCACGCTCCAGTCCAAGAACTGCAACGTGCCGCATACGGCGACTAATGGCGAAAGGCTTATCATTATGGGCAACGGTCCGTCACTTGCAACAAATATCCGTACAGACGTCGATGTACTCAGAAAATCAAAGACGCTTGCAGTCAATTTTGCAGCCAATGCGAATGAGTTTGTCATGCTGCGCCCCGACTACTATCTCCTTGCCGACCCTCACTTCTTCAACGAGCTGAAACCGGACCCCAATGTGGCAAAAATGTACGATAGGTTCAACCGCTGCGTTGACTGGGATATGATTCTCTTTGTTCCGGCACGCATACCGCATTCAGCCATACCGGTCAATAATCCGCACATACGTATCGAACGGTTTAATCCGGTAGGCGTGGAGGGATTCAGATGGTTTGAACACATGGTGTATTCATCGGGAAGAGGGATGCCCAGACCTCGCAATGTTCTTATTCCAGCCATTATGCTCGGTATACAGATGGGATACAGACAGATTTATATAATCGGAGCCGACCACAGCTGGATTAAGACTCTTGATGTCAACGAGAATAACGAGGTGGTGTCAGTCCAGCCACATTTCTACAAGGATAATGACGAGGAGAATCAACGTGTCACCTCAGTATACAGGAACGTGCGTCTACACGAAATACTCATGAGCTTCCATGTTGCTTTCAAAGCATATCATAAGATAGCTGACTATGCCACTGCCAAAGGTGTAAGCATTTACAACTCCACACCTGCTTCTTTTATCGATGCATTCCCACGACGCTCTCTTTAGCGGTTTAGCCTGAACGGAACCAGGATAGACATCATATAATAAAAATATAAACTCCCGTCACTCATACTGAGTGGCGGGAGTTATATTTCGTAGTAATCTACTTATATCGAAGCGCGCAAATTACTTATTTTCTTCGATAGTAACGGCACGGTCGAGAGAAACGAACTTCTCACCCATGTCATTGAGGTTACCGTTGTTGGTTGTAACGTCGAGCTGTGAAGGATTAACACCATTCTGGAGGAGCACCTTCTCAACGCCGTTAGCACGAGCGTGACGGAGACGGATGTTAACCTGCTCAGAACCGGTATAGTTGTCAGCCCAGCCGGTAACAGTGTACTTCTGGTTGGGGTTCTGCTTCATCATCTCAGCAACAGCACCGAGGACCTTGCGGTCAACACGAGAGATGTTAGACTTACCGATGGTGTAGTAGATAGTGCAGAGAGGACCTTCCTTAGCTTCAATCTTCTCAACAGGACGGTTGAGGCAGTCGCGTAGCTGACCTTCGAGGTCGGCAATGCGTGCGTTAGCAGCCTGGAGGCGAGCTTCAACAGCGTCGCAGTTGGGGATTTCAGGAATAACGGGAACAACAGGAGCATTCCAGCCGGTCTTGTTGAAGTTGTAAGTAACACCAACATAAGCCTGGAGATCCATCTTCATCTTCTGGGGAGCTGCATAAGTATACTCGTCAGTGAGAAGAACACCACGGAGATCGAGGTATACGCTGAAGTTCTTAGAAAGAGCGAAGTTGTTGATAAGACCTACGTGAGCAGTGAGGTTAGTGTTGTCACCATTTTCCCAACCGTCGCGGTTACCACGGCTGTCGAACTTGGGAACGTACTGAACGTTTACACCGCCACCACCGTAGAAGATACCGTTGTATACACGACCGGGACGATAGCCACACCACCAGTTGGTAAGGTTGATCATAACGTCAACGTTGCCGCCGAACTCGTTACGCTTGAAACCGTTCCAATCCTTCTTGAAAGGACCAACATAACCGGTTTCCATACCGTGGTTGAGAGACTTAACAGAAGTGAAGTTGAAACCGGCACGCATACCGATGATGGGAGAGAACCACTTACCTACCCAGAAACCGGCGTTGGGAGAAAAACGACGGAAGAATGAACGCTCTGAGTTGTTGCTGTTGAAGTGGTAGTTAACACCGGCTTCAGCAGAAATAAACCAGTTGTCGCTAAAGCTGTTCAAGAGATAGCCCTGTGAAGGGTCCTCAGTGTAGGTGATTTCTTGGGTGCTCTGGGCCATTGCGCTTTGACCGATGAAAAGAGCAGCTACCAAGCCAAGGATAGAACTTTTTTTCATAATAATTTAAATTATTGTAATAGTTGAAATTATCTTTCTTTTTCTATATTACCAGACTATGTAAAAATCGGAAACGTGATGTGTTTAATATATGCCCAAAGTAAGGGCTATCAGAAGTATCTCCGAAATCATCGTCAAAGGTATAACAAATTTTTTACATAATCTAAATTTTAGCAAATATTTCTTTAACTAAAGCTAAATTTCCGACTTTCCGACCAAAAAAGTAAGCTTTTTTATCTAAATTCGGTGTTGCAATTGGGCTTTATATCAATTGCAACACCGAGGAAAGAAGTTTAGTTCATAACTTTTGGCGGTTTTTAAGTGCCCGGCACAGATTTAAATATATTAATATAATTTTAAATCTGTTTTTTAACTTTTAAATCTTATTTAGGATTTACTTTCCGGGAAGTACCACCTTAATTATATATAGAATATCCGCTATCTGGCAAGATAAGCCTCCACTTTGGCTTTGACAGCGTCAACAGTAAAGCCAAACTTCTCATCAAGCACCTTGTAAGGAGCAGATGCGCCGAAATGGTCGAGACCGAACACTTCTCCACCGGCACCTACTACCTCACGGAGTGTGGATGGCAAACCGGCTGTGAGTCCGAACGTAGGGATGGCACGCGGTATCACAGCCTCACGATAGTCTACATCCTGGAGGTTAAACAGTCCTATAGATGGAACTGAAACGACACGTGCTTTCTTGCCTTCTGCTTCCAGCTTCTGAGCCACCTCGCAGAGAAGTGAGACCTCTGATCCGTTTGCCACAAGTGTGACATCGGGATTTTCAGCGTCCACCACCACATAGCCGCCACGACGGCAGCCGATATTTGCTTCCGCAAAACGGTCACCAGACGCTGCGGGAAGGTCAGGTATGTTCTGGCGTGAAAGGATGAGAGCCGATGGTGTCTTGAAGTTCTCCATTGCCATCGCCCATGCCACTGAAGTTTCTGCTGCATCGCCCGGACGGAGCACAAGCATTGAAGGCTCGCCATTGAAATTGCGGAGCTCTTCCATTAATCTGAGCTGAGCTTCCTGTTCTACCGGTTCGTGAGTAGGACCGTCCTCGCCCACACGGAATGCATCGTGTGTCCAGATATACTTGACAGGGAGCTCCATCAGGGCAGCCATGCGGACTGCCGGCTTCATATAATCACTGAACACGAAGAATGTACCGCATGCGCCTATTACACCACCATGGAGGACTATACCGTTCATTACCGCCGCCATGGTAAGCTCTGTTACACCGGCATGAAGGAATGCGCCCGAAAAATCCCCCTTGACAAAGGGATGAGTCTTCTTGAGGAATGCATCAGTCTTGTCCGAGTTGGCGAGGTCAGCTGAAGAGACAATCATATTGTTTACCTTCTCGGCAAGTACCCCGAGCACGTCGGCAGATGCCTGGCGGCTTGCTATGCCCGCCTTGTGCGGAATTGCCTTCCAGTCAATTTCGGGAAGCTTATTGTCGAGGAATTCGTGAAGTTCTTTAGCGAGCTCAGGATTAGCAGCCTCCCAGGCAGCCTGCTCTGAGCGACGAGCCTTCACGATTTCACGGAGTTCGGCACGGCGAGCCTCATAGAGAGCTTTGACATCCTCGAAAATCACCCACGGATTTTCAGGGTCAGCACCAAGGTTCTTCATTGTAGCGGCATAGTCGGCACCCGAAGCACTCAGGGGCTGACCGTGCGTGCTGCACTGTCCTTCAAAGTTAGAACCATCAGCCTTGACAACACCCTTACCCATCACAGTGTGACCTATGATAATGGTCGGACGCTCTTTCTCACCCTGGGCTGCCACAATCGCCTCGGCGATTGCCTGCGGGTCATTGCCATTTATCTCAATCACATTCCAGTGCCATGCGCGGTACTTAGCCGCAACATCCTCACAATCCACAGCGTCAACCATAGTGGAAAGCTGCACCTTGTTGCTATCATAGAACATGATCAGGTTGCTCAGACCAAGGAAACCGGCAAGACGACCGGCACCCTGCGAAATTTCCTCCTGGATACCACCATCAGAAATAAAGGCATAAGTCTTGTGGCTCATCCATTCACCAAAACGCGCGGAAAGGAACCGCTCGGCAATGGCACATCCCACAGCCATAGTGTGACCCTGACCGAGAGGACCGGAAGTATTCTCTACTCCACGCTCAGGATGAAGCTCGGGGTGACCCGGAGTCGGGGACCCCCACTGGCGGAATTGCTGAAGTTCAGATATTGTATAGTGACCGAATAGAGCGAGGACGCTGTAAAGCATGGGAGACATGTGACCCGGGTCAAGGAAGAACCGGTCACGACCTATCCACCTTCCGTCATCGGGATCTGTTATAAGAAATTGAGAATAAAGCACATTGACGAAATCAGCTCCGCCCATTGCACCTCCGGGATGACCCGACTTTGCCTTCTCAACCATCGAAGCGGCGAGAATACGGATATTGTCCGCCGCACGGTTAACTGCTGTTAGATTCATGTATTGGTTGCTTTAAATAAATGGTTAATTACGTGATATGATTTGCCAAGACTGCGCTTGTGGCACAACACAAGATTGCACTTAAGTCATACTTAGCCAGGCAATGAAGTCTGCGCAAATATACAAATAAAAAACGAATTCCCTGTCATAAACGACAAGGAATTCGACACACAATAGTAACAAATAATATAGATGTACCTCTTTTCACAAAACGGTAAACACCTACGGTTTGCTCTTGAGCCAAATATACTAAGAGCAAATTTTTTCGTTACATCCTCTGTGGTTGAGGATATTCAGAAAGGGGGCATTCGTGACACCGGCATGAACCGTTGTCATATATGCTCGTTAGTTGAAGCCCCCTATGACATCTGAGGCTGACAGCCGGCGAGCATCCGGGACCATGTTGCCATGACCACGCCGCCTCACACATAAATAAATATACATCGAAATTCAGTAGTGCTTGCTTTATTAAAATAGCATGACAGGGGTAGTTCCTTCAACTGCATGTACAGGTCCTTTGACCGAATCACGCAGGTTGCTTATGTCTGCAACTTCTATTTGTTCAGTAAGTGTATCCGCATAGTCCTCATGAGCGCGGAATTAGTACGTTTCAATCGGTATATGTTTTTATGTAGTGACTCTTTTATATCTTTGTTGTGACAATTTGTCTACATTTCGTTGGCAAAATTAGCTAAAGTTAGAATAATAGCCAAGTAAAAATGCATAAAAATTACGCCATATCCCTTTTTAACATGTATTTTTTCAAAAAAACATAGCATAAAACTTATCAAAGCGACATAAAATTCTGGATTTCGGACATCATCACTTCAATATTTCAGACCAATTTGTATCCTTTGCTTGAAAAAATTTTTTAACTTTGCCGATATGATTTTATCTACCATGGATATTTTACCGGCGTCATCAACAAATGCCATAAAAACTCCTGAATTCAACTAACAAACAAATCATAACTTAACCCTATTAAATTAAAATGGAAAATTCCGCCAAGAAAAACGGACATCTCATTGCTATCATAGTGATGTTTTTCATCTATGCAATGATATCCTTTGTCACTAACCTTGCCGCACCTATTGGCACAATCTGGGGAAACCAGTTTGAAGGCAACTCCGTACTGGGAATGATGGGCAACATGATGAACTTCCTCGCATATCTGTTCATGGGTATTCCCGCCGGTAACCTCCTTGTGAAAATCGGCTATAAAAAGACTGCTTTATGGGCAATCGGCGTGGGAATAGTCGGACTCTTCGTGCAGTACCTGTCAAGCATAGTCGGTGTCGACACTGTGATATTCAACTTCTCATCTACCACTGCCGAGGGCGTTGCTGCCACATTCCCCATTACTCTCAACTTCTTCATCTACCTGCTCGGCGCATTCATCTGCGGTTTCTGCGTTTGCATGCTCAACACTGTTGTATGCCCGATGCTCAACCTTCTCGGCGGCGGCGGCAACAAGGGTAACCAGCTTCTCCAGTTCGGCGGTGCGCTTAACTCACTTTCAGGTACTCTGACCCCCTTCTTCGTTGGCGCTCTTATTGGCGTGCTTACCAAGGACACTATGATAGGCGCTGTATCTCCCCTACTCTTCATAGGCATGGGAATATTCGCAGTGGCATTCGTCATTCTGAATTTTGTCACTATTCCTGAACCTAACCTTCAGAAAGGTGTGAAGAAAGTGAAATACACCCACTCTCCATGGAATTTCCGCCACACAGTGCTTGGTGTAATAGGCATATTCTTCTACGTTGGTATTGAAATCGGCATCCCCGGCACACTTAACTTCTATCTTGCCGACCAAGGCGCCAACGGTGCAGGCGTAAGCGGTGAGGCTTCAGCAATTGCCGGCGCAATAGTTGCAGTTTACTGGCTCTTCATGCTCGTTGGCCGTACACTTTCAGGATTCATCAGTGGAGCAGTTTCTTCCCGAGCACAGCTGATTGCAGTGTCAACCACAGCTATTATTCTTATCGTATTCGCTATATTCATCCCCAAGACAGCCACATTCCCCGTCCCCGAATTCCTTTATGAGGGTGGTGCTCAAGTGCCTGTTAGCGCATTCCTTCTCATCCTCTGCGGTCTCTGCACATCAATCATGTGGGGCGGCATCTTTAACCTCGCTGTAGAAGGACTCGGCAAATATACCGCGCAGGCCTCAGGCATATTCATGATGATGGTAGTAGGTGGCGGCGTAATGCCCCTTATCCAGAACGGCATTGCCCACGCAGCCGGCTACATGACTTCATACTGGCTTGTGGTAGCTATGCTCGCTTATCTCCTCTTCTACGGACTAATCGGTTCGAAGAATGTAAACACTGATATCCCCGTAAACGAGGAACCGGTTGACCCTCTGGACCTCTAAACTGATGAAATACATTCTGTACTGCTGTGGCTGAACGCTTGTAACACAGACAGCGCTGCAGATGTTCCACGTAATAAGCCCCGCCGTGACAACTGCCACGGCGGGGCTTATTACGTGGAACATTTCAAACCATCTCACGGAATACGATACACCTCAGTTCACAGGCTGGGATAGCGGATCCCGTGGCAGAGGATCCCTACGCCTCACTGATTTTGCACGTGTCCGTCCGCTTTTATCCCTTGAACGCACAACCTTTTTGCCTGATTTCTCAGACACTGAATCCGGCAGATAAACAGAGTCGGCACTTAAAGCATCGACAGAACTTGCTCCGCCAACCGAATCCACCTCGGTCCTCGAACCTAATGATAGACCCGCACGAGGGGAAAACAGCGTATCACGACATATCGCAAACACTACTATGAGTGCCAACACAACGGTAAGCGCAATCAAACCTCTCCGCTCACCTGAAGTCATAGCCATAACTTGAAAATTTAAAGAACATAGCAAAGATAAAGCTCACGGAATTGTAATAAGCCGCTCATCGCACCTAAATATTCTACGCCAAAGCATCCCGAAATCGCCAAACATAACATCGGCTGTATCTCAAACAAAACCATATACGCAATAAAAAAATCACCGCAAGCCCGGTTGAACAGGCAAACGGTGATTTTTATTAATTATATCTATGTTATGATAGATATTTACTCTGCTGCGGGAGCCTCAGTTGCGGGAGTTTCTGCTGCAGGAGCTGCTGCTTCTGCGTTAGCCTTACCTCCGCGACGCGAACGGCGTGTGCGACCTGCCTTCTTGGCGGGCTTGTCATTAAGCATGTTTTCATTGTAGTCAACGAGCTCAATGAAGCAAGTCTGGGCATTGTCACCGAGACGATTGCCGGTTTTGAGGATACGGGTGTAACCACCGGGACGGTTAGCAATCTTCTGTGCGATTTCACGGAAGAGCTCAGTCACAGCCTCCTTGTTCTGAAGGTGGCTGAACACGAGACGGCGGTTAGGAGTGCTGTCCTCCTTTGCACGGTTGATAAGGGGCTCAGCATACACGCGGAGCGCTTTTGCCTTGGCGAGAGTTGTGAAGATGCGCTTGTGCATAATCAGCGAAATCGTCATATTGGCGAGCAGCGCGTCGCGATGAGCCTTCTTGCGACTGAGATGGTTGAATTTTTTATTGTGTCTCATCGTTATAATTACTCTTTATCAAGTTTATATTTTGAAATGTCCATTCCGAACGAGAGGTTAAGATTAGCCAAAAGCTCGTCGAGCTCTGTGAGAGACTTCTTACCAAAGTTACGGAACTTCAAAAGGTCGGTCTTGTTGAAGACCACGAGCTCACCAAGGGTTTCAACCTCGGCGCTCTTGAGGCAGTTAAGTGCGCGAACTGAGAGGTCCATATCCACAAGCTTAGACTTGAGGAGCTGGCGCATGTGGAGCACTTCCTCATCAAATTCCTCTTCGCCGTCAGCTTCATCTGTCTCAAGAGTAATCTTTTCGTCAGAGAAGAGCATGAAGTGATAGATAAGGATTTTAGCTGCTTCCTTGAGGGCGTCCTTTGGGAGGATAGAACCGTCGGTGGTGATTTCGAGTGTCAGCTTGTCGTAGTCAGTTTTCTGGTCTACACGGAAGTTCTCCACTGTGTACTTCACATTCTGGATGGGAGTGTAGATTGAGTCGATAGCGAGGACATCGATTGCATCATTCGCATTACGATTCTCCTCGGCAGGAACCCAACCGCGACCCTTGTTTATAGTGAGGTCGATAGTGAAGCTGGCGCTCGGATCCAAATGACAGATAATCAACTCTGGATTCAACACTTCGAATCCGGTAAGAGCTTTGCTAATGTCACCGGCTGTGAACTCTTCCTGACCTGACACAGTGATGGTAGCCTTTTCAAAATCGGTATCTTCTACGGTCTGCTTGAGATTGACCTTTTTGAGATTAAGAATGATGTTTGTAACATCTTCCTTGACACCGGGGATTGTGTCGAACTCGTGCTTCACACCGTCAATTCTTACAGAAGAGATGGCGAAACCTTCGAGTGAAGAGAGCAGGATACGACGCAGGGCGTTGCCAATGGTGATACCATATCCCGGTTCCAATGGCTTAAACTCAAATTTACCGAAATGGTTGTCGGCTTCCAACATTAGGACTTTGTCGGGCTTTTGGAATGCTAATATAGCCATGGATCTTTATTTAATGATTATTTAGAATACAACTCGACGATAAGCTGCTCTTTGATGTTCTCAGGGATATCTTCGCGGGCGGGAACGTGGAGGAACTTGCCAGCCTTGAGGCTTTCGTCCCATTCGAGCCAAGGATATTTGCTATGGTTAAAACCGGCGAGAGCGTCGGCAATTACTTCGAGAGACTTTGATTTTTCACGCACGCCAATCACGTCGCCTGGCTTAACAGCGTAGGAAGCAATGTTGACTACCTTACCGTTTACCACGATGTGGCGGTGAAGCACGAGCTGACGGGCAGCTGCGCGTGTGGGGGCGATACCGAGACGATATACTACATTATCGAGACGGCCTTCAAGAAGCTGAAGAAGGATTTCACCTGTGATACCCTTGGCACGTGATGCCTTGTCGAAGAGATTGTGGAACTGCTTCTCGAGCACACCGTAGGTATACTTGGCTTTCTGCTTCTCACGGAGCTGGACACCATACTCGGAAGTTTTTCTTCTCTTGTTGAGTCCATGCTGGCCCGGGGGATAGTTCTTCTTGGTGAGGACCTTATCTTCACCGAAGATGGGTTCGCCGAACTTGCGGGCGATTTTGGTACGAGGACCTGTGTATCTTGCCATTTTTTAATTGAGTTTGATGATTGGTTCATCAGGCGGTTAGAGCATCCTTCAGGGATTTCCCGGTGACAGCCGCGACCACAGAGAGGTGATAAAAATGTGGTCTATTTCACGAATGAAAATCTGAGCGGGATGCCTGTGTCCTGGCTTTATAAAGCCTCCGGACTGACACGGCCGGATGATTTGTAAAATTGAAAATTCAAAATTTACTATTGACGCAGCCTTTCGCCGTACAACTCTCAATAAAAGTTATGAAAGTAGAGCTGAGAGCAACGGAGCTGCATAATGCCGTCAGGATTATACGCGACGACGCTTGGGAGGACGGCATCCGTTGTGAGGAAGCGGAGTTACGTCAACGATTTCAGTAACTTCGATGCCTGCTCCATGAACGGTACGGATAGCTGATTCACGACCGTTGCCGGGACCTTTTACATAAGCCTTCACTTTGCGGAGACCAAGGTCATAAGCAACTTTCGCACAATCCTGAGCTGCCATCTGGGCTGCGTAAGGAGTGTTCTTCTTGGAGCCACGGAAACCCATCTTGCCAGCCGATGACCAAGAGATAACCTGACCTTCAGAGTTGGCTAAGCACACAATGATGTTGTTGAAAGATGAGTGAACGTGAAGCTGACCAGCTGCGTCAACCTTAACGTTCCTTTTCTTTGCTGCGACTGTCTTTTTTGCCATATCAGTTTATTATTTAGTAGCTTTTTTCTTGTTAGCAACAGTTTTCTTGCGGCCCTTACGGGTACGGGCGTTGTTCTTAGTGCTCTGACCGCGTACGGGAAGACCGTTACGGTGACGGATACCACGGTAGCAACCGATATCCATGAGACGCTTGATGTTGAGCTGGATTTCGCTGCGGAGGTCACCTTCTACCTTGTAGTCAGAACCGATGACTTCACGCACCTTGGCTGCCTGATCGTCGGTCCAGTCTTTAACTTTGATGTTGACATCAACGCCGGCTTTACCGAGGATTGTCTTGGCTGCGCTACGACCGATACCGAAGATGTAGGTCAAGGCGATTTCACCTCTTTTGTTTTGGGGGAGATCAACTCCCACGATTCTTACTGCCATATAATTACTTGATTACTTGACTAAAATTTTTTGCAAAGTTAATACTAATTTTGCAGAGTAGACACCGAAAAATCCCCATACGAAACATTAATTAAGAATCGTTGGGAAATATTAACTATTTAGAGCCTAAAAAGCTATTTTTCGGCGGCATCTCTACTGTTAGCCTTGACGCTGCTTGTATTTAGGATTTTTCTTGTTTATGACGTAAAGACGTCCTTTGCGGCGCACGATTTTGCTGTCGGGAGTGCGCTTTTTGATTGAAGCTCTTACTTTCATTGTCTATTGGTATTGTGTTATGATTATAATTCAGATGAATGGAAAGAGGGTTATTATTTGTAGCGGAATGCGATACGACCTTTTGTCAAGTCATACGGCGACATTTCCACCTTTACTTTGTCACCGGGAAGTATCTTTATGTAATGCATACGCATTTTGCCTGAGATATGGGCAGTGATTTCATGTCCATTCTCAAGTTCCACACGGAACATCGCATTGGAGAGTGCTTCCACTATAGTGCCGTCCAGTTCGATTGCAGCTTGTTTTGCCATATTTACTTTTAATGATGTTTCAGAGTAATGGTTTGGTTAAATGAATCTATCCCCGAGAGCTTCCTCAATGTAATCGAAGGTAGTGAGAATCTCAGGTCCGTCAGGATGGATAGCAATCGTGTGCTCGTAATGAGCGGATGGCTTTCTGTCCTTTGTGCGGCAAGTCCATCCGTCCTTCTCGATGACTATGTTACGGCTGCCGAGATTGATCATCGGCTCTATAGCGATGCACATACCCTTCTTGAGTACAGGGCCGATACCTTTGCGCCCGTAATTAGGCACTTCAGGATCCTCGTGCATCTTCTTGCCGATACCATGACCACACATCTCGCGGACCACTGTATAACCGTGGCGCTCACAATACGTCTGGATAGTATTGGCGATATCACCGATTCTCTTACCTTCCTGTGCCGCAGCAATACCCTTATAGAGTGACTCCTTGGTAGTCTTGCACAAAGCCATGACCTCCGGAGCAATCTCACCTATCGGGAAAGTGTAACACATATCGCCGTTGTAACCGTCAAGTTCGACCACAGTGTCGATACCAAGTATGTCACCCTCGCGGAGCTCGTATCCTGAAGGGAAACCATGTACCACGGTCTCGTTAAGCTCGATACAGAGAGTGGCAGGAAATCCCCCGTAACCGAGACAAGCCGGTTTACCACCATTATCACGCATAAACTCACGCGCAATGTTGTCAAGGTGACGGGTAGTCACGCCGGGAGCCACCCACTTGGCGACCTCGCCAAGTGTGCGGCTCACAAGCGTGCATGCCTGTCGCATTTTCTCGATTTCTTCAGGAGTCTTAAGATAAATCATTTATCCTTTAGAATAATTCGCTATAATCGAAAATGGAGATTAGTAAGCTGAACCTGTGGTGCGACCTTTGATTTTTCCATCCTTCATCAGACCATCGTAATGGTGCATCATGAGGTGGCTCTCGATCTGCTGAAGAGTGTCAAGCACGACACCAACAAGAATCAGAAGTGAGGTTCCGCCGAAGAATTGCGCAAAATTCTGGCTTATGCCGAAGAATCGTGCGAACGCCGGAAGGATAGCCACGATACCAAGGAAGAGAGAGCCGGGGAGTGTGATTCTTGACATGATAGAATCGAGATACTCGGCGGTTTTCTTACCTGGCTTTACACCGGGAATGAATCCGTTGTTGCGCTTCATATCCTCAGCCATCTGAGTAGGACGTACTGTAATGGCTGTATAGAAATATGTGAACGCTACGATAAGGATGAAATAAACAAAGTTGTACCAAAAGCCGTTGATATCGGAGAATGCCGCATAGAAACCTGAGGTTCCTTCGCTGCTGCCGAAACCGGCAAGAGTGATGGGAATGAACATTATCGCCTGAGCGAAAATGATAGGCATCACACCTGCTGCATTCACCTTCAGAGGGATGTACTGGCGCGCTCCACCGTACTGCTTGTTACCCACAATACGCTTGGCGTACTGTACAGGCACCTTGCGGGTGCCCTGCACAAGGAGAACAGCACCGACAGTCACAGCGAAGAGGAGGATAATCTCAACCACGAACATAATCAGACCACCCTGGCTACCGGTAGCTCCCGGGAGACGGCTGGTAAATTCGTAGAAGAGCGCTCCCGGAAGACGGGCAATGATACCTACCAGAATGATGAAGGAGATACCATTACCAATGCCGCGGTCTGTGATGCGCTCGCCGAGCCACATGATGAACATGGAGCCGGCCGCAAGGATTACGGTGAGATATGCAATAGTCCAGAAACCCATGTGGGCACCGCCTGTAGCGGCGCTCACCTGGTACTGGAGATTTGCCAAATATGCAGGACCCTGGAGGAGAAGGATGACAACAGTAAGATAACGTGTATACTGCATCATCTTCTGGCGTCCGCTTTCGCCCTCGCGCTGCATCTTCTGGAAAGAAGGAAGCACCATGCCAAGCAACTGTATCACGATGGATGCAGTGATATAAGGCATAATACCGAGGGCAAAAATCGAAGCCTGAGAGAACGCACCGCCCGAGAACATGTCGAGCAGCTGCATGAGACCGCTCTTGTTGGTAAACTTTGTCAGGGCGTCGAGGTCCTCCGGTGAAATACCGGGGAGCACAACGTAGCAACCCAGACGGTAAACGAGTACCAGCAAAAGGGTCACGAGGATGCGCTTTCTCAGTTCCTCAATAGTCCAAATATTACGGATTGTTTCAATAAATCTCATTTCGAGGAGGGGATATTAAAGTTTTGTTACGGTTCCGCCGGCTTCAACGATAGCCTTCTCAGCAGCCGCGGAGAAAGCGTTAGCTTCCACAGCGAGTTTCTTTGAGAGGGTACCGTTAGCGAGAATCTTCACAGGCTGCTTGCCATTTACGAGACCTGCAGCCACGAGTTCTGCTACACCAATCTTCTCAAGGTTAGCAGCCTCAGCGAGAGCTTCAAGGTCAGAAAGATTGACAGCCTTGTACTCGGTGCGATTCAAAGGTTTGAAACCGAACTTGGGAAGGCGACGCTGGAGAGGCATCTGACCGCCTTCGAAACCTATCTTGCGGCTGTAGCCTGAACGAGACTTGGCGCCCTTGTGACCACGGGTAGATGTGCCACCCTTGCCGGAACCGGGACCACGACCAATACGAGTTTTCTTCTGTACTGAGCCAACAGCGGGTTTTAAATTACTTAAATCCATAGTTGTGTTACTTTTAAAAATTAGGCGTTGGTCACTTCAACCAAGTGGCGAACTGCATTAACCATTCCCATCACTGATGGAGTGTCCTCAAGGACAACTGAGTGATGCATTTTCTTCAAGCCGAGAGCGTCAAGAGTGCGCTTCTGCACTGCGGGAGCATTGATACGGCTCTTAATCTGAGTGATTTTAATCTTAGCCATTGGTAATTATGATTAGCCGTTAAACACTTTTTCAATAGAAATACCGCGGTTCTGGGCAATCTGCGCGGGAGAACGCATTTCACCGAGAGCAGCGATGGTAGCCTTCACAAGGTTGTGGGGGTTGGAAGAACCCTTTGACTTAGCGAGCACGTCGGTAACACCTACGCTCTCAAGCACGGCACGCATCGCACCACCGGCCTTAACACCGGTACCGTGGCTTGCTGGCTTGAGGATCACACGTGAACCGCCGAACTTAGCGATCTGCTCGTGAGGAATAGTACCGCGGTGAACGGGAACCTTGATAAGGTTTTTCTTTGCGGCTTCAACACCCTTAGCGATGGCAGCCTGAACTTCGTTAGCCTTTCCGAGACCCCAGCCTACGATACCGTTTTCATTACCTACCACTACGATAGCGGCGAATGTAAAGGTGCGACCACCCTTGGTAACCTTGGTCACGCGGTTGATTGCAACCAGCTTATCCTTAAGTTCGAGGTCGTTGGTGGACTTTACTTTGTTATTCTTATTTGCCATGATTCTTTAGAATTTAAGACCGCCTTTGCGAGCGGCGTCAGCCAATGATTTAACTCTGCCGTGGAAGAGGTAACCGTTACGGTCAAAAACCACTTCGGTGATACCGGCTGCGATAGCCTTCTGGGCGATAGCCTCACCTACCTTGGCTGCTATTTCACACTTGGTCCCCTCTTCGATACCCTTTGATGAAGTAGAGCAAAGGGTCACACCTGCGAGGTCGTCGATGAGCTGGACATAAATCTGCTTGTTGCTACGGAAAACCGACATACGGGGACGAGCGGCAGTACCGGAAATCTTGCCACGTATGCGGGCCTTGATTTTATTTCTACGCTGTATCTTAGAAACCATTGTTGTAAATCAATTTAATTATTTAGCACTTGCCGACTTACCCGACTTGCGACGGATAATTTCGCCCACAAACTTGATACCTTTGCCCTTATAGGGTTCGGGCTTGCGGAGTGAACGGATTTTAGCACACACTTGACCGAGGAGCTGCTTGTCATCGCTCTCAAGGATGATGAGCGGGTTCTTGTTACGCTCGGTCTTTGCTTCAACCTTAACCTCGGGGGGAAGCTTGATATATATAGCGTGAGAGAAACCGAGCGAAAGTTCGAGCACCTGTCCGGTGGATGTAGCGCGGTAACCCACACCAACTAATTCCATTTCCTTACGATAGCCGGTAGAAACACCTACGACCATATTGTGAAGGAGTGCGCGGTAGAGACCGTGCTGAGCGCGGTGCTCGCGGTCATCGCTGGGACGGGTAACCACGAGGTGGTTGTCCTCGACCTTCACTTCGAGTTCAGGGTTTACTTTCTGAGTAAGGGTGCCTTTGGGACCTTTTACGGTTACTACATTATCCTTGTCGACGGTGATGTTTACACCGGCAGGAATCTCAATGGGAGCTTTACCTATTCTTGACATAATTCTGTACCTCCTTATTGATTAGTAAACGTAACACAAAACCTCGCCACCAATCTTGAGGTCGCGGGCTTTCTTATTAGTCATCACACCCTTGGATGTTGAGAGGATGGCAATGCCGAGTCCGTTCAACACACGAGGCATATCTTTGTAGCCGGTATAACGGCGGAGACCCGGACGTGAAACGCGCTGAAGGTTCTTGATGGCGTTCACCTTGTCGATGGGGTCGTACTTGAGGGCGATCTTAATGACGCCCGCAGGGGTTTCACCCTCTTCAAACTTATAATTGAGGATGTAGCCTTGCTCAAAGAGAATCTTGGTAATCTCTTTCTTCAAGTTTGAGGCAGGAATCTCGACCACACGATGGTTGGCCTTGATTGCATTTCTCAATCTTGTCAGATAATCTGCTATAGGATCAGTCATTTTAAAAAATTGTTTAAATTGATTGGGGCATTTCCCAACAATATTTAATACTCACTGTGTTCTAAGTGGGGAGGAAAGAGAGGGAGGGTGGTTCCCATTCGAAACTAATCGGCAGGGAACCGTTTTGGTCAGTACCTCCTTCGGGGGGAAGATTACCAAGAGGCTTTCTTCACACCGGGGATGAGACCGGCTGATGCCATCTCACGGAACTGGATACGAGAGATGCCGAACTGGCGCATATAACCTTTGGGACGACCGGTGATAGAGCAACGGTTGTGGAGGCGTACGCTTGAGGCATTCTTAGGCAGAAGCTGAAGAGCCTCATAATCGCCGGCTGCTTTGAGCTCGGCTTTCTTCTTGGCATACTTAGCCACGAGTTTAGCTCTCTTGACTTCACGAGCCTTCATTGATTCTTTTGCCATATTCGATGCTTAATTTTTAGCGTTTTTGAAAGGGAGACCAAATTCCTTCAACAGGGCGTAACCTTCCTCGTCAGTGTTAGCTGAGGTAACGAAGGTGATATTCATACCCATAAGCTTGTTGATGGTGTCGATGTTGATTTCCGGGAAGATAATCTGCTCAGTGATACCGAGAGTATAGTTGCCACGGCCATCAAGCTTGCTGTCGATACCCTTGAAGTCACGGATACGGGGGAGAGCGACGCGCACGAGTCTTTCGAGGAACTCGTACATCTTCTCACGACGGAGTGTCACCATGACGCCGATAGGCATCTTCTTACGGAGCTTGAAGTTAGAGATATCCTTGCGTGACAAGGTTGCCACAGCCTTCTGACCGGTGATGGCGGTAAGCTCGTTGATGGCAGTCTCGATGAGTTTCTTGTCCTGAGTAGCTGCGCCAAGACCCTGGTTGATGACAATCTTCTTCAACTTGGGCACCTGCATGGGGGTGGTATAGTTGAATTTCTCGGTCAGGGCGGGAACGATGCGTTCCTGATAGTCTTTTTTAACTGTTTGGGTACTCATTACTTAATTTCCTCTCCTGATTTTTTAGCGATTCGGATAACGTTGCCTTTCTCGTCACGACGACAGCTGATACGGGTAGGTTTGCCCGACTTAGGGTCGATGAGAGCGAGATTGGAAATGTGAATGGGGGCTTCCATCTTGATGAGGCCGCCCTGGGGGTGCTGTGCGTTGGGCTTGGTAGCTTTTGTCACCATGTTGATACCTTCAACGATGGCACGCTGCTTTTCGCGGAGCACTTTGAGCACACGACCCTCCTTGCCACGGTCTTCGCCGGCAAGAACATAGACGATGTCGCCTTTTTTGATATGTAATTTGCTCATTACTTTAATGTTTTTGACGGTTATGAACGATTAGAGGACCTCGGGTGCAAGTGAAACAATCTTCATCTGGTTAGCAGCACGGAGCTCACGGGCAACAGGACCGAAGATACGGGTTCCGCGAAGCTCGCCGGCATTGTTGAGAAGTACGCAGGCGTTGTCGTCGAAGCGGATGTAAGAACCGTCGGGACGACGGATTTCCTTCTTGGTGCGGACAACTACAGCCTTGGATACTGTACCTTTCTTAACGTCGGATGAAGGGATGACACTCTTGACAGATACTACAATAATGTCGCCCACAGATGCATAACGACGGCCTGTTCCACCCAGAACATGGATGCAGAGTGCCTCTTTGGCACCGCTGTTGTCGGCTACGGTTAAACGGCTTTCAGTCTGTATCATATTACTTCACTTTTTCGATGATTTCTACCAGGCGCCAGCGTTTGGTCTTGCTCAGAGGACGGGTTTCCATCAGACGGACGGTATCGCCTATTGAACATTCGTTCTTCTCGTCATGGGCGTGGTACTTCTTGGTTTTGTTGACAAATTTGCCATAAATGGGGTGCTTCTCCTTCCACTTCACTGTTACAGTGATGGTCTTGTCACCCTTGTTGCTTGAAACAACCCCGATGCGTTCTTTTCTTAAATTTCTCTTTTCCATTTGATGTGGGGAGTTTATTTGTTGTTAAGTTCGCGCTGACGCAACTCAGTCTTTACGCGAGCGATAGCCTTACGCGCATGTGTAATCTTAGCGGGGCTGTCAAGGGGCGAGATAGCATGGTTGATCTTGAGCTGGGCATAATCCTTCTCCATCTCAGCCAAGCGGTCGCGGAGGTCTTGAGTGCTGACTTCAGTGAATTTTTCTTTCTTCATGATGGCTTACACATTTTGAGTTGGGTCATAATCGCGACGTACAATAAACTTAGTGGTCACGGGGAGTTTCTGAGCGGCGAGGCGGAGTGCTTCCTTAGCGATGTCGTAAGATACGCCTTCTACCTCTATTATAACGCGGCCCGGTGTTACGGGAGCAACGAATCCTTCGGGAGCACCCTTACCTTTACCCATGCGGACCTCAGCGGGTTTCTTGGTGATGGGTTTGTCAGGGAAGATGCGAATCCAGATTTGACCCTGACGCTGCATGTAACGTGTCACAGCGATACGGGCGGCTTCAATCTGGCGACCTGTAATCCACTTAGACTCGAGGGTCTTTATGCCGAACGAACCGAAGGCCAACTGGTTGCCACGCTGCGCCTGACCTTTCATACGGCCCTTCTGCGCGCGGCGGAATTTGGTTTTCTTAGGTTGTAACATTGTGTTGAATCAATTGTGGGTTTAACGGTTGTTTTTGGGTTTGCGGAAACCGCCGCGACGGGGTGCACCGTTATTACCTGCTCCACGGTTTTCCTTCTGGTTTGAAGTGTACTGGGGAGCAAGGTCACGCTTGCCATAGACTTCACCGCGGCAAATCCATACCTTCACGCCGATGACACCAACTTTGGTGTGAGCCTCGACGAGGGCATAGTCGATGTCAGCACGAAGAGTATGCAGCGGAGTGCGACCTTCCTTGAACATCTCGGAGCGTGCCATTTCAGCGCCATTGAGTCGGCCTGATACCTGCACTTTGATGCCTTCAGCTCCTGCACGCATGGTTGAAGCGACAGCCATCTTCACTGCACGACGGTAAGCGATCTTACCTTCAATCTGGCGGGCGATGGTAGAAGCCACAATCTGAGCGTCGAGCTCGGGGCGCTTAACTTCGTAGATGTTAATCTGAACATCCTTATCGGTGATTTTCTTGAGCTCTTCCTTCAGCTTGTCTACTTCTGAACCACCCTTACCGATGATAAGACCGGGACGTGAAGTGCAAACAGTGATGGTGATGAGCTTGACAGTGCGCTCAATTACGATGCGCGATACGCTTGACTTAGCAAGGCGGACATTGAGGTACTTGCGGAGCTTTGAGTCTTCGAGAAGTCTGTCGCCGCATTTCTTACCTCCATACCAGTTAGAGTCCCATCCACGGATAACTCCCAGGCGATTGCTGATCGGATTTACTTTCTGTCCCATTTGTTAAGCCTTTTTAGCGTTTTTGTTATCAATTGTGTCAACAATCAATGTGACGTGGTTAGCGCGTTTGCGGATGCGGTAGCCGCGGCCCTGGGGGGCAGTGCGGAGACGCTTGAGCATGGGAGCGCAGTCAACGTGGATAGTGCTGACATAAAGCTCGCCTGCATCTGCCTTGCGTTCATTCTTGGCTTCCCAGTTAGCTATAGCTGAACGGAGGAGCTTCTCTACGCGGGCAGCCGCTTCCTTGTTTGAGAATTTCAGGATACCGAGTGCACGGTTAACCTCCACACCGCGTACCATGTCAGCGACAAGGCGCATCTTGCGGGGGGAAGTGGGGATGTTGAGAAGCTTAGCGAAAGCTATGTTCTTCTGCTCGGCTTTCCTGAGGTCGGCTGAATTTCTTTTTCTTACACCCATTTTATTTTAATTCTTTTCTTTTTTACAAATGAATTATTTATATCAGGGCCCTAATTATTTCTTCCTGTTACCGGAGTGACCACGGAATGTGCGGGTGGGTGCGAACTCACCGAGCTTGTGGCCTACCATGTTTTCAGTAACATAGACAGGGATAAATTTGTTACCGTTGTGAACTGCGAAGGTGTGGCCTACAAATTCAGGGGCAATCATAGAAGCGCGGCTCCAAGTTTTGATAACCGACTTCTTACCGCTCTCTTCCATTGCAGCGACCTTCTTTTCAAGCTTCACGCTGATAAACGGGCCTTTTTTTAATGAACGACTCATAAGAGATAAGTGTTGCTTAATTAATCAGATTACTTTTTTCTTCTTTCAATAATGTACTTCGAAGAATGTTTCTTCGGGGCACGAGTCTTAAGACCCTTAGCATAGAGACCCTTGCGAGAACGGGGATGACCACCTGAAGCGCGGCCTTCACCACCACCCATGGGATGGTCAACAGGGTTCATTACTACGCCGCGGTTGCGGGGACGACGACCAAGCCAGCGTGAACGACCGGCCTTGCCTGAGCGCTCAAGCGAATGCTCTGAATTGCCCACAACGCCGATAGTGGCGCGGCATGCTGCAAGAATCTTGCGAGTTTCACCCGAAGGTAATTTGACGATAGCGTAGGTGCCTTCACGGGAGATAAGCTGGGCGAAAGTGCCAGCTGAACGCGCCATGAAAGCGCCCTGGCCAGGACGCAACTCAATGTTGTGGATAAGCGTACCGACAGGGATGTTGGCAAGCGGGAGGCAGTTGCCTACCTCGGGCTGAGCCTCAGGACCTGAAAGCAGCTCATCTCCAACCTTTAAGCCGTTGGGTGCAATGATGTAAGTTTTAGCACCGTCTTTATAGTAAAGGAGGGCGATGCGAGCCGAACGGTTAGGATCGTACTCGATGCTCTTTACTACTGCGGGAACACCGTCCTTAGTTCTCTTAAAGTCAATGATGCGGTATTTGCGCTTGTGGCCACCACCAAGGTAGCGGGTGGTGAGATGACCTTCGGCGTTACGACCGCCGGAAGCCTTTTTGCCGACTGTAAGAGATTTTTCCGGAGTAGTAGCAGTGATTGTACCTTTAAACACTCCGATAACCTTGTGTCTTTGCCCCGGTGTTGTGGGCTTGAATTTTCTTACTGCCATTTTATTTAGATATTGCTATAAAAGTCAATAGTCTGTCCGTCGGCGAGAGTCACGATAGCTTTCTTCCAAGTTGCAGTCTTACCACGGAGGAGACCGCTCTTGGTCCAGCGTGACTTATTCTTTGCGCGGACATTGATTGTGTTTACACGGATGACTTTCACGCCATAAAGATTCTCTACGAGAGCCTTGATCTGATACTTGTTAGCCTCGGGAGAAACACTGAAAGTATAGCGGTTAAGCTTCTCTGTAAGCTTGCTCGCCTTCTCGGTAACGATGGGTTTGATTGAAATTTCCATTTTTACTGTAGTTTTCTCGATTGAGGTTAAAGTTTATTAACGAGTTCAAGGCTGCTTTCGGTGAGGATTACAGCGTTTGAGTTCATTACCACATAAGTATTGATATCCGAGGCGTTGATAGTCTCAGCACCTGGGATATTTCGGGCTGACAAAGTTACGTTTTTATTTTGACCTGGTAAAACCAAAAGGATTTTTTTACCGTCAACTTTAAGATTTTTAGCAAAATTTACGAAATCTTTAGTCTTCGGAGCCTCGAAGTTGAAGTCTTCAACTACGATAAGCTGTGAATCCTGTACCTTATAGGTCAACGCACTCTTGCGGGCGAGAGCCTTAACTTTCTTATTCAACTTGAAGCGATAATCACGGGGACGGGGACCGAACACGCGACCACCACCCACGAGAACGGGTGAGTTGATGTCACCGATACGGCTGCCGCCACCACCCTTCTGCTTGTGCAGCTTACGGGTAGAACCTGATACTTCGCTACGTTCTTTGGATTTGTGAGTACCCTGACGCTGGTTAGCGAGGTACTGCTTCACATCGAGATAAACGGCGTGCTCGTTTGCATCTACTGCAAAAACTTCGTCGCTGAGCTGAGCCTTGCGACCGGTGTCTTCACCTTTGATATTGTAAATTGCGACTTCCATTATTTCTCAATTAAAACGATTGAACCTTTACTTCCGGGGATAGAGCCCTTGATGAGGAGCAGATTATGGTCAGGCATAACCTTAATCACCTGGAGGTTTTGAATTGTCACTTTCTGGTTGCCCATCTGACCTGCCATACGCATTCCCTTGAACACTTTAGCAGGATAAGAACATGCACCGACCGAACCGGGTGCGCGGAGACGATTGTGCTGACCGTGGGTTGACTGACCGACACCGCCGAAGCCGTGACGCTTCACTACGCCCTGGAAGCCCTTACCTTTTGATACACCCTGGATGTCAACGAAGTCGTTCTCAGTGAAGAGGTCAACTGTGATGGAGTCACCGAGCTTGTACTCGCCGTCAAATCCTTTGAACTCGGCCAAGTGGCGCTGGGGAGCTACTCCTGCCTTTTTGAAGTGACCTGCCATAGGTGAGGTTGTGTGCTTGTCCTTCTTTTCCTGGAATCCAAGCTGAATAGCCTCATAGCCGTCTTTTTCAGCAGTTTTGATTTGAGTAACTACGCAGGGGCCTACTTCGATAACAGTGCACGGCACATTCTTGCCGTCGGCACTGAAAACGGATGTCATTCCGATTTTCTTTCCTAATAATCCTGGCATTTCTCTTTGATTTAAAAAAATGTGATTCTTTTGTTACTTTAATCCTGATTTTCGATTTGGATTACACCTTGATTTCAACATCAACGCCCGAGGGGAGTTCAAGCTTCATAAGCGC
This sequence comes from uncultured Duncaniella sp., assembly GCA_958352885.1. Lineage (GTDB taxonomy): Bacteria > Bacteroidota > Bacteroidia > Bacteroidales > Muribaculaceae > Duncaniella. Next base: position 263,287 of record CATWQI010000001.1, read on the forward strand.
ATCAACGGTCTTACCGGTTGAATTGTGGATGTCGATCAAGCGCTTGTAAGATGAGAGCTGGAACTGCTCGCGAGATTTCTTGTTGACGAATGTCGAGCGATTGACAGTGAAGATACGACGGTGAGTAGGCAGGGGAATTGGTCCGCTGATAACAGCACCGGTAGCTTTTACGGTCTTCACAATCTTCTCGGCAGACTTGTCAACCAAGTTGTAATCATAGGATTTAAGTTTGATTCTGATTGTTTGGTCCATATCTTTGTTGAATGAAAGTATTGTTACTTGATGAGGTCTACACGGCCCTGGCACTCTGTGAGCACATTCTTGGCGATAGAGTTGCTTACTTCAGCATAGTGGCTGAAGCTCATTGTAGAGGTTGCACGACCTGAAGTGATGGTACGGAGGGCTGTCACATAGCCGAACATTTCAGCCAGAGGAGCCTTAGCCTTCACGATACGGGCGCCCGAGCGGCTTGTTTCCATACCTTCAACCTGACCACGGCGCTTGTTAAGGTCACCGATAACGTCACCCATGCTCTCTTCGGGAGTCACGACTTCTACCTTGAAGATAGGTTCAAGAAGCACAGGACCTGCCTTTTCCGAAGCCTTCTTGAACGCCTGGATAGCACAAAGCTCGAATGAAAGCTGGTCAGAGTCAACGGGGTGGAACGAACCGTCAATAACAGTAACCTTCAGACGATCGAGGGGATAACCTGCAAGCACACCATTCTTCATGGCAGTAGTGAAACCCTTCTGGATTGAGGGGATAAATTCCTTAGGAATGTTACCACCCTTAACCTCGTCAACAAACTGGAGCGAACCTTCGAAATCGTCATCAGCAGGTTCGATGCGCACGATGATATCGGCGAACTTACCACGACCACCTGTCTGCTTCTTGAATACCTCACGAAGCTCGACGGGCTTTGTGATAGCCTCCTTATAAGTTACCTGGGGGCGACCCTGGTTACATTCAACCTTGAACTCACGACGCAGACGGTCAATGATAATATCAAGGTGAAGCTCACCCATACCGGAGATGACAGTCTGCCCTGTCTCCTCGTTAGTCTCAACACGGAAGGTTGGATCCTCCTCAGCGAGTTTCTGCAGACCAACTCCAAGCTTGTCAAGGTCCTTCTGAGTCTTAGGCTCGACAGCGATACCGATTACCGGTTCGGGGAATTCCATAGCCTCAAGCACGATAGGATGATTCTCGTCGCAGAGAGTGTCACCAGTGCGGATATCTTTGAAACCTACGCCGGCACCTATATCGCCACAACCAATCATCTCCTTGGCATTCTGCTTGTTTGAGTGCATCTGGAAGAGACGTGACACACGCTCCTTCTTGCCTGAACGGCTGTTAAGCACATATGAACCGGCGACAACATCACCCGAGTAAACACGGAAGAATGTCAAACGGCCCACATAGGGGTCAGTGGCAATCTTAAATGCGAGAGCACACATAGGCGCGTCGCTTGAAGGCTCACGGGTCTCAACCTGCTCGGAATCATCAGGATTAGTTCCTTCTACCGCACCTGAATCAACAGGACTGGGGAGATATGCGCATACAGAGTCGAGCAGACACTGTACACCCTTATTCTTAAATGAAGAACCGCAAATCATGGGAACTACCTCCATCTTAAGGGTAGCGGCACGAAGGGCACGGTGGATTTCTTCTTCAGTAATAGTAGAGGGATCATCGAAGTACTTCTCCATGAGAGCGTCGTCGAACTCGGCGATTTTCTCAAGCATCTTGTCACGCCACTCCTCAGCTTCGTCCACGAGACCGGCGGGTATATCCTCAAGAGTGTAATCGGCGCCCATAGACTCGTCATGCCAAAGCACTGCCTTCATGCGGATGAGATCAACCACACCCTTGAAAGTCTCCTCAGCACCGATAGGTATCTGGATAGGACAAGGATTTGCGCCAAGCACATCTTTGAGCTGGCGTACTACTTCGAAAAAGTTTGCACCTGAACGGTCCATCTTGTTGACGTAACCGATACGGGGCACATTATATTTGTCAGCCTGACGCCACACAGTCTCTGACTGGGGCTCAACACCGCCCACAGCACAGAATGTAGCCACAGCACCATCGAGAACACGGAGCGAACGCTCAACCTCAACAGTGAAGTCCACGTGTCCCGGAGTGTCAATCAGGTTGATTTTGAATTGGTCACCGTTATACTTCCAGAAAGTGGTGGTAGCAGCGGAGGTAATGGTGATACCGCGCTCCTGCTCCTGCTCCATCCAGTCCATGGTGGCAGCGCCGTCATGAACCTCACCGATTTTATGAGTAAGACCGGTGTAGAAAAGGATACGCTCGGAAGTGGTAGTCTTACCGGCATCGATGTGAGCCATGATACCGATATTACGGGTAAACTTTAATTGTGCGTCTGATTTAGCCATTTTGGTAAATAGAATCTAAAATTAGTTCAATGAAAAAGCTTTCGTTAATTTGACCTGCGTTAGTGAGGCATTTAGAAACGGAAGTGGGCGAACGCGCGGTTAGCCTCAGCCATCTTGTGCATATCTTCCTTGCGCTTGTATGCGCCACCCTGGTCATTGAAAGCGTCTACGATTTCGGCAGCCAGCTTCTCAGCCATAGTTTTGCCGCCGCGCTTGCGGGCGTAGAGGATAAGGTTTTTCATCGAGATAGATTCCTTACGGTCGGGGCGGATTTCAGTAGGCACCTGAAAAGTTGCACCGCCTACACGACGCGACTTAACCTCCACCTGGGGAGTTACATTTTCGAGAGCCTTCTTCCAAATCTCGAGAGCGGTCTTCTCTTCATTGGGAAGCTTATTCTTTACGAGCTCGAGAGCTGAGTAGAAGATTGTGTAAGAAGTGTTCTTCTTGCCATCATACATAAGGTGGTTAACAAACTTTGACACTCTTACATCGTTGAACACGGGATCGGGGAGAATGACCCGTTTCTTAGGTTTTGCTTTTCTCATTTTAGAGGAAAATGTTTTGTTTTTGGTTGCTTGGTTGCTGCATCTTTCATCTTCAACGGTCACCCCTCCGGGCACCGTTTACTCAACCTGTGATTTAGCCTTCCAATCAAATCAAAAACGAGGGGTTAACGACTCTGTTTTTAATTTAATTACTTGTTTTCAGAAAAGGAGCGTGAATTATTTCTTAGCTGCTTTGGGGCGCTTTGCACCATACTTGCTACGACGCTGGGTACGATCCTTAACGCCGCTGGTGTCAAGCGTGCCGCGGACAATGTGGTAACGTACACCGGGGAGGTCCTTAACACGACCGCCACGAACAAGTACGATAGAGTGCTCCTGCAGGTTGTGACCTTCTCCGGGAATGTAGCTGTTCACTTCCTTGCCGTTGGTCAGGCGCACACGAGCGACCTTACGCATTGCCGAGTTAGGCTTCTTGGGAGTAGTAGTGTACACACGCACGCACACGCCACGACGCTGGGGGCATGAATCGAGAGCGGGTGACTTGCTCTTATCCTCAAGAGCCACACGTCCTTTTCTTACTAATTGCTGAATAGTAGGCATCTTAGTTTCTTTTGTTTAACTTAAATGATTAGTATTATATCTTTCTTTATTTACACATTTACTCGCCACGGACTCCACTAATTATCAGATAATTAGCAGCTCCGAGACGACAATCCGCTCCTAAAAGCGTTGCAAAATTACAACTTATTTTCCTAACTACCAAACATTTCCGAAATTAATTTCACATCCGGCGCAATTTATCACTACATTATTCCAAATCCATGCCGCACATCGAGACTTTTCACTAATTTTGTTGCCGTATTATAAATATTTGTCATGGATATATGGGATAAGCAACGCCGTTCGCACTGTATGGCAAACATACACAGCAAGGACACCAAACCCGAACTCATCGTGAGGCGCTACCTGCATTCCCGCGGCTACCGTTTCCGCAAAAACGTAAAAAAACTTCCCGGCACCCCGGACATTGTAATGCGCAAATACGGTGTGGCTATTTTCGTGCATGGCTGCTTCTGGCATGGACACGAACCGCACATGCGTCTACCCAAAAGCAACACCGCATTCTGGGAAGCAAAGATAATGCGCAACCGCAAACGCGACGAAACATGCAAAGAGGCACTGCGCCTCATGGGGTGGAGCGTCATAACCATCTGGGAATGCCAGCTTTCCCATAATATGCGGGCTCGCACGTTGGCAGAACTTGAAAGGCTAATCAACCTGAATTTCCTCCGACGCTTCCGGCTGCCATCCGAACGGCAGATATCGTCCTACGAGCCCGAACTGCCGGACACTGGCAATACACCGCTGGCAGCCGAGCCGGAAGAGAGTTACGGCTTAGACAGCTGACCTACGCAGTATAGCCGAAAAAAACAGACCTACTGCATTATTTTTATTAAATTAATGTGGTTTTCTCATCCGTATGCTGTAATTTTGCATTCTGAAACTCTAAAATTATAATTTTCATCATAAGCAATGGAAAACAAATTCAAGCGCACCCTTATAACCACCGCCCTCCCCTACGCCAACGGACCGGTACACATCGGACACCTTGCAGGCGTGTATGTTCCAGCCGACATCTATGCCCGCTACCTTCGTCTCCGTGGCGAGGATGTCATAATGGTGGGCGGCAGCGATGAGCATGGTGTACCCATCACTCTCCGCGCACGCAAGGAAGGCATCACACCTCAGGAAGTAGTGGACCGTTACCACGCCATAATCAAGGATTCGCTTGAGGAACTCGGCGTAAGCTTCGACATATATTCTCGCACCACCTCCAAACTCCACCACGAAACAGCATCGGAATTCTTCCGCCATCTGTACGACAAGGGGGAGTTCACCGTGCAGACAGCCCTCCAGCCTTACGACGAAAAAACCAATGAATTCCTTGCCGACCGCTATGTGACAGGCACTTGCCCCCGCTGCCATAACGAAAACGCATATGGCGACCAATGCGAGGCATGCGGCTCGTCACTCAACGTAACCGATCTCATCAATCCGCGCTCAGCCCTTACAGGAGAGCCCGTGAAAATGCGCGAGACAACCCACTGGTACCTTCCGCTTGACAAATGGGAGGGAAAACTGCGCCAGTGGATTCTCGAAGGACATAAGGAATGGAAGACAAACGTCTACGGACAGTGCAAATCATGGCTTGACGCCGGACTCCAGCCTCGCGCCGTAAGCCGTGACCTCAAGTGGGGTGTTCCCGTTCCGGTTGAAGGAGCTGAAGGAAAGGTTCTTTACGTATGGTTTGATGCGCCAATCGGCTATATATCAAACACAAAAGAACTGCTACCCGACACATGGGAACAATACTGGAAAGACCCAGAGAGCCGAATAATCAACTTCATAGGCAAGGACAACATTGTGTTCCACTGCATTGTGTTCCCCTCCATGCTCATGGCGTACGGCGACAACTTCCAGCTCCCTGACAATGTGCCGGCAAACGAATTCCTGAATCTCGAAGGCGACAAAATTTCCACTTCACGCAACTGGGCTATCTGGCTGCACGAATACCTCAAGGACTTCCCCGGCAAGCAGGACGTGCTCAGATACGTGCTAACCGCCAACGCCCCCGAGACCAAGGACAACGATTTTACGTGGGCAGACTTCCAGGCTCGCAACAACAACGAGCTTGTAGCAATCCTCGGCAACTTCGTCAACCGTGCAATCGTACTTACCCACAAGTACTTTAACGGCATCGTGCCTCCATGCGGCGAACTCATGCCCGTAGACGAGCAACTCGTTGCCGACCTTCACAACACACGCGACGCCCTCACCGCCGCACTTGACACTTTCCACTTCCGCGAAGCACTGAAACAGGCGATGGAGATAGCCCGTCTCGGCAACAAATATCTTCAGGAAACTGAACCATGGAAGCTCGCCAAGTCAGACATGGAGCGTGTCAAGACAATCCTCAACATCGCAATCCAGCTTTGCGCCAACATCAGCATTGCGTTCGAACCCTTCACCCCCTTCATGAGCGCAAGACTCCTCAAAATGCTTGGAGGAAAGGAAATCAACTGGGATATGCTCGGCTGCATGGATCTCGTTCCATCCGGCACCGTTATTGGAGCAGCCGAATTGCTGTTTGACAAGGTAGAGGACGACGCCATTGCCGCTCAGCTCAAACGATTGGCTGACATTAAGAAAGCGAATGAGGCGGCCGCATGGAAACCTGCGCCCCAGGCTGAAGACGTTGACTTCGACACATTCACCAAGAGCGACTTACGTGTGGGCACCGTGCTCGAATGCACCAAAGTACCAAAGGCTGACAAACTTCTCCGCTTCCTGATTGACGACGGTATGGAGAAACGCACCATTGTTTCCGGCATAGCCAAATATTACAAGCCGGAGGAGCTCGTAGGCAAGCAGGTATGCTTCATCGCAAACCTACCGCCACGCAAACTCAAGGGCATCGAGTCACAGGGCATGATTCTGTCAGCTGAAAACTCTGACGGCTCTATCGTGCTCCTCTCACCCGTCGCACCGGTGGCTCCCGGCTCAAAGATAGGTTAACACCTGAATACCACCTATTACTATATCAACCGACACACCATGACCAGCACAAAGAAACCTCGCATCTTGATTATATACACCGGCGGAACTATCGGAATGATAGAGAATCCTGTGACGCATGCGTTACAACCGTTCGACTTCAGCCATCTGATTGACAACGTGCCTAAAATCAAGATGTTGGACTATCACATAGAGAATATCCAATTCACCCCTATTGACTCCAGTGACATGGGGCCCGAGGGGTGGAAGGATATCGCCACCGCGATAGCCGACCATTACGACAACTACGACGGCTTTGTTGTCCTGCACGGCACCGACACAATGGCATACACAGCTTCCGCACTATCATTCATGCTCGGCCACCTTAACAAACCGGTTATTATAACTGGCTCACAGCTACCAATCGGCGAAGTGAGGACCGACGGCGAAGAAAATCTCATTACAGCTCTCCAGATTGCAGCCTCAACGACCTTCAACGGCGACCCTATGGTGCAGGAAGTGGCAATTCTATTTGAGAATTACCTTTGGCGAGGAAACCGCTCTTCTAAGAAGAGTGCCGATAACTTCAACGCCTTCAAGAGTCACAACTACCCGGAACTCGCTAAAATAGGTCTCGGCATCCATTTTGCAGAAAAAGCATTGTGGCGCCCACAGGAGAGAAAACCCCTCATGGTTAATACCAATATGGATAGAGGTGTGATGTTCCTCGACCTCCATCCCGGAATGACACAACCCATACTCAACCATCTGCTAAACACTCCGGGGGTCAAGGGGATAGTCATGCGCACGTATGGTGCCGGCAATGCCCCAACCTCACGATGGTTTGTGGAAGAGATAGCCCAGGCTATCTCCCGAGGGATGGTAATTGTCAATGTGACACAGTGTGTCAATGGTGGTGTACATGCACGCCGATATGTATCAGGCGACATCTTAGCCAACGCAGGAGTAATCTCAGGTCACGACATGACATCAGAGGCTGCCATAACAAAACTTATGTATCTGTTTGGCTTGGGGCTGACACCTTCCGCAGTCAGAACCCGCTTCAATACCGACATCTGCGGAGAGGTCACTCTGTGACATTGATCTCAACGTCCGAATAAAAGCTGACGCCCTGATTGTCATATGTGACACTATGACAATCAGGGCGTTCCGTTTAACTGTGTCCATTCTTACCTACTCTCCGAAAAGAGGTGTGGACAGATACCTTTCACCGGTATCAGGGAGCAACACTACAATGTTACCACCCTCATATTCAGCCCTTTTTGCAATCATCGTAGCGGCATAGAGAGCAGCGCCCGATGAAATACCCACAAGCATACCCTCGGTTTTTGCGAGGCTACGGCTTGCCTTAAAAGCCTCTTCAGTTCCCACTGTGACGATCTCGTCCACTACACCTGAATTATATGTATCTGGCACAAAACCGGCACCTATGCCCTGCAGCTTATGCGGACCGGGCTTACCGCCACTCAACACAGGGGAGTCCGCAGGTTCGACAGCCACTACCCTGACATCAGGATTTCTCTCCTTCAGACACTTTCCAACACCGCTGACCGTACCTCCGGTACCCACTCCGGCTACAAAGACATCCACTTTCCCATCCAGAGCGTCATATATCTCCGGACCGGTGGTCTTATAATGGACAGCCGGATTAGCCGGATTCACGAATTGACCCAGTATAACAGCGCCGGGAGTCTCTCTCTGAATCTTTTCCGCCTCAGCGATTGCTCCCTTCATACCCGCAGCCCCCGGGGTAAGGACTATTTCCGCACCGAGAGCTGCCAATAGTTTCCTGCGCTCCACACTCATAGTCTCAGGCATTGTGAGTATCACTTTATAGCCACGTGCCGCACCCACAAGGGCAAGCCCCACACCGGTATTTCCGCTCGTAGGTTCAATAATGACACCACCAGGCTTTAAGACACCCTGACTTTCAGCCATTGATATCATATTAAGCCCCACCCTGTCCTTTACCGAACCTCCGGGATTGAAAAACTCCACTTTCGCATAAATCACGCCCTTAGCGTCGATTGACTTGTCGTAATTGTTGAGGCGCACCAGCGGAGTGTTGCCGATTGCCTCTGTAATTGAATTGATGATTTTTGCCATAATCTTCAGACGTTAGCACAATTTAATGAATATACTTGTTAATTACTGTATTATTTAATATGTGATATAAATTATAACAAATGTTCACATACCACGGTTCAGAGCCTGCCTTCATCATTATAGGAATAACTCTCTCCGCGGGCTATGATTACATGGTCAAGCACTTTTATACCGAGATATGCCGCACCATCCTTGATTTTGCGGGTAAGATTATCATCTTCCACACTCGGATTCCTGTTACCTGACGGATGGTTATGCACCAGCACTATGCTCTCGGCAAGGCAATCTATCGCTCTTTTAAGCAATAGCTTCACGTCAACCACAGTCGCAGCCGTACCTCCCTGCGATACGCACCGCTTATACTTGACCTTATTGCTCCTGGTAAGCATCAACACCCAGAATTCCTCATAATCAAGTTGTTCAAGCAGCGGACTCATCAACGAGACAACATCAGCGCTCGATCTGATCGCAGGCATCACGTTACCTACAGCCTGCTCTCGGTTGCGTCTCCCTAACTCAAAAGCCGCCGCAAGACTCACAGCCTTAGCCTGACCGACACCTTTATACTTGCTCATAAGCTCGTTCATACTTAGACGGGCAAGATTGTCAATACGATTGTCGCAGTCATGCAGTATATTGCGTGCCATATCCACAACAGACATGCCGGGCAATCCTCCGCCGAAGATTATAGCCAGCAGTTCCGAGTCAGTAAGAGCGCGAATTCCTTGCGAAAGTGCCTTTTCACGCGGTTTTTCGTCATTTCCCAAATCCTGGATTCTGACAGATGTGAATGGAATTGATTCCATATATCCCTTATAGTTGAATTGTGATAATTGTATATTATATTGTATAGTACCTGTATGTCGGGAGTATAGCGTGCGACCTTATTTCCCCTTCCTGAGCGATATTTCTTCCTCTATATTGCGACCTCTGCCCAATAATATTTTCAGAAAATATGCCTTTATGAAGCCACACCCGTATCCACCAATCTGTATTACGCTTGCCGGCACAGCCTTAAGAGCTATCATAAATGAACCTGTGGAAATCCACGCCATCACAAATATTGCAAGCAGGTACGCCACTATCGGCACAAAGAACCACGGTGAAACAAATAACCCGGCAAGCATCAGAAGCACTCCGATTATTACTGCCAATGCCGGCAGCGCATGCACCGGTTTCAGAGAGCCTGGATAAAGCAGTTTAAGCGTGATGCGCGACATGCCGAACACGTAAACCTGGCGCAGGAACTTCTTGAAATCCACCCTGCGCTTATGATATACAAAAGCCGGACGTATTAGCGACACATTAAAGCCGGCATTCCGTATCCTTGTAGACATGTCTATATCCTCGGAGAACATTTCCCTAAACCCGCCCACTTTTTCATACACTTTGCGGGAGAAACCCATATTGAAGGTACGTGGCACAAACTTCTCAAGACTCACCTTTCCGCCACGTATGCCACCGGTAGTAAGGAAAGAAGTCATGGAATAATTTATAGCCTTCTGAGTGTCCGAGAAGGAATCATGCGCGGCATCCGGCCCTCCGAAGCAATCTGTATCCGTCCTGTCAAGCTCCTCAGTAAGAATTCTGAAATACTCTTCCGGAATCACACAGTCGCTGTCAAAGAATATAAAATATTCCCCCTGCGCACGTTCCATCCCATAATTGCGGGCAATCGAGCGACCTTCGTTGGACTTGTAATAATACTGTGCGTTCACATTCGGAAACTCTGCCAGCACATTCTCGCAAGGTTGCGTGGAACCATCCTCGACAAATATCGCCTCAAAATTTTTAAGGCTCTGCTTGTCAAGACTCTCCATTAAATCACGCACCTCATCAATCCTATTGTATACCGGCACTATGATTGAAAATCTCGGTCTGTCCATCAGCTCATCCTGTTTTTGTAATCCCGGTAATCAAATTGTCGCAGATATACACAGTCACCCGAACTGTCACACAGCACCATTGCAGGATGCTGTATACCGTTGAACATCGTGGTTTTTACTGTTGTATAATGATTCATATCCTCCAGCGTAAGCCTGTCACCCTCCTTAAGCGGAGCGTCAAAATACCAGTCTCCGACATAGTCTCCGCTCAGGCAGGAATTGCCTCCGAGACGATATTTATACTTCCCTTCCGCCTCATCGGTGCTCTCGGTGATAGCCGGCTTATAAGGCATCTCAAGGCAATCAGGCATATGGCAGGCAAATGAAGCATCGATAATCGCCGTATTCACTCCCTGATTCTCCACTACATCGAGCACAGTGGTTATAAGGTCGCCCGTGCGCCATGTGAATGCACTTCCAGGCTCCAGCACCACTTTAAGCCAGGGGTACCTGCTGCGGAAATCCCTAAGCAATCCTATCAGGTGGTCAACATCATAACCTTCCCGAGTCATAAGATGACCGCCGCCAAAGTTTACCCATTTCAATTGATTGAAATATAAGCCAAACTGGGACTCGAACGCCTCAAGCACCTTAGCCAAATCATATGAGCTGCTTTCACACAAAGCATGGAAATGCAAACCCTCAATCTTTTCCGGAAGTTTGCCTCCAAGCTGAGCGGCAGTCACGCCAAAGCGTGAACCCGGAAGCGCCGGATTATAAATCTCCGTATCAATCACGGAACACTGGGGATTGACACGCAAGCCCGGAGACACACCGGCCTCCAAGGTCCTGGCTCCGTACCGCTCCCATTGGCTCAGCGAGTTGAAAGTCAGATGCGTTGCACGTGAAAGAAACTCTTCTATGGTAGCATCTGTATAAACGGGACAGTACACATGTGCCTCGCCGCCAAGCTCCTCGTTGCCGAGGCGCAACTCGTTCAGCGAGCTTGCCGTAAAGTCCCTATTATACTCCCTTACGATAGGAAATGTCCTCCACAGAGCATTCGCTTTGAACGCCATTATTATATTTACCCCTGCCTCACTCTCTACACGGTTAATGAGCGAGAGATTGCGGCGTAACTTGTCTTCGTACACCACATAGAACGGAGTCGGTATTTCATTTAGCTTCATAGTCATATATCTCTGTTTGAGCAAGCAGTGCTTTCACACATAGTCGCCAGCTCCTCTTATGATTTTATTGCAAATTTAGCGAATTTCAGCATCAATGTGCGCGTATCCGTACTGTCAAAGCGCACCACAATTCTCGCATCGGTACCAGAAGTATCCACAGCTTCTATCACGCCCCTGCCGAATTTACCGTGCTCTATCACCATGCCGGGCGATACCTCCGCAACACTATGCAGACTGAAAGCCCCTCCCGACGGAGATGAGGCTGCCATACCCGAATTTCCGGACCCACTGCGGATTTGCTCCGCTCTGAGCTGTGAAATACGGCCCGGTTGCGAAGACACAGGCTTACTCCTCAACTCATTGAGATTTCTGCCCGAACCTGACATGGAGGCATGGTAATTGAGTGTGGGTCGGGTAGAAGGATACCCCCTGGAATTACCGAGTTCAACCCCTGCCGACAACTTAAGATACTGACTGTCAATATCACCAAGGAAACGTGAAGGACGGCAACTCATTGTCTGACCGTTGCGGAATCGTGACGCCGCATACGATATCATACAGAATTTCCTCGCTCTTGTGAGTGCCACATACAGCAGACGACGCTCCTCCTCGATCTGCGCCGGAGAGTCCTGAGCCATAGCAGAAGGGAAAAGCTCCTCCTCCACTCCCACCACAAAGATATTATTGAATTCCAGTCCCTTGGCAGCATGCACAGTCATCAGAGTGACACGCTCCTCTCCGTTGCCGGAATCCGAATCCTGGTCAGTGGCAAGAGAGACCTCCGACATGAAGTGTGTAAGCGAAGTCTCGTCACTACCCTCCTCCACCTTGGTCTCCACATACTCCTTCACTCCGTTCAGCAGCTCCTGAAGGTTCTCCTGCTTGGAAATACTCTCCGGAGTACCGTCGGTTAGAAGCATTGTAAACAGTCCTGTTCTGTCAATTATCAGCCTTGCCACCTCGTATGCATCCTTGCCGGCTTCATTAGCGTCTATGAAATCGTATATCAAATCAGAGAAAGCGGCAAGTTTCCTGGCTGTACCTGAATTGACCCCTATATCGTACTTGTCAGGATGCGTTATCACCCCCCACACACTCGTGTTATTGTCAAGCGCACAACGCGTGAGTTTGTTGAGCGTTGTCTCCCCGATACCACGCGCCGGGAAGTTGATGATACGTTTCAAAGCCTCGTCATCATCAGGATTGACCGACATTCGGAAATAAGCTATGGCATCCTTCACCTCCTTGCGCTGGTAAAACGACAGTCCACCATAAATACGATAGGGAATGTTTCGTTTCCTCAACGCTTCCTCCAACACTCGGCTCTGGGCATTGGTACGATAAAGTATCGCAAACTCATCGCAACTGTCGCCCGACGACATCTTGACCTGCGATACCCTTGAAGCAACCTGGTAAGCCTCCTCAAAATCACTGTAACACTTCGCCACCTCTATTGGAGCTCCGGTCTCATTCTCTGAATAGACATTCTTAGGAATCTGCTCACGGTTCTTGTCAATCAGCGAACCTGCGGCATTGATTATATTGCGCGTAGAACGGTAATTGCGTTCAAGCTTGAAGGTCCGCAGACCCGGACACGACTTCTTCAAATCAAGGATGTTGCGTATATTCGCCCCGCGGAACGAATATATACTCTGCGCATCATCACCGACGACACACAGCTTCTCGTTTACCTTTGTCAGCTGCATCACTATGGCATGCTGGGCAAAGTTTGTATCCTGATACTCGTCCACAAGCACATACCGGAAGAACTCCTGGTAGTGGTGCAGCACATCGGGATTGTCACGCAACAGTACATTGGTATAGTAGAGCAAATCATCAAAGTCCATTGCATCCGCCACCACGCATCTGTCACGATAATTCCGGTAAATGGCATGGAGAAGCGGTCGTCGCGCCTGTCTGTCAGCATCCATTATATCCTTGTAAGTCGCATAATCCTCGGGGGATATTAACGCATTCTTTGCAGTAGAGATAGCATTCAATACAACCGAGGGCTTGTAAATCTTATCATCAAGTTGCATATCCTTGATGATAGTCTTGACAAGCGATTTGCTGTCGGCGGAATCATAGATTGTGAAGTTGCTCCGGAATCCTACCCTATCGGCGTTGGCTCTGAGAATTCTCGCAAATATAGAGTGGAAAGTTCCCATCCACAACTTGGATGATGTGGCAGGACCGACAAGCTGTTCTATTCGTTCCCGCATCTCGCGCGCCGCCTTGTTAGTGAACGTAAGCGCCAGTATGCGCCACGGCTCATATCCGAGATGCAGCAGGTGGACTATCTTGTAAGTCAGGACACGGGTCTTGCCCGAGCCCGCACCGGCTATGACCAGTTGCGGACCCTCGCAATACTCCACTGCATCTCTCTGCTGAGAATTCAGTTTACCCAGGTACTCGTTCATTTAAATTCAGAGTGTGTTCATATCAGCCTTCTATATACCCGGATAAACGAGTAAAGAGGCTGTCAACTTGAAATTTGTCACTTAATCAGGAAATGGTCGCCTGTCTCATTGACTATCGAGCGGTAATAGCGCTCGTCATATCCGCCATAGACAGGAGATACCGGCATACCCTCAGGCGTACGGGCAAATTCACCATTCTCCTCACGCTTGATATTGCCATCGATATATTTCACCAGAAGATAATCACCCAAATCCTTATAACGCTTCACATAACGACGTGTAGCTATAGAAGAGTGGTCGTTGAGGAGAGCACGGGCAGCGTCCGGGTCAAGAGCGGGCACCTCGGCAAGGAACATGTTCACCTCCCGCTCCAGAGTGTCCTCCTCCGCAACCTGCACACGGCGGATATCGGGAATCATCAGGCTGTACTTGTTATAAGCCTGGTTAGCCACATAATTGTTTACCCAGAAAGCCGCGTCCCATGAAAGGGTAAGCATATCCCCGTTACCGTGAGCGAACTCATAAGGTACGGAAGTAACGCAATTATATATGGGCACATACACACAAGTATTGGCATCATCCACGCCAAACCAGAGTATACCCCTCATCATCTCGGGATGCGACGCATTCATCTGCGACACGAATGAAAAACCGGTCTGCTGGGTAGCTATGGCACGCTCGTTAAGGTATTCCTTTCCGTCCACCTTAAATGTCATCGGACGCCAGCGATAAGGAACTGCGTACGGACCTGCGCCTATATCCTTGGTCATATCCATCGGTGTGTCCTCAAAATGGTCACGCATTGCCCATTTCATATCATTCACGCTCACTTTCTTGTCAGGCTTGACCCAGAGAGGCAACACCTCGCCCTTAGCCTCCATGACCCATGGTAGATAAGCGTCCATTCCACCGGCAAACTTATTGAAATATGACCAGACACGTCCGTCACACCCGCGGGTAGCTGTGCCGTCAAGCTCGCCATAAGCAAGCGAAAAGCTGAAATCCTCATCCTTGCCGTCAAAATAGCCCATCTTGCGAGCGAATTTGATTACATCGTCCGAGTAAAGTGTATTCTCCTTATCCTTGAGAGGGAATTTGTGGATACGGGGATGATTGGCATGTCCTGAAATACAGTCATCCGGCACACGGCGGGCAACCCACACCGCACCTTTCTCTTTACCACCCTTGCCTATGAGTTCCATTATCCAAGCCTCGTTAGCATCAGCGATTGAAAATGATTCACCACTCGAATAGTAACCGTAAGTGTTTACCAAATCGGTCATGATTTTTATAGCCTCCCGAGGTGTCTTAGCACGCTCAAGCGTCACGTATATCAGCGAACCGTAGTCTATGATACCGGTGGTGTCCGCAAGTTCAGGTCGTCCGCCCCATGTGCTCTCCGAGATAGTAAGACCATGCTCGTTCATATTACCTATGGTTGTATAAGTATGTGCCACCTGAGGTATCTCGCCGAGATATTTGCCGGTATCCCACTCGAAAATCTTGCGCATCTCTCCAGGCTTATGATCACCGCCCGGAGTATTGTACAATTCGCCATAGAGTGTGTGACTGTCGGCGGCATACGTAACCAGGACCGATCCGTCGGCAGTAGCATTCTTGCCGGCTATCAGACTTGTGCAGGCAAAAGCTTCGACCGGAAGCAACGCTATCAGTGCCAATAAAAATTTATTTGCGTTCATAAATGGATTGTGATATATTTCGTATGATAATGATTATTAATGCAAAAATAATCAAAATTCACCACTCCACCAAGCCTGAAAGCCATTAAGATTCATTATCGAACCGGCTGTAAGCTGCCATTCGGAACCGATTTAACCTATTTCGCTGATATCCACACAAAAAAATTATCACAAAACTCATTGCCATAAAATATTTTTTGCTAAATTTGCACAAAATGCCCTGAAAAATTGTTATCCTAACGTTTCAACTTAACATTTACTCAATTTATACAATAATTATGAAGAAGTATTTAGCAGAGATGATTGGAACATTCGTTCTGGTCCTCATGGGTTGCGGTAGCGCAATCTTCGCCGGCATAGGTGTCGGTACTACCGGTTACGGAGTCAGCACTCTCGGTGTGGCATTCGCATTCGGTCTGTCAGTCGTAGCGATGGCCTACACAATCGGTAACATTTCCGGTTGCCACATCAACCCCGCCATAACTCTCGGCGTATGGGCAAACGGACGCATGAGCGGCAAGGACGCCGCCGGCTACATGTTCTTCCAGGTAATCGGAGCAATCATCGCGTCAGCTGTACTTTACATTCTTGTACACACCGGTAACGAGGCTGGAGTAGAAGCCGTGTTTAACAACACTACCACCACCGGAGCAAACTCCTTCATGGAAGGAAATATCGTGCCGGCATTCATTGCCGAACTTGTGTTCACATTCATCTTTGTGCTCGTAGTACTTGGCTCTACCGACGAAAAGAAGGGTGCAGGTAATTTTGCCGGTCTTGCAATCGGTCTGACACTTGTACTCGTCCACATTGCATGTATCCCCATCACCGGTACATCTGTTAACCCCGCTCGTTCAATCGGACCGGCAATATTCGCTGCAATCGAGGGCAACTGCCAGCCGATATCACAGATATGGCTCTTCATCGTGGCTCCTTTCATCGGCGCGCTTCTCAGCTCAGCGGTATGGAACATGCTGAAGGAACGCAAATAACAGCCACCTTCACGCTTAATAAAGTCACCGGAAAAAATTTTCCGGTGACTTTATTTTTATTGTCGTTTATATCGTATCTTTGCATGCGTTATGACATTATCGTTAAGCAATATATTAGTCGTCGGCGCAGGAAGCTGCTTTGGAGGTATGACCCGCTATATTGTCAGCCGGATTATACAGACATCCGCATCCGGCTCATTCCCATGGGGTACATTCGCCGTAAATATCACCGGATGCCTTATTATCGGGGCCATTTACGGATTGCTTGACCGGGGATTCCAGCTAAGCGAGGGGATGAAACTGTTTCTTACAGCAGGGTTCTGCGGAGGCTTCACGACATTTTCCACATTCATGCACGAGAACTACCTGCTGTTTGAGTGCGGCACTCCGGTTATATTCCTGATCTATGCAATTGCCAGCTTTTCCGTTGGATTGGCGGCTGTCTATCTGGGGTATTCCCTCGCAAATACCTTTTAAACCGTGTAATTGTAAAAAAGTCTCCTTTTTTTGATATATTTTCCGTCACAACGTGTTATTACATCAATAAAACTGACAGCAAGATGAAACGCATACTGGTAGTTGACGATGAGGAAACTCTCTGTGAAGTGCTTCGGTTCAACCTCGAAGCGGAAGGTTACGAGGTGGATGTGGCACATAGTGCCGAGGAAGCACTCGGCATGCCCCTGACTGACTATTCCCTCATACTCCTGGATATAATGATGGGAGAAATAAGCGGCATACAGATGGCTAAAATCATGAAAAAGAATAAAGCCACTGCCGATATACCCATCATATTCTGCACAGCCAAGGATACGGATGACGATATGGTATCAGGTCTTAACCTTGGTGCCGATGACTACATTGTGAAACCCTATTCCCTCCGGAATGTCCTCGCAAGAGTAAAGAGCGTGCTCAGACGGGCAGAACCGCATGACGGCGACAAGACTCCTGAAGCAGTATCCTTCAAAGGGCTCTCCGTATACCCCTCCAGAAAGCTTTGCACCGTAAATGGCAATGAAGTCAAGATGCCGCGAAAGGAGTTTGAGATATTATGCACGCTCCTGACCCATCGCGGCGAACTGTTCTCACGAGAGGCATTACTTAAGCGCATCTGGACAGATGAAGTTGTAGTGCTTGACCGAGTGGTGGATGTCAATATCACAAGGTTGCGTGCCAAATTGGGTGAATACGGCAAAAACATAGTCACACGCCCCGGATATGGATATGTTTTCTCTGAATAATCGACTCAGTTACCACGGGCGGCTTTTCCTCTGGTTGCTCGGATACTCCTGGCTGCTCGTCGGCTGCTTCGTTGCATTCCAGTACCATCGGGAAAAAGAGTACAAGGCAGAGGAGCTTGACGTAAGGCTTCAGCTAATCAACACATATCTCCTTAGCGAACTGTCCGAAAACCACCGTATACCCACCGAGAAGCTTGCCGGGCTGCAACCGTTCAGCGACCTTCGAGTAAGCATAATCGACAACCATGGCACTGTCATCTACGACAACACACTTGACTCCCTCCCCTCCTCAAACCATATAGGAAGAAAAGAAATCTCCGACGCAATAAAGACCGGGAGTGGATACACCGTCAGACGCCATAGCGAGAGCACCGGGAAAACCTACTTCTACTCGGCACGCCGTGGCGACAATGGCTATATAGTCCGCAGCGCGGTACCCTACACGGTTCCGCTCAGCGACATCCTCGAGGCTGACTACGGTTTCCTCTGGGTGATGGGCATAATGTCTATAGTGATGTGCATAATAGGCTACTTTGCCACCCGACACGTAGGCATACACGAGCAAAAGGAAAAAGAACGGCTGCGCAAACAATTGACCAACAACATAAACCATGAGCTGAAAACTCCGGTAGCCTCCATCCAGGCATGTATAGAAACCCTTCTTGCCCACCCGGCTCTCAGCGAGACCAAACGCATGGAGTTTCTGCAACGCAGCCTGACCAATACCGAACGGCTCAAGCGCCTTCTTGCCGACGTCTCTCTCATCACACGCATGGATGACGGGAATGACGCCATAATCCGCGAGCGCTTCAATCTCACAGATACAATCCGGGAGGTTGTGGCTGACAGTCAACCCATCGCCGAGGCAAAAGGGATACGGATAATCCTGACCATGCTGGAGGACACCGAAATGATCGGAAACCCCTCACTAATGGCTTCGGTATTCCGCAATCTGATCGATAATGCGATAGCTTACAGCGGAGGTACACTCATTGAAATCCGGCAGACTGAAACAAACGCCGACAAAACCGTAATTACAGTGACAGACAATGGTATGGGCATACCACCCGAGCATCTGCCACGCATCTTCGAGCGCTTCTACCGCATAGACAAGGGTCGTTCGAGAGCCGCCGGCGGAACGGGGCTTGGATTATCAATAGTAAAAAATGCCATTTTACTTCATTCAGGCACTATAACAGTCGAGAATCTCCCCCACTCAGGGCTAATGTTCCGAATTATGATCCCTTTGCATTAGGTCAGCATACATCGCTACGAATCCTTTATTGCCGTTACGCTTTCACAGAAGCTTAAAATTTATGAAACATTTATGAAATATTATCTGTTTTACTTTGCAAAGAATTAATCATACGCGCAAAACACATCCTAATAAAAACTGCGCCAAATATTAACCAACAAAGTAAAACAGATGGATATTTTATTCCTGTGTGTAGTAATTTTCCTATTTCTGCTGGCAGTATTCGACCTTTCAGTCGGAGTCAGTAATGACGCAGTCAATTTCATGACATCGGCTCTCGGCTCGAAAGCAGCATCATTCAAGCGAGTCGTAATCATCGCATCAATCGGAGTTTTCATCGGCGCAGCCATGAGCAACGGTATGATAGAGATAGCCAGGCACGGCATTTTCCGTCCGGAACATTTCTCATTCTACGACCTGATATGCATCTTCATGGCAGTGATGGTGACAGACATCATCCTGCTCGACATATTCAACACTCTCGGAATGCCGACATCAACCACAGTCTCCATGGTGTTCGAACTCCTGGGAGCGACATTTGTGGTAGCGCTTATCAAAATGGCATCCGGTTCAGACCTGGGGTTCAACGAGTTGCTCAACACAGAGAAAGCGCTCTCGGTAATTCTCGGCATATTCCTTTCCGTTGCCATCGCCTTCGTATTCGGCACGCTTGTCCAATTCCTATCCAGAGTCATATTCACATTCAACTACAAGAGCAAGCTTAAATGGAAGATAGGAATATTTGGTGGTCTCTGCGCCACTGCTATTGTGTACTTCCTGCTTATAAAGGGTGCCAAGGATTTGACCTTCATGACTCCGGAACTTAAGGCGTGGATTTCACACAACACTTTCATGATTATCAGCAGCTGTCTCGTAGGCTTCACCTTACTCATGCAACTGCTCCACGCGCTCAAAGTCAACGTGCTTAAAGTGATAGTGCTCATGGGCACATTCTCGCTTGCCATGGCATTTGCCGGAAACGACCTTGTCAACTTCATAGGCGTACCGCTAAGCGGAATGGCATCCTACCAGGATTATATCGCCAATGGCGGCGGAGATGCTCACGGCTTCCTTATGGGTTCCCTGAACTCTGACGCCGACACTCCCATATGGGTGCTCGTCGGAGCAGGCGTAATCATGGTAGTCGCACTCGCCACATCCAAGAAAGCACGCAACGTCACAAAGACTGAAATCGGGCTTGGAAGCCAACAGGTCGGCGATGAGATGTTCGGCTCATCCAGAATTGCCCGTCGCCTGGTGAGATGGGCCCTTTCCATCCTCGCATGGGTACGCAAAGTCACCCCAGCTCCGGTAAGAGCATGGTTCAACCGCCGGTTTGACATTGACTCCACAGTCATGGAGGAAGGCGCGGCATTCGACTTGGTACGCGGCTCAGTCAACCTGGTGCTTGCAGGAGCTCTGATAGCCTTGGGCACATCGCTGAAACTCCCCCTTTCCACCACATTTGTCACATTCATGGTGGCGATGGGCACATCGCTTGCCGACCGTGCCTGGGGAAGGGAAAGTGCAGTGTTCCGAATAACTGGCGTAATCTCCGTGATAGGCGGATGGTTCCTCACTGCCGGCGTGGCATTCATCGGAGCTGGCATCATAGTACTGCTGATGCACCTCGGCGGCCACTGGGTAATGTTTGCGCTCGCAGCCTTCACCATATTCCTGATAATACGCAGCAACCGCCGTTTCCGCAAAAAGAAGGAGGAGGACAACAACGACACTCTCTTCCAGACTATCATAACCACTGATGACAAGTCAAAGACATGGGACCTTCTGCTCCAGTATATAACCGAAGAACAGGAAAAGTACCTCATATTCGCCCGTGACAGCTACTCAAGCCTCACACAGGCTTTCATCAAAGAAGACACAAGGACTCTCGGCAAACTTGAGAAAAGCCTGTCAATGCACAAGACCACACTCAAGAACCTGCGCCGCCGCGAGACCCTCTGCCTGAGACAGGTGACACGCGAAGTCGCTATAGAGAAAAGCACCTGGTTCCATCTGTGCAACAACTGCTGCATGAGTATGCTCTATAACCTGCGCCGTATCAACGAGATATGCAAGGAGCATGTCGATAACAATTTCCGACCTCTCCCCGCCACTTATCTTGAGGGCTTCGAAGTGATACGCACACGTATCAACATACTCTTCAATGACACACTCGACATGATGTCCAGCGCAGACACTGCAACCGTCAACCTCCTGCGAGGACACTGTAACGAAATCAAGGACACCATCTCGGAAACCTACCACAAGCTGTACCATCAGCTACGCGAAGGTGACACCGCATCAATGAGCGTGGTGTACGTGTACCTCAACACTCTTCAGGAGACACAGGAAATGATATCCACCCTACGTAAATACTTGCGCGCCTATGCCAAGCTCCTCAACAGTAATTTCACTTCATATCCCTACGCAGCCCACTCACAGGCAAATACCACCGAGTGAAAAAGAACTTTCGACCGCAATGGCTTGTTGAATTGTAAGTTAATCTTTAATTTTGCAAAGATTGACTTTATCACCTGCAACAAACATACTCTTTATCATGAGATTAAACGGACGACGTGAAAGTTCCAACATCAGCGACCGACGTGGAAGCGGAGGAGGACGAGGATTAAAAATCGGGGGAGGAATCGGAGCTGTAATCATTGCTGCCATAATCGCCTGGATTAGCGGTGGAAATCCGCTTGACGTAGTGATGTCAAACGCAGGCTCCATGCTCGGAGGAGGAACCGAACAGACAACAGGGGAATATACCCCTACCGCCGAGGAGGAGGAACTTGCCAGATTCTCTCGCCAGATTCTTGCCGGAACCGAAGACGTGTGGACAAAACTGTTTGCCGATATGGGAAAGGAATATGAGGCTCCGACGCTCGTATTCTTCACTGACGCAGTGCAAAGCGGATGCGGAAACGCTTCTGCGTCAATGGGTCCCTTCTATTGTTCAGCAGACGAGAGTCTCTACATCGACCTCTCTTTCTTCCGGGACATGAGAAAGACACTCGGAGCTGACGGAGACTTCGCATATGCTTATGTGATAGCCCATGAAGTAGGGCATCATGTTCAACATCTCCTCGGGACTCTTGACAAGGCTCATTCAGCCATGAGCCGTATGGACAATACCGACGCAAACAACATGAGCGTACGCATAGAACTTCAGGCAGACTTTCTTGCCGGAGTATGGGCTCACCACGATAATCAGATGTTCGGCTCTCTGGAGGAAGGCGACATTGAAGAGGCTCTTGACGCGGCACAGAAAATCGGCGATGACTATCTCCAGCGCAAGGCGCAGGGCTATTCGGTGCCGGATTCATTCACTCATGGCACATCCGAGCAACGCGAACGGTGGCTGAAACGCGGATTATCTACCGGAAATATCAATATGGGAGACACATTTTCCATCCCATACGAAGACTTATAGCGACATTAGCCGCTTAACGAATTTATATTTTCACACCTTTTCTGCACTTTTTCATATTTACCTTTGCTGCATACAAACCAACAGCAAGGCAAATATGAAAAAGTTTTTTATTTCAGTGGCGCTACTCGCCACCGGAGCTACATTAGGTCATTATCTCAATCCTGGCAGATTCCATAATCCCCACACGAACCGGGACCGAGTCGTGGAAGAAAGTATTGTCACCGATACCGTCATTGTTTTCGATACCTGTATCGTGAAAATCAGGACTCCTACCGAGAGTGCGAACGTGCGGTATATCACCCGCCATCTTCCCGTTCTCGAATCTCCCGACAGTGTATATCCGACACCCACCGACTCGGCAACAGTGGAGCTGCCGGTGACTCGTAAAATATATGAGGATTCGCTGTATCGTGCCGTAATCAGCGGCTATGAGCCAAGTCTGGATTCGCTCACAATCTTTCCACCTGTCCGCACCGTGCAGAAGTCGCATTTTGTCTCCGCCCAAGACTCCCGCTGGGGCATAGGGATAACTGCCGGAGCGTCTTTGACACCCGGCGGATTCCATCCTTCCGTATCCATAGGGGTAACCTATCGGCTCGTCACATTCTGATAAAGGCGATGTGCCACAGTCGCAGCAGCCGACCTATCGGTATGGAGGAGCGATTTCACTTTTTCATACCCTTCAAGTTGCGCAGTTCTGGCAGTCCCGTCATGAATAAGCGGTGAAAGCTGTCGCTCTACATTCTCCGGCGTGCAGTTGTGCACAAGCATCTCAGGCACGATGCATCCGCGCACTCCGGTCCGTATGGCTTCCTCGTTTACCGCCTTGCGGGTCATTCTGTCTATCTTTC
Organism: uncultured Duncaniella sp.; assembly: GCA_958352885.1. GTDB lineage: Bacteria > Bacteroidota > Bacteroidia > Bacteroidales > Muribaculaceae > Duncaniella. The sequence goes on from CATWQI010000001.1 coordinate 286,791, forward strand.
CGCCCACCAGATTTGGGAGAGAGCAGTACGGGATTTTTAATATATGGAGGAATATGTCGTGCGCCCATTTCCATCCTACGGCACGATAGCACACCACCTGCGGACACCCAGCAAGCGCACATTCGAGCGAGGCTGTCCCCGAAGTCACAAGCGCCGCCCTCGACTGCGCCATGAGTTCAAGCGTAGCGGCACGGACTACTGGATAGGAGGAGAACCGGGCGTAAAGCGACCTGTCAATAGACGGAGCTCCCGCCACAACCGTCTGCATGTCAGGATGCATTTTTGCCACTGCATCCATCACCGGCAGGTTCGCCTTGATTTCCCCCACCCTGCTTCCGGGCACAAGCGCAAGTATCGGACGGTTGTCAAGCGAATATGCTCTCTGGAACTCCTCTGCGGAAGGTAGCACAGATAAGGCACGACTCACCTCCTCGACCGAAGGATTACCCACATATTCAACCTTTACACCGCGCTCACCGAACCACTCCGGCTCAAACGGAAGGATCGAGAAAATGCCATCCACATACCTGCGAAGCTGCTTGATGCGGTACTCTTTCCACGCCCACAGCTTTGGTGCTATGTAGTAGTACACCTTACATCCCATTTTCTTTGCAAACTTAGCGAGCTTCAGATTAAATCCGGGATAGTCCACCAGGACCACGGCATCGGGTCTCATCTCTTTGATTGCTTCCTCCGCTATCCGGAAATTCTCCAGAACCTGCGGCAGATGGCGTGCAACATCAATAAATCCCATAAATGCCATGCGGCTATAATGAATTTTAGGCTCATGACCGGCGGCAGCGGCCATTTCGTCGCCACCGAGAAATTCTATCTCGGCTTCCAAATCTATACGCAGCAACTCTCGAATCACTTGGGCTGCATGGAGGTCACCCGAGGCCTCCCCTGCTGAGAAAAAGTACTTCATGAGGGCAAATTTAAGATTTTTTTTCGTAAGTGTGAAGATTTTTTAGTAACTTGCGTGTTAATATGAGGTATGGAAACTATCAATCACCACTGTAAAGCGATGATGCGACTACTCAACTTACTCTTCTTCATCACCATAGCCTTCTCATCTCATTGCCAGACATCCATTTTCGGCTCACAGCAGGTGGAAGTCGAGACAATGTACCGTTTTGTTGCGGCAAGGAATCCCGATTTCAGCCGTGAGGTTGCCGAAACATTTTATTCCGTAGGCGAACGCTATGGCATACGTGGCGACATTGCACTCTGCCAGGCAATTATAGAAACCGGATGGTTCAGGTTTGACAATGGTACCGCCGTACGTCCCGACGCCCACAATTATTGCGGTCTCGGGGTTCGGAAACGGGGGGACAAGGGATGCGAGTTCAAGTCGGTGAAGGAAGGAGTGACTGCTATGATTCAGCATCTATATGCCTATGCATGCAGTGACAAGCTTCCAAAAGGAGAAAAAATCATTGACCCGCGTTTTTCATATGTAAAACGGGGATGCGCGCCATCGTGGGAATCGCTCGCAGGCAGATGGGCGATGAATCCGCAGTACGGCAGGAATATTCTCCGGATTTACGACAGTATGCTCAGCCAAGAGTCTACTGACAGAATGATTGAATTAATCGAAGTCCGGCTTCCCGACGATATCCTCCTATCTGAGGACTCTGGCGATGACGAAGGACAAGCCTCAAACCAATATTTTGAATAACCGCACATCCTGCCATGATGCATAAACTACCACCCGAATGAAAGAAAAAGAAATACTATCCAACATATCCTCCCGCCACGGCATCAACGAGCTTAACGAGATGCAGCGCAGCATGGCGCAGATTCCATTGAAAGGGATAATCACCCTGCTCGCCCCAACTGGCTCCGGCAAGACACTTGCTTTTGCCATACCTTTGCTCAAAAGCCTCAAGCCATCCACCGGGCATATACAGGCTGTTGTAATGGCTCCGTCTCGCGAGCTGGTACTCCAGATAACCGATGTAATCCGACCCATTGCGACCGGATTAAAAACAGTAGCATTTTATGGAGGTCATGCCATGCATGAGGAGGTCAACTCACTGAGCGTCATACCCGACATAATCATAGCCACACCGGGGCGGCTCCTTGATCATATCAGACGTGGGCAGCTCGACCTCGGCACCGTCTCAACACTCGTGCTTGACGAGTACGACAAAGCTCTCGAACTCGGATTTGCCGACGAAATGAAACGTGTGTGCCGCCGCCTCACCGGAGTCCATTCTGTTATTCTGACTTCCGCCACACCACTCCCCGAGCTTCCGGCATACCTTCCGTCCGGCAAATCCACCGTGGTAGATTTCAGTGGCGAGAGCTCCCCCCGAGCCCGGTTGCAGATAATACATGTCGAATCTCCCGTACGAGACAAGCTCGACACCCTCGCCGAACTGCTCCGCTCGCTCCCCGACGGCAAAGTAATAGTTTTCGCAAACCATCGTGAAAGCGTGGAGCGAATTTACTCCGCACTCAAGAAGGACAAGCTTCCGGTTGGTTTATATCACGGAGGACTTGACCAGCATGAGCGTGAAAATGCCGTAGAGCTCCTAAACAACGGTACTACACCCATCCTCATATCCACCGACCTCGGAGCGCGCGGGCTTGACATCGCAGAGCTATCAGCGGTGATACATTACCATCTTCCACCATCACCCGAAGCCTGGACGCACCGCAACGGGCGCACCGCCCGGCAGGATGCTTCAGGAGAAGTCTATGTCATCACCGCCGAGGGGGAGGACATACCGGAATATGTGGAGTGGGACCGTGAATACTACCCGACCGGTAGAAACGCCAATCCGCTGTCGTCCCACACTGCTACACTATATTTCAACATCGGGAAAAAAGAGAAAATATCCCGTGGAGATATCGTAGGATTCCTGATAGCCAAAGGAGGGCTCGAATCAGGCGAAATCGGACGCATATCACTGCGCGACCACTCGGCGCTTGTGGCAATACCACGCTCCAAGGCACACGAAACGCTACATATGCTCCAACCCCACAAAATCAAGAATACCCGGGCAAAAATATCTCTACTGGAATAGTCGGAGTCCAAATCCGTATTAAGCCCTATAAAAAAACAAGCGTGGTTGATCCTCATTTGAAATGGCATCAACCACGCTTCATCGCAATTGAGTGTTATGACCGCCCTCAAGGCGTATATATCGGTCAGCACTGCATGTCAAACCCGCGTCGCTGTAGTGCTCTCAGGGCATGATACCCCATGGCTTCGCTGTAATAATCCACTATATGCGACACCCAGTCATTGACAGACTTCTCGCCTGCACGGGTACGGTTATACTCTATCACATCTTCATTGTATGCCGATAGCTCCTCTACCATCTTACTGTCATCATGACGGTAATGATTCTTGTGTACCACGAGACTTACAGGCTGTTTTGGTTTCAAATCAGGCTGTTCACGAGGTATGCCAATGGCAAGACCACAGACTACAAATGTCTTTTCAGGCAGCTCAAGCAAGTTGGATATCGCCTCCGGGGCAGCAGTCCTGGCATAACCGATAGGACAGCAACCAAGCCCGAGCGACTCCGCCATAGTTATCGCGCTCATCATAGCCAGACTGGCGTCTATCACGCTTACAAGCAGACCGTCAACAGTATTGTTGAATGCCGGCATAGTTATCCCCTCCGACTCCGCAAGAAGCGAAATCTTATGATAATCAGCGAGGAAAAGCAAAAAACGGTTACAAGTCTTAATCTGCTTTTGTCCTGTCAGATCATAAAGCTTTTCCTTAACCGTCTGGTCAATGACCTCGACAACCGAGTATTGCTGCCCGTTGTAACTGGTGGGAGTGTTTCTGATCGCATCATAAATCAGCGCCATGTGCTCATCGGAAATAACCTCTCGCTCATATCGACGGATGCTCCTGCGCTCCAGGAGAGTATCTTTAACACTTTTCATAAGCCGTGGGGGGAATATTTGATTTACAATATAATAATATCTAAAACAAATTCAAGGTCCGAAAGTTCACACCTTCCTCCCCGCTTCATATCAGAAACAGTATCAGTATTTGTTGTCTTATTTGCTCAGATGCACCCTTTATGATGCAGAATCAAAAAATCCGAACTCCGCACACCGGATTATCCCGAAAAAATTCGTAACTTTGTGCGGTTTTACATAAGTTCTTACAAATTTCAACCATATCAATCGAATGCGACAGTTTAAGCGCGCCACTCTCATATTAGAAGATGGCACAACCTTCGAAGGGAAATCCTTTGGTTATGAAGCCTCTACTGCCGGCGAAGTGGTTTTCAACACTGCGATGACCGGTTACCCCGAGAGCCTCACTGACCCTTCATACGAAGGGCAGATTCTCATCTCTACTTATCCTATTCTTGGTAATTACGGTGTGCCACCACGACGAGAGAAAAACGATGTCAGTGAATATTATGAGAGCGACCATATACACTGCCGGGCAATAATCGCCCAGGATTATTCCTACGAGCATTCCCACTGGCAGGCTGACCGCTCGCTTGCAGAATGGCTCAATGAAGAAAAAATCCCCGGTGTGTATGGAATCGACACCAGAGCCCTGACCAAGCACTTGCGCGAACACGGCTCAATGCTCGGGAAAATCATAATTGAGGGTTGTGACGACGTTGACTTTTATGACCCAAACAAGGAGAACCTCGTGGGAAAAGTCAGCTGCAAGGAGGTCGAGTATCATGGTGACGGCGACAAAACTGTTGTCCTCGTGGACTGCGGTGTCAAGCACAACATCATCCGCTGCCTTACCCGCAGGAATGTCAAAGTAATCCTCGTTCCCTGGAACTATGACTTCACATCCATCCCCTACGATGGACTTTTCATATCAAACGGACCTGGAAACCCCGACATGGCAGGAGAAACCGTCGAGTTAATCCGCAAAGCCATGAAAATAGGCAAGCCCATCTGCGGTATCTGCATGGGAAACCAACTTCTCGCCAAAGCAGCCGGAGCCAAGACTTACAAACTCAAGTACGGTCACAGAAGCCACAACCAGCCGGTACGCCAGGCAGGAACTGACAAATGCTTCATCACCTCTCAGAATCACGGATTCGCTGTGGACGACGCTTCACTCCCCACCGATTGGGAACCCCTCTTCATCAATATGAACGACGGAACTAATGAGGGCATACGCCACAAGACACTACCCTTCTTCTCCGCCCAGTTCCATCCGGAAGCAAGTTCCGGTCCAAAAGACACCGAGTTCCTGTTCGACGAATTTATCAATCAACTTTAACTGCCTCTAAACATGCGTAACGAAAATATAAAGAAAGTTTTGCTGCTCGGCAGCGGTGCATTGAAAATCGGTGAAGCGGGCGAATTTGACTACTCCGGCTCACAGGCGCTCAAAGCCATGAAGGAGGAAGGTATAACCACAGTCCTCATCAACCCAAACATCGCCACAGTGCAGACCTCTGAAGGTTTTGCCGACAAAATATACTTCCTACCGGTGACACCCTACTTCGTGGAACGTGTCATCAAGAAAGAAAAGCCCGACGGAATCCTCCTCGCATTCGGTGGTCAGACCGCCCTCAACTGCGGCGTGGAGCTTTACCGCTCGGGTATTCTTGAAAAATACAACGTGGAAGTACTCGGAACTCCCGTGCAGGCCATCATGGATACCGAAGACCGCGAGCTCTTCGTCAAAAAACTTGATGAGATTGACGTCAAGACTATCAAAAGTGAGGCAGTCAACTCTATCGAGGACGCCAAACATGCGGCAGCAGCTCTCGGTTATCCCGTCATAGTGCGTGCTGCGTACGCCCTCGGCGGTCTCGGCAGCGGTTTCTGTGACAACGAGCAGGAACTTGTGGCACTCGTCGAGAAAGCCCTCGCTTTCTCACCTCAGGTACTTGTCGAGAAATCGCTGAAAGGATGGAAAGAAGTTGAGTACGAAGTAGTCCGTGACCGCTATGACAACTGTATCACCGTCTGCAACATGGAGAACTTCGATCCGCTGGGTATCCACACCGGCGAGTCAATCGTAGTGGCTCCCTCGCAGACACTTTCCAATGAAGATTACCACTGGCTGCGCAAGCTTGCCATCAAGATAATACGCCACGTAGGCATCGTGGGCGAATGTAACGTACAGTATGCCTTCGACCCCGCATCCATGGACTACCGTGTCATCGAGGTCAACGCGCGTCTAAGCCGTTCGTCAGCCCTCGCCTCAAAAGCTACCGGCTACCCCCTCGCATTCGTGGCTGCCAAACTCGGACTCGGCTACGGACTCTTTGACCTCAAGAACTCTGTCACCAAAGTCACTTCCGCATTCTTCGAGCCGGCTCTTGACTATATCGTATGTAAAATCCCACGCTGGGACTTAGGCAAGTTCCATGGCGTACGCCGTGAAATCGGCTCTTCCATGAAATCTGTCGGCGAAGTAATGGCGATCGGTCGTACCTTTGAAGAGGTGATACAGAAGGGTCTGCGCATGATTGGACAAGGTATGCACGGATTCGTTGGCAACCGCGAACTTAAAATAGATGATATCGACCATGCACTCAAGGACCCAACCGACAAGCGCATCTTCGTCATAGCCCAGGCAATGAAGAAGGGTTATACAGTCGAGAGAATACACGAGCTCACAAAAATTGACCGCTGGTTCCTCTACAAGCTCCAGAATCTCATGGACACCGCCAACGAGCTCCAGTCATTCGACACTCTCGAAGCAGTTCCCGCCCAACTTCTCCGCCAGGCAAAAGAGCAGGGATTCAGCGACTTCCAGATTGCGCGCGAGGTTCTCAAAGGAAACATGGAAAATGCCGAAGAGGCAAACCTCCGTGTGCGTGCCATACGCAAGGAGCAGGGCATACTTCCCGTAGTGAAGCAGATTGATACACTTGCAGCCGAGTATCCGGCTCAGACCAATTACCTCTACCTCACCTACAACGGTTCTGAGAACGACGTCAAATATCTCCATGACCACCGCTCAATAGTGGTGCTCGGCTCCGGAGCCTACCGTATCGGCTCATCAGTCGAATTCGACTGGTGCTCGGTCAACGCCCTCCTCACCGTCAAGAAACAGGGATGGCGCTCTGTCATGATTAACTATAATCCCGAGACCGTCTCCACCGACTATGACATCTGCGACCGCCTCTACTTTGACGAGCTCACATTCGAGCGTGTAATGGACATCCTGGAGCTCGAACAGCCTCACGGCACAATCCTCTCGGTAGGAGGTCAGATACCCAACAACCTTGCAACACGCCTTGATGCCCAAAATGTGAATATACTCGGCACCACTGCGACAAGCATCGACAACGCAGAGGACCGTAACAAATTCTCAGCCATGCTCGACCGTCTCGGAATCGACCAGCCACGCTGGCGTGAGCTTACGAGCCTTGAGGATATCAACGAATTTATCGACGAGGTGGGTTTCCCCGTACTCGTGCGTCCGAGCTACGTGCTGTCAGGCGCGGCGATGAACGTATGTCACAACCAGGAACAGCTGACACGCTTCCTGCGCCTTGCAGCCAACGTATCCAAGCAGCACCCGGTAGTGGTATCACAATTCATCTCCTCCGCAAAGGAAATCGAGATGGACGCAGTGGCGCAGAACGGCGAAATAGTCGCCTACGCAATCTCCGAACATATCGAATACGCCGGCGTACACTCAGGCGACGCAACCATCCAGTTCCCGCCTCAGAAACTCTATGTGGAGACAATGCGACGTATCCGCAAAATCTCACGCCAGATAGCATCGGCGCTCAATATTTCCGGTCCATTTAACATCCAGTTCCTCGCCAAGAACAACGATATAAAGGTCATCGAGTGCAACCTACGTGCGTCACGCAGTTTCCCATTCGTGTCAAAAGTCTTGAAAATAAACTTCATAGACCTTGCCACCAGAGTCATGCTCGGACTTCCTGTCGAGAAACCTCATAAGAATGCCTTCGACCTCGATTACGTCGGCATCAAGGCATCACAGTTCAGCTTCTCCCGTCTCCAGGGCGCCGATCCAGTGCTTGGAGTCGACATGGCATCCACCGGAGAGGTAGGCTGCATAGGCACAGACTCGTCAGAAGCACTTATAAAGGCCATGATATCCGTAGGCAACCGCATCCCCAACAAGGCCGTCCTGATGTCAACTGGTACAGCCAAGCAGAAAGCCGAGTTGCTCGATGCCGCACACGAACTGTCAAACCGCGGCTATACCATCTATGCCACCGGAGGTACCCACAGCTACCTAAATGACAACGGCATACCTGCCATACGTGTCTACTGGCCCTCGCAGCCCGACATGCAGCCGCAGGCAATAGAGCTGCTCCATGACCATCTCGTGGACATGGTGGTAAACATCCCGAAAAACTTCACCACCACCGAGCTCACCAACGGCTACAAGATACGCCGTGCAGCTATCGACCTCAACATTCCTCTGATGACCAACGCCCGTCTCGCTTCAGCCTATATCGACGCGTTCACCACTCACCCGCTGGACGAAATCGAGATACGCAGCTGGGATGAATATTGATTATCAGAATGTGAGGAATACTAATTTATACTAAATAGCGTGATTTATTTTGAAATACGTATTGCAAACCCTGCAGAGATTTTGTAAATTTGTGGGCGATTTTCAATACATCGTATCTCAATAATCATCAAAATTATAACTCTCAATTTAAACAACATATCACTATGAAGATTGAAAAAATTATCGGTCGTGAAGTCCTTGACTCACGCGGCAATCCTACCGTTGAAGTTGACGTAATCCTTGAATCAGGCGCACGTGGTCGTGCATCTGTTCCCTCCGGCGCATCTACCGGCGAAAACGAAGCTCTCGAGCTCCGCGACGGTGACAAGAACCGCTACATGGGCAAAGGCGTACAGAAAGCTGTCGCTAACGTCAACGGTCCTATCGCACAGGCTCTCACCGGCATGAGCGCTCTCGACCAGATTAAGATTGACGAGACCATGCTCGCCCTTGACGGAACCGAGACCAAGTCAAACCTCGGCGCCAACGCCATCCTCGGCGTATCTCTCGCCGTTGCCAAGGCTGCCGCTGACTACCTTGACCTCCCCCTCTACAAATATATCGGTGGCTGCAACAGCTACGTTCTCCCCGTTCCCATGATGAACATCATCAACGGTGGTGCACACTCTGACGCTCCCATCTGCTTCCAGGAATTCATGATTCGCCCCATCGGCGCATGCTGCTTCAAGGAAGGTATCCGCATGGGTACTGAAGTGTTCCACAACCTCAAGAAAGTACTTCATGACCGCGGTCTCTCTACCGCAGTAGGCGACGAAGGCGGTTTCGCTCCCGCACTCGACGGTACCGAGGACGCTCTCAACGTTATCATCAAGGCTATTGAGCTCGCAGGCTACGTTCCCGGTAAGGACGTTACCATCGGTCTTGACTGCGCATCTTCCGAGTTCTACAAGGACGGTCTTTATGACTACACTTGGAAGCAGGGTGCTGACGCTCCCAAGCGCACTTCAAAAGAGCAGGCTGAGTACCTCAAGGAACTTGTTGAAAAGTACCCCATCGACTCTATCGAGGACGGTATGGATCAGAACGACTGGGAAGGCTGGAAACTCCTCACCGACTTGATTGGCAACCGTTGCCAGCTCGTTGGTGACGACCTCTTCGTAACCAACGTTAAGTACCTCAAGAAGGGTATCGAACTCGGATGCGCCAACTCTATCCTCGTGAAGGTTAACCAGATTGGTTCACTCACTGAAACCCTCCGCGCAGTAGAACTCGCTCAGCGCAACGGCTACACCGCAGTTATCTCTCACCGTTCAGGCGAAACTGAGGATGCCACTATCGCTGACATCGCAGTCGCTACCAACGCAGGTCAGATTAAGACCGGTTCTGCAAGCCGCTCTGACCGTATGGCTAAGTACAACCAGCTCCTCCGCATCCAGGAAGAACTCGGCGATGCTGCTGAATACGGCTACGGCAAGAAGACCAAAATGCCCCAGGCATAAATCTTCACCCGTCGGACCGACGACATAACAAAGCGAGTCTGCATCCCTGATGCGGACTCGCTTATTTTCATGCCATAAATTATTGCAAGTTTTTTTGCAGTAAGCCCCAAGCAATGACATTTTTTTATTAACTTTGCCAGCGGGCAGCCAAACAGGGCAAAGAGTTGCACACGCCGCTCACGACATTTTTAATATAAAGGTGTTATTGAAATTTTATCTTCGTCATTCAAACTTGGCGGTTTATAATGCAGTGAAGATGAGATTGGCAATAGCACCTGCATCGGTAGCATATAGTTATCCGTGAGGATTTCAATATAGCTCTATCGGTGTGGGGCTATTGTTTTATCTACTGCATAGGCACGCCAAGGCCTGAATGACAGATAAAACAAGATACATTCCTCACACCTTTTTTATATCTATACCTTAATTATCAACATCTCGACGGAGGATGAGAGAAAAATACACGAAAACATGGATGCAGCATTGAAATCGCAATTTCTTAGTTTATACTGCATGGTACTTGCCGATGGAATAATTGATGCAAGAGAGCTTGAAATGCTTTATAGAATAGGAATTGACCAATACGGTCTAACACAGAAAGACATTACAGAAACTGTCCGCGATGCAGGAACATCATTTGTCACACCCACTACACTCGCTGGTAAAATCGAATTTCTTTATAACATGGCACAAATAGCTTATGCTGACGGAGAAATTGATTCTACTGAAAGAGAACTGCTCAAAAAATACATTATAAAGATGGATTTTGCAGATGAAAACATCGATGGGATTGCAAATTTTCTATTTGAATCAGTCATGTCAGGGATTTCAAAAGAAGAGATAATAAGCCAAGTAGTACATTAATATTAATTATCATGGGTATTTTAGACAATGTTGCAAACTTGTTCCAGCAAAAACAAGAGCCCCCTACACAATCTCAAATTATCATTGAGACAAATCAAGATGCCAAACTTCAGGATGAGACTTATGTCTACTATGGTACTCGAATATGCGGCAAAGTAACTGCAAGCTTACCAGTATTAAGCCCCTTTCTACAAAAAGTATATAATTCCGAAAAACAAAGGCAGGTAGCTGATGAGGAATTACAACGGCGATATAAACAAGAATTATCAAATAACCTTGAAGAAACGGATAATCAAATACTGTCAACAAATGCCGATATCAGCAAAACCGAACACAGGATAAAAGCAATTAATGAGACTTTATCCGGGCTAAAAGAACAATTGATTTTAGCTCAAAATCAGAATGGAGAAGTAAACAAAATGGCAAAAGTAAAACTAACAATCGGATTGGTAATTATTTCGATTCTTACCATTTACCTGATTATGTTTTACAGTTCAACGTTCTATTCTGCATTTTTTAAGCTTTTTGATGCAAATGTGACAGTTGCTGCTGCAATGTTTGACCCTCAAGCCATTCCTCACGCTCTGACAGATGGTTTCGGGGAACTTGTTTTCATACTCTGCGCCCCTATTATTTTTATGGGATTAGGGTACAGTCTTCATTTCTTTTCTATGCAGGATTCATGGACCAAATACCTTAAAGTTGGGAGCATTCTAATAATCACGTTTATTTTTGACTGTATACTCGCATATCTTATAGCAAAGAAAATCTACAATATAGAAATTATGACTATGATAGGCGAATTCCCTCCTTATAATATCTCAAAGGCTATCCATGATGAAAACGTTTGGGCGGTCATTTTCTGTGGATTCATTGTATATCTTATTTGGGGAATAATATTTGACATGACGCTCACAGCATACGAAGATTTACGTTCTAATAAGAAGGAAATTCAAAAAATAAGATGTTGTATCCAAAGTCAGAATAACATATTATTGCAAGAGAATCAAGTATTGTCAGATTTAAAAGCCAAACTCGCGTCCCTTGACGGGAAACGCCAATCAATCATAACACAGATGTCAAAAACAATACATTTTGACACTCAAATCATTAAGACTGCTCTTCAGGACTTTTTTTCCGGATGGATGACCATGATGAATGGACTCAGCCGACCAATGACAGAACAGAATCAGGCTAACCATATTTATAACTCAACAATTCAACAACTCTTTAATTAACTAACACACCTTATGAAAAAATTTATCACCGTATTTACATTGTGCTCCTGTATAATTTCAATCTTACTAATCTCGAGCTGCTCTTCATGCGGAAGTAGTGACAACAAATCTGATGGTGCAAAATCTAATATTGATTTAGATGATAAATTAGAATCTGACTCACCACTTCCTCTGAATATATCGGTATATCTTGATTTATCCGACCGATTGACCAGAGAGCTTACCCCCTCCCAAATAGAGCGCGACACAGCCATCATAAACCATCTTGTTCATATATTTATTAATGACTGTATCACTAATGGTAAAATAATTAATAGTACAAACCATTTCCAAGTATTCTTTTATCCAGCACCAAACAGTAGTGAAATAGCTCAACTTGCCAAAGGGTTAAATGTTGATTTAGCCAAATGTCAGGCAAAGGATAAGAAAATCAATCTGATGAATATGAAAACTAAATTCCAGAACAACATTTCACAAATATATTCTGATGCGATTAATGAACAAAAATGGGTCGGCAGTGATATTTGGGGCTTCTTCAGTAACCGAATCGTTGACACATTATGCATCCGGAAAGGATATCGTAATATATTAGTGATTCTCACTGACGGATACTTGTTTAGTGCTGACAACAAAATTAAGGAAGGAAATGCCTATTCTTATGTGCTTCCGCAAACTTTAGCAATTGAAGGAGCATCATTATTAGCAAAAAGAAATGGGTTGGAGAATCTTGAAGTACTAATGCTTGAAGTCAATCCTTATACTCCGAAACAACATGATGCCTTAGTATCTGTTTTGGAAAAATGGTTCAATGAAATGGGTGTAAATAAGTTTCAAGTATCCGAGACAGCACTCCCGGTGAATACGGAAATATACATCGACAGTTTCATTAACGAATAACCAAACCACAGCCTCTCCCGGTTTTCTCAATTAAATCACATCTTATACCCCCATAATTTCATGTCAAATTTACAACAATGCAAATCCTGCCGCAAATTATTTGCAGAATGCCAACATTACAATACTGAAAATGAAAATTTATGCGAACACTACGAAAAACCTATTGACAATTCCAAAATGTTTAGTCACTGGTATACTTGGAATGGTCGTATTGGTCGCCTTGAATATATAATTACAATTTTCACGATATTTGTTATTACCAGTATCTTATCCGCATTGTTCGTGCACTATTCTTGCACCAATGATATAGACCGAAATATTTCATATCTCATCCTTACACTTGCATCTGTTGCATATGTCATCAGTCGATATCTCATCGTTGTTGCAGGTATTAAAAGATGCCATGACAGTCGGACATCTATCATATACGCATTTTTGATTTCATGTCTGTCATCTTCAATTTTATGTATCGTCGGTGTCGTTGCAGCATTCTATCTATTCTTCCAAAAAGGCGAAGAAGAGACCAACGAATACGGCACTGCTCCACAACAGCCCTATGATTTAACAACCACCATTTAATTAACCTCAAAACCACAAAAAATGGGAAATAATGAATATCATGAAATTTCACTTTATCAATTCGAATATAAATTAATACCGTCTTTAATAGATGTGGTTAAGGGACAAGTAACTACCATCTCAGATTTTATCTTCTATATGGCAAGAGTTGATTGGATAATAAACGATATTCTACCTGAATTTAAACTCAAGCCTAATTTCGACATTAACGAATTAAAAGCCAACGTTTCAGTAATACATGACAAAAATATCATCGTTACATATACCTTTCCGATTCCATCGGAAGCTCCATTAGCTAAATTTGGTGCTATTGTTTCTAATAGTAAAGGAAATCACTACTATACATTAGAAAAAGCCGAATATCAAGACACACAAAGCTGGATGCTCGGCAGTATGTCAAAAAACGAGCATATTAATTTAGGTAGTGTGGATGATTGCTCTACACCTGAAGAATTCATTTCCTTATTAGACAAAAAAGGGCTCTTGGTAAAATATGGATTCTTTGGCACACTATACCATAAATTTTTTGACAAAAAATAGTTCACAATTATTTTATAGCTTTATGAATACATCTTAATCCTTACCATAAAATCTCTCTTATGACAGATGAAATTCCTGTCAGAACTTCTTTATGCAGAGATATTTGAGTCTTCTAAAGCTTTTATAAAAGCTTTAGAAGACTATGTTTATTATTACACCAACAAAAGAATCAAATCCCGGTTAAAAGGAAAGAGTCCGGTACAATACCGAACTCTTACTATAACTGGATAATGTTTAATCCGTCCAACTTTTTGGGGTCACGTCATTACGACACAGCCCCAATCTAATTTACCTATGTCACCTATGGACTGGTAACCACCTTTCTAAAATGCGTACCATGCGAGATAAAACACTTTCAACACGATAAAGTGATGCGAAGGTGTTATCCGAAAAATTCACAGTAAAATCTCACAGAATTATTTGCATCGTCTTTGGATTGTTGTACCTTTGTTTCAGCAATCAAAACAAGTACGACAAGTATGGAAAGTATATCTGCAATTATTAGCTTGGTTTTACTATGCTGCTCTTGTACAGGCAACCATGCCGCAAAAAACGAGATTAAAAACGAAGTTGACAGCGCCCTTACTGACAGCATCCTCCATGAGAGTATTATCCCCAAAGCGCATATTGTTGAAACCATCGACACCTGCGGATTAAGAATATATTACCCTAATTATTCGAATATTGACCTTATATGTGGCACCATGCCCTCGAAATCGGACAGTTCGATTATTATAATGGCCGAAGCAGCATTCACCGGCGAACTTCTTGATGAATTCAAGCATAGCAACATTGCAGGTGACCATGTATCAGGAGGCACACGGAATAAAGGATATCGTTGCAAGCGTAATAATGGAGCATTTGTTTACTATGATGGAACACCTAAATTCTTATACCTCGATTATTCTGATGAATTCAACAAAGCTGCCGATGCTGGTGGTTGCGGATTTGCACAAGAAATGATGATACATCTCGGCAAAGAAGTGTCACACACCCGCCACTCATCAGACATAAATGAATTCAGAGCCTTATGCCTGATTAACGGACGGATAGCAATAGCCGACTCCGACGCACCCATCGAATTCGGTAAATTCATATCAAACTTATTAAAAGCAGGAGCAAGTGAAGCTCTTTATCTTGACATGGGGCCCGGATGGAACTATTCGTGGTATAGAACAGATAATGACTCCATAGTTGAAATACACCCGGTACCGCTGAAATATACTACTAACTGGATAACTTTTTATAGATAGATTCAATAATTATATTACCTTTGTGGCCTGAATAATGGATGTATCAGAACATGGCAATCAAACACGTTATACGCGACATTAAAGCTTTTTTGGGGGTTGGGAAACTACACCGGAAAATAAGGACCCAAGATTACCGCAATATCCTTGAAAGCGAGATACTCCGTACCGGCGAACGAGGGGTGAGCGACGAACACATGTGTGAGTCTGAAGTGATAATCTCGCTTACCACTTACGGCAACCGCATCAATACTGTATATCTTGCTATCGCCTCATTGATGCGACAGTCTATGCGAGCTAACCGTATTATACTGTGGCTCAGCGAAAAAGAATTTAGGGGGGGAACTTTACCAGCCACTCTTCGCCTGCTTGAAAAGAAAGGGTTGGAAATAAAGTACTGCCGTGACACCCGCTCGTACAAGAAACTCATACCAACCCTATCGCTCTATCCTGATGCTATAATCATCAATGTGGACGATGACGCTATCTATGACTTTGAACTGGTTGACCGTCTTGTCCGTGCCCATATATCCGAACCGACCACGGTATGGGGCAACCGTGTACACCGCATGTCAATAGACAAGAAGGGCAACATAGCGCCATATAAAAAATGGAGATCTGCGGTACCCATGGAAGAGTCGGAACTGAATTTCGCCACAGGTGTCGGTGGCATCCTCTACCCTCCTCACGTATTTCTCCCCGAAATACTCGACGAGAACAAATTCATGACACTCGCACCGACGGCGGACGATATCTGGTTCAAAGCAATGGAACTGAAATCAGGCGTAAAAGTCAAACGCATACCTCCACACACGGCAGACGGAACTGACGACCATCTGGGAGGCATAGTGAAATTCTCAGACGGTCTTGCCGGAGAGAATGTGAGCCACGGACGCAACGATCTCACAATAAAAGCACTTAAGGAATACTTTGACCTCTTGCCCCGCTGACAGAAATGCTTATTACAGGTTCTGTCAGTCCAAACACTACGCCTGTACCTGCGCACAGCGTACTGAAACGACAACACCCCCGGGAGCCTGTTGCCCGCATAACGGAACCTGCTCCCGGGGGTGATATCATATCACACCGAAGGCTATCGGATTAAGAAGGGTTTTAATCCCCTCCCCTAAGCCTTGCCAAGTATTTCCACGAATCGGCTGTATGGCTCATCCCACAGTTCGGGCGATTCGGGCATATATGTCTCGGTCTTTACATTCTTGCGCACAATCTCTCTCAGCTCGGCAAGCGATGACAGATAGCCTGAAGCCTTTGCCTGCATAAGCAGATTGCCGAGAGCTGTACACTCAGCAGGACCTGCAACAACAGGAAGATTAATTGCAGAAGCGGTAAACTGGTTAAGCAACGCATTGCGCGAGCCACCGCCTATGACATTGAGACGTGAAATAGGAGCGTCCGCAACCTCCTTGAACAGACCAAGTATATGACGGTACTTCAGAGCAAGACTCTCAAAAATACAACGCACAAATTCACCGTGGGTCTGCGGAGCCTCCTGTCCGGTTGCACCACAGTACTCCACAATAGCAGCAGGCATGTTGGCAGGAGCGACGAAGCCTGTATAGTCCGTATCGATAAAACATTTGAATGCCGGAGCCTCAGCCGCCATAGCCACAAGCTGCGGATATGTGTAAGTGACACCCTCAGCCTTCCAGCACTTCAGGCACTCTTCGAGCACCCACATGCCGGTGATATTCTTAAGCAGGCGTATGGTATGCTCCACGCCACCCTCATTAGTCATATTGTAATCGAACGAAGCGTCGGTCACTACCGGTTCGGCTGTCTCGACACCCATAAGTGACCATGTGCCGCTGCTGAGATATGCCCAGTCGTTCCCTTCAGCCGGAATGGCTGCCACCGCAGATGCAGTATCATGACCGCCAACGGCAATTACAGGCACAGGAGCGAGACCTGTCTCCGCACAAAGTTCGGGAGTGAGGACTCCTACCTTGGTGCCCGGCTCCACAACCGGACCGAATTTAGCGGCATCCAGACCGACAGATGCGAGGATTACCGGGTCAAGAGCACGCTTCTTGGCGTCAAGGATAGCTCCGGTGGAAGCGATTGTATACTCTGTCACCAGATTACCGGTAAGAAGATACGACAGGATGTCGGGCACGAAACCAATCTTCTCAGCCGCCTTCATGGCAAATGTGTCACGCAAGGCATAGAGCTGGAACACGGTATTAAAGTCAAGAGTCTGTATGCCGGTATGTCCGTAAAGCTCGCGCTTGCTCATCACCTTGTCAAAGAACTCCGCAGTGTTCGACGGATTGAAACGGCGGTCACGGTAAGCCACAGGCAGACCGATAAGAGACCCGTCGGGAGCCACCCCGGCTATGTCTACTCCCCATGTGTCGACTGCAACTGACACGGGAGCGATGCCACGACGTGCCACACCCTTGAGTCCGTCCTTGATATTTTCGTATAGCGAGAAGATATTCCAGTGCGACACCCCGTTGACCTTCATGATGGCATTGGGGAAACGGTTTATTTCTTCGGTTTCGAGGCGACCGTCCTCATGAAGTGTTGCGAGAATGGTGCGACCGCTGGTTGCGCCTAAGTCAAAGGCTACAAAATGAGCTGGATAAGTCATATATATTCGGTATTAGTATTTTCAAGTGATACAAAAATACGGATATTTGGCGTAAAGGGCAAATATTTTCATCTTTCATTTTTAAGAAAATTTTCGTTACCTTTGCGCCATACATTACCAATATTCACATTTCAGACCATGAAGACTGTATTTATCGCTGTGGCAGCGCTACTATGTGCGGCTATGCAAGTCAACGCAGCCGTGACAGCCGACAAGGCTTGGGCGGAAACCTATCCCGCCATCGAGAAGATGATAACCACCCCTGAGTTCCGCGACAAGGAGTACAACATCCTTGACTACGGCAAACGCTCGTCGACCGAAGGATATCTCTACACCGAGCTAATAAACAAGGTGATAGACAAATGTTCCTCTGAGGGCGGTGGCAAGGTCATAATACCCAAAGGCACCTGGCTCACAGGTCCCATCACCCTTAAAAGCAATGTCAATCTCCACCTTGTGGAAGGTGCGACCCTCCTCTTTACCACAGATCTCAAGGAGTATCCGCTCGTCTACACCCGATGGGAAGGTATGGACTGTTACAACTACCAGCCAATGATTTACGCGTACGAGCAGGAAAACATCGCGATAACCGGCAAGGGAACCGTGGACGGTGGAGCCTCCCGTCCGAACTGGTGGCGTATGTGCGGTGCTGTGAAGTACGGTTGGGAAGAAGGCGTGACCTCACAGCGCATCGGTCGTCCCATACTCATGGAGTGGAATGAAAAAGGTGTACCGCTGGAACAGCGCAAACTCGGCGACGGATTCGGTATGCGTGTGCAGCTTGTCAACCCGGTTAAATGCAAGAACGTGCTTATCGAGGATGTGACATTGCTCCGTTCCCCCTTCTGGGTGATACATCCCCTCCTATGCGAGAATCTGACCGTAAAAGGCGTACATGTGCAGAACGACGGTCCTAACGGTGACGGATGTGACCCCGAATCATGCAAGAATGTGCTCATCGAAGATTGCTACTTCGACACGGGCGACGACTGCATAGCCATCAAGAGCGGTCGCAACCGTGACGGACGCATCGCCAATGTCCCCACCGAGAACGTAATAGTGCGCAACTGCAAGATGAAAAATGGTCACGGCGGCGTGGTGGTAGGCAGTGAAATCTCCGGTGGCTTCAAGAACTTGTTCGTAGAGAATTGTGTAATGGACAGCCCCGAGCTTGAACGTGTAATCCGCATCAAGACCAACAACTGCCGCGGAGGCGTGATTGAGAACATCTTCGTTCGCAACGTGGAAGTGGGACAATGCAAAGAGGCTGTGCTGAAAATCAACCTCGTGTACGAGCAGCGCGAAAAATGCCAGCGAGCTTTCCCGCCTGTGGTGCAGAACGTATTTCTTGAAAATGTCACCTGCCGGAAGAGCAAATTCGGAGTAAAAATCGAAGGCTTCGACGATATATGCAACATCCGCAACGTAGAGGTGAAGGATTGCGATTTCAACGGAGTGACCACTGATGGCAACTCTATCACAGGAATGACTGAGGGGGTACGTTTCATCAATCTTAAGATTAACGGCAAACTTTGTCCTGAGATTCCGGAAAACGGGCTGTAAGCTTATAAACCGGCTACAGCTGACCATCATCTCAATAATACCACATACCGACTGCGCCATCCGTCTGAGAGATTGACGGATGGCGCAGTCAGCATATGGAGAGGAGACAGTCTCAAAACTCAGAGGCTTCTCCCCTGTACCATCTTATACGGTTCATAAGGCATCACCGTGCAGTGCATTGTGATTTGGCTCGAGCTGAAAGTACCCTTAACCTGAACGGTGGCATGATTGCTTCCGTTTGCCATCTGGAGGGTTACCTCACCTGACAACCCGCTCCCCATCACGCGCATATACAACGATACATTACCTTTCTTATCGGTCTTTATAACTATGTCACGGGCAGTGCCTTCAAGCGTCACTCCTCCGATACCGTTGGGACCGTATATACCAAACGTAGAGCCGACCTGTATCACAGCATTCGTGCCGTTGAGTGACACATAGTTGAGATTGGAACTCACATTCACGTTACGCCCGCGCTTAAGCGTCACTTGGTCGGCGGCTGCTATGAACGAACTATCCATCACAGCTTTCATAGCCTCAGCCCCGGTGACCGAGTCCTCGTAATTGCGCAGAGCCTTCTGCTCCTCCTTGGTAAGTTTAACCACTGTTCCGTCTGCCGTACGATAAGTAGAAGGATATGCGGAACAGCCCGACAGAAGACTTCCCGCCACAAGCAGGACCGCAAAACCTAATGCCAATAATGTCTTTTTCATCCCGAAAAAATTTTTTAAACGTTTAACGTGTTTAACGATGATTAACCCTAAATTTAACTAACCATCTGTCATTACAACAATCTCCAACGGAAAAAGTATCGCCCTACCCGGAAATAAATGATGTTACTACTGTTATTTTTCAACCGTAAACCCGCTGGTAATCAGGCTCCCGAAATAAACCGGAGGCAATATCAAAGAACACAGTTGTGTACCCATACTCTTAGCATAAACCACACCTCGCATAGAGCCATAACATAGCGATGCGAACTGCGTCAGCAATGCCGGAGCAAATAAAATTTTCCCGTCCGACATAAGCATCTCTACTGATTCAGGTTTTATTGCAAAAAAACTTTTTAATTCCGCCTTTATCAATGGTTTCTCAGCCTGTACCGCATTTATTACAATCTTACTGCACAGAACATTTTGTGCCTTGTCAAACGAGAATTGAACCTCGGTCTGAAACTGCACATCCGATACATCGTGTCTATAATTTTCTTCAAACAAAGCGAACTGCGTCAGTTCCATTTTGCCGAACTTATACATTACTTGCTGTTCCATAACTCATTATCTCTTTATGCTGCAGTACCATCTGTCAGCACATATTCGTCAGTTGACACACATTCCTCTGCGAATTTTTCACTCACCACAGGAGAATCAGTGAACTTCAGGTAGTCTGCAAAATTCACCACAACACTTGTAACATACGGCTTCGGAATAGAAATCAGCTCCACACCCACTACACGCTGCAATTTGCAGATAGTCTCAAGTGTTAGGTTCTCACCCCCTTTAAGCAATTTACCCACATAAGCCGGCGAAACGCCTAATGCATCAGCTAAATCTTTCTGTGTCATATCAGCATTTCTCAAATAATAATGCAAATTGAGCGCAATATCCTGCGACAATCTGAGCCATTCGCGATTCTCTTTCCTAAACCGCGCCCGCTCCTTGGCAGCCTCACTCCGAGGTCGCGCCATATCCTGTAATCTATCAATGTGAAATGCCATATTTCTAATTTTTAGTCATCGAAAATCAATCCATGTCTTCATTGTCAATAAATGACTGTCAAAGTCCGGCTTCTCACCATTTTCAGCATTTTCAGCGAGCTCCTCAAACAGATTCTCCAAATCTACCGCCTCTCGCAACACCTGGCGTACAGCATCTTCCGGATGCGCCACTCTTGACCAAACCGGATTTGCCAGATATTCCGAATTTGTGGTTATAAAACTCTCCACAAACGAGACATCATTCCATAAGCAAAACAAGCGGTCAAACTCGTTTTCCTCCTCTTCATCATAGCGTATACTATAAATATATGGCGGATATATGGATATGATTTCCAATTTGCTCTTTATTATTCCAACTTAAAAGTTTATCAATCAGTTTAACTGACACGCAAAATTAGTAATATTTCTGTATTATGCAAAATTTAGCAGTAAATATATTAACTTATAAGTTTATTGCTGTAATTTATCCCATTAGGGGCGCATTCAATCCATATTAATCCGGCTTAATCCAGCTGTACGGTCTGCGGTGCTCCAGGTAGGACAAATCGCCGCCATGACGGTATGCTTCACGCTCAAAGGAGATGGCATAATATGCTTTTTTCCAGTCCTTATGCTGCAAGAGGCGATAGAGCCATTCAATGAGATACAGTATATAGAACGGCAGAAACAACAATTCACGCTGCTGTGCCGTGTGGATACGCTCGTGATTGATGACTTTGTCGTTAATCCACGAGATATCCCTTGCCCAGACCGTGCCGAACAAGTTAATGCAATATCCTCTCGGAACCAACGAACAGCGGATTATTTTCATAATACATACTTTAATCTATCCTATTCCACCATCTCATACTATAGAGTTGATAAAAATACAACATTATACCTTACACAAATGTGAATTTGTGTTTACATTTCGCTTAAATATATTAATCTATGTTAAATATTTGGGGGGGTAATTATTGTGCTTACCTTTGCCAAAACAACCTTTTTCGAGCTGTTTTTACCTACACCAAGCTAACTTTTTTTACCATTCATCAGTGAATTTTTTTCACCTAACTTTACTCATCACACAATCAAACAACCCATGCGCCTGAAACTATCACCTATCCCAAGACTTTTGCTATTGTCGGCTGTCGCCTTACAGTCATGCTCTACCGATGAGATTACCATCCCAAAAGACGAGCTGTATGTACGTGAGTTTATCAAAGATTTTGGCATTGCCCCGTCTGATCACGACTGGAATCTTGCTCAGCATAGTTCCGTAACTGTAATCACATCCACTCCGACAAACATCAAGGTGCTTGCCGACATTAATGGCAAACGCTATCTTTTTGCCGACTACCGTTTTGTCAATGGCACGCAGGAAATTCCTGTAACCATCCCAAAAGGAGTGAGCAACCTTATCATACAGACTCCCGTACGCACAGTGAATGCAAAAGTCGGCTCCACAGTCAATCTTTCTGCCCGTAGCCGCACTGTGTGGGAACATGAAAATGAAGAAGGATATATCGATATTGCACTCACTGAGCATCGCATCTTCCGCACACCTGCCGAGGTGGAGCGCTATCGCGAAATACTTCCGGAAGACTACTATAATGTCGGAAAAGTTACACAGGACTTCATGTTCGTGTCGCAAGGTCCATTTTACATCTATCCGGCATATTATAAGACAAACCGCTATCTATCAAATATAATAGGCATATACTATTATAAGGAAGACGGCTCGTTGGTTACCCAGGACTTTTTCCAACTCGGAAATGGAAATCTCATGATGTACAGCTCTGACGAGAGTGAAAAAAAGGGTGAAGAAACATATGGGTCATACCTCCTTTATAACGGAGAAATAAAAGCTCCCTCAGGAGCCCAATCCTACTCAGCCTTCACTGACGAGGATTGGGAGTATCTGCGTGAACTAATCCGCTACGGCAAACTCTTTTTTGTTGACAACAGCTTTAAAATATTCTCTGAATTCAATCATGAGATAAAGGACGGAAATGCTATCATCACCGGGATGTACAAGTCATATCAGCCCGTATATGGCATAAATAATGATGAATCAATTCCTAAAGATGCCACCGAACTTTCATTCCAAGGTATCAAAGTAGACATTCCCGAAGGGCAGAAATTCGGCATGTATATCAAGCTTAATACTAAGGAAGGTCCGTCGGATTCCGGCATTGACGCTAACCATACCTACTTCTTTTCTGAATCACACCTTAACACCGATTATCTCTGGGCACCGAAACCCGGGGAGAATGTAAGCACCAAGGGAGATGCAAATACATCTAACTCCGAATATCTGAATGCGGACAGCAGTAACCCCACCAAGGCTATTCATGCCGCCACATTCACACGAGAAGACGGAATGATTCGTCTATGCTTCGAAGACTGGTATAATTCTTCATACGGATTCGATTCCGACTTTGACCTTAACGATATGGTGTTTTATCTTGCAGGCGTTCTCGGAACAGAAGACAACCCGACGGTAGACCCCAACGGTGAAGAGCCTGAACCTTACGAATGGATTATCGCCGCCGAGGACCTCGGAGGCACCTACGACTGGGACTTCAATGACCTCGTGGCAGGCGTACAATGCGTGTCGACAAACTATCCGATTGATTCCGAGAATGCAGGTCAGACTGACGAAGATACTAAAATCGAGTATACCAAAGTGACTGTAAGCCCCCTTGCATCCGGAGGCACGCTCCCAATTTACCTTATATACACAGGTGAACTATATGACCCCACGAACAAGACATCGACTCCTTTGAGCAACTATGTGGTAAACAAGGAATTCCACAATTGGCTTGGTGGAACAGTGTCAATACCTATAAATGTCGGCTCATCAGTCACCGCCAAAGGGGAAGAAGTAACATTCTATGTGCCGGGAGCATATACACTGTCAGCTCATTCAAAGTATTCTGCCTCGGACAACAAGAATAATATGGGAGGCTTCTGGGTACTCGTAGGCTCTTCCGACGAACCGGTCAATATGCCGTCTACCGGAAGTGTTGGCAACCTTCATGAACTATCCACATTGCCCTCTGGGAAGGATATCCATTATGTCAAACATCCCATTCCCGATGATGACTCGGCTCTTGCACCTCAGATGATTTGTGTGGAATGCACATGGTTGTGGCCACGCGAACAGATAGATATCCGCAAGGCATATCCCGCAAGCTCCGGAAATCCCGGATTTGAAAACTGGGTCAGCAATCCGTCAATACTTGGCGAATGGTACGGTGAAGGGAAATATGTCACCGACGCGGTAGTAGCGAAGTAAAAATTTATATGCACTAAATCAATTAATTTAAGTAATTAGGAAATGGCAGCGAGCCGCAGTGATTGCGCCTCGCTGCTGATTTTTGTGGTTCTCGCCCTCTTTTCGGTGGTCACGGACGTATAATCTCAGGACGAATTATCTTTTAGATTCTCTGATATTATATATGAAGATACTTGTATCTGAAGAAAAAACAAGCATCCTTTACAAGTTACAACTTCGATGATACGTCAGAGTAAAAGAAAGCCCCAGGCTGATGCCCGAGGCTTACAAATTTTTATCCGGAATGGGGAATAATAACCGATGAAAGTTACTTCTCAGAGGTTGATGTCTGAGCTCCCGCATCGGCTGATGCCTGAGGTTTCAGCCAGCGGTCAAACCAACGGAAGAAGAGACGCTGCCACATTATTGCGTTCTGGGGCTTGAGTATCCAGTGGTTCTCATCGGGGAAAATCACCATCTCGGCAGGAATGCCGCGAAGCTTGGCAGCATTAAACGCCATCTCGCCCTGCGATGACAGGATACGGTAGTCATACTCACCGTGCGAAATCATGATTGGGGTATCCCAGTTGTCAACGAAACGATGGGGTGACAGAGCGAATGTGCGCTGCGCTATCGGATTATCCTTGCGCCAGAATGCACCATAATCAGGAGCATCGGCAGTGTTAGCAGGGACATTCACGGCACCTCCGCCCATATCCCAGTTGGCAAACCACATCTCCTCTGTCTCAAGATACTGCGCCTCCATGTTGAATATACCGGCATGAGCCAGAAGGGCAGCAAAACGCTTGTTGTGGTTACCGGCGAGCCAGTACACCGAGAATCCGCCATAGCTTGCACCGGTAGCGCCGATACGCGCACCGTCAACATAAGGATACTGCTTCATGTAGTCAACTGCGCTAAGGTAGTCACGCATATTCTGACCGCCGTAATCGCCTGAAATCTGAGCGTTCCACTCGGTTCCGAAACCGGGAAGACCGCGACGGTTAGGAGCGATGACAATGTAACCGTTTGCCGCCATGAGAGCAAGATTCCAACGGTAGCTCCAGAACTGGCTCACAGCCTGCTGGGGACCACCCTGGCAGTAAAGCAGAGCGGGATATGTCTTGGTGGAATCGAAATCGTGGGGATATACCGCCCATACAAGCATCTCCTTGCCGTCAGTAGTGGGAACCATCTTCTTCTCCACAACCGGCATCTTGAGTGATGCAAGCAGCTCGGTATTGACATTTGAAATCTGCTTTACCTCGCCTGCGTTCACGGCATAAATCTCATTGGGGTAAAGCATGGAGTGACGCATTGTCACAAGTGTCTGCTCGTCAACGGGAGCAAGTGCGGCATAATCACAAAGACCGTCAGCCACAACCTTTACCTCTTTGGTAGCGATATCGAGCGAGAACACGGGTGTCACACCATCCTTCGGAGCGATGAAATAGAGCGACTTCCCGGAAGGATTCCATGCTATCTCCGATGCTGCGTAATCCCAGTCGGCGGTCAGGTCAGTCTTCTCGCCTGTCGCCACATCGAGGAGGAAGATGCGGTTCTTATCGCTCTCATAGCCATCATGTTCCATTGAGAGCCAAGCCACATACTTGCCGTCGGGCGAATAAGCCGGATTGGTATCGTAACCCATCATCCCCTCGGTGAGATTACGTGTGCTCTTGTCTGCAAGGTTATAGAGGTAGAGGTCGGAGTTGGTGGAAATAGCATATTCCATACCGTCCTTCTTGCGTGACACATAGATGAGCGACTGGCTGTCAGGAGCCCATGCGAATGACTCTATGCCGCCGAATGGCTTAACAGGAGACTCGAACCGGGGCTCGTCAGCCATAATGTCAATCACATTTGTCACCTTCGAGCCGTCAAACTCTCCAAGGAAAGGATGCGGAATCTCGGTCACCCACTCGTCCCAATGCTTGTACATGAGGTCGTCAATCACACGACCGGTAGCATCAGGAAGGTCGGGATATATATCCTTTGCGTCACGTGAGTACTTAAGGGTTGACACGAGAATGATATGCTTCTCGTCAGGTGACAGGAGGAAACCCTGCACACCGTTCTCAACCTCGGTGATCTGCTTTCTGCCGGAACCGTCGGCATTCATCACCCATACCTGGGGCACACCGTTGGCTGGATAGATGAAAGCTATCTGCTCACCCTTGTTAACCCACACGAAGTTCCCTTCGGACGAGGCGGTACGGGTGATACGCTGGAGATTGGAGCCATCGACATCCATGGTGTAAAGATCGTTGTTGCTCTTGTTCTTCTCCACGCTTTCGTAAGAGATGCCGAAAAGCACTTTGCGGGTATCGGGTGACACTTGCACTGACGATACACGACCGAGCGCCTCAAGCGCATCGATGTCAAACACTCCGGTAGCGCTCTTGAAATCAGGCTTGTCTATGAGCCCGGCTTCTTTCTCGCCGCCGGACTGGCACGACACGAGCGATCCGGCGATAAGTGCTGTCGCCATGATTGATTTGAAATTCATAATCTGGTTATGGTGTTACTTTATAAGGTACTGAGAAGAGATTGATTCGTGGGTATGTACGCGACGGATAGTGTCGGCAAATAAACGGGCTACAGAGAGGATGGTCGCCTTCTTGCAATTCTTGTTGAAGGGGATGGAGTTGGTAAACATCATCTCGGTCAGCGCGCAGTTGTCCACACGCTCGGAAGCAGGGTCTGACATTATTGCGTGCGAGCAAAGAGCACGTACAGAGCGCGCGCCGCTCGACATCATCAGGTCGGCAGCCTTAGTGATAGTACCGGCTGTATCCACCATGTCGTCAATGAGGATGACATCCTTGTCCTTCACGTCGCCAATCACGGTCATCTGAGCCACCACGTTGGCTTTGGCACGCTGTTTGTGGCACAGCACCAAGGGCACATTGAGGTACTTGGCATAGCTGTTGGCACGCTTTGCACCGCCCACGTCGGGCGAAGCGATGACAAGGTTCTCAAGCTTGAGCGACTGGATGTAGGGGATAAACACCGAAGAGGCATAGAGATGATCCACAGGGATGTCGAAGAAACCCTGAATCTGGTCAGCATGGAGATCCATGGTGATCACACGGTCCACACCGGCGGTGGTGAGCAGGTCTGCCACCAGCTTGGCGGCAATCGACACACGAGGCTTGTCCTTACGATCCTGACGCGCCCATCCGAAGTAGGGCATCACTGCAATGATTGAAGCTGCCGAAGCACGCTTGGCGGCATCAATCATGAGCAGAAGCTCCATGAGATTGTCGGAGTTCGGGAAGGTGGACTGCACAAGGTACACCTCGCATCCGCGGATAGACTCCTCGAACGATACTTCAAACTCGCCATCAGCAAAGTACTGGATGTTCATTTTACCAAGGTTGCAACCAAGGTCGCGGCAAATTTCCTCAGCCATATAATGTGACTTTGTACCTGAGAAAACTTTGATTGGTGGAAGGTTATCAATCATAGTGGGTGATAATGATGTAATTCTGGTGCAAAATTACGAAAAATACCGATTCGTTAAAGTTAATTGACATAATAAAATAAACAGAAAGTTGGAAAGTGAGTCGTAAAAGACTACTTTCCAACTTTTTGAGTCCGATATCTCTTTTCCGGATTATTGACCCGGATTACATGAAGCAAAGCACGAGAGCCTGCGCAGCCACCACTCGGAGGAACATCGTGAGCGGATACACTGTGGAGTAAGCCACCGCAGGAGCATCACTGCCGGTCGAGTTGTTGGCATAGGCAAGCGCGGGGGGATCGGTGCATCCGCCCGACACAAGACCCATTATGGTGAGATAATTGATTTTGTATACACCTCGGGCTATGAAGCCTACCACAAGCAGAGGCACGAAAGTTATGATGAAGCCCCAGATAACCCACCACATACCGGTGGAGTTGAACACCGTATCGGCGAATCCGGCACCCGAGGAAATACCAACGGAGGCAAGGAACAGACAGATGCCGAGCTCACGCATCAGCAACGAGGCTGACGACGAGGTATAGGTGACAAGCTTGAACTTGTATCCGAAACGGCTCAGAAGAATAGCCACAACAAGAGGACCGCCGGCGAGACCGAGCTTCATACCGAAGCCTACGTTGATGGAACCTACTATGATACCGAAGAGGATACCTACAAATATTGTGATAAGGTTGGGCTGGTTTAGACGCTTCATCGAGTTACCCAGACGGGTGCTGAGACGCTCTATGTCGTTAAGGTCGCCCACCACTACAAGGCGGTCACCCACCTGGAGGCGAAGAGAGGGTGAAGCGAGAAGGTCCACGCCTGCACGGTTGACACGGGTACAGTTGAGCGAGTAAGCGGTATGTAGACGCAGGTCGCCGAGAGGCACACCATTGTACTTGTTCTGAGTCACAAGAATACGGCGTGAGAACACCTGGCTCTGCACCTCTTCCCAATCCATATCTATTTCATGACCTATCACACCCTGGAATTTAAGCTCAGCTTCGGGCGAAAGCACCACATATATCTTATCACCCACATGAAGCACAGTCTTTGATGTGGGGATTACCACCTTGCCGTCCTCGCCCATGAGACGCGACACCACGAAGTCACAGTCGAGAATCTGGTGAAGTTCATAGAGGGACTTACCGTCAATAAGCTTGTTGGTCACCTCAAACGATACTATCTGTGGTTTCTGCTGGCTACTCTCAATTTCATCCTCGATGGCACGGATCTCATCGTCTGTCTTAATCTTGAACACTGCTTTCACAATGAGCATTGACAGGATGATGCCAATAACACCAAGGGGATAAGCCGCCGCATAGCCCATAGCCATAACATTGATAGCGTCAGTAGAGCCTGCAGCCTGTTGAGCAGCCGCAAGACCGGGGGTGTTGGTCACAGCACCTGACATGACGCCCACCAAAGCAGATATCTCGGTGTTACCGTCAATGTAAAAGATGGCAAGAACTATCCCGACGTTTAGCAGGATTATCAGCACGGCGAGCGCATTGAGCAGAACCCCGCCCTTCTTAAACGAAGAGAAGAAGCCGGGACCAACCTGGATGCCTATCGCAAAGATAAACAGGATTAGACCGAACTCACGCACGAACTTGAGTACCTCCGGATTGACCATATAGCCGAAATGTCCCATGATGATACCCACGAACAGCACAAACGTGACACCAAGCGAGATGCCACCCACCTTGAGCTTTCCAAGGTAGATACCCGAGGCTATCACAAAGGAATAAAGCACAAGTGTGCTCGCAAGCGATGTATGCCCGGGTCCGATTAATTCAATTAACCATTCCATATATTATAATTACAATCTTTTTACCTGACTAAGCCGTCTCTCACCTGCTCTATGCGTTCCAGTATCATAGGACAGTAAAAATCACGGAGTTGTGTCACAAATTAGGATAGATTAGTTTTTTGAAAGTGCAAAGGTACGACTATTTTCTCAAATTTTAACAAATCAATAAGGAAATTTTTCATTAATCTGCGGAGTTAATCCGCTATGAAACTTAGAGGCGGGAAACTTAGAGCTCACCGCACATCAATGGCGGCACATCAATGGCATGGTAAACGAAGGACCCCGCAGATGCTTCACGCATTGGCGGGGTCTCATAAAACTATTAGATATTGCGAATTACATTTCTACTGTATACATACTACATATCTCATTTCGTATGTAAAAACATTATTCATACGTAAAAACTTTGCTTGATTATTCGAGTACGGAGACGTTGTCACGATTAATTGCGCCGGAAAATTCGGATGGAATCGCCGTTGCAATCCGCGCAGACATCTTAGCTCCGGGGGTTGCCACATATGATTTAGCAACTGATGCCATATCTGCAGCAGACGCAGCAGACGGGGCTGGCAATTCATGGAATCTTACAAGAACAGGGGTCATCATGGAGCAAAGTGAGCCCAGACGGGTTGAAGAACTTAGAGTCATGGATGAGAATGCCTCCAATCTGAGAGCATCGACATTGTAACCTGCCCATGAGCCATTATCCTTAAACTGCCCGAGTGTCATTCCTTCACCATCCTCTTCCTCGTATGTCCAGTCAATATCCATGCTCACGGAAGAGTTCCATGTCAGATAGCCTGCTTCAGTATCCCACAGCACGCTGTGTACCTTATAGGCACCGTTATCACCAAGATAATTACCGGCTGCAATCTGTGTGTTACCACTAGCCGTAGCGTAGGTAATAGGCATTGAAAGTCCTATAGTCGGCAGGTCGATGCTATAAGCGGTACCGGTTTTGTTTACTTCAGCAAAGAAGTAATAAGTACCCCCGTTAGATGCATTCACATATAACAGCATATAGTCATCAGCGGCGACATCCTTGGTGAAATCCATCTGTCGGATAGTAATTTCGTCGCTGACAGGACCGGCTGTGTAGACAACAGAGCCGGTACGAAGGTGACCTGTGTTGTTAGCGGAAAGGGTTATTGTGAGTTCTCCGTTCTCGTACACAGGAGTAATCCAGTCATAGTCAGTGTATACCTCAACAGGGACATTCGCCTTGAGTGTGTATGCGACTGTGCGTGCCACATCATTTACCTTCACATCTGTCTCACCGTCAAGGAGCACTATAATACCGCTCTGGATGATTGCGACCTGAGCCTGCTTTTCGCCTGCCTTGATGGTAAGCATCGCGCTACGACCGTCAATCGAGCCGTTTAAGTCAACGTTTACTATCACCTTGTTTCCCTCTACCGCTGTGGAAATCCAGCCGGTCTGGTCATTTGAGGTAACAGTGAGAGGTTCATTGGTATCAACCACGATGGTACCCTGCGACGGAGCAGCATCAAACGAGGTCTCACGGCTGAGGATGGTGAGCTGGTTGGCTGTCGGATCCTCAAAGTATACATCGTCATCGTTGCACGATGTGAACGCGATGGTGGCAACGAGTGCCAGCATCAGTGTATTGAATATCTTTTTCATATCGCTGTTCTGTTATTTTTTAACGAGTGACTGTACATAGACAAGCTGATATGAGCCTGTCACAAATAACCAGGGTGATGTTGCCCCGGCAACTGAACCGGTGCTGCTTACTGTGCCGGTAAAATGCCACACAATAAATGAAGTGCACTGAATCGAGGTATAGTCATTGGTTGTAAAGATGTATGTGCCGGGGTTGTCAAGATCCTTCTTGATGTACATACCGCAGTCAGTCGACCATGAGAAGCTGCCTGAACCGGTAGCCGGGTCAAGCGCCCAGCCACATAGCCAATAGAATTCGTTACCGTCAACTCCTACCTGCTGCGAGTTGATTTCAAGGCATCCGTTTGACTTGTTAAATGATGCTACAACATCAAATGCTGACGAGAGCCCCTTAATCAGGTAACGGTTATTAGCCTTATCGGGCTCAAGGGTCACGTTGATTGAACGAGTTCCGTTATTGTACTTCAGCGAGAACTCACCTTCAAATTCATCAAAGAACGCATAATCATCAGGGATAGCGCCGGCAAGTGAAATCTGGTTGCCGTTAGAGTCTGTACCTGAGTAGGTGAGGTTGTCAGGATTGAAATCAAGAGTCTCCACAGTAGCTCCGTTGAGCTGGAGTGGTGCCAGGAAGCGTATACCGGTTGTTGTCGGGATGAAATACTCACCCGCCATCTGGTCCTCTCCTTCGCCCCAGGACACCTCCATGTAACGGTCATTCTGGTAGATGGTGCAATACAATGGAGTAGAGCCGACAGAACCTGTGGCTGCGGTGGCGAACATACTTTCCGACATATCAACTGTAGCCTTGAGATATGATTCGGCATCCTGTGCAAGAGGACGAAGATACATTAGGTTGCCTGTACGCTTGCCCTTGAGGGTTATAAGGTCGGGGGAGACATTAAGAATCATGAATTCGAAGTCGCCGTCATAGCCCTGGTAGTTGGATGACGAAGGTGTGGCAAAGAAGTGCATCAAGGTGTTGTAAGAGTCAAATGAAAGGATTGGGCCATTGTCATTTGTCAGCTTATACAGGCTTGATTCGAACTGCCCCGGGGCAAGTTCGCACCCCACGGTCACGTTAGAGTCATCGAATTTCACAGTGTAAACGAAACCGCCGTACCTGATTTCGGAATCGGGATAGTAATCAAACGCCCATCCGTACTCCGAGTTCATAAGCGCCTGCTTCGCATTATCGAGAGTGGCCTGCATACGCTCAGACGGAGACTCGTCAAACACATCGTCCTGGTCCTTCAGACATGACTGCAGCAATGTAGTGGACAGTGCAAGCAGTGTGACTAAGAAAAATTTATTTAATCGCATAGTTACGTTCATTTAATAGATTATTTAACCGTTAAATCCGAAAGGTCTACCTTGCCTGCCACGACATCTGCCTGACGGCGCTGTACCACGCTGCGCAGCTCGTCTATATCTATGTCAAAGCTGGTGAGCATATAGTCACGCACAATGTCGAGCTTCTGGTTGATGAGCGACGCTCCGTCCTCGCCTGCCGATGACAGCACCGAGTTCCAGTATGTCTCATTGTTGGTGATGTAGATTGAGAGCACCTCTGCAAAGTCCTCGGTATAGGAATGCTGTGCGTAGGATGACACATATCCGCGTGTCATATATCCGGAATTATAGGGAGACTCGCTCCAGAGGTCTGCCACATATGTATCATATGTGATAGTCTGGAATGCCACCGGTATAGTCTTTGTCTGGTTAAGAATGTGGGTAAACTCGTGGTGGATAGTCTTGAAGTAATAATAGTTAAGAAGTTCGGCATTTCCGAGACACTGCGGGAGATAATTAAGACCCGCAAGGAAAATTTTACGTCCACCTTCGGCTGTACCGAGGATGAAGGTACCGTTATTCTTATACTCCCACTCGCCTACGGTGTAGAACATCTTGGGGAAGTAACGACAAGTGAAATCAGTACCGGCAACCTCATTGTAGGTTTCCACGCAGAGGTACTTGACGAGATGAGCCATTGTTATGGCATCCTCATAGCGGGCAGGGACAAGGTAATAGTCGAAGTCGCCCTCGATGTCCTCGTAGCGGTATTTGAAGTCTATATTGTACGGTTCGTTGAAATTGGCTGTGAGCCAACGGTCAAAGTCGTTCTTCTCAGTGTTGCCGGTCGTGATTACGCTCTTTGAGGTATCAGGCTCGTCAGACGAGCATGCGGTAAAGCCGAGAGCAGAAATTGCCAGCACAGCGAGTCCAAATATTTTGCTTGTTTTCATTGTAATCTTTCTTTGAAATGATTAGACTTATCGTGGATTAGCCTCAAGTTCCGCATCACGGACCTTCTGAGGTATCTGATATACTCTACGGAGATCATCCTTGGTCAGCACATCGGTAATATGGTCAGGTTTACCTGCTGTATTCATCACACGGCGGGGAATCTCGATACCGTAGCGCTTGATGTCAAACCAGCGTAGACCTTCGGAGAGATTCTCGATTCGGCGGAATGCGAGAACACACTGGAGCATACATTCCTGGGTAGATCCCTCGGCATCAATTGAAAACGAGGGGTTCAGATGCTTCTTCATGGTCGAAAGCATGTGATCATCATCCTCGTAAGAATAATTCTTGCCATTGTAGAAGGTGGTAATCAATTCCGGAGTGAGTGTCTTGGTGGTTGTAGAGATATTCCGTGCCCAGAGTGTAAGGTCAGCGGCAGCCTCATCATAACGGCGAAGCATTGTATAAGCTTCAGCACGCACAAGAAGAGTCTCGTCAGCCTTGAAAATCGGGAGAACGGTATGCGCATAGCCGATACCAGCCACAGGGTCAGTGTACTCGAACAGATAGGAAGTTTTGCGGATAAATGTCTTGTCCATAGAACCAGAGTATACCGAAACGACACCGCTACGAAGCATTCCACCCCAAACCTGGGTCACATATATATCTTCGTTGGTAGCGATATAGTTGCAGTGAGCATAACGGCCGTAATTTGAGTAACGGCTCAAAGCGACACCGATGCGGGAATATGCAGTCTGCAGAAGGAGGTTACAGTTCTGAGTGGTTTCGATATAAGCATTCTCACGGACAGGTGCAGAACCATTGACAGGAAGCGACGCAAATGTGGTCCAGTCACGAAGCATGGTCTTTGGTTCCGAGCCAAGCACCTTATTAGCGAACTCGATTGCCTTCTCCCACTGTTCGGTGAACAGATAGAAACGTGCGGCAAAGGCATAAGCTGCTTTCTGGTTAAAGTGATACTTGGGCACATCATAATATGAATCGCCAACCAGAGCCACACCGTCAACTATATCCTTCTCAATCTTGGCGTAGAAGTCAGCAAGGTTACCACGTTCGTACTTCGGCAACAGCTGGGTCTCGGGATGATCCATATATGGAAGTCCGAGGTCCTGCGCTGCATTCTGAGTCCAATGCTTGCAGAAAAGGTTGGCAAGTGCGAAATGGTTATAGGCACGGCAAAGAAGAGCCTCACCCTTCAGCTGTGCAAGTGTCGAAGACGCATCTTCACCTCCCAGCTCCTCAATGGCTGCAAGGGCCTCGTTGGCTGATGCTATGCAGACATAGCTCGCTTCCCAATAATCGTTTAGTGATTCATTAGTATCTTCCGATTCGTCTTTCCAGGCAAATGTGTCGTCCATCCAGCGGTTGGTGTAAGGATACAGCACCCCGACATCATCCACATTGTCAGACGAAAGCTCGTTAACCCAGGCAAACTCCTTGGTGGGGTATGCGGACACAAGCATACTTTTGATTTTTGCCTCGCTGTCAAGAGTGGCACGGTTATCCGGCATGGTGTCCAGATAGTCATCGCAACCGGTGAGGGTCACAGTGGCAAGAGTAAGTGCTAATGCGCTCTTTATATATTTATTCATAATTATATTCTTTCAAAGATTTAGAAACCAAGGTTTACAGTGAGGGTGAACTGCTTGGGGGTCGGGGCAGCCACACCACCGGTATTGAAGAACTCGGGATCCTGACCGTTGAGCTTCTTGTCAGCGTAAATCAGGAACAGGTTTGTAGCCTGGAGCTTCATCATCGCATTTGAGATACGGAGGGCGTCGGTGACCTTGCGTGGGAACTGGTAAGAAACGGAAATCTCCTTCATGCGGATAAAGTCGCCCTTTGCGATACGCTCAGTCGAGTAGTTGTAGGCGTTGTAGGCATAGCTGAGATTTGTGTCATTACGGTTCTGACGCTGCGAAGCGATGACAGGGATAGTAGTCTTGAGCTCGTCGCCGGGTACTACCCAACGGTTGATGAATTCCTTGGGAGTAGCGGTAAGGTCGTCGTATTCTTTCTTGAACACCGGGTCGAGACGGACAACATTGCCGAATGAATAAGTAATGTAGACGTTAAGGGTGATTCCCTTATAACGGAAGATGTTGCCGAATGAACCGTAATCGGTTGGGTCAACGCTGCCTGAGTATTCAAGGAATCCGAGTTTCTCGGGATCAGAAGTCTGGAAATAGATACCTGTCGTAGAGATGTTGCCGTCCTGGTCAAGGAATGTGGGGAGACCTTCCTCGTTCAAGCCCATGAAGGGGATGGAGAAGAGAGAACGTACCGGATATCCTTCCTGTGCGAAACCGTTGCCTGACACGAGATCGATTACACGCTTGGATGTCTCAAGGTCAGTAACTTTATTCTTTGCGTGAGAATAAATGATGTTAGTAGTCCAGGAGAAGTCCTTGGTAACAATGTTACGGGTGGTGAGTGAAAGCTCGACACCATGAGAACGCATCGAAGCGATGTTACCGAACTTCTGAATCTGACCGCCGATACCCTGTGAGTTGGCAAGACCGATAAGGTCATAGTTGTTACGGCGATACCAGTCAAACTCTACATTGATACGGTTGTCTATGAAACCTGTCGAGAGACCGAGGTTGAGCTCGTGCTTCTTCTCATAGGTTAGGTCCTGGTTGGCAAGGTCGCTAACATAGAGCTGGCTCTCGCTCACACCTGCAGTAGGACGCCAGGGGTTACCCGAACCGATGATAACGAACGCGTTGCTGACCGAAGGACGGTCACCGGTGAGTGAGTATGATGCCTTGAGTGTCATGTGGCTCCATACGGGGTTGAAGTCGTGGAACCATGACTCCTCGTGCATGTTCCATGAACCGGACACGTTCCATGTGGGCAGCCAACGTGATTTACGGCTTTTGCCGAGTGAGTTGGTACCTTCGTAGCGGAGAGTACCGTTAAGGGTATATTTGCCCTGGTAAGAATAGGTGGCATTGCCGAAGAATGCTACGCTACGCTCACGAGTGTTGGTAAGGGTATAGTAATCTGAGTTTTCCTCTTTTGAGCGCTTGAACGCCTGGTAAGCGAAGTTGGCGACCTCACCCATGGCATACTGCATGCCCCAGCCGCGGAACCATGTAGAGTGGCGGTTAACAGAGTTGGTCTCCATACCTGCGTAGAGGTTCAGGATATGGCTCTCATTGAAAACATCATTGTAACGGGCTGCCGCACGCATGTCCCACTTGAACATGCTACGGTCTGTACGCTCGTAAATACCACCATTGGGAAGGATGCTGACAGGGAGAGCGAACATGTCGTCAGGGTCAGTGTAGAGGAACGGGTTCTTGTCGCGGATTGCTGATGTAGGCATGGCACGGTAAGCCATAGCCTGGTTTGAGTCATCGAGGATGAAGTGCTCCTGTGAGGTCGAGGTGTTCTGCACACCGCCGAGCAATGAGAGCTCAACCTTACGGATGGGCTTGTAGGTGAGGACACCGGTAAGACGGAAGTCGTTCACGCCAAGCTTCATGTAATTGTTGTTAAGCTCATGAAGAATATTGAAAGGAGCATAGTTGCGGGTATAGAATGTGTTGGCATCAAGAGTACGTGAAGTATTCATTGAATAAGAATACGGGTTGATGTCGAAGTCACGTTTTACCTCGCCGGACACCACGTCAGTCTCGCTGCCGAGTGTACCGGGTGCATTCTGCTTACGGAATGAAGCATTGGAGATGAGGTTGAATGAAACCTTGTCGGAAATATTGAAGTTAGAGTTGAGGTTAGCGGTGTAACGCTGTACCGAGCTCTGCTTATACCATCCCGGATCGTACATCACACTGGCTGACACATAGTGCTGTGCCTTTTCAGTACCTGATGAAAGAGAGATTGAGTGGTTCTGCATCACTGCGTTGCTGAATAGCTGGTCGAACCAGTCGGTGTTGCGGTACTCGGCGGCACGGAGGTAAGCCGCACGTGCCTCGGGAGTGTTTACAAGACCGAACTGACCGGAAGTGTTGTCGTACTCGGAGAGGAGCTGATACATCTTACCGTACACACCGCTTGAAGAAGCATTGGCGATTTCAGCATAGTTCAGATAACCTTTCTGGGCAAGTTCCTGATAGACACCCATCTGGTCCTGAGAGTTCATGATGTTGAATGTGCTGTAGCTGGGTTTTAGTCGCATGGTGAACTCGCCGGTATAGCTGATGCCGTTCTGACCTGCCTTACCGCGCTTGGTTGTCACCACGATCACACCAGCCATAGCTCGTGCACCATATATAGAGGTGGCGGAACCGTCCTTGAGGATGTCGAAGCTCTCGATGTCATCGGCGTTAAGACCGGCGATGGCAGACGAAATCAGAGTCTCGGCGTTACCGGAAGAGAGGTCGTCAGCTGAGACATTTGTCACATCTTCCATAATCACACCGTCCACAACCCACAGAGGCTTTGAACTACCATAGATAGATGTCGCACCGCGGACACGAATCTTAGGAGCAGTACCGAATGTACCTGTCACGTTCTGGACAGAGACACCGGCAGCACGACCCTCGAGGCTTCGGCTGATATCAGCCATACCGCCGATTCGAGCGTTCTGTGCGTCAATCTTGGTTGCCGCACCGGTGAAGAGTCGCTTATCCATCTTCTGCATACCGGTAACCACAACTTCGTCAAGCTGCTCGGAGGATGATTCCAATACAATCTCCATCTTACCTGCTGTGATGGGTACTTCTCTGGTCTTCATACCAATGAAGCTTACAACAAGTGTTTTGGCCTTCGACGGCAAATTCTTGATGGTAAATTTACCATCAACGTCGGTCGAGGTACCGACCTTGGTACCCTTAACCATCACACTTGCGCCTACAATCGGCTCATTGTCTTCAGCCGAGATAACCACACCGGAGGCTGAACCGGGGGTCTGCGCTACTGTCAGCCCGATACCCGTAAGTATCATGACTAATAGCATTAATAGACTCTTTCTCATAACAAAATGTGTAACAATTAGTATATATGTTAAAATTCTCTCGCAAAGAATTGGTTTATCATTCCAAGCTCAAAACACCTGATAATTCACTCTGCGTATCTGGGATGACAAAATCTCAGGTTTTACTTCCTATAAGTGTAATTATCGGAAGGAGCGCAAAAGGCATGTCACAATAGCAAATTGTCAATAAATGTCAATCATACCGTCCTCGACGTCGGCAAAATTAGCATTTTTTGAGCTTTTAGTTAATATATATTTGGTGAAAATATGTTAAATCACCCCATTTAAACTAAACAATCCAAATATTTCCTGCATTCCGCCTTACATTTTGTCAGAAATTAACCAAAAATACATCATTTTTTATGCGAACAACCGTTAATTACACATATCGGAAGAATGTGACATTTAGTTAAAATCAGATAGGAAATATTAAAAGGAGCAAGTATCATTAATAAATTAAGGTGGCAAAAAATAGCTTGTCAGGCAGAAATTAATTTTGAATAGTTACCTATAATTGAGGATTTTTAGTAATTTTGCAGTCGGAGACGGAGATTAATCGTTCCGTAACCGTGATTACAACAATAACTACACATAATAATGAATAACGAGTTAGATTGGAAGAACCTGTCATTCGGGTATATTCCAACGGATTACAATGTGCGATGCTACTATCGCGACGGCAAATGGGGGGAGATTGAGGTTTCGCAGAGCGAAGAAGTCAGTCTCCACATAGCAGCTACCTGCCTGCACTACGGACAAGAAATTTTTGAAGGGCTCAAGGCATTCCGCGGGAAAGACGGCAAAGTGCGTGTGTTCCGCCTTGAAGAGAATGCCCGCCGCATACAGGAGTCGGCAAAGGGTATCCTGATGGAACCGCTGCCTTTGGAGAAGTTCAAGGAAATGGTGCTTAAGGTAGTAAAGCTGAACGAACGATTCGTACCTCCCTACGGTTCCGGCGCATCTCTGTATATCCGCCCCATCGAACTCGGCACTTCCGCACAAATAGGTGTGAAACCTGCCAGCGAGTATCTCTTCATGATACTCGTATCACCGGTAGGCCCATACTTCAAGACAGGTTTCAAGCCTACTAATATCTGCATCATGCGCCGGTATGACCGCGTGGCTCCCAACGGAACCGGACTCTGGAAGGTCGGCGGCAATTATGCCGCATCACTTACAGCCGGCGAGCATGCCCACGAACTTGGGTACTCCGCTGTGCTTTACCTTGACCCGAAAGAAAAGAAGTACCTGGACGAATGCGGACCTGCCAACTTTATGGCGATAAAGGACGGTGTGTACATCACGCCTGCGTCAGACTCCATACTTCCTTCAATCACCAACAAAAGCCTCATGCAGCTTGCCGAGGATATGGGTGTGAAAGTGGAACGCCGCCATATCACAGTGGACGAACTTGGTGAAATCGACGAGGCTGCCGCAGTAGGCACAGCTGCCGTGGCATCGCCTGTAGGTGAAATAGACGACCTCGACACCGGTAAAAAATATATCGTATCAAAGGACGGCGAGCCCGGACCTATCACAACCAAGCTTTACAACACTCTGCGTGGCATTCAGCTCGGTGAGATTGAGGACAAGCATGGTTGGTGCACAATAGTAGAATAGATATGTCGCATCCAAAAATATTCGGACTGAGGAATATATAATTTATAAACCGATGACCGATAGTTGTTTTATAGATAAGCTGTATCCCGTCGGTACCAAACGGCG
Organism: uncultured Duncaniella sp.; assembly: GCA_958352885.1. Classification (GTDB taxonomy): domain Bacteria; phylum Bacteroidota; class Bacteroidia; order Bacteroidales; family Muribaculaceae; genus Duncaniella. The sequence continues at coordinate 327,097 of CATWQI010000001.1, forward strand.
GGATACTTATTTGAAGCACTGCCGCCAGGTGGCGGATCTTGCGCTCGAAATAATGCACAGGAAACATCTGCCCCTCGATGAACGGGAGGTAGAGGAAGCTGCTATGCTTCATGACATAGGAATCTGCATGACGGACGCTCCCGGGATTGACTGCCACGGAAGTGAACCTTACATAATGCATGGTGTGCTTGGCGGGAAACTGCTACGTGAAGCCGGATTCAGCGAACAGACGGCACGAGTGGCGGAACGCCACACCGGAGCGGGAATCGACAGGGAGGATATCGAACGGCAGGGACTGCTGTTGCCTCCGGGTAATTATATGCCCGAAAGCCTGTTGGAGAGACTGATATGCTATGCCGACAAGTTCTACTCTAAGAGTGGAGACATGAAGCGTAAACCGATGGAAAAGGTAGAGACTTCTATGGCAAGGATTTCGCCGTCGACACTGAAAAGATTTCTGAAGCTGAAGGAAGAATTTGAATAGGAGGAGGTTCTCAGCGCATCACGATTGCACGGCTGTCTGTCACCAAGGCGTGATGTGACGGTTGCCGAATTAATTTTCAGTCAGCGGCTCCGACGAGGAGTGAGTGGCATTGACAAGGTAGATAGTGTACGGCTTGCGTTCTTCAGGAGTCATGACAGAGTCTCCGAGAGCGCTGGTAACGAAGTCTATGTAATACTCCTCGTTTCGCAAAGGAGAATCGGGATGTATCAGATACTTGTCGCCCATATCAATGACGAGCCAGTAAGTGGCACGTGTTACTGCCGCACTGTCAAGCAGATTGTCAAATGCGATGACACGGTCGAAACTCATCACTGCCGGCATCAGCGATAGGAAATCCACAAAGTTCTGTTCCATGAAATTTACATTGAGCGAACGGGTAGTGTCGGAAAAGTTAAGATTGTCCCAGAAGTGCGCAGCAAGATACCCCGCCCTTCCCTCCATCGTAGAAATAGGCTCGGGTATTGCCGGGAGTTCCAATGCCATGATTTCAACATCGGAATCGGCAAACATGGCAGAGACGACAGGATCCGCACTTGCGTCTCCGGAAGTTGAATCTGCGCTGCCGGCATTACGTGTACATGCGGCGGCTACGAGTAACGTGAGTATCAGAGGAAGACATTTCATACTCTTATCAACAAGCGTGGCGACGGTTAAGTTTATAAAAAAGAAAAGACAATCCCCCGGATATGAGGGACTGTCTTTTCTTTTTTAATGTTCCTATATTATCAGAAGGGATATGTGCCGGCGGCAGCCCCGTTCATGATACCGGTGATTGCATAAGCGTTCTTTGCAGCACCGTTTGTACGGAGAATGTCACCGCCTGTCTCCCAGTAGAAGGGCACGCAGCCATTGTTTTTGGCAGCCTTGGTGACGCATTCGTTCCAGTCCGCACGGCTTGCCTCATGTTTCGCCATGTCAATTTCAGGATAATCGCTTACGGAACGTATAGAGCTTCCGTATTCACCAAGGATGGCAGGAATACCCTGGGAAACCCAATATTCGCTGATTTTCTTGAACTGGTTGTCGACATAGGTCTCATCGCCCCATGTGCAGTTGCGGTCAGAACCATTGACGAAGTTCGCAGCGCCCCAGTATAGTTTGACGAGCGAACTGGCGCCCCAGGCACCATCATAGTCCATGATAGTAAAATCAGACGGGTCATAGAAGTGCACCTCTACAAGAGCTCGCCCTTCTATGGGGTCAACGGGAAGATGATAATATCCATCAACCGCACGGTCAATATTTGTAATTGGAGCCTGATGAACGAGGCAACGGGTGGTGTTGTTGCCACCGGTGGCACGCACCGCATCAACGAATGTCTGCTGATATGCCATGATGGCATCCACGGACTGATTGTTGACACCGTCCTGGTTCTGATAACCCGGTTCGTTCATACCTGCGAAAAGGAGATGCTGATCATAGTGGTTGAGCTTGTTTGCTATCTGTGTCCAATAGTCACGCTGCTTCTTGTCGATAGCGGCATCATAACCATTTACACAAGACTCTTCCAACCAACCGCCGTCCCAGTGGATGTTAAGGATGGCATACATATCGTTTGCCACAATCCATCCTATAACCTCGTCGACACGTGAGAGCCATGCAGGGTCGATTGTATTGTTATCCGCATCGGTAACATGGCTGTCCCATGCACATGGTACACGCACAGCATTGAAACCGAGAGCCTTCAGACCCTTGATGTAGTCCTCGTTAACCACAGGATTGCCCCATCCGGTTTCGCCACCAGGCACCTCCATGGTGTTGCCGATATTGATACCTGCCACCATCTTCTTTGCAAGAGCTTTGGCATCGTCGCTCATATCGGTAGAAGGCGCAGCCTTATCCTGGGAAACAGCGATGGAAGCAGATATAGAATTATCTTTCACAAGGGTGATTACAATCTCGCCCGAACGTGCGTCGGCGGTGAGATTCGGACCGTAGGTGTACTCAATAGTGTTCTCTGTCAGCGAACGCGCTGTAACCTCCGAAAGCCAGGATGGAGCTTCAATAGTTACATCACCGGTTGCGCTGTAATTAATCACTACTGAGCCTCCGGTTGATTCGAGCTGAGCTGAGGGAACAGCTCCGGTTATTATCACTGTCTCAGTGGCAAACTGAGTGACAGGTATGACTGACTTCTCAGTACCGCATACCACATTTATATTACCGGTACGAGGTTCGTATCCGGGGTTCGCATCGGCCACCACCTCAATTTCATAAAGTGCTTTCGCACCTTCTTTTGGAAGTACCTGACCGAGGTGAATCCAGTCAGCGTCAGCTGTGACAGAAGGAGTCTCCGGAGCCTTGACAACCAAAATCTGAGAAGTGGTTCCTGCAAGGGCCATAGAGGACTTGCTTACTTCCAGTTTTGTGGCCTCGCTCCATGATGGCTTATCATCGTCATCACTGCAGGCAGTGAATGACACTCCGGCAAACAATGCCGCGGTAAGAAATAAGGCTTTGAACTTATTCATTGATTAGTTACTCTTTCAATTTTAAATAGTAAGTATTTTCCACAAAGCATTTTTCTGAGAATTAATTCACACTTCCGGCGGATTATTTCCGGTGGGAAACTTCGCCGGAAGCATGAATTGATATCTCAAGAGTGTAGCTTGTAACTCATTGATTGATTATTTGCCAAGGAATACAACTTTGCCGTTATCGAGAACAATTGATTCAATCTTTGCCGATACGGCATCCACATCCTGGAGGTCAGCTGACATACCCTGGATGTCTATGCACCATACCACTGCGCCTTCACACAGTCCGGGTGCATCCCATGCCACTGTATATGTGCCGTCGCCATTGACTGCCACTGTCTTGTCACCCCAAGTAGAGGGATCCCATGAGGCAGCTGCATAAGAGAGAGCCGCATTGTAGCTCTTGCCGGCTGCAGCACCGTTGATTCCTGATACAGAGAATGTAATCTCAAGTTTCTCCGAGAAGTTTACTTTGCTCAGGTCAATCGGACTATCGGCCTTGGTGTCGCCAAACTCATTGTAAAGCTCGATACGATAGTTGCCATTGTTCTCAAGGTCGCCGGCAGCAAGTTTAGAGTTATCAAAGGTTTCTTTTGAAGTACCCTGTCCGCGGAATACAACCGCACCGTTGTCAAGGACTATCGAAACGATATTGGCTGTAACCTTGTTCACATCGGCGAGGTCAGCGCTAAGACCGTCAATATCAATACACCATACCACGGATCCGATACATTCGGCAGATGGAACCCATGAGAGAGTGTAAGTGCCGTCACCGTTGACAGTCACCTGGCTTGCTTCTCCCCAAGTAGAAGGATCCCATGAGGCAGCTGCAAAGCTCAGCCCTGCAGTGTAGTCCTTACCTACTGCCGCACCGTTGATGCCATCGAGGGTGAAAGTGACATCAATTTTCTTAGAGAAGTTAACGAGTGAGAGGTCGATAGGCATTGTATTTTTAGTGTTGCCAAACTCATTGTAAATCTCGATACGGTATTTGCCATTGTTCTCAAGGTCACCGGTGGCAATCTTTGAATTGTCAATGGTTGAGAATACGGCGGGTGTTTCCTGCTCGAGATTCTTTCCTACGAATTCAACAGCGTTGTCATCAAGAGATATTGAAAGGATTTCGCACTTCAGACCACTCTTGTCATCACCGATAGCAGCTCCAAGGCCTTCGATGTCGATACACCATACCACGGCTCCGATACAGTGACCGGTGGCATTCCATGAGAGAGTGTATACTCCGTCACCATGGACATCCACCTTGCTGGACTCGCCCCAGGTAGAAACACTCCAGTCGGCAGATGCGTAGCTGAGACCGGCTGAATATGTACCGGAAGCAGCCGCGCCGGTCAGACCGCTGATACGGAACACAACCTGCATATTCTTTGAGAAGTCAACAAGTGCTGTATTGAGAGGCGGATTATTACCGGTTAAACCATACTCGTTATAAATCTCAATACGGATTCTTCCGTTCTCCTCAAGATCGCCAAACGCAATCTTCGCATTATCAATCTTAGGAGCCCGGTAAGGAGCCTTGCGTATAGGACGGACTGCGAGACCGATATGGCGTGAAGCCTGATCAGCTGTGATACCGTCCTTGATAACCATCATTTTGGCATAGTCAGCGTGGTTTGAAGCCACATCACCAGTCCAATAACCTCCGTTTGCGCTCACAGATTCTCCGTCACGCGAACCTGCCACCGGAAGAATAATGCTGTTGCCGGTGAGGCGTGAGGTCACTTTCGCTACTTCTACACCATCAACAGTGGTCATTTCAACATCAGAATTGGAGAGAAGAGTATTCCAGTCAGCCTCGGTAGGGATAAGACCCGCACCCGCAGCCTTGGCGATATCGGCATCAGTGCCCGAAATAGCCGTTGTGGCATAGTCAGCCACATTATCGGAATGATTGATACCTGTGGCATCACCAAAGCCATAGAGACCGCCAACTTCAGCCGGATTCTCAGCACCGATATTGCATGTAGCCCAGTCATAAGGAAGACCCATGTCGACGTAAAGCTCCGACTCCTCGTTCTCAGGATCGTAGAAAGACGCCATAGTCACACTCTTGACATTCTCATCAACTACGAGCTTCTCGTTGAGCACCATATAAGCGGCATAATAATAGGTGGCATTAGGCACAAGCCCGGTAGCAACCACTGTATAGGAGTTGGAAGTTTCCGCAGAGGGGAGCTTCACACCGTCGGCAATTGCTTCAGGAGTGGCAGTTATGATGATACCATGCTCCATACCGCCTTCGAGAAGGTCATTGACACCGTTGAGGGTAGCTCCGAGATTAACGGATGTCGCTGCTACAGACGCAGGTTCGGCTGTACCCATCTGGGAATCAGTGGTAACAAATGCCTTCACTTCGCCAAACTCGGTATACTTGTTCTGAAGAGTGACGAATGTGGCATAATAATATGTCACGCCGTCATTGAGACCGGTAAGAGTAGTGGTAACGGTATAGCCGTCCTCGCCAAGTTCACCACCACGGCGAGTACCACCGGTGAGTAGCGACTGCTCGTCAGTACCGTAAATCACGCCAACGGTATAAGCCATTGGAGACTGCGATGAGAGGTCCTTGACAGTACCGGTAATGGTTGCAGTCGTGGCAGTTGTCTCCGCATTTCCGGTGGTTACCTCAGAGATAATGTCGGAGGTATTGATGTAGTAGTTGTCATCATCGTTACAGGAGACGCTGGCAGCTCCAATCACGAGCGACATGACACCCACCAAAAACTTATTTAGTTTCATTATTGTGTTCTGGATTAAATCGGGTTAGAAAATTATTCATTCCTCTGTCTTTACAAAAGGAGCATTCGGAGATTCAAACACTACTGTAAAGTTAACTTCAATAGATGAAGAGCACTTGAAGTTAGATGTAGGGATAGGATTGGTGTCTGTGGTACCGTCCCATGCCCAACCATTGAGAATAGTGCGGCGTGCTGAAGTGAACCCGGCACTATTGTTGTCAACATCATATGAGAATACGCTCTGGTCGGGGATAGAAAGCTTGTTTCCGTCTACGCTGACGTAATTGATGATGATGTCGCAGTTAGGATGCTTGTCGGTGAGCTTTTCAGCCTCTACATAGTAACCCATGTGTCCGGCATTGCTAAAGTCAGCATTTACAGTGATTGAGTATGTCTTGCCATCCTCGACCTTCAGATATCCCTGCTCCTCGGATGTGTAGATATCCGGAGTCCATGCTTCCGCATCAAAGATGTGAACCTGAGCCTTATATGTCTCGGCAGGAGCGGCGCCACCGAAGAGAGCCACATAGTGGTATGCGAGATACTGGTAAGCCTTGCCGGAGAAGTCGGTCTGCTTGTAGCCAATCCACATATCCATAATCTTTCCGTCCTCTATTGTGACATCAAGGATTTCAAAATCAGAACCTACACCGTAAGGCACACCGTCGGTCAGCTGTGACCCGCCAAGTGATTTGTCAAGGGTCATGAGACCGTTCTGTGAAACTGTGAATTTGCCTTCTACGCTCTCTCCGTCACCATAACCGGCAACATAAGACGAACCGTCAAATTTGAGAGTATAGCTCTCAAGTTCATCAAGGCTGCCACCCTTATTCTGACGCTGCTTTTTAGCAAGGTCAAAGTAGTCATAGGTATCGTCAGAGGAGAGGACGTATGAAGCATAGAGATTCTGATAGTTGAATATGGTAAACCATCCTTCGGGCAGACCTACCTCAACCGGCTCTTCCCAGTTGTTTCGGTAATCCTGCGACATGAAGTTGAGACACACAGAAGTGTTGCCGTCACCCGTGGTGCAGAGAAGCTGAAGGAAATCCTCGGATGCATAAATGATGTCGAAGCTGTAACAGTTTGCCACGCGTGAATCAATGGGATAGAAACTGAGACCTGAGAGAGTGAGTTTGTGATTCTCGGCATCAATCATATACTTGCCTGTCTTCTCACCTTCGAATTTGTTGACGGTGGTAATGTTCGCACCGCCGTCGAGGTCGAATGTGAATGTACCGTAATCGTCAGCAGTACACATCCATGTGTTGCCGGCATAGTCAGCCGTCCAGTACCACACGGCACCATCGGAGTTAACAGGGAAGTTCGTGTCAATAGCAGTTGTCGGATCCCAGGGATTCGCATCAAAATAGTTTTCACCATTTGCATTGTGAAGCATGTCCCATGTATAGCCTGTATTGAAAAAGAAAATCGGAGACTTGAAGGGCGAGTAGGTCTTGCCTTCGGCATCAATGTCAAGGAGCCATGTCTTTGACTTTCCGGCGCCACCGGCAATCATAGTCCAGAGTTCGTCCTGGATGAACTCGTCACACATCTGGTCAAGTGTGAACTTATATGGCTCACTCCATACCATACCGCCACGGGTATTTACACCGAATTTCACTTCATACTCACCCGCAAAGGGGATTTTGAGGTCGTGGGTCACAGCAGTAGTGTTGCCCTGGGGATGTTCCCATGCCACGGTATACTGTGACGGCATGAGACTCTTCAGATGTATAATATTCGGGTTCTCGGCATCCGGCTGAACGCTGAACGCTATACCCTCCACGAGGTCCTCGCTGGCAATATCAGCAGCCGGAAGGTCGTGGTCATCAGGTGTACATGAGGCGAAAACAGTCAACATCGCGCATGCAACCAGATTAATGAAAGATTTTAATTGCTTTTTCATTGTAAATCCTTAAGAGAGATTTTTTTGATAGTTGGTTTATGAATTTGGAATTTTGTGGTAAACTTGTCTTTTCTATAAGTCAGATGACAAGGCAGTCAGGAAGGTAATGATGTTTTTCAAAATACCTGTGTGTACAGTCAGTTCAGCGTATAGGTTATTCGGCTGTATATTGTAACGCAGATATTATTTGAAAATTGCCTGTCACATTGCTATTTAACTTTTTATAAGCAGTTTTCACAAGTCAAAATTCCCAATCATTGCCAAGACCGGATTTTACCAGCCCGGATTTTGCTTGAGGACACCGTTTGACAAGGTAATCTGGTCAAGAGGAATCTGGCTCAAGCCTTTGGTTGCAACGATTTTATCACGCTTGTATGTCACGAGGACCTCAAGACCGCCATTCTCGACAGTGCCTGCAGACGCACAGATTGCATCGGCAGCAACGTCAATACCCTGACGAAGCAAATCCCAGTAACGTATGCCCTCGAATGCGAGTTCACGAGCACGCTCAGCCATGATGGTCTGCTGGTTAACAGCTACGTCCGAGAGACCGGCACGACTACGAATCTGGTGCATATAGGAAACCGCATTGGGGGAGCCGAGCTCGGCTGCCATCAGAAGCACGTCAGCATAGCGTACAATCACCCATGGCTGCGGGTTACATTCCTGGAAGCCGGCTGTACCGTCAGCATTGGTACCGGGAGCGCCGTTGCCGTAGCACAGAGGAGAGTACTTCTTGACTGTGTAGCCTGTATATTCACGCCAGTCCTTGTAAGCTGCGTCAAAGTCCTCAAGAGCAGTAACACCTTCGCCTGCCATGTCAATCACGGATGCCGAACGACGGAGGTCATTCGCAGGGAACTGGTTCAAGAATGAAGGACATACAGTGCAGGCACCCCAACCCTTGCCATAAGGAGAAGCGTTGAGTTTACGCATACCCATCATGACTTGCCAACGGTTTGAATCGTTGTTTCCATCATAATCCTGTGTTGGAGTGAATTTCTGGGCAAGGAGGACTTCTTTATTGGCATCGCCGGCATAAGTAGACTCATCTGTATTCCATCCGGTTTCGCCGGGTATAGGAACAAGAGAAGCGGCAGGCCAGAGATTCTTGAACTCGGGAACAAGCTCGTAATTGTTAGAAGAGATGATATCTTCGACAGCAGCGAGAGCCTCAGCCTTAGTAACTACGCCGGAAGTATTGCCTTCGACATCAGTGAAACCAGGCTCTTTGCCATAATATCCGGTATAATATAGGTATGCGCGTGCGAGGATTGCCTCGGCAGCATACTTGGTGATACGGCCATTCTCCGACTCACTGAGATTAGCTCCGGCGGGGATATTTGCCACTGCATACTTCAAGTCCTCGAAAATAGCGGCATACACCTCAGCGGGGTCAGCCTGCTCACGATTTTCATTGACCGGCTCAAGGAACAAGGGTATGTTGCCCCACCAGCGAATCATGTCGAAATATAGAAGAGCACGCAGAGCACGAACTTCGCCCATATAGAGTGAACGCTTAGTCTCATCCTGCCACTGAATCTGCTCTTCACGGGTTATAAGCTCATTGCAGCGGTAAACACCTGCGTAATATACTTTCCAGTCCTGAGAGTAAACCTGCATATCTGAAGGTGATTCAGACAGGTCGAAATGGTCAATGAGCTGGTAATTACGGCTGTCGCCCACACCTGCGGCACCATAGGTCTCATCGCTCATCACTGTAGAGGCAACGTAGAATCCGATACCGGGCGCGGATGAAACCTGACGCCAACCGTCGTAACATCCCACAAGAGCTCGCCAGGCATCTGCCTCGGTCTTGTAGAAGCTATCGGTGTCAGAGTCTGTCTTTGACGATACGTCAAGGAAACTTTCGGAGCAGGATGTAAAACACAAACCAGCAGCGACACCGAATGTTAATATATTGAATTTAAACTTATTCATTTGAAATCTAAACTTTAGATGGGTTTATGTAGATTAGAATGCGAGGTTAACACCAAACAGGAATGTACGGGGACGAGGATAGTAACCTACGTCAATACCTGACACCCATGAAGCAGTACCGTAACCGATTTCGGGGTCCATACCGTCATACTTGGTAAAAGTGAGAAGGTTCTGCGCCTGGAAATAGAGACGGGCATTGCTGCACCATTTCTGATTGATGAGGGGAGCAAAGTTGTAGCCGATGGTAAGGTTGGAGATGCGAAGGAAATCACCGTCCTGGATATAAAGGTCAGATATCTGCCAGTTGCCATTGTCCATTGTGGTCACGCGGGGTATCTTATTGGAAGTGCCTTCGCCTGTCCAACGGTCAAGGATACGTGTAGTGTAGTTTGCCTTGAAGTTGTCAGGACCACGATAGCTCTGGAGGATATCGAAGCCAGCAGCACCATTGGCAGTGATGCCGAGGTCGAAGTTCTTGTAATAGAGATTGATGTTGAAACCATATGTGAACTTAGGCATACCGTTGCCAAGATTTACCTTGTCGTTCGAGTCAATCATACCGTCATGGTTAACGTCAACGAAGATTACATCACCGGGCTGAACATTCTCCTGAAGAATGCCGTTGCCGGCTGCCACCCAGTCATTAATCTGCTGCTGGTTCTGGAAGATACCGGCAGTCTTGTAGCCCCAGAAGTAACCGATGGGTTTCCCATTCTCAGCGCGGTAGCATTCCAGCGAGTTGTTGAAAATCATACCGGTCTCACCGTGTATGATGCCGTCCTCGTTAAGAATCTCGCCCACCTTATTCTTATTGTATGCACCGTTGACGCTTACGCTATATGAGAAGTCTCTGCCGATTACATCGTTCCATGCCAAACCGAGCTCCACACCTGTGTTCTTTACATTACCGCCATTGATGAACGGAGCGTCAGTACCTGCGGTGGCAAGCACAGGAGCCTTCACCAGCCAGTCCTTGTTAGTCTTCTGGTACCAGTCGAAGTTGATGGCAAGACGACTGTTGAAGAGGCGTGCGTCAAATCCGAAGTCAATCTGCTCGGAAGTTTCCCATGTCAAATCGAGATTACCGAGACGGGAGGGATATGCGCCCCAGTTGCTTGAAAGAATGGGAGCATAGTTTGAGAGCTGACCGTTGGGTCCCATATACTGACCGAAGAAGTAATGGGTATTGGATACCTTTATAGGTGCGAGATACTGATAGTTGTCCACATTCTGGTTACCTACACGACCCCAGCTGCCACGAATTTTAAGGAAGTTGAGCCATGAAGCTGTTGATTCCATGAATTTCTCATTTGAGATATTCCAGCCTGCAGAAACAGAGGGGAATGTACCGAAACGGTGACCTCTTGCGAAGCGTGAGGAACCGTCACGACGCACAGTGACATTAATCATATATTTCTCCTGCCAGTTCCAGCCGAGACGACCGAAGTAGCTGACAGAGCGGGATTCGTCATGGGGATTACCGGCTATGCTCACATTGTTTTCACCGATAGTAGAGCCTGTACCGTTGTTAATCCATGCATGATCCCAGTCATCGAAGCCCTCTTTGAGGAGTCCTTGTCCGCCTCCGAGATAGGTACCGCTGTAACGGTAGCTTTCCATACCGAGGAGCACGTTGAACGCATGTTCCTTAATGTTAAAGTCGTAAGTGGCTGTGTTGGTCCAGGTCATGCCGAGTGAATGATTCATGTTCTGGCTTACACGGGTGTACGGGTCGCTGTCAAGTGAAGAGAAATGAGAGAGAGGAGTATAGCTGCGGTATTCGCTTGAACCGTAAACGGCGCCGAAAACAGTGCGAATCTTAAGGTTCTTGACAGGCTCAATCTGAGCGTATACGTTACCGGTGAATGTAGCGGTCTGACTACGGTTGTTGGTGTTGGTCATCATCGAGCCGTATGGGTTGCCGTCCTCGCCGTTCCAGTTGCTGTTTGTGGAATCGGCATATTTGCCGTCGTTAATCACCTGGCCATTATACGTGGGAATTTCGTCAGCATATATAGGCTGAAGCGGAGATGTGGTGAACGCGCCGCGTAGAGTGTTGCTGTAAGGATTGCCAACGGCTACACCTGTGGTCTTGAGATACACGAAAGCAGCCTGTTCACCTACCGTTACGATTCCACCGAAAAGCTTGTGGTCGGAATTGATACGGAAGTTGTAACGGGAATAGTCGGATACATCCTTGCCACCTACTATACCTTCCTGATTGATATAGCCGAGAGAGAGTGCGTAAGTAGATGTAGCGGAGCCGCCACTCACACCTATAGTGTAGCTTTGAGTCACGGCATTGTCCTTGAACATAGCATCCATCCAGTCTGTGTCAACCACGCCAAGGCGCTCACCGTCACCGTTTGTACGCCAGATTGAGTTCATGGAGTTCCAATCGTAGGGAGCAAGACCGCTGTTGACAGCAGCTTCATCCATGATTGTCATATACTGCTGCGCATTGAGCAGGTTTATCTTGCGTGCAGCGCTCTGCCAGCCGTAATAGCCGTCGAAAGTCACTTTGGCACGACCTTCCTTACCCTGCTTGGTTGTGATAAGCACAACGCCGTTAGAAGCCTGCGCACCATAGATAGCAGCAGAAGCGGCATCCTTAAGCACGTCGATTGACTCGATGTCGGCAGGGTTAAGAGTGGAAATGTCACCACCGATACCGTCAATAAGGTAGAGAGGTGATGCGTTACCGATAGTACCGAGACCGCGGATGGTCACCTTCATGCCTGAACCGGGCTGACCGGACTCACTTGCGATGCTGACACCTGGAAGCTGACCCTGCATAGCCTGAAGGGGCGATGTAGTGTTGAGCTTAGCGATGTCGTCACCCTTGATTTGAGCGGTAGCACCTGTGACAAGTTTCTTCTTCTGAACGCCGTAACCGACTACGACCACTTCATCGAGAACTTCAGCATCATCAAGAAGAGCCACATCGATTTTTGAAGAGTTGACTACAATTTCACGGGTCTGGCACCCGACATAAGAAAATACGAGTGTGGCACCCGATTCGGTCTTGATAGAGTAGTTACCATCAATGTCCGTGGTGGTACCGTTTGAGGTTCCTTTGACGAGAATGCTGACACCAATCAGCGGTTCGCCATCCGAAGCCTGGGTGACCGTACCTGTAACGGTCAACGGTTCAGCCGATGCGAGACTTACCCCTGTCAGGAAGCAAATCACGATGAGGGCTGTGCGGAATAGATGCAACGGATTGCATCGTCCCATTAGTTTGTGTCCCATTGAATGTAATTTAGTTTAACTGGTTAATATTTAAGTGTTAGAGATTTTTTGAGGTCAGTAAGCATTCATTAGAGTCCAAGTTTCTATGTAAGGTCGGTATCAACTGTCAGATTCTGTGCTTAGAGGTCAACAGCTCATGGTCACTAATAAAACTTAGCAAATGTAAAAATACGTTTTTATATCGCAAATTTTTTCAGCGTGATTGTTTAGTCCAATAGTTTCACGAATGGGTATATTTTGTTATGACTAAATACCCAAATTGTTATTCTCACATATCATACTAAGCTGTATTTTAGGCATTTTAACTTGTTTTTAAAATGTTTCATAAAACAAATTCGACATTAGATTTGCGTTAAATGTTAACTTTTTGTTACTTTGTAACCGAATATAGACCATGAATTACGACCGATGCGTTTGCTATTACTAATCCCAACACTATTTATTGTATTCCAAGCTCGTGCGGCGGAATTGTTTCTCAAGCATCTTGACACGGGGAGCGGACTCTCCAACAATAAAATCAATGCCATCCACAGGGACTCCGAAGGTTTCCTATGGATAGGCACCTCATCGGGGCTATGCCGTTACGACGGATACCGGTTCCGCATATACCATCCGGTACCTGAGGGCGATGACAGGTCGCTGAACGGAAGCTATATCGAGGATATCCAGGAAGATGCCGACGGCAACCTCTGGGTCAATGCCGAGGGGGGATATTACATATACTCACCCGAGACAGACAGCGTAACCGATCTTGTCCCTGAAATTCTTGAGAGATGGGGAGTGAGCACAATGCCTGAAAAAATACTCATCGACCATGACAAGAATATATGGATATATGTGGAAGGAACAGGCATATATCATATGCGTAGGAATGCCGAAAAGGCGACTTTATTGCCGGATTCTGATTTCGGCAAATCGCAACTCGCTAATTTCCTGGACATACCCGAAGGGATACTCACGATAGACCGCACCGGTGTGATGCGTCTTGTTGATAAGACGAGCCTGAAGACCATCCGCAAGATTTCGGATATTTCTACTCAACTTCCGCCCCATCAGTCTTTTATATTCACAATAATGTATGATAATAACGGATTGGCGTGGATATACAGCAACGAGCAGCTATGGCTGTACGACTTCGTGAATGACCGATGGCTTAACAATCTCCTTCCTTCAGGTGGGAAAAACCTCCTGATAAAGGTGTTGCTTCAGAATCATAACGGTGACATACTCATAGGCAGAGACCACCACGGACTTGAACTGGTCGAGAAAAGCAGTGACGGAATCAGATTCACCCCGGTGGCTGACAATGCGGAGAAGAATGTCAACAACACGGTGACAGTCCTATATGAGGATCCGGCAAATACTTTATGGATAGGAACATATAAAAAAGGTCTGTTCTACTACAATGAAAGCGCACAGAAATTCAAGCTGCTCCCATTTCCGGATGTCAACTGCCTTACAGTAGGGAAAAACGGCACTGTATGGGTAGGTACTGACGCAGCCGGCCTCATAGCACTCGACCCCCAGACCAACCGGACTGTCTCTTACCGTGACCCATCCGTTAACGGCAGTGAACCGGCAATAACCTCCCTTCTGGAAACACCGAATGGAGATGTCTATATCGGCAACTTCTCAAGAGGGCTCAAACGTATGCGCAACGGTAAATTTGAACATATGGTAACCTCCACCTCTCTTGACAGCATCTATTCATGGGCTCTGGCGCCTGCTGACAATGGAAACATCTGGATAGGGACATTGGGGGCGGGTGTGTACTATTTCAATCCTACGACCAATGAGATCAGACAATTCACCGTGGGAAACTCCGGACTTTCGTCTGACTATATAGTTTCAATCACACAAGGGAAAAATGGACTTATTTACTTTGCCACAGCAGTAGGAGTTTGTATCTACAACCCTGTCACACAGAAAATATCAAAGCTGGAAGATGCTCCCAATAACAACATCAATGAGGTGGTGTGTGACTCGCGGGGACTCATCTGGATAGCCTGGAGGGGCGGCCTCGATGTGTACGACCCCCTGAGAGGCAAGATGCACACGGTACAACTACATGCCGATAATTCGCCATCATTCGTGCTTGGGCTCCAAGAGGATACCAACGGAAACATGTGGATTGCCGACGGCGCTGAGCTGGCACACCTCACAACCTACTACAATGACAAAACCGGTGACTTCAGAGTGGACCTGCAGAGATATGACCATAACGACGGTCTCCAGAACAGCGATTTTAATCAGCGCTCATTTGCAATATTACCTGACGGAGAGATACTCATAGGCGGACTATATGGAATCAACCGCTTTACTCCCAACAATATAAAGCTCAACCGCACACTTCCAACCGTGATATTCTCCTCACTGAGAATGGGTGGCGAGGAGATATATCCGGGAGAGAAAGTCAACGGCAAGGTAGTATTGAGCGGGGCGCTGAACCGCACCAGAAAGATTGAACTATGGCACGGCAACAGCTATTTCACACTCACAGTTGCCACCGACAACTATGTGCTGCCTGAAAAGACCACATATTATTATATGCTCGAAGGGTTCAATACTGAATGGGTGACCGCCAACCGTAACACCATCACCTACACAAACCTCTCCCCCGGTAAATACCGATTGCTTGTGACCGCCATGAACAGCGACGGTTACAAATCGACCCAACCGGCGGTGCTCGAAATAATAGTACACCCTCCTTTCTGGGCCACAACATGGGCTAAACTACTATACATACTCCTGCTGATTGGTCTGATATATCTCACCTACCGCCTTATCCGGACACGAGAACAACGCAAATTCAATGAAAAGCGCAAAGAGGACGCCATGATGAAGCAGGAAGAGCTCAATCAGCTGAAATTCAAATTCTTCACTAATGTCAGCCATGACCTTAGGACACCTCTTACCCTCATAGTGTCTCCACTGGAGAACATGATAAGCGAGACTTCCGACCCATCCAAACTTAAGCGGCTGACTATGATGCGAAACAACGCACAACGGCTGCTTCACATGGTGAACCAGTTGCTCGATTTCAGAAAAAATGAAGTAGCAGGGCTCACGCTAAATCCCTCGGAGGGAGACCTCGTATCCTTCATACGGAACGTATGCCAGTCATTCACAATGCTGTCAGAGCGTAACAACGTAGCACTCAACTTCTTCTCGCCATTAGCATCGCTGCATGTAAACTTTGACGAAGACAAAATGTCGAAAATCATGATGAACCTTCTGGGGAACGCCTTCAAATACACCCCTGAAGGTGGCAAAGTGGATGTCACAGTAGAAACAGCAGGCTCCGACATTGTAATCAAGGTTGCCGATACCGGAATCGGAATCAAAGATGCCGACAAGGAACATATTTTCGAACGCTTCTACCAAGGGAGCGAACGGTCCGCCTCCGCATCGGTAGGCAACGGCATAGGGCTCAGCCTCGTAAGCGAATATGTGAGCCTCCACAACGGAAAGATCCGAGCTGTGGACAATGTGGAGCGAGGTACCGTGTTCATAATTACCATCCCGATCCAAAAGACCTCAACATCATCCGACTCTGACATAGAGGAATCTGCTCAGGCACAGGCTCCCGACACAAGCATCTCAAAACCGGCAGGAATCCTTCCGCAAAAACCTGACAACCAACCTGAGACCAATCGAAATGCCCCTCCGTTAGCCCTCGTGGTGGACGATAGCCCGGACATGCTCGAATTTCTCAAAGACGGACTCGAAAAAGAATTCCACGTCGTGACCGCACCCAACGGCAAGGCTGCGCTCAAGATACTTGAATCTGTAAAACCGGCAATAATAGTCACCGACCTCATGATGCCTGAAATGGACGGCATAGAATTGTGTCGCCACCTTAAATCCACATCCGACTTCGCATCAATCCCTGTCGTGATACTCACAGCCAAGCATGATGCCCGAGACAAGGTGGAAGGCCTGACAATCGGCGCAGACGACTATATGACCAAGCCGTTTGACATACGAGTGCTTATTCTCCGTATGAAGAAACTTATCTCCCTTACAAGACGCGGTGCCGGACGCACGCTCATCGACCCCGAACCGGGCAATATCAGCATAACGCCGCTTGATGAAAAACTGGTGGAAAAAGCAGTGAAATTCGTGGTGGCAAACATCAAGCGTTCTGACCTTTCGGTGGAAGAACTCAGCTCGCACCTCGGCATGAGCCGAGTGCACCTGTACAAGAAGCTTAAAGCCATCACCGGCAAGACTCCTATCGAATTTATCCGCATAATCCGACTCAAGCGAGGGGCACAGATGTTGCGCGAGAGCCAGCTAAATGTCTCGGAAGTGGCTTACCAGCTTGGCTTTAACAGTCCGAAGTACTTCAGCAAATATTTTAAGGAGGAATTTGGCATTCTCCCCTCGGCATATCAGGAAAAAGAGGAGCAGACAACAAATCATCCCTTATAATTTAACATTTGCGTACCAGCTAAAATCATTTCAACCCATGTGAGTCAACATATAAATCGCCTCACATGGGTTAATTTTTATAATTTTGTGATACCTAAAACTAACATCATTATTCACCACCTAATACAAATTTCTATTACCGATGAAATTTAAGCATTTTTCAGTATCAATTCTGGCTGCAGCACTCGCTATGTCGTGTGCCTCCGGAAGATACGAAAAAACCGAAAAGGGAATCACAGTCAACGTAGCTTCGACAGACGAAAATTCCACCCGCAAGGTACGGCTTCAGGTGCTTGGAGACAAAATCATCCGCGTTTCCGCCACGCCTGACAAGAAATTCGCCGACGACGAGAGCTTAGTGGTCATCCCGCAGGACGGGAAAACGGAATATTCCATCGAGGAAACCGACTCAACGGTCTCAGTTATAACCGCCGATGTAAAAGCAGTGGTAGCCCTTGCCACAGGCGATGTTAAATTCTACAATAAAGATGGCAAACTTATAGTTAGCGAAGCCGACGGGGGCAGAGAATTTTCCCCGATAAAGGTCGAGAATACCGAAGGTTACACCGTGCGTCAGGTATTTGAATCGCTTAACGACGACGAGGGCATATATGGTCTCGGGCAGCACCAGTCGGATGAATTCAACTACAAAGGCCTCAACGAGGAACTTTTCCAGTACAACACCAAGGTATCTGTCCCGTTCGTAATTTCAACTGACAACTACGGCATACTTTGGGACAGCTATTCACTCTGTCGATTCGGCAATCCCGAGGATTATAAGCAACTGGGCAAGGTGTTCAGGCTTTATGACATGGACGGCAAAGAGGGTGCGCTTACAGGCTCGTATACACCAGCCAAAGCCACCGAACCCACAATAGTTCAGCGCGAGGATTCCATATACTTCGAACACCTTATCCGCAAGGAACTCAAGCATGTGGTAAATCTTCCCCAAGACTTCAGATATCAGGGAAGCCATGTGACATACCAGGGTGAAATCGAGCCGCTCGAATCCGGAGAGTATAAGTTCATACTCTATTACTCCGGTTACATGAGTGTATATATTGACGGCAAGGAAGTGGTGCCTGAACGCTGGCGCACGGCATGGAATCCCAATTCCTACAAATTTGCAGTCGAGCTTGAGAAAGGCAAACGCGTCCCCATCAAGATTGAATGGCAACCCAACGGAGCCGTGGCTTATTGCGGACTACGCGCATATTCCCCACGTGACGACAAGGAACAGCAGCAGATGAGCTGGTGGGGTGAAATGCAGAGCCAGATTGACTATTACTTTGTATACGGTGACAACATGGACGATGTCATCTCCGGCTACCGCACTCTTACCGGCAAAGCCCCAATCATGGCAAAATGGGTAATGGGCTACTGGCAGAGCCGTGAGAAATACAATACCTCCGACGAGGTGCTTTCGACACTTGCTGAATTCCGTAAGCGCAACATACCTATCGACAACATCGTGATTGACTGGCTGCACTGGAAAGAAGATTCATGGGGAAGCCACGAATTTGACCGTGACCGTTTCCCCGACCCAAAGGGGATGGTTGATTCTATCCACGACATGCACGGACGTGTCATGATTTCCGTATGGCCCAAATTCTATGTCACCACTGAACATTACAAGGAATTTGACAAAAACGGCTGGATGTACAAACTCCCCGTACAGGACAGCATCCGTGACTGGGTAGGTCCCGGTTATCTCAGCTCATTCTACGATGCCTATGACGCTGACGCACGCAAACTTTTCTGGCACCAGATGGAGGGACATTATTACCCGCTCGGGATTGACGCCTGGTGGATGGACGCCTCCGAACCCAATATACGTGACTGCACCGACATCCAGTATCGCAAAGACCTTATAACACCCACCGCACTCGGGCCTTCGACCAAGTACTTCAATGCCTACGGTTTGATGAATGCCGAAGCTATCTATGACGGACAGCGTGGCACCGATAATGACAAACGTGTGTTCCTTCTCACCCGTTCAGGATTCGCAGGGCAGCAGCGTTACTCCACAGCTACCTGGAGCGGTGACATAGCTACCCGCTGGGAAGACATGAAGGCCCAGATATCAGCAGGTCTTAACTTCGCAGCCTCCGGTATCCCCTACTGGACCATGGACATAGGAGGATTCTGCGTGGAGGACCGCTATGTCGCAGCCGCAGCCGAGTACGCAAAGACCGGCAAGGAGACTCCCGACATGAAAGAATGGCGCGAGCTTAACACCCGTTGGTATCAGTTCGGAGCGTTTGCCCCGCTGTTCCGCGCTCACGGACAGTGGCCTTACCGGGAAATCTACAACATCGCTCCTGAAGGACACCCCGCATACAAGTCAGTGGTTTACTATACCAATCTGCGCTATGACCTGATGCCATACATATATTCACTCGCCGGGATGACCCATTTTGATGACTATACAATCATGCGTCCGCTCGTAATGGACTTCACTGCTGACAAGACTGTCCGCAACATCGGCGACGAGTATATGTTCGGTCCGGCATTCCTTGTGGCGCCAGTCTACACCTACGGAGCCACAACACGCCAGGTATATTTCCCTGCCGGCTCTGGATGGTATGATTTCTATACCGGCAAAGAATATGCCGGAGGTGAGACTGTGAATGTACCTGCACCATACGAGCGTATGCCACTCTTCGTCCGTTCCGGCTCAATTGTACCTTTCGGTCCTGCCATGCAGTGGAGCGACGAGAAACCCGCAGAAGAAATAAATCTTTACGTCTATGCGGGTGAAAATGGGAAATTCACTCTTTATGAGGATGAAAACACCAATTACAACTATGAGAAGGGAAGTTATGCCACAATCCCCTTCACTTTCGATAATAGCACAAACACACTTACCATCGGTAATCGCACAGGCGAATTCCAGGGTATGCTTAAGGAACGTAAGTTCAATGTAATACTCGTATCTAAGGATTCTCCCCGCGGCTATAGCCGTGACAATAAGGGCGTGATGGTCAACTATGATGGTAAGAAACAAGTAATCAAGCTGTAAGAGAACACAATAGCATAATGGTTTCTAAGGTAAATTTTATTTCATTGGTCTGCCTCGCCTTAATCGGCGTGGCAGCCAATTTTTCAATATCCGCAAAGGACAGCCGCAGCATAGACTTCAATGACGGATGGAGATTTGCCCTTACTGACGGGAGCGAAATAGCCGCCATGGATTTTGACGACTCGGGATGGCGTAACCTAAATCTCCCGCATGACTGGGCAATCGAAGGAGACTTCAGCGAGAAGAATCCATCAGGCACAGGTGGTGGCGCACTCCCCGGTGGTGTAGGATGGTACCGCAAAAACTTTACACTCACGCCTCAACAACAAGACAAAGAGATTTTCATCGACTTTGACGGTGCCTATATGAACTCAACCGTTTATATAAACGGACATAAATTGGGCACACGCCCCTACGGATATGCATCATTCAGCTATGACATAACACCCTACATCAATAAAGAGGGAGAAAATGTGATAGCCGTACGTGTTGACAATGCGGAACAACCGAATTCTCGATGGTACAGCGGATGCGGCATTTACAGAAATGTCTGGATGCGTGCGCTCAATACTGTACACATCCCGCTGTGGGGACAACATATAACCACTGATGTAACGGACAAATCTGCTAAAATCAACATAAGCACCGACATTGAAAACAAATCCGGCAAACCGGCTAAAGTTAGTGTATATTCAGTACTAATTGACCGGAACGGCAAAGAGATAGCACAAACAGACACCGAGACTATCAAACTGACTAAAAAACGCAACCGGGTGATGACCAATGGTTCAATCCTGACAGAAAAGCCACATCTGTGGAGTCCGGATGACCCATATCTGTACAGTATAGTTACCTATGTGACAGATCCAAAGACCGGAGAAGAGATTGACCGCTACATAACCCCTATCGGCTTACGCTACTTTAATTTTGACGCAGAAAAAGGATTCTCTCTCAATGGCAAGCCAATGAAAATCAAAGGCGTGTGCATGCATCACGATCTTGGAGCATTAGGGGCTGCCGTCAACACCAGAGGAATTGAGCGCCAGCTTGAAATACTCAAAGAAATGGGAGTAAACGCCTACCGGGCTTCGCACAATCCGCCGGCTCCGGAAGTGCTCGACCTTTGTGACCGTATGGGTATAATGGTAATGGACGAAACCTTTGACATGTGGCGCAAGAAAAAAACCTCGCATGACTATGCGCGTTATTTCCCGGAATGGCATGAACGCGACCTCACCGACCTCGTGCGCCGTGACCGTAACCATCCGTCAGTAATAATGTGGAGCATCGGCAATGAGGTACTTGAGCAGTGGAGCGACGCCAAAGCCGACACCCTCTCCCTTGAACAAGCCAATCTGATACTCAATTTCGGACATGGAAAAGAGATGCTCGCCGCCGAAGGGGATGAGATGAGCGTGAACTCGCTGCTCACCAGAAAGCTTGCCGATATGGTACGTGACCTCGACCCGCAACGTCCTGTGACAGCAGGGTGCAATGAGCCTGACCCCGGCAACCATCTCTTCCGCTCGGGGGCACTCGACATAATCGGCTACAATTATCATGACGACTGGTTCGATTCGATACCAAAGTGGTTCACCGGTAAACCGTTCATCATCACCGAGAGTGTTTCTGCCCTCCAGACACGAGGTTATTACCGCATGCCATCGGACTCTATGTATATCTGGCCAAAACGCTGGGATGTGCCGTTTTACGATGAGACATTCTCATGTTCATCCTACGATAACTGCCACGTTCCCTGGGGAAACACCCACGAGGGAACCCTCCGCCACATGGATGAAAAGGATTATATCTCCGGCGAATTTATCTGGACCGGGTTCGATTATCTTGGCGAACCCACCCCATTCGGATGGCCAGCGCGAAGCTCCTATTTCGGCATAGTAGACCTTGCCGGCATACCTAAGGATGTATATTACATGTATCAATCCCAGTGGAGACCGGACAAGAACGTATTGCACCTATTCCCGCATTGGAACTGGGAGGACGGACAGGAAATAGACCTCTGGGCATACTATAACAATGCCGATGAGGTGGAACTGTTTGTCAACGGTGAGTCCAAAGGCGTCCGCGCCAAAAAGGACGGGGATTATCATGTATCATGGCGACTGAATTTTGAACCTGGCACAGTCAAGGCGGTAAGCCGCCGCAACGGTGAAATCATAGCGACAAAGGAGATCCACACCGCCTCCGAGCCTTATGCCATACGTCTTACCCCCGACAGACATGAAATAAAAGCTGATGGCAAAGACCTCAGCTATATCCTGGTGGAAATCATCGACAAGGACGGCAATCTCTGCCCATTGGCTGAGAATCAGGTTTATTTCAATGCCACAGGAGCCGGCTTCAACGCCGGTGTCGACAATGGATCTCCCATTTCGCTCGAACGGTTCAAAGATGACAAGCGCAAAGCTTTCTATGGCAAGGCGATGCTGATAGTCCGTAACGACAACACAGAAGGACCTGTGACAATAACAGCGACATCTGAAGGGCTCAAACCTTACACCACTACTATTAATGCCAACAGATAACCCTTAAAATATACCTTTAAATATAATTATCACCGCAATGAATATCAAATCATCAGTATTAACACTCACACTTGCGTTCGCGGCATCCACTATTCACGCTGCCGACAAAGTGCCTGTCTATCTTGATGAGAGCCGTCCCATCGACGAGCGTGTGGAGGATGCGCTTTCACGCATGACCCTTCGTGAAAAGGTGGCCATGTGCCATGCCGAAGGTAAGTTCGCCTCACCCGGCGTGGCTCGCTTAGGTATTCCTGACTTATGGATGAGCGATGGTCCTCACGGCGTACGTGCGGAAATAAATTGGAATGACTGGGGCTACTCCGGACGCACCAACGACTCAATCACAGCTTTTCCTGCATTGACAGCACTCGCAGCCACATGGAATCATGACCTTTCACGGGAATATGGCAACGCTCTTGCCGAAGAGGCTCTCTACCGTGAAAAAGATGTAATGCTCGGACCCGGGGTGAACATATACCGTACCCCGCTTAACGGACGAAACTTCGAATACATGGGAGAGGACCCCTACCTTGCCGGAGAACTGGTGGTTCCCTATATTCAGGGGATGCAGAAAAACGGCGTGGCAGCCTGCGTGAAGCACTACGCCCTCAACAATCAGGAGCAATGGCGCGGACACATCGACGTGAATCTCAGCGACCGTGCTCTGTATGAAATCTACCTCCCGGCATTCAAGCGCGCAATCGAGGATGGAGGCTCATGGTCAATCATGGGTGCCTACAACAAAGTACGAGGTCAGCACGCATGCCACAATGAACTGCTGCTCAACAAAATCCTAAAGGATGACTGGAATTTTGACGGGGTGGTAATCACTGACTGGGGAGGCGCACATGACACCAAAGAGGCAGCTCTTTACGGTCTGGACCTCGAAATGGGCTCCTACACCAACGGTCTGACATCGGAGAGCGCTTTTACCACCGACGACTACTATCTTGCCAACCCCTATCTCGCCATGCTGGAAAAAGGAGAAGTGCCTATGTCCACCGTAGATGATAAAGTACGCCGCCTGCTACGCCTGAACTTCCGCACTGCCATGAACCGACACAAACCATTCGGTTCTGTTGCCACTCCCGAACACTATGCAGTGGCAGAAGCAATAGGCAACGAAGCTATTGTGCTGCTAAAAAACTCTCCCGTATCAAAAAAAGGCGCTCCCCTACTCCCCATTCGTGCTGATAAATACAGTTCTATTCTTGTGGTTGGCGACAATGCCACCCGTAATCTGATGGCAGGAGGTGGCTCAAGCGAACTTAAGCCGAAGGACATAGTGTCGCCACTTGCCGGACTTGAAGCTATCTACGGAGACAAAATTAAATATGCACAAGGTTATGTGGCAGGACGCCCGATGTACGGTCATGCCGATGTTATTCCCACTGCTACGATTGACTCGCTCCGCACCGAGGCTGTAAACATGGCAAAGGAAGCCGGACTTGTGATTTTCATCGGAGGTCTGAACAAAAACCATTTCCAGGACTGTGAAGGCGGGGACCGTCAGGAATATGCCCTCCCGTTCGGTCAGCCCGAACTCATCAGCGAGCTTCAGGCTGCCAATCCCAACCTTGTAGTTGTGCTTCTGACCGGCAATGCTGTCGAGATGCCCTGGGCGTCAAAGGTTCCTGCTATTGTTGAAGGCTGGTATCTCGGCTCAATGGCAGGGAAATCCATTGCCGGTGTGCTCAGCGGCAATGTGAATCCGTCTGGCAAACTGCCATTCTCAATTCCAGTGCGCCTCGAAGACAATGCGGCACATCATTTTGGCGAGATTTCCTACCCCGGTGACTCCATACGCCAAGAATACCTTGAAGACATCCTCGTCGGCTACCGCTGGCACGACACAAAGAAAATACCCGCTCTCTATCCGTTCGGACACGGTCTAAGCTATACAACCTTCGCATATGGCAAACCACAGGCGTCTGCAAAGACCATCGCTGACGGTGAAAACCTTACTATCACCATCCCGGTTAAAA
This sequence comes from uncultured Duncaniella sp., assembly GCA_958352885.1. Taxonomy (GTDB): domain Bacteria; phylum Bacteroidota; class Bacteroidia; order Bacteroidales; family Muribaculaceae; genus Duncaniella. Next base: position 351,924 of record CATWQI010000001.1, read on the forward strand.
ACACAGGTAGCGTGGAAGGCAAAGAAACCGTGCAGCTCTACATTGGCGACGATGTGGCATCCGTAATCCGTCCCCTCAAAGAGCTGAAAGGTTTCAGGAAAATAACTCTAACTCCCGGAGAAGAAGAGACCATCTCTTTCACGGTGACACCTGATGACCTGAAATTCTATGACGATAAGACTTCGTCATGGAAATCCGAACCCGGAAAATTCCGCGCTTATATCGGCTCATCGTCGACCGATATCCGCGCCATAGTCCCGTTCGAACTCAAATAATATAGCATAAATAACCCAACTTTAACATAGATCACATATATTATATTACACTACGTACTCTCCCTATCCCAAATCGTTTTTTAACCTGACTTTACTTTGAAAGAATGGGTCTCCGGAAATCGGAAACCCATTCTTTTAGTATATGGACTACTCATAATAATAGCCCTGTAAACTTGGTTTTTACATTCGCCTTTATCACCTCTAAACTTATCCATCCCTATTGCAACGGCTTCACAATCCGATTTCCAGCCCGATTCTTCAACGTAAGAGCCACAAAAAGCCCGGATGCCTCTGCAGAATAGCTTATAAAATATCGCTCCTCGCCCATAAAGTCGAGCACAAACGAAGCCGTGTCAATCATCTCATCCACAGGATTGCCTTCAACAATCCGCTCCTTGATTAGCACATCGAAGCCCCTTACTGTAATAGCGAGACTGACCGCTCCGGACACAGTCACACCCTCCACTCCGTACCGACGAAGTACTACAGAGCCATTCTCATTGCAAATAAGCTCAATCACTTTTCCCGGATTCCGGTCGCTCTTCACAAGTACACCGGGCAATAATATCTGACGCGCAGGACCTTCATCGCCCCTACGGGCAGAAAAGGCAATCACCGCCGCGGCAACCACCGCTGCTATCACATAGAACTCCACCGAGCCAACCGCTATCAGAGCCGGCAGTATAACTAAAATCTGCATCATATTCACAAATATAGCACCCTTTTCCCTAACTTGCAACTTCAAGACCTAAATATCACACACAATCCTCCCATCCTTAAAAACAGCGTACCATGCTGGAGTGTTAATAATATAAACCGGATGCTAACGCATCTGACTGACAACATCTAACTCAACTATTTATCATTATGATACTTACATCCATAATCCCCACACACAAAGTGGCACAATGGCTGCTCGTGCATATTCACCGTATGCTCGACTATATAGGGCTTGAAAAGGACAAAGGCGCTGAAGACGTGATATATATCATCATCATCGTATTCATGGCCCTCCTGCTCGGCTGGCTGGCAAGGCATCTGATACTTTACTGCGCACGAAAAATCATGATACTGCGCAACAACGAACTTGCACAGGAACTTATGGAGAATCATGTACTTATTCGCTGCAGCCACGTCATCCCACCTCTTGTACTACTCGCTCTTCTACCGTTCGCCTTTACCTCTGCATCATCGATAAATGTAATCATCTACAAATGCCTGTTGCTTTACACCTGCGTTGTAGTATGTATGGCAGTAAGCAAGATAGCACACTTCATCTGGTTCCGTTTTGACGAGAAACGAAACACCCGAAACCTCCCACTCAAAGGAATTATGGACACTGTGGTCGGCATCCTATGGGTAATCACGCTTATTATCTGCGTGTCAATCATCGTAGACAAATCACCGGTAGCGTTACTTACCGGACTTGGAGCATTTGCGGCTGTGCTGATGTTGGTATTTAAAGACAGTATTCTCGGTCTGGTCGCCGGACTCCAGCTGTCACAGAATGACATGCTACGTGTAGGGGATTGGATAGTAGTGCCATCCACCCTTGCCAACGGAATAGTAATAGACGTATCGCTCACATCTGTCAAGGTACAGAACTTTGACAACACTATAATAACTCTTCCGCCCTACTCTCTCATATCATCTTCATTCCAAAACTGGCGCGGGATGCAGGCAAGCGGTTGCCGACGCATAGCACGTGAATTAATCATTGACTCCGACACTATAGTGACAGCGACTCCTGATATGATTGACAGTATCTGTAATAAATTCCCGATTATCAAATCATACGTCTCCAAAATCAAAGCAAACGGAGGCAAACCGCATTACGACCCAGGATTAGCCGTTGTCAACGGCTCCGTGGAGACCAATCTCGGTCTGTTCCGTGCATACATGTGCCAGTGGTTGCTTAACAATCCCGCCATTTCGTCCGAACAGCAGATACTCGTACGTGTCATGGTTCCGACCGGCGAAGGTATTCCGCTTCAGGTCTACTGCTTTACAAATACCACAAAATGGACCGCATATGAGGCAATCCAGAGTGCTGTTATCGAACATGTCATAGCTGTTGCGCCACAGTTTGGACTGAGTCTCTTCAACGACCCGTCAGGCACTGATGTGACACAAGTCAAACTTACGGAGGATATCGTGGAATCAAAAGATATCAACCGGTCATCCAAACTGTCCGAACCGGAGCAGCCGGCTTCATGACAGACACAAAACTAAAAAAATGCCGCCCTCCCTCCCTTAATAAACCTACCCTAGTTTATTACACTTACCTAACATAAAAAAGCTCCTCCTCACGGAGTCACGTTATCGTCATCAGCGATGTGAGGCATGTAGCTTTTTGCCACGTGCCACATCGCACTTTATTGTTACGGTATCGGGACGGAGCGCATCAATAAATATAATCGCAGGAATTGTATCCAAATCTACCTTCCGGCTCTCAAGACGCTCCATTACCATATTACGACGGAAACTGCTCTTAATAGACGAGGCATTATTGTTTTGCATCAATACCTTTGAGTGGCGTGCTGCTAAACTGTCAGACAACTGCTTGCGAACCATCCTGTTTAAATTCAATTCCGACAGGAGCACCGCATCGTCCTGGTTATAGCATATACCGTCTACATCAACCTGGGCAAAAACGCCTGTTGGAATAGCCATAGCTCCCATTACAACGAGAAGCAAAGCCTTACTGATATGCGGAAACATGTGGCTTAATTTAAATTTTGAAGCCGAAAACAGTTCTTTTTCCGCATAATTTCCAAAACAATCTCTAAAATTAACATTCATAGTTAATTGCGTGATAATCTTCTTGCCTGCAAAAACGGCAAAATCTTAAATTTTTACTATTGTGAGAAAAAGGTTATTATACCTCGAAAAGTTACTATTTATCCCAAAAATTTGCGCAAAATTAATACTTTTCTATGAAATATCCAAAAAAAGTTATTAACATCATCGAAAAGTTATTAACACAGCCATACAAATACGATCTAACAAACTAATTTCTAACCATATACTTGTAAATAACTTTAATATAACAATGGGGTGTATCACAATTTTATCAACACACATACGAAGTGTGATTGTGATACATCCCCATTATCAGAGGAGAAATAAAACATATTTATCCAATCTTTCCTAATGTACCGTCCTTGAGTACTACGGGGAGTGCCTGATGATTGACCTGCCCTGCAGCATTGACTGGTAATTTCTTCAACAGCACGAAAAATTCCGGTATCATATATGCCGGGAGATACTGTGCCATCTTGTTCTTCACCCATGAAAGGCGGAACGAACGGGTGGCAGGAACAACATAGGCCACCAGATATGCGGCTCCTTGTTCATCAACATAGTGTACCACAGCGCAGTCAGATACCTCATCGGATGTGCGCATGGCTCGCTCGACCTCACCTGTCACAACCCGCTTCCCAAGGATATTAACCTCAGAGTCCTTGCGACGTATATAACTGTAATTGCCGTCAACCAGCTTACAACCCACATCTCCGGTACGGAAAACACGGCGCCCGTCATCAATGCACGCAAACGGATGTTGGTCATTACGATGGTCACCTATATAGCATTCGGCAAGTCCGTCGCCAACGAGACATATCTCACCTTCCGAACCATCGCTCACCGGCTGTAGTTCATCATCAAGAATCAGTATGTCAGTCGAGCCAATCGGTTTTCCGATAGGATAATTACCATCGGCGAGATGATATCCTTCATTGCAACAATAACTTGTGACATCAGCCGTACCTTCAGCAGGCCCATAGGTATTATAGACCGGCACCTGCTCAAGCAGATGCTCAATAGATGCCGCCGGAAGCACGTCACCGCTGCTGATCAGCAGACGCACCGTCTGGGGAAGAGCAGGCACCTTGTCAAGTTCCATAAGCAGATAGGGGAAACCGCTCACTATGCTGACATACCATTCATCTATAAACTTAAGCAGAGCATCGACATCATTACGCGTTGCTGCAGAGGGAACGGCAAGAGTCGCACCGTTGAGCAATGTGCCAAACACCTCCTCCACGAATATATTCATCACACATGCTGAATACTGGAGCATCACATCATCACCACTAATATTAAAATTATTTCTGAATGATTCTGCAAAATTAAGCACCTGGCGGTTGCCAACTGACACTCCGAGAGGATAGCCTGTAGCGCTGGAGGTATACATGATATATGCGGTGCGGTCAGCCCGGCTTCGGTCCGGAAGCGGATGCAATGCCGGGTCTATATGTATTTCCCGACCTATGATAAGCTGCTTGAAGTCATATAGACGATTTGCGTATGCATCCTGTGTGATTACGAAATCTATACCGCATTCCACGAGAAAATTGACAGTTCGACCAGGAGGAAAGTCCGGTTCAACGGCAACAAATGCCGCTCCTGACTTTATAACTGCCAGAATTGAAGCTATCATTTCCACACTGTGATCCATCACTATCCCTACTCTGGCAGGAATAAATGAGGGAAAACGTGAAATAAGAGTATCGACCATGCGGTCGAGACCTGCGTAGGTAACGCATGAACGCTCGTCGATGACAGCAGGATGATCCGGGTCATTGTTGACGAGCTCCTTGAAGCGTGAGTAAATCGTCGGTTCCATTTGTAACATCCTTTTAGTTATACCCTTATAACGAAAATGCCACAATCGGGGTTTATCGATTCTATGTTAAATTTTGACTTACGGCATAAAAATCATCGTGCCACATGACACATAAATGGCTGCCCTGCAAAGCAGAGCAGCCATTCAAAAAAACGTTACAGGCGAGACTCCACGCAGGAAGTCATCACCCCTTATCAGCCTTTCAGCGCAGCAATTGATGCTGTGATATTTGCTATCTTTGCCTCGGCGTCAGCCAGCTTCTTTCGCTCGCCGTCGACCACTACTGCTGGAGCGTTGGAAACGAAACGTTCATTGCCGAGTTTCTTCTCAACCGAAGCTTTGAAACCCTTAAGATAGGCAAGTTCCTTGTCAAGTTTCGCAAGTTCAGCCTCCACATCGATACTGTTAAGCAACGGTACATTATATTCTGTTGTTCCCACCATGAATCCGGCAGCTGCCGCATCCTTCTCCGCAACGGAAGCCACACATGTGAGATTTGCAAGCTTCACAATGACGGCTGCCATCGGAACCTCTGCACCAACAACATTGAGCTGAAGCTGCTCGCGGTTCGGTATGTTACGCTGCGCACGCACACCGCGCACACCATTAACAATCTCCTTGGCTATCTCCATATCGGCAAGCACTTTCGCATCAACCACATGGACATCAGGCATGGAAGCATACATCACTGACTCACCTTCACGGCGGTCACCAATGTGCTGCCACAGCTCTTCGGTAATGAATGGCATGAATGGATGGAGAAGGCGAAGCAAGGAATCAAAGAAATCAATTGTCGCATCGAATGTGGCACGGTCAACAGGCTTCTGATACTCAGGCTTGACCATCTCAAGATACCATGACGAGAATTCGTCCCAGAAGAGACGGTAAGTAGTCATCAACGCCTCTGAAATGCGGAATTTGTCGAACGAATCGTTCACCTCGGCTATTGCTTCCGACAGTTTGCTATGGAACCAGCCAATCGCAATCTTCGCACTTTCGGGCTGAAGAGCATTGTCGTCAACCTCCCAGCCCTTGACGAGACGGAAAGCATTCCAAATCTTGTTACAGAAGTTACGCCCGTTCTCGCATAGTTTCTTGTCAAAGAATATATCATTGCCGGCAGGAGCTGACAGCATTATACCCATACGGACTCCGTCAGCGCCATAATCTTCTATCAGCTTAAGCGGGTCAGGAGAATTGCCAAACTGCTTTGACATCTTTCTGCCTATCTCATCGCGGACAATACCGGTGAAGTAAACATTATTGAACGGCTGCTTGCCCTCAAACTCATAACCGGCCATAATCATACGTGCGACCCAGAAGAAGATAATATCCGGACCTGTGACAAGGTCGTTAGTAGGATAATAGTACTTTATCTCTTCATTATCAGGCTCAAGTATACCATTGAACAGGGAGATGGGCCACAGCCAAGAGGAGAACCATGTATCGAGGCAGTCCTCATCCTGACGCAGGTCAGCTGCTGTGAGGGAGGCATCTTTTTCATTCGCCATGGCAAGAGCCTCCTCGGCTGTCTCGGCTACGACAAACGAACCGTCCGGAAGATAATATGCCGGCACACGGTGACCCCACCAAAGCTGACGTGAAATACACCAGTCGCGTATATCTGTCAGCCAACGGTTATAGGTAGCCTTGAATTTTTCCGGGACAAACTTAATGACTCCATCCTCGACCGCAGCAAGCGCAGGGTCAGCGAGCGACTGCATCTTCAGGAACCACTGGTCGCTGAGACGCGGCTCGGTAACTGTATCCTGATTGCGTTCAGAATATCCGACCTTGTTCTCGTATTCCTCGATCTTCTCTATCAGCCCTGCAGCTTCGAGGTCCTTCGCTATCTGCTCACGCACTGCAAAGCGGTCCATGCCGACATACATACCGGCAGCCTCACTGATAGTGGCGTCATCGTTGAAAATATCTATTGTCTCCAGCCCGTGCTTCTCACCGAGCATATTGTCATTCATATCGTGAGCGGGAGTCACTTTCAGACAACCTGTGCCGAAATTGATATCCACATAATCATCCTCAATGACGGGAATTTCACGGTTGACCAACGGAACTATCACCTTCTTGCCACGGAGATGCTGGTTCTTGGGGTCCTCAGGATTGATACACATCGCAGTGTCGCCCATTATGGTTTCAGGACGTGTGGTTGCGACGATTGCATATCCATCCTCCCCTACTATCTTATAGCGGAGATAGTATAGTTTGGAGTGCTCCTCCTTATATATAACCTCGATGTCGGACAGTGCGGTCTTTGCCTTGGGATCCCAATTGACCATACGCTTGCCTCGGTAAATCAGACCTTTGCGATACAGATCAACAAACACACGGATTACGCTTTTGGAACGGATGTCATCCATGGTGAACGCCGTACGCTCCCAGTCACATGACGCACCGAGCTTTTTAAGCTGCTCCAGGATTATTCCACCATGCTTCTCCTTCCATTCCCAGGCATGCTCGAGGAATTGCTCACGTGTAAGGTCACTCTTTCTGATGCCTTCGGCTGCAAGCTTATTCACCACCTTGGCTTCAGTTGCTATGGCAGCGTGGTCTGTACCGGGTACCCAGAGGGCATTTTTGCCAAGAAGGCGGGCACGGCGGATAAGAATGTCCTGAATAGTATTGTTGAGCATGTGCCCCATGTGGAGGATACCTGTCACGTTAGGGGGCGGTATCACTATTGTATAAGGCTCGCGGGCATCAGGCTCGGAGTGAAACAGACGGTGTTTCAGCCAATAGGCATACCATTTATCCTCAACGGCTTTAGGGTCGTATTTGGTGGCTAATTCTTCCATAAATTAATCTTAATGATTGGAGTGATGTTATTTGGCTGCAAAATTACAAAAATTTTCGCATAAAAACATCAGAGCAAGAAACATAATGATTTCCTGCTCTGATATAGTGATTCCGAAAGTCCGGCGTATAGCCGATGCGGCTAAGGGAATCAGTGGAGTATTGTCTGCGCCTTTCCTTCAGGTGTGAGTGAGAAAATCGGCGTATCACCGTTTTCCGGATCCACCTTGTAATAATGCACTGCACTATCATTGACACGAGGATAATATGTGTCAAGAAGCTTGACCATTTCAGCTCCCGCCCATATCACCGGACCATAGCCATGGGCTGCCTTGGTGCTTACGGGACGATAATAATAGTACGCAGGGTCAAAACCCATACCGGTACCGACACAAACACCTTCCACTTCACCCCGTGGAGTAATCTTAGTGTTTACTGCCTCCCATGCAAGATGGGCGACAGGTCCGTAAGCGGTAGCGTCGAGCCAGCCTTGGTTGATGCCATGTGCTATACAATACGCAAATATAGCGGTAGCGGATGTCTCTTCGTAGGAGTCATTGCGGTCAAGGAGCTGATGCCAGAATCCGTCTTTGGTCTGGAGGTCAGCGAGACTGCGGATGTGCGAGCGGTATACGTCGAGCAATTCCGCTCTACGCGGATGAGATTCCGGGAGGGCGTCAAGGAGCTGGCTGAGGGTAAGTATTGCCCAACCGTTCGCTCTGCCCCATGCCATGGACGGCTGCTCAGGGAGTCCTTCAACATATCCGTGGCGGAAAAGCCTCTTCTCTGGCATCCACATGCGCTTGATAAATAGAGTGGCGACACGTGCCGCCTCATCGAGGTGGCGAGGCTCGCCGGTGTACACGGTGCGGGTCGCCATGGCAGGTAGAGCCATGAACATATCATCAAGCCACACCGCATCAGCGTGGGGACGCATGCGCGCTATGGTTCCGTCCGAAAGCAGATGTGTACCGCTGTCCACTATGGCGTAATAACGCTCTATCACATCTGAGAGATGAAGCGTAGAGTCGGACAGTGCCGCCTCCATGAATGCGCCTGACATAGCTCCTGCATCATCAAGAGTTGCAGGAGACACCACCATACGCATCTGTCCGTCACGCTTGCCTGTACGTTGTGCGAGTTCAGCGAAAGCAGGAGCATTGTCAGCGAGAAAGCCTACACGGTCTGTCACGTACGCTTTGTACTTGGGATCGTCGAGCAACTCTGAAGCCGCAAGGAGAGCCTTGTACATCACACCCCACTCATAGCTGGTGAGACGGAAGGTTCCCTGGTTCAGTTTAGCATCGTCCGGAAGACGGGTTAGGTCCGTGACAGTGTTGCCTTCGCCATCCACCACCTTGGCAGGGGTCACGGAATCAATATAGGCAAACACACGGTCGACAGTGGCGCGAACTGAATCGACAGACAGCGCACCGTAAGGTGTCGTGTAATCGGGCTGGAGGAGATGGAGAGGCGAAGTCGAGTCATTGATTTCCTCGGCTTTCTTTCCACCGCCGTCCGAACAAGAACACGCCGCCAGTGCGACACCGGCGGCGAGTATGAGGGAAGTTCGTTTCATAAATTCCTATCCGGGACTATCTTTGAAAGATTATCTCAATTTACTTGGGAAGATTGAATGCGACAGTCATCTCACGCATCTGTTCGTCTGACATACCGTCAGGCTCGAAACCCATATTCTTGGCGCAGATGTAGATCTGAGCAGACTTGTTGAGCACGTCAACCTGGTCAAATGCCTGCATGATATCTTTCTCCACGGCAAACACGCCATGCTTCTCCCAGAGAGTCACATCATAGTCACCGAGTTCCTTGATAGTAGAGTCGGCGAGTTCATTTGAGCCAGGGAGCTGATAAGGAATAATGCCGAGACCGCGTGGACAGAAAGCCTTGGTTTCGGGTATCATGCTCCAGAGCAGGCGAGTTGCAACATCCTTCTCAAGATACTTCTTGCAGTGTGACATTGCCACGAGCTCGATGGGATGGGTATGAAGCGATGCCTTGTAGTCAGAACCTATGCCTATGAGGTAATTGTGCACAGCAAGGTGCGACGGGAGCTCCGAGGTAGGTTTCACAGGATTGTCAGCGATGATGACATACGATGCGCAGTCATCGAGAATACGGATTACAGAGCCGTTCTCCATAGGCCAGCGGGCAAGGTCGCGCATACGCTTGTTGGTACCCTTGCAGAAGAAGTAGCACCCCTTGATGTTGGGAAGAGTTGCACCGATAGGATACACCGGGCTGATAGCAGGCATGGCACGAATCTCATCGTCAACATGCTCTGTGATATTCACTGTGATGTTACCACCGTTACGCTCAGCCCATCCTTTTTGCCAAAGATAGCCGGCAGTTTCAGCAACAAGTTCCACCTCGCGGGCGAGGGCTGGACGGTTTTCAAGAATTGATTTCATATTTTTTGAACATTTAGAGTCTTGGGAATCATTACCGAATGGCGGACACAATGCACACGCATATGTGACCACTCCCGGGAAATGACATCCTAATCTTCATGTCCGTAAACCCGAAAAGGTCTGCGGAACGTAAACATTTAAAACTATTTTAGAAACTGATTAATTTAATATCACAGTCCCTTAACCGATTAACTGTGGAAGGAAGCACGACACTATGAGCACCACAATACCCACTACAAGCACTGCGATAGTCTTGGATGAGCATCCTTTCCATTCTTTCAGGATAATACCCCATACGTTGGAGAACACAACGTTAAGTGCCATAAGGATACAGAACGAGAGTGTCATCAGCGTAGGTGACTCGGTGAGGAATCCCTTTCCGAGTGCGAGACCGAAGAACTGGCTGTACCAGAGTGCGCCTGCCAGAAGGGAGAAGAAGAGGTTGTTGACCAACACTCCGCCCTTGGCATAGTCACCCCAGGTATGGTTCTTCTGATTCTGATAGAAGCAATACACGGCATTGGTGACAAAACCGCCCAGAGTCACCAGTAAGGTGGCAGGGAGGGTCTTGAACATGTCGGGGGTCAGGGAGCCGAAATTGATGCCGCTGCCGAATTCGAGCCCGACGTTAAAACATCCGCTCATGAAACCGGCAAGCAGCGCTATGGTTATACCTTTCGGGAAATTAAAGTCCTTGACTGCCGCCTTCTTCTCCTCCTCGCTGAGTGAAGCAGCTTTCATTGAGCCGGCGATACCGATGATGGCAATACCGATAAGAGTAACCACCACTCCGAGAATCACAGCGAACGTAAGCTGTGACAGCGGGTCATTTTCAGGGAAAAAGATGTTGAGCAGCACAGGACCCATGATGGTGCCGAGTCCGGCACATGTTCCAAGTGCTATCGACTGTCCGAGTGCCACTCCGAGGTAGCGCATCGAAAGTCCGAATGTCAGACCGCCAACACCCCAGAGCACACCGAAGAGGATAGTCATCCAGATGTTGAACGATTGCTCCGCCGTGAAAAGCTCAGTCAGAGAGTGTCCGGCAGGCACGGCGAGAAGCGCACCAAGAAACGGCAGAATCAGCCATGCGAAGACACCCTGGACTATCCAGTAGCTCTCCCAGCTCCATGACTTAATTTTGTTAATCGGCACATAACAGCTCGACTGGCAGAAAGCGCCGACAGCTATTATAAGTAGACCTATTATTAAATCCATATTTAGAAGGTTGATAGTTAAGGTCAAAGGTTAAGGGGTGGAAGCCCCTTAACCTTACAACCTTCATTTTCAATTAAATGAAGTGAATGTCTTAACGCTTGGATGTTACGTTTGCCTCGTAAGTCTCGATTTCGGGGATGAACGCTTCACCTACGGGCACGTTGTTCTTGAGGCAGAACATGTCGTAAACGGCATTCCAGGGGAGGTTCTTGCACTCTTCAAGGAGAGCGAGACGCTGGAATTTCTTGTCAGCGAGTTCATACTTGCGGAGGGTCTCGGTGGGCTCGAGGAGGGCGCGGAGCATGCACTTCTGAGCGGCACGGCTACCGATTACATATGCACCGATACGGTTGAGAGTGCCGTCGAAGTAGTCAAGACCATAGTGAACACGGTTGAGAGCGCCTGCGCGAACGATTTCGCTGAAGAGATCCATTGTAGGATCATCCATGATAGTAACATGGTCAGAGTCCCAACGGATAGGACGTGACACATGGAGCATGAGCTCAGGCACGAAGAGAAGCATCGCCGACACCTTGTCTGCCACACTTTCGGTGGGATGAAAGTGACCGGTGTCAAGAGTAATCATCATATCGTTCTTGGATGCGTAAGCGGTATAGAAGTCGTTAGAACCTACTGTGTAGCTTTCAAGACCGATACCGAACACCTTTGACTCAACACAGTCCTTCATCCAGTCGTACTTGTGTGCGAAAATCTGGTCAAGAGAGTCCTTGAGGAGCTCACGGTACATGAGACGGTTGACAGTGATATCCTTTGAGCCGTCATGTACCCAAGTGTTCATGATACAGGGATCCTGCTGAGCCTCGCCGATAGCCTGTGAGATGGCGCGGCAACGCTTTGAATGCTCAATCCAGAAATCACGGATACCCTTGTCAGGGTTAGAGAGGCTAAGGTCGCCGCTCTTGGGGTGAGAGAATGATGTTGAGTTGAAGTCAAGTTTGATATCGTTTGCCTTGCCCCAGTCAATCCAGCTCTGGAAATGCTCTACCGAGCACTGGTCACGGTCAACGAATTTGCCGCCGAAGTCACCGTAAATTTCGTGAAGATTGAGACGGTGCTTGCCGGGTATGAGCGACATTGCGTAAAGAATGTCGGCACGGAGCTCGTCGATATTGCGGGCTTTGCCGGGATAGTTGCCGTTAACCTGAATACCACCGGTGAGTGCGCCACCCTGGTTCTCAAATCCAGCAACGTCATCAGCCTGCCAGCAGTGCATGCTGAGGTGGAAATCCTGCATTTGGTCAAGTACTTTGTCTGTGTCGACGCCGATAGCGGCGTAGCGTTCTTTGGCTATTTCATAAGCCTGCTTGATTGATTCTGGTTTCATGATATTCTTTATAATTTATGAGTTTATTTTATTCCGTAACAAATGTAATTATATTTTCGGAGTTATGCAAACATATGTCACTCCATATCAGGACCGAAGTAGAAACCCGGCTGTGTTGGCTGATTGTACGCCACATTTTGGGCTGCCACGCTCAGTCGGTACGGTATATCCTCCACAAACGGATAGAAGCGGCGCTCGGTGGGGATAGTCGTGACGTAGAGACGCAATTCGGAGCTGTCGGGCGTGCGCATGAGGACTTCCTCACGCCAGTCACCGATGATGTCACCCTGCAGGCATGGATTTGCCTTAGTCCCATTATTGGACACAGCGCCTTCCATCACCAGGAGCTTGTCGAGCTTGCCTGTCTCCCAGTTATATTTGGTGATTTCGTTACCGTCCAGGAGCTCACGGAGCAAATCTCCGTCCCACCATACCGCCATATTGACCGGCACAGTACATTTTGCCTCTCCGGAGAACCCGAAAGGCTGTATCACCTCGCCTGCGAACGAGAGGATGCCGCCTGTATTGGGCGACCACAGTTCATTGCCCGGGTAGCGAGGGTCTATGTCTGCACTCATACAGCGCCCTATGTCCTTATCGCTGGGATACTGGAGTATAACCTTGCCGGTTGCAGCCTCGCGGAGAGTCGTACCGTCACGGCGGTTCTCGTGGCAACCCCATATGTAATATTTCTCATTCTTGATGTCAGAGATAAGATGAAGAGCGTCTCCATGTCCCATACGTGTGGAATGGAGGCCGGTGCCGTCATTGTTCACCACCATCTGACCGTAGATAATCTCGTCGCAGCCGTCACCGTCGACATCTGCCACTCGGAGATTGTGGTTACCCTGACCGGCATAATCGCCGCATCCGGGGTTATCACTGTCAAAAGTCCAGCGGTTTGTAAGATTCTTGCCATCCCAGTCAAAGGCTGCAAGCACCGAGCGTGTGTAATACCCGCGGCACATCACCACAGAGGGACGCACGCCGTCAAGATATGCCACGCAGGAAAGGAATCTGTCGGAACGGTTGGCATACGAGTCACCCCAATCCTGCAAGTTGCCACGCTCAGGGATATAGTCGATGGTCTGCATCGCCTCGCCGGTCCTGCCGTTGAACACTGTAAGATACTCCGGGCCTGACACTATGCGTCCTTTGAGGTTACGCCAGTCTGCCTTCCTGGAACCAATGAGGCGACCGGTGCCGTCAACTGTGCCGTCAGCGGTCTTGCACACAAGTTCAGCGCATCCGTCACCGTCGAGGTCATACACCATAAATTGTGTATAGTGCGCACCTGCGCGTATATTATGCCCGAGGTCAATGCGCCAAAGGCGAGTGCCGTCAAGCTTGTAGCAATCTATCAGCACATTGCCGGTCAAGCCGTTGTGAGCATTGTCATGAGCATTTGACGGATCCCATTTGAGGAATATTTCATATTCGCCGTCACCGTCTACATCGCCTATCGACGCATCGTTGGCGGAATAAGTATACTCCTTGCCGAATTCGTCAACTTCATCTGCCGGACGCTCGATAGGAATGGGTAGGTAACCGACCGGCGCATTTTCCGCCAGGCGGAAATAGCCATCCGGCACATTCGCAGCTTTTCCTGCCGCACGCACCGTATAGGTCACAGGTGCGGTGCCGGTATAGGTATCTGTATAAAATGTAGCCCCGGTGATAGGCTTTTTGTTTATCTTCTTACCGTCACGGTACACATTAAACGCTATGTTCTTGGGGTCGGATGACAGATACCGCCAGCTCACCGCAACCTTCTCGGGCGATTCGCGCACGGCAACCACTCCCCTACCCAGCTTTTCACGCTGGAGCTTGGTCATGTCATATTTCCCCTGTGCCACTGCTATAAGCGAGACAAAGAGGAGTGCAAACATCAGTATTTTTTTCATCCAAACAAAACTTTATTTCAATTGCCAACTGCCGATTGTCCGTGCGGCAATCCGATCGCCGGTAAGACAACCGTCAACTGCCAATCGTCAATTATCAAATACCTTAGTCAAGGTGGAACACTTCACGCAGAGGTATGGTGACAGGAGAATTGTCAGGATTGACCTCCATAATATCAGCCATGTAATCCCACCAGCGGTGAGTGATTTCGTCAGCGGCCTCCGCATCCTGCGAATTGGCATCGCCTTCCACTTCCTGGTATCCGAAGAGTATGTTGGTGTCCTTATCCCAGTAGATTGAATAGTTCTTCACACCCGAGTCTGCTATCTGCTTTTTAAGTTCGGGCCACAATGCCGCATGACGCTTTTCGTACTCTTCCTCAAATCCTGGCTTGAGGAACATCTTAAATGCAAATCTTTTCATGATATTCTATCCTGTTAATATAATGGTATTAATATGGTGACAATTCGGGTAAAACGCAGCGTTGAAACGCACATGTCGAAAGACGATATCGTCCGACGATGCAAATTTATACAATCTTATTCAATTTCCGGCACATTCAGCCATAATTTTTTTCATCCTGCACGACACAAAAAGAACCTGACGGTCCTCCGCACTTATTGTAGCGGAGCTTGACCGTCAGGTTGTATCAAGCTATCTTAACTATTATAACTGTGTTACAATAACCAGTCTATTAATAGCCGGGGTTCTGCCAAGCTTCTTTCTCTGCGTCGGTAAGGTTGGTACCGTCGTCGTGCATCAGACCGTCAAGGAATGTCTGAGGTATGGGACGGAGGTTGTGCTTACCATCCTGGAAGAGAAGCACGTCGGGGTTAAGCTTCTTGGCACGGTTGGCAATGGTGTTTGTGCGTGAAAGGTGCTCCCAACGGTTGAACTCGCCCACGAGCTCACGAGTGTGCTCGTTGAGGATGAAGTTGATGGCACGGTCGAACTGGCTGCTTACACCAAGCTTGGCGAGGATAGCCTCGTCCTCGGCAGGAAGACGGTCCCATGTCCAGTCTGTCATCTCATTCTCGGTGCTTGCGTAAGTCACAGCGAGATCGGGGTTAGAGAGGTAGTAGGTGTTCATGTTGAGATTCCAGCCTTCGTTCGCTGCAACATAGGCGGTATTTCCGCTAACATATGATGAGTTAACCGCTGATGCGCAACCGTCAACGAAGTAGCTGCGGTTCTCGCCCTGATGCCATGCGCCACGCTTACGAATCACGTCGATATCCTGCTTAGCACCTGCATAGTCGTTAAGGCGAACCTTGATTTCAGCACGCACGAGGTAAGTTTCACCGAGGCGGGCGAGGACAAGGTCACGTGAACCGTTGTCACCTGCAAAGGCATTCAGCACACCGCAAGCATGCTTGATGACACCTGCATACATGTTGCTGCCATGTGAGCCGAAGGCGTTATTTGAAAGCTGACCGAAATCGTTTGCCACATACTTGCCGTCCTTATAAAGAATCCAGGAGTTGAGGATGGGGAATGCACCGTGGAAGGTAGATGTGCCGTTACGCTGCTGGCGGCTGCCGGGAGTCCATTCAGGAAGACGGCCTGCCTCATCCACGAAGTTGGCTTCTGTCTGGTAACGGATAGCACCGAACTCAAACTTGTCGTAAGTATGGTCATCCTTCTTGTTGAAGATGAATACTACTGAGGGATCGCCGATATGCACATCACCGGTATGTTCGGCAGTGCCACCTTCTACAGCTGTACCATAGACAGTGCAGAATGTCTTCCAGAGACGGGCGTCGTTCACGTTGTCAAACGCAGAGTAAGTATACTCGGTAGGACGGAAACGCTGGAAGTCCTTGCCGCCGGTAAGGCAACCGCGCATACCGCCGAGTGTGGAAGCTGCGAAGTTGGAGAACTGCGGGTTGAAGAGAGCGCCGGTGTTACGGAGTGAAGTACGACCGAAGAAATTGTCGTCGTGACCTGCGGCCATAAGCACCTCGTCGCTTGATTCAAGCGCACAGTTCACACCGGTCCAGTTGCTGTAAAGGTCAATCACGTCGCTCTCGAGAGTGCGGGCGCTGATTGCATAATTGGCAGCCTGAAGTGCCTCCTCGAGGTAAGACTGTTTTAATGCGCTGTTCCAGCTGTCGTTACGCTCGGAAGCGGCAAACAGGAGGGCCTTGGCGAGGAAGTGGGCGGCAGTTGCCTTCGTCCAGCTCACACCCTTGCCGTAATTGAAGGTTTCGCCATCAAAGAGATTGTAGGCTGTACGAAGGTCGCTTATTGCCTGCTCCCAGCATTCCTGGGGAGTGGTCAACGCAAAGTTACGGACGATACCTGCGGCGGGCTCTGTCTGGAGCACGCAGTGACCGTACTGGGAAGTCAGAATGTAATAGTTGTAGCCACGCAGGAAGTAAGCCTGTGCGAGGCAAGAGTTACGGGTGGTCTCATCCGATACTTTGTCGGCAGAAGCGATAATCTTGTTGGCGGATGCGATACCGTAGTAAAGCTCGTCCCAGATATACGCGTTAGTACCGGTGTTACCGTTCACAGTGGTGAACGAAGGAGCGAGACGGGCATCGTAGGTAAGCCACATTTCATTTGAGGCGTCTGTACCGATACCGAACTCGTCGGTACCAAGCATTGACTGCACGTCACCCTGACCTTCATAGCCACCCCACCAGCGGATATGTCCGTATAGAGAGGTTGTGAGGTCAATCAGACCCTGCTCTGTCTCGAAATATGCAGTTGAGTAACTGGTTGTCAGCTCCTCGTCCAGGAAGTCACCAGAGCAAGAGGTGAATCCGGCGCCGGTCATGGACGCGATGAGGCTTGCTGCAATATATTTGTTGAATTTCATTTCTGTATTGTTTTAATATTTAAGGTGTCAAATTAGAATCCGACTTCGAGACCGATTACCCAGCTGCGGTTGTAGTAAGAGTTGCCGGTGTCAAGGTCAAAGCCTGTAACTGACTGGTGGAAGTCAAACGGGTTGATTACCTGTGCGTAAACCTTGAGGTTCTGGATAGTAGCCTTCTGGATAAGGGCACGAGGGAAGTTGTAGCCGAGTGAGATGTTACGCATGCGGATGAAACTTGCGTTCCTGTAACCGTTCTGGAGTGCGAATGCGTCTGCTGTGCCTGACTGTACAGAGGTCAGGATAGGCTTCTGGAATTCTGCGCCGGTGTTGTCGGGAGTCCAGTAGTCA
The DNA here is from genome assembly GCA_958352885.1 of uncultured Duncaniella sp. Lineage (GTDB taxonomy): Bacteria > Bacteroidota > Bacteroidia > Bacteroidales > Muribaculaceae > Duncaniella. The sequence continues at coordinate 369,703 of CATWQI010000001.1, forward strand.
ACTGCGTCACCGAGGTTGCCGTAACCATAGAGATACTGGGGCTGTGACACCATGTAATTGAAACGGCCGTATATCTGGCAGCTGAGCTCGATGCCCTTGTAAGTGAATGTGTTGGTCCAGCCTGCGGTGGTAGAGGGGCGGGTCTTGCCGAGTATCACGCGGTCGTCACCATCCATCTTGTAGTCACCGTTCTGGTCAACGGGCTTAACCATACCGGGTGAGAAGTTGTAGCCGTTCTCATTCCATTTAGCCATTTCTGCAAGATCCTCAGGAGTGTTCTGCCAGAGACCGTCAGTCTTGTAGTCATAGAACACGCCAAGCGACTCGCCGATGAACCATGCGTTTGCCAAGTCGTCGTTCTTACCGTAAGCGAGCTCGTCAATCTTATCCTTCTGCCAGCCCAGGTTGAACGAAGTTGTCCAGTTGAAGTCGCGGGTTTCCACGGGGATAGCGTTGATGGTAAGTTCGACACCCTTGTTAGAGGTCTTGCCCACATTGGCGGTAGTGGTTGCGTAACCGGTCACGGTGGGTACATTCATTGAAAGGAGGAGGTCCTTAGTCTTTGAAGTATAGAATTCCAAGCTACCGTTGATGCGGTTGTTGAGGAAGCCGTAGTCGATACCGAAGTTCCACTGTGTGGTCTTCTCCCAGCCCACCTTGGTGTTTGCCATGATGAGGTTGTCCTTGAAGTAGCCGGGTTCGTTAAGAGCATAGCCCTGGTCAACAACGCCACCGCCTACGGGAACATACATTGACTGGATAGGACCGAGAGTTGAGTAGGGGCTGATAGCGGAGTTACCTGTTGTACCTACGCCGGCACGGATTTTAAGGTTGGTGAGCCACTGAACGTCGCGGAGGAATGATTCCTGCTGGATACGCCAGCCGAGTGACATAGAGGGGAAGAACGCCCACTTGCAGCCTTCAGAGAGCTGTGAAGCGCCGTCCCAGCGTGCTGATGCGGTCAAGAGGTAGCGGTCAGCGAAACCGTAGTTCACACGGATCATGTATGATTCGAGCTGACGCTCTACGAGACCTGTGCTCATGCTTGCGCTGTTGTTGGTATCGGTAATAAGGGGTGTACCCATTGCGTTCCAGCGGTACATATCCTGAGGCATGTTGTTGATGCTCATTGAAGCAGTCTCATAGTTCCACTTTGAAGCAGTCTGGAGGAGGGTTACGCCTACGTTGTGTACCTTGTTGAAGGTGTTGTTGTAGGTAATCATGTTGTCGAGAGTCCATGAGAAGTCACGACGCTGCTGCCAGCGGGCCTGGTTGTTGGCGCCGTTCATCCACTTGTAAGCTGACTGGGTGTCGATATAGTCACCCTGGCGCCAGTTACGGTAGTCGGGACCGAAAGCAATCTTGTACTCGAGACCCTTGAGGGGAGCCCAGATTTCACCGAGGTGGAGCTGAGCCGAGAATGAACCGAGGATACGGTAAGTCTCACGCTGTGAGATGTTGTGGTCCCACTCGTTGATAGCGCTGTAGCACTGGCTGTCACCACCCGGGTAGCGGATACGCTCGCCGTTTTCGTCATAGGGAAGAGCCCAGCGGTAAGCCTTCTTGTAGAGAAGATAGATACCGGCTGCAGCACCTGTGCTTGACGGAGCGAATGAGCTTGACATACCGTAGTCCTGATATTCACGTGAAGCGTTCATTGACATGTTGATGCTCAACCATTTCACGGGAGTGATATTGATACCGAGACGGGCGGTGTAGCGGTTGTACTCCTGACCCTGCTGGGTACCTTCGTTGTTGAGGTAACCGAATGAGCCGAATGCGTTCATCTTGTCGGTACCGCCTGATGCGCTTACAGTGTGCTCGTTGATAACACCTGTGCGGAGAGCCTGGCCTGTCCAGTCGTAGTCAATCACATCGTTGGGGTTCCATGAACCTGATGCCCAGCCGTTCATCACGTTGTTATAAGCCGTGGGGTCGTCGATGATACCGAAGAGAAGAGCGTCGCTCTCGCGGGTCGGGTTGCGGGGATCGGCATACTTGGTGGGATCAGCATTGTAAGCTGCCCAACGGCGGTAGTCGATGTACTGCGCTGCGCTCATTGAGGGGCTCTTGTCCACGAGGTTCTGCCAGGTTACTGAGCCTGAGTAGTTGAGTGAGAACTGGCCTGACTTACCCTGCTTGGTGGTCACGATTACGACACCGTTGGCACCGCGTGAACCGTAGATAGCGGTTGCTGACGCGTCCTTGAGGATGTCGATTGACTCGATGTCGCGGGGGTTGAGGGTCTCGATGCCTGAACCTGACATCAAGGGCACACCGTCAACAACGTAGAGAGGGTCGTTTGAAGCTGTGAGTGAGCGCTCGCCACGGATGCGGATTGTACCTACGGTACCGGGACGGTCACTTGTGGTGATGTCCACACCTGCTGCCTTGCCCTGGAGAGCCTCGAAGGCATTGTTGACAGGACGGCTCTGGAGCTCTTCAGCACCTACGTGGCTGAGTGCGCCGGTCACGTCGCTCTTCTTCTGGACACCGTAACCTACCACGACTACTTCGTCGAGCATAGCGGCATCTTCCTGAAGCACTACGTCAATGCGGGTCTGATTGCCCACTTTAATATCCTGGGGTATGCAACCCACATAACGGAATTCGAGGACAGCGTTGTCTGACACATTCTTGAGGGTATAGTTACCGTCAAGGTCGGTAGCTGCACCGAAGGATGTGCCCTTGATTAAGACGCTGCACCCAACAACAGGTTCGCCATCCTTGTCGGTGACAGTACCTGATACGGTTTTGCCCTGCGCAAACACTGAGATAGACAGCACTGCGAATAAGGCAACCAGGAAGCCACGCCGCGCGGCGGTGAGAAGCTTCGCACAGTTACTTGTTGAACTGCTTTTCATCTTGTAATTTGATTTAATGGTTATTAATTAAGGTGAATAAAATTCGTCACACTCGATACGGTATTGATTGAAGGTTCACTTCCTATAAATGCTATTATCCGTAACCTTAACTACTTTCCCATCTCGATTACCCGTGCGGGTTATGGGTAATTTTGGCTTGTCGCTTATCCTTGCATAGGCGGCTTCTCGCCGGCGGTCACTTCATGACGTCAAAGTATATGAAAAAAAGTGGTCGCCGTGCCGACTCCCTTTCTTGAATTTATGGAGCGACACGGCGACGGAAATAAGAATTTGGATTTGTTTTTTGGTGGTATTGATTGAAGGTGTTTTTCTTATATATGCTATTATAGGTTGTTGGCATGTCCGATGGATTGTTATGGGTAGTTTTTGCCCTACTCTTATTGTATTTTACCATCTGTTTGTTGCTTTTTGCTATACAGTTACGCCGTTAACATTTTGTATTAACATTTTTTTAGATAATTTACTTTAACGTATTACATAATTGCACTACATTTGCAGCTGAATTGACTTGTTAGGAGTAAATTTTAATGCATTTTATCTAAAAATAGTTGCATAAATTAAGCTTCCTATAATAGCATTTATAGGAAGGAACCATGAAAGCGATTCACCATGTTTTGATACCATCCGATAAATCATATTCACCTTAATTAATAACCATTAAATCAAATTACAAGATGAAAAGCAGTTCAACAAGTAACTGTGCGAAGCTTCTCACCGCCGCGCGGCGTGGCTTCCTGGTTGCCTTATTCGCAGTGCTGTCTATCTCAGTGTTTGCGCAAGGCAAAACCGTTTCAGGTACCGTCACCGACAAGGACGGCGAGCCGTTGGTTGGCGTTAGCGTCTTAATCAAGGGCACCTCCTTCGGCGCTGCTACCGACCTTGACGGTAACTATACCCTTAAGAATGTGTCAGACAACGCTGTCCTCGAGTTCCGCTATGTGGGTTGCATACCACAGGACATCAAGGTCGGCAATCAGACCCGCATTGACGTGATGCTGCAGGACGACTCAGCCATGCTCGACGAAGTAGTCGTGGTTGGTTACGGCGTCCAGAAAAAGAGCGACGTGACCGGCGCACTCAGCCATATCGGCGCTGACGAGCTCCAGAGCCGCCCCGTAAGCAATGCCTTCGAGGCACTTCAGGGCAAGGCTGCAGGTGTGGACATCACCACAAGCGAGCGCCCCGGTACCGTGGGTGAAATCCGCATCCGTGGCGAGCGTTCGCTCACAGCTTCCAACGCACCTCTCTACGTGGTTGACGGTGTGCCCTTGATGTCAGGTTCAGGCATCGAGACCCTCAACCCCCGCGACATCGAGTCAATCGACATCCTCAAGGACGCGTCAGCAACCGCTATCTACGGTTCACGCGGTGCCAACGGTGTCGTAATCGTGACCACCAAGCAGGGTAAGGCAGGTCAGTTCTCACTCAACTACTCAGGCTCAGTCACCTGGCAGAACCTCGTGGACAAGAGCCCCTCAATGAGCGCAGCCCAGTACATCGACTACCGCCGTTGGGCAGCTTACAACTCTGACCCCACCAAGTATGCCGACCCCCGCAACCCGACCCGCGAGAGCGACGCTCTTCTCTTCGGCACAATCGATGACCAGACTGCCTACAACAACGTGATGAACGGCTGGGCATCAGGTTCATGGAATCCCAACGATGTGATTGACTACGACTGGACAGGCCAGGCTCTCCGCACAGGCTTCATCCACGAGCACACTGTAAGCGCTTCCGGCGGTACCGACAAGATGAACGCATTCGGTTCATTCGGTTACCTCAACAACGAAGGCACCCAGCACGGTCAGGAGTACAACCGCTACACCGCCCGTCTCGGCATGAACATCACCCCCGTGAAATGGATGACTATCTCAATGTCAATGAACGCATCACGCGAATTCCAGGACTACGGTATGTCAAGCTCATTCGCTCCCTCAAGCACCAACTCTGTAAGCGCAATCTACGCTCTCTACAAGAAGGCATACCGCTGGGCTCTTCCCTATGACGAAAACGGCGACCGTATCAAATACCCCGGTGGCGACAACCAGGCTTACAACCCCATCGACGAATGGGAACACAACATCTCACAGCGTGAGACTTACCGTATCCTCGGTTCATTCTCGGCTCAGCTCCACCTCGGTGAAATCTGGGCTCCCCTCAAGGGTCTCGAGTACAAGATTGCTTTCGGTCCCGACTACCGTAACTGGCGCCAGGGTGACTATATCGACACCCAGTCAGCTTACAAGTGGATGAACGGCGCCAACAACCAGGCCCGCTGGCAGCAGCGTCGTGACTTCTCATGGACTCTCGACAACATGATTACCTACAACAACACCTTCAACAAGGTTCACAACGTAGGTTTGACCCTCCTCCAGACTGCTTCAAAGTGGAACTATGAGACTGCTTCAATGAGCCTCAGCCGCCTCGAGCAGGACATGTACAAGTGGAACGCAATGGGTTCACTCGACATTACCGACAAGGACAACGGCGCAAGCATGAGCACAGGCCTCAACGAGCGTCAGCTCGAATCATATATGATCCGTGTTAACTACGGTTTCGATGACCGCTACCTCTTGACAGCATCTGCACGCTGGGACGGCGCTTCACAGCTCTCCGAAGGTCGCAAATGGGCGTTCTTCCCCTCTATGTCACTCGGCTGGCGTATCCAGCAGGAATCATTCCTCCGCGATGTGACCTGGATTAATAACCTTAAAATCCGTGCCGGTGTGGGTACAACAGGTAACTCCGCTATCGACCCCTACTCAACTCTCGGACAGATTCAGTCAATCTACGTCCCCACCGCCGACGGCTACGACAAGGCATACACCATGAACGACCCCGCATACGTTAAGGATGTACTCGTGATGGCAAACACCGAGGTAGGTTGGGAAAAGACCACACAGTGGAACTTCGGTATCGACTACGGCTTCCTCAACAACCGCATCTACGGTAGCTTGGAATTCTATACTTCAAAGACAAGCGACCTTCTGCTCAACATGTCAATCCCCACCGTGACCGGCTACGGTTCAACAATCGCCAATATCGGTAAGACCTCTAACAAGGGTGTCGAAATCACCATCAACGCTATCCCCGTCGAGACACGCGACTTCACCTGGAACACCTCGTTCAACATGGGCTGGCAGAAGGACCGCATCGACGAGCTGTCAAACGGTAAGGAAGATGACGTTGCAAACAAATGGTTCATCGGTCAGCAGCTTGGTGTATACTATGACTACACAACCGACGGTCTCTGGCAGGACACTCCCGAGGATCTGGCTGAAATGGCTAAATGGAAAGAAGAGAGCGGCTACAACTTCACACCCGGTATGGTACGTCCCCACGACGTGAACGGTGACTACAAGATGGATGACGAAGACCGTGTAATCGTAGGTCACAAGCGTCCCAGGGTGACCGCAGGCTGGACCAACATCTTCAACTATAAGGGCATCGAGCTCAGCTGCCAGATGTACGGTCGCTTCAACTACATGGTACACCAGCCCCAGCACCTCTTCGGCTACGGCAACATCGGTAACGCAGTTGACTACTGGACTCCCGACAATACAGGCGCAGAATTCCAGAAGCCTATCCTCACTTCAGTTCAGACCGGCGACGTAGACCAGTTCTCAAGCCAGCACGGCTACAAGAAGGCTAACTTCATCCGCATGCGTAACATCGCGCTCGGTTACACTCTCCCAAGCCGTCTTCTTGACAAGGTTCAGCTCAAGCACGTGAAGATCTACGGTCAGGTTATCAACCCGTTTGATATCCACCAGTCAGTTACAGGCTTTGACCTCGACACCGGCAACTCTTACTACAACCGCAGCTGGGTAATCGGTCTTGAACTCGGATTCTAATTTGACACCTTAAATATTAAAACAATACAGAAATGAAATTCAACAAACATATCGCAACCGGTCTTCTTGTTGCAACAGCAGCCGGATTTACCGCCTGCCAGAGCGACTTCCTCGACGAGAAAATGACCACCGGTTATACAACACAATATTTCGAGACCCCTGAAGGTATTCAGGCTCTCACCCTCTCACTCTATGGTCATATCCGTTGGATTGGCGGCTACGAAACCCAGGGCTACAATGCGTTCATGGGCGGTACCGACGAATTCGGCGGCGGTACTGACCAGCCGAACGAGATGTGGAACACTTACGACGTGCGTATGGCTCCCACATGGGTTACCGTCAACGGCAACACCGGTACAAACGCCCACATCTGGGACGAGCTTTACTATGGTATCGCTTCCGCCAACACCATCATCTCATCAGCCAACAAGGTGTCTGACGAAGCTATCCGCAACGAGTGTCTCGCCCAGGCTTACTTCCTCCGCGGATTCAACTTCTACCTGCTCACATCACAGTTCGGTCACTGCGTGCTCCAGACACAGCCTGCGTCAGGCGTTGTCCGCACATTTGAGCTGACTACACCTCAGCAGTGCTGGGAACAGATTATCTCTGACTTCCGCACAGCTTACGAACTCTTCAACGGCGAGAACAACAGCCTTGCAGGCAAACCTGTAAGCTGGACAAAGGCGACTGCCGGTCACTTCCTCGCCAAGGCTCTCCTGTTTGCCGCTTCCGAGCGTAACGACGACTGGAACGGCGCTGTAAAACAGGCTTACCTCGAAGAGGCTCTCCAGGCTGCCAACTACACTATCAGCGCCCGCACTCTCGAGAGCGACGTGATTGACCTCTACGGCGACTGGACCGGTGTCAACTGTGACATCGAGAAGAGCAACGAAATCCTTATGGTTGCAGCTCACGACAACAACTTCACCGGTCGTACAGCTTCACGTAACCCCGGCGCATTCTTCAACCCGCAGTTCTCCAACTTTGCCAGCACTACTCTCGGCACCATGCGTGGCTGTCCTACCGGCGGCAAGGACTTCCAGCGTTTCCGTCCTACCGAATACACTCTGTCAGCATTTGACAACGTTAACGACGCTCGTCTCTGGAAATCATTTGCCACTGTATACGGTACAGCCGTAGAATACGCAGGCAATGACCACACCGGTCCCGTGCATGTAGGCGACCCTTCGGTAGTGTTCATCATCAACAAGAAGGACGACCATACATACGACAAGTTCAATTTCGGTGCTGCACGTTACCAGACAGACGCTAACTTCGTGGATGAGGCAGGACGCCTCCCCGAAGCAGGACGCAAGCAGGAGCGCTATGGCACATCCACTTTCTCTGGTAAGGCAAACCAGCCCATCCTCAACTCCTGGATTCTTTATAAGGACGGTCAGTATGTAGGTGAGAACTTCGGTAACATCATCACTGCCGCTTACGGCACACATGGTAACAATATGTTCCCCGGCGTCATCAAGCATACTTGCGGTTACCTCAATGCCTACGCCGGTGACAACGGTTCACGTGACCTTATTATCGCCCGCCTCGGTGAAACTTACCTCGTGCGTGCTGAAATCAAGGTTCGCCTTAACGACTATCCAGGTGCCAAGCAGGATATCGACGTGCTCCGCAAGCGTGGCGCATGGCATCAGGGCGAGAACCGCAGCTACTTCGTTGACGGTTGCTACGCCGCTGCCAATTCGACTTCACTTGTTACAGGCAACGCAAAGAATGTAACTGCTAACGAAGGCTGGAACCTCGGCATGAACACCTACTACCTCTCTAACCCCGGTCTTGCTGTGACTTACGCAAGCACCGAGAATGAGATGACAAGCTGGACTTGGGACCGTCTCCCCGCCGAGGACGAGGCTATCCTCGCCAAGCTCGGTGTAAGCAGCCAGTTCGACCGCGCCCTCAACTTCATCCTCAACGAGCACACCCGTGAGCTCGTAGGTGAATTCGTACGCTGGGAACACCTCTCACGCACCAAGACTATCGAAAACCGTGCTGTCAAACTCAACTCTGACGTAAAATTCTTCGACGCTTCCAAGCACTATGTTCGTCCGATTCCTCAGGCGTTCATTGACAACCTTCAGAATGCTGACGGTTCTAACCTCTCGGATGCTGACAAGAAAGCATGGCAGAACCCCGGTTATTAATTATTTGATAACTTAGTCAGCTACAGAATAATTAAGATTGTCTGAAAAACACCCCGGCGGTCAATTAGCGTTGCCAACGCAATTGACCGCCGGATTTTTTTGTATCTGAGCCGGAGCCGTAATAACCTATTAAAATAAGGTGTCAATATCTTGCACCTCATCTGAACCACTTTGCATAAAACAGGAATATCTACAAAAACAACATGACTATCGACAATAACAACCTTAACATCTGACAAAATTCTCAAAACACTAATAAAATGATATCATTACGCTTAATATCTGCAAACTTTTGACTAAATTTGCGCAAAAATACAATAACACCTTAACAATTACCCATGAAAGTTTGGCAAAAGAACATGCTGTTTATGCTCTGGTGCGCTATAACACCGGCATACGCTATCGCCGGCGACCATGTGCCCGGACCGATGAAAGATGTAAACCAAGTGGTAGATAACACCCTTGACAGCCTTAACCTCGCAAAGACAGTGCGCCCCGTATCCGGCTCAAGCCGTAAAGGCAACAACCCCGTGCTGTTTCTGGTGGGCAACTCCACCATGCGCACAGGCACTCTCGGCAACGGCAACAACGGACAGTGGGGCTGGGGATATTTCATGAATGAATATTTCGACCCGGAGAAAATCACTGTGGAGAACCATGCTCTCGGCGGAACAAGCAGCCGTACATTCTACAATATGCTGTGGAATGACGTGAAGAAAGGTATCCGCCCCGGCGACTGGGTAATAATTGAGCTGGGACACAACGACAACGGTCCTTACGACAGCGGACGCGCCCGCGCATCCATCCCCGGAATCGGCAACGACTCTCTCAATGTCACCATCAAGGAGACAGGGAAAAAGGAGACCGTACGAACCTACGGCGAATACATGCGCCGGTACGTGCGTGAGGTGAAAGCGCTCGGCGGAAAACCCATACTGATGTCTCTGACCCCGCGCAACGCATGGGATGACAAGGACAGCACAATAGTTACACGTGTGAACAAGACTTTCGGGCTCTGGGCAAAACAGGTGGCAGAGGCGGAGGGAGTACCCTTCATAGACCTGAACGAAATCTCAGCCCGCAAGTTTGAGAAATATGGCAAGGAGAAAGTGAAGCAACAGATGTTCTATCTGGACCGAATCCACACAAGCCAGTTCGGAGCGCGCAACAATGTCGAGTCGGCAGTGGAAGGGATACGCAACTATCCCGGACTTGAACTCGCCGGCTACCTTCTCCCCGCACCTGTCGACACTGAGACCGGCAAGAGCCGTAAACCCGGCTGTCCGGTAGTGTTCACTATCGGTGACAGCACCGTCAAGAACGAGGACAAGGATGAGGACGGCATGTGGGGCTGGGGAAGCGTGCTCGCCGAGCAGTTTGACACCACACGCATCACTGTGGAGAACCATGCTATGGCAGGCAGAAGCGCCCGCACATTCCTCGACGAGGGAAGATGGGACAAAGTGTACAACGCCCTGCAGCCCGGCGACTTCGTAATCATGCAGTTCGGGCACAACGACGGTGGAGACATAAACACCGGCAAAGCCCGCGGCGAACTCCACGGCAGCGGCGACGAGAGCAAGGTATTCAAGATGGAAAAGACAGGCAAGTACCAGGTAATCTACACCTACGGCTGGTATATCCGCAAGTTCGTGCTTGACTGTCTCGAGAAAGGCGCAACTCCAATCATACTCTCCCACACTCCCCGCAACAAGTGGAACAACGGCAAAATAGAAAGCAACGCAGCAAGCTACGGCAAGTGGGCAAAGGACATAGCCATACGCACAGGTGTGCCCTTCATCGACCTCAACCGCATCTCAGGTGAAAAGCTTCAGCAACTCGGCGAGGGTAACACCGCCCCCTACTTCAAAAAGGACCACACTCATGCCTCAAAACTCGGCGCACGCATGAATGCCGGAAGCATAGCCGACGGTCTCCGCGCCTCCGACTGCCCTCTCAAGGGATACCTCAAAGAGAAACCCATGGATTTCGACCTGGCAGGGATGACCCCTTACTCCGCTATGCAGGGCTACGGATATGACTTCGGCACTGCCCCCGACGGCAAATCACCATTTTTCTTCTCAGTAGACGTGCCAGACGGCAACTATAAGGTGACTGTGACACTCGGCGACAAGAAAAAGGCATCGTCTACCGTGGTACGTGCCGAACAGCGCCGCCTCATGGTGCCGCGCACCGACCTCAAGAAAGGCAAACAGCAGACTGTGACCTTCAACGTGAGCAAGCGCAACCCCGCAGTGACTCTGCGTGACTCAGTGAAACTCAATCCCCGTGAGGTCGGCAGACCTTCATGGGACGACAAACTAACCCTCGAATTCAATGGCGACGCACCGGCTGTCAGCCATATCACCATCGAACCGGCTGACGAAAATGTGACCACAGTGTTCCTCTGCGGCAACAGCACGGTAGTGGACCAGGCATACGAACCCTGGGCAAGCTGGGGACAGATGATACCACGCTTCTTCGACAACTCAATCGTGATATCCAACCATGCAGAAAGCGGACAGCGCACATCATCCTTCATAGCCGGCAAACGCCTCGCCAAGGTGCTCAGCATGGCGAAAGAGGGTGACTACATCCTCATCGAGTTCGGACACAACGACGAGAAAGACCGTGGTCCCGGTTCAGGCGCATATTACAATTTCAGCACCAACCTGAAGCGATTTATCGACGAGGCAAAGGCAAAGAAGCTGAAACCGGTACTCCTCACCCCTACCGCACGCCGCAAATTTGACGCCAACGGAAAGAATGTCAACACCCACGGCGACTATGTGGACGCCGTGCGCCGTGTAGGCGAACGTGAGAACGTGCCCGTAATCGAACTTACCGACATGACCACCACCCTCTATGAAACTCTCGGAGAGGAAGGCAGCAAACGTACCCTCGTACACTATCCAGCCGGCAGTTTCCCCGGTCAGGACAAGGCTCTTGCCGACAATACCCACTTCAACCCCTACGGCGCTTACGAAGTGGCAAAATGCGTTGCCGAGGGCTTGAGGACCGCCGCTCCCGAGCTTGCAAAACATCTTATTGATTTCGAAGGCTTCAACCCTGCGCAACCTGATGATTTCGAGTCATTTTACTGGCCCAATTCACCATTCACAGAGACATTGAAACCCTATGGCAATTAATTTCAGGAAAGTAACATCTACAATACTCTTATCGTTTTCCCTGCCGATAGTCTCGGCAGGGACATTCACATGGTTTGACGGCACTGCGCCCGTCAGCTATGCGATTGAAACCAAGACTGACCTTGTGGTAGGCACTGCCGCCGGAATGTTTGAGTCCGACATGGAAGCCGTGACAGGGAAACCGGCTGTCACCGACAAACGCAACCCCACCATCAGGCTCACACAGCTCGACAAAGCGTCCAAGTCGCAACGTCGCAAACTGATAGCAACCGGAGTGCCTGTAGAAAGTCTCGACACTCTTACTGACGGCTTCCACATATCCACCGACGGAAAATCCATCCTCGTGGTGGGTAGCAACGGACGCGGCACCGCATACGGACTTCTCGAGCTGTCAAGAATGGCAGGGGTGAGCCCCTGGATATGGTGGGGCGACATGGTGCCTGAAAAAAAAGAAAGACTCGAACTCGACAGCGACATCTCCATCACCAAGGGGGCTTCAGTAGAGTACCGCGGAGTGTTTCTCAACGACGAGGACTGGTCACTCCGCCCCTGGAGTTTCGGCACATACGAACCTGCCGAGCCGGGAACAATAGGACCGAAAACATACAAACGGATTTTCGAACTGCTGATGCGCCTCAGAGGCAATGCCGTATGGGGAGCAATGCACGAAGGCACAAAGGCTTTTTTCAGCAATCCCGCCAACAAGCTCGTAGCTGACAGCTGCGGCATAGCGGTTGGCTCTTCCCACTGCGAGCCCCTTCTCCGCAACAATGTAGGGGAATGGGACGTGAAAAAGCTTGGCAGATATAATTATATGACCAACAGGGATGCCGTGCACAGCTACTGGTCGGAACGTCTGGACGAAGTGAAAAACTCGCAGGGGGGCAATATATTCACCATCGGCATGCGTGGTATCCATGACAGTTCCATGGAAGGGGTAAAGACCACCGACGAAAAATTCCACGCTCTGCAGCAGGTAATTGACGACCAGCAGAAACTGATAGCGGAACATGTGGGCAGACCTGACAGGCAGATGCAGGTATTTATACCTTATAAGGAGGTGCTTGAGCTCTATAAGATGGGACTTAAAGTCCCCGATTACGTGACACTGATGTGGTGTGACGACAATTACGGATACATCACCCGGCTCTCCGACGACAACGAGCAGAAACGCCCGGGCGGCGGAGGCGTATACTATCACCTCAGCTACTGGGGACGACCGCACGACCATCTCTGGCTCACCACAACCCAGCCGGGACTGATATATAACGAGATGCGCACCGCCTATGACCATAATGTCCGCAAGCTGTGGATAGCAAACGTCCATGACCCGAAGGTGGCAGCCTATGACCTTGAATTTTTCCTCGACCTCGCCTGGGACATCGACTGTGTGAGTAGCGATGCCGTGGGTGAGCACCTGAACAGATGGCTTGCCACCAACTTCGGTGAGAAAGCCGCCGGGAAACTCTATCCCGCCATGAGGAAATTCTATAATCTCGCCGCCAAACGCCGCCCTGAGTTCATGGGATGGAGCCAGGTTGAACTTGACAAACGGACATTTAACCGAGGGTTAAGCCCCGTGGCAAACACAGAGTTCAGTTTCACGGAATTCGGCAATGAGGCAGACCGCTATATGGAAGAATATCAAGCCCTCGCCGAGACAGTAGCCGAGGTAGAGAAGGAAATCTCCCCCGAACTACGGGATGCCTACTTTGCGGCAATCAAGTACCCCGTCACTTCGGCGGCAAATCATGCCGTAAAGATACTTGAGTCGCAGCGCGCCCGCTCCATAGCCTCCGGGAGCGCCCTCATTGACCCTGCCACCTATGAGCCAAGACTTATGAGCGCAGTGGCTAAAAGCCAGAACGCATACCAGACCATACGCAAGATGACCGATCGGTATAACCGGGAAATGAGCGGTGGAAAATGGGACCGTTCCATGAACATGCGCCCGAGGGATTTACCGGTATTCTCCGCACCCTCGCTTCCGGTCATGCTCAATGACGCAGAAGTCAGCAAATGGCTCCACAACTCCGAAAGTGAAGCTATGCACCCCATTGACACCGACGGTGCGATAGCCCGCGACGCTGCCTCATTTGACAGTTCAGTCGGCACCTATCGTATCACCGATTTGCTCGGACACAGCAACCGCGCGGTAGCCCTTGACAAAGGGAGCTCACTGACTTACAGGTTCAATGTGGCTGACAGCGACAAATTCACCACCCTAACCACAGCTGTGATTCCGACTCAGCCGAGCGATGACGGTGACCTGCGTTTCAGTGTGAGCATCGACGGTGGAGAACCCGAAATCTATTCGCTCAAGGAACCTTTCCGGTCGGAGCAATGGAAGAAAAACGTGCTCCGCGGACAAGCACTGCGCACACTGGACCTTCCGGCACTCACACCGGGCGAACACACTCTCACCATCACCGCCATTGACCCCCACATAATAGTGGACCAATGGATACTCGACCAAAAGTCTGACCGAAAATATTACATCATCCCCACATCAGCCAGATGAAAAGACTGACATCAGTATTATTCGCATGTATTGCCGGAATGTGCATGTCAATACATGCGGATAACAATGCCACAATAATCAAATACCTCTCGGGACACGGTGCCGATGACACCGTAGACTGGGAATTCAGGTGCTCCTCCGGACAGAACTCCGGCAAATGGAGTACCATAGCCGTACCTTCATGCTGGGAGCAACAAGGGTATGGCGATTACACGTACGGGCGTTTTTACCTTGACAAGACGGCGAAGCCAAGTTCAGAGACCGGTGAATACCGCCACAGTTTCTTCGTGCCCGCCGACTGGAAGGGGAAAAGCGTAGAATTAGTATTCGAGGGTGTGATGACCGACGCAACAGTCAGAGTCAACGGCAAATCGGTCGGAGACAAACACCAGGGAGGTTTCACAGCCTTCGCCTACGACATTACCCCTGCCCTTCGCTACGGAAAAGAGAACACCATGGAGGTATTTGTTGAGAAGGAATCCGCCAACGAGTCAGTCAATGCTGCGGAACGTCGTGCTGACTGGTGGCTTTTCGGCGGTATATACCGCCCGGTATATCTCAGAGTACTTCCCAAAACACATATCAGCCACGCAGCACTCGATGCCAGAGGTGACGGGACGCTTAATGTTCGACTCACTACACGTAATTTACCCGCAGGAGCCACGCTAACAGCCGGCATAGAAGGGAAAGAGCCTCAGAGCGTTCCTCTCAAGAACCTTGCTGAACAGGACTTGACATTCAAGTGGGACCACATCAAGCCGTGGGATACGGAGCACCCCAACATGTATACGCTCACACTCGCTCTGGCAGACAAAAAAGGGAACATTCTGCATACCCATACCGAGAAAGTGGGATTCCGCACGCTGGAATTCATTCCTCGTGACGGTTTCTATCTCAACGGGACCAAACTTACTTTCAAAGGGGTCAATCGCCACTGTTTCTATCCGGAGACAGGGCGCACCACATCAAAGAGCCTTGATGCCTATGACATCAAGCTGCTCAAAGGTATGAATGCAAACGCTATCCGCTCGCACTACCCGCCCGACAGGCATCTGCTGGAACTGTGCGACTCACTCGGAGTGCTTTACTTTGACGAACTCCCCGGCTGGCATGACGCCTACGACACCAAAGTCGGCACAAAAATCCTCACGGAAATGCTGACACATGACGCCAACCATCCATGCGTTTTCGCATGGGGCAACGGCAACGAAGGGGGGAACAATTACGAGCTTATTCCACTGTTCAGCCGTCTTGACATCCAGAACCGCCTCGTAGTACATCCGTGGGCACTCACCAACGGCATTGATACCCACCACTACCCTGCCTACCAGACCGGAGTAGGTCGTCTGGCAAACGGCTATGAAGTCTTCATGCCTACGGAATTTCTCCATTCGCAGTATGACAAAGGCGGTGGAGCATCACTCGACGACTTCTGGAACAATTACTCCAGAAATCCATTGTTTGCCGGCGGGTTTATCTGGGCTATGGTCGATGAAGGCGTGATGCGTACCGACCGCAACGGTGATATCGACACAGACGGGGGCAGCGCTCCTGACGGGATAGTGGGACCACACCGCGAGAAGGAAGGTTCATGGTACACAATCCGCGATGTCTGGTCCCCGATACAGATAGCGCCGGTTACTGTGCGCCGCGGACGCGTCCCGGTGATGAGCCTGACAAACAAATCTCTCTTCTCCAGCATGGACGCTTACACATTATCCTACGAAGTAGTCAAGGTCCATCCTGACAACGGAGAGAGAATCATAGCTAATGGCAATGTGATGTTACAGGGTATTCAGCCGGGCGAGACAGCCAATGTCACAGTCGGCACAAAAGACGACTTTGTGACAGGAGATTTTCTGCGTCTGACAGCCTTACACCCGGAGGGTGACACTGTCAACATATGGACTTTCCCTATGGTATATGCCGACGAGCATTATGCGGAAACACGTCAGCCACGTAAAAACGACCTTCCGGCAAGCATATCAGACAAATATATACTGAGCGCCAACGGTGTCACAGCCGAATTCAATCCTGCCAACGGCTATCTGAGTCGGGTGTCGGCTGACGGAATAGAGGTTCCGTTCAACAACGGACCCACACCGGTAGGGATGAAAATGGAAATGACACGGATTGCCACCCGTATGGCAGGAGATACGGCTATGCTCGTGGCCCACTATAAAGGAGCTGTCGACTCTATAGTCTGGCGCATGACTCCTGACGGAGTCCTCGGCATGGACATAGTGATGCTCAACCGCAAAAACGGAGGAGGTTTCAAGGGTAACTTCTTTGATGACGAAATACGCAACTTAGGGTTCAGTTTCTCCTATCCGGAGGAAAAATGCCAGGGTATGACATGGTTCGGCAAAGGCCCCTACCGTGTGTGGCGCAACAGATTGCGCGGAACCACATACGGAGTCTGGCATAAGGATTACAACAACACTGTGACGGGACAGGGAACAGGGCGACTGCAATACCCTGAATTCAAAGGGCATCACGCCAATATGTACTGGGCTGAAATCCATTCCGCCGACTCCCCCTTTAAGGTGAGCAGCGAAACTGACGGTGTATACCTGCGTATGTTTACCCCCGAGGAGCCCGTAGCCCGCACACAGCCCGGACCTACGATGAAACCATTTCCCGAGGGAGACATCTCCTTCCTCCTTGAAATACAGCCAATCAAATCCTACAAGCCGCTTGAACAACTCGGACCCGGTGCGGCAGCCCCCAATATCCGTATCAATAAGGGCGACGAAGGTCTGAGAATGAAACTATGGTTTGACTTCAAAAATTAAATTCATATCATGAAAATACTAAACTTCTCTATTATTCTATGGTTCCTAATCGGTATGGCACACAATGCCGAATGCGCCGAGAGAAAGAAATATAACTTCAACAGCGACTGGCTTCTGCAGGTAGGAGACGTGCCAAATGGAGAAAGCATCAAACTCAACGACACCAAATGGCAGAAAGTGACGCTCCCTCATGCATTCAACGAGGATGAGGCTTTCAGACTTGAAATCCATGACCTCACAGATACTGTGATGTGGTACCGCAAGCACTTCAGGGTCCCTGCTGAAAAGAATTCCAGGATATTCATTGAATTCGAAGGTATACGTCAGGGTGGCGACTTCTATGTAAACGGCAAGCATATCGGACTTCACGAAAACGGGGTGATGGCAGTCGGATTTGACATCACACCTTATATCAATAACGGAGACAATGTGATAGCAGTCCGCATCGACAATAACTGGAAGTACCGTGAACGTGCCACCGATAACACCTATCAGTGGAATGACATGAACTTCAATGCCAATTACGGAGGCATCCCCAAGAACGTATACCTGCATGTCACACCTGAGGTTTACCAGACCCTCCCGCTGTACAGCAATCTGGGGACTACAGGCGTATATGTCTATGCTTCTGACTTTGACATACCCGCTAAGAAAGCAGTAATCCATGCTGAATCGCAGGTTAAAAACGACTCCCGGAAACCACGCACTCTCTCTTACCGTGTCACCCTGACTGACCGCGACGGAAAACAGCTTAAGAGTTTTGACGGAGACAAGGTTACAATTGCCCCCGGGACTACATCCACTCTCACAGCCTCAGCCGGTGTCAGCGACCTCAACTTCTGGAGCTGGGGTTACGGGTATCTTTATGACGTGGACACAGAACTGCTTGACGAGACAGGAAAGAGCATTGACAAAGTGACCACCCGCACTGGATTCCGCAAGACCAAGTTTGGTGACGGCAAAATATGGCTTAACGACCGTGTGATACAGATGCACGGCTACGCTCAGCGCACATCGAATGAATGGCCAGCGCTCGGCATTGACATACCCGCATGGCTCAGTGACTATTCCAACGGCATGATGGTAAAATCAGGAGGAAATCTCGTAAGATGGATGCATGTCACTCCTTCCAAACAGGACGTAGAGTCATGCGACCGAGTTGGTCTAATCCAGGCAATGCCCGCAGGCGACGCTGAGAAAGACCGTGACGGACGCACCTGGGAACAGCGCATGGAGTTGATGCGCGATGCTATCATCTATAACCGCAACAACCCCTCGATACTTTTCTATGAGGCGGGCAACCGAGCTGTAAGCCGCGAGCATATGCTTGAAGTAAAGGCTATCCGCGACACCTATGACCCAAACGGAGGCAGAGCTGCAGGATGCAGGGAAATGCTTGATATTGACGAAGCCGAGTACGGTGGAGAGATGCTATATATCAACAAAAGCAAAAAGCACCCCATGTGGGCTATGGAATACTGCCGTGACGAGGGTCTGCGCAAGAACTGGGATGATTATTCCTACCCGTTCCATAAAGAAGGGGAAGGACCGCTCTACAAAGGCGCTGACGCATCCGACTACAACCACAATCAGGATATGTTTGCCGTAGAGCTCGTACGCCGCTGGTTTGAATACTGGCAGGAACGTCCGGGCAACGGTGACCGCACAAGCAGTGGCGGAGCCAAGATTATTTTCTCTGACACCAACACCCACTTCAGAGGCAAGGAGAATTACCGCCGGAGCGGTGTTACCGACCCGCTGCGCATACCCAAGGACGGATTTTTCGCACATCAGGTAATGTGGAATAACACCTGGGTCGACAAGGAGGGCGCACAGACCTATATCGTAGGGCACTGGAACTATGATGACGGAACCGTCAAACCTGTCTATGTCGTGTCAAACGGCGAGGACGTCGAACTGTTCCTTAACGGGGAATCGCTCGGGAAAGGTAAGCGTGACTATAACTTCCTGTTCACATTTGAGGACGTAGCTTATAAACCCGGCGAGCTTGTCGCCGTAAGCTACGACAAAAACGGAAAAGAAGAAAGCCGCTACACTCTTTCTACCGCAGGCGCACCGGCTCGCCTCAGACTTACCACTATTGAAAATCCTGACGGATTCCGCGCCGACGGGTCGGATGTGGCGCTCATATACTTTGAAGTAGTGGACAAGGAAGGTCGCAGATGCCCTCTTGACAACCGCCAGGTACGATTTGACGTTGCCGGTCCTGCCGAATGGCGCGGTGGTATCGGTCAGGGTCCGGACAACTATATCCTCAGCAAGACACTGCCCGTAGAGTGTGGCATTAACGGTGTGCTTATACGCAGCACATCCGAACCCGGAGAAATCACCGTCACTGCAACAGCTGAGGGGCTTGCGCCTGAATCAGCCACTCTTACCTCAGTTCCGGTCAATACCGCCAACGGGCTCAATGAATATCTGCCACAACGAATTCTCAAGGGTGACCTCTCCATGGGTCCCACCCCTCTCACCAAATCCTACACTGACAAGAAGCGAACCATAAATATCCTTTCAGCCGAAGCCGGCTCCATTCAGGAGGATGCAAAAGCGTCATACGACGATAATGAGAACAGCCTCTGGTCAAGTGACGGCAGGCTCGAAAACGCCTGGATTACCTATACTCTTGACCGCAAGACCGTGATTGACGAAATAGTCCTGAAACTCAAAGGATGGCGCACTCGCAGCTATCCCCTCGAAATATACGCTGGCGATGAGCTTATCTGGTCAGGCAAGACCGACAAGAGTCTCGGATATGTGCACCTCATCCCCGAGAAATCAGTCGAAACCGACAAACTGACCATACGCCTCAAAGGGAAAACGAGTGACAAGGATGCATTCAATATTACCGAGCTCGCCGGCGGTCCTGCCAACCGGATGGACAACGATATAGATTCGGAGAGCAACCATCGTCTGAATATTGTGGAGATTGACCTACTGGAAAATCTTTAAGATTGAACCCTAATAAGAACAGACCACACATCATGAAACTTTACAAATATCTCAAAACTGCCACATTGATTCTGACCATGGCGGTACCGGCGATCCAAGCGGACGCTGTCACCAAAGAGTCAGCCAAAGTGCGCGACATAATCACCAAAGTAAACAACAAGTGGCAGGCAGACCACTCTCCGGAATGCAATGCCTTCTGGGACAATGCCGCCTACCACACAGGCAACATGGAGGCATATCATCTCACAGGTAATCCGGAATACCTCGATTACTCAGAGAAATGGGCGGAACACAACGAGTGGAAAGGAGCCAAAAGCAATGACCGTGCCGGATGGCGTAAAGACTACGGCGAAACCGACGACCACGTGCTATTCGGTGACTGGCAGATATGCTTCCAGACATATACCGACTTATACCGCATCCTGCCAGATGACAACCGTATCCGTCGTGCCAAGGAAGTGATGGAGTACGAAATGTCAACACCTGCCAACGATTACTGGTGGTGGGCGGACGGACTATATATGGTAATGCCTGTCATGACCAAACTCTACCATATCACCGACAACGGCAAATACCTCGACAAACTATATGAGTACATGGTGTACAGCGACAGCATTATGTATGACACCGATGAAGGGCTGTATTACCGTGATGCCAAATATGTCTACCCCAAACATAAAAGCGCCAACGGAAAGAAGGATTTCTGGGCACGAGGTGACGGATGGGTATTGGCAGGTCTTGCGAAAGTGCTGAAAGACCTTCCGTCCGACTACAAGCACCGCAAGTTTTTTGAGGACAAATATACCCGCATGGCGGATGCCGTGGTCGCACTGCAACGACCTGAAGGCTACTGGTCACGCTCAATGATGGATGAAGAGCATGCTCCCGGCTACGAAACAAGCGGAACTGCATTCTTCACCTACGGATTGCTTTGGGGCATCAACAACGGATACCTCAATGATGCCAAATACATTGATGCAGCCCTTAAAGGATGGGAGTATCTGAGCAAGATAGCCTTGCAGAAGGACTGCACAGTAGGGTATGTGCAGCCTATCGGCGAAAAGGCCATACCCGGGCAGGTAGTCAATGTGAAATCGGTCACCAACTTCGGCACAGGCGCATTCCTTCTCGCTGCATGCGAGTACGTGCGTTACCTCGAAAAAGACACCAACGAGGACAGAGCTTACTGGACCGACCTTGCCTACAAGATGGCTTACCCGGTACTCAGTAACATGGCAGAAGGCAACCTCCAGAAAAACATGCAGGTGGAAGTCAGCCCTAACTGGGACGGCAGAAACATTCGTGTGACCTACATGGAGACATTCGGCAGGCTTATGGCAGGAATTGCCCCCTGGCTCTCACTGCCCGATGACAACACTGCTGAAGGAGCCCGCAGAAAGCAGTTGCGTGAATGGGCTCTGAAGAGCTATACAAACGCAGTGGACCCCGAAAGTCCGGACTATCTGCTGTGGCAGGGACAAGGACAGGCTCTGGTCGACGCAGCATACGTCGCCGAATCGTTCATACGAGCCTATGATGCGCTGTGGATGCCTCTTGACGACACCACAAAGCAACGCTATATCAAAGAATTCACCGGTCTGCGCGGCATCGATCCGCCATATACCAACTGGGTGCTTTTCTCCTCGACCATAGAAAGCTTCCTCGCCAAAGCAGGTGCGCAATGCGATGACTACCGGGTCAACTCCGCCATCCGCAAAGTGGAAGAATGGTATACCGGCGACGGTTGGTATGCCGACGGTCCACACTTCGCATTTGACTATTACAGCAGCTACGTGTTCCATCCCATGTACCTGGAGACACTGCAGAATATGCTTGATGCAGGAAAATATACCCGTATCCATTACGGAAAGTATTACCAGCGGGCATTGAAGCGCGCACAGAAGTTCAGCATTGTGCTTGAGCGACTGATTTCGCCGGAGGGCACATTCCCTGTATTCGGACGCTCCATACCATACCGCATGGCAACCATGCAGCCACTCGCACTCATGGCATGGTATCGTAAACTGCCGGCAGGACTTAGCTACGGTCAGGTCCGTGACGCACTCACCACCGTGATGCACCGTATGTATGACGGCAAGGAGAACTTCGACGAAGGGGGCTTCCTCACAATTGGTTTCACCGGTTCGCAACCCAATATTGCCGACTGGTATACAAACAACGGCTCCCTCTACATGACCTCGCTTGCCTTCCTTCCGCTTGGCCTCCCCGCCGCCCACCCTTTCTGGTCGGACGCAGCACAGCCATGGACCAACAAGAAAGCCTGGAACAGCCAACCGTTCCCAAAGGATCATCTTTGGCATGACAGCATAACAACCAAGGACTTGTTCTAATAGATTCACCCATACATCCCCAGACACTCAGACATGAGAAAGATACTCCGACTGCTCCTGACAGCAACCTTAACGCTTTGCATAGCCACTGCAGCTTCAGCTTCAGATGAACGTCAAAGTTTCAAAGCCGGCGACGGCACATTTCTGCTCAACCGCAAGCCATTTGTAGTCAAGGCTGCAGAACTTCACTATCCACGCATACCACGACCTTACTGGGAACAGCGCATACAGATGTGCAAGGCTCTTGGGATGAATGCAGTGTGTCTGTACGTATTCTGGAACGCACATGAACCGCAACCGGACACATTTGACTTCAGCGGTCAGAATGACCTTGCGGAATTTGTGGATTTGTGTGCTAAGAATGGGATGTATGTGATTCTTCGTCCGGGCCCCTACGTATGTGCCGAATGGGAGATGGGAGGTTTGCCCTGGTGGCTGCTTAAGAAAAAAGATATACGCCTCAGGGAGTCCGACCCTTACTTCCTTGAACGAGTGGATAAATTCCAGAAGGCAGTAGCAGGAGAAGTAGCCGGCAAAACTATTGCCAACGGCGGTCCTATAATAATGGTTCAGGTCGAGAACGAGTACGGCTCATATGGCACTGACAAGGAATACGTCAGCACTATCCGCGACATGCTGCGAGAGAATTTCGGCAAGGATGTGACACTATTCCAATGCGACTGGGCGTCAAACTTCCTCAACAACGGGCTTGACGACCTCATCTGGACAATGAATTTCGGAACCGGAGCAAACATCGACCAACAGTTTGCCCGACTTAAAGAAGTCCGTCCTGACAGTCCCCTGATGTGCTCGGAGTTCTGGAGCGGATGGTTCGACAAATGGGGCGGCAACCATGAGACGCGTCCAGCCGCCAACATGATAGCAGGCATCGACGAAATGCTCTCCAAAAATATTTCATTCAGCCTGTACATGACACATGGAGGCACAAACTGGGGCCACTGGGCAGGAGCAAACTCCCCCGGTTATGCTCCCGACGTGACATCCTACGACTATGACGCCCCTATAAACGAGGCAGGACATACCACTCCAAAGTACATGGAACTGAGGAACACCCTTTCCAAGTACACCGGGGGGGAGGAACTACCGGATATTCCTGCCGAGTACCCTGTCATAGCAATTCCGGAATTCAAACTTACCGAAGTCGCTCCGCTTTTCACAAATCTGCCAGAACCCAAAACCGACCGCAACATCAGGAGCATGGAGGAATATGACCAAGGTTTCGGAAGCATCCTATACCGCACCAGCCTGCCACAGATTTCAGGAGAAACACTTCTATCAATCAATGATTTGCACGATTTCGGTCAGATATTCATCAACGGAAAGCACATAGCTACCCTTGATCGCCGTAACGGAGAGAAACAGATCCTGCTACCTGCCACCGAGAAAGGTGACACCCTGGATATCCTCGTGGAAGCAATGGGACGCATCAATTTCGGCAGAGCCATCAAGGATTTCAAGGGTATAACCGACAATGTGACCCTCACAACTGACAAAGGGGGTAAAACTACTGTGACTGAATTGCATGACTGGGAAGTATACAATCTGCCTGACGAATATGAATTCTATACTTCCATGCGCTACTTGCCTGTCGACACATTCACAAGCGGCAACGACGGCAGACTCCCCAAGGGTGTCTATACAGGTTCTTTCTATGTTGAGAAGCCCGGCGACACATTCCTTAACTTCGAGTCATGGGGAAAAGGACTGGTATATGTCAACGGACATCCGATGGGAAGAATTTGGGAAATAGGACCTCAACAGACCCTATATATGCCCGGATGTTGGCTCAAGGAGGGTGAGAACGAGATTGTAGTGTTCGATATACTCGGTCCAAAGCACACCGGGGTGGAGGGTCTGAAAGAGCCTGTTATCGATAAATTACACATCACTAAACCTCTGACTCACCGACGTGACGGGGAGACACTTGACCTGAAAGATGAAAAGCCGGTGGCAATCGGGACCTTCCGACCGGGCAACGGCTGGCAGGAAGTCAAGTTCAGCAATGCCACAAGCGGTCGTTATGTCTGCATTGAAGCAATCAATTCCATTGACGGCAAGGATGTGGCATCGATAGCCGAACTGTATCTGCTTGACGGCAACGGTGAACGCCTGTCACGCGAACCATGGACCGTTATGTATGCCGACAGCGAGGATATTGCCAAAGTAAACCGCTCAGCCGACAAGACTTTCGACCTTCAGGAATCAACATACTGGGCAACAGTACCGGGAGTAGCTTTCCCCCACTCCGTCGTGATAGACCTTGGAGCCGCGCACACATTAAGCGGTCTCCAGTATCTTCCCAGAATGGAGAGCGAAGTACCGGGAGCAATCGGAGATTATAAGATATATGTAAGAGAGACACCGTTTACCATAAAAGATGACAATCTTGTAACCGTAACAGGACGTGTATACCCTGAGCGACAGGATGACCTTGCATGGGAAAATGAACTTGTGGCATTCCGAGCCTACGGACCTGCGACTCAGAAGCGAGGCGAACGCATGTTCGGCTACGACATATTTCTCAAGCATCCCAACCCCACCCCTATGCTCGACACTCTTTACGAAATGCAGACATCTGCCGACAATTGGGCTAAAGTGGATTCCCTTCGCAAAGTTGACAAAAGTCTTGCAAAAGCATTTGCAGATTCCATATCCTACCATATCGATCATGGTCTGGGCATGGACTGCTACGCAGTAGGCGCAACATTAGGCGACGGCACTGCGGCACTACTTGTCGGGGACTCTATCATATATCCCGGATGCTATCAGACAGTCGAGATTCTTGAAAACGGTCCTAAACGCTTCTCTGCCAAATTGTGGTTCGCACCTGTGACCATAGGTAAAGACAAATCGGTCATAGAGACACGCATCATAACCCTTGACTCTGAATCACATCTCAACCGCTGCACAGTGACATACGAAGGACTCTCCGCTCCGCATGAAATCGTCACAGGTTTCCCCGTGCGCGACAATACCAAACCGATTTTTGACGTGGAAAAAGGGATACTCACTTATGCTGACCCCACTCAAGGTGACAACAACGGGAAAGCCCTTCTCGGAGTTATCGTACCGGGCGGATTCAAGCGTGTACAGATGACAGACGGGCATATAACCGGAGTCGCCAAAACCACATCCGACGAGCCGTTTACATATTACTGGGGATTCGGCTGGGACAAAGAGGGATTTGCCGACCTTCAGGAATGGTTTGAATACCTCAGTCACCTCGCTTTATAACATATTCTTCATAGTATGCGAGCATCAACGTGGTCAGCGGCAGGGCAATAATCATACCAATCAATCCGAGCAGTGTTCCCCATACCGAAAGTGACAGCAGAATTATGGCTGGATTAAGCCCCATTGCCTTACCCATTATTTTAGGGGTAAGAATATAATCACATATGCACTGGCTGACCACATATACCAATATACACTTACCCATCACCGGCCAGAAAGCGCCGGGACTTCCCATCGTTGAGATAAAACATACGGCAGCCACCGGAATGAGCGTTATATACTGAAAATACGGTATCATATACAGCACTCCGACAAGTATCCCGAGCACTATCGCCATAGGAATTCCGACGATCGAAAAACCGACACAGTAGAACACCGCAGCACAGAGAGCCAGCAGTGCCTGCCCCCGGAAATAGCGGTTCATGCTATTTTTGATATCATCACCCACTCGGTAAGCTATAGGACGGTACTTCGGCGGTACCAAAAATCTGAATCCCCTCATCAGACGCGGATAATCAATAAGTATGAAAATCACATAGATGAAGGTAAGAAACCACTCCAATGTATGCAGCACAAAATCAATGGACTGAGATATAAGCGATGTTCCTTTATTGAGCAACACACCTATGTGCTGTCCGTCAATCAATTGCTGCAGATGGTCAGTGTCTATTAGCTTCGTCAGATAATCATGCACATCCTTTGGCAGCAACGGCGTAGAAGTCTCGCTGCCTGAATAGACCTTTATCATATCCTCCATCTGATGCAGTTCCCCAAGCACCGAAGGCAAAAAAAGATAGCACAGCACAGCCATGAAAAACGCCACTTCAAACAATGTGATAAAAGTGGATATCACACGACCTTTCAGATGGAGCAACTTGCGGTTAAACTCCATGAACGGTTCCAATATATAGGCTATCAGGCATGCCAGACAAAATGGCAACAGTACATTGCTAAGCCTGTTCACCATCCACACAGCCCCGAGGATGAGACCGATGCCGATGATTATTCGCACTACTCTGTCGAATGTGAACGGACGTGACAATGCTGACATATTTTACTATAATAATATTAGGAGGCTAATTTATCTGTACTTTAATAATGTGTAAATCTGTCAAAATGTTCTAATCAAGCTGAAATTTCGTATGCACCAATCGCATCAGACATGACATAAAAAATCCCTTTGACAGATAATCTGTCAAAGGGATTTTTCGCTGTGCGCATGAAGGGACTCGAACCCCCACGTCGTTAGACACTAGATCCTAAGTCTAGCGCGGCTACCAATTACGCCACATGCGCAGGAAACACAACATAAGTTGCTTTTGCGAGGACAAAGTTAGGTATAATTTATCAAATCTCCAAATATTTTATGCAAACAGGCACACAAACTGATTCAAAACCGGTCGCCATGAGGCATATTTCTCCTATTTGCAGGTAACACCTAACATTCACCAATCATAATCCGGCATCAAACACACTTTCCATGTCACAAGCCACAGAGGAATGTGTATTAGGTCCTATGTGGCGCGAAGCCTTGGCGAGTACTTCCGGGACAGCATTTGCGACAGCTACCGCATCGTCAGCCACCGCCATCATGGAGAGGTCATTGAGATTGTCACCATAAACTGTCAATCTATCAGCCCCGACCATTTCCGCAAGGCGACGCACAGCTGACGATTTTGACACACCGGAGCCAAACACCTCTATAAAGGCAATGTCATGATTGAAGATGTCGCGATAACAAGACACCGACAGCCGCGCGTCATGACTCAGACAACCGGCAACGGATTCAATCACATCGCTTTCCCCCACCGCAAAAACAAGGATGGTGCCTGGAATCGGCACCATAAGTCCTTCAGGGGAGTCAAGTACAAATTTCTTCAGCCCGAGATACCTGCGCTCCTCATAGAAGCGGCTTTCATATCGGTTCATCTTTCCATTATGATATACCCTCAGAACGCCATCCTCTCCTAATACATATATAAAAGGATTAACTCCCGCCGCATGAAACACCTCCATCAGTTCCGGCAACGCCTCGGGACTATGCAGCACAGGTTCTATATAACGTTTCGCCTTTCTGTCCCACATAGCCGCTCCTGTCATCACAATGGCAGGTATATCAGTATAAGTATCGGCAAGCAACTCCTCAACTGTAGCCGGAGTACGGGCTGTGGCTACTGTGACAAGAGCGCCACGGCGAGAGAGCCGACTGATTATCTCGGCGCTTCGGGCACTGACTTTTCCGTCCCGGTCAAGCAAAGTGCCATCCATATCGGTCACAAACAATCTTTTCTCCAATCTGAACTATTATTTTTTATTTAACTAATCATTCTCTCAAAGCATCCACAAAGGTTACCGGATACAAATGTACAACAATTTGCCATCAAAATGGGTCAAACTATGACACTTCAAGTCATATTCTGTCCAGATTAGGGCAAAAAATCAGCTTATTCATCTATTTATCTTGTAAAAGTATGTTAAATAGCATGTTTTCATGATGCGTATTCGAAATATAATGCGTACATTTGCATGTGTGTTTTTCATAGTATTAGATTAAGATAAAGGTTTAAAAAGGAAAAGAGTTGTCGCGAGACAACTCTTTTTTTATTATGTTCATAATTTTTTGATTCAAAAAGTTGCATTTGGAAAGTATATACGCTAATTTTGCGGTTTGAAAATAATCATTATTTGAATATGAAACATCTTGACCTTATCCTCGCAGAAAAACTCCTGAAAATAAGTGCTATAAAGCTTCAGCCGGATAATCCCTTCACCTGGGCGTCAGGCTGGAATTCCCCCATCTACACTGACAATCGCAAAACTCTATCATATCCCGAAGTCCGCAACTTCATCAAAGTAGAACTCAGCCGTATAATCCTTGAAAACTTCGGCGAAGTCGATGCCATAGCAGGCGTTGCCACTGGAGCAATCGCCCAGGGCGCGCTTGTATCTGACACGCTCGGTCTTCCCTACGTGTACGTCCGCTCTACTCCCAAGGACCACGGTCTGGAAAACCTCATCGAAGGTGATCTCCGCCCCGGTCAGAAAGTAGTGGTAATCG
This sequence comes from uncultured Duncaniella sp., assembly GCA_958352885.1. GTDB lineage: Bacteria > Bacteroidota > Bacteroidia > Bacteroidales > Muribaculaceae > Duncaniella. The sequence goes on from CATWQI010000001.1 coordinate 398,706, forward strand.
AAGATCTCGTTTCAACAGGCGGCAGTAGCCTCAAGGCCGTTGAAGCAATCCGCAACGCCGGATGTGAGGTAATCGGCATGGTGGCAATATTCAGCTATGAATTCCCAGTGGCTACCAAGCGTTTCAAGGATGCCAACGTACATCTAATCACCTTGTCCAACTACTCCGCACTCATCAATGCGGCACTTGAGACCGGATTTATCCGTGAAAGCGATGTCGCCACTTTAAAAGAGTGGAGGAAGGACCCTTCTATGTGGATTCCCGCAGCTTCAACAACAGAAGAATAATACAATTAAACAATAAACTCAGAGCCACCAAGCCGAGCATAAACAGCCCCTTGGTGGCTCTGCTATAACCCCCACCATAAATAATCATGTCAACATATTCAGGAAAATCAGTCACACTCCCCCGCCCTGTCGAGGAGATATACGCAAAAGTATCGGATCTCTCGCAGTATCGTCCACTAATCGACCAACTGCCCGAAGAACAGCGGGCTAAGATGCAAGGAGTAGAGTTTGACGGCAAATGCGTAAAAATGAACGCTCCTTCAATCGGTCAGCTCGTATTCCGAATCACCGAACGCACAGCCCCTACACATGTAGGATTCTCAGCCGAGGGGTCGCCTGTACCACTGAAACTCAGTCTCGACCTTGCAGGGACCGATGCCGGTTCCACCACCCTCACTCCTAAGATAGACATTGACATACCTGCCATGCTCCGTCCGTTCATAGGTGGAAAAATACAGGAGGCAGCCGACAAATTCGGCGAAGTATTCACTTCACTTTTCCATTGAAAGTGTAATGCAGCGCCACATTATCTCGGCTATTGTCACCGTTGCCATACTGCTACTCCCCTGCTGCCACTCCGTGGATGACCATCGAATCCCCTATGCAGAAGTACATCTGACATTCCGGACCGTTGGTGACTGGAATGTATACGGAGTGAAAGGTGCGGCGGCAGATTTCCGCAAGTATATATTATCACAACGGGAACATATTCCGTCCGATTTCCCGTACACGGCGCTTGACCGCACAGGCTACGGCGGAATACTTCTGGTCACAGATGTGCTTGGCGATGTGCTTGCCTATGATCTGGCTTGTCCGTACGAGGCTCGACCCACTGTCAGGGTTGATGTACCTGAAGGCGAACTTTATGCAGAGTGCCCCTTCTGTGGCAGTACATATGATATCTTCACCAACTATGGCAAACCACGGTCGGGACCGGCAGCCGACAAAGGTTACAGCCTCACACGCTATTCGGTTGTTTCCGGAGGAGCCACAGAGTATAGGATCGTGACAAGATAATACTACATCAACAATGAATTATATCACATCTGAGAACATTCTTCTTATCGGCTCGACGCTGCTCATAGCAGGTGTCCTCCTTGGCAAAACAAGCTATCGCATCGGACTCCCGTTGCTGCTCATATTCCTTCTCGTCGGCATGGCATTCGGCACTGACGGGCTTGGAGTGCAGTTCAGCGACATGCACACAGCCCAATTCATAGGCATGATAGCACTCTGCGTCATTCTGTTCTCAGGTGGTTTCGATACAAAAATCTCATCTATCCGACCGGTAGTGATCCCCGGACTTGTGCTTTCCTCATTCGGTGTATTGCTGACAGCATTGCTTACCGGACTCTTCGTATGGTGGCTCTCGGGAATGGACTGGACCAATATACATTTCGCATTCCTTCCGTCGTTACTGCTTGCAGCCACAATGTCATCCACAGACTCGGCATCAGTGTTCGGCATACTTGGCACACAACGTGTGAATCTCAAGCAAAATCTCCGTCCTATGCTTGAACTTGAAAGCGGCTCAAACGATCCGATGGCGTATATGCTGACAATCATCCTGATTGAGACCATAACTCTCGGAGGAAATCTCTCGCCACTGACCATAGCATGGCAACTGGTGCTCCAGTTCGGTATAGGCGCAGCAGCCGGATGGAGTATGGGTTACGGCACCATGTGGCTGATAAAATGCTATCGGAAGATAGGTTCACACGGGAAAGCTGAAATAAAAGAGGATGCCGACCAGGCATCATCCATGATTTCAATCCTTACCCTCGCATCTGTTTTCTTTACATTTGCCATCGCCACAGCCTTACAGGGCAACGGTTATCTTGCCGTGTACCTCTGCGGTATATACCTCGGTAATAAACGTATACCTTGCAAACGAGGCATTGGCAAATTCATGGGCGGCATGTCATGGCTATCACAGATAGTGGTATTCCTTATGCTCGGATTGCTTGTCAATCCTCATGAGATGCTCGCTGTGGCGCCTGTGTCACTTCTCATCGGAGTGTTTATGATTCTTGTCGGACGTCCGGCTGCCGTGTTCGCTTGCCTCGCACCGATGCGCAGCATTACCATGCGTGCAAAAAGTTTCGTATCGTGGGTTGGTCTGCGCGGTGCAGTTCCAATCATATTTGCCACATATCCGGTGGTGGCTGACATCGAAGGAGCATCGCAGATATTCAATATAGTGTTCTTTGTTACCTTACTCTCCCTTATCGTACAAGGCACTACTGTAATCGCGAGTGCGAACAAGCTCAGACTTATTTCTGATTGTCCTGATGACACCGACGATTTCGGAGTAGAACTACCTGATGACATATCCACATCACTTGAAACCCTAAGACTAACTGCCTCGCAGCTTGAAAACGGCAACACCCTACGGGATATGAATCTGCCACAAGGATCTCTGGTAATGATGATTCGCCGAGGTAACAAATACCTTGTTCCTAACGGCAGTCTACAACTTCAGAAAGAAGATGTGTTACTGATTATAAAGGAGAACTAAATGGAATGGCTAAAGATATCCACGAGCACCGAACTCGTACGTGTAGCGACTGAAGAGATTGTCTATGTGCGTGCCGACGGCAATTACTCCGACCTTGTGCTTGCCAACGGCACTACCCATAAAATGACGTTCCAGCTCCATTACTTCGAGGAGTATTTCAGCCGCCTCCATGACAATACGTTCATACGTGTCGGCAGAAGCCTGATAGTGAACCGGCGGCATATCCGCATGATTAACATTCCTGAAAAATTGCTACGGTTCGGCGGTCATACCATTTCGCCTGACATAGCGCCACTGCGCCTGGGCAGAGACTCTTTAAAAGAACTTAAAAACGCCATGGTCAACTATGAATAAGGACATTAAACCGATTGATATATCAGACGACGACCTGACACGAGAGGACAATCGTAAAGCGGAAGTACCGGTAATCGTAATAGAACGAGACTGCAACGAGGCAAGCCGTACAGGCACAACCGGAACTCCGGGAAAGAAACGCTTCGGCTTCTGGCGTGTGACCGGTCTGACGCTCGCCATATTGTTCATCATTCTTTTCGCCTATTATGTTTTTTTCATATTCCGTTACATGTCCCTGCGCAATGAAATGCCTGTCTCAGTAACAGATTCAGAGAATATTGCCAAGCTCGCCTCCCCGTTCACACCAACCACAACAGGGGTGGAAGCCATATCGGACAGCGTGTTAGGAGTAGCTTTCGACATGTACCCCCTCTCAGGTCTTGCCGCATCACTTGAGAACGTTCTCCCTGACACGACCGACTCATCACTGATACTCTTCTGCCGTAGTGTGGACTACCGTTCGGATAATACCGTCATAGGTCCTATGGTAGTTGACGGAAATATCACAGAGGACAAAGAATTCTTTTTGAAAACCCGGGCTGCCTATCTCGCAATCTCCCCCGAAGGCAAACCGGTGTTAGGCGTTTCATATAATAATCGTGTAATGGAGCACACAGCTGACGTCGGCGGCTCTTTTTTCCGCCAGTTCCTACTGTTGAGCGACGCTACGTTGCCGGTGATTTTCCCTCTCAGGGGCAAGGTTGAGCGTGCTGCCATAGGCAGAATGAATGACGACAGTCTATATTATATACTTACCCGTCATAAAGAGACTATGTATGATTTTGCAGACGCGCTACGTGAATACGGGTTCATGGACGCAATGTATATCACAGGGGGGAACGCTTATTCATTCTACCGTGACACCAACGGGACAGCACACCTCGATTCCGCACTCAACGAAAAATATCTTAAGTATAACGGCAAAAGCCTCAATGCGCCACTACTCGTATTCCGTTCAGTGAAAACAGGCTCTGACTGACGGATTCATACATCAATCCGTACCATTCATACAAGCCCCGGCAATTTTCTTGCCGGGGCTTGCCGGTTTATATAACTTTGCCATATCAGAATCAACAATACATCACAAAAATCTCACATTCGTATGGAAAATCATCAACTTCCTCCGCCTGTACCAGTTATTACCCCTCACTTGTCGTATGGCACAAAAATCATCAACATCGCCCTTATATGCATCGTGCTGATGTGCGGCGCATTCGCTATCTGGGCTCTTTCCGACGAGCGCGAACAGTCGGCAGTCAATGTCGGCTACAGCATAGCTGCCTCATGGGGCGGCAAAGCTATGATAACGGGACCTTTTATCATATCCAATCCTGACACACTCGGCACAGTCACACCGCAAATCTTTGATCTGGATGCCAACATCAAGACTCAGACACTTCATCGTGACATATACGACCTGGAGGTGTATGATGCCACACTAAGAATGACAGCCTCTTTCGACCGCAAAACCATCAAAGAGCAGTTGGGCGACTCCGTGACCATAAAAGTCTCAATCGGGAGCGGAAGAATAACCGGACTGCATCCTGTCATGATTGGAGGTAAAGAGGTGAAATGGAAACGCATCCCCAACGGACTCGTCACCACTGTCAACATCACGGATATGCCGGAGAGCATTGAATTTGCCACAGTGCTTGACCTGCGCGGCTCCGAAAGCCTGACGGTAAAACAGATAGGCGACCAATCGACAATATTATTCGACGGAGATGCTGCCAATCCTTCATTTTCGGAAAGTTGCTCACCTACCGTACGTAACGTGCGCATGGATACATTCTCTGCCCGCTGGGACAGATTATCCGGAGATGAACATTGCTATGACGAAGCAACCGATTACGTAGGAGCCACTTTCCTTTCCGGAGTAGACCGCTATCAGAAGGTAAATAGGGCTATAAAATATGCGTTCATCATCATAATCCTCACTTTTGCCTGCGCTCTGTTCATTGAGATTATATGCAAAAAACAGATACCGCTGCTCAACTATTTCCTCATAGGGACAGCGCTTGTGCTCTTCTATTCCCTCCTGCTCGCATTATGCGAACATATCGGGTTCGGATGGGCGTATCTTGTGGCTGCAACCATGACTATTGTGCTGATTACATGCTACCTGTGGCGTATGCTTGACTCCGTCAGAGCAAGCCTTACCATGTTTGCGACACTATCTGTCATATATGCGTCATGCTATGTGATGCTGTGCGCATCGGACTTCGCATTGCTCTTAGGCTCCGGACTTCTGTTCGTAGCGCTCGCCGCCATGATGTACGGCTCACTGAAAATCAAACAATAATATCGTGTGAAGACACACAGTCCCAAAGGTGCCGGAGTAGGACATTAGTCTATTTTGGCACCTTTGAATTGTCCCAACAAGTTGAATTTCAGCTCCACTCCGTCAGACAATCCTATCTCATAACCGGAAGCCTTCTTGACCACTTTGACTATTTTTGCGCCGTTACCGTTATTCTGAACATAAGTTCTTATCGGTCTTACAATCAGTTTGGACGGCACTTCCCGCGACTTGCAATCCACTGAGGTCCATTTGCCGGAATTGCTAAACTCGATTTTTGTTCCATTGACAAGCTTGACATCATAATCGGTCTTTTTAAGCAGATGCTTGTCCACCTTTATCATCCCGACCTTTTGTTTCGGGAAATACTCATCGAGCATATTGCGTGCCTCCTCGGGGAGAGCATCCCTATTGATGGTATACTTATCAAAAGCATGTGCCGCACCTATCGCCAGCACACATATAACCAATGCCATTATTATTTTCTTCATAATTCCATAGTTTTATTTGGGCCGTATATCAGATATAACAATTATCTTTTTCATTTTATCGCACCTAATTGGCAAAAGATGCCCTTAACTTTGCAAGTAAATTAGTAAATTTGCACAGAGAATCAATTATGAAACGAAAAGTAATTCTGATTACAGGAGGACAGCGTTGCGGTAAAAGCGAATATGCCGAACGTCTTGCCTTACAACTATCTGACAATCCGGTATACGTTGCCACCGCACACGCCTATGACGACGAATTCCGTGAACGTATCAGACGGCACAAATTGCGGCGCGGAGCACAATGGAGCAATATCGAGGAGGAACTGAAGTTATCAGCCATCAATGTGTCGGGAAAGGTAGTTCTGATTGATTGCGTGACCCTATGGGCAACAAATTTCTTTTTTGCAAACAATCAGGATACCGACTTGGCTCTTGACGCTCTGAAAACCGAATTTGACAGATTTATTGACAATGAAGCCCAATTCATATTTGTAACCAACGAAATCGGGCTCGGAGGCGTAAGCGAGAATGCCATGAGCCGCCATTTCACCGACCTCCTCGGACATATAAACCAGCATATCGCCTCCAAAGCCGACGAAGTGACACTAATAATATCAGGAATACCATTGAAAATAAAATAATCATGCTTGAATTCGATATCAAATCTCCTGCCACGGGGATACGCACTCTGCTTATTGACAAAATCGACAATCTGACCAAACCGAAAGGCTCTTTAGGCAAACTCGAAAGCCTTGCCCTGAAAATAGGGATGATTCAACAGTCTTTAGCTCCGGTATTAAGGAATCCACACAACATCCTCTTTGCTGCTGACCATGGCATCATCGAGGAAGGAGTGACCGTGTCGCCAAAAGAGGTGACTTGGCAGCAACTGAGCCATTTCTCTCACGGTGGTGCAGGAATAAACTTTCTGTGTGAACAACACGGATTCAAACTGGTGCTCGTCGATGCGGGTGTTGACTACGACATCCCTTCAGGTCGTGGAATCATTGACATGAAAGTGCGCAAGTCGACACGCAACTTCCTCCATGAAAGTGCTATGACAGCAGAAGAATTCGACCTCTGCTTAGAGCGAGGTGCAAAGGTCGTGGATATGGTACACGGTACCGGTTGCAATGTGGTAAGCTTCGGGGAAATGGGTAGCGGCAATACATCCCCGTCATCAATGTGGATGCATCTGCTCACAGGTATACCTCTTTCTGACTGTATCGGCGCAGGGGCAGGCCTCGACAATGAAGGCATACGCCATAAACTTGATGTGCTTACAAGAGCATTGGAGAATTACTCGGGAGCAGACTCGATGGAAGCCAAACTCGCATGGTTCGGGGGATACGAACTTGCGATGGCTGTCGGCGGAATGCTTCGTGCGGCAGAACTCGGAATGCTGATAATAGTCGATGGATTCATCATGACAAGCTGCGTGGCGGCAGCCTCCTATTTTTACCCCGCTGTGCTTGATTACGCTGTGTTCGGCCATCAAGGTGACGAATCCGGACACAAGCTGATGCTTCAGGCTCTCGGCGCCGACCCTATCCTCCACCTCGACTTGCGTCTGGGTGAGGGCTCGGGTGCTGTATGCGCTTATCCGATTCTACAGTCGGCAGTAAATATGATTAACCGAATGGATTCATTTGCCGACGTAGCCGTAACGAAATATTTCTAAAGCCACTATCATGAAACGCCTGCAAGCCGCACTGATATTCTTCACACGCATACCATTCTGGCGACTGTGGAATGTTCCGTCCGACTATTTCAAACAAGTGGTGGAATACTGGCCTCTCGTAGGATGGCTGACCGGGGGCGTAACCGCAGGGACCCTATGGCTTTCAGCCCAGATATTACCTATCCCCACTGCCATAATAATAGCTTTCACAGTTCGACTGCTGCTTACCGGAGCTCTGCATGAGGACGGAATGGCTGACTTCTTTGACGGAATGGGAGGAGGCTCATCCCGCGAACGCATACTGGAGATTATGAAGGATTCCCATATAGGGACCTACGGAGTCATCAGTCTCGTCATTTATTACATACTTCTGTTTTCCCTGGTAAACGGACTCCGGGAACTGTCTGTGGCATGCACGGTCATCTTTGCAGCCGATGTCTGGAGCAAATGTTGCGCATCACAGATAATCAACTTTCTCCCTTATGCGAGGAATGAGGAGGAAGCCAAGAACAAGACTGTCTACAACCGAATGAGCGCCACAGCATTTGCATTTTGCTTTATTACAGGAGCCATCCCACTTGTTCTATTGCCGTTACAGATACTTCCCGCCGCATTTTGTCCGGTCCTCGTTTCAGCCGGATTGATTATCTACATGCGCAAGCGCATAATGGGATATACAGGGGATTGCTGCGGTGCGACATTTCTACTCTCAGAACTCTCTTTTTACATCGGTTCAGTAATACTGATTGATTTATGAAACTGACATTAGTCCGCCATACATCTGTCGCTGTTGAGCCGGGTATCTGCTACGGGCAAAGCGATGTGGATCTGAAACCTTCCTTCCCGGAGGAAGCTGCCGCTGTCAGAGAAAAACTGACCGGCAGAAAGTTTGATGCGGTGTTCACGAGCCCGCTCTCACGATGTGTACGTCTTGCGGTCAGCTGCGGATATACAGACGCAATTCGCGACGAAAGACTAAAGGAGCTGAATTTCGGCGAATGGGAGATGAAAAAATTTGATGAAATATCTGACCCTCGGCTTCAGGAGTGGTATGAGGATTATTTCAATGTCAGACCAACCGGTGGCGAATCATTTGCAGACCAGAAACTCAGGCTCATGGATTTCATTGACAGTCTGAAAGGCAAAGGGTATGATTCTGTCCTGATATTCGCTCATGGAGGCATATTGCTCCAAGCCATGCTGCTGGCAGGAAAAATCAGACTTGAAGAGGCTTTTGACCATCAGCCCCAATATGGCGGAATTATAGAATTAGAATTTTAACAACTACAACCAAAGCAACCATCATCACTTCAGCTCTCCTGTTTACCGCAACCGCCACTACCATATCATCCATGGTAATACATCTCGGATTATTCCCGATATAAGGCTTGTACACGCTCTCTCCGAAATAGTCGTGGGAGCCTCCGAACCGGCAATCAAGTATCCCAGCCAAGGCAGCCTCCGGATAACCGGAATTCGGGCTTGCATGGCAGCCACCGAACTTCCACACAAACCTTAGCAGTCTGAAAGAGCCTTTCGCCAGTACCATCAATACTGCCGTAAGTCTTGCCGGCAGATAGTTGGCGGCATCGTCTATACGCGCAGCGACCATCCCGAATTTACGGTAGCGTTCATTACGGTAGCCAACCATGGAATCAAGCGTGTTGACCATCTTGTATGCCAACATTCCAGGCACACCAAGCAACATATACCAGAATAGGGGTGCTATGACACCGTCACTCAGATTCTCCGCAAGTGTCTCAAGGGCAGCAGTCCGTATCTCCTGAGCTGAAAGGGAATCAGTGTCTCGCCCGACAATTCTTCCGACCTGCCTACGGCCATCCGCAAGTGAACGCTCCACGGCAAGAAAGACCATCTTAACCTCATTTATCAATGTCGTGCCAGCAAGACAATAATACACCAGGATACTCTCGACCGCTATCCTCAACCAGACAAAAGAATCCATAACATTAAGAGCTAACGAAGCAATCACATATGTGGCGACGACGAGTCCGACAGCCATACACCCTCCTTTAAATGCCTTGCGACCGCCACGGTTAAGCAGCTTCTCCAATCCGGCTATAACTTTTCCGAATCCCACTACGGGATGTGGCAGCCCCATAGGATCTCCAAACAGCATATCCATCACCCACCCGAGCAACAGCGGCATAATTGATATCGCATAATCCGAAACTTCTATCGTATCGACCATTCTTTCATTGCATATATTAACAAATCGTTCTCTTCCATTGTCTGAGCGGCAACCCGGAAATGCCTCTCCGTAAGGCCATGAAAATTGGACGCATCACGGATAAGTATTCCATGACGGGATACCAACCACTCCTTCAGCTCATGCGACGTTCCGGCAGGCAGACAGGCAAGCATAAAATTACAATCCGTATCCATCACTTCAAGTCCTATCTTTCTAAGTTCATCGGCAAGCCTTAGCGCTTCCGAATGAAGCCCTCTGCAGTCAATCACATAACTGTCGCTATGACTTAGCAGATACTTTCCACATTCAATGGCAGGCACACTGACCGACCAGGGCATCCTAACAGCTTTCACAGCTTCCATTATACCGTCACTACCCACGGCATACCCAATCCTTAGCCCCGGCACTGAGTAACGCTTGGTGAAGGAGCCGAGCAGCAACACATTTCCCATTCTCACCGCTTCATCCGCACTGAGAACTGCCTCTGTGGTATAATCGGCATAAGCCTGGTCAATCACAAATAGGGACTCAGGGACAGAAAGTATCATATGTCTCAGCTTATCAACATCCAGGACTTTCCCGGTAGGATTGTTCGGATTGCACAGCCACACCACAGCTGAATCTTTAACAGCGGGAGAGACAACGGTTTCGCCACTATTCCAAGAAGCCAAACTATCCCAGTCCATAAACCTGACATTATGGTTATAGAGCGTGCAGGCATCTTCGTATTCGCTGAATGTAGGTGCCACTACAATGGAATCACGGCATGCGCAGGCATGGGCAATGAGATATATTGCCTCCGTCGCTCCGCCGGTCACCATGACATTTGACGGACTTATCCCGAGACGCTCCGACAGCATCCTCTCAAGCGAAAGCGGAACCGGTTCAGGATAGCCGGCTATGCCTCTGACACATCCGGCGATATGCCGGGCCAATGCCTCATGGTTTACCCCCGAAAGGATATTGGAACTGAAATTATGACGGACCAGCCCGTCATAAGCATATAAATCATCACCGTGTCCGTCAATCATTGTCGCCTTTCATTATACGGTACAACTGTTGGATGTCGACATACTCCCTCAATCTCTCAGCCAGAAGGTCATACTGCGATTCCTTGTATGCGGCATAGTCCTGCGAGGTGGTTGACGACTCTACCGATACCGCACTGTCAACATACGGATGCAAGAGGAAATCAATCACTTCCTGATTGTCAAGAATTCCATGTATATAGCTCCCCATACACCTTTGAGACACAAAATAGCCGTCAACAGAACCATCCGCCAGCCGGTTCAACACCCTACCCTTTCCGAGGCAGTTACCCCCGGACGACTGAGATTCGCTGTCAGCTGCTGGGACTGTCATCCCCATGTGGATTTCGTAACCGGAACAGTCCGTATCTCCATCAAGGAAACGGAATTTCACCTGTCTGGTCACCTTCTCGCCTCCAATGACAGTACGCACCGGAAGCAATCCAAGTCCCGGAAGCATAGAGATATCACCCTCCACTCCGTCAGGGTCGCTGACATACTCACCCATCATCTGATACCCTCCGCATATTCCCAATACCGTCTTTCCGGATACATAGACATCATTTACCGCCTTTGCCATCCCGGAAACCCTTAAATCATATAAATCGGCAAGCGTGGATTTAGACCCCGGAAGAATCACAATATCAGCCATCCGGACTTCATCAGGCGAATTTGTATAGTATAGGTTCACTCTGCCGTCACGTTCCAGCCGGTTGAAATCGGTGAAATTGGAGATGTGCCGGTGGAGCACCACAGCCACGTTGACAAGAGCGCCCTGTCCATTATGCACGTCAGCAACTTTGTGATTCTTTCCGTTGATAGCTACGGAATCCTCCTCCTCTACATGCACATCATCCATATAAGGGACCACTCCAAGCACAGGCTTCCCACATATTTTTTCAATCATTCTGCACCCGGATTCAAACAAGCGCATATCGCCACGGAACTTATTGACGATGACTCCGCATATGCGCTTCCTGTCCTCTTCGTCCTGAAGCATCACCGACCCATAGACACTTGCGAACACACCACCGCGGTCAATATCGGCAACAAGGATGACTTTTGCATCGGCATATCTTGCCATAGGCATGTTCACAAGGTCGCTGTCGCGCAAATTCAATTCCGAGATGCTTCCCGCACCCTCCATCACAATCGGATTATAGCGTTCATTCAGCCTGTCAAAAGCGGAATGGACTTCATCACGCAGTTTCTCCCGACCCTCACGCCTGAAATAATCGTAGGCGTCACGGTTCCCTATCACCCTGCCGTTGAGCACAACCTGCGATGTGCGCTCGCCTGTCGGCTTAAGCAGCAACGGATTCATATCGGCAGAACATGGGATACATGCCGCCTCCGCCTGCACAGCCTGTGCCCGACCTATCTCCAACCCATCGGGAGTCGCATAGGAGTTCAACGCCATATTCTGGGCCTTGAATGGAGCCGGATGATAACCATCCTGCCGGAATATGCGGCAAAGTCCCGTAGCAAGCATGCTTTTGCCCACATCACTGCCTGTTCCCGCAAGCATTATAGGTGATAGTCTTTTCATATCATTAATACACATGGAATATTCAAAAGAAACAGCTTAGAACAAAATGCAATTATATAAGCTGAATATCAGCATATTGTGCGCAAGCGGCAATTCGAGAATGTTATAGTTTTTTCTATTTTTTAGACCATTCAGTACACAATTAGTACATTTAGTTTATTAATAGATGTTGAGGGAGATTTTAAGTTCTGATTTCGCCTTATTACCTTTGCGCAATACAAAGATAATGCATTATGGCAAATTTGGAAAGAAGAACAAAACAAAATCCCAAGATTATGCAGCCTGTACTCAACGACCATGACCATCCGCACTGCCACATTGTCTATAGCCGTGTCGTTAACAATGGCAAGACTATCTCCGACCATAACGACCGCTTCCGCAGTCAGAAGGCTTGCGAGGATATAACCCGGCAATATGGACTGCACTGGGGCGAAAGCCGGAAGAAAGTCAACCGGGAGCGTCTCCGACCGCATGATGCCGCCAAATATCATATCAGCGACATTCTTGAAGTGGTGGTGCCGCAGTGCCGTAACTGGGAGCAGCTTGAAAGGGCTCTAAAAGCCAACGGCATTTCGGTGGAGTTCAAATGCAATCCCAATACCGGAGAGCGTCAGGGAGTGTCTTTCGGATATGATGACGGCAAGGAGAATCATGTGTTCCCCGGTTCTAAAGTCGGCAAGGAATACAGTTTCGCACATCTGTCCCGGTCTCTCGACCGCAATCAGAAGGCTTACGAGAAACGGACACGCTCAATTGAGATTCAGGCTACATGGGCGAATCCGATACCACCGAAAGAACAGGCATCGGTGCTTGAAGAGGGAGTCGGCATGGCGGTCGGTGCGATAGGAGCATTGGGCGACCTGTTCCAGACCCATGCGCCCGAAGAACCTCAGACCTTGGAGGAGTTCGACCGTATGCGAAAGAAATATGCACAAAAGCCCCGCAGGGGATTGAAACACTGACATTGAGGAATTATGAGACAGAAAGGACTTATTATCTCGTATCTTAGGACAAGACTCTCCGACAGTCTTCTTGACTTTGGCGAGGACTTGCAGCTATGGGTGGAGCGCAATTTTGACAAGCGTTTTCAGGTAGTATGTGACCCAACAAACTGCGGTTGCAACTTCTCGCTGTTCCAGCCGATGATGTTCAATCTATACCTCCGTTGCTGGGAGCGGAGTGAGGGTTATCTTGGATTGCCCGACAATCTTCTGATTGTGGCCAGCTTCGGATGCTCTCCCAAAAACATTTACCGACTGTTCCCGTCGTTCCATGACTTCCTGATGCGCCACGGCAAAATGCACGGCTTCTGGCACATCGCTTTCGACGACACAATGGTTTATTCCGCGATAGATGTGGAAGGGAAACGCAATATGTCAGAGCTGCTGATACCTCTCAACTACCGTATGAAGCCCAACAACTACGCTATCAAACTGATAGAATGATGCTGGTGTGAAAACAGCAATGCCAATAACGGAAGTGGAATCAACCGCAACCGTTATTGGCATTTGCTATTTTTAGCCCCCCGGCATCACTGCCGAGGTTTCTATATGTATGAGATGCTGTTTCGTTACTTCAGGATTGCACTGCCCGCTGTTCCAGAGCCACTGACTTCATCGTAATAGTCAACTTTCTTGCCATAGCCGAAGGTGTATGACACGGCTAATGTGATGCGCCAATGTTGAGCGGTTGAAAATTCTTTGCGGTCAAAGCTGTAATACTTGCTCGAAAGAGTCTGATGTAATGATTCCCATGATGTGTGCAGGAAATTGTAGACTCCGGCACGGATATTCCACCCCTTGTCGCCCCAGCCTAACTGAATCTGATATTTGGCAGGTGTGCGTTCGACAATTCCGCTTTGTTCTTCCTGATAATGGCTTGGTGTCATATACCATCCCCAAAGATAGAATTTACCGAAATAATATGTGAGTTGAGCCGTACATGTAAGTTCACTTCTTGTGCTTGCGTATGCCCCGGTAGTCTTCCGCAACCAGTATTGCGGTCGAAGTTTCGCTACAAGTTTACCCCCGAAGAATTTGGCGGTGGCGGAAGCCCCCAACATTCCGCTGCGGTAATCCCCATCGTTGACATATCGACGCAACATTGTTCCTTCGGGAGCGGTGGGAGAATATATGGTCACGCAACGGTTTCCAAGCATATGGATATAAGCGTCAGCAGATAGTTGCAATTTATTATTTGGGAGCCAAGTATATGTCAAACCTGCGTTCTGGTATGAATAATCTACCAATGTCGGCGTGCCCTGATACCACATAAGTTCGTCCTGTTGGAGCATATTAGGACTTTTTTGAGCTGCGTCTGGTACATCTTTGCTGTAGTTCCAATTAGCTTCAAACTGGTGCTTGTCTGTTGGTGAGAAAGTAGCATAGGCGATAGCTCTTGGGAAATTGTCGTTCATACGGCTGTCGCTGATATGGTTGCGTTCCCACACCCATCCAAACTCTCCACCGAAATTCCATTTATCGAGATTTAGATTATAATGAGCTCCGGCAGAATATCCTCCAACATTATATTTCTGATAAGATGGAGAGTTGCCATAGTAATCAATAAAATTCCAATTCTGCACTGTGGCGAAATAGAATATAAACGTATTCTTTCGGTTAAGCTGCCAATAAAGGCGCGGATTTATCTGTAATTTATGTACGCTTTCCGATGCATTGTTTGTAATTGAGAGTGCTTCGCCAGTAGAGTAAAATGAATTGGATTTATTTTTACCGTATGTGTACACAGCAACGCCCTCAAATGAAAATTTCGGGGAAATTTTGACGTAGAAATTACCATTATAGGAAAGAGCCCAGTTATGGCTTGTGGTAAGCGACGTTGCCGTTGTGGGAGAAAATAAATCGGAAGAATAAAACAAGGAATTAACCGCATCATTGTGAGGAACATCCTTTAGACTATATGATAAGCGGTTGGATATTCTTGCTTTGTCGCTGTTATATAAAGCGCGGAGGGCAAAGTCGTTGCTGTTGTTGCGATATAACGAGGAATTGGTTTCGGAAGTTCGTTCGATGGTCTGTGGTCCGGCTCCGTATAGGTCTTCAAAACGGAATGTTTCTGTAGAGCTTACGCCTCCATGACGGTTTGTAAGGTAAATTTCATCGGCGTATAGGTCAAAAACCATCGATTTGTAAGCCATTTTGGAATAAATCTCACCCTCGGTGCGGTTGACTCCAAACCATTTGTTAGCAGTAACCTTTGTATATCCGCCCCATTCATACTTTTGCATGATGAAGTTGATTGCGTAATGTGCGCCTTGAAATCGCGGGTCGGTCGGGTGCAGATAATACTCTACTCTTTTCACATCTTGCGTTCTCATGCCCTGCAAGTCCTGTGCGGTGGCAGGCAGAAAATCAATGAATATCGACACCCCTTGACCCGAAGCCGTCTTTACCGCTTGGCTGATTGGGTCAACCTCAATTTGAGGGATTGCCATTTGGCTCAAAAGAGAGATCGCATCGGCAGCAGCATTCTTTTGCCGAGCCATAGGAATGTAGGTGGAAATATTTGATGATGTCCGTTGGTTAGATGCCTCAACCACAACTTCATTAAGTTCCTGTGTCTTGATGCTATCGGTCTCGTTTGATTGAGCCATTGCAGATAAAGGCGCAACCGCAAAAGCCGAAAGCAGTACAATGCTCATTGATTTCATCTTGCGATAGATAGGAAGGTTTGATATTATTTAGGAAACGTTATTGATATTTGTTTGGATACTCGTTTTATTGCTTCTTTAATGTCGTAGCCAGCACCTGCAATCCCGAGTGAAGAATAGGCACCTCGGCAGGACGCTATCGGTCTCCCGGTTTCATAGTCTATGAAGTTTACCGTTACGACAGTTTCTTCTTGCTGGACATTCACCCCGTATTTAACCAATAGAAGTTTTTTTAGCTGATGGGGAGATAGTTCATAGATTCGAGCGTCGCTTACGAGTTTTAACCGTGAGTTCTCAACAGCATCAAATAACTGTATTTCATACTCCATCAACTTTGCCGGGACATGATATGTGTCGTTGTTTATTATTGACGCATATTCATAGCGTGATAGATTGACGTTATTGGATACTGTTGATTTGGAGGTCGTACATGCCGAAAGTATGAGTAAAACAGCAAGATAACAAATAAATTTTGCGAAACGTCCCATAATTGATACAATTATTTGAAATCTAAAGAAACACGTGTATATACATTCTCATAGCGAACCAACAATTTGACATAGGGATTAGTGTTACTTAAATCCGGATATGTCAACTCCATTTGATTTCCGTTTATCTTGAAATCAAGTCTATCCGTCAGATTCTCGTATCCGTTTGTATAATAGGCATCAATCGCATCATCAATTATGCAACCCTGAGGGAATGAATATGATACGATGTTGTAGTAGGCATCGTTCAATTCTTTGTTAACCACAATCTGTTCATCCCATTTCGGAAGTTGTTTGATTTGTGGATAGCATTCGGCAAAGCTGATTTTGGCCCCCGCAATATCCTTGTCTTTGTCATATATCCAAGAATCCACATACACGTTGTAATAGTTGGTGTTTATTGGATAAGCTCGCGCTCCTGCCACGGTCTGAATATCTTGTGCAAGCGTTATTTGATAGAAGTTACCGGGAGTGACCGCAACTTCCTGAGCTATCTGAGATAGACTTGGATTTTGGTTGAAACTACCTTTTCTGCCAAGGTCGGCGATACCGCAATATGATGATGCGAAATTATTGGAAGCATTGATGAACACATCAGAACCGCCAATAGTCGTCTCACTATCTCCTGCCATCATATTAAGTGAAATGGCGTTTGTAGGTATTTGTGGCTCATCGTCATTGCTGCATGAGACAGCGAATATGACGAAGAATGAGATTAGAAATATAACCTGCTTATTCATATTTTTTGGTTTCTCTACTGGCTCAATGGAGAGATTAGTTATACAAAGAAACGTGAGCCAACTATGCCACGTCCAAACTGATGGTCCTGAGAAAACCAATGATGCAGATGTAACAATAGCAGCCCACGCTATACGCGTGAGAACCACTATGCTATCTCTTGCATCAAGACTAAAAGTTTCTCAGGTTTTCAGTTTGCAAGACGCATAACGCTTCTTATTTTTTCAAAATGTCGTGGAAAGGCGATGCCATTCCGACTGCAAATTTAGCCAAAATATCTGAATCCTAAGCTATAATCGCCGAAAAATTAGTAACTTTGCAGTCTAATACGCGCAAAAATGACAAAAGAAGAACTGCTCGCAAGGCTCAACGATATAGAATGGAATGATTTCGAGGTCAAAGAGGCTTCGGGCGGTCTTCCCAAATCCATGTGGGAGACGGTCAGCGCTTTCTCCAACACAGAGGGCGGTTGGATAATACTCGGCGTTAAAGAGAAGAAGACCGCAGATGGCTCCGTGTACGTTGTCAACGGAGTGTCGAATCCTGAACAAATGGAGCAGGATATAATCACCACATTACGTTCCCGCACAAAGTTCAATGCCCCTGTCTCATGCAAAGCCATGAGATACAAGATTGACGGTAAGGATATTCTCGCTTTTGAGATACCATTGTCGCCACACCGACCTGTTGCAATCAAAAGTAGTGGAGAGGTGTATATCAGAACAGGAAGCGGTGATACACTCGCCACGGACATGGAAGTCGATGCGATTGTGAGAGACGCATCTTTCGGAGCAAAATCAGAAATGGAAGTCCCCGGCTCAGGTTTCAATGACATCAATCTTGACTCCATTGCATCCTACCGCAGCTATCTCCGTGATTTCAATCGATCTCTTTCGTTCCCCACATTGAACGATGAAGATTTTTGCAGGAAACTGAACATCGTTCTTTCATCGGGTAAACTGTCGTATGGCAGTCTCCTTATGTTTGGCAAACTGGAATCCGTACTCGGTGCGTTGCCCAACTTTTGGATAGACTATATGGAGATACCGGGCGATTCTTATGCCACAGCCTCGCAGCGATATACCTACCGTATGCCGGAGCAAGAAAATATATGGGAGAGTTTTCAGCTTATAATGCACCGTCTGCGCAATTTTGTAGATGCCCCTTATGTGGAAGGACCCGACATATTCGGTGTAGAAGACAACTCACAACTGTTCTGCTTGCGTGAAGGATTAGTTAATTTTTGCGCTCACTCAGATTATCTTGCATCAGCACATCCCACGATAAGGGTATTCGATGACAGAATTGTAATGCAGAATCCGGGACGATTCATTCTTGATGCCGACGAGTTTCGGAATCGTGTCCTGTCTATGCCGCGTAATCCGAGTATAATCAGACTATTCCGTCATCCGAAACTATCTGAAAATGCCGGATATGGCATTGACAAAATATTAGGTTGGGAAAAACTGACCGGGAAAACTGTCACCTTTGAGAGTGATATGCTGATCTCAACAGTCACTTATCCATTGGCATCGACTAAGGATTCTCGCAACGATGGCGAGAATAATGGCGAGAAAGGAAAGCAGTCCACCAGAGAAAGACTAATTGCTTTGATTAAGGAGAATCCTCGAATTACAAGAGCATCTTTATCCCGGCAACTTGGAATCTCTTCATCAAATGTGCAATTCCATATAGAAAGACTGAAATCGGAAGGGATTATCCAGCGTGTTGGTTCTCCCAGAAACGGACATTGGGAATTCCCATCTGAATAGGTCAGAAAGTAGGTCAGAAAGTAGGTCAGAAAGTAGGTCAGAAAACCGACATACTGGGAAAATTGCCGTCAGAAGAATAGAACAAAGTCGAATTAAAAATTCTCAACAAACACATAAAATTCTTAAAATGCCTCTATTCTTCTTCTCCATTTTACCCACATAGTACACTATTAGTACACGCTACGTGGTGTTATATCCTTATATACTAACGATATATGAGGACATAATAACTCCTTCTCATGGATTCAAACACTTCCCGGAGGGTGCTGTCACACCATCTTTTCAATTACATCTCCAATAGTGATCAGCAACTCGCCCCCTACATTGTAACCTTCATCCGTAATCTCTATCCGCTCCATCCCTGTGGAACTGAGAGAATCAACGTCAGAGAGCACATTGATACCGTTGCGCATCAGCGCCTTCCGCAACATATTGAACCGGACACCGGTCCCGGAAACTACGACATGCCGCTCTGCTGTGTTCTTAATCCTGAACAAACCGTTCACAGAGTCAAACTCCACTCCGTCACGTTTGAAATACCGTTCCATATCCCCGCTGAGCGATAAATCCTCAGGAGTCCCCACACTTAATCCAAGCTCTTTGTCCAGAAGCCACAGCTTGTCAGCTATCTGGAGGGCAAGTTCCAAATCGTGGGTAGACATGAATACAGTCTTACCTCCCTCCCTCGACAATCTGTGGAGCAACTGCATTATTTCCACCTTACTCGGATAATCAAGAAAGGCTGTGGGCTCATCAAGGAATATGACCGGTGTTTCCTGAGCGAGAGCCTTGGCTATCATCACTTTCTGACGTTCACCGTCACTGAGAGTATCCACCGCACGGTGACGTAAATCCTCAATCCCCACCATTCGTATGGCCTGCTCTGTCACCTCCTTGTCATGACTGGATAGCAAGCCGAAGAATCCGGTGTAAGGACTTCTACCCATCCCCACAAGTTCGTCTACGGTCATATTGCTGACACTCACACGCTCGGTAAGTACCACACTTATGACTCTCGCAAGGTCAGTATCCATATACTCTGACAGCGGTTTCCCCGTAATAAAGATTTCGCCTCCGATTGGAGGCTGAAATGCGGACAGAGTGCGTAAAAGTGTTGACTTTCCGGCACCATTTGGACCCAAAAGACATGTAAGTTCACCACTGCGAAGTGTAGCGTCAAACTCCCGAGTCACCACTTTAGCCTCCTTGCGGCGGCGATAGCCGGTTATAAGCCCGCATACCTTTATAGTGTCATGTGCCGTATTTTTTTGAATTTCCGCAATACTCATATCCATTACCTCCCTCTGTGTTTAAAAAGCACCCATATCACCACCGGCGCTCCGACGAGCGGAGTAACGGCATTGAGCGGAAGCACCGAATTACACGGCAACACACACAGCATATTACACCCAAGTGCCACAACCGCCCCAACAAGCAGAGTGGCAGGCATAAGTATACGATGATTATCCGTCCGGAACACCAGACGCGCTATATGGGGAACAGACAGACCTATAAATGCGACAGGTCCGCAGAACGCTGTAATCACAGCAGTTAGTATTCCGGTTGCGAGCAAAAGCAGATTACGTACCCGCTTAAGGTTTACACCGAGATTCTGTGCATACCCGTCACCAAGCATAAGCAAATTAAGCGGTTTCACCAACATAAGCGCCAAGGCTATGCCGACCAAAGTCATTACCGAGAACAAAGGCAGATGACGCATCGAGACACCATTGAAACTACTCATACCCCACATCACATAGCTCTGCACCCCTTCCGCAGTAGACACAAAATTCAGGAGCATAATCACCGATGATGTCAGATAACCAATCATTATACCTGTAATCAGCAACATCAGCGTATTGCGTAGCATGGTGGAGAGAAACAACAGCAGCCCCATTATCAGCAGACTGCCGACAAACGCACCGACCATCACTGCAGCATATCCTCCTATGGTAACTGTCCCTGCCGAAATAGCTCCTCCGAGAAAAAGCATCACCAATGCCACACCCAGACTCGCACCTGAGTTTATACCGAGCACTGAAGGTCCGGCAAGCGGATTACGGAACGTCGTCTGAAGCATAAGTCCCGATGCCGCCAGCCCGGCTCCGGCAAGCAGTGCGGTCACAGCCATAGGAAGACGGCTGCCGATAACTATAAATCCGGCCGCCCCATAGCCATCGCTCCCCATAAGTAAGGCAAACACATCAGCCGCAGGTATGTCCACTGAACCCACGAAGAGATTCAGCAGAAACAGAGCTACTGTCAAAACGGAAACTATGATAAACTTCATATCTATAACCGGACTCCGGATTTATCAAGGATTCATCTCTCGGAAATATCGTCGTTCAGGTGTGACATCCGGCAGCTCAGGATGAAATATTGAAATCATCTCACAGAGAAGCCATTGCGGATGAAAAGGCACTTCTTCATAAAAATACGTGTTAGCCGTGTTACACCCGTACACCTTTCCGTCTTTAAACGCTTTAAACTGGGAGTATATTGCATTGTCGGCACCTAATTCACGGATGGTCTTGTCTGTTTTCTGATTGTAGCGCATCAGCCACACATCCGAATCTGCAGCCTTGAACAGCACCTGTTCTCCGGTAAGAGGCACACTGCCACTACCTTGATATCCGTCGAACGGATTTTCACCGCCGGCATCACGTATAAATATGCTCATAGTCGAGTTTTCAGCCGGCACATACCATGCCTGCCCATACAGTCTGTCAATCAGCACCCGGGGTTTGCCTGTCGCACTCTTTGCAAGATTCTTCAACTCAAGATACTCCTTCTCGGTATCGGCAAACATTCTCTCAGCTTCCTTCTCCTTGTCGAAAAGCATCCCATAAAACTTCATCCACTCTGCACGGGCAAGCGGTGAAGTCTCCATATAATCGGCACACTCGATTATAGGAATCCCAAGCTGCCCGAGCTTGCCGTAAGTTCCAGAATTTTCAAAAGGCGACAGCATGACACCATCAGGATTAAGATTTATAATCTTCTCGATATTAGGCGATGTACCTATGCCACAGTCTGCCACTCTTCCGTCAGCAATCCTCGCCACAAGTTCTGGCTGATGTATATACGATGCGTCACAGACACCGGATATCGCATCAATCGATCCCAGTTCTGACACCAGACTGTTGTGAACGGAGGAATATATCAATGCTGACTTCAATGGAGTCCTTACCACTGTTCCCTCCGGCAGCACCGGGGGTAAATCAATAGAGTCCGGAACCAGCAGATAAGTATGAAGCACCGAAGCTGTATCCCATGGATTACGGACCGTAGCCTTTATATAATCAGGGTAACGTATGAGCGAAATATTGTCAGCGTATGCAAGTTTAAGAGTATCTCCGCTGTCCGCTGAAACAAGAGCGTTGCCGCCCTTGCATGAAACAAGGAGCGGCAACACCATCGGCAGAAATAGACTTAATAAAGGTTTTTTAATCATCTATATTTAGTTCCTATAAGTCATTTTATTGTTCATTCCGCATGTGGTCTTCTTAGTCAAAGAAAACCGCAGCACGGGGATTCTGACCGCCACAATCGAACTTCTCAACGAAAGTTCCATCCTTCTTGAAGCGATATATATCACCGTTTCCGGCAGAATAATAGGTCACGCCTACATAGATGTCACCGGTCTCGTCATCAACAGATATCATATAAATGCTCACACTGCCAAGTTCAGCCGGTGCATTCTTCATAAACGATTCATTGATTACACGTCCTGACTTGATGTCATAAGAGAAGAATGTATTAGTGGTCTGATATGTCGTCCAGTCGGTAACGGAATTTACGAGATATACCTTGTCATTACCGGCACCCATGCATGTAGCTACTGCAAGGTCTGTCACAGCATCGTTACGGGATGGATCAATCATCTGGAACGAGTAGCCCTTATCACCATAGTTGCCTGTCGAAATCAGGAAAATCTTATCGTCCTCCTCAGTCATTGCATTAGGATTCATAGCAACCTCCAAAGTTTTAATCAATGTAAATGTCCTGGTGTCAATAACAAACACGTCGGTATAATAGGTGTAACCGCCTGTACCCTGTCCGTATGAATTTGCCACGTAAAGTTTCCCATTCTCTACCGCTATGCCTTCAAGGTTGGCACCGGGTGTCTTGAATGTAGCTTCGACCGCCAGAGTGGAGGCATTAATCTTTGCCACGCAACCGCCATGGAACGAAGCGTAGATATAGCCACCGTCAGCTGCCAGATAGCGGATACCGGCATTCAAATCCGAGTTATTGGCAAATGACACGCGAGCCACTTCCACACATGCGGTATTAAGTTTTGCAAGATAATTCGACCCATATACCGACACATAAATATAATTGCGGTACTCAATCATATCCTGAGCGGTATCGCCAAGACGGGCATTATTCTGCCGGTAAAAAATATCATCGATTACTGATGCGTCGCCCATTGGCGCATAAAATTCTATGCCGGCATTATTCTGGTTGAATGAGCCTTCATTAAGGATAAACATTCTGTGGTCGGGCAGCACCACCTTAGAGCCATCGTCATTCCACTTAGGCTCGTCATCGTCGCTACATGACACTGCTGCAAAACCGATTGCCAGCACAAACAGCCAGCTGAAAAGATTCTTGATTTTCATAATTCAATTATATTGAGTATTATCATTAAAATTTCACATTAGCCACCACACGCCAGGAGCGCCCCGGCATTGGATAATACTTTATCACATCATACTGCTTATCGGCAATGTTTATCAGCTCGCCACGGACAGCAAAATTCACATTCCTGAATTGGAATTCGCGGCTTAGAGTGAGATTCTGCTCCACATATCCGGCAATCTCATTGACAGGTATATTCTGAGCGAGATAATAACGCTTGCCAACGCCGACAAGCGAGTAGCCGACAGTAACATACGGAGTCTTGAACGTAAGAGCCGCATTACCGCTGTGCACGGGAGTGTAGGGAAGCTGGTCTTTATAGCTCTTTGAAGTAGGATCAGTCAAATCAATTGCTTTCTGGAAGGTATAAGCAGCTGACATTGAGATATTCATATCATACGGGAGTGAAAATGCGGTGGCAAGAGTGACATCCAGTCCATTAATCCGCACTTTGCCGTAATTAGCCATACGCCACACGTAGGTGGATGGGAAAGCCACAATTTTATCACGCACATTATTGATATAGCCGTCCACAGTGAGCGACAGATAATCCATTGCCGGGAAAAGAGACTTGCTCCAGGTTATACCTATATCGTATTCATCCGCCTTCTCAGGACGTAGCGTACGACTGCCGAGACGGTCATAATAGAGGTCATTGAACGAAGGCACTCGGAATGTGCTCTTGTACATGCCGCGAACGAAGAGCATCTCCTCCCGCCACGGCTGCACACTGAACGACAGGCTCGGTGAGAGACGTTTTATATCATCCGGAGCATCCCCTATCTCAACATTTTCAGTGATATAGGTCCCTACGAGAGTACCGTTTGCTGTTAAAGCACCTTTGTGCCAACGTGCGGACAAAGCAGTGAGCGAAGTATATCTGGTAGGAAACGGGCACTCGAACATGGTGCTGTGCAAGGTATTTATAATCCCATCCTGCGCCAATGCTATAGACAACGGGCTGACCGGGGTATACACAGCCGATGCCGAGATATATGCCTCGTTCTGCCTGTGTACATCCTGATATACACCATCTGTGAACTGATTCCCAAGCTCCCGGTCCCGATTCCACGAATAGTTGTATTTTCCTATCGCCTGAAGCCTCCATTTCCGGGTAAACTCCTTGCGGTACTTCACCTGCACGAACGCATTCTTATCCCAAAGGGTCTCAGTGGAGAGTGGATTATAAAGGGTGACAGCGCCCGGAAGCCCGCGCTTGGAATAGAAATAATAACCTTTCACCTGAAGTTGCGCACTGTCAGGCATATCGTAATATATGTTTGCCTCCGCATGCCAGGAATCTATGGCTGAATTGGAGCGCCGCTCTTTCGTCACGGTTTTGCCGTTGACAAGCGTAAAAGGATAATTACCGTCAGCACGCATGAAATCTCCGTCAAGCGATGTGCTCACTCGGCTTCCTATCTTCTGCCACCATCTCAGCATAGGATTTACATACCCGAAGGAACCACCCTTGATCTGAGCCTCGAAGGCAGCATTGCGATTGCCGTTAAAATGCGGAGTATTGGTGACGATGTTAAGCACTGCGGCTGACGCATAAAGTTTTGCAGGCTGGAGCAAATCTTCAGACTGTCCTACCGCAAGAGAGAGCATTGATATATTATCAAGGGAGAATCTGCCTATGTCTATCTGACCGCCCTGGCAATTGCTCACAGGCGCCCCGTCGTAGCTCACCCCTGTATGGGCAGCCCCCATGTTGCGGACGGAAACAGTTTTCAATCCGCCTATCCCTCCGTAATCCCTCACATTTGCCCCGGCAAAACGACGCACTGCATCAGCCATGTTCTGAATGCCGAGTTCCGAAATTTCCTTGCCGCCAATCGTCTGTACAGGCACATCAGCCGAAACCTTTATAGGGGAACGGCGACCTACGACAGTTACCTCATCGACACGTTGCTCTGTCCCGGTGACTGAATCAGGCACCTCAACAGCGCACCACCCCGACATCGGTAGCAGAGTCGCGATAACCGCAGTAACAAGTTTGCTGAACGGATTAATTTCCATTGGCTCGATGAGTTATTATCTTTATCCGGGTGCTTCACAGCAACGCCACAACCCATCATGCCGGTTGAGTCTCGCCAATATGTTGTCTGTCAGACGGACACAAACGGAAATACAGAGATTGTTTTGTCGCTTTATTTCCCGAAAACTTCAAAACGTTTGTTCATTCTGGCAGGTCTTCTGACTTATCCCCTCATCAATTACCTTCCCGGTTCCATGCGCCGGACCAATTTTTATCGGCACATTTCCGCCAGTGGCTTATCAATCAATGAGTTTTAGAGGAATCACAGCAGCGGGTCTGTCCGGGATTCTCACCCGGTTCCCTTTTCATCGCTATTACACGACACCAAAACTGTCGGCAAAATTAATACTTTTTTATTTCTCCCGCAAAATTCTTTTCAAAAAACAAAAAAAGACCTCTATAATTCGGGGATAGCTAATATAAAAAAATATTAACACCGGGCTGAGAATTATCCGGTAAAGAATGATTCCCAGCCCGGCGTTAACCGTTAATCGATATTTATCTCACATAAGTAGCGGCGAGGACACCTGCAACTATCTCGTTGGAGAGGGTTTCAAGAGTCAACGACTGAAGTTCCTTATGCGCATCGAGGTCTACACGAAGTAATATCCCGGCACCCCCGTCGATACGGCGTCCGTACACTCCATTGATATCCAACGCCTCAGCCACATTGTCAGTCACAGAGGCATCCTTGAGTATCATGCGGTAAGGACGAGGTGTGGACAGTTTGAATGCCTTGCCGTCGGTAAAGTAGTCCTGCTCAATCGGGCACCAATTGTTAGGTGCAATCAGAGGCAACACAGTCTCCGTACCGTCAGCATATTTCACCTTGACACGGGCATTCTCCGAGTGGCACTGCATGTGATTTGTGCTTCCTGCCATGAGAAGCTGTATCGCTGACGCTCTGCCTGACAGAGGCATGGAGACACTGTCGGGATAATTGTCAAAAAGAGATGTATAGACAGCATTCTTCCCTTCAGCCACCGATGCAAACGGTATGCCGAGCGATGTGTTGACAACTCCCTCAGCCTTCATGGCGTTGCGAAGACCGGAGTCATCTATTTCTGCCATATCATCCGGATGACACCATTCACCTATACCATGCACAGGGATCTGAAGAGTGGTATAAGGAGAGCGGGGCGAAAGATACTCGTTGCGGAATATATCGGTCACATTGGCATTGTAATATGGAGTCAAGTCAATAGTCTCATACACATCCTCAGGGGTGACTTTAAGGTCAAGTCCAAGACGTGCGGCATCAAGAGGCTGATGACGGAAACTTTCGGTCTCTTCCCACCAGCACATATCGCCCGACTTGACCTGCCGGAATCCTTTACGGACCTTACCGGTCGGAGCAACCTTGGCATTAGCGACAGATGCGCCATCCCACTCCACCGCCACATCCATCTTGCATGACACCGGAGTGGAGACCTTGATGGCGGGGAGGTCGATACTATTTTCAACCATGCTCCACTGTGCCGGCTTGCCATTGACCGTTACGGATTTGACTTTATCAAAAGGAGCCCGGAGTATGAAATCAACCGTTCTGATTGAATCAAGCGCAAGCGTGAGACTATAAACGTCCTTGTACCCCTCACGCTTGAATCCAAGAGTGAAATCAGAATGCCTGATAGAAGCATGCTCCCACTCACGGGGGAAACCTGGACGCATGATAAGAGTATGGTTGAGCGCATCCGGATTAAAACCGAAAAGCCCCTGCACTACAGCGCGGGCCATCATAGCTGTAGGATCGGCAAAATCACGGTAACATTCTCCGCGTGCAGCATCGTAGAAACTTATCTGACCTATATTACCGGGACTGTTACCCATATACATCCCGTCGAGCATGGAACTTTTAAATAGTTTCGAAGCTGCTTCCGGGCGACCTGCCTGCCAGTAGGCGAGAGTGGTATGCAGAACTTCTGCAAACGCCACATTATTTATGCTCCAGGCATATGGAAGCCAGTCGGTGGTGGAGACTGTCGCATATTCACCATCTTCGAGTCCATCCGCCACCACTGGGATATGGGGGATGTTATTGTCAATATACCGGGTGGCGCTGTAAGCCATGAACGGGTCAGCCACATCACTGTCAATGGCATGATATACTGTCCAAAGCGCAGGATGGTCATGCAGACGCTTATGCCCCATGAAATCCTTATGCTCTGCCCAGACACCTTTATCCTTCATCCACAGAGTGGAGTTAAGGGCAGCAAGAATCTTATCAGCCTCCTTGCGGTAAGGCTCTGCATCCTCCCCTATCTTTTCGGCAATCTCAGCGGCAATCTTATTAGCCCTGTAATTGTAAGCGGTGGAATGAGTCACCGCACCACTATTGTAATATAGCGCATCGCTCGCCCAGATACAGCAATATGCATCATAGAGACCATCGTCGTCCGGATCAAAGTTACGCTTTTCCCATGCGAGATGTGATTTCAGAGTATTCCATCTCTCACGGGCATAATCAAGGTCGCCTGTCCATTTCAAATGCCATAGAAGCTCATCAATGTAGCACAAATTCATATCGTAATGGTGCATCTGGTCATTACGCTCCGGGTTACGGCATATATATCCGTTGCTGTACATCTGTGTGCCCCATTTCTTCAATGCTCGGGCCATCTGCTTATCAGCATCCTGTGAGGGATGCGGTATGACAGGTTCCACACCAGTAACCTGCGACTTCGCATAAGCATCGAAATGAGAACGCGCACGGTCATGCCAGCCAAGAAAATCGCCATTGTAAGCACCTCGCCAGCCACTGAGAGGCATACGCCAGCCGATAGCTCCATGCAGCCACACCTGTCCGTCCCAATTGCCATCCGCCGCATTCATTATGGTAGCGCCCAATGTGTTAAAATACGGGTCGGGGGTCTCGACTTCGAGCATTCCGGCAAGGTCAGCCCGCTGGCGGTCAGCCTTGGCATAGGCTGCCGCAAGTTTCTTCTGGTCAGCAGCAGTAACCACACGGTCAGCATAACCTATGTAAACTGTCTGTTTCTTACCTCCAAGATTCACAGTGCATTCCGTGAGGTCTCCTCTCTCCGGGTCAGGCGCAAGGCAATTTGCCGGGTCAGCACCCATATCTCCGTTACGGTTCAGCTTTATTTTGACAGTAGTGCATGATACAGCCGTAAGCGTACTCCCTTTAGGCATACCGGCAGCTTCAATTTTCCATATGCCGCCTTCGTAATCACGGGGGGCAAGCAGAGTCATCACTATTCTGCCGCCTCGCCATGCGGCATCTGTCAATTCATACCGACGCTCACCGCCACGGTAATACGACCGACAGTCGCTCACGGAATCAAGACGCATCTTCACTCCGTCAACATCAAGGACAAAGTGAATATTCCGGTTATCCTTGCCATGAAAACCGGCAAATATCGGCATATCGCTTGTCTCCATTCGAAATGCGGTATTTCCGCCATAGAGAGCACGGGTATACAGATTCTTTCCGTTATGCGACATAATGTATCCGTCGGATGTCGGTGTGTACTGGAGCACCCGTTTATCACTACGTTCCAACGGATTATGGTCAAACATACCTATATATGACTGACCCATGACCGCAAAAGGCAACAGCATCGCCGCCGCTGTCGATAATAATTTCATTGTCACAGCTATTAATTGTTGTGCAACCCGTTCATAAGTTATTAATCAAACCGCCCAACGGGTTTTCTTGTGAATATTATTTTTTCTTATCAGCCGCCCAGTTTTCAAGGCGTTCGTACTCATCTTTAGTCAGACGCATGAAAGAACCATGCTGTGGAGCATCTACACCTTGGATATCCTGCGGTGAATGGAAATTGCGCATGTTTTCGTCAGCCTTGCATATACGATAATGTCTTGGCTTGGAAGAGTACTCAATATAGGCAATGCACCATGTCGGGTCACCTACAAGCTGGAAAGCCGAAACGCCCTCGCACTTTTTGTTACCTTCAAAGTCCACATAGTCATCCTCGACAGGCTCACCCCAGGGACCGTGAAGAGTCGGAGCGGTAGACGTGAAAATACCGGGACGTCCGCCCTCCTTCTTTATCATCATGTGATAGAGTCCGTCGCTCTCCAGATAGTTGATATCAGCGTCAATTGTCGCATATCCCCAATCAAACAGCACTTTAGGTTTGGTAAGGGTGGTAAATGACTCATCGGCATACGAGTAGTACATACGGTCATACTCCTCGCCGTCCTCGGGATTCCATAGCGAATAGTAAATCATATACCCGCCTTTCTTTCCGTCATTCCATACATAGTCAGGGTCCCAGAAAATCTGCGGAGCCCAGACTCTCAATATTGTGGAATAGTCTTTATATGGGTCAGGAGATTCAGGGTCGGAGAAAATAGAGGCTCCGTCACGGAAATCGAATGTCACGGATTCCCAGTTAATCAGGTCGTCACTACGTAACAAGTCAATCCCATAGTTATGCCATTTCTTGCTCTTTGCGACACACATGTCAGTAGTGACCATCAGATAACCCGAACCATCATGCTTGCGGGTTATATATGCGTCACGGGTTCCACCCTCAATCCTGGCATGTTTGGCAGGACTGAAAATCGAGTCTCCGTCCAGAAGATCGTGATAGTTGAATCCGTCACGGCTAAGCGCATACGCTGTCCATTCACCACGCCCGCTCATGTGGCAGTACAGGTAACCGTAATCGCCTTTCTGAAGATTCTGTGCCGTAACGGCGCAAGGTAATATAACTGCAAATAACAGCAGCCATTTTGCTATTGTTTTCATCTGTATTCTATGATAATTTAATTAAGGAACTGATTGGTAATAACTATATTTAATGCAGCCGCAGCATGTCAGAGAGTAGGAGTGACCGGTTTTATTGAGCCGTCCGCATTGAATTCCATCTTATCAATACATACTTCGCGATGTGTTCCGGGACTCTTTTCCTTTTCTATGTAATCCTTATTGATGCGATGGTACACAATCCGCCATTCGTCCGACCCCGGGAGATTTATGACCGAATTGTGGGCAGTCCCATAGATTTCCTTCTCCGGATTCTGAATCAGTATGGTACACGGGTCTGCTACTTCAATAGGTCCGGTAGGTGAATCCGAAGTGCCGTATGCCACATGATAATTGGGTGAGCCTGTATCGTCAACAGACCATAGGAAATAATATTTGCCACCACGATAAAATACGTATGGTGCCTCACGGTAGGCATGAGTCTCCAATGTCCCGCCTATGGGAGTGATGACCTTTATCGTCTCCTCCTTTATCGACATCATATCGTCGGAAAGCTCTGCTACCGCCATAAAACTGTTTCCCCAGTAAAGATAATATTTTCCGGAAACCGGGTCACGGAACACGTCCACATCAATCTGCTGACCGCGGCGTGACGGGTCATCCTTGATAATCGAATGCCCCAAATCCGTAAACGGACCTACCGGTGAATCGCTCACCGCCACACCAATCTGTTTGCGTTTGTCAGCTATCGAATTGCCACTATAATAAAAGTAATACTTATAGCTGTCCCCTTCTTTTCTCTCTATGATTGCCGGCGCCCAGGCATTTCCATCCGACCATGGCACTTGTTCGGTCTTCAGGTCAAGGATTATCCCTTCATCCTTCCAGTCATTGAGGTCGTCAGATGAAAAGACCTGAAAATAATGACCTCCCCACCGGGGAGTACCGTCAGTAGTAGAGTATATATAATATTTACCTGTATTCTCCGAATAGAGTATCTCAGGGTCAGCATGGAAGCCCGGAAGGACCGGATTTGCAGCATTAGCCGCAACTGAGATTCCGGCTGCCGCAAACAATGTTGCGGACACCAGTTTTCTGACTGTCAGCACTGATTCAGCAAAAAATTTTTTCATGATATATTAATGGATAGATTCACACCATGCAAAGATAGTAAATCTAACCTAAACTGACAACTTCATACAGCATTCGTCTGAAATCAAAGCGTCTCTACATCCTTCAAGTCCACCAGATGATGAAGTATGGCAAATATCGTAAGTCCCGCCGGAGAATGGATACCGAGTTTAGAGGTCAGGTTGCGACGGTGAGTAGTGATGGTATGAATTGACAGACAAAGTTTGTCAGCTATTTCCTTGTTTGACATGCCACGCGCCACGCATTTTATAATCTCCTTCTCACGGTCGCTGAGAGAATCAAGCTGGGGATCACTATCCGTATTGTCAGCAGGTTCATCTTTGCTGCTCACGGAAAGACGGGAGCGTAGCGAGGATTCCAACTGTTCGACAGCGGGAACAAACAGACGATGTTCAACCTCAAAATGCGACATCAAATCCCGCTCACATATTATAATGTCAAACAGGACTGAACTGAGCAGATCATTGTCACGCTGGTTATAGTGATATATGAATATATCCTTGAGTTCATTTAGTTTTGATGCCATGTGATTATGATTGACGGAGAACTGAGATATGCTGAATTTCTCGTCAATCACACCGTTGAGCAATCCTTCCACATAGGAAAATATCGTGTTATTCTCATATTCCATGTGCCGCTTTACCTCCACAACATAGTCATCAAAAAATTTCATCAGAAGGAATGCTACATCATTGGTGTCGGAATAGTTGATTGCTTCAATGAGCTTGCGCCTTATGGTAGGCAGGATAAAATCAATAAATGACGAATGGGCATGCTTGAGATATCCGATTAGCGAAGGGAGGGACAACGGATAATTATTATAATTTCCCGAACTCAGGAGATTAGACACCGCAAGGAATGTATTGCAGTCCACACCGCTTGCCTCACAAGCCTCCTTGATGGTCCTGTCACCGAACCCGAACGCTATACCGAATCGGCTTATCACCATCAACAATAAATTATTGTCTACTATAATCTCCCTCATCCTGTTATGGGGCTGATATTCACTCTGCTTGTCAATCATAATCTATCCGGGTATTTTATCCCATGCAAAGGTACATCCATGCCTAAAATCTCACCATACCTAAAAATGATGAAAAAATCCAAAGGCATCCCTAATTACTAATGTTTTTCATTACAAAACGGACTGAATTTACCCAATTTCTGAGTATTTCAGCTCTAAAACGCAACCTCTAACTTTGCACCGCAATTTGGAAAAAAATCAGAAAAGGTAAAATTTAAATTCATCATGAAACACAGTACAGGCTGGAAATTTTTTCACAGATGGGCGGGACTTATTGTCGCCGTTTTCATCCTGCTGTTCTGTGTGTCCGGAATCATATTGAATCATCGCCAGTTTTTTGCGGACTGCAATGTAAACCGAAAATTGTTACCCTCAGGCTACCGAATCCGGAATTATAATAATGGAGTAATCAAAGGGACCCTCCCTATAGACTCAGCCTCTGTAATCGCATATGGAAACACAGGCTTATGGCTGACCGACCGTAATTTCAGCAAATTCAGCGACTTCAATGCCGGCTTGCCCAAAGGGGTTGACAAGAGAAATATACGAAACGTTGTCCGCACTCCCGGCAACGATATATGGTGCGCCGCACAATCCGGTCTCTACCATCTTGAAAACCTGAAATGGCATCAAACCGTATTGCCTGGCAATGAAGATAGAATTACCGACATGACACTCTCACCTGACAGCAATGAGATTGTGGTGCTTACCCGCTCGGCAATATATATACTCCCATCTCATCCGGACTCCATTTCCATTCCTTACCGGGCGCTGATAGGTGTCCCGGCAGGTCACACTTCCAAAGTCACACTATTCAAGTCCGTCTGGATGCTTCACAGCGGAGAGCTCTTCGGCATTACCGGCAGACTCGTAGTTGATGCAGTAGCAATTGTTATCTCATTTCTCTGTCTAACCGGTATAATCCTTTTTATCCTTCCATACAGAATACGCAGCAGCATGGGACATCTCAGCCGGAACATTTCATACAGACGCATGGGGTCAATCCTGAAATGGAATTTCCGCTGGCATGACCGCATAGGATACTGCACAATAATTCTGACTCTTCTCCTCGCCTTGACAGGCATGTGCCTTCGACCGCCTTTGATGATACCTTTGGTGCTAATCAAGACCTCCCCGCTTCCCGGCTCCAGCCTTGACAATGAAAACATATGGCATGACAAACTGCGAGGCATCCGCTGGGACAGCAGTTTGGAAAGATGGCTTATATCAACCTCCAAAGGATTCATCAGCGCCGACCGCAATTTCAGGGAATCTCCTGTGATGATACCAGCCGACTCCACACCCGTAGTAAGTCCAATGGGTATCACAGTGTTTGAGCCAGGCGACCAGGATGAATGGATAATCGGCTCATTCAGCGGACTATACCGATGGCAACCGTCAACAGGAATTGTGACCGATTACTTTACCGGAGAACAAGCGACATCTTCGGGCAAACGTCGAATCTATTCAGCCTCAGGACTAATCAGCGGCTTCAGCAAAGACCTGAACACATCTGAGCCTGTAATATTCGACTACTCGACAGGAACTCAGTTGCTACAACAGACAGATGCGCTGATAGCATCACAACCTATGTCACTATGGAATGTAGCACTCGAACTGCATGTCGGTCGCTGCTATGCTCCGGTGTTAGGTATATTCTCTGAACTGTTCGTATTCCTATCCGGACTGCTCCTCACACTAATACTCGTGTCCGGGTACATAATCCATCGTCCCCGAAAAAGAAATTAATATCAACAACTAAAAATAACTTTACAAAATGAAATCACTCAAAACTGTTTTTGCCACTATGATGGCACTTGTATGCATGGTATCTCTCACAGCTTGCAGCGACAATGACGACAAAGAACCGGCAACTCCTGCCGCAAAAAGCGTAGCAGGAACTTACCATGGAGACATGACTTGCTCAGTCATGGGGTCAGAGTCCACATTCGAGGATATGACCTTCACTGTCACTTCAACCGACGACGCCACTGTAACCGTTCAGATTTCCGAGTTCGGTTCGGAGCCAATGAAAGTCCCATCGCTCACAATCTCAGGTGTCAAAGTAGCAGGAAGTGACGGCACATACTCTCTTCAGTCAACTAACTTCGAAGGCACTGCCTCCAACGGCAAGAATTATTCAGGCGTGATGCAGGGCAGCTTCGCTGACTCCAAAATAACCATACAGTTCAATCTCCAGTATGGAGCAATGCCTATGCCCATGATTTGCTCGTTTACAGCACCAAAACAATAACAGGACACACCCTCCGACTTACAAAAATCCAATCACCTCACACTCGAAAAACAGTTATTCACGTTCTTCTAATGGTAAAAAGACTGATAGGTTCCATTCTCCTGCTCCTCGGACTACTGAGCCCGTCCTCCACACTCGCCGGCAACATAGTCGTGCGGGTGGTTGACGAGACGGGCAGTCCGCTGGCAGGTGCCCATATCTCGCTGACCGGGAACATGGGACCGATAATCACGGATTCCGATGGCAAATTCAATCTTTCTCTCCCGTCGGGCTCATCAGCGAAATTACACATATCATATATCGGTTTCGTCACCGAGACATTCGTGCTCCGCGGTACAGACGGGAACTCCACACAGACAATCCGGCTGACTCCTGACACAGCATCACTCGAAGAGGTCGTGGTGACAGCCACCCGTACCCCGAAATCACTCAAGGATGTTCCGGTGGTGACACGCCTTATCTCGGCTGACGACATCAGAAAAGCAGATGCCACCAATATCCAGGACTTGCTAACCGAAGAGTTGCCCGGACTTGAGTTCGGGTATGCCATGAGCCAGGAAACTTCACTCAATATGAGCGGATTTGGAGGCAATGCCGTCCTGTTTCTTGTGGATGGCGAACGTCTTGCCGGTGAAACGATGGACAATGTAGACTATAACCGTCTGAATCTTGAAAACGTCGGACGTGTCGAGGTCGTCAAAGGCGCTTCATCCGCACTCTACGGAGCTAATGCGGTCGGTGGCGTGGTCAACCTGATCACCCGTGAGAGCAACGAGCCATGGAGACTCAATGTCAACTCCCGTTACCGTAGCGCTGGCGACGAATGGCGCACGGGCGCTGACCTTAATTTCAATTCCAAGAAATGGAACTCAAACACCAATGCGCAGTATACCACCGTCAACACAATCCATCTGACAGACGCATTTGACACCGAGTCGAAAATCCATGACGTGTTCGGAGGGAAGACCTTCAACCTAAAGGAACGGCTGGTTTACCGTGCCACAGACAACCTTCGCTTCATAGCTCGCGGCGGCTACTTCAACCGGGAGAGCAACAGGGCAAATTACGATGACCAGTACAAAGATTATAGCGGCGGCATCAAAGCTGTATACACGTTCAATGCCGACCAGACGCTTGATCTATCCTACAGCTACGACCAGTACGACAAAGTGCGTTACGTAGGTGGTGAACGTACCCATGACCATGATTACAGCAACCGTCAGCATATAGTCCATGCTCTGTACACCCACTTTTTCGGCGGCAACGCCCTTTCAGTAGGAGCCGATTACATGCACGACTTCCTCTCTACCTACCAGTTTGCCGAAGGTGACTCGCATTCGCAATATTCAGTGGACGCATTCGCACAATTCGACTATAACCCAGTCCATTGGTTCAACGTCATAGCCTCGCTTCGTGAGGACTATTTCTCCGCATCGTCTACAGGTGCGTTGACCGGACGCCTCGCCACAATGTTCAAATTGCCGGGATTCTCAATCCGCGCATCATACGCAGGAGGATTCAGGGCTCCCACCCTCAAAGAGATGTACATGGACTTTGACATGGCAGGCATACAGATGATTTACGGAAATCCTGATTTAAAGCCGGAGAAAAGCCATAACTTCAATCTCGCTCTCGAGCACAACGGACAGTTGCGGCATAGCTTTTTCCAAGGTTCCTACAGCGTAGCACTCATGGGATATTATAATCTGTACAACCGTCGTATAACCACCACCGATTTCCCAGGCACAGCCGAGCGCGAAGAAGGCGCCATCTATTGTAACGAGGACGGTGTAAGAGTCGCAGGTCTGGAGTTCTCTGCCCGTTATCGTTCGTCATCCGGACTCGGAGCTATGGTGAACTACAATTACCTCCATACCGGAGGGAACACAGTAGACTCCCAGTTCACGCAGCCCCGACCACACTCTGCGACATGGAGACTGGACTACGACAGGCAATTGTGCAGTTCCTACAAACTGTATGCCGCCATTTCAGGGAGATTCCTCTCGAGACCCAAATCCCGCTATGATACTGACAGAGCATACACACTCTGGAAATTCACTCTTCAGCAACGAGTGTGGAAAGGGATAAATGTCAACTTCATAATTGACAATCTACTTGGCTATACCCCCAAAGTATATTACTGGAACTCAGCTCCTACAACGGGAAGAACCTGGTCCGTCGGATTATCCCTTGACATTGACTCATTCTTCAAATAGAATTCATGAACCGATAAAATTATGACACGACATAAACTTATCATAATTTCGATTTGCTGCGCCCTGTGTATGGGCGTGGCAATCGTGCTATGGACTACTCTCGCATCCTCGACTCGAATAGCATTTGTAAACTACCAGGCTATAACCCTCGGGCAAATCTCAAAAGCAAACGACAATTCATTCGTGAAAATAGAAGAGTTGCCTGTGAAGGAACTTTCATCAGCCGGAAAATACGACATGGTATTTGTCAACGGTATGGGACTGCGCATAACCGACGAACAACGCCAAGAACTCGCCAAAGCTGCCGAAAACGGCACTCCGGTAATAACAACCGCCGCCACAAATCCTCAGAATCTCATCGTATCCGTTGATTCGGTGGACAATATTTTCCTTAAGCAATATCTTGCCGGAGGCAAAAACAACTACCGCAATCTGCTACGTTATGTGCGCAAATATATCGACGGCAAAAAATTTTTTGTCACCGAACCCGACGACCCTACAGCCATTCAATCTTCATTACTGTATTATCCCTCCGAGAACGATGAACTTAACTTCAACTCCATAAAGGAGTACGAGGCATTCCTGTCCAAGAATGACAAACTCCGTAACGGTGCACCCCGGATTATTCTTACAGGACAGATGGGAGTGCCCGACAGCCTGATTGCAGCATTGGAGAGAACCGGCAATGTAGTGTACCCCATCAATTCAATCCAACTCTTCATCAAGAATGGACACGCCGACTCAATTTCGCCGGCAGCGCTTATCAACATGGCACACGGACGCATGGGAGACATGGTGGTGGAATATCTCAAGCTCAAAAACATACCGCTTTTCTCGCCACTCAACACCAACCGTGACTATGACGAATGGATGGCAGATAAAATGGGGATGAGCGGAGGTTTCATGTCACAGAGCATCGTCACACCTGAAATTGACGGAGCTATCCGTCCCTATACTCTCTTTGCCCATTTCGAAGGTAAGGACGGACTGCCACACGTTGATGCCATACCTCACCGTCTTGACGAATTTGTAGAGACCGTCAACAACTACATCTCGCTCTCAACAAAGAGCAATGACAGTAAGAAAGTCGCCATATTTTACTTCAAAGGGCCCGGACAGAATGCCCTTGTCGCTGAGGGGATGGAAGTCGCACCGTCACTCTATAACCTCCTGTCCCGTATGAAGGCAGAAGGATACCGGGTGGACGGGTTGCCCTCCTCTGCCGCCGCACTTGAGCGAATCATCAATGAGCAAGGAAAGGTATTCAATGAGTACGCAATGGGTGCTAAAGATGAGTTTGTGAAGTCTAATTCACCCGAAATCATCTCGGAGACCGATTACAACAGATGG
The DNA here is from genome assembly GCA_958352885.1 of uncultured Duncaniella sp. Taxonomy (GTDB): domain Bacteria; phylum Bacteroidota; class Bacteroidia; order Bacteroidales; family Muribaculaceae; genus Duncaniella. Next base: position 437,170 of record CATWQI010000001.1, read on the forward strand.
TGTGGCAAAGCCTTCTCCAATGACATGCGCTTGGAAATAGACAGTGTGGACGGCGCATTTCCAGGGCATGGGCTGCGTAACGACAAAGGGGACCTCGCACTCGCAAGGCTGAAATTCGGCAACATAACACTCATCCCGCAGACAGCAGCCGGTCTCGGGGATGACAATTTTAAAATTGTGCATGGCACGGATGCTGCACCGCCCCACAACTATGTGGCAGCCTACCTTTGGGCTAAGTATGGATTCAAGGCTGACGCTTTGATTCACTTCGGTGCTCACGGTTCGCTTGAATTTACTCCCCGTAAACAGGTGGCTCTCGGAAGCACAGACTGGGCTGACAGACTCGTAGGCACAATGCCTCACTTCTATGTCTACTCCACAAGCAACGTCGGAGAAGCCATGATGGCAAAACGGCGCAGTTATGCAGGGATAATAAACTATCTTACCCCTCCATTCATGGAAAGCGAGGTCCGCAGCATATACAAGAATCTGTCAGACGCAATAACCGACTATAACCGTATTCTCGGAAACGACACTCCCGATGAGTCAGCATTGAGAAGAGCATCATTGCTGGTCAAAAAGTATACGGTAGAGTTAGGTATCCATCGCGAACTGCGCATGGACAGTGTGCTGTCCAGCCCCTATACAACCGATGAAATCGCACGAATCGATAACTTTGCGGAAGAACTTGCCAACGAGAAAATCACCGGCGCACTGTACGTAATGGGGACACCTTATCCAGATGAGAATATCAGGTCAACCGTCTATGCAATGACTGTCGACCCTGTGGCATATGGACTGTATAACCTTGACAAACAGCGCAAGCGCACTGGTATAGACTTTGACAGACATCGTTCAGCCTTTACGGCGAAGTATCAGAAACGAGCACAGGAAATTGTGAGGACTATGCTTTCAGCCGGACTGAAAGTAAGTGACGCAGAGCTATGCCACATCGCCGGCATAACACAAGTGGAACTTGACAGCGCCAGGACAATACTGTCAGCTGTAACAAATTCAAAGGATATGCTCTCGCGCATGATGGTACTCGGTTCCATGATGACACCGGTCTCAGGACCGACAGCCAAACTCAGCGAGCGACCTAACACGGGAGCTATGAAGTCAATGATGGCAAAGACCGGCATGACCCCTGAAAAGGCTCTGGAAATGGCAAAAAAAATGGGAGCTGACGAAGAGGCCATCAAAAAGATGGAAGCAGCCATGAAACGCAAACAAAGTGAATCCGGGAAACAAAAAAATGGCTCGGGGAAGCATAATGGCATGAGTGGGCACGGTCATGGGATGAGTACACCGGTCTACACCAAGGAACAGCTTGAGTTCGCAATGGCTGTAACAGAAGTGGAGCGTGCGTTGAACAACATACAGACCTATCGTAGAGCTCTTGCCGAAAGTCCCGGAAACGAGCTTAATTCCGTCATCAACGCACTCAACGGCGGCTATATAGCGCCAACATCGGGCGGAGACCCGGTTCTTAATCCCAATATTCTTCCCACAGGGCGCAATATGTTTGCTGTAAATGCCGAAGAAACTCCGTCGGCAGTAGCATGGGAGAAAGGGAAAGCTTTGGCTGAAAACACGCTGAACATGTACCGCAAGAATCACGGAGACTCGCTTCCCCGCAAGGTCAGCTACACGTTGTGGAGCAGCGAATTCATTGAGACGGAAGGTGCGACCATAGCCCAGGTACTTTACATGCTCGGGGTTGAGCCCGTACGTGACCCGTTCGGTCGTGTCACCGACCTGAAGCTCATACCGTCAGCCCAGCTCGGTCGTCCACGTATCGATGTTGTGGTGCAGACCAGCGGTCAGCTCCGTGACATTGCAGCCTCACGCCTCTTTCTCATAAGCCGTGCCGTCAGAATGGCAGCCTCTGCTGATAATGATGAATATCCCAACTATGTAGCTGATGGCGTAGTGGAATCCGAGCGCCATCTTGTGGATAAAGGTGTGACACCAAAAGAAGCACGAGAATTATCTACCGCACGCGTATTCGGCGGTGTGAACGGTAATTACGGCAGCGGTATCCAAGGGATGGTCGAGGCGGGAGACCGCTGGGACAAAGAAGATGAGATAGCTGAAACATACCTGAACAATATGGGCGCCATATATGGAAGCGAAGAGGATTGGGAAAAAATGCAGGACTACGCATTTGAAGCCGCTCTCACACGCACGGATGTCGTAGTGCAGCCCCGCCAGAGCAACACATGGGGCGCACTGAGCCTCGACCATGTATATGAATTCATGGGAGGTATGAATCTTGCCGTCCGTAATGTCACCGGCAAGGACCCTGAAGCCTATCTAAGCGACTACCGGAACCGCAACCGTGTCAGAATGCAGGAGGTCAAGGAAGCAATCGGCGTGGAAAGCCGCACCACAATCCTTAACCCGAACTACATCAGGAACAAGATGAAAGGTGGAGCGGGCGATGCCTCCGGATTCGCCGACATAATCCGCAACACATACGGATGGAATGTAATGAAACCGGCTGCTATCGATGACGAACTCTGGGATGATATCTACGAAACTTATGTGGCTGACAGAAATAACCTGGGTGTGAAGGATTACTTCACATCCACAAATCCGGCTGCCATAGAGGAGATTACAGCCGTAATGATGGAGACTGTACGTAAAGGGATGTGGGATGCCAGTCCCGAACAGATATCCGCTATCGCAGAACTTCACACCGAGGTCGTGAATCAATACAAACCGTCATGCTCCGGATTCGTGTGCGACAATGCCAAGCTGCGTGAATTCATAGCATCAAAAGTCTCGAAAGAAACCGCCGAACAGTACAACAAGTCAATCGGCGCAATCCGCGCCGAACAGATAGGGGCCGACAGTGACGGAATGGTGATGCAGAAGGAAGAGCTGAACAGCACCGAACATACCACAGGTCATGTCAACGGTGCGATAGTGGGTGCTATTGTGGCAGCCGTCCTGATATTGTTCATTGTGTTGCTGCGCCGCCGCAGAAAAAACATTACAGAATAAATGGAGATTGTTGTAATTATAATAATGCTGATGGTCGGCTTCAACTTTGTTTTGAAGCTGACTTATCACCGCCTTACAGGCATCCTTGTGACATGCGCAGTGGCATCCCTTTTCATCATTCTGGTGCAGGGGGAAGCCACCGGGCAGTCCAAAACTCAGATTACGGACTGGCTAAACCAACCGGAGCTGATGCTCGACACCTCTGTGATACTGACTGTGGATGTGTTTTTCCAAGTGACATTCTGCATCATGACGGCAAAACTTGTGGCAGGAGAGAGGCTAACCCGAATTGAGAATATCATTCTCTTGGTAACACTCTGGTTTCCCGGGCTTTTGATATTCCCGGTCCTTTTCGCCATGCTCGTTGAGATTATTTTCTCATTCACCGGCACTGACTTCACCACTCTTGCATGGTGTACTGCCGGAATCGTGATGGTGCTTACGCCGGCGACGTGTTATGCCGTGAGATATATTCTGCCTGAAAAGGATTTAAGGCTTGAGCTTATGTTCGTGATCAACGCCTTGACAGCAATATTAGGAGTCATAGCCACCGTCAACGGACGCACAGCAGTGAAAGGCACCAACACCGTGGAGTGGACAGCCCTCACAGGTGTTTTGCTCATACTGGCAGCGGGCACTGCCGCCGGATTTCTGATAAACAGGCGCCGCAATGCAAAAGCAATCGAACAATTATAATCAAGATAATAAAAACCAATAAATCAATATGAATGTAATTTCTAATGTCCTCTACTGGATTTCCACCGGACTGCTCGTACCGGTGATTGTACTTCTGATATTCTTCTTCATACGTGCCATCATTCTCATCGGAGCATTTTTCGGGCAATATATGCAAGTCAAAAAGTATTCGGCATCGTTCCATGCCCGCATAGACCGCTTGACACCTGAGACATTGACAGAATTCAACGATTCACTCCCTGAAAAACCGAAATCATTAGTGGCGGCATACGCCAAGAAAATCGTAGCATCCGGTGGGAACGAGGCGAAAATCGACTTGCTCCTTTCAGAATACGAAATATCAGCTGACCAAGAGCTGGCGACATCAAAAGTACTCGCCAAGATGGGACCTATACTCGGTCTTATGGGCACACTCATCCCGATGGGACCTGCGTTGGTCGGTCTTGCCACAGGCGATATAGCGTCAATGGCCTACAATATGCAGGTAGCATTTGCCACGACTGTGGTCGGACTTGTGGTAAGTGCCATCGGATTCATAACCCAACAGGTCAAGGAGCGCTGGGCTGTAAAGAATATCACCTTGCTCGAGTATCTGGCTGAAGTGGTAAAACTATCAAATTCCGCAAAACAATGAGACGACGCAGACTTCTGAACCGCAATGAAGACAGCGACCCCATGAGCGTTGTCAGCAACCTGTTTGACGTTGCGATGGTGTTTGCCGTCGCACTCATGGTCGCACTGGTAAGCAGATACAATATGACCGAAATGTTCTCACAGGATGATTTCACCATGGTGAAAAATCCCGGGAAAGAGAATATGGAAATAATAACAAAGGAAGGGGACAAAATCAACAGATATACCCCATCGGAAAATAATGACGCATCCGGCAACAAAGGGAAGCGTGTAGGAACCGCCTATCAGCTTGACAACGGGGACATAATATATGTGCCGGAATAGCCCAACAACCTATTTCAGCAACCTCTCAATCTCCCTGAGAGGCACACCGGGAAGTTTCTTTGACAAATGGTCCACCAACCGGTGCAATGACTCCTCGGGAGCACGGTCGACCACCGCTATCGCCGGGTCGTCAAACCATATTTCAGGAGTGGAGTATAGTGCGACACCCCAGCCATAGCGGTCACCGGCGGCTGTATACTTGTATTCAAAGTCTGCTATCAACAGCCAACCACCCATCTGAAGCCTTTGGAGCGCACCTTCGAGGCTATGCCGCTTAGGCTTGACAGTCTCTGCCGGATAAATCAGACCGGATGGCTTACGACTCCTTGCTGGTGTGCCGAATATGGTCTTCTTCAAATCCGTGGAGGTGATACATTCATGCATTCTGACAATCTCAAGTATATCAGCATCCTCCGACCCCTGCACGACAGGATAAGCAGCCCTGCGGTAATTTATAAAATCCGGCAGAAGTCCGATTGAGACGAAACCTGCCTTCTTACGGAAAAACTTACCGTAAGCAGTGGTCTGTTCCCGTATGACCGGACCTTTCCATTCCCAACAGCCATAGTCATCACTTGTCTCGCCAAACAGCATACCCGGCGCAGCCATCTCCTGCACCGAAAAGCCCGGGATATTATTTGCAAAAAACGGCAACAGCCCATAGCCGACAGCCGTCTGCTCCAGATTATGCTTTGAATCTATCATCTCTTATCAGGATTTATAGAAAAAAATACAAACCGCCACTATTTTAGACACAAACTTACTCAAAATTTCCTGTTTCAAGGATTTTTTCTTCTTTATTTTCTCGAATTTATGTCATAACTTTGCGTCTGTACATATCAAAGACTCCGACAGTCTCCAATCATTCAATCTCAAAATGCCACGACCAATGTATAACAACGACAAACGAATAATTGTCACCCTCGATGCGGGCGGTACCAATCTTGTCTTCGGTGCGATGCAAGGATGTGAGTACATCACAGAACCTATAACATATCCCTCGAACGCCCATAATCTGGACAAATGTCTGGAAACCATGGTAAAAGGATTCAGGGATGTTATAGCCTCCCTGCCACAGCATCCGGCAGCAATCAGTTTTGCCTTTCCGGGTCCGGCAGACTATCCCAACGGGATAATAGGCGGATACCTTCCGAATTTCCCCTCCTTCCGTGACGGCGTGGCTCTCGGAGCATTTCTGGAAGACAGATTCGGCATACCTGTATTTATCAACAACGATGGGGACCTCTTCGCTTACGGCGAAGCTCTGTGCGGAGCACTCCCGGATATAAACAGCCGACTGGAAGAAGCCGGAAGCAAGAAACGGTTCAGCAATCTTCTCGGATATACATTTGGCACAGGGTTCGGTCTGGGCATGGTAATCAATAACCGGCTCAACCGAGGAGACAATTCATGCGTGGAAACTTTCTGTCTGCGCAACAAGCTCAACCCGGGAATAATAGTGGAGGAAGGAGTGGCTGTGCGTGCCCTGAAACGCAGCTATGCCAAATATTCGGGCGATACCACCCATAACTTTGAGCCGAAGGATATAAGCGAGATTGCCCATGGCAAACGAGCCGGTGACAAAGATGCTGCAATAAGGGCATTTTCCGAATTCGGAGAAGTGGCAGGCGATGCAATAGCAACAGCTGTCACTCTCGTAGACGGCTTAGTAGTGATCGGTGGTGGCATCACAGCCTCAAGGGATTTGATAATGCCATCGCTATTGGCTGAACTTCGCGGCACAATGGAAACATACGACGGCACTACCCTGAACCGTGTCCAGATGAAAGTATACGACCTTGACAATCCGGCTGAGTTCAAACTCTTTGCCAAAGGCGATTCACGCAAAATAAAAGTATACGGCAGTGACCGCTATGTGGATTATGATTCACAGAAACGTATTGGCATTACCATATCAAAACTTGGAGCAAGCAAAGCAATATCGGTAGGTGCCTACGTTTATGCTCTTTCAGAACTTGACAAATGATATACCCCTTGCAAGGACATCATACCAGATTATAGATTCATGTAGGATTAAGAGGGTGAAAATTTATGTATCGGATATTCGAAGCTGAGGATTTATCGGAACTTGAATCAATATTACTTTCATATTCCGATGCCGATTCACTACGTGAGAATCTGTATGACGAATTTATGAAATGCGTCACGGTAAGCGATGCCTGTATGTGGAACAAGGCGGTGCGAATCTGTGAGGCTCTCGCCATAATAGGCTGGGGCGGACATGAAGCCGTTGAAGCTCTGAAAGGGGTGTATTTCAACGGATATCCAATGACATATTTCCTCAACAGATACGGAGAATCAAGATTTAACAGCAAAGTATGGCATCAGACCAATGAGAACAGGAATGTGAAACTGGACAGCCAGCGGAACTGGATAGCCAAGAATCCGATATGGATAATGCGTGGCATCGACAACTGCTACCCCAATACGCGCCCCGTGATAGAGAGCATCGAAAAGGTATTGCAGCCTGAGCTCGACAAGCGTATGAGACCGGAACTATACGGAAAAGCCGTGAACCGAATAATACTCAACTGCTCGTACAGCTTCTTTGACAATAAATGCTGCAAGACCAACTATATCATAGCCGATGAAAAGCTCAAACTAAAGCAAAAGGACTTCTATGCCACGTTACTGACCATGTATTCGGAACGTGAGATAGACGAGCGGGGGCTGTACCTGCGTAACCGGTTCACGCACGGACCGTTCAGACGTGACACAGGCAAGACCCGCTCTGTAATAGTGTTTGAGCAAGAATTCAGCGAACAGAGCCATCAGGAACAGAAGAGAATCTTCTGTGAGCACGTGACCACAGCCCTGACGGATATATGCAGAAGGCTCAAGCCGAAGGTCAACTATAATTTCGAGCTTATGATGACCGATTTCCTAAACATACTCCACGAATGGAATGACGGGGAAATCATTGCATCCCGCCCCATATAGAACCAAGTTTCCACGCCGTAAGGTCAACCCTTGAATTCCCATAAAGGGAAAACAGTTCCATACCATCCTGTCCGTCGGCTGCATAAGTCAGAAGGGAGAATACCCTCTCCCCATTGTTGACGAATATCTCGATAGTTGATTTGTCGACAAGGATTGTCAAATCCAAATCACCTCCCGTCCCCGGTATCCGGGAATATGCAATCCGGTCAAATTTAGGGATGTCGGCATCAGTCGAATTAGTTCTGTCAACGGTGAGATACTGTGACGAAGAGTCATAACTTACAGTCACTTTGCGTCCGTTCCCCACACACAGATTAAGTCCGTACACATCAGGTGTAGCAGTATGAAATCTCACATTCATTTCATAGACATTTCCCATCTTGCCTATTTGCGGGACCTCTGTCACGCCAGGACGTAACTTCTTTGAAATGCTGAACGGAGACTGGCGCAATGAGGCAAGAGCGGATGCAGGCTGCTGACGCAGACGCAATCCGTCATCTGTACCGTACAGCGTCAATTTGCGCGGCACCGACCATATGCCCTTTCCCCATGCAGAAGGTGCGGTCTGAGCATAGTCCCAGGTATTTATCCATCCGATAGTGTACACATCATCGCTATCCTCCTCATCAAAATCCTGAAACACCCTGGAAGCATAGAAGTCAAGCCCAGCATCAACATACAGCGGAGAGGAGTCCGGTCTGTCTGGAATAAATCTGACACCATCGAACTCACCGACGAAGTATTGCTCATCAGCCCAATTTACCGAAAGTACCAGTACCCACTTCTTATCATCGCTTCCTTCCACAGGCAGCCTGAACATATCGGGGCACTCCCATGACCGCTCCGAATCACCCATCGGACCGAAATCGCTCAACCATTCCCAATGTTTCAAATTATCGGAGCAATAGAATGCCACTTTCTTCTCCAAAGCCTTGGCTACAAGCATAACCCACCTACCTCTCTCTTTGTCCCAAATAACAGTCGGATCACGAAACTCAGTGCTCCATATATCGATGACCGGGTTCAAATCATAATATTGATAAGTCACACCGCCATCAAGGCTGAACGCTATGCTTTGCGACTGCTTCTTGCTATTCTCATCAAACGATGTAAAAGCTGCGATTAATGTATTATCACCATAACCCGCTGTGTTTCCTTTGTCAACCACCACACTACCCGTGAAGGATGACGTATGCCGGGGCAACCCCTTTATGGCATGGTCATTGAGTTCCGACCAATACACAAGGTCATTGCTCACTGCCCCACCCCAACTATATGCCAGATATTTCCCTCCATACTTAACCGTACCGCATGGGTCACCTATCCACCTGTGTGCCGGTGTAAAATGGTATTGAGGACGATACTTCTCTCTGTATAGCACCGATTCAGCAGAGAAAGCGGACAATGATACCTGAATCAATAATACAAACCAAAAGTACTTCATAACAGTATCTTAAATCAAAAAAATATGTGGAGGACCAACCGCCGCAGCTCCAATCCTCCACACTTATTCATAATAAAACAATCTTTTTACCGAAGAAATTATTACCGTATAACAGAACGTGTCTGTCAGTATGACTCTACACTATCAGAAAGCCGGATAACCTGGATTCTGAACATATTTACCACCTGAGAAATTGTACTGAGCCACGGGTACGGGGAAGTATTCTTCACCGGTCTCGAATGTAGCGTTCTGATAATATATTCTGTTATCTTTCTCAGCAGCAAAGAAATTATTCATTGTTTCCTTGGCTATGCCCCAGCGCACGAGGTCAAAGAATCGCTCGCCTTCCATGGCTTTCTCAAGACGCATCTCAGTGCGGAGCGCCTTACGGGCATAATCCTGATTCCATCCCGCAGCGGGATAAAGTCCTATCTTATAGTTGGCAGCACATTTGGATGGGTCATTGAAATCCTTTACATATTCACTGTTCATGGCACGCTGGCGCACACGGTTAATCAGATTACGTGCTTCTTCAAGTCCGTTGCCTCCGATTTCAATCAGAGCCTCAGCCTTATAAAGCAGTAGGTCAGCATAACGGATAATCTGCCAGTTGAGAGCCGATGCTCCCCAGGGCCAGCCCTGAGTGGCTTGCGGAGACTCGGGAGATAGCCAGAAACGCTTAGTGTTGTTATAACCATATGTGTCACTGTTACGAACCCACAGCCCACAAGGGCTCTCTGAATATGTCTTATAACGTATGGTAGGACGACCGGTCACAAAATCAAGACGCGGGTCAACATTGCCATGCACGTTGCCGAGAGTGTACCCTCCGTTTCCGTTAAATACCACTGTCCCATAGTCAGGGTGTTCCTGATAGTCAAACAGAGGGAGTCCGTTGGCATCAGTCTGGTATGCATTGATTAGGTCCTGCGACGGGAGGAAAAAGCCGTCACCCTGCCATGGGCAACCCGGGCCGGTCATGGAATTGAGAAGCATGCTCCAGTTGATACGTCCCACTCCGCCTGAGCCATCATCCTTGGAGAATTGGATGGCGAATACCGACTCAGCACCGTTCTCATACTCAAGTAAATCCAGTTGCTGGAAATCAGCCAGAAGGTCATAGCCCTGCACCCGGTCAATCAAATCGACAACCTCCTGGAGGATAGTCTTGTTGACATTGACAACAGCATTAGTCTGAGGGTCCTGCTCATAAGCCAGGTAAAGCTTCACTTTAGCGGCGTATGCGAGAGCTATGCGGCGATTCACACGCCCTATCTCTGTCTGTGTGTCAGGCAAATCATTGGCAGCATCAATCAGGTCGTCAGCTATACGGGCGAGATGCTGCTCACGGGTAAACTCGTCATTGCGAACAGACTGATACTCTGTTTCAGGCAAATCGATATCCATGTAAGGGATACGGTTGAAAAGACGGACAAGCTCAAAATACCAATGGTCACGAATCACACGTATCTCAGCAATACGGGTAGCTTTCTCCTTGATTATATTTTCATCCACCTTGCGGAGCGCACGGATAGCTGAATTGCATCGGGAAATCCCGCAATACACATTGAACCATTTGCCATCGAGGAAGCCATTATTCGGCTGAATTTTTGCAGTCTCCATATCGTGGACTTCCCAAAGGTCGGTCTCTCCACCACCACCTTTATAGGCGTTGTCGGCACGTACTTCGCCGTAGCTCCAGTTGGTGACCGGAAATAGATGTGGATCGTTGGAATCGGCATATCGGCAACCGAATGTCGCATAGGCACCGTTGACAAGCAAATCCACCGCCTGGGGGTCATTCATATTGCCTTCGGATAGCGGACCCTGAGGTTTGTTCTCCAGGAAATCATCGCTACAAGCAGTCAGTGCCAATCCGGCAATCGCTATGGAAAATATATTTTTGAAATTCATTTTAATCAAGATTTAAGAATGTTAGAAACCGAACTGTATACCGAATGTGTACTGGCGGGGAAGAGCGTACGGATATCCGAGACCTTCGGGGTCAGCGCCACTGTAATGAGTGAGAGTGAACACGTTCTGAGCCTGGAAATAAACACGGGCACTGCTCATGTGGAGTTTCGTGCGTATTTTTTCAGGAAGAGAGTAGCCAAGCGATAAAGTCTTGAGCCTTATGAACGAGCCATCTTCTATGAAATACTCCGAGCTTTCATTCTCATTGTTTGAATTGTCCACCGAGGGAGCTGGAACATTCGAGCTGTAATAGCCTGTCTCCAGATATTTCTCATATGCATTAGCCGCACCAAGGAGCTGTGTGCCGTGGTTACCGGTCCAGAGCGGGAAAAAGTCAGTGTAGAACTTGGAATTGTTCCATGCGTCACGGATTATGCTGTTAAAGAACAGGCTAAGGTCAAATCCCTTCCAGTTCGCACCGAGATTCAGACCGAACTGGGCTTTAGGCAGGTCTGTACCCAGCCAGGTGCGGTCACGGTCACTGATTTCACCGTCGCCGTTAGTATCGACATACCGTACACGTCCCACGGCAGGATTACCAAAGCTAACACGATACTTTGCCTTGTAGGCATCCACTTCCTCCTGAGTGCGGAATACACCGTCGGTCTTGTAGCCCATCCAGGATCCGAGCGACTGTCCTACTACACTCTTGTCGATACCGTTGCCACCACCCCAGGTATAATATATGTCATCCATAAGGTCGGTAACCTTGTTCTTCATCACAGTCATGTTGAAACCGACGTTGTAACTGAAATCACGATTTACTGACTGGCGCCATTCGGCGGTGATTTCAACACCCCTGTTGACCATCGAGCCACCATTGTACCAGCAATAACCGCCCTCGCCGATAGTAGCTATATATGGCTTCTCAACGAGCATATCGTTAGTCTTCTTGTGGAAGTAGTCAAATGAGAACGAGAGACGGTTGTTGAGGAACGACGCATCAAAACCGACATTGGTCTGATAGGTCTTTTCCCAAGTAAGGTCGGGATTAGTTGTGCGAGAGCGGAGAGCGCCCGGCGAAAGCACGTTGCCACCACCGATAGCATAGGCAGCTCTGTCCAAATCCATGGCATACTTGGCATAGAATGCGTCATTAGCGATGATATCGTTACCGTTCACACCATACGCACCACGGATTTTAAGGTCGCTGAGCCAGGTACGAGTGCTTTCCATAAAGTTCTCCTGAGAGATACGCCATCCGGCTGACACTGACGGGAACCAGTCATAATTATGTTTTGTGGACAGACGTGACGATGCATCACGGCGGAGAGTGAACGAAAGGAGATACTTATTATCCCATGTATAGTTTACTTTGCCGAACACTGAGAACATCGAATAATTTGATGCGCCTGAACCTGTGTTCTTATTTGCTGTGACATTGCCGAGATAAAGGTAATTGGGATCCTCAATTTCCAGGCCTTTACCCTCACCGAACATATCTTCGAAATGGTTGCGCTTGGCTTCGACACCAAGAAGTGCCATTATGGAGTTTTTGCCGAAATCGATGTTGTACTGGGCTGTGTTGGTCCATACCCAGTCGACGGTCTTGCTGGAATACTGATACAGATTATTTGTCTTGTCACGAAGGTTGGCGGGAGTGAAAACCTTGTCGTTGCCATTGTGGTAATTCACACCGAAATTAGTCTTAAGAATAAGATTTTTAACGGGCTCTATAGAAAGATAGGCATTGCCGAACACACGCCAATACTCATGCTTATTGTTGCTTTCTTCCTCAATCTGGCGCATTAGATTGGGGGTGTCATTGAGACCAAAAGCCACCTGGTCATTGTAGATACCTTCCGAGTCATAGACAGTGCGAGCAGGGTGCATCTTGATTGCATTCTCCTCGATACCGCCGGGAGCGTTGTGCTGACGCCACCAGTTGACAGTGACATTTCCACCGGCACGCAAACGGTTGTTAAGGAATCCGTAATCAGAACTGAAACGGGCATTTGCTTTCTGGAAATCGGACCCTTTGATAATGCCGTCATGGTCAAGCCAGCTTAGAGACAGGGATGATGACCCGTTTTCGTCGCCTTTTGAAAGACCAACGCTATAAGTCTGCATTAAGGCAGTGCGGTGAATCTCATCTTCCCAATTGGTGTTCTGCGGATTGACCGGCACACCGTTGAGATTGGTATACGGCTGCAGCTTCGGAGTGGCACCGTTACCATAAAGCTCAGAGTTGGGAGTTGAGCCATAGGAATACTTGTAGGCAGACCAGTAAACTTCGCCCCACTGGTCAGCATTCAGCATATCCAGACCGCTCTTATAGGTCTGAAGGGTGAGAGTAGCATCAAATGTCACACGGCTTTCACCTTTTTTCGCACGCTTGGTAGTGATGATGATTACACCGTTCGCAGCCTGGGCTCCATAGATCGATGCGGAAGCAGCATCCTTGAGTACCTGAATCGACTCCACATCATTACTGTTAAGGATAGTACCGGGATTTTCACGGGTCATGACACCGTCAATCACATACAGAGGTCCGTTTGCCTCACCACGGAATGACGAAGCGCCACGTATTGATGTTCCGGTGCTGAGACCACCTGGAGTACCGTCGGTAGTTATATTCATACCTGCCACACGTCCCTGAAGAGACTGAATCACATTGCCGGTAGGAGTATCGGCTATATCTTTCATCTTTACAACAGATACCGAGCCGGTAAGGTCGGATTTCTTTTCAGCAGAGTAGCCTACTACCACAACTTCGTCAAGTACCTCACTATCCTCGGTAAGATAGACTGTGAGTTCGGACTTTGCCTCCACGGTAGCAGGGAGGAAACCTACATAAGAGATGGTCAGTTTTGAGCCTTCAGGCACAGAAATTGTAAAATGACCGTCAATATCGGTCGCAGCCCCAGATTTAAGTGCATCCGAATAGACTGAAGCTCCAATCAGAGGCTCGTCATCAGTCTTGGACAGAACCGTTCCATGCACCGTGATGTTTTGTGCTTGTGCGCCAATAGCCGTCAAGAGCAGAAAGAGCGCATAAAGGATGGATTTTTTCATGTTTATTACGATTGGTAAAATTTTCTGACGCAAATTTATGATGAAATCTATTGTGTGGATTGCACTTATGTCGCATTGGCTATTAAAAATCGGTCAATGCTAAAAATTTGATACCTTAAGCTACATTTTTAATATTTGCTACTTCTCTGTGATATAATGTGATGTGTGTTTGGCATCTGTTTATTTCGCCGATATACGCTCACGGAGTTCCGATGGAGTCTCACCATAAGCCTCCTTGTAACATCTGGTGAAATAAGCAGGAGTAGAGAATCCGACTTCGTATGCTATCTCGCTTATAGACTTCTGCGTGGTGGTGAGCAAGTCACGTGACCGCTTGAGACGCAGATTCCTCACCAACTCCACAGGAGTATAATTAGTCAAAGCCTTAATTTTGCGATAGAACTGAGACCTTCCAAGCCCCATCCTGGATGCCAGAAGGTCAACATTAAGTTCAGGATTACCCATGTCTGCTGACAGAATGTCAAGAAAGCGTGCATAGAATTCATTTTCCACATCTGTAGCGACCGGTTTCTGCGGTGACTGCAAGGCAGGGACATTGACCGTCACGCCTCCGGTAGCCGTCCATAAATCTTTTATTCTCTTACGGTTATCTATCAGATTCTTACAGCGCGACTTAAGCACCGCCGTATTGAACGGTTTCGCCACGTAGCCGTCAGCTCCGCTCTCATAGCCTTGGGCCCGCTGCTCATCCATGGAACAAGCAGTGAGAAGCAATACCGGTATATGAGAAGTGGACACCTCATCTTTAATTCGACGGCAGCATTCCAGACCGTCCATGACAGGCATCATCACATCGCAGATTATCAAATCCGGCACATACTTTGCTGCAAGCCGTACACCATCCTTACCGTTAGAGGCAAAAATGACCGTGTAATCGTCCTTAAGCAACTCGCCTACCATACGGCGGATATCCTCGTTATCATCCACCACAAGAAGCAGCGGCTTGCCGTCATCGTCCATGAGCGGAGCTTCTATCTCAATCCCTCCAAGCTCCACTTCCACATCGCTACTTGTTATAGCCCCGGGCAATGATTTTCCGGTCTCAGCAGCCACGTGCCTCACAGGAATCATCACAGTAAATCTGGACCCTACACCCAGATGGCTTTCCACGGAGATAGAGCCTCCATGCAACTCGACAAAAGCCTTAGCCAGCGAGAGCCCTATTCCAGACCCATTAGGATGAACTTTGTCCACCTGATAGAAGCGGTCAAATATATTACCCAGATCCTCCTCGGCAATCCCTTTGCCTGTATCCTCCACAGAGAAGATCAGGTTGTCATTCTCAGTTGTCGCAATGAATCTAATCTTGCCATTGTCAGGTGTATACTTGAACGCATTTGACATCAGATTAAAGAATACCCTCTCTATTTTCTCCGCATCAAGCGCAAGCGAAAAGCCATCCGGCAGATTAATGTCAACAGCCAGCTTTATGTCACGTTTACGGGCAATGGCATTAAATGCTTCCGTCCAGTCAAGAACCATTGAGCCAAACCCGACTTCCGAAAGATTGAGGTCTAGTTTGCCATTTTCATATTTTCTGAAATCAAGAATCTGATTGATAAGCCTGCGCAGAATCCGCACATTCTTATTGGCTATCTTCATAAGCACATGCTGCTGGGGAGTGAGATTATCAGCATTGACCAGTTGCTCCACCGGCTCGGATATCAATGTGAGAGGGGTACGCAAGTCATGCGACACATTAGTAAAAAATACCAATTTGGACTGTGTGGCGGCTTTCAGCTGCTCATTCAAGGCTTTCTGCGTGTCACGCTGCTCCTCAAGCAGGCGATTCTGCTCCATGAGCTGTTTCTGATGGCGCTGACGTTGCCAGAATGCCCGGAGAACCAGGAATAGCACACCGACGAGCAGGACGAGAATTGCAATCGCCGCATAGAATAGCGAGGTCTGAGCGGAATGCTGATTCCAGAAGTCATCCACCTGACTTTTAAGCACTTTGATTTTCCTGGTTTCCTCTTTCAAGGACTCGTTCTGAAGCAGGATTATATCGGCATTGGAAATGTCGACCGGAGATGCCATGGGCAGATTCGCAACTCTGTCATACGGTTCTCCCTTAAGTATAGCCAATGCCGTGCGTATAACTCTATGCCCTTCCGTAGGATAAAGGAATGTAGCGTCAATCAGACTGTCAGCAACAGCCTTTATGCCGATTTCAGGCGCGGCATCTATACCTATCACCTTCAGGTCCATCCCACGCCTACGGGCCACCTCGGAGGCAGCGATAGCCATACGGTCATTATGAGCATAAATCATGTCAGCATCCTTATATATCGCCAGCAGTGAATCAGTCACCACCGACGCATCTTCATAGTTCCAATTCCCATGAGCTGAGGCAAGTATAGTCAGCCCCTCATCGGCAGCCCCCTCCATGAAACCGTTATGACGTTCTATCGCCGGAGAGGATGCCATCAGACCATATATTTCAATGACTTTTCCGCCGGCGCCGACGAGATGACGCGCATAATGGGCGGCAGCCTTCCCGACGCTGAAATTATCAACCCCCTGATAGGCCGTATAAGTGTCACCATTGATTTTACGGTCAAACAGCACCACCGGCACACCGGACTCGTAAGCCTCCTTGATTACAGGTGTCAGCGCATCTGCCTCATTGGGAGCGGCAATGATGATATCGAAATCGTTGTCCATGAAATAGCGTATGTCGGCAATCTGCTTGTCGTTGCTGTCGTCAGCCGACCTGATTTCAACCACTGCCTCGGGATGGAACATTATCTCACGATTAATCTCATCGTTCATCTTTTTACGCCAGTCATCCTGACTGCACTGCGACACGCCGATACGATACTGCTTGTTTTTGGTACAGGCGGAGACTCCCGCAAATAATAAAATCAAAAGTGCATATATGTGAATCCTGTTCATAAGACTCTCTTAGATTGAATTCCGGTATTATTTACATTGCTGCAAATATAAGCATAATCTTATGAAAAACAGAGCCTTTAGTTATAAAAATCGATCAATGCAACATTTGTGCAACCTTATGCATGATTTTTTATAGTGATTCTTTGCAATAGTTATTAGTTTTGCAATGTCAAACAAAAACGCCAAAAATAATTGTTAATAATATGACTAAACTAACCAACATGGCAATGGCATTGCTTACTGCCGCCGTTCTCACCTGCAGCCATGCGGCAACTGCTGAGGATGGAGTAAAAATCGAACACCTCGGCACAAACAATACAATTGTAAGAGTTACTGCCGACGGGAAGTATCTCATATTACCCGTACAGGAATCAAATGACGAGGCAACTGTAAATGTCCTTGTCGATGGCAAGCTTGACCGCACATTAAGTGTGCGTCTCGCCAAGTCAAAAGTAGACTATACAGTACCACTTAATATCGAAAAGTATCACGGGAAGAATATCATGCTCAACGTGGTCACATCTCAGAACCGCTCAAGTGTGCGTGAGGCAAAAGAAGATGCCTGCTGGAACAACATCTCCATTGCTGATACTTTCGACACGAATAATCGTGAGAAATTCCGTCCAGCCTACCATCACACTCCACTATACGGGTGGATGAATGACCCTAACGGAATGTTTTACAAGGATGGCGTGTGGCATTTGTGCTATCAGTGGAACCCATATGGCTCAAAATGGCAAAATCTGTCATGGGGACACTCTACAAGCACCGACCTCATACATTGGGAGCATCGGGCTGATGCAGTGCTCGAACCTGACGGATTAGGTATGATTTTCAGCGGCAGTTCCGCAATCGACCATTCCAACAGTGCCGGATTCGGAAAAGACGCCATCGTGGCAATGTACACTTCAGCCGCCACAAGCCAGATTCAGAGTCTGGCATGGAGTGATGACAACGGTGAAACGTTCCATGTGTATCCAGGCAACCCGGTGCTCACACTTGAAAGCGAAGCCCGCGACCCTAACATGTTCTGGAATGCAGATACAAAAGAATGGGTGCTCGTACTTGCCCATGCCCTTGACCATGAAATGTTAGTGTTCACCTCGCCCGACATGAAGCAATGGACATTACAGAGCCGTTTCGGTCGTGGTCTCGGCGCACAGGATGGCGTATGGGAATGTCCCGATTTATTTGAGCTGCCGGTAGAAGGGACTAATGAAAAGAAATGGGTGCTACTATGCAATCTCAATCCCGGAGGACCTTTTGGAGGCAGTGCCACACAATACTTCATCGGAGACTTTGACGGAAAAACGTTTACCTCAGACACTGATGCCAAAGGGAATGTGCCTACCAAATGGCTTGACCACGGCAAGGACCATTATGCTACGGTGAGCTTCAGCGACGCACCCGACGGGCGACGCACTGTGATAGGCTGGATGAGCAACTGGCAGTATGCTCCCGAAGTTCCAACCATGCAATTCAGAAGCGCCAATACCCTTCCGCGAGAGATAGGTCTGTTCCGTGACAACGACAGCGAGATATATGCCTCGTCCACTCCGTCACCTGAAGTAGACGCACTGCGCAGCACCATATACAAATCCGTAGGGAAAGCCAATATCAATGCCAAAGGACAGAAATATTCCATCCCCGAGCTCTGTGAGATCACAATGGATATAGATCCGCTCAAAGCTAAATCGGTAAGCATAGAGCTTGCAAATGAAGCCGGAGAGAAAGTCATAATGACTTACAATCCCTCAACTTCCGAACTCTCATTTGACCGTAAAGAGAGCGGCATAGTGGATTTCAGCCAGGATTTCCCCGCTATCACAGTCGCCCCCACTCATTCCGACGGCAAAAGTATCTCTCTAAGAATATTCATAGACCGCTCAAGTATCGAAGTATTCGAGAAAGACGGCAGATTTGCAATGACAAACCTCGTGTTCCCCAATTCACCATATTCCCGTATGACCGTCAAATCAACCGGAGGGAACTCGCGACTCTCCAACCTTAAAATATATAATCTTAACGTAGACTAAAAACAGCCTGAATATGGAACTATCTCAACCATTAGCCACCGACCGGAAAAGCACTCTAATGCAGATTGCCCCGGTGATGCTATGCTTCTTTGCCATGGGTTTCGTAGACCTCGTAGGCACAGCATCCAACTATGTCCAGAAGGATTTGGGTCTCACAGATTCACAAGCTAATCTCTTCCCCTCGCTTGTATTCTTCTGGTTCCTTATTTTCTCCGTCCCCACGGGTATGCTCATGAACAAAATCGGGCGTAAGAAAACAGTACTCATAAGCCTTGTAGTGACTGCAATCTCGCTTATAATACCCATAACCGGCGACAGTTACATCACGATGCTACTCTCCTTTTCTCTCTTAGGGATCGGAAATGCCATAATGCAGACATCGCTCAATCCGCTTGTGACAAATCTGATAAGCAGTGACAAGCTTGCCTCCACACTTACATTCGGTCAGTTCGTCAAAGCGATTGCATCGTTCCTCGCACCAATCCTTGCCGCATGGGGCGCCACCACCTATCTCCCAACGTTCGGACTCGGCTGGAGAGCTTTGTTCGTCATCTATGCGGTGGTAAGCCTCTTGTCTATTTCTGCTCTTGGAGCCACTCCTATTGAAGAAGAGCGCCCTGACAAAGCATCGGGCGTGGGAGCGTGTCTGAAGCTACTCGGACGTCCGTTCATACTGCTCTGCTTCCTTGGTATCATGTGCCATGTAGGAATTGATGTCGGAACCAACACCACTGCCCCCAAAATAATCATGGAACGCCTCGGTCTGCCCCTGGAGGAAGCCGGATTTGCTACAAGCGTATACTTTATATTCCGCACGGCAGGATGTTTCATCGGTGCGT
>CATWQI010000002.1 GCA_958352885.1 uncultured Duncaniella sp.
CCCCCGACCCTCTGCTTGTAAGGCAGATGCTCTGAACCAGCTGAGCTAAGCGCCCTTTCTCGTCTAAAGCGATGCAAAGGTACGACACATTTTTGAACTGACCAAATATTTTTGAAACTTTTTGCGATTTTTTTGAAATATTTTTTCGGGAGGGTGCAGCCGGACCAATTGAAGTATGGTGAATCATGTGATGTAAATATCACTAATATAATGAGTTAGATGGAGGATAAGTGAAGGCGTGAGGAGTGGAGTGAATTATTGGATTAGAGGGTTAGATGTAAGGATTATCCTGCTTATCGGTCTGGCATAAAGTATAAGTATTGAAAATCAAAGAGTTATTGAGACAAAGGAAGAACGGATTGCGATAGTCTGTTAAAAAGTGTTTCATGAAACTTCATTTTATAGGTATAAATTGTCTATTATTGAAATAAATCACTAATTTTGTGTGA
This sequence comes from uncultured Duncaniella sp., assembly GCA_958352885.1. Taxonomy (GTDB): domain Bacteria; phylum Bacteroidota; class Bacteroidia; order Bacteroidales; family Muribaculaceae; genus Duncaniella. The sequence continues at coordinate 450 of CATWQI010000002.1, forward strand.
AAATTTGGAAAAGAATGGCAGGCAATCTTCAGCAACGTATCGATAAAATCGAAGCAAAGGGAGCCCTGTTGGCTGAACGGTTCATCCTCATTCGGGATGCGAAACGGGCAGCTGACGAGCAGATAGCTGATCTCAATGCCACTATAGCGGGTCTGCGGCGAAACATAGCAGACCTTAACCGCCAGGTGGAATACCTGAAAGTGGCGTCCGTGTTGACTCCCGACCACCACGATGTGGAGAAGACCAGGTCCATGCTCTCCGAATTAGTGCGCGAAATCGACAAGTGCATTCATCAGTTAAGCATTTGATGGCAGATAAACTCCTCAACATATCTATCCGTATAGCCGACCAGCCGCGTATGCACCTCCGAATCCCTGCTGACCAGGAGGAGATAGTACGAAAGGCTGAAGCCAATATTAATGAATTATGGCGCAAATGGTCGGCAATGGACGATTTCAAAGACAAGACCTCAGGCGAGATACTTGCGATGGTGACTTTCCGGTTTGCCCAGCTGTACTTCAGCGCCGAAGAGGCTTCACATAAGGTCGAGAAGACTCTCGAAAGTCTCGAAAAGACTCTTGACAGGCTTCTGCTTGACATAGACCAACCCACTGCCGAGGGTTAAGTGACCGGAGGGTCACGGATTATACTTCCGGCGCCTAAAGCGAGTTCACGCACGCTCAACTCATTTTACTGTCCCCTCGCAGGATGCTGCGGGATAAGGGCTGTGAGACGGTTGAAACGTGCATTTTTTATATAAATTTTTAATCACATTCTCTATCCCACATTATGGATATAATAATTTACATCTGTGTTGCGATTGTTGTCACCGCTGCCGTCACTGTGGCAGTGCTGCTGGCAGTGCAACGCTCCACAGCCCGTTCGCGAGCCAAATCAATAGTTGAAAATGCCGAACGTGAAGCCGAGGTCATCATGAAAAACAAGCTTCTTGAGGCAAAGGAGCAGGAGCTCCGCATCAAGGCGGATGCTGAGAAAGCCGCCAACCAGCGTCTGCAGAAGGTTCAGGTCGAAGAATCGAAAATCAAGCAGCGTCAGGCCCAGCTCAACCAGCAGCAGAGCGACAATGCCCGTGCGCGTAACGAGAACGAGCAGGTACGCCAGAATCTGGAAGCCCAGACAGCTGTGGTGGAGCAGCGCAAGGAGGAACTTGACCGTCTGCGCCGTACAGCCCAGGATACTCTTGAGCATATTTCCGGACTCTCAAGCGAGGAGGCAAAGGAAAAACTGATAGAGTCGCTTAAGGATGAGGCTAAGACTGCCGCAAGCGCATATATAAACGATATAATGGATGAGGCGAAGATGACTGCCAACAAGGAAGCTAAACGCATCGTGGTGCAGTCAATCCAGCGTCTTGCCACTGAAACCGCCATTGAGAACTCGGTGACAGTGTTCCATATCGACAGTGACGAAATAAAGGGTCGCATCATCGGTCGTGAGGGTCGCAATATCCGTGCCCTCGAGGCAGCCACAGGAATTGAAATCATAGTCGATGACACCCCTGAGGCTATAGTGCTTTCAGGCTTCGACCCTGTGCGCCGTGAAATTGCCCGTCTTGCGCTACATCAGCTTGTGGCGGACGGACGTATCCATCCCGCACGTATTGAAGAAGTGGTGGCAAAGGTGCGCAAGCAGATCGAGGAGGAAATCATCGAGACCGGAAAGCGTACGGCTATCGACCTCGGTATTCACGGTCTGCACCCCGACCTGATACGTATGGTGGGCAAGATGAAGTATCGCTCAAGCTACGGGCAGAATCTGCTTCAGCACTCACGTGAGACAGCCAATCTGTGTGCCATCATGGCAGCCGAGCTCGGTCTCAACCCGAAGAAGGCACGCCGTGCGGGTCTGCTTCATGATATAGGCAAGGTGCCTGACGAAGAGCCTGAACTTCCCCATGCCCTTCTCGGTATGAAACTTGCAGAGAAGTACAAGGAAAAACCCGAAATCTGCAATGCCATCGGAGCTCACCACGATGAGATAGAACAGACATCCCTCCTTGCGCCTATAGTGCAGGTGTGTGATGCCATCTCGGGAGCCCGTCCAGGTGCACGCCGTGAAATAGTGGAGGCATACATCAAGCGTCTCAACGACCTTGAGCAGCTTGCCCTATCTTATCCGGGTGTAATCAAGACTTACGCCATCCAGGCAGGCCGCGAACTCCGAGTGATAGTTGGAGCTGACAAGATTGACGATATGGAGACTGAAAAGCTCTCTACCGAGATAGCACGTCGCATTCAGGACGAGATGACTTATCCCGGACAGGTGAAGATCACAGTAATCCGCGAGACTCGTTCCGTAAGCTTCGCCAAGTAAGGAGGCAATCCGATGGAAGATAAGGAAAGAAAATGCCCCCGCGGAAAACTCCATTGCTTCAATTGGCTTGAGGATATTCCCGGCGGACTGGCTGACTTCGACATTGTAGAGGTGCAGTTCAAGAATACCCGCAAGGGATTCTACCGTAACTCCTCGAATCTTCAGCTCGAAATCGGGGATATGGTGGCGGTAGAGGCCTCTCCCGGTCATGACATAGGCAGGGTGACGCTTGTGGGCAAACTTGTGGCGCTCCAGATGCGTCGTGCCAATGTGAAGCCGGATGCCGAAATTCGCCGTGTGTTCCGAAAGGCGAAGCCTGCTGACCTTGAAAAGTATGAGGAGGCAAAGGCGCGCGAGAACGACACCATGATTCGTTCCCGCAAGATAGCCGAATCTCTGCAGCTTAACATGAAAATAGGCGATGTGGAGTACCAGGGTGACGGCAACAAAGCCATATTCTACTACATTGCGGATGAGCGTGTGGACTTCCGTCAGCTCATCAAGGTGCTTGCGGAGACATTCAAGGTCCGCATCGAGATGAAGCAGATTGGAGCGCGCCAGGAGGCTGGACGTATAGGCGGTATCGGCTCCTGCGGACGTCCGCTGTGCTGCGCGAGCTGGATGACTAATTTCGTGTCAGTCGGTACCAGTGCCGCCCGTTATCAGGATATATCGCTCAATCCTCAGAAACTTGCGGGACAGTGTGCCAAGCTGAAATGCTGTCTTAACTTCGAGGTAGACACGTATGTCGAGAGTGCCCGCCATCTTCCCGGCAAGGAGGTGCGTCTTGAGACTGCCGACAACACATATTACCACTTTAAGACTGATATCTTCAAGAAGGAAATCACATATTCCACCGACAAGCAGATCGCCGCAAATCTCGTGACAATTGATGCTGCGCGAGCTTTTGAGGTGATAGAGATGAACCGCCGCGGTGAGAAGCCTGTTAAGCTCGCCCGTGAAGGTGAGGAGAAGGCAAACGCACGGCAAAAACCTATTGACCTCGCCGCCCAGGATGACCTAACACGTTTTGACAAAGCCAAGAAGAAGAAACGCAAGAAAGGGTCCGGAAAGGGAGGTGACAATGCTCCCAACGGTGCTCCCCAGGGACAACCCAAGAGTGAAAACCGGCAGGAAGGTGGCAACGGTCAGCAGCGTGGCGATAAGCGGCAACGCTCCGGCAAGGGGAATGGAAACCCGCAGCAGCCCAAGCAACAGCAGCCAAGGTCTCAGAACCAGCCGAAGCAGCAACAGGCACAAGGTCAGCAGCCCAGGCCGCCTAAGGCTCCGAGACCGTCCCAGCAACAGTCTCCGCAGGCTGCCCCGCGTCCTAATCGTGCGCCAAAGGCATTCCGTGACAATCAGGACAACAAGGAAAATTCATGACAATATGCGCGGTATACTACCGATAGTATTGCTGTTAACCATGCTTCTCGGGGCCTGCAGCCCCGGGATGCGTGATTATAGCAGGTGGGATAATATCCCCGTCAAGGGGTGGGTATACGGTGATACCGTCCCCCTCCTTCTTGTCGACACGTCGCTCTATGACAATGATTCGATTGTCACTGGAGAGCTATGTGTGGCGCTACGCCACAGCAGCGATTATCCTTATTCGAACCTATGGCTCGAAGTGACTTATCACAGTGACCGGCATATGATGGTGCGTGACACGCTTGATATAACTCTTGCCGACGTGTTCGGCAGATGGCTTGGCAGGGGGTTCGGTGCCAGTTACCAGCAGTCGGTGCTTGTAAGTCCCTCGGCAGTGGTCGATATCACCCGTCCGGTGGCGGTGCGCCATATCATGCGTGTGGATACGCTGCGCGGCGTCGACCAGATAGGTGTGTCAATAAGCCCGGCAACAACTAATCACAATATACGCAAATGAAAAAGTTTTTTATCTCCTTAGGGTTGTGCGCCGTCATGGGCGTGGCAAGTGCCTCGTCGCCTCTGTGGCTCCGCAACACAGCCTTGTCGCCCGACGGTAAGACGATTGCGTTTACCTATAAGGGACACATTTACACAGTGCCCGTGACTGGCGGCGATGCGCGCCAGATAACATCGGGCAGCAGTTACAATACTACTCCGAAGTGGAGTCCGGACGGGTCGAAGATTGCCTTCGGAAGTGACCGCGAGGGTTCTATGGACATATTCATTGTGGAGCGCAACGGCGGTCGTCCTGTCCGTCTGACCACGCATTCCGGCAACGAAACGTTGCTCGGATTCAAGGATAATGACCATGTGCTCTATTCATCCTCCGTGCTCCCTGACCGCAAGGCGGCATCAGGGGCATTCTTCCCGCAGACCTATGTAGTGGCTACAGATGCAAGCCGTCCCGAGCTCTACCTGTCTATGCCGATGCGGGCAGCCGATGCTGACGCCTCAGGCAGAATCCTCTATCAGGACCGCAAGGGCTATGAGAATGAATGGCGCAAGCATGAGACCTCCTCGTCGACCGGCGACATATGGATGTACGACAAAGGCGCATTCAAGCGTATAACCGATTTCCCGGGAAATGACCAGAATCCCGTGTGGGGAGCCGGTGACACCTTCTATTATATAAGCGAGGAGGACGGCACCCTCAATGTTTACAGCCGTTCGGCTGACGGCAGCGGCAAGAAGCAGCTGACCAAATTCACCAATCATCCTGTCCGCTCGCTTTCGGCTGACCGCTCTGGCAATCTCGCTTTCAGCTGGGATGGTGAAATCTATACACTCGCTCCCGGAGCCGAGCCAAGGAAAGTCAATGTCAATATAGTCACTGACGATTATACTCGTGTTCCCTCAGGTGCCACACGCACTATGGGCGCATCGAACATTGCGGTTTCTCCTGACGGGGAAACTGTGGCATTTGTGCTTGAGGGAGATGTATATCTGACATCTACCGAATTCGAGACCACCCGCCGTGTCACCAACACACCGGAGCAGGAGCGATGCGTGGATTTCGCTCCCGACGGACGTTCGATTGTGTATGACAGCGAGCGTGACGGCATATGGCAGCTGTTCACTGCTACCATCAAGGATAAGTCGGAGAAATCGATGCTTTATGCGACAGAACTTGTTGAAGAGCCTCTGTATAAGAGCTCCGCACCTGCTTTCCAGCCGGATTACAGCCCGGACGGCAAGAAGGTTGCGTTCCTTGAGGACCGTACCACCCTGCGTGTGATAGACCTCGATACCAAGAAAGTGACCACCGCCCTTGACGGCAAGTACAATTACTCGTATACCGATGGAGACATCAGCTTCGAATGGAGTCCCGACAGCCGTTGGCTTCTTGCCGATTATATAGGCATTGGCGGCTGGAATAATACCGACATAGCTCTTGTCAAGGCTGACGGGTCGGAAGTGATTGACCTTTCGGAAAGCGGTTATAGTGACGGACAGGGTCAATGGGCTATGGACGGCAAAGCTGTGACCTGGACCACCGGAAAGTATGGCTACAAGAGCCATGGTAGCTGGGGCAACGAGAATGACGTGGTGATAATGTTCCTTGATGGTGACGCTTATGACCGATTCAATATGACTGAGGAGGAAATCAAGCTTGCCGATAAGGCGGAGAAGGACAAGAAGGACTCTGCTGACAATAAGGACGACAAGAAAGATAAGAAAGGTAAGAAGGACAAGAAGGGGAAGGATGAGAAAGCCGGCAAGGCTGACGATGTCAAGCCTCTTGTATTCGACCTTGACAACCGCCGCTACCGTAAGGCACGCCTTACCGCTTCCCCCTCCCGTATGGGCGCATATTACCTTTCAAATAAGGGTGACAAGCTCTACTATGTGGCATCAAGTCCCGACGGACGCTCGCTCTATGAGCGTGACCTCAAGGAGGGTGATACCAAGACTCTTGTCAAGGGTCTGAGCGCATGGGGGATTGTGCCTGACAAGAAGGGTGAGAACATATTTGTGAACACAGGTTCAGGAATCAAGAAAATTAACCTCTCCAACGGCAAGCAGGAGCCTGTGAAATTCAGCGCGGACATAACAAACTCGCCTGCCGAACGCCGTCAGTACATCTATGACCATATGTGGCGACAGGTGCGTGACAAGTTCTATGATGTCAATCTTCACGGTGTGGATTGGGATATGTACAAGGAAGCATATGCCAAGTTCCTCCCTTACATAAACAATAATTATGACTTTGCTATCCTTCTGAGCGAAATCCTCGGGGAGCTCAACGCTTCGCATACCGGAGGTCGCTACTATGGCACCGGAGGTAACTACCGCCAGGCTACTGCATCGCTCGGCGCGTTCTTCAATCCCGCTCATGCCGGCGACGGTCTCGAAGTAGCCGAAGTGGTAAAGCGCGGTCCTCTTGACTCAAAGTCGGCAGGTGTGCAGGCAGGCGACGTGATTCTTGCTATCAATGATTCCGTAATCAAGGCAGGAGCCGATTACTATCCTCTCCTTGACGGTAAGAGCGGCAAGAAGGTGAAGCTTAATGTGCGCAGGAAGTCAGGCAAGGATGAGGTTGTTTACGTGCGTCCCATTTCGTCAGGGCGCCTCGGCAGTCTGCTTTACGAACGCTGGGTGGAGCGCAACGAACAGATTGTCGACAGTGTGTCCGGCGGTCGCATAGGCTATATCCATATCGAGGGTATGGATGCCTCGAGCTTCAGCAATGCTTACGAGCGCCTGCTTGGCAAATACCGCAATTGTGATGCGGTAGTGGTGGATACACGCCACAACGGAGGCGGCTGGCTGCACAATGATGTGGCTCTGCTGCTCAACGGCAAGGAGAATGTCCGCTATTCGCCCCGTGGCAAATACATAGGCAGTGACCCGTTCTCTCAGTGGACCAAGCCTTCTGTAATGCTTGTTGACGAGAGCAATTACAGCGATGCGCACGGTACCCCCTACGTATATCAGACTCTTAAGATTGGCGATGTGGTAGGTGCTCCCGTACCCGGCACTATGACTGCTGTATGGTGGGAGACCCAGATTGATCCGACAATTGTGTTCGGCATACCCCAGGTGACTTCGCTGGACCGCAACGGTCAGCCGCTTGAGAACAAGCAGCTCAAGCCGGATGTGGAGATATACAATGCGCCTGACCAGGTGCTTCGCGGAGTTGACCAGCAGCTCGAGGGTGCTACACGCCATCTGATGAAAAAACTTAAATGATGACTGGCAACGATGATGATATGAAGTGGAAGGTACTCAGTACTGAGTACCTTTTCACCCGTCCATGGCTCACGGTGCGTCGTGACGAGGTACAGCTCCCCAACGGTAAGATTCATCCCGAGTACTATGTGCTGGAGTATCCTACGTGGGTCAATGTGATAGCCTTGACTGCCGATGGAAAGTTTGTGATGGTGAAGCAGTACCGTCACGGACTCGGCATAGTTGCGACCGAACTGTGTGCCGGAGTTGCGGAGCCGGGTGAGACTCCTTTGGCGGCGGCTCAGCGAGAGCTGCTGGAGGAGACCGGGTTCGGGGGTGGTGAATGGGAGCTGAATATGGTGGTTTCTGCCAATCCGGGCAGTCAGACAAACCTCAGTTACTCGTTCATAGCCCGCGGAGTGGAAAAGCTCGATGTCCAGCATCTTGACGAGACCGAGGATGTGCGTGTGGAGATTCTCTCGGAGGATGAGGTTTACTCCATGCTTGCTAACGATGAACTCAAACAGGCGCTAATGGCTGCGCCATTGTGGAAGTACTTCGCTCTGAAAAAGTAAGGCGTAGGCTTCTGACATATAAAATATATTTCCCGGCTGCAAATGCTTGATTTGCGGTCGGGAAATATGTTTTAATTGTATATGTGGATTTTAGAGTTGTGTTGGCGTCAGTGTCGACCGCCCGTTCACTATCTGCGCGATTTACGTGATGAGGTTGAGCGGGAGGTAGTCTTTGATTTTGAGGAGGACACGCTTGTAGAGGATGAAAAGTCGGAGGTGTCAGAGGATGAGTAGATTATGATGGTCTCGTTTTCATCGTCATCGGATTCCAATGCGATTCTTACGGGTGATGAGTCATCGTTCCCGGTAAAATCAATATCTTCCAGAGCCAAGAGCCGTTCAAGTCTGTCGCCCGAATTGATGTTGATGGTTTTGTTCCCCTTGATGATGGTTCGGGTCGGAGTAGCGTCGGTGCTATGGGAAACTTTTGTCTTCCCTCTGGCGGATGAGTTTATGATACTGATTGAGAGCATCCAGCGGTTGTCTTTTTCCTGGTAAAGGTCATACTTGGCAGTCTCCCCTTTTCCGTTGTTGAAGCGTATTGAATACACGGAGCCTTTGTTGGTATTCGATACGGTGTAGGATGTGGCTTTCTCCCGTTCCTTTTTGAAAGCTGATATCAGTTTGTTGAGGATTTTTTGGTTGGAGAATTGGATTAGGCGTGACGATTTTATCAGCTTTCGTGTCCCGGGGTCGCGCTGTTCGGAGTACATTATTTCCTGTACGTTTTTTTCGTTTTCAAGCGATTCCACAATCTTGTCGATTGACGACTGTGCGTAGCCGGCGGCTGAGATGAGTGTGAGGCAGAGCGTGAGTAGCAGGTTGCGTATTGATGTCATGGGAGGTGTGGTTTATTTGAGATTGTTTTGTGTAGTTAAAGGAATTGTCGGAGGATAGCTGTCCTGCCCCGTGTTAATATTCGAGAGCGGCTTTCACGGCTTCGCATACTTCGGGATTTGACATGTCGACGCTTGATTCTACTGATCTTATCATTATATTGTCGGCATCTTCAAGTGACATTTCAATGGCTTCGATACGTTCGTTGAGCATCCGTTCCTGGCGTAATATTTCAGGCACTACAATGCTTAGGTCGGTAATCTTCTTGCCGTCACGGATGATGTAGCTCCCTTCATAAGCCATGTACTCCTCGCTCAGGGGAGAGTTGCCGGCGGGACGGAATATGAATCCGATGGCGAGAAGGATGACTATTGAAGCCGCCACGCTTACCCATTGCCATGGGAGGAGCCGGATTATACGTACCCTGTTATCGGTTTTCCGTATATCCATGGAGGAAGTTGCTGTGTCCTCCCCGGATGAAATTGCGGAGTACCAGGCGAACATATCCCTGTATTGCTCCATTTCAGCCGGAAGCACGGGGCGCGAGAAGTAGCGATAGAGTTCCGCTTCCTCAGCACAGGAGGTTTCGCCGTCGAGGAAGCGCTCCACCCATTTGGCTATATTTCTGTCGTTGATGTCGGTTGGACTGTTGTTCATTTATGGCTATTCTATTGTTGTTGCAAAAAGAGATCTTTTATATGGTGTCGGGTGCGGGAGAGGGATACTCGTATTGCGCCGGGGCTTGAGCCGGTTATGCCCGCAATCTCGTTGATTTCGAGTCCTTCGATGTGTTTCATCTTCAGGATGGCTTGCTGGGCTGATGGGAGCGACGATATTATCTTGTCGATTTCTGAGCGTTCCTCCATCACTATCAGTTTTTCCTCGGCGGAGAGTGCTGAATCCGCTTGATCGAAGGACTCGTCCATGGGGACAAGGGAGTTGAGCGGATGTCTCAGCAGGTCTATCGCACGGTGTCTCGCTATCACCATGGCGAGCGACTCCACGCTGCGGTATGATTCAAGCCTGTCGCGCATAGTCCACAGGCGCAGGAGTGTGTCCTGAGCCACATCGTCGGCAAGGTCCGCATCAGCTTCAGCCGATATGCGTCTGACCATTGTGACAATGCGTTCCCTCAGTGGAGGTGCCATGGTTTCAAACTCTTTACGCGTCATTTATGTGGGCTTTCTATAACATAGACGGACTTATGTTACAAATGTTACAGAAAAAATAAAAAAAGTCTTCAGTCGTGAAAATCTTGGCGTTATCAGTGCGTTTATTTGGATATGAGGATAATAATAAGTAATTTTGCAGCTTGAATAACAGAAATTCCATTTAGCCTTTATAACCTCGAAACTCTTCTATGAGAATTCAAAACTTTAAGAGTACATTACGGGTACTTTTGACCGCCACAGCGCTCGTCGCTATGACGGCGACGGCTTATGCCGATATGACCGACGCACAGGTCGTGGATTATGTGAAGCAGCAGCAGAAAGCCGGTAAGACCGAGCGCCAGATAGGGAAGGAGCTTGTGTCGAAGGGTGTGACTCAGGAACAGCTTGAACGTGTGCGTGCCAAGTATGCCGCTGAAGCTGAAGCCGCACAGCAGCAAGCTGTGGCAAAACCTAAAGCGGATAAGACAGTCATAAGGCAGGACGCTCCTGCCGAAGCCCAGGTCAATGCTGCTGAAAACGAGCATTCCGGAATAGCTGCGGTCGGCGGAGTAGTATCCGCTCCCGGGGAAACCGGCCCCACACGCGTGAGAAACATATTTGGCGGAAACGTATTCACTTCTGAATCATTGTCATTTGAGCCTAACGAGAATCAGGCTACCCCACAGAATTATCGTCTTGGTCCCGGCGATGAGGTGGTGATTGACATCTGGGGTGCCAGTGAGGACCGTATCAGAGAGGTAATCTCTCCGGAAGGTAGCATTATCATAGAGCAGCTTGGCCCGATCTTCCTTAACGGAATGACTATCGAGGAGGCTAATAATCATCTCCGCAGCCTGTTCGCCTACAAGTACGCTGGTGTTGAGGAGAATGAGACAGACGTAAGCCTTACGCTCGGTCAGGTGCGCACAATACAGGTTAATGTGATGGGCGAGGTTCGTACGCCCGGCACTTACCGCCTCTCACCGTTTGCTACTGTGTTCAACGCTCTTTATCGTTCGGGAGGTATTACCGAAATTGGTAGTCTGCGCAATGTCGAGGTGCTTCGTGGCGGTAGGCGTGTGGCTACTGTTGATGTGTACGAATATCTTTTCGGAGGCAAAAGCTCAAGCAACATCCGCCTGGAGGAGGGCGATGTCATTATGGTGCCCGCCTACACTACCATGGTGCAGATGGAGGGAAATGTGAAGCGTCCCATGTACTATGAAGCGAAGGCAGGTGAATCGCTTGCCGACATTCTGCATTATGCAGGCGGCTTCGGGAGCAATGCGTATACCGAGGCGGTGCGCTTGTCACGCCGCACAGGCAAGGATAACGAGCTTTTCAATGTGCGTTCCGACGAGTTTGCCACATTCCGCCTCAGTGACGGTGACATAGTGACAGTAGGCGAGGTGCTTGACCGCTACTCCAACCGTGTACAGCTCCGAGGTCAGGCAATGCGCCCCGGCTTCTATGCGCTTGGTACTGACGTTGCAACTCTCCGTGACCTTATAGCTAAGGCTGACGGACTAAAGGAGGATGCCTATACACAGCGAGTGCTAATCTACCGTGAAGGTCCGGATTTGACACTCCAGGTGGTACCTGTCGATATAGCAGCCGTGCTTGCCGGTACAGCGCCCGATGTGCAGCTCAAGCGAAATGACATCATCGAGATTGCCAGCATACAGGAAATTCTTGACCGAGGCGGTTTCACAATACAGGGACTTGTCTCTGACCCGGGTACATATCCGTATGCGGAGAATACTACTATCGAGGATCTGATACTTCAGGCGGGCGGTCTGCTCCAGGGTGCGTCTACGGCTCGCATTGAGGTGTCACGCCGTATGCTTGACCCTAACTCGACCAAGCCTGTCAACGAGACAGCGCAGCTATTCACATTCTCTTACAATGAAGGGAATCCGGGCTCGGGCTTCACTCTTGAACCATATGATATAGTTACCGTGCGCAAGAGCCCTGTATATGTGGCACAGCAGCGAGTGGCGATAGGCGGCGAGGTCGCTTTCGAAGGTCCGTATACCATATCGCGCCGCAATGAGCGCATCTCCGACCTCGTGCGTCGGGCGGGAGGTCTGACTAACGCTGCTTATGTGCGTGGTGCGCATCTCAGCCGTCAGATGACCGAGGACGAGATGACAGCACGTGATGAGACCATGCGCATAGCCCGGATGATGCAGGGTGGTGATAATACTGACTCGATTTCAACCAACAAACTCATACTCTCTAACCGCTATAATGTTGGTATAGAGCTGGAGAAAGCTCTTGCCAATCCCGGATGTGACGAGGATCTCGTGCTTCAGGAGGGGGATGCGCTATTCATTCCGCAGCTTGTCAACACAGTCCGTGTGCAGGGTGACGTGATGTACCCGAACACAGTGGTGTTTAAAAAGGGGCAGAAACTTAAGTACTATATTAATCAGGCAGGTGGCTATGGTTCGCGTGCCAAGAAGAGCAAGGCTTATATAGTATATCTTAACGGTACTGTGGCTTTGGCTAAGGGGAGCACTCCGATTGAGCCTGGTTGCCAGATAATAGTTCCCTCTAAGGCTCCCAGCAAGGGTGTGGACTGGCAGGCTGTCATGACGGTAGTAACTGCGGGCGGTACGCTCGGAACAATGGCGGCTACAATCGCAAGCTTGCTTAGATAGCGTGGATGCGGTTAGTGGCACAGGGATTCCTACATATGAATAGAATATAAACCAATACTTAACACCTCTTTCAGCTTACAATTTATGAAGGAAGATAAGCAATCCATATATGACGGGCATGATGATCAGGAACAGGAGATTGACCTTCTGGAGCTGGCGCAGAAACTGTGGGCATCCCGTAGACTGATAGTGAAATTCGGCATAGTCGGTGTTATAGCCGGTCTGATTGTCGCATTCTCGATCCCTAAGGAGTACACCACCTCCATAAAGCTCGCACCTGAGTTTTCAGATAACAAGATGCAGAGCGGCGGTCTTGGCGCTCTGGCATCTATGGCAGGTATCAGTTCCGGCGGAAGTACTACCGAAGCCGTGTATCCGCAACTCTACCCGGATATTGTCGCGTCAATACCTTTCACCGTGGGGCTGTTTGATGTCCCTGTGACAGATAAGAGCGGTGAGCTAAAGACTACTGTGCGAGAGTATGTGACGAATGATCTTTCTGCGCCATGGTGGTCTGCTGTAATGCGCCTTCCGGGGATGGCTATCGGTGGTGTAATGTCACTGTTCACTGATAAAGAGGAGGAAGGAGAGGGTAAGCTTGACACTTTCAGGCTTACCAAGGAGGAATCAGACATCGCCAATGCGATTATGGACCGTGTGGGTGCTGATGTCGATACCAAAACTTCTGTAATCACCCTGACGGTTACGATGCAGGATCCGATGGTGTCTGCTCTCCTTGCTGATACCGTAGCTGAGCGATTGAAGGCATATGTTACGGAGTATCGTACCAATAAGGCGCGTGAGGATTTGGAATATGCCATAAAGCTTAATGATGAGGCAAAGGCAGATTATTACAAAGCGCAGCAACGTTACGCCAATTATCTTGACAAGAATCAGGGTATTGTGCTCCAGTCAGCCCGTACTGAGCAGGAGCGTTTGCAGAACGAGATGTCGCTTGCGTTCAATCTTTACAACAGTACTGCCCAGCGTCTGCAGTCTGCCAAGGCGAAAGTACAGGAAATCACTCCGGTTTACACCGTCGTGCAGCCTGCCACTGTGCCCTTGCTTCCGTCCAAGCCGTCAAAAATGTTGGTACTTGTAGGTTTCATCTTTCTTTCGGTTGTGGCTGCGTGTGCATGGATTCTTTTCGGTAAATCGCTTGTGGCTGAATTTAAATCCAATCATCCCGCAGAGCCAGATACCGAGTCAAAGGAATAAATAACGTCCGGAATCCGATGTGGTGCTAAACCTCGTATTCCGGTAGGATGAAAATATTAGATTAATAGCCGGTTCAATATGAAGTGACCGGCTATTAATTTTTTTAATATTGTATATTTTTAATGTGGCTAAATTCATTATAGAACGGTGCAAGACCGGAGATACAGATGGCAAAAAAAATTGATTGTCTCTCGACAACCAATCTTAGTTAACCTTAAATCTAATACCATGAAAAACACGTTACAAAGGTAAGGGGTTTCTGCGGTATATGCAAGTATTTGCGGTAGAAATTTGCCTTTGTTTAACAAAATTTTTAGCATCTTGGGTGATTTTGGCGTAAAATGGTGGATTTTTGGTGTGAAATTATTGTTTTTGTAGCAAATTGCCATCTGAGTATGTGGTGTGGGCTCTAAATGAATCCAAGCACCGTTAACAAATTTATACATATAGCACAATGCTCTTGAAAACAGGAGGTTGAGCCTAAAAGTTGCGAAAGCGGGATATTTTTCTTATCTTTGCGAGAAGAGTGCCGTTGCATGAATCTGGCGGCGTTGTAAATAAATACGGATTTTCAGCAAAATGAGCGAGGAGACAAATACCAACGAATCACAGGAACAAGAGGCAAATTTCAATTCGGAAGAAGAGGCTACCTCTCCAAAGCATGATGAGAAGTTTGACCCTAAGATTATAGTCGATACAAGCAATGATGTGGTGCGCCATCAACTTAGAGGCATGTACCAGAGCTGGTTTCTTGACTATGCAAGCTATGTGATACTTGAACGCGCTGTTCCGCATATCGAGGACGGTCTGAAACCTGTGCAGAGGCGTATACTCCATTCCATGAAGCTGCTTGACGACGGAAGGTTCAACAAAGTGGCGAACATAGTTGGTAACACAATGCAGTTCCATCCCCATGGAGATGCGTCGATCTACGAGGCTCTTGTGCAGCTCGGACAGAAAGAGCTACTGGTGGAGACCCAGGGTAACTGGGGTAATATCCTCACTGGTGCCGGGGCGGCTGCCGGACGTTATATTGAGGCGCGCCTTTCACAGTTTGCTCTTGATGTTGTCTACAACCCCAAAGTGACAGAGTGGACTCTCAGCTATGACGGACGAAAAAAGGAACCGGTCACTCTACCTGTGAAGTTCCCGCTTCTGCTTTCGCAGGGTGTGGAGGGTATTGCCGTAGGTCTTTCATCCAAAATACTTCCGCATAATTTCAATGAAATCATCGATGCCGCCATTGCCTATCTGAAAGGGGAGGAGTTCACGCTTTATCCCGACTTTTTCACCGGGGGTGCTATTGATGTGTCGCGTTACAATGACGGCGAGCGTGGCGGTTCTGTGAAAATCCGTGCAAAAATAGAGAAGGTGGACAACCGCACTCTCGCCATAACCGAGATTCCTTACGGAAAGACAACTGCGACCCTGATTGATTCGATACTAAAAGCTTTTGAGTCCGGCAAAATCAAGATACGCAAGGTGGACGATAATACCGCCGAGCATGCCAACATACTTGTGCACCTGCTTCCAGGCACTTCGAGTGACCGTACTATAGATGCCCTGTATGCCTTCACTGACTGTGAGGTTTCGGTGTCGCCGAACTGCTGCGTGATATCCGACAATAAACCCCATTTCATCGGTGTGAGCGACGTCCTGCGCCACAACACAGATGGCACACGTGAAATACTTCGCCGAGAACTTCTCATAAAGCTTGACGAGGTGCGTGAACAGCTGCATTTTGCATCGCTCGAGCGTATATTCATCGAGAAACGTATCTATAAGGATAAGGGCTACGAGGAGAGCGAGAATCGCCAGCAGGCTATAGAGCATATACGTGGACGACTCGAAAAGTATGTGAAGCAACTGGTGCGAGAGGTGACCGACGACGATATAATCCGTCTTTTTGAAATTAAGATGGGGCGCATCCTGAAGTTCAATGCTGACAAGTGTGACGAGCAGATAGCTCTGATGCGTGCAAGAATTGACGAACTTAACGGTTATCTCGCCAACCTTACCGAATACACCATAGACTGGTACCGTCGTCTGAAAGAGAAGTACGGCGAGGCGTTCCCGCGACGTACCGTGATACGGAATTTCGACAACATCCAGGCTGCTTCGGTGGCAGAGGCTAACCAGAAACTGTATATAAACCGAGAGGAAGGCTTCATAGGTACCGGTCTCGGCAAGAATGACGAGGTGGTGTGCAACTGTTCGTCGATTGATGATATAATAGTGTTCTATAATGACGGTCGCTACAAGGTGGTCAAGGTGCAGGAGAAACTGTTTATAGGCAAGAATGTGCGCTATGTCAACGTGTTCAAGCGTAATGATACCCGTACTATTTATAATGTCATATATCAGAACGGCAAAGGTGGCACTTACTATATGAAGCGATTCTCTGTCACAGGTATTACTCGTGACAAAGAGTACAACCTTACTCCCGGAGAACCTGGCTCGAAGATATGCTGGTTCACAGCCAATCCAAATGGTGAGGCTGAGGTGGTGAAGGTGACCCTCAAGCCGAAGCCTCGTCTAAAGACCCTTCAGATTGATGTGGATTTCGCCGAACTGGCGGTCAAGAACCGTGGTGCCATGGGTAACATTGTGACCCGTAACGAGGTACACCGTTTTTCGCTCAAGGACAAAGGTGTCTCTACTCTGGGTGGACGTGACGTGTGGTACGACCCCGATGTCAACCGCCTCAATTATGACGGCAGAGGTACATATCTCGGCGAGTTCAACAGCACCGACCTTGTGCTTGTAATACGCAAAAACGGAGAGTATTATACATCCTCGTTTGATGTGTCAAACCATTACCCTGAGGATATACTGCGCATAGAGAAACTTGACCCACACAAGGTCTGGACGGCTATACTCTATGATGCTGATCAGAAATACCCTTATCTCAAGCGTTTCACCTTCGAGCCGTCTGCCAGACCGCAGCGTTACCTTGGTGACAATGATAAGTCGCGCCTACTGATGCTCAGTGATGAGGCGGGTCTGCATGTCGAGGTGGTGTTCGGTGGCGCTGATGCCGTGCGTCCGCCTCTTGATGTGGTGGCTGCCGAGTTTGTCTCCGTTAAGTCATTCAAGGCAAAGGGTAAGCGTCTTACCACCTATGTCATCGACCATATCGCCGAACTTGAGCCGGTTGCGCTTCCCGAGGCTGAGGAGACCGCAGAGGTCCCTACCGAGGAGGTCGTCGCCGGGGAAATCGAGGAGGAGAAGAGTGATGACGAAATTCGCGATGAAATCACAGGCCAGCAAAGGCTTTTTGAATAATAATATCCCTTGACCCTATCTCTTCATCCCTCCCGCATGAAACCATATCATATAATCGCCGCACTTGTGCTGTGCATGCTTTTCCCTCCGTTGCGTGCGCATGGGGCTGATGCCGACAGTGTCGCACCGTTACGCCCGGTATTTGCCGCATATACGGCTGAGTTTGGTTCGGCGCATCTTGCCGATACCTATCTTACTCCCCTCAGGTACTCCGGCTGGCATGCGGGACTGGATTACTCACGTTATCAGGCCATGAAGTTCGCTCCTAAGGACTGGAGTATGCGTCTTCATTTCAATCTCGGTCTTGACCGTACTGATAATCCGGCGCGCAATGCCACGATGTGGAGTGTGATGCTGACTGCAGATTGGGGGATGATGCGCAAATTCCGTCCTCTAAGCGGACTGACGCTCGCTGTCGGCGGTTCCACTGGGATTGAGGCAGGCTGCCTTTACAATGCCCGCAACGGCAACAATCCGGTTTCAGCCAAGGCTTCATGGACTGTAAATCTCACAGGCTATGCAGCATATCGTCTCAACATCGGCAGACTGCCGGTGACACTTATGTACCATCCCACGCTTCCTGTCACCGGAGTGTTTTTCTCCCCTGACTATGGCGAATTGTACTATGAGATATATCTGGGGAATACGTCGGGTCTTGCCCATTGTGCCTGGTGGGGAAATTATTTTCAGCTTGACAATCTGCTCACCGCTGACCTGCATCTGGGCAACACCAGTCTGCGTGTCGGCTACCGTGGCAAGATATTCTCTTCGCATGTAAATGACATCACTACCAATATATTCACTCATTCCGTGGTGTTGGGTGTGAGCGGTGACTGGATTTCGGTAAATCCACGCAAAGGGGTCTCGGCTGCCGCCGAGATGATTCAGGCGGTGTACTAATCTGTTGTTCTGATACTGAAAGTCTATGAAAAAGATACTTACGCTCGTGGTTTTATTCTCGCTCATGGTTTCCTCCTGCCATGAGGTGAAAGAGTACCCTGACAATGCGTCAGGTAATTTTGAGGCGCTATGGAAGGTGCTTGACGAGCATTACTGCTTCTTTGAGGAAAAGGGGGTGGACTGGGATGCCGTTCATGACAAATATGCCCGGCGAATAGGGGAGGAGATGACATCGCAGGAACTGTTTGATGTGTGCGCTGACATGCTCGACGAGCTCCGGGACGGCCATGTGAACCTTACCTCGGCGTTCAACACATCGTATTACCGCAAGTGGTGGAGCGATTATCCTCAGAATTTTTCCCTGCGTCTGATTGAGGAGTCGTATTTCAACTTCAACTATCGTCAAAGTTCGGGGATGCTCTACGGATTCCTTAACGAGAATATAGGATATATCTATTATGGCTCATTTTCCTCTCCCGTGGGCGAAGGGAATCTTGACAATGTGCTCTACTTCCTGTCATCTGCTCAGGGGCTTATAATAGATGTGCGTGACAACGGCGGAGGAAACCTGACAAATGTGGAGACTCTCGTGTCAAGATTTATCACTGAGCCTACTGTGGTGGGATATATTTCTCATAAGACCGGTCCCGGACACAATGACTTCTCCGAGCCGAGAGCCATAACTTACAATCCTGCGGCACTCGGCAGCATACGCTGGGGCAAGCCGGTCATAGTGCTTGCCAACCGTTCCTCATTCTCGGCTGCCAATAATTTTGTCTCCATCATGAAACTTCTTCCGGGAGTGAAGGTGGTAGGTGCTACCACAGGTGGCGGCAGTGGAGTGCCTTTCTCTTCAGAGATACCAAATGGCTGGTCGGTGCGTTTCTCGGCTTGTTCGATGCTTGATGCACAGCGGGTAAGCACAGAGCAGGGAGTTGTTCCCTCCGAGGGCTGTGCCGTTGACATGGACGTGAATGACGCCCTTGCCGGCAAGGACACCATCCTCGAGTTTGCCATAGCACTCCTCCAGTCGGAATGACAGTCCATGAGGCTGCCAGCCTATAATAAGATGCTTTTTGCGTGGCGTATGATATTAAATGTCCGTACGGTTAATTGAGGGTGATTCCTTTTTTGAGCCATGCGCCGGAGATGAGGCGCCATAGGAAGATAGAGCCGCGGAAGCATAGTTCGATGCACATTGCGAGCCATACGCCGGCAAGTCCCATCGAGGGGGCAAGGATAGCGGCTATCGGAAGACGTACAAGCCAGATGCTGCCGAAATTCATGGCTGCCGGTATGATGGTGTCGCCGACACCGATCATTACGCCATAGGCAACTATTGATGCTGCGAACATCGGTTCGGCGAAGGCTTCGATGCGCAGAGACTCCACGCCAAGTTCCCTTATAGCCTGCACGGGAGTCATCATTTCCATTACATAAGGGGCAAAAATGTATAGCACCACGCCCATCAGGGTCATGGTGAGCATGCCGAGTCCGACAGTGATGTAACCGAACCTCTTGGCGAGGTCAATCCGCCGTGCTCCGTAACTCTGCCCGACGAGAGTCGTGGCGGCATCGCCTATGCCATAGCCGGGCATGTAGCATATGCTTTCGGCGGTCACAGCGAATGCGTTGGCAGCGATTGCCATGACTCCGAGTGGAGCTACAATCACCGTTACCGCTATCTGTGCCCCGCAGATTACGGCATGTTCGAGTGTCATGGGCGCTGATACACGGAGTGCCTTGCGCAGCACTCCGCCGGTGGGTCGGAAACTGCCGGTGGTGCCTCGCAGCGCTATTGTCTTTTCCCGTGTGCACAGATACCACATCAAGGCTCCGGCGGTGATGATTTCGGCAGATACGGTGCCTAAGGCTGCTCCGAGTACGCCGAGATTTGCACCGGGAATGGAGATGTGGAGACCAGCTATGGTAAGATGGCGGGACGGGAAGATGAGCACGAAGTTGAAGATTACATCCAACAGGCACATCATTACATTGAGTCCTCCGGGTACTTTCATGTTACCTACGCAGCGGAGCATGCCTCCGGCAAGGTAGTTCATGGTGAGAAGAGGGAGGGCGAGCACAAATACAAGAAAGTAGATTGTGGCTTTGTGGCATACCGCTTCGGTGCCCCCGAGCCACGATGGCAGCGGTACGCAGATGGCGGCCCCGACTGCCACGACTATGAGGCTGAACAGCAGGCATGCGGTGATGGACTGGCGGAGTATCTCACGCGCGCTGGAGTAGTCGGACGCACCTATGCGGTGCGCCACCTGTACGGAGAATCCTACTGTTACTGCGGAACATATTCCCCAGAAGAGCCATAGGCTTGTGGATACGAGACCGACTGCAGCCGAGTCGTCGGCTCCGAGCTGTCCTACCATTGAGGCGTCAATGTACTGCATCATGATGCTTGACAGCTGAGCCATCATGGCAGGCCACGAGAGCTGTGCGGTCAGCTTGAGTTGCTGCCCGAACGAGAGTCTGCCGCCTGATTGGATGAGTGATATGTCAGCCATTGATAGGATTGGGGGATGCCGGAAACTATTGCTCCGGACACAGATGGTGATGGAGCTTCACGAGACCTTCTTCAAGGAGTGAGCGGGGACAGGCGAGGTTGATGCGTATATAGCCTTCCTTGCCGTACATTGTGCCTGAGTTTACCCATACGCCTGTTTTGTCGAGCAGATTCTCCTCAAGGCGTTCGGCGGGGATGCCGAACGATTGTATGTCCATCCAGAGGAGGTAGGTCGCCTCAAGGCGTGCTACCGGAGCCTGTATGCGGTTGGTGATGTAATCGTATGCGAACAGGTAGTTGGCATGTAGGTAATCCCTCAGTTCATCGAGCCATGCGGCTCCGTTGGGTGTGTAGGAGGCTATGAGCGCTTCCACACCGAAAGGGTTGACATCGCATACCTCGTTGATGTTTATGGCCCGGTCGATAAGCATGCGCTTTTCGGGCGATGAACAGATAATGTTGGCTATCTGGAGTCCGGCAGTGTTGAAGGCTTTTGATGGAGAGAGGCATACTATGGCGTCGGTGTCGACTGTGCCGTAGGGGGTATAGCGTATGCCGGGGGCTGTCAGTTCGCAGTGGATTTCGTCGCTGACCACCTGCACGCCGTGGCGCACGCAGATTTCACGCACGCGTTCGAGCTCGTCACGGTTCCAGGCGCGTCCGGCAGGGTTGTGTGGGTTGCACAGTAGGAGCATGGTGTTGGAAGGGTCGGAGGCAAGCTCTTCAAGGCCTTCGAAGTCCATGAAGTAAGTGAATTCGTGCTCGCTGATGTCGTGGCGTAGCAGTGGGTTCTCGATGATGCGGCATCCGTTGTTGCGGATGGAGGAGAAGAAGCAATTGTAGACAGGTGTCTGTACTATTACCCCGTCGCCCGGACGGACGAGTGCTTTGATGATTGCCGAGAGCGCCGGCACTACTCCTGAAGTGTAGATTACGTCGCAGCGGTTTATGATGTACAGATGGCGTGTGCCGAACCAGTCAATGAGAGCGTCGTAGTAGTCGTCACGTACAAGCGTGTAACCGAACACTCCGTGCTCTACACGGCGCTTGAGAGCTTCTATGACGCACGGAGCGGTGCAGAAATCCATGTCGGCGACCCATAGAGGGAGCACATTGTCACGGGAGTCCCACTTGTAGGAACCTGTTCCACGGCGGTTTATTATTCTGTCAAACTGTGAGTCCATTAGTTGCGGTTTATATCTCAGATTCTATGCGGCAGTCAGCCGGGGGGAGTATGTTGGCATCGAGAATTGTCTCGCCTATTGCGAGTGCGCGGATTGAGCCTGTACGTGGGTTCTTGACACTGACAATGTTTGATTTGACAGTGGCATTGACTTCGGAGTCCTCGAATGCGAGGTCGGCGTCGTCGCCGAAAGTACAGTCCTCAAGTACAAGACCTGTGCAATAGCATAGTGGCTGTGTGCCTGATATCCGGCAGCGCACCAGGCGGAGATTCTTCGAATGCCAGCCGAGGTATTCACCGGTCAGTTCGGAGTCGTAGACGGTTACATTCTCGGTGTTCCAGAATGCGTCTTTGGAGTCGATGCGGGCATTGCGTATCTCCACATTGCGGCAGTATTGGAACGAGTAGTTCCCCTGCTGGGTATAGTCGGTTATATTTATGTCGGATGAGTGCATGAACAGATAGTCGGCGTTCATTACCTCGACATCATGCAGAGTGACGTTGCGACAATGCCAGAATGTCTCCTGGGCATCGGGGATGCGGATGTTGGTGAGGGCGAGTTTGTCCATTTCCCGGAACATCTTCGGGGCTTCGACCAATGTGTTTGTCATCACGAGGTCGGACGAATACCAGAGTGCGGCACGTGCACCCGGAGTGAAGAGGCAGTCGTTCACACGGAAACCTTTGGTATGCCAGAAGGGGTATTTACCTTCAAACCGGCAGTTGTTGGCGGTAATGTCCGAGCAGCATTTGAGCGCTGACTCGCCGGCATGGATTGTAACGTTATCGAGGGTGAGGCTGTGGGTGGCGAACAGCGGGCGCTCGCCTCCGAATTCGGCATTGGATATTATCTTCATGGACCGTTAGTTGGTTAACCCGGCAGGGGGTGGTTGAAACTTGATTTTCCGGGTGCAAAGTTACTGACTTTTCGGGGATGAATCAAGGTTAGATAAGCCGGAATGTGTATCAAATCGGCTGATATGATTACCAGTAATGCGACATGGGCGGGTTAAGAGCGGTTGACAATTATCGGACCGGCAATAATATAGCCGCCCGGCATTCCTTTCGGATATGCCGGGCGGCTCTTCAAAAGAGTGAAATAAGGGTCATTTTAAGTGAGGAACGATGGTTTCTATGCCATTCAGAACCTCCAAGTGGAAAATCAGCCGATTACTGCTTGGTGAATGTGGCAGAGTAAGGTATGGCTGACAAGTCGAGTGTTACCACATATGTGCCTTCGTCGGTGAAGCTGATGTTTTCTCCATTCTGCTGAAGGTCGGATATGGAACCGCCGAGGTTGATGTCCCATCCGTCATTGGCTCTGAATTTGAATTGTCCGTTCTTAAGAGCCATAGTGCCTGTCCATGTAAGGAAGTCGGCTGACGGTGTAAGAGCTGTGCTTGCGTCCCATCCGGCAGGAGTGGCGTCACCGATAAGACCGATTGTTGATATATAAGTAGTGGTGTACTTAAGTTCAAGGATGTTTACGTTCATCCAATACAGTCCGTCGCCTTCCGCCGGAAGCTGGAGGTTGTTCTGTGAATTGGATGCGAGGTTGCCTTCGCCTTGTCCTGCGCCCCAGTTGCCATGATTCCAATCCATATCGGAAGTAAGTTTGAACTCACCGTTGAGATGGACATAGCCGGTATAGTTGGCAAAGTCGGTAGTTGTGAGCTTCTGAGATGCGCCGAAGTTCCAATTGTTTGAATTGCCGGGAGTATAAAGCTGCTGGTAGGCGAGTTTGGACTCATAAGTAAGGTCAAGCATGTTGATAGTCATCATGTGGGGACCAGCCTCATTGATGAGACCGTAGGTTATGGCTGTGCCTGCCGGAGTTTCCACAAGAGAGCCTGCTGCTTCATTCTGGTCGCTGACACCGTAGGCGATGCCGAGAGTTCCGGCGTCAAAAGTAGTGGCAGGAATGATTGCCCACTCGAATCCGGCTCCATTGACATCTGCTACGAGTGTGAATACGGGGTCGTCATAGACATCCTTGTCAGAATGTGTGAATTTTTGAGCCTTTGTGATATCCCAGTTGTCAACATTTGTGATGAGATAATATGAGTCTTCAATAATCTGTCCGTTGAAAACGTCAAATGGCTTTACGGTCACGCCGAAATTGCCGTAGTAATAGTCCTCGCCACCCATACGGATTTTCTGATTCCCGTTTACAGCCACGATAGGGAAACGCACATATACCGGAGCTGCCAGCGGGCTTTTGCCTACAAGTTCTTTGTAGGCTTCTTCCCAAGCGTCAGGCTCAACGAGGACGGAGCCTTCCGCACCCATTGTAGCCTCGATAGTGGCAAAAGTCTTGAAGTCCTCGGTCTTTGAGAATTGCATATAGGGGACATCAGCCACGAAGCCTTCAGGCCAGTCGGATGCTTCGGTCACCTTTGCGATATCGATGCTTGCGTCAGCAGCATTGAGGGCTGTAAGGTCAATTGTCGATGCGGCTGCGGGACCTTGCGTCAAGCTTACATTATCAGCTGATACCATATCAAGCTGCGGGTTGGATTGTGGGGTGCTGTTGGAGTCCTCGATATCATCGCAAGCGGTGAATCCGATAGCGAGGGCAGCCAATCCGAATAATATAGGATATTTCATGTTGGAATTATCATTTTAAAGTGAGGGCGGGGTAATGACGGCGGTGCGTCACCGCGCCCTCACATATATTAATAGTTCTTATTCGAATGTCGCGGTGTAAGGAATCTTAGAGAAGTCAAGTGTTACCTTATGAGTGCCGGCGGCAGATGGGAGGTTGTCTCCGTTGAATTCAAGACGTTCCAGTGTTCCGCCGAGGTTGTATTTCCATTCGGAAGTAGGTCCGTTGAATATGAACTTGAATCCTTCGTCAACCGGGAAATCAGCTTCGACCGTGTAGACAATAAAGTCTTCGGTGCTCATTTCAACGGGAGCTTTTGCATTCCAGTCGTTCAAAGTACCTACAAGGCCTACATTGTCAATGAACGTGAGGGTATAGGTAAGGGCTTCAATGTCGACTTCTACGTAGTAGAGACCGTTGCCTGTTTCTTCCGGAACCTTGATATTGTCGTTTGACCCGTTGACGAGAGTGCCAGGTGCGGCTCCTGCTCCCCAGTTGCCATCGCCATCCCATCCGTCTTTGGATGTGAACTTGAATTCATTGTTGAGATAGAGGAAGCCCTGGTACTTTCCGGTCTCGTAAGCGATAAGCTGCTGAGTTCTGCCAAAATCCCATCCGGTGGCGTTGCCCGGACACCATATTACATCAAATACTTCAGCCTGGAAAGCGCAATAACCTTTGACTTGGTCGAGTTTTACTGTGTTCGATGTGATTTTGGTGGCAGGCTGATTATTGATATGTGCATGAGCGCGTATATACAGCGGATGAGCCGGTATTTCAGTGTATTCTTCCTCTGTTTTGATGCCTCGCATTGCGCATATTGCCTCGGCTATTGACGATTCAGTAAGCTGTATCACCGCACTCTGAGGATTAGGTGGGGTAATCATCACAGAGTAGGGTACTGCGTTCTCGTCGTTTTCGTCAGGTGCCGGGAGAGACTCGCCGAAGTCTTCAAGCATCGAGACTTCCACGCCATAGGTGGTGGCAAGAGTCACGCCATAGTTGGGCTGGGAGCATGTGATCTCAAGTATACCTTCGGGTGAGAGATCATAGAGCTGATTGGCAAAGGGGGGAGTATTGAGCACGAATTCGGTAGGCTCCTGAAGCTTGGGGGTATCGTCAGCCTCGCAGGAGGTCAGTCCGACAACAGCCAATGCCATCATGCCAAAAATATGAAGTTTGTTCATAATGATTCAAAATATTGATTATTCGATGATTTGAATGATTTATTCGGCAGTGCCGACTGAAGTCGGGTAACCAGGATTCTGACCAAGAGTTGATTCAAACTGGACGGGGATAGCGTAGAGTTTACGATAGTCAGGGATGACAGCGCCTTCGAAAGAGCCGCCCTTCCATTCCCACATATAGGATCCGCCAGTGTATTTGCCAAAGCGGATAAGGTCAGAACGGCGGTGTCCCTCCCAATATAGTTCGCACATACGTTCGTTAAGAAGGTCGTCGGCGGTATAGCTGCCCACGGGTGAAAGACCTGCACGGATACGTACGGCATTGTAGTAATTTACGCCATCGCATGACACTCCGTGAAGCTCGCATTCAGCAAGCATGAGGTAGACATCGGCGAGACGGAAGAGGGGATAGTCAGTGGAGTTGAATGCGGTGACTGCTGTACTTGAGCCATCTGCATTGTCATAGTTGGTCTCAGGTGTGTATACATATTTCACACACATGAAGCCGCCACCGTCAGCGGTCCAGTCTGCCATATCTTCGGGGAATACCTGTTCATGTAGTTTGCCCTCGAAGATGAGGCGTCGTTTGTCGCCGGAAACGAGAGCCTGTGAAAGGTTGGAAAGTACGCGAGGTCCTGCCCACTGGTCGCCGGCGCATCCATAGGGGAGGCAGTCGACTTTTGAATTATAGGCTCCGACTGAAAGATAGGTGGTTCCACCGTAAGTGGTTAGAGAATTTGCATCCTGAGGCACACCCCAGATGATTTCGTTGTTGCCGATGTACTTGTCGTTTGTGGCGCAGAACAGGTATTTATATTCGAGGTTGGGGTTCCAGGGGATACTGTTTGCAACCTGTTTGCATGCTTCAGCACATTCAGCCCACATGGCTTTGCCTGTGTATACCTCGGCGTTGAGGTATAACTTGGCGAGAAGAGTATAGCCTGCCTCGCGTGAGAGTCGTCCGTAAATCTGTTGGGATGCAGGAACGAGACCGGGGATAGCGTCAGCAAGGTCAGCCACGACTGCGTTGAAGAGTTCTTCGCGGGTGTAAGTGGGGGGGATTGAACCTACTGAGTTCTGCTCGGTCACCCAAGGACCTTTGCCGAATATGTCAATGATATGGTAGTATGAGAGGGCACGGAGCACTCGTACTTCACATTTGAACTGTTCTACCTGCTCGGCGGTGAAAAAATGCGCGCCCTTGTCAATGACACGGAGGAATTCGTTGCAGAGAGCTATCTGATAGTTGAAGCGTGAATATGCCTCATAAAGCATTGCGCAGTCCGGACCGGCATTGGCATTCTTTACTTCAGGTATACCGGCATCTTTCCAGTTATCGCCGATGATGACTTCGTCAGTGGGGAGCTCCTGGAGATTCCAGAGCAGACGGGTATAGACAGCGCGACCGCCGTCATTAACCTGTACACCGCCTTCAAAAACGAGACCGCCGTAAGTGCGGGCAAGTACGCCGAGATAGTCGTCGGCAGTGGTGAGCTCGGTCTTGGTCGTCGGATTCTCCGGGTCAACGTTGAGGTCATCGACACACGAAGTGAACCCTAAAGAGAGAGCCAAGCCGCCCGCTATGATATATTTTGAAAATTTCATGTTTGGATGATTCTAAATGATAAACTATTAAGATTAAAAGCCATTAGAATGACGCTACCACACCGACGCTGAAAGTCATAGGACGCGGGTATACGCCACTGTCAATACCGCCTGCGCTTTCAGGGTCTATACCCTTGTACTTGGTGATGACGAAGGGGTTCTGCACGGCTCCGTAGAGGCGTAGACGTAGTTTCTCCTTAAGAAGGTTGCTCCAGGTGTAGCCTACAGTGATGTTGTCGCAGCGGACGAATGAAGCGTTTTGAACGAAGTAGTCGCTGAGTTTGGTGAACGATGACATGTTCTCGAAGAGGAATGTGTCATTCATAAGGTTGCTCAACGGAAGGGCGTTGTTGGCAGCGATGTCAGTTGTTCCTGCCATGTTGGAGTTATACAGCCAGTTGCCGACGTTGGCACGAAGCACGATACCGAAATCCCAGTTCTTATAGTTGATGGTGTTGTTCCAGGTCATGGTCACCTTGGGTGCAGGGCTGTGGTAGAAATACTTGTCAGCCTCGTTGATTTCACCATCACCGTTACGGTCGACAAATACGCCTTCGAGGGGATTGCCGTCCTGGTCATAAACCTGTTCGTAAACGAAGAATGAGCTTGCGGCATTGCCTACGGCATGTTTCTGAGCAAGAAGGTCAGTGCCTACACCGCCGAATGAAGTGTCGGCGCCATCGGCGAGACGGGTGATTTTATTCTTGTTGTAACCGATGTTGAATGCGGAAGTCCAGGTGAAGTCAGATGTCACTACCGGACGGGTGGTGATGTTGAATTCGAAACCGGTATTCTCAAGGTCACCAATATTCATGTTGCCTTTGTTTGAGATGTTTGAACCTGCGGGATATGATGTGTTGAAAAGCAGGTCTTTGGTCTTGCGTTTGTAGACTTCAAAACTACCGACGATGCGGTTGTTGAGGAATCCGAAGTCGATACCGCCGTTCCAAGTGTGTGTCTCTTCCCATTTGATTTCAGTGTTGTAACCTTCGGGAGATACGGGGTAAACACCCTGTCCGCCGGGTAGGAGTGAGGGATATATGGCACCATTGCCTGTCCACTGGCTATAAACCGGGAGGTAGGGGAAGTAGTCATCGTTAAGATCCTGCTGACCTGTAACACCATATCCGCCGCGAATCTTAAGTTCGTTCATAAATCCGCGGGCTCCTTCCATGAAGTCCTCTTCGAGGATTTTCCATCCGAGTGCGAATGCGGGGAATGTGCCCCAGCGATGCTCTTTGGAGAAGCGGCTTGTGCCGTCACGGCGCACGGTGGCTGAGAGGAGGTACTTGTCAGCAAATACGAAGTTTGCACGTCCGAAGAATGACACAAGCTGGTGGGGGGTAATGAAGCGGTTAGTCGGATTTGCCTGTACTCCGATATTGTCAGGGTTGCCGCCTTCGCCTACATAATTCACGTATGAGAAGCTGCGGCCCTTGTTGTGGAATTTCTGCCAGGAGTAACCACCAGTGACATCGACTGATGTCTTGATTGCTTCAAAGTATTTATTGTAGTTAAGCACGAAGTCGAGGAGCAGGTTGGTACGGGTCTGGAACTGTTTTTCAAACATTGTTCCGCCGTCCTTCACTGTTTCCACTTTGGTTCCGTCTCCATCGGGTACAACGATCTGGTAACCGCTTGACCATGCCATAGGAGTATATGGGAGGTTGCCGCCTTCCCATGTGCCGTGCTGATAGTCGTAGGCGAGATTGAGGTCGGCGCTCAGTTCAGGCAGGAACGGGAGCTTGTAGTTGAGCTGGAGATTACCGATGGACTGGTATGATTTACCGTTTGAAGTCTTGCCGAGAAGCTGTGCGATAGGGTTGATCGGAGCAGTGGAGGTGTTGAGGTCGGTGCCTTTACCGTCAGGACCTATTACTTCACCTGCGGCGTTGTATGATGTCCAATAGTTGAATATGGCAGGACCGTTGGTGAAATCACGCACCGGGATGGTGGGGTTCATTGTCACACATGTGCCGAGTGTATTGTCGGAGTACTGGTTTTTGACGTATGAGCCCTTGATGTTCGCATTGATCTTGAGTGCGTCGTTGAAGAATTTAGGTGAGAGGTTTATAGAACCGGTGACACGATTCATGCCGGAGTTCTTTAGGATACCGTTGTTGTCAGTGTAGCTGACCGATACACGATAGGGAAGGAAACCGGCTGTGCCGCCTACACTAAGGCTGTAATCGGAAGAGACAGTGGTGCGTGTCGCTTCTTTTTGCCAGTCAGTATTGTAGGAGCCAAGCTGTGCTGCCTGACGTGAATCTTCTCCATAACGGTTAATAATGAAATTACGGAACTGGCCGGCATCCATTACATCAAGATACTTGCGTGGAGTGTTTACATAGGCATTGGCAGTGAAAGTCACCTGGGGCTTGCCTGACAGACCTTTCTTTGTGGTGATGATGATGACACCGTTTGATGCGCGGGAACCGTAGATGGCAGTTGCCGATGCGTCCTTGAGGATGGTCATAGATTCTACATTCTCGGGGGACACGAGTGACAGCGGATTGGCAGCGCCGTATACGCTCTTGGTGCTCATTGGCACACCGTCAATCACAATAAGGGGATCGTTGGAAGCAGAGATGGATGCTCCGCCGCGAATCTGGATTGAAGCGCCGCCCTGGGGTGAACCATCAGTGGTTACTACCACACCGGGGGATGCTCCTACGAGTAGGTCCTGAGCTGAAGTTGCAAGGCCTGCTTCGATTTCTGACGGTTTAACGGTTGCAACCGCACCGGTGGCATCGCTTTTTTTCACGGTACCGTAGCCGATCGCTACTACCTCGCCGAGCATCACGGAGTTCTCTGCCATCTTTACATCGATGACTGTGCGACCTGCGATAGCTACTTCCTGAGTGTCATAGCCTACGTAGGAGAACACAAGGGTTCCGTCGGATGGGGCCTGGATGGTGAATTTGCCGTCGAAGTCGGTGGCTGTACCCAGGGTTTCGCCCTTGACAAGGACACTGGCTCCGATGAGAGGTTCTCCCTCGGGGTCAATTACAGTACCAGTGACTGTAATCTTCTGCGCTAAAGCAGGGAAAGAAAGGCAAAGCACCATAAGTGCAGCGAGCCATGCTTTCCGACTCATTTGAAAACAAATGTTCTTCATGCAAGAATCTTTTAATTTTGAATTGTTAATATATGATTTAATCTCTAATTTATTCTTTAGGTATGATACAAAAAAACAGCGCACCTTC
The DNA here is from genome assembly GCA_958352885.1 of uncultured Duncaniella sp. Taxonomy (GTDB): domain Bacteria; phylum Bacteroidota; class Bacteroidia; order Bacteroidales; family Muribaculaceae; genus Duncaniella. The sequence goes on from CATWQI010000002.1 coordinate 30,817, forward strand.
TTTCGTTGCAGAGGGGGCACGCAGAGTAGAAAATAATGGAGGCAATCCGCCCGGCAGGGGGCAAAGACCGCGCCTATATTAATTAAGGTGGTTAAAGCCTTAGTTTAAGGTAGGAATCGGTAAGATGTGTTTGCTTAAGTTAGTAAATTCTGTACGATATTTCCCTTATTTCTCTCTACATTTTTACCCTTCAGGGGTCGACTCTACGACCGATGAAAGAATCACTTAATCGAAAATTTTCCGCTTGCCCGGTTTGGAGGTTTACGGCTTGATTTCGCTTGCAAATATAAAACATCTTTTTGAATATTTCAAACTTTTTAGTAAAAATTCCGCTAAAAATAATGGAGTGGATATAATTTCAGCGGAGTATGGGCCAGCGGTAGTTGCGTAGTAGTGTTTTCAGCTCTGACTCAGCCCCATGGCAGTAGGTGTCGCAGAGCGTGTGGAAGCGTGGTGAGTGGTTCATCTCGGTGAGATGGGCGAGTTCATGGCAGATTATGTAGTCGCGCAGATTCTGGGGGAGAAATATTAGGAGTGACGAGAGCGAGATGATACGCCTGGAACTGCATGTGCCGAGTGTGTGTCTCCCCCGGGTGATGCGCCAGCCTGCTACTTCGAGACCGTGCTCGTCGGCGAGGCGGAGGGCTCGCGGCAGGATGTGGATTTCGGCGAGACGGGTTGCGGAACTTATGAGCAGGCGGCTGATGGCTGCGTCGGTGTCGGGAGTGCCGGTCGGGATGTCGGAGCCGATGGCAATGACACCTCCGGTTTCGGTGGGATGGAGGCGGATTATGCCGGGGTGGAGCGTGGAGGATTCGAAATGGTAGGTGATGCCTCCGTCAAGAATCAGCGGGGTGCCGGGCGTGAAAAGCGGTGCGGGGCGTCGCTTGAGCAGGCGCATGCGCATGGAGTCGATGGCTTTTACGGTTTCGGCGTGCGAGGCGCCTGCCGGGGCGATGACTGTCACTTTGCCCTCGTGCCAGCTGGCAGAGAAGCGTGAGGAGCCGCGGCGTGTCCTGACTGTGACATCGCCAAGGAGCGGGTCTGAGATGGTATAGACCATTGATTCAGCGTTTGGATATGCCCCAGAGGAGTTTGGCACTGAGTGTGTCTATGAAGTTGTGGCCGTCGGAATGGAGTACTTTCACCACGAACGGTGCGCGGCGTATGTGTAGCTTCACGTCAATGGGGAGGATGAGCGTGCGCCCGTCGAGGGTGAGGCGGTACGTGTCTGCCCGTGATTCGACAGAAGTCTCTATGACGTGGCTGTCGGACACCACGAGCGGTCTCATGGTGAGTGAATGCGGTGCTATGGGCGAGAGAACCCAGCATGGTGCTGTAGGCTGTATGATGGGACCTCCGACGGACAGATTGTAGGCTGTGCTCCCGGTCGGGGTGGATATGATGAGACCGTCTCCTTGGTAGGATGCCACAGGCATGTCATCAAGCAGAGTGTTGACGGTAATCATCGAGGCTGTGTCCTGACGGATTATTGCAACCTCGTTGAGGGCGTATGCCCAGCCTGACAGGCTTGAACGGATGTTTCCCTCCACTGCCCGGACTTCGAGCAGCGAGCGTGACTCTATGATGTATCTGCCTTCGGCAAGCGTGTCGATGAGGTGGACTCCCGAGGCTATGGATTCTTCGGCGAGAAAGCCAAGGTGACCGGTGTTGAATCCTAATATCGGTATTTCCTTGCTGCCTACCCAGCGAGCGGTGCGCAGAAATGTGCCGTCGCCACCGATACTGATGGCGAAGTCGGCTGAGAAATCGTCACCCTCAAACACGTCGTCGACCGGAAGCGGGGTGCCGGTAAGGCGTGTCATTGCCTCGAAGAAGAGCTTCTCGGCAGTGAGGAAAGCTCCACGCTCGGCGAGTGTGTTGACAAGGCTGACAATGTGTGGGATATCTTCCCGGCTCTGGCGGCGTTTGCCGAAGATTGCTATTTTCATCTTGTTCTTGGCTGTCAGGGGTGTTATGCGAGGGAGAGTGATGTGGCGGTTCTGGTCATACCTGAAGGTAATGGAGGAGTTCGTCGAGGCGGGCTCTTATCACGGAATCGTCTGCCGGGGTGGTTTCATCGAAGTCTGCCACCTCGAAGCCGTAGCGTTCGAGTGAGCGCGCTACCGAGAGAGGATTGCGGTGGGACACACGCAGTTCCACGGCTATCATGTTGTCGAGGGAGTCGCTGTCGGCGGTGACGTTTAGATTGAGGAGATGCGCATCGCAGTCCTCTACGGCATGAGCGATGCGTGATGCGCTGTAATCACCCCGGCGGCATGTTACAAGCAGAGTCGAACACTCGTCCACGGGCGGGAAAAGCCTCCCTATGCTTGGTGCCTGCGGAAGTGCCAGGGGCTGTTTTTGGGATAATATGTCGTCTTTTAGTGGCAAAATGTTTCAGTTTTTAGTTTTTTCTGACTAATTTTGCGGTGTTGATTGTCAGAGGGAACAAAATTACAAATAATCTTATATATAGAACCCCTCATGGCGACAAAAAGATTCTGAAAAATGACAAATCTTAGCGTTAATATTAACAAAATAGCCACCCTACGCAATGCGCGTGGTGAGAATGTGCCTGACTTGCTAAAAGTGGCGCAGGACTGCGAGGCATTTGGTGCCGACGGGATTACTGTGCATCCGCGTCCTGATGAACGGCATATCCGCCGATCAGATGTCTATGCGCTGCGTCCGCTGGTCAAGACCGAGTTTAACATAGAGGGGTATCCGTCGGACGAGTTTATGGATTTGGTGCTTAAGGTCAAGCCTGAGCAGGTGACACTGGTGCCAGACGCCCCTGACGCGCTGACATCGAGTGCCGGCTGGAATGTGGCTGAACATCAGGAATTCCTGACTTCCATAGTGGAACGTCTGCGTGAGGCAGGTATACGCTCGTCGATATTTGTAGGTACCGATGTCGAGAATATCCGTCTTGCCGCCAGGACGGGAGCTGACAGGGTGGAACTTTACACCAAGCCGTATGCCGATGAGTTTCCTGTGAATCCGGAGAAGGCTGTGGCTCCGTTTGTCGAGGCTGCCAAGGCTGCTTTCTCCGAGGGTCTCGGTGTGAATGCCGGTCATGACCTAAACCTTGCCAACCTGGCTTACTTTCACCGCAATATTCCCCGCCTGAGCGAGGTGTCCATAGGGCATGCACTGATTTGCGATGCACTGTATATGGGACTGGAGGAGGCTGTGAAACAGTACAAGAAGCAATTGTCTGCCGGCGATTGACAGCTTTGCCCCCCAACGATTTAGAAATTAGAAAAATTAACAAATATAATATCCCCCTAAAATCCAATGTTTCAAGGAGAGTTTGTAGATACCATCGCAGGGGCTGCCGCTAATGTGGATGCGGCACAGGCTCAGGCAGCACAGGTTGTGCAGGAGCTTTCAGTATGGGATTTGACAATGCGCGGAGGCTTCATCATGATACCGCTCGCCATTCTTTCCATCCTGAGTGTCTATATTTTTGTGGAGCGGTGCATAGTCATAAGCCGCGCACAGCGTGAGGACGGTTCATTCATGGAGCGAATCAAGGATTATATCCATGATGGCGAGATAGAGAGCGCACGCAAACTCTGCGCCAAGACCGACACCCCGTACGCCCGTCTGATAGCCAAAGGCATCTCTCGTATAGGTCGTCCTATGCAGGATGTGCTTGTGACCATAGAGAATACCGGTAATATCGAGGTGTCCAATCTGGAGAAGGGGCTTCCCTGGCTCGCCACTACTGCTGCCGGTGCTCCGATGATTGGATTTCTTGGCACTGTGATTGGTATGGTGACTGCGTTCTACAATCTTGCAAGTGCCGGTTCGAGCGCAAATATAGCTGTGCTTGCCGACGGTATATATGCGGCTCTTGTTACCACGGTGGCAGGTCTGATAGTCGGCATCATCGCCCTGTTTGCCTATAACTATCTCGTGGCGCGCATCAACAAGGTGATGAACAAGCTTGAGGCACGCACCATGGAGTTCATGGACCTTCTGAACGAGCCTGCTTAACTGTCTGTCATACTCCCCTAACATAATCTGACTATGGCGTTAAAACGACAGAACACCATGATGGCGGCATTTTCCATGGCGTCGATGACCGATGTCATATTCCTGCTGCTTATCTTCTTTATGGTGACATCGACATTCGTATTTCCGACTGCTCTTGAGGTCAATCTCCCCGAGAGTTCTAAACAGACTGCGCTGAAGCCCACCACACGTGTGTATATTGACAAGGAGGGCGTAATCTATGCCACCGCCGACGAGAGCGAGCCTGTGGCTGTGGATATGGAGCAGTTGCTTGTGTTCCTCGGCAATGCCTCCAATGAGACTGCGGATGATTATATAGCCGTCTATGCTGACGAGGAGGTGACTTATGGCACTCTGGTAAAGGTGCTTGACCTCGGAGCGCAAAACAACCTGAAGATGGTGCTTGCAACCAAGCCGGCACCTGCGTCTGCCCGCCCGGCGAAGGCACAATAAAAAAATTTTTTAACAGCCTCTTGAAAACAATGACTCCTGACCGTCGAAATAAGCTTATAGCACTTGTATGCACAGTAGTGTTCCACATTGCGCTTGTTGTGTTATTGCTGTCGCTTTACCTGCACTATCCGGGGGCGGAGGATAACGAGCGTACGTGGCCTCCGGTCGATTCGTCGGAGGTACTGTTCGGTGGTGAGTATGTCATGATAGGGGATAAGCCCGAACTCGCTGCGACCAACAGTGAGCCGGCTCCTGCCGAAGCTGAGGCAACCGAGGCTCCCGCACCGGAGGCAGAGGCTCTGGAAAATGCCGGTGAACCTGCCGACCCGGCGCCGGTTATAAGTTCCGAGCGCCCGTCGCCGGCGAAAGTAGAGAAGAAGCCGGCGCCTGAAAAGACCGGACCCACCAAGGAGGAAAGGGAGGCGGCTGAAAGGGCTAAGAAAGAGCAGGAGACCCGTAATGCGATTGCCAATAAAGTGCAGTTCGGCAAGACCGGTACAGGAGGTTCTGGCAGCGGTAATGCCGGCAGTCCGAATGGTAATTCCACAGTTGGAGCTGTGAGCGGAAGTCCCGGTTTCAACCTTAAAGGTCGCTCGCTTGCGTCATGGCACACTCCGGCAAGTGCCCCCCTCGGCACGATTACCATCCGTGTCACCGTCAACCGTCAGGGAAAGGTGACAAGTGCGAGCTATATGTCCGGGACAGGAGCCGCCGCTGCTAATTCTGCGGCACGTAAGAGTTGTGAGAATGCAGCCATGCGCTCGCAGTTCTCGGTAGACAATAATGCCCCCGCCTCACAGACCGGCACAATAACCTACCGGTTCCAGTAACAAGTTGATACTGTTTTCGTCTTGTTGCGCAATTTAAGAGTTAGAGATGTGGTTTTGGTATGATGAATAGACGGTAAATTACCCCTTCATATTTTTAATTGTAATAGAATTAGATTGCTTTTGGGGCGTAAAGGATATGAATTAGGTCTGTTTCTGTTATTGTTTTGTCGTGAAATTGGGTATAATTTGCTTTGATTTTATTAATTTGTGTGATGAATCACACTTGGAAGCGTGCAAGGATATTGGTGTCGATAAGCATACAGCCTCATATCAAAAAGAGGGTAACTCTGCAACATCTACTTATGTCTGCCATATTCTACATTACATTTGTTTTATCACTTATATTGTTGTGGGATTCATACTCCTCCAAGTCTTCAGGAGTTATGAATACTGGATACCCATGTGATTCTTTCAGCTTTAGCTGCATAAATAACCATTCCAGCTCTTTGTCACATTGAGTACAAGTACCATTACAATCTACATTATTTGAACAAGGATATGGTTCATAATTAATTTCATTTATATCCGCTATCCTCTGACGAATGCCCTTTAGTATTTTGCATTTGCTCCTACCATCCATTATATTACCTTGTAAGAAAATTTATCAAAACGAGAATATCCTATTTGCTCAAGCTTGTGATAGCTACTACGAACATCGGGTTCTGTATTAAACCCTCTAATAGATGGTAAACGTATAAGAACTCTTTCCGCAAGGCCTAAATCCACAATCTTTTTTAGATTGTCTACAACAATTGCATTATCTTTACTTGTATAGCGGTTATAAATGGATGGATTCATGTCTTTGATATCAACAATCCATTCGTCAACGTAATCAATTAAGTTGCACCATTCTTCGTAAGGAACGTTTAGAGATGTTTCTATTGTTGTATGCCAGTTCTTAGCACCGAGGTCCAACACATCTTGTATAAAAGGAGCTTGAAGCAATGGCTCTCCACCACCAAAAGTTAATCCACCTCCAGTAGCAGCAAAGTACAATTGGTCTATTTTGATGCTATTGTATAGCTCAATAGTTGATACTTCGGAGCTTGAATCAATTACATGACATTTGCTGTTTATGCAATACTTGCAGTTGAGTGGACAGTTATAGAAAGCGACAAGTGTAGTTATACCTTGACCATCTGTGCCCATTCGCAAACGGTCAACTCCCATAATATTAGCAGTCCTCATCGTTTTCTAAAATTTGAAATCTCCTATCCATTTCACGTTTGTTCCATTCAAGATAATATGGCTTAAATGTATATTTGTTCTTTGTGGATTTAGGAACAACTACTGTAATGCACTTGAATGATTCCACATTAGGTTCATAGTTCACATCTTCTATTAATGGCATAAAGCTCCCCATTAATGCACTATTCGAATGGTATGCAGATGGGAAATGTTCATAATCTTTATATTCAATTATTGATTCTGAAACATTTGTAGCTAATCCTTTTAATACTATTTTTTCTAAGGAAACACATTCACCAAATGCAGCGCTATTTACCTCTTTTACTGACTCTGGAATGGATATACCACATAATTTTCTGCATCCATAGAAAGCTCCAGTTCCGATATATTCTAACCTATCAGACAATTTTATATTTATTAAATTCTGCGAATTATAGAACGCATATTCTGGCAATGAAATAATCTCATTAGATAAAACAACTTCTGCAACTTTAGATTCGTAAAATGCCAATGGAGAGATTGATTTAATATCTTTTAACACAAAAGAAGAGCTATCACCATATATACATTCTAAGTTTTTGGTTTTCGTGTTTATAAGCATTCCACCCTCGGCTTTATATAAGCTATCTCGTTTTGTTATAATATTAACAACGTTATCAAATGGTCTCGTTCCCAAACTAGTTAAAGACGACGGAAGGCGAACCTCATTTATTGCACACCCATAAAAGCAGAAATCTCCGATAGATTTAACAGAGACCCCAAAGTTAATACGCTTTAGATTGCTACAATATGCAAAAGCGTGATTTCCTATTGTTTCAAGCGGATCTGGTAAGTCAATATTTTGCAACTCATCATTTGAATTAAACGCATCATCCATTATTGAAACTAAGCATGAGGGAAAATGAACATACTTTAAGTTACACCCCTCAAATGTATTAGGTTCTATGGTTTTAATGGAACCTAATGACCATATTTCCTCAAGTGCTTCACATCCCCAGAAAGCAGATTCTCCAATAAATTTCACACTCTTTGGCAAGTCTAATGATTTAAGTGAATAGCAATCCTCGAATGCCTCGTATCCAATAGATTCAACGCCATGCGGAACAAAAATTGTTTCAAGATTTCTTGAATTTGAGAAACATCCATTAGCAATATGTATAACATGATTAGGTAGTGCGAATTGCTTTTGTTTACCCCAATATACAACTATCGTACGACCATCTTTTGTATATAGGGCGTCCTCATTAACAATATAGAATGGGGATTGATTCTTTATTGCGATTTTATTATCATGGTAGTATGGGTCGCTTGCGAAAGGATTATCTCCTATTGCAACAACTGAGGATGGTATTAGTAATCGCTCAATACATTGATTGACAAAAGCTCCGTCACAAATAATACGAGTTCCTTTGCGTATATTGTAAGATTTGCAATGAACAAAGCTACATGATAAGACCTTCTTACCATCCTGAGAATACAGTACGCCGTAGTCATCCTTCACTCCTGTTGCCATATCTTCTTTCGTGGCTTCTGTAGAGATTGAATCTATACGTCGCAATTTAATAAGTGATTCTATGAAACCATTAGCAGCAGACTTTTCGTACCACATCATCGCCAGAGACCAATCTTTCGGTACAAATACTCCATAAGCATAACATTTTGCCAACAAATACTGATATAATGCATCTCCATCATTTGCTTTATGCATAATAAAATCAAAGAGTTTTTCAATGTCAACTATATCTTCTTTATCAAGTGTAGATTTGACAAACCAAAAGAGAGCCTTTTCATAATTCCTTGATGTCCCGTATCCTTTGAAGTACCATTCCGCCAACTTACCGCATGCTACAGAATTTCCACCCTCAGCAGCCTTCTCTTTCCAGAACAATGCTTGTTGTGGATTTATTACGGTTCCGGTGCCTTTCTGATAACATACTGAGACATTATTTGCGGCCATTATGCCTCCCGCTTCTGCGGCCTTCAAATAAAGAGAAAAGGCTTTTTCTTCATTCTTTTCAACTCCATTGCCGTTTTCGTAGCAGACAGCCAAGTTGTTCATAGCAGATGAAGAACCATGGTCAGCAGCAATACTGTACCACTTTACTGCGTCAACATAGTTTTTTTCTATGCCATCTCCATTTGCATACGACAATGCTACATAAAACGCTGCATCGTAATCTCCACTTTCAGCAGCAATCAAATACCATTTGAAAGATTCTTTTTGATTCTTCGATACACCCAGAATTCCATTTTTGTATATTTCTGCAAGTTTTTTCTGGGCTTTGATGCTAGAATTCTTTGCTGCAGATTCATAGTTCTTTATGGCCAAGGTGTTAGATTGTTTTATCTCGCCTTTCGTGAAACCCTTTTCATAGAAACGAGCCAAAAGCAAGCAAGCTGGTGCAATACCATCCTTTGCCGCAGACATTATATTCTTAACACCTACGATAATGTCCTTGTTGCAGTATTTGCCTTGTAGGAGATAAGTCCCATAAAAACGTTTAGCTCTAGTATTCCCAAGTTCTGCAGCAATTCTGAAATTTTCAAAAGCTGCCTCATGGTGTCCTGCTTTCTTTTCTATTTCGCCAAGACTTAGATAATAAAGAGGAGCATCACATTCTTTTATCTTATTTATGATTTCTATGGCTAAAGACCTATTTTTCTCAACTCCACAACCTCTTGCATACATCAATGCCAAATTCCTGACAGCTCGTGAAAATCCACATTCTGCCGCTAATTTAAACCATGCAAACGCTTCTTCATTGCATTTTTCTACTAAAATGCCTGTGGTATAGAATAGTCCCATAACATTCATACATTCAGCATCTCCATTCTCAGCACAAATCCTAACTTCATCAAAAATTGCTTTGGTTAATTCTTTGTTACGTCTGAGTGTGACATCATCAAAGAATTCTTTTGCCTTTCTATGAACCTCTTCTACATTGAGAGCTGCCAATTTGCTATTTCTCGTACTGCACAACATGGCGCAACATGTCCAGTCTTTGTCTTCTCTCAACTGTTGTTTGTCAAGACATTTTCTAAAATAGCAATCTATCCCTAAAAAATCAACAAACTCCGTAAGGCGACCTATACGCTTTGCGTTCTGCATTGGAGAAACAATCACAAAATCATTGTCGCCTTGGCACGATGACTTAATTTTATAAGCCAATGGCGCAATATCATATGATTCTACATCTAAAATATTGGAAAAAAGATGAAGAGTTGGACAATCTGTGTCTATTCGAATGTCATTTTCTAATAGTTCGTCAAAGCCTTTTTGAATTGCTGTTATTGTTGCCTCAGGGAAGAAACAATTACAAAGTAGTTCTGCTCTTGATAATGCCAATGCAGAAGGCTCTATTAAAGTGATGGAGCGGACTTCTTGTTGTAAATTGTAATCGTTTATAAAGTCATGATAGCACATTGTAGCTAAGCCCTGACCACATCCATAATCAACGATATTTATCTTCCCTGCGGATTTTATGTATGGACTTAATTGTTTGAAAGCATACATCAATTTCTCTGCGTGCATTTGACCATAAGAATAGAAATACATCTGTAATAATGGTTCAGTATCAAGCAATTCTACACCACGATTCAATTGATCAAACAAATCATCAATTAAGTCAGATGGGAGTTTTTGAATGAAGTCGCAAGAAATATTGCGAACCTTCTCAAATGAAGGCTCAGCCATATGCTCTACTATGTATGCAAATGTAGTTTTAGATTCTTTCATCTTCCAGTTATTGTTTCACTCCAAGGCTTTTCTTTATGATATTTCCAATTCGCTATTGCTAACTCCTTGCTGGCGTTGGCATAACAGTATTCGCACAGATGTGGGCAAGTGTTGTACTCGCCTATATCCTTAGCCGCCATACATCCACACAATTCACGTTGACCATAATCCTTCTTATGGTTACTGATGAAGTAATGATTCTGAGGAAGAATGATTGCTCCTTCAGGTATTTCAGCATCGCCAAAAAGTGAAGGTTGTGGTATTTCCTTAATCTTTACCTTCATAAACTTTATCAGCTCTGTGTCATTCCATGCAATCTTGGTGATGAGGTCTCCATCTATACAGCGGTTGTGCTCTATGCCATACTTGTTGATGTCAATCTTCTCACTACATGTCGCAAGTGTGTAGTTCCATCCACGTTCCTTATTAATATCAAATAGCTTATGTGCGAACTCTTCCATTTGAGCTTCAGTCCACTCGTGATACTTAATACCATTTCGTTCTAGATTAGTCTTTACCTTCTTATACAACTGGATATCAGCATAACTGAATACAAGCTTTTCTGTAAAGCCTTTCAGCTGATCACCAATTTTCTGTACTTTGAGTAATAGAGCATCAATAGTTATATCATCAGTAAGTATCATCGGATCGAAACGCCAAACTACCGAACCGATACCAAGACGGTCAACAAGCATTCTAAATGTTTCTATACGAGTGGCAATCGCAGGTACATTCTCAAGTTTTTCGTCCTCATAGTCGTTCAGCGTATATTGAATGTAGCATTTTATCCTTTTTTTTTCAAGGATATGCAGATAGTCTAACAGAGGTCGTGGATTCTTTGACCAGAATACAATAAACCGTGTCCTATCATACGACATATACGATTTTACACCATTAAACGGATTCACCCAAGCGGAATATCCTTTCTCTAAACGATTAAAGAACCAATCTGCATAGAAGGCTGGTATGTCTGTGCTTCTGCTTGCAGACACAATAACAGGAGCTTGTGCTTTTATAAGCTCACCGTTAACATTTAATTCGGTATTAGGCCAAGTTGCCATGATGAAAAAAGATAGATCAAATTATTGCCTTCATACTTTTTGAATATTTACCGATATGATAAGTTCGCGAGGATTCATTTCAAGAATCTTCGCAATCTCCACAAGGGTCTCCAAGGATGGCTGCGTTTTGTTAGTACACCATTTCGACACAGTAGCTGGATCCTTTCTTAATTGCTCTGCCAACCATTTACTTGTTTTCTTGCGTTCAACAAGTGCTATTCTAATACGATTTATATCAGCCATATTTGCAATTGAATTATTTATCAAAGTAAAATTAGGAAATTTTACATTCATAAACAAGCGTAAATACTCAAAAACTATATGCATCAGGCCAATTTATTTGCATCGCATTCAATTTGCGGCTATTTGAATCATATAAAGGCAAAGATTTTAAATGTACCGGGATTTTGGCTTGACCCGTTTAGGTTTGGTTCGGGCATTATATATGCCCGACTAAACCTAAACTTATATATGGGGATGGCTGGGCAAAAAGAAAAAGGCGAGGCTGGTAGGCTTAGAAGGATGCTATGGTATATAAGGGCACTTTTGTACTTGTGTTATGCACAGGGAAAAGAATAAGACCGGCAATCTATGTATTGTCGGTCTCATTCGGTGCTCGAAGCGGGACTCGAACCCGCACGGTCGCAATGACCAAAGGATTTTAAGTCCTTCGTGTCTACCATTCCACCATTCGAGCATCCTATCATAGGGGATGTCGTAAAATGCGGCTTGGCTTTTTACGGCGCAAAGTTAAGGCTTTTTTGTCAGATATACAAACCCATTTTTATCCTGCGGGGCAGGATTCCTATTCAACAATCTCTCCGATTTCCTGTAAGACAAGCGCAAAAAAGAGAATTGCGCACAAAAGATTGTATCGTTTCCTGAGGGCTTTGTATTCTTTCAACAGCCCTTCCATATCGGATGCATCCGGCTTTTCAGGGTCGAAGAATTTCCACACAGATACGATTAGTCCTAAGGCAAACAGGATGAGAAAAATCCAGTTCTTCATTCAGAGGCTGATTGTGATAAGATAGTTGGTATTCCCGTAGGGAGTCGAACCCTAATCGTCGGAACCGGAATCCGATATTCTATCCATTGAACTACGGGAACATTTCAATGCCTTCTATCTGTCAAAGATGCGTCGGCAAAGTTTAGTTGGTGCAAATTTAGACAAAATTTTGTACTTTTGCAAAAATAACGCCACTTGGAATTAACAATATTTTTTAGAAACTGCCTCTGAATATAATTATGGATGTCCGTATCGACCCTTCCTGGAAGTCCGCTCTCGCAGCAGAATGGGATAAGGATTATTTCAAACGTTTGACTGATTTTGTGCGCAGCCAGTATGCCACCCGTATGGTGTATCCGCCTGCAAGTCAGATATTCGCAGCCTTCGATGCTTGTCCCTTTGACAAAGTGAAGGTAGTGATACTCGGACAGGACCCGTATCCCGGCGCAGGGCAGGCGAACGGACTGAGCTTTTCGGTAAATCCAGGTGTGGAATTGCCCCGGTCCCTGCGTAACATATACAAGGAGATAGAGACCGATCTCGGCTGTCCTGCTCCTTCCGACGGTGATTTGAGCCGTTGGGCACGTCAGGGTGTTCTGCTCCTCAATGCAACCCTGACTGTCAATGCGGGCTCGCCGGCATCGCATCAGGGACAGGGATGGGAGGAGTTTACCGATGCTGCCATCCGTGCGCTGGCAGAAGGGCGTGAAGGGTTGGTTTACATACTGTGGGGAGCATATGCGCAGCGCAAGGGGGAGATTATCGACCGGTCGCGCAATTGTGTCATAACTTCGCCGCATCCGTCGCCGCTGAGTGCGTCGAGAGGCTTTTTCGGAAGCCGTCCGTTCTCGAGAGCAAACGAGTACCTTGTGGCACATGGTGAATCACCTGTAAACTGGTGTGAGTGAAATGTCAGGGCGGGAGGGGTACGGGCTGATACGGACGATGGCGCTGTGCGCTGTAGCATGTGTCTGGTGCGTGTGTGGCGCGGCTGATGACACGATGTCTGGGGTGTTTCATCCTGACTTCAGGACTCTGCGTGTCCGGCTCGCATCTAATCCGTATGCTCCTCCGGTTGTGGCTCTGAATGATGAGGAGGACAAGGTGGAGATTTCGTTTGACGAGTTGTCGGAATCGCGGCGGTATATGCGCTATTCGCTGACGCATTGCGATGCGTTCTGGCGTCCGGAGGGGCTGGTGGAATCGGAATTTCTCGATGGCTTCAACGAGGGTGTGGTGGAGGATTATGCTTTCTCTGAATCCACTCTGGTACATTATGTGCATTACTCCATTTCTTTGCCCAACGGGCAGATGCGTATCACGCAACCCGGCAATTATCTGCTGCGTGTCTATGATGAGTCAGAGCCGGATGTGACATTGCTGCAGGCCCGGTTTGGCGTGGCTGATTTCTCGGCTGCTGTCTCAACGGATATAAGCACCGCTACGGATGTGGATTATAACGGCAGTCATCAGCAGGTGGCGTTTAAGGTAGATACAGAGCATCTTGCGCTCGACGATCCGTTCTCGGATTTGAAAGTGACGGTGAGCCAGAACGGACGGTCCGACAACGAAGTTGTGCTGTCCGCCCCGCAGCGAGTCAGAGGCAAGGAATTGGTATACGAGCATCTTCGCCCCCTGATATTTCCGGCGGGTAACGAATACAGGCGTTTCGAGACGGTTTCAACCACCTATCCGGGTATGGGGGTGGAGCGGATAGTGTATGCCGAACCATACGCATATGACAATCCGTATTACAACATGGAGCTGAGGGTTGATTTGCCTCGCTCGGAGACGGGTTACGAGTATGACAGAACCCAGCATGGGCGCTATACAGTCAGGAGCGTGGAGGCTGATGATTCCGATACCGGCGCCGATTATGTGATGGTGCATTTCGCTCTTGCGATGCCGGAGCTGGCAGGCAAGGAACTTTTTCTTGACGGGGACTTGGTGAACAGGCGTTTTGACCCTTCGTCCAGAATGAAATATAATCGCTCGACCGGACGCTACGAGAATGATATGCTGCTTAAGCAGGGGGCATACAACTATCAGTATCTCTCAGTGCCGTCGGGAGCTTCGACAGGCTCGACATCGGACGTGGAGGGAGATTATTTCCGCACAGACAATGAATATACCGTAAAGGTATACCATAGACCCCGCGGGACACGCTTTGACCGTCTGGTCGGAGTGTCGCAGGTTTCCTTGGGGGAAATAAACAGTTACTAACACTATCCGTACAAAATGGAAGAAACAACCGAAGAATATATGTTACAGATAAAGGATACATTAGTCTCTCTCGATCTTGCCGAGAAGTTTTTTTGTTGCGACGTGACCAAATGCCTTGGTGAGTGCTGCATTGAGGGAGATGCCGGCGCACCTCTTACCGAGGAGGAGCGGGAGGAGATAGACCGTCTTTACCCGCAGTTTGAGGATAAGCTGCTCCCGTCAGCGAAGGAGCGGATTGCGGAGGCAGGCACAAGTTATCTTGACCCTGACGGTGACCTCGTGACACAGATAGTTGACGGCAGAAACTGCATATATACATGCTATGCTCCCGGTGGCATATGCCAGTGCGCCATAGAGTGTGCTTTCAACGAGGGGAAGACCGGAGCTTTCCGCAAACCGTCGTCATGCGCTCTCTATCCAGTCCGGCTCACCAGGTATCCGACTTTCACAGCTGTCAATTATCATCATTGGAAGATATGTAAGTCCGCCGAGCAGAAAGGCAAGGAACTGGGGATACGTCTTTATCAGTTCCTTAAAGGACCGCTTACCGAATACTTCGGTGAGGAGTGGTATGCGGAGCTTTGCGAGGCAATCGAGGCATACCTTGAGGAATACGGCGACAAAGCCTGACATTTCACGGAGCCACAGCGGTTCAGTTGACATGCCGGAATAACAAGGGGGCGCACTCAGACGTGCGCCCCCTTGCATTATTTTAGCTTTTAATCGCTGTTATCTTTGCCGTTTCTGCGGGAATCAGATGATGCCTTGTCCCATCATGGCATTTGCCACTTTCATAAAGCCGGCGATGTTTGCGCCCTTCATGTAGTTGATGTATCCGTCAGGCTCTGTGCCGTGCTTCACACACTGTGTGTGGATGTTCTTCATGATGGCGTGCAGACGGTCGTCGACCTCCTCGGCGCTCCACTGTAGATGCTCGGCATTCTGGCTCATTTCAAGACCTGATGTAGCCACGCCTCCGGCGTTGACAGCCTTGCCGGGAGCATAGGTGGTTTTGCTCTCAAGGAATGTGTCGATGGCTTCGGGGGTACAGCCCATGTTTGAAACCTCAGCCACGAGTTCCACACCGTTAGCCACGAGCTGCTTGGCATCTTCGCCGTCAACTTCGTTCTGTGTGGCGCATGGGAGAGCGATGTCTACCTTCTGTTCCCAGGGCTTCTTGCCGGGGAAGAATTTGGCATTGGGGTATTGCTCTGCATATGGAGCCACGATATCCTCGCCGGTAGCGCGGAGATAGAGCATATAGTCGATTTTGTCGCCTGAGATTCCGTCAGGGTCATAGATATATCCGTCCGGACCAGATATGGTCACCACCTTTGCTCCGAGTTCGGTAGCCTTGAGTGTAGCGCCCCATGCCACGTTGCCGAAGCCTGACACTGCCACGGTCTTGCCCTCGATGGTGTCGCCCTTTTCGGCAAGCATGCTCTGCACGAAGTACAGCGCGCCGAAGCCGGTGGCCTCGGGGCGGATAAGAGAGCCTCCGAAGTCAAGGCCTTTGCCGGTGAATGTGCCTGTGCACTCGTTGACGAGTTTCTTGTACATGCCGTACATGTAGCCGACCTCACGTCCGCCTACACCTATGTCACCTGCGGGAACGTCGCGGTCAGGACCGAGATTTTTCCAGAGGCATAGTATGAATGCCTGGCAGAAGCGCATGATTTCGGCATCGCTTTTGCCTCGTGGCGAGAAGTCGCTGCCACCCTTGGCGCCACCCATAGGGAGTGTGGTAAGGGCGTTCTTGAATGTCTGTTCGAATCCGAGGAATTTCAGAATTGACAGATTGACCGACGCATGGAAGCGGATACCTCCCTTGTACGGACCTATGGCGTTGTTGAACTGTACACGGTAGCCGATATTGTTCTGAACCTCACCTTTATCATCTACCCATGTTACACGGAAGGTGACGATGCGGTCAGGTTCTACCATGCGCTCGATGATTTTTGCTTTTTCAAATTCAGGGTGCTGATTGTAGACATCCTCTACGCAGATGAGGACTTCCTTCACTGCCTGAAGGTATTCCTTTTCGCCCGGATGCTTGGCTTCCAGGCCGCTTAGAATATTATTAATATCCATGCCAAAAGAAATTTAGGTTGGTATAATGAAGATTTTAAGTTAACGATGCAAATGTAACAATTAAATTTGATAGGGCGGATGAAAAAAACGGAATATTTTGGCTGTGGCGGAAGTGTTATAAAACATACATCTGTGGCATGTATTTATAAAAAAATAGCCCGGCTCAGCTGAACCGGGTTATTTTTTGAATCCTGTTGGAAATTCAGTTCTGACGGAGAAATATTATTCACCGGGGATGATAGCCTCGCTGGGGCAAACTTCTGCGCATGAACCGCACTCGATGCAAGTATCGGGATCGATGTGGTAGATGTCGCCTTCAGAGATAGCGTCAACGGGGCAAACGGGCTGGCAAGTGCCGCAAGCCACGCATGAATCTGTAATAACGTAAGCCATGGTTGGTAAATTTTTTAATTAGATAATTTATACGAAAAACATTGGATGCTGCAAAAGTAGCGTTTTTCTTTGGAATATAAGTCAGATTTAACAAAAAAAATCGTCAAAAATGGCTTATCGACGGCTTAAGGCGGTCAATTCCGGTAGTTCCGGTGCTTTGTCAGCGTGAAGTGCCACGCACTCGGAAGAGTGTGAACGAGTAGGGCGGGAGGGTGACAGACGGGAGGGTGAGAACGGTTTTGACCGGCGTAGTGTCCGTGTCGGCAGGGGAGCCGGCAAGCTGTTCGGCTGTCACATCGGTGGCTGTCACTCCGAGTGGCGAGAGGTCAAGATTACCGCTCACTTCCACAGGGAGCATATTGACAAGCTTCACTATATAGTCACCATCCTTTCCTGATGTGGAATCATGGACTATCGAGAGTCCGAAACGATTCTTAACGTCGGGATTGGAGTCGCTTACGCTTAACATGGCGGGTATGTACATGTCACCGGAGTTGTTGCCGAACATCTTCTGTACATGGTAGTCGGTGGTGGGCATCACGGAGTCATTGTTGAAGTAAATGAGGTCGGGCCGCCACTGTGTATGTCCTTGTTTGGCGAGCAGTGGCGCATAGGATGTCATCGCCACCACATCGGCGTTCCGCTCCACCGAGGTAAGGTAGAGCGCCTCGGCGAGGGCTGTCTCCATGTTTGACGGGCGTCCCGGGAGGTGTGCCGCATATTCGCCGAGATATACCTTGGTACCGTTACGGCGGTAGTTGTCATAGTAGTCCTGGTTGTGAATCATCCATGAGGGGGCTACGTAATAGTGCTCATCCACCATCGGTATGCCGAGTTCCTCGGCGAGTTTCCATCCGGCATCGTAGTCGGAACCTTCGTAGAACGGTCCGACGGTGCCCACTACTGTAATCTCCGGATATGTGGCTTTAATGGCATCGAATATCATCTTGAAGCGGGGTATGAAGACCTCTGATATGAGATCCTCGTTGCCTATGCCGATATACTTGAGGTTGAAAGGTTCGGGATGTCCGGCTGCGGCGCGTCGGGCACCCCATGTAGTACTTACATCGCCGTTGGCATACTCGATGAGGTCAAGGATGTCCTGCACGTATGCGCCCATTTCCTCCATGGGGATGCCGCACTGTTGCCCCAGAGTGGTGAGAGGCTCATGGGAATGGTGGGCTGCTATGCCGGAATTCTGGCAGGGCACGCCGGCTGAGAGAACGGGGAGCGGTTCGGCACCCAAATCCTCGCAGAACAGGAAGTACTCGTGGTAGCCGAGCCCGCGGGTCTGATGGTAATTCCAAAGGTTGCGCAGCGGTTTGCGGGCTTCGAGTGCTCCGATGGAGCCTTTCCAGTCGTAGATGTTGTCTATCCCGTTGCCATGCGCCACGCATCCGCCGGGAAAGCGGACAAATTTAGGCTTCAGGTCGGCGAGTGTCTGAGCGAGGTCTCGGCGCATGCCGTTGGGACGCCCTTTGTATGTGTCGGCAGGGAACAGCGATACCATATCCACATCTGCCGATGAGGAGCGTGGAAATTCGAGGTTGAGATGTGCGCCGGATGCCGATGAGGAGGCTTTGAGGGTTGCGCTATATTTTTTCCAGTCCGTACCCGGCTGTGTGCGGAGCGAAGCTCTTGCCAGCACTTTGCCGGTGCTGTCAGTGAGTGTCACGGGGATGGTCACGGGAGCTATGGAGCGCACAGCCACCGACAGAAGGTATTTTTCACCCTTGCGCACAGTTATGCCGTCGTAGCCGAAGTTGGTAAGGGTGAGCGGTCCCTGTATGGATGCGTAGTGAGGATTGTTGGGGTGGATAGGCTCTGAGGTCTTGATGGAGAATGTTCCGTCGCCGTCGGCATCCCAGGAGTGGCGGGAGTTCCATGTCACTTCCCCTTTCCGGTCGGAAGGGGTATATTCGAAGTCTCGGTTCTGAATCAGTTCGCCATACAGTCCGCCGTCCGCCGCATAGTTGATATCCTCGAAGAATATACCTATGAGTTTGTCGGAGATTTCCTTTGCCTCTGCCGGATTGGCTTTGGCGTCGAATGTGACGGCTCCGAGCGATGCGAAGCGTGTCGCATCGTCCTTGGCATGCTGCGAATGGAGTTTGCCGAGGCGTTCACGGTCGGCTACATATTCCCTAAGGCGGTCAATGAGTCGCATGTCCGCCGTCTGCCTGTAGCCTCCGACCTTTATTCCGCCTATTACTGCCGAGTCGGCTACAATCGTATTTTCCGGGCGCATGTCGCGCGGCAGATCAAGAGGACTGGCGAAATAGCGCTGAGGCTCCCATTTTGTCAGGTCGGGGGATACCGCGAGTGCGGTGACTGTGCCGTCGCCTGTGGCTGAAGCATCCCAGACGCATGTCCACAGTCCGTCAGCGGCATTGACAAACAGCCGGGGTGAATGCATCTTTTTGTGGCTACCCCAAGGACCGAAGTCGCTGCTGACAAAATTCAGATTGTTGCCGAGCGGTTGCCATGCTGCGGTTGAGTCGGAGCGCCATGCCAGACGCAATCCTGACTTTCCGTCGGGAGTGGAGTACGAAAATAGATCTGTGGCACCGGCGTCAAGGGCGAGTGCAGCAAGGGCGGCTAATGCGTAGCGGTGGAGTTGCATGGTAGTGATTGGATGGTTGAGTGATGAATTTGCTGATGCAAATTTAGCATAATTATTCCGATAAATCAATTGATTTAATAGGGTAAAGTTGCTATCTTTGCAGTTGTCATCCGGTCGTAAAGATTGGAGATGACTATTGTCAGAGGTTTAGAATTGTCTTGCAAATGGAATCATCACAATATAGCCGTTCGCTTTATGCGCCTATTGTATGTCTAATCTTATTGGCATCGCTTTCATTCCTTGCCGGGTGCGGGGATGGAGGTAACACCAATGTCGTACTTGCCGAAGTCAATGAGTTGGCATCCGTATCACCCCGAAGGGCAATGGAGAAGCTTGATTCGATAGATTATGGTTCGCTGTCAGGGCGTGACAGGCATTACCATGACCTTATGTCGGTCAAGGTGAGGGATAAGGCATGTATTACCCATGAGTCCGACAGTCTGATACTCGATGTAATCGGTTACTATGAATCCCACAAGAGTGGGGAGATATATCCCGAGGCATTGTATTACGGAGGTAGGGTTTACAGCGATTTGGGCGATTACCCTACAGCATTGAGCTATTTCCAACGTGCGCTTGATGTTTTGGACGATACAAAAGATTTAAAACTGAAAGCTTGTGTACTTTCCAACCTCAGTTGGTTGCTTCAGAGGCTACGACTATACGAGCAAGCTATTCCATACTTAAAAGAGTCGGTTGAGATAGATATCAGTAATAGTGATACCATCAATGCAGTCCATGATTTACAACGGCTGTCGAGCTTATATTACAATATGGGAAATTATGAGGAAGCTCGTAAATGCCTATCAACATCCTGCGATGTATGGAGAAATCAACCTGACTCCGTGAAGGCATTTTCGAAAATGCTTTTTGCTTCAATCATGCTTAAGACTGGTAATGTTGATTCAGCGCTATATTATATACGTAATACTCCGGAAATGGTTGATAAAAGGAATCGGTGTTCAGTATTAGGTCATGCGGCTGAGATTTATCTGAAATCCGGCAGATTGGATACTGCATATATGTATGCAAAGGCTCTGATTGCGCCGGGTAAGCGGGTAAACCGTAGAATAGGTTATGGGGTCTTGTTGTCGCCGGATATGCGACGATTCTCTTTGCCAGATACGATTGATATGTATATATCGGATTACAGAAAAACTCTCGAAGATTATTTTGATGAGAATAGGAATCGCTTGGCAATGATACAACGTACTTTGTATAATTATCAAATTCATGAAAAGGCGCGTGTAAAAGCGGAACAGTCTAAGGATAATATGTATAATTGGATGGTCGGGGGGTGTTTTCTTTTGCTGGTTATGGCAATAGTGATTCTGTTTCTTCGAATCCGTCAGAAAAATACACAGTTGGAACTTCATGCAGCCTTAAATAACATAAAATCATTGGTCTGCCGATTGGAAACTGATGCCCAAATGGCTGAAAATGTTAAATCTGAAGGAAAATCAGAACTGATTGACTCTAAGTCTGAAAGTATTCGCAGTCTAAGGATGCGTCTAAGAAATGAGTTGCTAAAGCTCTATCGTGAGGGAGAGTCAACTGATTATATCTCTCCGTTGATTACACAATCCGCCGCCTATCATAAACTTCAAGGTTTAATTGCAAGTGGTCAGTCGCTTAATAACGATAATGATTTATGGGAGGAATTGGAAATCGTGATTGAAGAATCATCGCCAAGCTTTAAATCCAATATACGTTTGCTTGCCGGAGGACGGTTGACTGTATCGGAACTTCATACCGTCATGCTGATTAAATGTGGAGTATCACCGTCAGAGATGACGATTCTATTTGCAAGAAGTAAGGGCGCCATTTCTTCACGAAGGGAATCTATTTGCATGAAAGTTTTTGACGAAAAATTAGGTACAAAAGTGATAGACGGTATAATACGCTTATTATGAGTAAATTATAACTTATTTGATTAGTGCGGAAAAAGTGCGGGTGTAGATTTCCGCACTTTTTCCGCACACCGTATTGCCATATATCTCAGAGTTTACCTATATATTTGTGCTATGAAAATCGCAAACCAATTATTATGAAAAAGTATATAGTTTTTACAATCTTATTTCTTTTCCTTGCAATAAGGGCGCAGGGGAATGATGCTATTGCCGATTCGGTTAACGTGACGCTTATGAACGGTATTCCTGCCGTAGAGGTCAAAATGAAGAATCTCGGCACTATTCATGTCGGAAATGAAGTGGATGCAAGTATACTCCTGACCAATCATTCGAAGCATAGACTTGAAATAGAGGATTTGGTGGTGTCAGATCGAGCCATGAAGATTGGTGTTTCCCAATCATGGATGATTCCAGAGATGACAATAGCCATTAACGGATATGTAAAATTCACCAAACCCATAGGAAAGTTCCGAATCACGGCGAAAGTATATTATAAAGGGGTCAAAAAACCGACTATTGTGGTATATGAAGGTAATGTCGTAAAATAATTAAATTAAGGAACATGAGATTTTTTAAGAAATTACATTTGGTGGGATTGGTCCTATTTATTGTCAGCTCGTGTGGGCAGAATGAAGACAGAACCAGAAATAATGAAACAGATATCTCCGGAAATATTGTTGCATTTGACACAAACGATACCCCCATAAGTGCAGCTGCTAAAATTTATACTTCTGACTCGGTTGTCATAATAAAGGATGGCGCATCGAAGGATAAGCTCTTAACCATTATCGAAGTCCCATTGCTGAAGATAAAAGGTCAGATTGCGAAAGCCGGTCCCGGTCCTGACGAAATAGCAGTGTCTGGAGCCGTGAATATCGGTGAAGGTGGCAAATCGGTCACGATATTTGACTACGGACAGCTGAAGATTGCAACCTACGATATCGACAGTGCGCTTGTGGATGACAATTACTCTCCCGTCACTGTAGGAAATGTTGCCAACAGTCAATTCCCTGACCGCTATGTACATGTGAATGACACACTCGGTTTTGCACGTTCAATAACAATGAATCCCAAAAAGAGAAGTTATACCCAAGGTCTCTGCCGATACAACATCACAACCGGAGAGCTGACTGAAATCACGGATTCAACCCGCATGGAAGGTCTCAAGTCTCTCTTTGGCATTTCTGTGGCTGACAGACTGGTAGTTGAAGGTGCAACTAACAACGACATTCTTAACATCTATAATTTTAAAGGTGAATTGCTTCGTGAGATACGGGGTTCAGAGTATGAACCCCAAGTGTCGAAAGATAAGGTGTTTTTCCGCGAAATAGAGGTAATTCCGGATTACATTCTGGCCTCGTATTCGGGACGAGAGGGTGAGAACGCATATACTGCAGACAGGATACATGTGTTCAGGCATGATGGCAGCTATGTGAAAACTCTTGTAATTGGAAAAAATATAACGGACATGGCATATAACCGGATGCTGAACCGCCTGTTCTGTATATTTGACGATGCTGACATACAGTTTGGGTATATAGAGCTTGATGAAGTCCTTTAGCAGCAATTGTTGCTCAAATATAAACCAATCATAATTATAAAATAGGAAACAAATGAAGTGCATCAGTTTTATCATTGCGCTGTTGTTGCCGGTGGTGGCGATGGCGCAGTCAGAATCGGAATCAGCTGGCTCGAAGTGGCAGTTTGAGGTGGGTTATCAGTATAGCCTCGGTCTGTCGGCGCGTTCAAACGGCGAGACAATCAATCGCAGTGATGTAAAGATGTATGGTAACGCTGTGAGAATGTCAGCTCTCTACAACATTAACAAGCGTTTCTCTGCCGGTCTCGGGCTTTCGTTTGTAGGATATGAACCGAGTCCGAATTCGCTCCCGCTGTACGCCACATTCCGTTACCGTCCCTTCGATGGCAAGTGGAATAACCTGTATGCTTTTACCAATCTTGGCTATTCGTTTGGCAAAAGTGGCTCGGAGGATTTGTGCTCGGGTTTTGCCGGTGAGTTGGGTATAGGCTGGAGCAAAATGTTCCGCCCGCATTTCGGGCTGAATTTCCAGGTGTCATACTCGCTTAACCAGTTCAACAAACTTAATGCGTTCGGAGAGTATGATGAGAATGTGACCAAGCCTGTCAACATAGAGAAGTATGACGTATGGCGTAACTCACTGAGTTTTGCTGTCGGAATAGTATTTTAATAATCCGGCTTGATATGAGGTCTCTGTGAGAAACTATAAGATACTTTGAAAATGAAAATGCTGTTCCGGCTTTGGGGCAGCATTTTCATTATGCTAAAAAGCAGGCGCACATCCGCGATTGGGATGTGCGCCTGAAATTTGTCATTTAACCAAGTGGATTACACTTCGATTTTCTTGTAGCGGGGTACGAGAAGTTTCATGATGCACCAACCGATGAGGTAAGCCACACCGCAGATACAGAACACTATGAAGTAACCGGCAGGCTTGCCTTCAAAGCTCATGAACGACATCCGGGTCTGTGCTGCGTAATCAAACAGAACACCGGAGCAGAGGTTGATGAGGAATGAACCAATACCGCCAGCCATACCGCCTATACCGATAATGGTAGCGATAGTGCTTTTGGGGAACATGTCACCTACCACAGAGTAGATGTTGGCGCTCCATGACTGGTGGGCGGCACCGGCAATACCGATGATGATGATGGGCCACCATGGTGAAACTGAGCTCATGGGCTGCGCTGCAAGAGCAAGCAGGGGGAAGAGAGCGAAGATAAACATGGCTTTCATGCGTGCTGAGTACGGGTCGACCTTCACTCCGCGACGTGCGGCACGGTCAATGAATATGGACGGCAGCTTGCCACCATAAATTGACAGCATGGTGATGAGGTAGAGCACGAAAATCATCAGCATGCCCTCACCCTCGGATGTCGAGAGTTTGAACACATCGGTGATGTAGGCGGGAGTCCAGAAGAGGAAGAACCACCACACACCGTCGGTGAGGAATTTGCCGAAGAACACAGCCCATGTCTGGGGATACTTGAAGCATTTCAGGAATGGGATTGTGGCAGTCTCTGAGTCCTCTGTCTCAGCTTTTTCTCTGGCAGTCTCACCCTCGGTCTCATTGTCCTGCTCGATGTAGGCGAGCTCGGCGGCGTTGACACGGGGATTTGATGCAGGCTCAGTGTAGAGGAATACCCAGAAGCCCATCCAGATAAAGCCAAGGGCGCCAATCACGATGAAGGCCATTTCCCAGCCGTTGCCCCAGCCGATGCTCTGGAAGAACTTGGCGAGCGGGCCGATGGAGAAAGGCGCAATCAGAGCGCCGACAGCCGAACCGGCATTGAAGATGGCGGTAGCATACGCACGGTCACGCTTGGGGAAGTACTCGGCGGTAACCTTGATGGCTGCCGGGAAGTTGCCTGCCTCGCCGAGAGCGAGGATGGTGCGGGCAGCGAGGAAGAAGTAGACTGACACGGTGGCGATTGTTATCGCTACGTCCCCTGTTGCCTGAAGCAGCTCAGAGGCATCGTGAAGTCCGATGGTATGCTCTGTGGCGATGCCGCAGACAGCATGGAGACATGCGCCTGCCGACCATACACCAATAGCCCATAGGTAGCCTTTCTTGGTTCCCATCCAGTCGATGAAGCGACCGGCGAGAAGGTTGGCTATGGCATAGACGATAGAGAACACGGCTGTGATGAGACCGTAGTTGGCGTCAGTCCAGTGGAACTCGGGGGAGATGAACTCCTTCCATGTCAGTGAAAGCACCTGTCGGTCCATATAGTTGACCGTGGTGGCAAGAAACAGCAGGGCGCAGATGACCCAGCGGAAGTTGGTCATCTTCTGATTGGCTGCAGCGAGAGGTGTCTGTGTAGCCATATCCGTTAGAATTTGAAGTAATTCTTGGCGTTGTTGTAGCAGATATCCTCAATCATCTGGTTCACACGGTTCTGTTCGTAACCGGTGTAGGGTATTTCACCGTTTTCCACGTCGGTGCCGACGAGGTTGCAGAGTGTGCGGCGGAAATACTCGTGGCGGGGGTAGGAGAGGAATGAGCGTGAGTCTGTGAGCATGCCCACGAAGCGGCTGAGCAGACCGAGGAGCGAGAGAGCGTTCATCTGCTTCTGCATACCGTCCTTCTGGTCAAGGAACCACCAGCCTGAGCCAAACTGGATTTTGCCGGCTATGGTGCCGTCCTGGAAGTTTCCGAGCATGGTGGCAATGACTTCGTTGGCACAGGGGTTGAGGTTATAGAGGATGGTCTTGGTAAGCTTGCCGCGAGAGTTGAGCTTGTCAAGGTACTTGGCGCATGACTTTGCGGTGTTGAATTCGCCGATTGAGTCGAAACCGGTGTCGGGACCGAGGAGTTTGAACATCTTTGAGTTGTTGTTGCGGATGGCTCCGTAGTGGAACTGCTGGGTCCAGCCTGAAGCATGGTCCATCTCGCCGAACACAATCATCATTGCGCTCTTGAACTTGTCTATTTCCTCGTGTGTGAGCTCTTTGCCGCCGTATACTTTATTGAAGATGTCGTTGATTTCCTCGTCTGTATAGTCTGCGGCGTAAAATTCCTCGATGCCGTGGTCGGACAGACGGCAGCCCATCTCCTCGAAAAAGTCGTGACGCTTCTGGAGCGCATCTACCATATCCTGGAACTTATTGATGGTCACGCCCGAAACTTCGGCGAGTTTCTCGACATATGCGCGGAACTCTGCGGGATTTTCGACAGCCATGGCCTTGTCGGGACGCCATGTGGGGAGCATTTTGATTTCAAAACCGCTGTCGCGCACCTGCTTATGGTATTCAAGCGAGTCAATGGGGTCGTCGGTGGTGCATACGGTCTCCACGTTGTAACGGCGCATGAGACCGCGGGCAGTCATGTTGGGGTCGTTGAGAAGCTTGTCATTGCACTCGTCAAAGATTTCGCGAGCTGTCTCGGGGTTGAGAAGCTTATCGATGCCGAATGCTGTCTTGAGTTCGAGATGAGTCCAGTGGTAGAGCGGGTTGCGGAAGGTGTAAGGCACTGTCTCTGCCCATTTCTGGAATTTTTCCCAGTCAGAGGTGTCTGTTCCGGTGCAGAAACGCTCGTCCACGCCGTTGGAGCGCATGGCGCGCCACTTGTAGTGGTCGCCGCCGAGCCATATTTCGGTGATTGATTTGAATTTGTGATCATCGGCTACCATCTTGGGTATCAGGTGGCAGTGGTAGTCGATTATGGGCATCTTCGCAGCATGCTCATGGTATAGTTTCTGCGCAGTCTCTGTCTGCAGCAGGAAGTTTTCGTCCATAAAAGGTTTCATGGGATTTCGGTTTTAAATGGTTGGTAAAAATAGGAGTTAGAGCGTCACGCCGTTCTTGAAGATAGATATTTCGTGTATGCCGCTCTTTTCGGAATTGACAAGTTCGCCGTTAGCCACACTCAGCACGTATGCGATGAATTCCCTGAGGACATCCTCCATTGACTTGTCCTCGACAAGCTGACCTGCGTTGAAGTCAATCCAGGTGGGCTTGCGGCGTGCAAGATCGCTGTTGGTGGACACCTTCATGGTCGGCACGAATGTTCCGAACGGAGTGCCTCGTCCGGTGGTGAACAGTACCATCTGGCATCCGGCGGCTGCAAGGGCTGTCGATGCCACGAGGTCGTTGCCTGGAGCCGAGAGAAGGTTCAGTCCGTGGTTGTGGATACGTTCGCCATACTCGAGCACGCCGAATACGGGGCTTTTGCCTGATTTCTGGGTGCAGCCGAGGGCTTTCTCCTCCAGGGTGGATATGCCTCCTGCCTTATTTCCGGGGGAGGGGTTCTCGCCTACCGGTTCACCGTGGCTCAGGAAGTATTCCTTGAAGTTATTGATGAGCGATACGGTGTCACCGAGGAGTTTGTTGTCGGCACAGCGTTCCATAAGTATGGTTTCGGCTCCGAACATTTCGGGAATCTCGGTGAGCACGGTGGTACCCCCTTCCACATCGCAAAGCCAGTCGGAGAATTCACCGAGAAGCGGATTGGCTGTGATGCCTGAGAAGCCGTCGGAACCTCCGCATTTCAGACCAATGCGCAGCTTTGAGGCAGGTACGGTGGTGCGCTCGCATTTGCGGGCATTCTCGTAGAGCGAGCGGAGGATTTTAACGCCTTCCTCCACTTCGTCCCCTTCCACTTCCTGGCATACCATGAACTTGACACGGTCACGGTCATAGTCGCCGCAGAATTCCTCGAATACCTTGGGCTGGTTGTTCTCGCAGCCGAGACCCACCACGAGTATGCCGCCGGCATTCGGGTGGTGTACCATGTCGCGGAGAATCTTCTTGGTGTTCTCATGGTCGTCTCCGAGCTGTGAGCAGCCGTAGTTGTGGGGGAATCCGAAAATTCCGTCCACGCCTTCCGCACCGGTCTCGGCATTGAGACGGTCCACAATCTGTTTCATGATACCGTTGACACAGCCTACCGTAGGGATTACCCAGATTTCATTGCGTATACCTACCTGTCCGTCGGGGCGCATATAACCTTGGAATGTCATTTCCTCCCCCTTGAGAGCTGACCCCGGAGCGGGTACATGGTCATTCTGGATGTGGATATCGGAGTAATCGAGCTGACCTTCAAGATTGGTTTTGATGTCATTGTGGTCAAGGAATGCACCACGGTTCACGGAGTGGCGTGTATGCCCGATGGGGAAGCCGTACTTAATTACGTTTTCACCCTCGGCGATGTCGCGGAGGGCGAATTTATGACCGGCGGGGATGTCACTGACGAGAGTGATGTCCTCGCCTCCGACGTTGACAGTCGCACCCGCCTTAAGGGGGCTGATTGCGACTGCAACGTTGTCGGCAGGATTAATTTTGATATAGTCCTTCATGAGGGCTTATGCGTATTAGTCAACGATTTCTTTAACGGTTTCAAGCATACCCTTTTCCTGGATGGAGTTAAGGAAGCCGGTAACCATGTCGGTGAGACCGGGGATAGTGTTGAGGTCTCCGTGCACGCCCCAGATGAGGTCTTTGGCGCTGAGAACACCTTCGGCAACCTTGCGGGTGTCGCCTGTTGCCCAGAGTTCGGTGAGGAGATCCATGATTTTCTGGTCGTCGTTGGGCACGATAGCCACACCGTCCTCACGCACACCGCCTTTGTAGTAAGTGATGAGGGCTGCCAGACCGAGTACGAGACCCTTTGGAAGCTCGCCTTTGCGCTCAAGGTATGTCTTGAGACCGGGGAGGTCACGGGTCTGGAATTTCGGGAAGGAGTTGAGCATGATTGAGGTCACCTGGTGGTCTACGTATGGGTTGTTGAAGCGCTCGAGCACGTCAGCACCGAACTTCTGGAGCTCTTCCATAGGCAGGTTGAGGGTCTGCATGAGTTCGTCGAACTGTACCTTGTGGATGTACTTGCCGAGTACGGGATGGTTGCATGCGTCACGGACAATGTTGACTCCGCTGAGGAATGCGACGGGAGAGAGTACAGTGTGCGGACCGTTGAGCAAGGTGACTTTGCGTTCGTGGTAAGGAGCTTCAGAGTCGGTGATAAGTACCTGCAGCCCTGCCTTTTCAGCGGGGAATTCTGCGCGGAGCTTGTCGATGCTCATGTTGGAGGCACGCTCGATTACCCACAGGTGGAATGCCTCGCCCTGGACTACGAGATTGTCCTTGTAGCCGAGTTTTTCCTGAATCTGGTTGATTTCCTTGCGGGGGAAGCCCGGCACGATACGGTCAACGAGGGTTGAGCATACATAGCAGTAGGTGTTGAACCATGTCTTGAATGTCTCATAGTCGGCTCCGAGTTCGTCTTTCCAGTGCTCGATGTACTTGTTGACACACTCCTTGAGATGGTGTCCGTTCTCGAATATGAGCTCGCAGGGCATGATGATGAAACCCTTGTCAGGTGCGCCGTTGAATGTTTTGAATCGACGGTAGAGGAGCTGTGTGAGCTTTCCGGGATAGGAAGCTGCGGGACGGTCGGCGAGTTTGCACTCGGGGTCGAAAGCGATACCTGCCTCAGTGGTGTTTGATATCACGAAACGCATCTCGGGCTGGTCGGCGAGGGCGAGGAAAGCGTCAGTCTGGGTGAAGGGGCTGATGCCACGGCTTATTACATCCACACGGGTGAATGAGTTGACCACTTCGCCGTCAAGACGACCCTGGAGGTTGACGTGATAGAGACAGTCCTGACCCTCGAGGAGCTGCATTACGAATGCATCCGGAGTGCCCTGAATCACTACAACACTTGAGTTGAAGTCAGTCTTGTCGTTCATGTTCTTGATAATCCAGTCCACGAATGCGCGGAGGAAGTTACCTTCACCGAATTGGATGATTCTTTCGGGAGCAACTGCCTTAGGGGCAGTGAGTTTGTTAAGAGCTTTCATTAGATGAATTATGATTTGGTTATTCTTTGATTTCTTAAATCAGAATTGATGACTATCGGGAGAGAGTATACAGGAATGAATGGAGAAAGAGGCGGTCTATTCACCGGGTGTCCATGTGGAGTGCTGGGTGAATACATTGGTCACGTCGAGAAGCTCGGCTGCTTCCTTGTCTGACAGTTGTCGTGACCACTCTACACGTGTGGCGGGCGACGCTCCGGGGCCAGTGCTGCGGTATTCGCAGTAGCGGGCGGTCTTTTCGTTGTCTGGATTACGCCAGTTATGCCATCCTTCAGCCACGATGTGCTGACCCATCTCGCAGTTGATGAATGCTGTGTGGGCATAGGGTCGCCAGGGACGTCCGAGGTAAACCTTGTCCACGCCGTCAGCAGCTGTCAGACGGCAGTTGTCGAACACATATCCCACCTTGACGTCATCGGGTGTCGAGGCGGCTGTTATGTAGGAATTTCGCTTGCTGTGTATGGTGCAGTCTTTGAAATATGCGGTGGCAGGACCGAAGATGAAGTCAGTGGTGCCTTCGATGTAGCACTCGCTGAAATAGAGACGCATGTTCTTGCCGCCGGTAAACAGAGTGTCCTGATTGCCGAGCAGACGGCAGTTATAGAACTGGAGTTTGTCGCCCTCGGTGTGAAGTGCCACTGCCTGTCCGAGCTGGGGGGCATTGTTCTCGATAGTGAGATTGCGGAAAGTCATGTTGCTCGCCTCTACTTTCACGGTATATGTGCGGAATGTGCCCATATTGTCGATATTGGCATGGTGGTCAAAGGTTATGATTGTGCTGTCGGCGCTCTCTCCTTCGAATGTCACGTTTTTAAGCCATGAGGGGATTACGATTTTCTCCTTGTAGACTCCGTTGCGGATATTCACGGTGACATTGTAGTCCATATATGCCCGGATACCGTCAAGGGCGTCGGACACTGTGGTATAGTCGCCCGAACCGTCCTGAGCCACAGTTATCTCATGTTTCCATTTCTTGTCCGCCTGGGCGGCTGCGTTGAGTCCGAGCAGGGCGGCGATGCCGAATATCAGGAATTTGAGTTTCATGTCTCTTATGATTGGTTAGTATGGTGTTATCTGTCTGTATGTGCCGTGCGGATGTTTACTTGGTGATGCGGAACCAGTCAACGTCGAGCCAGCCGCTGTCATTGCTCTGCCAGTCACGCACGCAGAAGAGTCCGAGTTTGGCGCCGATCCAGTGACCTTCACGCACATTCACAGGACGCCCGAACTTGGTGAATTTCTTGCCGTCGAAACTGTACAAGAATGTCGCCTCGGCGGTGTAGTCGCCCTTTTCCATAGGCTTCTTTACACCTGTGCGCTTGATTTGCACACGGAGGTATATATCCTTTCCGCCGTCAATCTTGATAGCTTCGCCGCGGGTTTCCTTGCCACCCTTGTTAGCCTTCTCGCAGTCGATATTTACGAGATAGATACCGTCCTCTCGGCTCTCCAGTGCTATGGTTCCGTAGTTGTAACCCATGACTATGAGTCCTGCCAGTTCGCCGGTAGAGACTTTTCCGTTGTTGACTCGCGGTGAGAACTGCACCTTTGCGGTAGCTGTGAAGTCATGAGCGGGGAATTTCTGAAGCAGAAGGTTCGGCATGTCATAGAGGCGCTCGGCTCCGGGGGTGTTATGCGAGAACAGACGGAGTTTTGATGCGTTGGCATCAGCGAAGTACCATAGAGCTGACGGATTGCCCTTCCACTGCCACTGGAGTCCGAGCTTGGTGGAGTCGAATTCGTCGCTTTCAACCGGGGTGGCTTTGGGATAAGTTTTCCCTACGTTGGGCTTACGGTATTTTCTTACCGGCTCGCCTCGTCCGTCGCCGTCAGGGTCGATACCGATTACCGGCCATCCGTCCTCGCCCCAACTCATGGGCTGGAGATGTACCACTCGCCCGTAAGGACCTTTGTCCTGGAAGTGGACAAACCAGTCCTCCTTGCCGTCGGGAGTGTCTACCCATCCGCCCTGATGAGGACCGTTGATGTCGGTCGAGCCCTGTTCCATCACATTGCGGGTCTCGTAAGGTCCCCAGGGGCTCTTGGATCGGAGCACTTCCTGCCATCCGGTGGCAACACCGCCTGAAGGGGAAAATATGTAGTACCAGTCGCCACGCTTGTACATCTTGGCTCCCTCTATGGTCGGATTGTCGATGTGTCCGTCATATATCATGCGGTCCTGACCTATGGTCCGGGTGCCGTCGGGTGTCATCTCTATCATGCCGAGAATGCTTTTGACTCCGGCGCGGCTTCCTGCATATCCATGGGCTATGTAAGCCTTGCCGTCCTCGTCCCAGAACGGGCAGGTGTCAATTATGCCTTTTGCTTTGTGTACATGTACGAGCGGTTCCCACGGACCGGCAGGGTTCTTGGTCTTTGTCATGAATATTCCGAGGTCGGGGTCGCCGTAATATATGTAAAACTCGCCGTTATGATAGCGTATGGCGGGTGCCCACACGGCATTTCCATGTGAAGGGTCGGGGGCAGCCTGTGCATATTCGGGCATCTCGGCGATGGCGTGTCCTATCAGGGTCCAGTTGACCAAATCCTTGGAGTGAAGGATGGGCAGACCCGGTATGTCGCAGAAACTTGATGCTGTCATGTAATAGTCGTCGCCTACACGGCATAAGTCGGGGTCGGAGTAATCGGCATTGATTATCGGGTTGATATACTCGCCGTTTCCTGCGTCGGGCGACCATACTTGAGATACGTAATTGTCGCTCCATGCGGTTAACACTGTGGAGGCTGCGATGGTGAGCAGTGATAGTTTCTTGGTTAGATTCATTGTCAAAGGTAAAATAGTGGTATAAGGTATTAAGGGGAGGGGATTCAAAAAGCGTAAAAATCCGCTCAAAGGTAGTAATTTTCGCCCGTATTTTCGTAATCTTTTAAAATAATTAACAGTAGTGTTTGGAAATGCGGAATGATTTGAAAAAATGCCCCGTAGGCCGCGACGCAGCCTACGGGGCATTGTGTCTGTCCTGAAGCGGCTATGAGCCTACTCCGGAACATGTTTTGTTACAGACGTTCCATCTCGAGACACGCCATGATGAACGGACCTACGCCCTTGGCGTCATTGTCGCGTATGGGTTCTGAAATATAGTACTCGAATGAGCCGTCACGGTAATTCTTTTCTCCGCCGAGACCTGCCACTGCACAGCAGTTTGTCAGCGAGATAGTCCCGTCCTTGTCGGTGCGGACAAGGTGTTTCATCATGCCGTTCCATCCGGTAAGAGCAGAGTTAAGGTAGCTGTTGTCAAGGATACCCATGCGTACTCCGCGTAGCAGCGAGTACACATACATGGCGGTAGCTGTGCCTTCGAGGTAATTGCCTTCACGTCCGGGCTGGTCAAGCACCTGGTACCATATTCCGCTCTTGGTGTCCTGGAATTTCACTACGCCGTCAGCCAGTGATTTAAGAAGTTTCTCCAGTTCAGGGCGGTTTTTGTTGTCGGCAGGCATCTCTTCGAGCACATCGAGCAGAGCCATGAATATCCAGCCCTGGGCTCGTGCCCATGCGTGGGGAGCCTGTCCGGTTTCCTTGTCTGCCCAGCGCTGCTCCTTGCTCTCGTCCCAAGCGTGGCGGTAAAGCCCTGTCGCTGGGTCATAGGTGTGCTTTGCCACGATAAGGAACTGTTTTGCTATGTCGTCCCAGGCTTCCTCCTTCTCTTTGCCTGTGAGGTAAGCATTGGCATACTTGGCGCTGAACGGTTCGCCCATGAACAGTCCGTCGAGCCACATCTGGTGCGGATAAATCTTCTTGTGCCAGTAGCCGCCTTCCTTTGTGCGCGGCTGGTCCTTGAGCTGACTGTGGAGAGTGTGGAGAGCTTTGAGATACTTCTCGTCGCCTGTGCGGTTATATGCCACCATCAGCAGCTTGCCCGGTTTCACCTGGTCAAGATTGTAGTGCTTGATGTCGTAGGTCTTGATTGTCCCGTCGGGGTTCACGAGCGAGTCAACGTAGGATATGGCGTACTCCTCCACTTTCTTGTCTCCGTAGCGGTCAGCCATGGCTATGAATGCGTCAAGCTCGGTGCCGATTGAATAAGTCCACTTGAGGCGTTTGCTGAAATCGAGCATCCAGCTCTCGGGGTTGCGCTTCATCTCCGAGTAGACCATCTTCTGTGATGTCGGCTCGAAATCATTGCAGAGCTTGCCATTGATGTATGTGTTGGCTATGATGAGATTACGCACCATTCCGTTGACCGAGTTGCCCTCCTTCACGCCATTGAAGCGGCAGTTGATAACCTCGATATTACGTATGTTGCAGATATCCTCGTAGCCCTCTATCATGACGCCATACTTGCTCTCGTTGCAAGTGATGTTGTCCAGGTAGACATTCTGCACCACCGGCGGGAAGCTGTGGTCACAGTCCTCTTTGCGCTCGTAAAGGAGATTGATTTTCAGTACTGCCTCCTTGCACTGTCCCACATTCACGTTGCGGACATAGATGTTCTCTATCACGCCGCCGCGGCAAGAGTTGGTCTTGATTCTCACCACACGGTCGAGTTCCGGACTGTCCATTTCGCAGTTCTCGAGGAACAGGTTCTTGAAGCCGCCGGCTATTTCGCTGCCTACCACGATGCCGCCGTGACCGTTTTTCATCTTGCAGTTGCGCACTATCACGTTCTGAGTCGGCACATCCTGTTCTCTGCCGTCGCGGTTTCTGCCGCTCTTGATGGCGATGCAGTCGTCGCCGGTGTCGAAGTAGCAATCCTCAATCTTGACATTCTTGCATGATTCAGGGTCGCAACCGTCGCCGTTGGGACCGTCATTCTGGATATGTACGCCGCGCATGGTCAGATTCTCGCAGTACAGGGGATGGATTACCCAGAAAGCGGAGCGGAGCAGTGTCACGCCCTCGATCAGCACGTTCTTGCACCAGCTTGGGCTGACGAGCTGCGGGCGCATGCCGTAGCCTTCGCCGAGTATTCGTTTTTCCACGGGGACAGCGTTCTCATTCCATTCCTGGAGGAGGGGTCTGCCTATTTTCTGGGTTACGGGACCTTCGGTGTATCCTCGTTTGCCGCTCATGCGCCACCAGTTTTCATCGGAGGCACCGCCGTCTATCACACCTTTGCCGGTGATGGCGATGTTCTCCTGCTGATAGGCGTAAATCATGGGCTGGTAATTGTAGCAGTCCATACCTTCCCAGCGGGTTCTTACGATGGGGTACTGGCTGGTGTCGTCGGTAAACAGCAGAGTGGCGCCTTCCTCAAGGTGGAGGTTGACGTTGCTCTTGAGTGTGATGGGACCTGTTAGCCAGGTGCCCTTGGGGATTATAACCCTGCCGCCGCCTTCCTGGCTGCACTTGTCTATCACCTTATTGATAAGCTCGGTGTAGAGGAAGCCTTTGGTCTTTGATTTCTTGCCGTAGTCCAGCAGTTTGTAGTCTTTGTCACGGAATGTCGGCTCCGTGATGCTCTTCTCGATTTCCGGATAGAGAGTTTTCCACGCCTCCTCCGGCGTCATACCCGATGCTACCACGGAAATGCACATAGCAAATACGAAAAATGCAATTTTTTTCATGGTGAAAAATATAGTGTATTGTGCCTTTCGGCTGGTTAAATAGTCAATGCTGTAACAATCCTCCGCAAAGGTAATAATCATCGACAAATCGCTCCAAATTATCGACGGGGAAAATTCGTTATTTTATGTTAACCTCTTTGCTTTTTGAAAATTAATTGTTAGTTTTGTGAAAAAATTTGACCCTAATAATACCTTCGATTTTAACCACTTTACGTTAACCAATCTGAAACCATCTGACCGCAAGGTCTGTATGTTACGTTACTTAGACAATAAGTATTTCACCTTCATTGTATTATCCAGGTCACAGCAAGCCGTCGTAGCCGGTTGCCATGATTAGGATTCTTACATGAAAAAAATGACCGTTCCCCCGACGGGCATAGTTCCGTCGCCTGCTTGATGAAAAAACGCAATAAACCAAAAAATAGAATTTATAACTTGCATGAAAAAAATCTTATTTATTATTTAACTCAACATGAAAGACTCAAACACGCGTCGTAGGCAATGGTTACGACCGTTTTCCCTTGCGAAGCAATGGAAAACTATCCTTTTCTTGATGGTGCTATGTGTCGGTCTGCCCGCGCATGCCCAAAACATCACCGTCAACGGTGTAGTTGAGGACAGCACCGGTGAACCCATGATTGGCGCAACCGTTCTCCTGGACGGAAGCAGCGACGGTGTCGCTACTGACATCGACGGACGTTTCACGCTTAAGAACGTCAAGCCAAACGCAACTATCACAGTATCCTACATCGGTTACAGAACAGAAAAAGTCAGCATCGACGGTCGCACCGAAATCAAAGTGGTGCTTCTCGAAGATTCCGAGGCTCTTGAGGAAGTAGTTGTCATCGGTTACGGTGGCACCCGCGCACGTCGTGACCTCACCGGTTCTGTCGGTTCGGTTTCCGGTATGAAACTTGCCGCTGTCCCGGTTACCTCTGCTGCCGTTGCCCTTCAGGGTAAGGTAGCTGGTGTGCAGGTTACAACTGTCGACGGTCAGCCCGGTGCCGACATCAATATCCGTGTCCGCGGTGCGACGTCTGTGACCCAGTCAAATGACCCTCTTTACATTGTTGACGGTTTCCAGACCGACAACATAAATGACATCCCCCCCTCTGATATTCAATCAATTGACATCCTCAAGGATGCCTCCTTGACCGCTATTTACGGTGCCAAGGGCGGTAACGGTGTAGTCATCGTGACCACCAAATCAGCACAGGAGGGCAGGACTCAGGTAAGCTTCAACGCACAGGGTTCAGTGAGCCATGTTTCCAAGAAGCTCGACCTCATGAACGCCTATGATTTTGTGAACTATCAGTGGGACTACGCTACCGGTCACTCTACCCGTAACAGCCGTACCCGTCTGTTCCGTTACAACTTCGGCGACCCTAATGACTTCGACCTCTATCATGCCGCGCCCAGCCATGACTGGCAGGACGAGGTGATGGGCAATAATCCCTTCTCCTACTCCACTAACCTCTCTATCGGTGGCGGCAATGACAAGACCCGTTACAACATCTCTATCACCCAGAGCGACGATGAAGGTGTAATCATGAACACAGGCGTACGCCGTACCAACATCCTCACCAAGCTATCTACCAAGATTCTCCCCAACCTGACCTTCCAGTTCAACCCCAAGATGACCTATCGTCGTGACGAAGGAGCAGGTGGCGACAACATTGGTACCGGTGGTATCATCGACGTGCTCCGCTATCGTCCCACCAACGGTATCCGCGAGCTTGGCGCTTTCTGGCCCGAAGGTACAGTTGACCCTGACCAGGAACAAATATTCCAGTACACCAACCCCGTTTCCGATATCAAGACCAACGTCCGCAAAAAGCACTCCTATACATTCTCTAACCAGGCTGCTTTCGAGTGGAAGCCTATCGAAGGTCTTACCATCCGCACCGACGGTGTGTATACTGTGTCTTTCCGTGACGACAAGCGTTTCTGGGGCCGTCTGACCTCTGAAGGCAAGAAGCACGACAACAATCCGGTTGCTTCAATCGACAAGCGTCAGACCAACTCTTACACCTGGACTACCACCGCTTCTTACGACTGGACTATCAAGGAAAAGCACAACTTCTACGCTCTCTTGGGTTACGAAATGTACCATAAGCAGTACGAAGAGACCCATCAGAAGAACCGTCACTTCCCCGATAACATTTCTGCCGACAAGGCATTCAACAATATGGGCCTCGGTGAAGTCTACGAGTCTACTTCAGAGCTCTCTACCGCTAACCGTACTACTTCCTACTTCGGTCAGCTCAACTACAACTTCGACCACAAGTACCTGTTCTCTGCCACATTCCGTGCCGACGGTTCTTCAGTCTTCGCTCCCGGTAACCAGTGGGGTTACTTCCCCTCTGTTTCCGGTGCATGGGTTCTCTCAAGCGAGGAATTTATGAAGGACATCACATGGATTGACGAACTTAAGTTCCGTGCCGCTATCGGTAAGGCAGGTAACAACAACCTCGACCCTGACATGTGGCGTTACCTCTACAAGTCGAATTCTACCGGTGGTCCCGGCTTCGGTGAAATCGTGACTGACGGTGAGCTTTGGTACGGTCCCGACAAGTACCTTCCCAACCCCGACCTCAAGTGGGAGACTACTCTTACCCGCAACTTTGCGTTTGACTTCTCATTCTTCAATGGTCGTCTCCGCATCACCCCTGAGTACTATTGGAACACCACTTCTGACCTTATCTATAAGGCTGATATCCTCTCCAACTCAGGTTACACCCAGCAGTATCAGAACATAGGCCAGGTGACCAACCGTGGTTTCGAGCTCTCTATAAACGGTGACATCCTCCGCGGTAAGGACTATGTCCTCTCTGCCAACTTCAATATCGGTGCCAACAAGATGAAGGTTGACAAGCTCACCGGTGATTTCGACTACCTTTACGATACCCACTCACGCTCTAAGGACGGTGGTTACAACTATCGTCTTGAAGTAGGTGGCGAAGTTGGTCTCATCTACGGTTTCGTATATGACGGTCTTTACAGCTTCGACGAGTTTGACTATGTTGCTTCAAACGGTACCGGTACATACGTACCTAAGATTGATCCTGAGACAGGCAAGCAGATACCCGTTGATATGAACGGTATCTTTGAAGGTTCACCCTCTGGTGACCCCACACTCCCCGGTAAGCCTAAATTCAAGGATATCAGTGGTCCTGACGGTAAGCCCGACGGTGTTATCGACGACAACGACCGTACCGTAATAGGTCGCACCACGCCTCGAGTTCAGGGTGGGTTCGGTCTCTCAGGACAGTGGAAGAGCTTCGACTTCACAGCCAACTTCACTTACTTCCTTGATTTCGACGTTTACAACGCCACTGCTTATTACCTCTCATCGTCTATCAAGAATAACGACAATTTCTACAATGTGCTGAACAAGTACACTGACCGTTGGACATATACGGAAGGTTCGGAGTGTATCTACGGTAACGAGAATTTCTCTGATTTCCGCCAGCTCTACATCGACAAGAACTCAGGTAAGGCTAACTGGAACCCGGCTGACGTCAACAAGGATGTGACCATGAGTTACTTCGTGGAGGATGGTTCATTCCTCCGCTGTACCGACATCACACTCGGTTACACTCTTCCGCAGAATATCATCCGCAAGGCCGGCATGAGCAAGCTCCGCTTCTACGCTTCTGTTACCAATCCCTTTATCATCACCAACTACTCAGGTTTCGACCCCGAGGTTGACGTTCAGAGCGGTCTCACCCCCTCATTCGACATGAACCGTTACCCCCGCAGCCGCAGCTACGTGTTTGGTCTGAATGTTACATTCTAACATAAATCTTATACCATCTTTCAAATAATACAAAGAAACAATGAAATTACGCAATATATTTCTGGTAGGTCTTGCTACGGTGACTCTCGCGTCCTGTTCCGACTACCTTGACGTGGATGCGCCCTCCAAGGTTATCCCTGAGGAGGTTTACGAGAGCAAGCGTGAGGTGGACCGTGCGCTCAACGGTGTTTACGCCGCCATGCTCACCGGCGATACTTATGGTAAGACTTTCCTGAAGGAACTTACTTTCAATACTGACGTTGACTTTGCTGTCAGCCAGGACCGTTACGTTTCTTCTACAGGTTATCGTCGCTACGAGTGCGATGCTGACGGTAGCACAATCAAGAAGGTTTGGGACGCCCAGTATATCGGTATCGAACGTGCAAATATGCTCATCAACGGTATCATGAAGTCATCCATTTACAATGAGGACGATACCGAACTGATGCAGATGCTCGGCGAGGCTAAGGTGCTCCGTGCCATCTTCTATCATGACCTCGTGTGGTACTTCGGTGATGTTCCTTACACTCGTACGCCTTCATTTGAAGCTCAGAATGCCATCTACGATGTGGCTGACCGTACTGTTATCCTAAACGATATGATTAACGACCTCATCGAGGCTGCACCCAAGATGCGTCTCACTTCCGAGACCGGCTGGAGCGACGGTGTGGAGCGTATATCTAAGGAAATGGCCTGGGCGATGATTGCCCGTCTCGCCTTGACAGCCGGCGGTTACTCTCTTCGTCCCGACGGAGGCGGTACTTACGGCTCCATGCAGCGTCCTTCCAACTATCTTGATTACTATCAGATAGCCAAGGAGTATGCCTACAAGGTCATGACTGAGTCTCAGCACTCACTCAGCTCTGAGTTTTATCAGGTGTTCGTGCGTGAATGTAACTTCAATGCATCCGTGACCAACGATGACGTAATCTTCGAAATACCCTTTGCCAAGGAGTCAAGCGGCTCTGTGGGCTACATCCATGGACCCAAGATGGACAATATCTCAGGTGCCACCGTCCACGCATGGGGCAAATCGGATTCTTCCGCTCAGCTCAATGCGCTTTACTGGTACTTCTTCGCTTCTAATGACAAGCGTCGCGGATTCGTTAACCAGTATTTCGGTTACAACAACCAGGGTACCCCTGAATTCAATAACGGTCGTACCATGTACAATGGCAAGTGGTCAAAGCTCTGGAATGAGAGCGGTCTCGGTAACGCTACCGAGGATAACACGGGTATCAACTTCCCCTACATGCGTTATGCCGATGTCCTTCTGATGTATGCCGAGGCTGCCAACGAGCTTAACGGAGGTCCCACTCCCGAAGCAATCCGGGCTCTCGAGACCGTACGCGAACGTGCGTTCCGCGGTATGCCTGCCCCCGACGGCACTGATGACAATATGGCTACTGTGGCTCAGCCTCAGCGCTATGGCTCTAAGGAAGACTTCCTCAAGGCTGTCCTCGATGAGCGCAAGTTTGAGTTCGCAGGTGAGAATATGCGTTGGCGCGACCTCGTGCGTAACAATATGCTCTCTGAAGTTGTTTACTGGACTTACCAGCGTTACTACCACAATGCTACCGGTAGTGATGAAGAAGGTCTGAATGCATACGACGGTATTGAATGGGCTGACGTATTTGTCGACTCATACAAGTATCACAATGATTTTGACCGTTACACATTCCAGCCCAATACTACTGCCGGTGCGGTGAACTACGGACCCACTGAGTCAGGCTATCTTCACGAATATGACTTCCCGCAGGTTACCAACAATATGAATATCGTATGGGTTCTTAACCGTTTCCGTCGTCTTACCAATGCTGATGACCGTACAAACTGGACAAATAGCGAAGGTACACTCAAGACCCCCGGTACGGCTAACAACAATTGGGAAGATTCAAACACCGGTCTCCCCACCACTCACTTCCTTTACTCTCTGCGCGGTTACATCAACTGTGATGAGGATAAGGGTATCATTGAGATTAATGACAACGGAAACTATGTGACTGCTCCTTCACCATCTTCTTTCCCGACAGTGCAGACTCTCCCCGTTGTTCGTTACATCCTCCCCTTCCCCCGTGCGGTCATTACACGCTCTATGGGTAAGTACACCAACAAGTATGGCTATAACTAATCTTCAATCTGATTAATCCAATGAAAAAAATATTTTTATACTGTCTAACAGCTATTCTCGGTCTCGGAGCGGTATCCTGTACCGACGATGACGAGAATATGAACGGTGTGAATCCCACCGAGGATTTGAACCGTATGCCGATGACTCAGTTCCGTCACTTGGAGACAACCAACAAGGATGAGACTGCCGACCAGGCGTACTGCTCTATGGTCATAAGTGAGGAGCTTAACACCATCCGTCTCGCATGGTATGGTATCGAAGGAGCCGCCGGTTATGAAATTAAGTACGGTCCCAATGCCGGTCTCAGCTCAGGAGAAGAGGAGGATTGGAATAATCCTGACAAACTCACTGACCACTTTACTGTTGGTCCCGATACTCACATCCTTTATCTCCGTAACCTCGATTACGGTGAAACTTACCTTTTCGCGATCCGTGTGCTTCACCCCGATTTCGTGGAGACCGGTGCCGACGGTGAAATCAAGGTAATCGAGTCTGAGAAGCATTCTTACTGGTATGGCATTGCTTCGCAGCGTGAATGGGCTCGTTTCTTGCGTATTTCCACTATGAACCGCTATGACACTCCTGCGGCTATCAACGTAGGTAATATCTCCGAGAACCGTGACGCTTTCACAGTCTATGTGGATGTCAACTTCAACTCTTCGATGGCAGACTTCAGTTCCAAGTACTCGAGCAGCCAGGAAATGCTTACTGAAGCACAGCGTCACTTCGACTTTGTGCAGGACGGTAACCAGAACGACCCCTCGAAGGCTAAGTTCTTCTTCGACTATCTTACTGTGACCCCCTCCAAGTCTACACCCCAGGCTACTGTTGACGAGCAGTTCAAGATGTATCCTATTGATGTGACTTCGTTTGTTGACGGCAAGGCTGAAATCCGTGTGACCGGTCTGTCCCAGAACTGTATCTACGATGTGAACCTTGTGAACACCCGCCGTCCCGTCGCTCTCGTTGACCAGCGCGCCAACTCAATCGCCAAGCCTATCTACGGTGACCCGGGCGAACCTATACTTATCGAGCATAAGGTTCGCGCCACTGACTCAATCCCCGGTGAGGTGGAATACCAGGCTTGCTATCTCGACCAGATTTTCAAGGATTTCAACACTAATGTGAATCTTGCCGAAGGTCAGACTTTCTATCTTGAAGGTGACAAGGCATACTATTTCTATGAGAATCCGACACTCTGCAAGGGCTTTACTCTCGAGACTCTTCCCGAGGACGTTGCCGCAGGCAAGCGTGCCAAGGTTTACCTCGGCGGTATCGGTGTAGGTCTCAATGAGTTCGGCGGTCTTACCAGCAATATCCAGTCATGTAACTTCATGTTCGGTCGTCAGCGCGAATCAGGTGAGGCTGATGCTCCTATCGAGGTTGGCTCGGTTATCTTCCGCAATCTTGACTTCGACTGTCCTCTTGCCAACAACTTCGGTCAGGGCAACGCACAAGGCAACTATTTCGCCAACATGTACTCAAACGGTATGGCTGTGACATTCAACTCACTTGAGATTTATGACTGTACCTTCCAGCGTATGGTGCGCGGTTTCATCCGTGTGCAGGGTAACAAGCAGAAAATCTTCAGCAAGATTATCATAGACGGCAACCTCTTCTATAACTGCGGTTACTATGACACCAATGGTCGTGGATATGCGTGGTTCGCAGGTGACGGCGGTCAGACCAACTCAAACATCTACCGCGACTTCAATTTCACCAACAATACTATCTACGATTCACCCCGTACGGCAATGATGTCTGACAATGACAAGAACCTCAACTATGATGCGTCTGTGCATTGGAGCATCCGTATCGAGGGCAATACCTTCATCAACTTCTCTACCCGTACCACAGGTCGTAACTTCTTCCAGACCCGCTATGTGCCCGGTGGTTCTTACTATTCCTTCCAGCGTAACCTCATTGTGCTTGTGAACGCCGGTGCGAACGACCTTCGTGCCCTCAACCAGGACGGTGCGGATATCCGCGAAATCAAGGGTGACGGTACATTCAGCTTCGACGTGAAGGACAATTACGGCGTGGGCTGTACAGACGCTCATCTCGTTGACGATGGTATCTTCCGTAAGTCACAGAGCTTCGCACGTACATCTAACTCATTCGGTGCTACCAAGTGGAATCCGGGTAACCTCGGAACCAAGGAGGACCTTATAACCAAGGTGCTCCGTGACGACAATGGTAATCCGATGAAGGCTACCGATCTCTTCACAGCTCCCAATGCCTCTTATGTGCAGCAGGCTGCTACCGATAATCATCCCAAGGCTCATGCGGCACCTGATGATATCTTCAGCGCTCTCAAGTATAAGACATTGCCTTCGGTTATCGTAGAGAAGAACATCGGTGACCCCCGCTGGCGCTAATCAACCGTTACCTGACTCATCGGCAAAGTCGCTTGCGTAGCAAGAATTGACACAGGCCGCATCCATAATATAAGCCCCGGCACCATCGGTGCTGGGGCTTATTCTCTTTATATCTGTCAGTGAGTGCTCCAGGCTTCCCTTCGAAGCGCATCTGAATAAGGTGATGTAGAGTTATATCACCGGCACATGTCGCTCACCATCATGTGGACCGCTGCATGCATTGTGCAGTATCTGTCATCTTCATTAAAGGCATAAAACAGAATCGTCCGCCATTTTTAAGAGTGGCGGACGATTCTGTTTTATATCAGGCCTGAAGGCTGAAGTCAACGTTTGTAGTATACAATCTCCCTCTCTTCGGCTGTATAGCTTACATGCGGTCGTGAACCGGGCTGTTGTGTGGTCCAGACAGTGAAACGCCGTGTCCAGTTGCCGTGTGCGTCAAATTCGCGGTAAATATTGAAACATGCTGTCTGCTCCCCGTCGATTACCGGGTCGGTATACTGACCCACTATGTTGTGACGGTCATCATAGACGGTCACAGCGAAGTCGCTCATGCCGTCACTCTTCACCACGTTGGCATTGACATGCTCGTAGCCCAGAGTGTCACGCAGGAATCCGCCGTGAAGCTTTCCGAGATTAGGCTTATGGTCCTCCCAGCGCACTATACGCCCTTTTTCGTCACGGCGTAGACGTTCATAGCGTCTGGGCACATAATTGCCGAGAGAATCAAAATATACGGTTGTGGTGAGGCGGTTGACAGCGGCAGTGTCAATTGCTGCTGAATCGCCAAGCATGGTTACATTATAATATGTTGTTTTGGTGACACGTTTCACACGGTCACGGAGCTCGAATAGGGATAAGTCGGATGTC
Source organism: uncultured Duncaniella sp. (assembly GCA_958352885.1). Taxonomy (GTDB): domain Bacteria; phylum Bacteroidota; class Bacteroidia; order Bacteroidales; family Muribaculaceae; genus Duncaniella. The sequence goes on from CATWQI010000002.1 coordinate 75,419, forward strand.
TCGAATACGGATTCTTCATTATCCCCATCCGCATAGTCGCCCGGCACGGGTGCTGTCGAGCACCCGACCGGGACGAATGTGAATAGACCGGCTGTGAGAGCCGCAAGTATGAGATGTCGTTTCATTTAATTGAACAGGAATGCAGATTCAAGCGCATATACGGCCATGCCGGCGCAGTATCCGGCAAATGCTATCCATGTGAAGCGGCGCAGGTACCAGCCGAAGCTGATTTTCTCAAGACCCATAACCACCACTCCGGCAGCAGAGCCGATGATGAGCATTGAACCGCCCACGCCTGCGCAATAGGCGAGGAGTTGCCAGAAGAGCCCGTCGGAGGCAAAGTCTCCGCTTGCAGCGATGGGATACATGTCCATGCAGCCAGCCACGAGAGGAACATTGTCGACGATACTTGACACCACTCCGATTATGCCTGTCACGAGATAATGGTTGCCGTGTGACGCCTCGTTGAGCCACTGACCGAAGGCGGTGAGTACTCCTGTCTCCTGAAGAGTGGCTACTGCAAGGAGGATGCCGAGGAAGAAGAGTATGGTCGCCATGTCGATGCGTGAGAGGAGAGTGGTGACTTTCAGATGGCTGCTTTCACAGAGTAAGGCGTTGCGGTTGCAACGGTACTCGCTCACTAACCAGAGCACGCCAAGGGCAAGGAGGATTCCCATGAACGGGGGGAGACCGGTGAGAATGCGGAAGATGGGCACGAAGATGAGACCTCCCACGCCTATGCAGAGTATGAGATTTCTGTCACCGGGGGTATTGACTACCTGTGAGCTATCGACGGCTGCCGCAGGTTTGATTTCACCTTTGAGATAGAGGGAGCAGAGGAGTGCCGATACCACCACGGAAACTATGGAGGGCACTATCAGTTGTGACAGCACGCCGCCTGTGGTAATCATGCCTTTAATCCACAGCATGATGGTGGTGACGTCGCCGATTGGCGAGAATGCGCCGCCGGCGTTTGCGGCTATGATAATCATGCCGCCGAATATCATGCGGTCCTTGTGGTCATCCACAAGCTTGCGTAGCACCATAATCATTACGATACTGGTGGTGAGATTGTCGAGTATGGCAGAGAGGATAAAAGCCATGGCTGTGATGCGCCATAGCAGTTTGCGTTTGTTGGTGGTGGCGAGAGCGTCGTGTACGAAGTAGAATCCCCCGTTGGCATCGACAATCTCCACGATTGTCATGGCACCCATGAGGAAGAAGAGTATTTCGCATGTTTCGCCAAGGTGGTGGAGCAGTCTGCCGGATGTGTCCGTACCGGAGAATCCGCAGGCATAAAGTGTCCAACATACCACGCACATCAGCAGTGCGGGTACAGCTTTGTTAATCTTCAGCACGCTTTCCAGGGCGATGCAGAGATAACCGAGAATAAAGAATGTTACTATTACAGTTACCATATCGAGATGGATTTCATGGTTAATAGATAGGGAAAATTAATGCAAACGTGATAGAAGTTGTAATTTTGACCGCAAAGGTCGCAATTAATCGCATAACACCCAAATAATTAATAATGAAAAATTTCCGTAATGAGCATAGCCGTCCCGGCAATGTCAGTCCTTGAGTGTGTGGCGTATGATTAGTGAGGCGAGGGTGATGCCGAATGTCGCGGTAATGTGCATGAGTGACCCGTTGGTCGATACCTTGTTGAATGTAAGCGGGACCGGACCGTCGGATTCGGCGGTCTCAGTTAAACATTCAGGATGGTTGGGTACGAGCTCGTCGGAGTATACGCATTTGAATTTGCGGGCGGGAAAATTGCCCGACTTCTTGAATTTGCGTCGTAAGGCGGCGGCAAGCGGGCATCCTTTCACTTTCCAGAATTCGTCGACATGTATGCGTGTGGGATCGAGTTTGAGGGCAGCTCCCATCGATGAAAAGAGTATGGGGCGACGGTTCCGTGCCGTTGCTTCGGTGGCGCGGAGTATGAGCAAAGCTTTGTCCGTAAGGGAGTCGATGGCATCGACTACATAGTCATATGAGCCGAGGTCGTAGCTGTCGGCTGTACCGGAGTTGTAGAAGCCGTGTATAGCGGTGATATTTGCATCGGGGTTTATGTCGAGCAGGTGCCGGCGCATCACTTCTACCTTGATTTCTCCTATGGTTGACGACGTGGCAGGTAGCTGACGGTTGATGTTTGACATGGCGACACGGTCGGCATCAACAATTGTTATGTCGGTGTATCCGGTGCGTACGAGTGTCTCTGCGGTCCAGCTGCCAACTCCGCCCATGCCGAAAATTATGATGCGTTTACGGGTGAATTCGTCAAGCTTTGCCGTGCCGGTCAGAAGTGCCGTACGGTTGAATACATCGATGCGCTTCATCGGTGAGTCAGTGCGCTTCATCAGTGAGCAGTATATTGTCTCCTTCGGATTTCCTTGATTTGCTGCGGTTGGTGAATTTGTCCTTGAGTCGTTCCCAGGCTGAAGGGGCATCCATGCGTATATGGATGTTCACGTTAGAGTTGTGCTTGTTGAGGAATACGATGGACGAGTGGAGCACAATGGCTATCGTGTCATCGAACTCAAGAATTTCATGTATGCGGTTCAGAGGGAGTACGGCGAACGGGGAACGCGGGTCAACGCTTCCGATATATAAGTCGTTCTCGTCAATCACTATGCCATGGTTTTCCACTGCGTAATCGAACAGCAGACCTATGTTGAGCTCATCGACAGAGTGGGGCGGGTGATTGAATTGACGGTAGATTGTGTCAATGACTTTTTTTGTTACCATATCTATCTTTAGGTTGCGCAGCGACAGGGAGGACCGGGAGAAGTGTTATCGCTCACGTGACGACTGTGTATGGATAAATTATGTTGTGAGTAATCTTTAGTGTTAGAACAATTCCGGAGAGTGTGAGTTTGGCAAGCCGTTGCGATATGTTGGGCTTAATTGGAACGATTGTGGTTAATAAGTGGTAAAAAATGGAACTATACGGTGGATTGCGAAAAAATTACACATAGGGGTATGACATACTGTGAGTGTAATCATAGCCCCTATGTGTTATAAAGGTTGAATCCGTAGTCCTATGCGAGGAATCCGAGGAGGACACCTGCTGCCACTGCCGAGCCTATCACGCCTGCCACGTTGGGACCCATGGCGTGCATCAGGAGGTAGTTGCTGGGGTCGTACTCAAGACCAAGATTGTTGGATATGCGTGCTGACATCGGGACGGCTGAAACGCCGGCATTTCCGATGAGCGGATTGATTTTCTTGGATTTCGGGAGTACGAGGTTGAAAAGCTTCACGAAAAGCACACCGCTTGTAGAGGCAATGATAAATGCCATGAAGCCGAGGAGGAAGATACGGATAGTGTCGCCGGTAAGGAACTCGGATGCCTGGGTCGAGGCTCCTACTGTCATGCCGAGAAGGATGGTGACAATGTCGGTGAGGGCATTGCTGGCAGTCTTGGCAAGACGGTTGGTCACACCACATTCGCGGAGGAGGTTACCGAAGAAGAGCATGCCGAGCAGGGGTATGCCGGAAGGTACCACGAAGCAGGTTAGAATCATACCCACGATGGGGAAGATGATTTTCTCGTTCTGTGACACGGCACGCGCCGGTTTCATCTTGATGAGACGCTCGTTCTTGGTAGTGAAGAGGCGCATCAACGGTGGCTGGATTACGGGTACAAGTGCCATGTAGGAGTATGCCGACACGGCGATTGCGCCCATGAGGTTGGGAGCCAGCTTGGATGAAAGGAAGATTGCGGTAGGACCGTCGGCACCGCCGATGATGGCGATTGCGCCTGCCTGGTCGGGGGCGAATCCGAGAAGCAGGGCTACCATGTAGGCACCGAAGATACCGAACTGGGCGGCAGCACCGATGAGCATGAGCTTGGGATTGGCGATTAGGGCTGAGAAGTCAGTCATTGCGCCGATGCCGAGGAATATCAGCGGAGGATACCATCCGGCGCTGACACCGTTGTAAAGAATGTTGAGCACTGAGCCTTCCTCGTAGATACCTATCTCAAGACCTGCTGTGGTGTTGAAGGGGATGTTGCCGATAAGAATACCGAATCCGATAGGCACGAGAAGCATGGGCTCGAAATTCTTCTTAATGGCAAGCCAGATGAAGAAGAGACCCACGACAAGCATCACCAGATGTTGCCAAGTGGCGTTGTAGAAACCTGTCAGGTGCCAGAACTCCTGGAGGTTTTGCAAAATGAAGTCGCTAAATGACATAATGTGGTAAGTTTACTTATTCGAGAGTGATGAGAACTGCCCCTTCGAGTACAGAATCGCCGGGGGTCACAGCGATGGAAGCCACTTTGCCGTCATGACCGGCGTGGATGGCGTTTTCCATCTTCATAGCTTCAAGAACTGCTACTGTGTCTGAAGCCTTGACGGTGTCACCGACCTTGACGGGAATCTGGAGTACTACTCCGGGCAGCGGTGCTTTTACCTGTACGCCGCCGGCTGAAACCTGAGGCTTTGAGATAACCTTGGCGCCTGACTCGGTGCGGGGAGCAGCTGAGGGACGGGGTGCGGATACGATGGTCACAGGTTTCTCGGTCTTTTCGAACTGTACCTTGTAGGGGACACCGTTTACCTCCACCTGGGCAAGGTTGTTGTCGATGTCGCCAATCTTTACCGAGTAGAGGTTGCCATTTATACGATATTTATATTCTTTCATTTTCGGATTTTTTTGAGTTGATGGGTTTAACGACGGGGAAGTTCGCGGAGTCCGTAAATCTTGGAGCTCCAGGGTGAATAAGCTCTGCGTACCTTGTTGATGGTGAGCACTGTGTTCTCACGGTCGTGAGCGTCAAGATGCTCTGTGAGAGCTGCGGCGATAGCTGCGATTACTTCGCCGGAATCCTGTTCCTTGTGGTGCTCTTCAACCTCCTCGGCATCATCGGCGAGTGCCTTTATCTTGCGTTTCTGCGAGATGTTGGCGCCAATCTTGTTGATGATGTTGAAGCAGATTGCGAGTACAAGGAGCGCTGTGAACACGATGCACATCGCCATCACCGCCATGCCGCCGCCTCGGGCGTCCTGCTCGGCAAACATATCCACCTTGCTGTTGGTGCTCTTGATGATGTTGTTGCTTGATGGGGTGATGTACTTTTCAGCGGAGCCGTCGCGGATTTCCCAGGCTTCGGCATTGCCGGTGCCACCTTCGCCATCCACCTTTCGGGCGTATGACTGACCCGGTTTCAGGTCGCCGGGCACTATCACTTCGTCAATCAGTGAGATGCCGTTGGCATCGTAGATTGCTATGTAATTGTCCTTCCCGGGGGTGAAGGTGAAGTTCATATGGAATGTACCCTTGTTAGGTTCTCCGTCAGCCCAGAAGAGGATGTGCTGTCGTGAGGGTATCTCGGTGTTTACATCTCCTAATGGTACGGGGTACAGGGTATTGTTTGTGCTGTCGTTGGTGAGGAACACGCTTGAAATCTCCAGCGGACCGAATGTGGAGTTGAAGAGCTCCACCCAGGCAGAGTATTTCCCGAAGTCATCCACGACACTGGTGGAGTCGTTGGCAATCATCACCTCGTTGATGCGAAGACCGCGACGACCCTGTGCCGAGATGGCTACGACGCATGTCAGAGTCACCAAGAGCAGCGTTAAAAGTCTCTTTTTCATGTTAATGACAGTGATTACGATGGGTTAGAGAGGAATATTGCCGTGTTTCTTGGCAGGATTTGTAACCTTCTTGGTGGCGAGCTGCTGGAGAGCGCGGATGATGCGGAATCGGGTGTTGCGCGGCTCGATTACATCGTCGATGTATCCGTAACGGGCTGCATTGTAGGGGTTGCAGAAGAGCTTGTTGTATTCCTCTTCCTTCTCCTTGAGCACCTTTGCAGGGTCGTCGGATGCCTTTGCTTCCTTGGCGTAGAGCACTTCCACTGCGCCTGCGCCACCCATAACTGCGATTTCAGCAGTAGGCCATGCGTAGTTCATGTCGCCGCGGAGCTGCTTGCAGGACATCACGATGTGGCTGCCGCCGTAGCTCTTGCGGAGTGTCACTGTAACCTTGGGTACGGTAGCCTCGCCGTAAGCGTACAGAAGTTTCGCTCCGTGGAGGATAACGCCGTTGTATTCCTGACCGGTACCGGGGAGGAATCCGGGCACGTCCACGAGGGTAACCAAGGGGATGTTGAATGCGTCGCAGAAGCGCACGAAGCGAGCGCCCTTGCGGGAAGCGTTGCTGTCAAGCACACCGGCGAGGAATTTGGGCTGGTTGGCAACCACGCCTACTGCCTGACCGTTGAAGCGGGCGAAGCCGATGATGATGTTCTTGGCATAGTCACGCTGGATTTCAAGGAATTCGCCGTTGTCCACGATAGCGCCGATAACCTCGTACATGTCGTAGGGGCGGTTGGCTGCGTCGGGGATGATTTCGTTGAGTGAGTCCTCAAGACGGTCAATCGGGTCGGTGCATTCAACCAACGGTGGCTCTTCAAGATTGTTCTGGGGAATGTAGCCGAACAGCTTGCGGATGATGCGGAGTGTTTCCTCTCCGTCTTCGGCTGCGAAGTGAGCCACGCCGCTCTTCTGAGAGTGTACGGTGGCACCACCGAGAGCTTCCTGGGTAACATCTTCGCCGGTCACGGTCTTCACAACCTTGGGACCGGTAAGGAACATATAGGAAATACCCTTGGTCATGATGGTGAAGTCGGTGAGGGCGGGAGAATATACCGCACCGCCTGCGCACGGACCGAGGATACCTGATATCTGCGGAATAACGCCTGATGCAAGGATGTTGCGCTGGAAGATTTCAGCATAGCCTGCGAGGGCGTTGATACCTTCCTGGATACGTGCGCCGCCCGAGTCGTTCAGACCGATTACGGGAGCACCCATCTTCATTGCCATATCCATGATTTTGCATATCTTTAGCGCCATGGTTTCGCTGAGCGAGCCGCCGAACACGGTAAAGTCCTGGGCGAATACATAGACGAGACGTCCGTCTATTGTACCGTAGCCTGTCACCACGCCGTCGCCGAGGTAGCTCTTCTTCTCTTGTCCGAAGTTGTAGCAGCGGTGGCGTACAAACATATCTATCTCTTCAAAAGAGCCCTCGTCGAGAAGCTGAGCGATGCGCTCGCGAGCGGTGTATTTACCTCTTTCGTGTTGCTTCTGTATGGCTTTCTCGCCGCCACCCAGACGTGCCTCTTCGCGCAGGGCGATGAGCTCTTTTACTTTTTCAAGCTGGTTACTCATTTTTAATATGGTGAGTTGAGTGTTATAATGAGATTTGTATTGATTACTTGTTGGGATCCTCGCAGAGCTCTATGAGTGTGCCGCAGGTTGATTTCGGGTGAAGGAAAGCGATGTTTAGGCCTTCTGCGCCCTTGCGGGGTGCTTTGTCGATGAGACGGCAGCCCTTGCCTTCAACTTCGGCGAGTGCGTTTGCCACACCGTCCTCGATAGCGAATGCGATGTGCTGGATGCCGCCGCGGCCACCGTTGTTGGCGATGAACTTTGAGATTGCGCTTTCGGGCGATGTGCCTTCGAGAAGTTCGATTTTAGTCTGGCCCACTTTGAAGAAAGCTGTGCGTACTTTCTGGTCCTCCACCTCTTCGATGGCGAAGCATTTTAGACCTAAGGTGTTTTCGTAGAAAGCTATAGCTTCCTGAAGGTCGGGAACTGCGATACCGACATGCTCAATGTGAGAAATATCCATGATACTGTGATAGTTAATTTGTTTGGTTGATTCTTTTTTTGATTGGGTGAAAACAGACCTTTCACCGTTGCAAATTTAATGATAAAAATCGGGGATGGCAAAATAAAACCCGCTAAATATTAATTTTAGCGGGTTTATGTCCGGTTTGATGTGCCGTGACTCCATTACACCGGGGTCAGAGGGCGGTGAACTGTTGGTAATAAGCCTCGATATCGGGATAATAGGCAGGGTCTGAATTAGATATGTATACTCCGAGCTGGCGTGGTGTGAGTCTGTCAAGTATCCAGTATTCCCATTCATAGCCTTGCACGTTGATGGCTATTGCTGAAAATGAGGGGTCGGAAAATTCCCATATAAACGGATGAATTACATCGCTGTATGAGCCGTCGGGGTATTCGGTGTACAGTTCATACTCACCTGTCCCGTCGGGGTAGAAGTCCCAGTATTCGGCGCTGTAGAGATCCGGATAGGATACGTCGGCAAACCATGTGACTGATGTGAGGTTGATTACTGTGGTGTCGCGGAAATCATCGTCGGGCGAACATGATTGAACTGTCAGAGTCATTACGGTGAGCACCAGGGGCAGAAGGATTTTAAGCGGGTTAAGCTTGCGTGTCAGTGACGGATGGCGTAAATTCATAGTGGTGAGGGTTGTGTTCGGTTATCAGTGCCTAAAGGTAGTAAAAATTCTTGAATAATCGGTTACTTCTGACCGTTAGCCGGTAAATATCACAGCCTGTCGGCGCAAGTCGACAGGCTGTGGGTTGTAGGGATGGTTAGGAGCCGGTATGCTACAGATTGTCAACGGCTCTGAATTTCAGATTTAAGCTTTGGCTGCTATGGCTGCGTGCTCTATGGCAAGCCCGCGCTTGTAATTCTCGATGTAGGTGTTGAATCCTTCCACATCTTCCGGTGTGGGGGCGATTTCTACTCCGGCATCACCGAGGAATACCTTGTCATTGAGCCATCCGGCAAGCGACTGGTGCTTCTCGTTGTTGACCAGATAGGATGCGAGAAGTGCGATACCCCATGCTCCACCTTCGCCGGCTGTCTCCATTACGGAAATGGGCGAATTAAGGGCGGCTGCAAGTATGCGCTGACCGACTCCGGGGGTCTTGAAGAGTCCTCCATGTCCGGTTATGCGGTCAACTTCGACTTTTTCTTCGTTGAAGAGGATATCGTTGCCTATTTTGAGTACACAGACTGATGCGTATAGGTTGGCACGCATGAAATTGGCGAGCGAGAATTTGTCGGAAGCCGAACGGACAAACAGGGGACGTCCTTCCGGAAGACCTGTTACGGGTTCGCCGGAGAAATAGTTGTAGGACAGTAGACCTCCGCAGTCCGGAGCGCCGGAGAGGGCGGCGTTATAGAGCTTGCCGAACAGTTCGGTCATGTCTACCTTGATGCCCATAAGCTCCTCGAATTCCTTGAATATGTTGACCCAGGCGTTGAGGTCGGAGGTGCAGTTGTTGCAATGCACCATTGCCACGAGGCTACCGTCGGGGGTGGTCACCATGTCAATCATCTCGTAGGGCTTTGAAAGCTCTTTTTCAAGCACAATCATCGAGAATGACGATGTGCCTGCCGATACGTTGCCGGTGCGCTGTAGCACTGCGTTGGTCGCTACCATGCCTGTGCCTGCATCCCCTTCGGGGGGACAGAACGGGGCGCCTGCCTTCAGGTGTCCCGACACGTCGAGACGGCGAGCTCCCTCCTCGGTGAGATGTCCGGCATTCTGTCCGGCATCAAGTACCTTGGGGATGATGTCAAGTAGTTTCCAGGGATAACCCTTGGGGGCTACAAGGTTGTCGAATTTCTCTACCATTGAGGCTGAGTAATCCTTTGTGGCAGGGTCGATGGGGAGCATGCCGGATGCGTCGCCCACACCGAGTACTTTCTCTCCGGTTAGCTGCCAGTGTATGTAGCCGGCGAGGGTGGTGAAGAATGTTATATCCTTCACATGCGGCTCGTTGTCGAGAATTGCCTGGTAGAGATGCGATATGCTCCAGCGCAGGGGGATATTGTAGACAAAAAGCTCCGAAAGCTCGGCTGCCGCCTTCCCGGTATTGGTGTTGCGCCAGGTGCGGAACGGGACAAGGATTTCAGACTTGTCGTTGAAGGGCATGTAGCCGTGCATCATGGCGCTTATGCCAATTGCGGCGAGTGACTCTATCTCGATGTCGTAGAGCGAGCGCACGTTGGAGCGCAGGTTTGCGTAGCAGTCCTGGAGACCATACCATATAGCTTCGATGCTGTAAGTCCAGAGGCCGTCCACGAGCTGGTTTTCCCACTCGTGGCTACCCTGGGCTATAGGTTTGTTCTCCTGATCCACAAGCACCGCCTTGATGCGGGTGGAGCCGAACTCTATGCCAAGTATGGCTTTACCCTGCTCGATGGTGGTCTTTGCGTCAAGATTCATGGTCGGTGCGGCTTAGAGGTAAAGTGACTTGTTGAGCATATAGTATACCTCGCCGAGACGCAGAGAGTTCTTGAAGTTCTCTATGTTTGTGTCCTTGTCGATGTGGACCATCTCGATGCCTGCTATTTCAGCGTAATCTTCCCAGAATTCGGGTGTCACATCGTAGGAGAAGCATGAGTGGTGTGTGCCTCCGGCAAGAATCCATGCTGTGGCACCGATTTCGAAGCTCGGCTGTGGAATCCAGAGAGCGGATGCTACGGGGAGTTTGGGGAGCGGTTTGGATTTGATGCACTCCACGTCGTTGACAATGAGACGGAAACGGTTGCCCATATCAACTACTGTAGCAGTCACGCCTGCGCCGGGTTTCGAGGTGAACACGAGGCGCGCGGTCTGTGTCTTGCGGATACCGATACCGAGGAAGTGTACTTCGAGTCGGGGACGCTCCTCGGCTATGAGGGGACATACCTCGAGCATGTGCGCCTGGAGGATGGAGCTTTGCTTGCCGTCGAAGTTGAGGGTATAATCCTCGAGGAACGAGCAACCACCTTCCATACCGCGGGTCATCACCCAGAGTGTGCGGTAAAGAGCTGCGGATTTCCAGTCGCCTTCGGCACCGAAACCGTAACCTTCAGCCATGAGTCGCTGGGATGCGAGACCGGGTATCTGGTCGAAGCCTCGTCCTGTCGCCTCGACATTTGCGTCGCCGAGGTCGTCGAAGTTGGTGGTGAAACCCTTTGCGCCGGTAGCTTTCAGGACGGCGCGCAGTGTGAGCTCGGCTTTGGCTGAGTTCCATACCTTGCGGTAGGCTTCGGTGGTCTTGTCCTCAAGTGATGCGTCGTGGGCATAGAGGGTGAAGTATTCGTTAACAAGTGCGTCCACATCCTCATCCTTGATGGAATCAAAGTAGGGCATCACGGAGCTGAAAGGCATGTAATCCACGTGGTAGCCCATGCGGATTTCAGCTTCCACCTTGTCACCGTCGGTCACAGCTACATTGTTCATCTGGTCGCCGAAACGGATTATGCGCATCTCCTGGGAGTCAGCCCAGCCCACGCATACACGCTGCCACACAGCTATGCGCTTTTGGGTCTCCTCATCCTTCCAGTAGCCTGTCACTACTTTGCGGCGCACACGCATGCGTGCGCAGATGTGTCCGAACTCGCGGTCGCCATGGGCGCTCTGGTTGAGGTTCATGAAGTCCATATTCATGGTATCCCAGGGGATTTCGGCATTATACTGGGTGTGGAAGTGGAGCAGGGGCTTGCTGAGTATTTTCAGACCGTGAATCCACATTTTGGCAGGTGAGAAAGTATGCATCCAGGTGATGATACCTGCGCAGCGTGGGTCGTTGTTGGCTGCTTTCATGATATCCTCTACTTCGCGAGAGGAGTTTGCGGTGCCTTTATATACCACCTTGACGGGGAGATTGCCGGAGTTGTTAAGTCCGTCGACCATTTCCTTTGAGTGAGCGTCGACAGCTACGACTGCGTCTCCGCCATAGAGCAACTGTGCGCCAGTCACCCACCATATTTCATAATTGTTATACATGATTTTTATATGAGTTTTAAGGGTTGTCTGTTTACTTTTTGCTTTGTCCGTAATAGGCGTTGGGCCCGTGCTTGCGTGAGAAGTGTTTCTCAATGAGCAGGGGATTCATGGTAAGCTTTGGGTTGACGGTATAGGCTATTGAAGCCATCTTCGCTACCTGTTCGAGTACCACTGCATTGTGTACGGCTTCGGCGGGGGTCTTTCCCCAGGTGAAGGGACCGTGGTTCTTAACAAGAACGCCCGGGGTGTGTATGGGGTTCATTCCTTCAAACCGGCGTACTATCACGTTGCCGGTTTCAAGCTCGTAGTCACCCTTTACTTCCACCTCGCTCATGTCGGCAGTGCATGGTATTGCCTTGTGGAAGTAATCGGCATGTGTGGTGCCGATGTTCGGCAGGTCGATGCCAGCCTGAGCCCATGCGGTGGCATATGTGGAATGTGTATGTACCACTCCACCGATTTCGGGGAATGCGCGGTAGAGCACGAGATGGGTCGGGGTGTCAGATGAAGGACGCAGGTCGCCTTCCACCACTTCGCCTGTGGCGAGGCTTACCACCACCATGTCCTCAGGTTTCATGACATCGTAGTCAACACCGCTGGGTTTGATGACCACGAGACCTTTTTCGCGGTCAATGCCTGACACGTTGCCCCATGTGAAGATGACTAGACCATGCTTCACGAGCTCCATGTTGGCGTGATATACCTTTTCTTTTAAATCTTCAAGCATTGCAGTTGATTATGTTTAGTTACCGGCCCAGCCATGCGGTGACGGCGGGGCTGGCAAGCGTTTTTTTACCAGAAATATATGTAGAATGCCATTGTGATACCGAGGATGATGACGGTATTGATGATGTCCCAGTGGTTCCAGCTTGCGCGTGTTGCCGCCCGCTGTTCGGGGGTAGATGTTCCGAACACCAGACCGCGGATTTTCTCGGGTTCCGGTGCTTTGGTGAACATGCTGACCACGATTGCTACCAGGAGGCAGAACACAAGCATCCATCCGCAGAAGAAGAGCCAGTTCACATCGTAGAACAGGTACTGGAATATGTTGCTGTCACTTCCGCCGGGAAGGATTGCGGCGTTCTCGTAGTAAATCTTGGCTCCCAGACGGGTGAGTCCGATGATGAGTCCGGAGATGAGCGCCCACATACCGCCCTGGGCTGTGGTGCGTTTCCAGCATACGCCGAGGAGGAATGCGGCTGCGATACCAGGTGCGAGCACTGACTGTACTTCCTGGAGGTATTTGTAGAGCACATCGCCCATGGAGCGCATAATGGGTATCCAGAGGATACCGAGAACAACGATGACCACAGTGGCTGCCTGACCGATGCGGACAAGTTTCTTCGGGTCGGTGTCAGGACGGAAACGCTGGTAGAAGTCGATGGTGAAGAGGGCTGCCGATGAATTGAACAGAGATGCCAGTGACGACATGAGGGCTGCGAGGATACCGCAGACAATCAGACCTTTCACACCTGCCGGAAGGAGCTTCGCCACGAGGGTGGGGAATGCTGCGTCGGAGTTCACATTGCCATTGGCAAGCATCGGGAGGAATCCTTCGCCGCCTGCCGCGAGGCTCTGCTGGTGGATTGCAAATGCAATCATGCCGGGAATGAGGAAGAGGAACACGGGAAGGAGCTTGAGGTAAGCACCGAAGATGGTGCCTCGGCGAGCCTCTTTTTCATCCTTGCCCGACAGCACACGCTGTACGATGAACTGGTCGGTACACCAGTACCAGAAACCGATTACCGCAGAGCCGATGAGTGCGCCGAGCCAGGGATAGTTGGGGTCGCCGTTGTTACGGATGAGGTTTGTCATGTGGTCGCCGTACTCGTTTACCTTGACACTGCCGCAGATGCGCATCATCTCATCCCAACCGCCAAGCTCTCTGAGTCCCAGCACGAGGATGATAAGTGAACCGAGGAGAAGGATGGGGGTCTGAAGCACTGAGGTGTACAGTACGGATTTCATACCGCCGAATATGGTGTAGAGCGCTGTGATGATTACCAGTCCTATCGCTGCAATCCAGAAGAAATCGATGCCCCAGAGGGTGTCGATGCCGAAAACCTGCTGGAACACAAGACCGCCGGCATAGACTGTCACTGCCACCTTGGTGAGCACGTAGCTTATGAGCGAGATAGCGGAGAGGATGGTACGTGACTGAGGATTGTAACGTTTCTCAAGGAATTCAGGCATGGTGTAGACCATGGAGCGTGTGTAGAAGGGCACGAATACCCAGCCGAGGAGCAGGATCATCCAACCCTGGATTTCCCAGTGGGCCATTGCCATACCGGATGACGCACCCGAGCCGGCGAGACCTATGAGGTGTTCGGAGCCGATGTTAGATGCGAAGATTGACGCTCCGATTGCTATCCAGGTAGCGTCCTTGCCGCCGAGGAAGTAGTCGGCAGCGTTGTTCTGTTTCTGTTTCATCACCCATACGATGACGCCTATCAGCGCCAGGGCGAAGATGCCGATTACCAGCCAGTCAAGAAATGCCATGTTGTTAAAATCGTGAATGAGTATGTTTTTTGATTATTTTTTTTGAGTCGGATAGTCCGTGATTTGACAGGATTAAGTGTGGCTATGAGTACCAGTCAATTTCAACGGGCTGCTTCTGTGGAGAATGCGAAGACAGTGTGGCTGTTGTATGTTTCTCCGGGGCGCAGAATGGTCGACGGCCATTCGGGTTTGTTTGGGCTGTCGGGGTAATGCTGAGTCTCAAGGCAGAGAGCAGCGTGTTGGTTGTACGTTTTGCCGTTCTTGCCGGTAACGGTTCCGTCAAGGAAGTTTCCTGAATAGAACTGGATGCCGGGTTCGTCAGTGTAGACGGTGAGGGTTATGCCGCTTTCGGGCGAAGTGAGGATTGCCGCCGGAAGTGAGATGTCACCCTTGGTGTCAAGTACCCAGTTGTGGTCGTATCCGTTGCCGTTCTTGATTTGTTCGAAGTCCATCATGGCGATGTCACGGCCCACAGCTTTGGGTGAAGTGAAATCCATGGGAGTGCCTGCCACCGGTAGGATTTCCCCTGATGTCATGTAGGTTGAGTCAACCGGGGTATAAGTAGTGGCGTTGATTTGCAGGATGTCGTTCTCCACGCCTTTAGCAGGGTCGCCTGTGAGGTTGAAATATGAGTGATTGGTCATATTTATTACTGTCGGACGGTCTGTGGTGGCTGAATAGGCGATGTCGACCTTGTTGTCGGCTGTCAGAGTATAAGTGACGGTGGCTGTGAGATTGCCCGGGAAGTTGTTGTCACCGTCAGGGGACTGCATTGTGAGTATCAGAGTAGAGTCGTTTGGCTGCTGTGCGTCATACACCTGGTATTGCCATCCGGTCGGACCTCCGTGAAGGCAGTGTCCGAAGTTATTTACCGGAAGTTGCACAGTGTCGCCGTCGATTGGGAGCCTGCCGTGGTCTATACGGTTGGCATAGCGTCCAATTGCTGCGCCAAAGTCAGTCTGGTTGTTTTCAGGGAAATATGCTGCCACGCTGTCCATGCCGAGCACAACATCCTTTAAGTTGCCGTCACGGTCAGGTACCATGAGTGACACGATTCTGCCGCCGAAGTTGGTTATGCAGACTTCTGTCCCGTCCTGGTTGGTAAGAGTGTAGAGGTGAGTGGCTTTGCCATTGTATTCGTTTTCAAAGTTCTGAGGGTCAAGTCCCGACTTTGTAAGAGTGGGTTGAGCATTTTTGCTTCCACAAGCGGTAGCGATAGCTGCTGCGACGATAAGTGGCGTGAAATAAGATAATTTCATGGGTCGATTGGTATAAAGTGATAGTTGAATTGACTTTTGATGATTCAAGTGGAGTCTAAATGACCTCAATAGGGGTATAAACCATGCAAAGTTCGTAAATATATTGATACGATGAACTGCTTGAAATATGTTTTACAACATAAAAATAGCCGGTTCATGCCTTCGGAAATGAAAAAATACCTCCCTGCCGGTCTGTAAAATTGCCGGCAGGGAGGTTTGCGGTTGGTCATCAGACCGGGTAAATCCGATTGGTCCGGTCACCTGGTCTTTGAATTGTCAATGGAAGCTATTCTTCCTTGGAGCGGTTCTTCGCTTTGGATTTTGACTTTGTAGCCGAGGAGTCAATATCCTTTTCTTCTTTGAGGTCAATTTCGTTATGGTTGCGGTCAACAACTCTGTAAGCCAGATAGGCGAGAGATTCGTCAGGCACTATACGGAAGTTGAAGCCGAATTCAAGTTGCCAGCGTCGGTAAAGCGACGGAAACCCTTTCTTGAGGTAGGCGGCGACATAAGGATGGACGTAGAGGATGAAGTGCTTGACCTTGAGAGTGTCCACGAGGTATTCAAGTTTCTCGTGGAGAGTGTCTGTGAAAAGGAGCGAGGGTTGCACTTCCCCTTTGCCGTGGCATGAGGGGCACTCTTCGGAGGTGATTATGTCCATGGCGGGACGCACGCGCTGCCTGGTGATCTGCATAAGCCCGAATTTGCTTAGCGGGAGTATGTTATGGCGGGCGCGGTCATTTGCCATTACTTCTCTCATGTGCTCGTAGAGTTTCTGGCGATGTTCTGCCTTGTTCATGTCGATGAAGTCGATGACTATAATGCCTCCCATGTCTCGCAGACGGAGCTGTCGGGCTATTTCGTCCGCAGCCCGGAGGTTGACTTCAAGTGCGTTGCTTTCCTGGTCCGGTGCTGCTTTCGAGCGATTGCCGGAGTTTACGTCGATGACATGGAGAGCTTCGGTATGTTCGATGATTACATAGGCGCCTGATTTGAATGAAACGGTCTTTCCGAACGATGATTTGATTTGGCGCGTGATGTTAAAGTGGTCAAAGATTGGTACGTCGCTGTCGTAGAATTTCACTATGTCATGGCTCTCGGGAGCTATGAGTGCGACATACTTGGATATTTGTCCGAAGATTTCTTTGTCGTTGACGTGGATACTTTCAAAAGTGGGGCTGAATACATCGCGCAGCATCCCGACGATGCGGCTTTCTTCTTCAAAGATTAGAGCCGGGGCTGTGGCTTTCTGTGCTTTTGCCACTGTTTCCTCCCAGCATCTGAGGAGTGTTTTCAGCTCATGGTGCAGTTCGCGTACGCTTTTTCCCTCGGCGGAAGTGCGTATGATTACCCCGAAATTCTTGGGGCGTATGCTTTCGATGAGCTGGCGGAGGCGGAGTTTCTCTTCAGTCGTCTTGATTTTCTGTGATATGGAGATTTTGTCACCGAAAGGTATCAGCACCATGTATCTGCCTGTGAAGGTGATTTCGGTGGTGAGACGCGGTCCTTTGGATGAGATTGGCTCCTTGACTATCTGTACCATCAGTTCCTGTCCGGGCTGGAGTACGTCGGTGATTGAGCCGTGCTTGTCAATGTCGGGTAGACGCTTGATTTTTGACACGGAGGGCACCGCCTTTTTATCCTCGAGGAGGGTTTTCAGGAATGACGAATAGGAAGAGAATTGAGAACCTAAATCCAAGTAGTGAAGAAAAGCGTCCTTCTCGTATCCTACGTTGACGAAAGCGGCGTTGAGTCCGGGCATCAGTTTCTTGACTTTGGCAAGGTAGATGTCACCGACAGCGTAGGCGATGTTGCGCGACTCTTTCTGTAGCGAAACAAGGCGCGAGTCCTCCAGCAAGGCGATTGACACCTCGTTGGGTTGTACGTCTACAATTAGTTCACTTTTCATTTAACTTGATTATTTTTGCGTTTTTTGCCGGCTGCCGGATGTGGCGGTGCCGGAGCGTATAATTGAAATGACGCAAAGAACAAACCTTTCAGGGGGTGATGTGTATCACTCCTTCCAGAGTTTGTTCTTCGTGTATCTCAACGTCATATTAAAGGTTGAAGATTATTATTTCTTCTTATGACGATTTTTGCGAAGGCGTTTTTTACGCTTGTGAGTTGCCATCTTGTGGCCTTTTCTTTTCTTTCCGCTTGGCATAGTTGGAATGATGTTATTGTTAGAAAATATGGTTACCTGTCACAGTGGGGGTGCGCCGCAGAACCGGCGCGGAAGGATTTATTTTGCTTCCTTCACCTCTTCCATGAACACCTTTGCGGGCTTGAAAGCGGGGATGCGGTGCTCGGGGATGATGATGGTGGTATTCTTGGAAATGTTGCGGGCAGTCTTCTCAGAACGAACTTTGATGATGAAGCTACCGAAACCACGGAGGTATACGTTTTCGCCGTTGGCGAGAGAGTCCTTCACAGTCTCCATGAACTTCTCGATGGTTTCAAGTACGTTGGCTTTGTCGATGCCGGTAGATTTTGAAATCTCGTTAACGATGTCAGCTTTAGTCATTACGGTATGAATTTATAATTGGTTAATATCTTTAATGTTGCGGTTTGCGGAACCGCTTGAATTTTGCAAGTGCAAATATCGGAACTTTTTTTGAATTATCAACAATGTTTTCATGAAAAAAATTCCTTAAAATTCACTTTCTCACCACTTTAAGGGATATTACTGTGCGCCGGCTCTTAAAATAGCCCGGTGACGGAGGGCAAATCGGGGGTGAGCAGATGGGTGCCGAGCCATCTCGGAGTCCCTTGCGATGTGCGGTCGAGATGTATGGCGCGCCATTGGCTGTCAAGTGCTCCGCGTATGTCGGTGTCGGGGTTGTCGCCGATCATGAGGTGGTGTCCGGGGGTGGTGTCGCCTGCCCGCTCCATGGCGTGGCGGTAGAGACGGATGTCCGGTTTATTGATGCCTATGTCGTCGCTCAACACGGTCAGATCCACAAGGCGGTCAAGTCCGGTGGTGCGGAGTTTGGCATGCTGTACGGAGGTGAATCCGTTGCTCAGTACACCTATATTATAATTATGCGCGCGTAGGAATTCAAGCAGCTCTGCCGCTCCGGGGATGAGTGTCTTTTGCTCTGCGAGACGGGTCAGATATATAGGGTCCATCTCTCGGCTGAAAGCTTCAAGTTCGTCATCGCTCCCTTCCCATTTGCCGCGCAGGGGGGTATAAAACCTGTCGAGCCTCAGGAAATCCTGGGTGATTTCCTGTCGGTTATACCTTTCCCAGAGCTTATGGTTATGCCCCTCGTATGCTTCGATCCAGCTTTCGGGGGTGGGGTAGAATCGGTGAAGCGAGCATTCATCGAACAGGATACGGTGGGCGGCACGCGAGTTGGCGTGGAAGTCAATCAGCGTGTCGTCAAGGTCAAACCATACCCAGCTGACCCCTGCTGTGAATAGTGGCGGGATAGTGTCAGATTTCATTGATTTTCCACCATTTGTATGACATTCCGGGTCGGTCGGTCACATCGCCTCCCTCGTGGTTGCGTAGAAATTTCACAACTCTCATGGTCACAGGGAGGATGAGAATCTCGTACATGGTCTTCAGCACTGTCTGTGTGAGAATCAGAGCTGCTATCTCGTTCCATGCCAGGATTCCTCCGAAAGCCAGGGGGAAGAATATCACAGAGTCAACGCCTTCGCCCCACAGTGTCGAGATTATGGCGCGCAGCGAGAAGCCCTTTCCTCCTGATGCAATCTTCATCTTTGACATTACGTAAGCATTGACCATGGAGCCGCATAGGAATGCGATGAAGCTTGCGGCGAAGATGCGTGGAACGGCCCCGAATATAAGAGCCATGGCATCCTGTCCGGTCCAGGAGGCGGCACCCGGTAGCCATACGCCGAGCTGGAGCAGCAGCGACACCAGCAGGTTCATGCCGAAGCCGAGCCATATCACCAGTCTTGCCTTTCCGAAGCCGTAGACCTCTACGATGCAGTCATTAAGTATGTAGGATATAGGGAAGACTATGACTCCGGCTGTTATGGTAAGCGGTCCGAGGTCGACTGTCTTTATTTCCATCAGATTGCTCACTATCAGGCACACACAGAATGTGACTGCCAGGAGCATGAATGTCACGGATATTTTTACTTCGCTCATGCAGAGTATATATTTGGATTGTTACGGGGATGTCCTATTGCCGGACACCTCTTCAATGGTTCTTTCTGTTGGTCGGGATAAGATGTCGCTAATAGCCGAGGAGCCCGTTGATGAATTCACGGACACATCCTTCTCCCCCTTTGAGTGACATGATGCGTATGCCGGGGATAGCTTTGACCTGGGGCATGGCATCGGCGGGACATGCGGCTGTCCCGGCTGCCTTGAGCAGGTCGGCGCAATTGACATCGTCGCCGATGTAGGCCACATTGTCGAGTGTTATCCCGAGAGTGTCGCAGATTTCTATGGCGGCGGCGAGCTTTCCGCCGTCTCGCTTCCCTTGCACAAGATAATCGATACCGAGTTTCTCCGCGCGTCGGGTCACTATGGCTGTGTTTTCACTGGTGATTATACCCACCTTCACGCCGGTTTTTTGCAGGAGCTGGAGTCCCATGCCATCGCGTGTGTTGAACTTTTTCATCACGTCACCGTCGGCGGAGTAGTACATGCCCCCGTCGGTAAGCGTTCCGTCAACATCGGTGAGAAATAATCGAATCTTGCTCATGCCTGTTTGAATTTTGAGGATGCAAAATTAGATAAAATTTTCCTGACGTGCTAATAATTAGGATTTTTTAGGGTGTTTGCGTGAAAAAAACAACAACCCCGGTCGCGGGATGACCGGGGTTGTTGCGGAAAAGGGGGGAGCGTGTCTCAGTATCTAACCTTAATTAATATGCCATAACCAAATTAGTCTGTCATAAACAATCTATATATTTCATGTAGACACGCTCCCGTCTGGACTGTAAAGTTGGTTTACCAACCGGGATTCTGTGTGAGATTTCCGTTTTTGGTGATTTCAGTCTGCGGTATGGGATAGAAGTTGTTACGTTCGTTCCACTGGCGACTTACTTCCTGACGGGTATAGGAGAGTGTGCCGTCGGCGTTCTTCTCGATGTTCATGCGGGTGATGGAAGTGAAGTACTTGGCACCTTCTTTCCAGCGGCGGACATCCCAGAAGCGGTGGCCTTCAAATGCGAGTTCCACGAAGCGTTCCTTCTGATACTTTGCCCAGAATGCGTCACCGTTCTCAGTCACGTCTGGCATACCTGCGCGGTTGCGCACCATGTTGACAGCCTGGCGTGCTGTCATGTTGTGTCCCGGAAGAGCGACATCGGCGCTACCGGTGTACTTGAACACAGCTTCGGCATAGTCAAGGAGTGCGCCTCCGTAACGGATGTTGAGATATGTGTGGTACGATTCCTTGAACTTGCTGCTTGCCGAAAGGTCGATGGCACCGTTGCAGAGTTTCTTGAGATAGTAGCTGGTGGTTGTGGCACCGCTCAACGGCTGACCGTTGCGTCCGCCGATGAATGTCTCAAGCTTGTTGCTCTGATATGAGGGCCATACGTCGCCATTGACAGCTACTGTCGCTGCAAGACGGGGGTCGCGGTTGGCATAGGGATTGTTGGGGTCATATCCGGAACCGTTCTCGAAGATGCCTTTGCCGTTGAGCATGTCATAAGCGTCTACGAGGTTCTGGGTGGGACAAGTGCCGCCTGTGCCGCCTTCGATACCTACGGGATAGTTGTTGGTCTCGACATAATTGTCGCCGGAGGTACTCTTGTAGTAACGGTATGAGAATAGAAGTTCTTTCTCGATTTCAGCGTTCTGGAAGTTGTATGCGCTCCAGAGGTTGGCGTAAACTGCTGTCAGACCTTTGCCTTGGTACTGGCACTCGTCGAAGAGTTCCTTGTAGTAGTCGGCGGCGTTCTTGTAGCGCTCTTTGTCATCGTTGGGGTTGAACAGGGGGCTTGCCCAGTAGAGTGCAGCCTGTGCGCGCAGGGCGAGCACAGCTATCTTTCCGGCACGACCTGATTCAGTCTGGGTGATTGCGTAGTCACCAAGGTCTGCGTAATTACGGATAATCTTGTCCTTGATGTCGGAGCATTCATTGATGATGAACTCGAACACTTCATCAGATGTGTTGCGTGAGAGGGAGTTGATTTCCGCTGCTGACATCTGGTGGTCGATGATGGGCACACCGCCGTACTGACGGTTGAGGATGAAGTAGAAGTATGCGCGGAGGAAGCGGGCTTCGTATACGTAGTTTTCGTAACGGTGCATCTGACCGGCATAGTCAGGGTTGAGTTTCAATTCGTCGAAATCCAGACCCTGGAAGAAGTCAATGTAGTGGTTGGCTGCCTGAATGGCAGTGTACATGCTGCTCCAGTAGGCTGATTTGGCGTTTGTGGGTGTCCAGCCGCCATTGTAGAAGTCCTCGATGGCATTACCGATTTTGCTGTACTCCGCTTCGTCGGTGGCGCCAGCCTGCATGGCACCGTTGCTGAAGTTGCCGAAGTCGTAAGGCACGGCTTTGTAGAGCTGTGTCATGAAGCCGCCGACATTGCCGAAGTTTAACTCGACGAAGTCTTTGTCGACAACGCCATACTCATGGTAGTCCATTTCGTCCTTGCAGGAAGTCACAGCCAAGCCGAGAGCTACGAGAGGTAGGATGATATATTTGGTTTTCATGTCTTATTCGTTTAGGAATCAAGAATTAAAATGTAACACTTACGCCGAACGCAACACTCTTGTTGACGGGGTTGATGCCATAGCATTCCGGGTCGTTCTCGGGAACGTTGCTTGTGGTGAAGAGGTCGATTCCGCGCACATAGAGTTTGGCGCCGTTGACCACCTTGAGTGTTCTGTTGAGGAATGATTTCGGGAGGTTATAGTAAACCTCGATATTGCGTAGCTTCAGGAATGAGCGGTCGCGTAGCCAGAGAGTTGATGTCCGGTAGTTGTTCGCGTTGCTCTGGCTGCTGAGAGCGGGGAAGAGAGCGTCCTGGTGCTCGGGTGTCCATCTGTTGTCATATGCGTACTGCGAGATGGTTGTGTTGTTGATGAGCGGCCAGTACATACTCTTGGTGTTGAGCACTGCCGAGTAGTTGCCGGTTCCCTGGAAGAAAGCGTATATACCGATGCCTTTCCACTCTGCGCCGAGGCTGAAATTGTAGTAGATTTCAGGGCATTTGGTTGAGTAGCCGATTGCGGTGATATCGTTTTCGTCAATAATCTTGTCACCATTGATGTCACGATACTTGATGTCGCCGGGGCGTACTGTGGAGAATGCCTGTACAGGGCTGTTGGCGATGTCGGCTGCGTCCTTGAAGAATCCGATAGCCTCGAGTCCGTAGAGCTGGTCTACGCTGTGGCCTGTCTGCACGAGGTTGGGGTAGAGACGGGGTTCTTCGAGCATGTCAATGATTTTGTTCTTGTTGTAGCTGAAGTTACCTGCCACGCTGAAAGTCCAGTCGCCGAACGAGCGGGTGTAGTCGGCGGCGATTTCGATACCCTTGCTGTCAACCTTGCCTCCGTTCTCGTAGGGCGCATCCATGCCGAGAAGAGCGGTGTACTTGCCTTCCGATGATACCCAGATGCCGGTACGGCGCTCCTTGAAGAGGTCAAGAGTGATGTTGAGACCATCGATTGGGGTAGCGTCGATACCTACGTTGTATTTGTACGCTTTTTCGCGTCCGGGGTGTTCTGTCGCCATCTGTCCGAGCACTGTCTGTCCGAAATCGGAGTTCCAGGATGAGTTGAAGGGATAGGTGTTGCCGGTAAGCACATACTGCTGTGTGTAGTATGTCCATACCCAGTCGCCTGAACTGTTCTTGGGGATGAAGTCAGAGTTGATTATACCTGCTGAAGCGCGGAGTTTCAGACGGCCTGCGCCGGTCCAGAAGTCTTCGTTGGATATAATCCATCCGAGTCCGAGGGTGGGAGAGAACGCCCACTTGGTACCGGGAGCGAGACGGCTGCTGCCGCTTTCGCTGAGTGTCAGGTCAGCGAGATAGCGGTTCTTGTAGTTGAGGTGTGACCACCATGAGATGTTCTGACGGTAGACGGTGTTGTTGATACCATTAGGGTCAGTGTACTCATACTCCCACTTGAGCTGTGAGTAAAGGTTGAGGTCGCCGAATGTATTCTGGTAGTTCAGCCCTGCGTCGACGTGGAGGTAGCGGTCATAGATAGTTGCCTTGGCTTCGGTGCCCATGGATGAGTCAGCACCCTGGATAGAGGATGTGTAGGTCGGTGCCTCGGCTCCTGCCGGCCAGCTGGGGGTCACCACTGTGTACTGGTAGGTCTTGGAGTGGTTCTCGTAGATGTCGGCGGAGTTGTCGTATGCGACACGTACCTGTGCGCTCAGACCGGGGAGCAGACCGCTGAGGTTCTGCTTGATGGTGAGGTCAGTGTACAGCGAGCGGATGTGGTTTTTGTAGTAAGCCGCACCGATTGACTGTGCCACGGGGTTGAGTGTGCCTGCCCAAGTGGATGAGCCTCCCCAATGTCCGTCCTCAGCCTTGATGGGGAACGCAGCAGAAGGAACAGTGTAGACCATATCCCACAGGTCTGCCTGGTTGCCGGGAACCTGGGTCTCGGTAAGCGAACCGAACACATTGACTGCTATCTGTGTGGTAGGAGTCAGGTCGATGTCGAGGTTCATGCGCACATTACCGCGGCTGAATTTGTCCTGGGTGGAATAGCCCTCGTTGACGTGGGGCTTCTTGATGAAGCCGTTCTCGGTTATTACGTTGGCTATTGCGTAGTAGCGGAATTTGTCAGTACCGCCGCGGAACTGGGCTGTGTACTTGTTGACAGGTGAAGAGTCACGGAAAGTCTCGTCTACCCAGTTTACGTTGGGGTAAAGGTATGGGTAGGTCTGATTCTTCAGTGCGTCAAGCTCCCAGGGCTGGTAGCGTACGCCGAGACCGTCGTTGGCACGGGCCTCGTTGATGGCGAGACCGTAGGTGTAGCCGTCAACGAACTTCGGGCGGTGAGCTATCGAGTTGAACACGTGGTCATATGAGAATGTGATTTCACGGGTGTTCTTGATGCCTCGTTTTGTGGTAACCACAATCACGCCGTTGATACCTTTATTGCCGTAAAGAGCGGTCGCGGCGGCGTCCTTGAGGATGGTTACTGATTCCACTTCCTCGGGCGAGATGGAGTAGATGTCACGTTCGATACCGTCCACCACGATGAGGGGGGTGTTGTTGTCGTTGAGTGTCTGCAGACCTCTCACGTAGAATGTGGGATTCTGGGCGGAGTATATGCCGGCACCCTGCAGAGACTGCAGTCCGTTGCCTTGTCCGAGAATGTCGTTGCCGATGTTTCGTGCGGTTCGGCGGTTTATTTTGTCACTGCCGATAACCGACACGGCACCGGTGGTCTCACCCAGGGTGAACACCTTGTCTCCGCCGATGTCGGCAGGCTGACTCGGGGACAGGCTGCTTTGTATTGAATCGGTTTGTGCTGCTGCCGACATTGAGAATGCGGCGAGTATTGACAGCATTGTTATATGTTTCTTATACATAATCTATTTTACATTGTTGGCATTACGTATTGATGTTGACATTGCTCATATCACCATCCGGGATTCTGGTCGAGACCGTAATTCTTGTTCACTTCGGTGATGGGGAATGGCTGGAAGTACCATTTCGGGTCGAAGCCGTCGGTCCACCATATGCGGGCACCTGTAGTGATTTCAAATTTCTCGTAGTCGAATTGGGTCGGCTGGTAGTAACGGGGATTAGATGGGTCGTTCTTGTACTTGCCCATGTCACCGTTGTACCACATGGTCTCATCTCTCTTGCCGTCCACGAGGCGGTAGATTCGTATGCCGTGGAGAGGCATTTCGAAGCGGTCGGAACGTTTGTAGCGGATGAGGTCGAAGTAACGGCTTGTCTGAAGC
This sequence comes from uncultured Duncaniella sp., assembly GCA_958352885.1. Taxonomy (GTDB): domain Bacteria; phylum Bacteroidota; class Bacteroidia; order Bacteroidales; family Muribaculaceae; genus Duncaniella. The sequence goes on from CATWQI010000002.1 coordinate 100,669, forward strand.
GCTAATTCGCATGCGCGCTCACGAAGGATTTCCTCAAGAAGGTTTTCCTTGTTGGAGGTGAGGTTCTTCGACGGGTTGCACTGGGCGAGACCCTTCATGCCTACACGTGCGCGTACTGCGTCGATGTAGGGCAGGGCGTCGGAGCATGAACCTCCCGACTGGATGATTGCCTCTGCGTAAGTGAGATACATGTCGCTGAGGAGGAGCATGTTCCACTGCGGTTTCTGGCGGCGGAATGCGGCGCCTGACAGATATTTGAGGTTACGGTAACCTGTACCCCATATATCGGTGTTTGTCTTTGCATTGTTTTTGGCTACTGTGCCGCCCACGTATGCTTCGTAGGGTTCACCGCTGCGTCGACCGTTGTTCCATTCGATTACGCACTGCTGACCGTTGACAGCCACTGTCTCGTAGAGACGGGGGTCACGTGTGTACTTCACGTTCTGGAGCATCTGGTTGCCTTCCACGCGGTCACCTTTGATGAACATTTCGTCAAGTTTGCCTTCGGCTTTTGCCTTGTCCCAGTCAAACGGTGTGCCGTCAGCCCAGGGGAACATCTCCACGTATTCCTGGGTGGGGCAGTAAGAGTAACGGGTGTTGGTGCCTGAACCGTTGTTGTTATTGCCGAAACCGAGGTTGTACCATCCGTAGTCGTTGCCGTTCGCACTTGTGGAAACGCGTACGCTGTGGAGGATTTCAGGGCTGTCCTGAAGCATGTAGGATGAGCGGTAAGCGAATGCGTAGTCCTCCTGAGTGGTGCCTGCGGGAACCACGAGGTGGTAAACGCCGTTGGCATTTAGCGCCTGGAAGAATTCTTCGCATGCCTTGCGTAGTTCAACCCAGCGGTTGGCGTCGTATCCGCCAAGCCATACATATTCGGGATGCTCCATCTGGTACTTGCCCTGGAAGTAGGGTGCGTCAGAGTTGAGGAGCGGAGATGCTGCGAACTGGAGTATCTGGATTTTCAGAGCCATTGCGCCTGCGAGAGTCCAGTGTCCGGTCTCTGAAGCGGCTGCGGCTCCGGTGTATGCCCATGTGAGGTTCTTGTTGGCAATAACCTCGTCGAGCATGTCTACCATGAATTTGATGGTTTCTGCGGCTGATTTACGGCCTTCGTAGCTTGATTCGCTGCCGTTGAAGAGTCCGGTCACGATGGGAAGACCTCCATAGAAGCGGAATGCATAGAAATAAGTTGCGGCGAGCAGGCATCGAGCCTCGTCCTTTATGCGTGCCTTCTCGGCGTCGTCCATATCGGGTACACCGTCAACGCGGTCAAGGAGAAGGTATGAGCTGCGGACATTTTCCCAGATATGCTCGTTGTGGTAGGGATACACATTGTAGTTGTTCTTGCTGTCTGCCATTGATGTGAGCATACCGTTGTAGTAAGCTGTGAATATCAAAGGTGTGGATGAACAAGAGTGGTATGTGTCATCGAGGAGGTCGGGCATACCCTTCCAGTAGTTGCGGCACTGGGGAGGGTTGTTGGTCGAGTTGGTAGGCAGGTTGTAGTACTGGTAGCTGTAAGCCTGCGCAAGGAAGTAGCGGGTGTACTCAGCGTTGCTGAACACCGTGTCGGCAGTCACTGTGCCGCCGGGAGCTTTCTCCAGAAAATCATCTCCGAAAGCTATTTTGTCGGTGCAGGAGCCTAACCCTAAGCCGATACAGGCGAGAGCGCCGACGATAGGAAGATGCTTTATATTGAGTTTCATCGTAGTAGTTTAGAAGTTAATTTTCAGACTGAATGTGTAGGTTTTCTGAAGCGGGTAAGAGGGAGACGAGCTTGCGCGTGCTTCAGGGTCACCGAAGATGTAGGGGGTGAATGTGAGCAGGTTGTAACCGCTGACGGCTGCCTGCATGCTGCGCATACCTACCTTCTTGAGCCAGGGGAAACGGAATGTATAGGCGAGCTGGATAGTCTTCAGACGCAGATACTTGGAGTCCTTCTCATAGAGGGTTGACTCGGCATAGTTGTTGTCCCAGTGGTTCCATGACGGACGAGGATATTCGTAATCCTGACCGGGGTTCTCAGCGTTCCATGAGTTGGTGAGATGGTAAGAGAGAAGACCGCCGTCGTCACGACCTGTTTTAGAGAGGAAGGGCTGACGGAATACGTCGGAAATCATACGGCTTACGCCCCATGCTCCTGTCCACTGCATAGAGAGTTCAAGGTCCTTCCATGCGAGACCGAGGTTGAGACCTGCCACCCACTGGGGATCGTCGGTCCATCCGAGGTCACGGGTCTTGTCGTTGGCATCGATGTAGCCGTTGCCGTCGAGGTCGACATAACAAGCGTCACCGTTCTTAAGCTCAGTGAGCTGTTTGGGGAAGGGCTTGCCATACTTTTTCTCGTAGGCTGCGGGAGTGGTGGCTTCGTCGTAGAACTGGAAGAATTTGTACATCGAGCGTGCGCCGATACGGTGTCCCGAGGCATACTGATAATCATTAACCTGGGGTGCTTCCTTCATTTCAATAACCTTGTTGTGGTTGTGCGAGAGGTTGAGGTTTGCCCAATAGCGCCAGTTGTCGTTGATACGCTGGTTCCACTGGAGGCTTACTTCAAAACCGTCGCTGTCCACTATACCGAGGTTGGCGTAGGGTACTGCGAAACCGATGTAGCTTGGAGCTGTCATGTCACGGAGGAGGATGCCGGTACGGTGCTCACGGTAGTAGTCGAATGTGGCTTTGAGTTTGGAGTTGAGCAGGTAGATGTCAAAACCGTAGTCCTGCTTGAGGGCTTTTTCCCAGGTCACGTCGGGGTTGTTCTTGGCGCTTTCAGCGTAGCCGGGCACAAGGTTGCCGTTGTTTACACCGAAGTTATAGCCGTAACCGCCGCGGGCTGCCATTGAGCTGTTGTAGGTGAAGGGGTCGGAAGTGTACATGAAGCGTGAACCACCCACCTTGTCGTTACCTACAAGACCGAGAGATGCGCGAAGCTTGAAGAAGTCAACCACATTGCTCAGCGGTTCCCAGAACTTTTCGTTGCTGATCACCCAGCCGATAGAACCTGCGGGGAATGTGCCGAAGCGGCGATCGGGGTGGAAGTTCTCAGAGCCGTTGTAACCGATGTTGAACTCAGCCATGTAGCGGTTGTCGTAGTCGTATGTCACACGACCTACAAATCCTACATAGCCGGATGGGATGTCGGAATACTCTGATGGATAATATGTCTTGCTCTGGTTGTAGAGAGCGAGAGCGCCTACAGAGTGCTCGCCGAAAGTGCGGTTGTAGTTGAACGCTGTCTCGAAGTACCAGTCACGAGCCTTTGAGTTTGTCTCGGCGTATGAGGGGATGCCGTTTTCGCCTGACTTGCGGTAAAGCAGAGTGCCGTCTGACTGGATGACGGGAGTATATGAGGCGCGGGAAACGGTAATTTCCTTCTGTGAGCCGAACTGGCTGTTATATGAACCCTTGATACGGAAAGAGAGACCCTTGGTGATGAAGTCAAGTTTCTGGTTCAACATGAGGTCGGACTGCAGCTTGTTGATATTGTTGGAGTATGAACCTCCGGTGCCTGCGCTTGAGATGTAGGTGAGACCGCTGCCACCAAGGAACGGGAGTGTGAGACCGTCGGTGTAGTCAGTGGCTGCATAAATGAGTCGGTTGTCCACAATACCGGGCGAGGAGAAGGGAGTAGCCTGGTACATTGCGAGAATCATACCTGCCGCGCCCTGTGAAGTACGGGGCTTGTGGTCGGTTGACGCGATACCTGCCACATTGAATGAGATGGTGGTGGTCGAGGTCACGTCAAGGTCAAGGTTGGCACGGTAGTTGAAGCGGTTGTAGCTGTAATCGAAGTGCTGGTCGTAATCGAATTCCTTGAACAGACCGCCTTGGGTCATGAGACCGAGAGAAACGAAGTAGCGCACATTCTTGGTGCCGCCGCTGATGTTTACGTTGCTTTTGGTCTGGAGAGTGGCGTCCTTCATTGTGTAGTCGGCCCAGCGTATGCTCGGGAAGCGGATGGGGTCTGAGCCGTCCTTGAATTTCTGGAGGATAGCGTCGGAGAACATCGGGGTGAACGCTGCGGGGTCACCTTCGTAGTCGTTGCGCTGCATCATATTATAATAGGTGGCGTACTCCCAGCTGTTTGCCTGCTCTACCATCTTGGTAGGTGTGAGAGCTGAGAATGAGGTGCTGATGTCGATTTTTGGGGTGCCCTCGTTACCGCGCTTGGTGGTGATGAGCACTACGCCGTTAGCACCGCGCACACCGAATACTGCGGTGGCTGATGCATCCTTCAGCACTGTGATGCTTTCGATTTCCTCGGGGTCGATGTCGCCCATGGAGCGTTCCACACCGTCAACCTGGATAAGAGGAGCGGAGTTGTTCCATGTACCCTGACCGCGCACGTAGACTGACGCTGCGTCAGCACCGGGCTCGCCTGAGTACTGTACGGTGGTCACACCTGAAAGCTGACCGGCGAGGATGTTGTTGACTGACGATACAGGGGTTTTTACAAGTTCGTCGCCTTTGACGCTTGAGATGGCACCTGTCACGGTGACTTTTTTCTGTACGCCGTAGGCCACGACTTCCACACCGCCGAGAACCACTGAGTTGGGCTTCATGACAACTTCCATGCCGTCCTTGGCAGGCACGACCTGGGTGTCATAGCCGATGTAGGAAATTTTCAGTTTTGCTCCTTCCGGAACTTTCAGGGTGAAGTTACCGTCAAAATCGGTAGCTGTGCCCTGGCTTGTGCCGTCGATTAGCACGGTCGCTCCGATAACGGGTTCTCCGGTGTCATCGACAACCGTTCCTTTCACTGTGATGTCCTGTGCAAAAATAATGGCTGGTAGTAAAAGGGTTATTAGGCTGGCAATCAGCTTTTTACCCCCCCTAAATACCTGTCCCTTAAGCACGGACGAGAATAGACTTTTTACGTCATTCATGGTAAGGTTTTCTTTAAATGATTAATAAAAATTGGTTATTGTAAAAAATGAAGAACTGTGATTATTGATTCTTTAAGACAATCTATAAGCGTATTTTGTGCAAAAATAACAAAAATTAATAGACGAAACAAATATTTTGGTATATAAAATGAAAAATGTTAATAAATATGTTAATTAATATGGCGGGCAGGGGAGATGAATGAGGATAAGGTTATTGTATAGGAAATTTTAAAATTGAAAGATATTCTAAAAATCGCTGAATTATGCTTATCTTTGCGGAAGAATAACTAATCGTTTCACACATCTTTTATATGCAGGAAAAAATTATCATTCTCGACTTCGGTTCTCAGACCACGCAGCTGATAGGACGGCGTGTGCGTGAACTCGGCGAGTATTGCGAAATTCTACCCTACAATAAGTTCCCTTACGATGACCCCTCGGTTATAGGTGTCATCCTTTCGGGTTCACCTTTCTCGGTTTACGACGAGAAAGCGTTTAAAACAGAGCTTGACCGTCTGCGCGGGCACCTCCCTGTGCTCGGTATCTGCTACGGTGCGCAGTTCATTGCATTTACAAGCGGAGGCAGTGTCGAACCTGCGCCTTCACGTGAGTACGGCAGAGCTCATCTCACAAAAATCGACACCGCTAATCCATTATTCAAGAATATACCTGTTGGGTCACAGGTGTGGATGAGCCATGGTGACACTATTACATCAGTACCCGATACATTCCGACCCATAGCCTCGACTGACAAGGTGGCTATCGCTGCCTATCAGGTGGAAGGTGAGAAGACCTGGGGCGTGCAGTTTCACCCCGAGGTTTACCATTCGGAACACGGTACCCAGCTGCTTCGCAATTTCGTGGTGGATATCTGCGGGGGCAAGCAGGATTGGACTGCCGAGTCATTCATAGAGTCTACTGTAGCACAACTACGCGAGCAACTTGGCGATGACAAGGTGGTGCTCGGTCTCAGCGGCGGTGTTGATTCGTCGGTTGCGGCTGTGCTGCTTAACCGTGCCATCGGTAAGAATCTCACATGTATATTCGTGGATCACGGTATGTTGCGTAAGAACGAGTTCCGCAATGTGCTTCATGATTATGAGTGCCTGGGTCTCAATGTGATAGGTGTCGATGCTTCCGACAAGTTCTTCAGCGAGCTTGCCGGTGTCACAGAGCCTGAACGCAAGCGCAAGATTATAGGCAAGGGCTTCATCGACGTATTTGATGCTGAAGCTCATAAGATTAAGGATGTGAAATGGCTTGCCCAAGGCACTATATATCCTGACTGCATAGAGTCGCTGTCAATCACCGGTACAACCATCAAGAGCCACCATAACGTGGGCGGTCTTCCCGAGAAGATGAATCTGAAGCTCTGCGAGCCGCTGCGTCTTCTCTTCAAGGATGAGGTGCGCGCCGTGGGAAGGCAGCTCGGTATGCCTGACCATCTTATCAAGCGTCATCCGTTCCCCGGCCCCGGTCTGGCGGTGCGTATACTCGGCGACATCACTCCCGAGAAGGTGCGCATACTCCAGGATGCTGACGATATATTTATCCAGGGGTTGCGTGACTGGGATTTGTATGACAAGGTATGGCAGGCAGGCGCTATCCTGCTCCCCGTGCAGAGCGTGGGCGTGATGGGTGACGAACGTACTTACGAACGTGCCATAGCTCTCCGTGCGGTGACTTCGACAGATGCCATGACCGCCGACTGGGCGCATCTCCCTTACGATTTCATGGCTAAGGTGAGCAACGATATCATAAACAAGGTGCGCGGTGTAAACCGTGTATGTTACGATATCTCCTCCAAACCGCCGGCAACCATCGAGTGGGAGTGATAAAGGCTCTTTCAGACCCCTCTGAACTATAGCCAATTACACCCCATTGAAGCAATCCACACGGATTGATACCAACCACTTACAAGCAATCCACGGTTAACTCGCTGAGTTTTCCGTGGATTGTCGCTTTTGCCAGTTTTGGTAAATTTAACCCCGATTCTCGACCCCGATTCTAAAAAACGTCCCCGATTGCTTCATTTGAAGAATTTTTGCATCAGTTCGGAATGTTCAACTTTAGACACTTTAATATATTTCAGAAAGCTCTGTTCTGTCTTGTGACCAGTCATTTTCATAATTGAGATAGTTGGTGCGCCTTGAAGATAAAGATTGGTAGCAAAACTGCGCCTTCCAGTGTGAAAACCGATACGTTGATATTTCATAAGGTGTTCTGTTACTATCTTACCTCCCCTTACTGAAGAGCGAGATGTTAATTCGTCTATCTTCGCCAATCTGCCAAGTTCTTGTAACTGTCCGTTGGCTTTACTCTTGTCTATAAGTTTCGGGAAACGCCCGTGGTATTTGGCATATAACTCGCAAACAAAAGGATGCAGTGGAATTATTACTTTTTCATTCGTCTTTTGAGTCTGTATCGTCAAACGATTGTTTGCTAAATCAAACAGAGCCTCGTTTATACGGGCAATATCTGCGCGACGGAGACCTGTCCAACAACCTACTATAAAAAGGTCTCTGGTGGCTTCGATTGTTGATTTTGTATCTATCACTCCTTCACTGATTAGCTTGGGAATGTTGAGTCTGTAAATAGCCTCAATCTCATCAACGGTTAGAGCAATGTTGTCAACATCCTCTCCCTTACTTGGATATTTACGATAATCTTTTGTAGTTATTAGTCCTGCTTCAGTAGCCTCATTGAGCCATATCTTCAAAACAGAGAATGTTGCTACTACGGTATTATGTGAATATCCACCTTGCTTTCTACGAGCTGTATGATAAGCCCAGTTGGTGAACTTGTTTTGAAACTCCTTGTCAAAAATTGTAAAATTATCAGGAGTATTAGTATCTCTCATGTATGCTTTCAGACGATTCAGCACAACGATGTGATGACCTTTTGTCTTTTCACTGATGTTACGTCCAGTGGCTTCACAAATCATAGAGGTCTTCTTGTCAATATGCTCTTGAAAGAATTGCAGAGGTGTTCGATTTTCCCTTCGGTCTTCCTCATCTGCCTTTTTTGCCGATACTGAAAGATGACTGTCAAACATCGACTCAACACACTGAGGGTCGAAACTATCTAATCGGTTTTTATCTGCTAATGTGTTCCAACTCTGCTCAATCCCATCCAGTCGCCTATTGATTTTCTTATACTCCCTGGTGACTCTTACTGTATCATCAGCTGAGATTTTGCAACGTTGAGATAGCTTATCCCACACGTCAGTTGGTATTGTTACATTCAAAGAGCGTTTTATGGTTTTTCCTCCACATCGGCATATAGCCAAAATGAGGCTTCGCTCTTTTGATGGATATTGCAGGTTAAACTTGACTTTATTTTTCATTAAGCGATTCCTTTTGAGTTTACGATTGCGGCAACCTTTCTAATTGTTGTAATGCTCGAACCAGTTATTTTTCTGATGTTACGGAGAGAGTAGCCCTTGCGTAATAGTCGCAATTCTTCTGCATATTCTACCTTATAGCTCTCAACCGATTTAGAGAAACCTTCCTTGCGCCCAACCTTACCTCCATTGTTGCGAAAGTTGTTGTAACCACTCTCCATGCGAGAACGTATGAGATTACGCTCCATACTATTGAATTGTGCCAAGATACCTAACACGAGCGTCGCTATCGGGTTTACCGAGCCATCGGGTTGAAGCGTCTCCAGTCCATTTTGATGAATATAGAGGCTGATTTTTTTCTCATTGAATGTCTCGATGATTGAAAGGAAATCTGTTGCTCTTCGGCTCAAACGGCTACACTCATAAATCATAACCTTATTCACTTGATTGTTCTCAATATAATTTAAAAGTTCAGACAAGGCTTCTCGTTCTGCTATCTTTTTCGCTCCCGATATTTTCTCACTGAAGGTCTTTACAACCTTATACCCCATACGGTCAGCGTAATGTGTCAACTCTGCCAACTGTCTCTCATAGTCTTGACCTTGTGTCGATACTCGGGCGTATATTACTGCTTTAACCTCCTTCATTGATAATATAAGTTAAGTATTACGCTGCAAAGTTACAGCTAAAGTTAAGCAAAACCAAATCTAAACATACAATAAATGTTAAGTCAGTAAGAATATTTGATATTTTAAGTTATTTGAAGTATCTTTGCATAACAATAATAGATTATAGTCATGTCCTCTGAACTATCAACTCGTGTTAAGTACATCTGCACCAAGCAAGGTAAACAACTCAAGGATTTAGCAGAACTGATGGGAATAAAGCCTGAAAGTTTGAGCCGAGCCTTGAATGGTAATCCGCAGATGTCAACCATTCTGTCTATTGCAAAGGCTCTTAAAGTTAATATAGCAGACTTATTCCCAGTGCAAGATGCTCCACCGACTGTCAATTCAGATTTTATGGCAATGGTAGTTGATAAGGGAGAGGTTCGGATTATAAATTCAAGACACGAAATGATAATGTGGGCATTGGAAATGCGAGAGAAATTATATGAGCAACGAAGAAAACCCAAAAGTTCGGATAGTATTGATGAATAACTCATCAACTCTTACGAAATACCAAGAAATATGAGTGCATCTTACGAGCGCATAGTTGACGATAGGCAGGTTTTAATAGCTTGGTCTTGGCTACAAGAAGGAACTGGTCTAACAATTCAAATCCCAGTTTATATGCCTCATTTATTATAAAATGAGCGACCCATTCCTGCTTACCCTGCTTCCAATAGTCTTGTGTCTTCATCACCAGTATTCCTTTTGGTACGAGCAACCTATATGCCAATGCAATCATCCTCTTATTCGTTTCATACAACTCCTCATTAGTAGAAAAGGAAGAAAAGCGATTAAGCATTATGCTATCAAGCGACTTCTCTGTAGGACAACCCTCCACCATGAATGGCAAATCAATCACAACAGATTTGAAGCAACCGTCGGGCAACGATTCTGCCTCTTCCAATGGTTTTACCTCATCATCCACTGGATACTTGTCATAAAGATGCGCTGGGCGCGTTATGCCGTATTTATAGAAGCCTCCTACGGACGTAGTAAGGTCGCAGTCAAATGTGGGAGCATTATCGCAGTAGAGCCTTAGAATACCGCTCAGAATAGCCGTTTGGTCTTTATCAACTGTCTTAATTGGAGCAGTCAGCTTTGAGAGATTCACTTTTGAGACTTTATCCGTATTAGGCTTTACTGGTGCGCTCTCCATAGCCATGTACTTCTTAACTGTATTAAGAGACATATCAAGAATCTTGGCAACCTCTGAAGGTTTTGCTTCTTTATGTGACTGCAAATAGCGTCGGACGGCATTATAACGTTTCACTTGCTCATCATATCTGCGGTCAATCCCCTGCTCACTGATGTATTTGCGTATTGCCGCCTCGGTCACACCGCATCGCTTCGCATTATCCTCAACACTTAGTGACGGATTATAATTTATGCGAGATTTTGTAGGCATATCAATTATTTTTACCGCAAAGGTAGCAATTTTTGACGGATTTTTCCACCCTTTGTACTTCACATATCAGAAAAAATCAGTAACTTTGCATCGTTATTGCCGTAGTAGGTTTTAACAAGACATAATGGAAAGTGTTTTAGCTTTCTCTCTTGCTGACGAATCACCACCTCCGAAGACTAAACAGAGAAGAGCCGAAGACGCTGTTCCCTCAGTCGCGTACATTCGTATTTTCACGATATACCGCAGACTGAGTGGGCTGCTGTAGTCGTGAATTCTTGTTTAGTCCGCTTGTGGTGAGCGCGTTAGCAAAGATATCCGCTAAGGTGGCTCACTCTTTTTATTGTGTCTTTTGAGAACTAACGAATCACCACCGCCCCAACCGAGCCACTAAGGGCAACAAAAACCGCTCTTCAGCAATGAAAAAGTATCTTACCCTACTTTTTGTAGCACTTTTCGCCACACTGTCATTTGCGCTCACCAGTTGTGGCGATGACAACGACGAACCCGATGGAGGTAGCTCAAAAGCATCTCTCACCATCAACGGTCAAGGCTACAAGGAACACTCCACGACTGGAGCAACTTCGACTCTCACTGACCATGGGACTCTACTTGGCATTAAGATAGATGCAGAACTCTATCCTGCCAAATCTGATGAAACCAACTTTTACCCTCGCGCACACATCTCTCTTGAAGCTAAATCCGAAACACTTTCCAAGGGGATGACCCTAACACTCAACGACGGTTATGTAGAGATGATAACAGACGTGATGGAAGGAGACAAGTATGATGAAATCAAGAGTGGGAAAATCACGATTTCTGAAGTTAAAGGGTCAGCCGTTACCTTAAACTTTGATAACCTTAAAATTGCCGATGATGACAACAAGACCGTCACCATCAACGGCTCACTCGTTTGCGACTATACTCAAATCTAAATGTCGAAAAGACGCGGGACTTCTATAATGGAAGCCTCGTGTCTTTAACTTTATAATCAGACTTATGGCTCTTACTAAATGTCCCGAGTGCGGTCAACAAATTTCTGACCGCGCAAAAAAATGTCCGCATTGCGGATATGTCTTAACTACACCAACTTCTAACTCCACGAAACGCAATCGTAATAAACGATGGATTATAATAGCCGTATTGGTGTTAATCTTAATAATTGTTGGTGTTGCGAGTACATTCTTCATCAATAAAGAAACGCCAGCTCCGAAAGTTTGCTCTGAACTCGTAAAAGATGATGAGACTGTTAAAGAGGGGTATGCTCCAATTAATGTTCTTTCATTCTGTATCTTTGATTCGGAAGTAGAAGTTATGGATATCAAAAAGGTAAGTCAGTTAGTTCAATCAATGGAAGAACTCAAATTCCAAAAGACTTCTGAAACAGAATCAGAAATCGATTTTGCCTACGGTGATTCCTATACAGACTTTCGCAAAATAAAAAACTGTACCTATGAAAGAGGAAACGGACGAGATTACATAAAAATTAAAATTGAGGGTATCGATGAAGAATATGACATTATAAGGAATGGTTATATTGAAATTATATTTTCTGACAAGAACTTAGTAAAAGAGTTTTTATCAGATGCAGAAAATAATCACTTCACCAAGGTCTCATCTAATTCTTACCAGGGTCCAAAATACGATGAGGTTTACTGGACTGGTGCAGATATCGAAGTTGATGGTAATACCATCGTTCTCAGAAAACGTTATCACGGAGATTGATTATGGCTCTTATTACTTGCAAGGAATGCGGAGGCAAGATGTCTGACCGCGCAACAGAATGTCCGCATTGTGGATGTCCCATTGAATTTCAGACTGAGGAAACATCCAAGCCTCAGAACCAGCAACCCCAACAGCATAAACCGAGAAAAACCCATAAACGATTGTGGATTACTCTTGCAGTAGTAGGTGCATTAGCAGTCTTTGCAGGTGTTTTCTTCCTTCTCGGTAATAGCTCTTTCGGAAAACCAACTCTGAAAATCACCACCGAATTTACAAAGGCATTAGAACGTTACGACCAAATAGATGCTTTTTCCGAGGGGCTTGCTGCTGTGCGTCGTGATGGGAAATGGGGATATATTAATCTCCAAGGAAAAGAGGTTATTCCATGTCAATTCTCAGATGATTTTCCTCCTGGTCAGTTCTCCGAAGGTTTGGCTTGTGTGGTCGATGACCGTAACGAGGCAGATAAAAAATTATGGAATAAGCGCGTCGGTTTCATCAACACGAAGGGAGAATGGGTGTTGACGGGAGATTACTTTACTGAGAGTCCAAATATAGGGTCTGTTTGGGAAGAAGTGAGTCATAAATTACCATCCTTCAAAGATGGCAAATGTGCGGTATGGAATACTGGAACACAGGAAGCCTTTGACGACAACGAAATAAAATTAGTCGATACCAAAGGAACTATCCATGAAGTATCCGATTCTATTGGGTATAAGATGATTGTGTATCGCCCCTACCTATGTCCAGTTCCCTATAAAGATATCGCCAATACTCGTGAAGAGAAAAAAGTCTTCGACGATTATGCTGTCACTGTTGCTCGCGATACGGTTGAATGTGATAATGGAGCGAGATTAGTAACTTGGCAAATATTGGATGCAAACAATTATCCTTATCAAACTAACGAGAAAACTATCCAATACTTCATAGATAATCATGGCAACTCCACTTTGACCTCTACACAGCAGAAAGCCATGGAGCAGCATCTAAATGGATTGATGGCTTCACTGTTGGATGAGCATAATGAACAACTTCAACGAGCTGCCGAAGAGGAACGTCAAAGACGCGAGGAAGAAGAACGTCAAAAGCAGAAAGAATGGCTTTATGGTACTTGGGAATATAGTGGCACTATGGATTTTGGTAGTTACTTGGGAGGTGTTAAAAGAGTGTCTTCAAAACTAATAATTTCCGAGGGAAACCTTAGAGTGTATGACAATGGTGAGTTAGTTTATAACGGCTACTATGAGATACGCGACAATGAGATTGTATATGATAGTAGAAATGGTTCTTCTTTTGTAATCAAATTTGATTCTTATTCACATAGAATTGAATTTGACCGTGGGAAATACTATAACAAGACTTCATCATCCAGTAACTCCATCAATTCCTCATCTACATCTTCTCAATCTTCCTATAGAGCGTCGGATAGTAGAGAAACGCGATGGAGAAGTCAACTGAAGAAATTGACCGATGAACACAACTCTTTACTGGATGAGTTCAGAACGTACCAGCTGAGAGGTCAACTCGACCCCATGAATGCTATGTGGTATAAACAGCGATTGCTGTGCATTAAAGATGAACAGATAGGATTAGCTCAGAATTTAGGTGATTATGATTTGGTTCGCGAATATCAACAGAAAAAATTACAACTACAACAGATATTCAGAAGCATGGGATTATAATCTCATAGAGACAAAAATAGGAGGCTTCGGTCTCCTATTTTTGTGGTCGTTCCTGTCAATTATTGCTACCATCTTCTTATCAATTTTTAACATCGAAAACTTGACAGGTGGTGGGTGGATGTTGTAACTTTGTGGTCTTAAGAGGGAAAATTTCTCAGTGTCAAGAGCCAGTCCTTCGGGGCTGCGCCAACCGAGCCAAGCATAACTGGCCACGGTGGTCGGAGAAATCCAGACGCGATAGTAAACAATTATAAAACAAAGAGTTATGAATAATCCAGCTTATCTTTCGACTTCATCTTCAGTGTCTGAACTCGTTACGTCCTTGGGGCGCGAGGAGCGTCTTATTGCGTCTGAATTACCCATTTGGTGTTTCAAGAAAGTTACTGATATAGTTGAAGGCATTGAACTTAGGCTCTCCAATATGGCAGGTGGCTATCCGTTTGAGTTTGCAGGTGCCAACTGGCCGACATCGGAGCAACTTTACCTTTGTGGGGAGTTTACAGATGTGGCAATTCAGCGCGAACTTCGCTCACAAACAAGCGGTTACGCAGCCAAGCGTTTCGTTAAGGCAAAGTATAAGGCACAAGTCCGTGAGGACTTTCCGACATTCCGCTTGCAGTGGATGCTATTTGTCGTATGGCAGAAGTGCCTTGGCAGTGAAGCCTTCAGAAACAAGCTGTTATCCATTCCCAAAGGAGTGATATTGGTTGAAGAAACTACCCTCGACACTGGCGGCACGGCTCAGATATGGGGCTGTAAGAATCCCGAATTGATAGCAGAGCGTAGAAGGCTCGCGCAGCGCATCAAGCGATGGAGCGGTGCGAACCTCACCAAGAATGCTCTTGACCTCAAAATCAACATCGAAACCAATTCAGTCCGCAATATAGGAACTTTCGAGGGTCAGAACAACATAGGCAAGATTCTAATGATTTGCCGTCGCTGCCTCATTGAAGGTATTGAGCCTCCCATCGACCGCGCTCTTCTCAACTCAGCCAATATCACCATATTGGGCAATCATTTAACATTCTAACCGCAAAACAATTTCGCTTATGAATAGCCATGAGTGCGCGCCAGTGGTGCGCCTACTTCCCAATTCACCTCGTGAGACAGAACAGCTAATTGAGGAGTGGGTTTTTAACGAAGGACACTTTCAGCCCCCTATACGCATTTCTGCATCCATCGTTTCTGACGACAGCATTATAACAGGTCTTAAGGTAATGTGGGTGTGGGATTATGACCTTGCAACCACAATGAATAGAACAATAGGGATTGGGCTTGCTATTGGTCTCAACATAAGGTTGTACAATATCTCAAATACGTTAGGTTTCAAATGGAATCCAACTACTCCATCAGAAGTCACTAATACTTTCAGCTCTCTTTTGAGCCTCATCCCTGTACTTAACAACCATATCGTAATAAAAAGATAACATCCGCGCTCACCACAAACGACGGAGATTGGGTTGCGTATCCCCTCAGCGCAGCCCAATTAACTTAAGCAATCTACACATTATATAGTATGGAACATATTCACAACTTCCTTACCATTCCATTTGATTCCACGTCAGTAGTTGAAGTTCCAAACTGGCTGACTCATGCACACTATATTCATGCCATAGATTATGAACGCCACTGTGTCCTTGTCTTCAACATACCGCACAAAGCCATTGCACAACTTATACGTTTGGGACTATGCGATTATGATGACTTTTCATTCAAGAATAGTCCGAATCCGCCACGGCATTATGTCAAACTCTTCCGCTTCATCGACTGGCACCTCTTCGAGAATATAAGCGCATATCGTTGGTTCGCTCAACGGCAGGACTACCGAGCCTTCTCCACCATTGCCGAAAGATTTGCTATACTGGACGCTGCGTTTTACCATGACGGCTATTCAGCATGGCGGGTGCGCTATTATCTTTCACGTCGGCTAATGGGAATGGATGCCAAGAATCCTCGACGCTGTTTCTACTTTGACGACAACCGCGAAGAATTAGCCCTAATCAGAAAAGCCGTCTTGCCTCCACTGGCAGAGGCACAGAAAAAACTGAATGTACCATCTACCTTCCGTTATCCCATTGACCTTGATATTTGGCTTGACCGCGACAGACTTTATATCGGATGGTTTGTCGATGACCTCTACCTATACAGTTTCCGAGGGCTGTTTGAAAAACTGGGAATCGTCACCAACGAAATGAATCCTTGGTTTAAGAGGAACGGCTATCCGCGCAACACTCGCAACCAGTCCGAGATTGACCGCTTCCTCGACCAGTTGAGACAGAATAATCTAAAAGAATAAAGTGGTACAAAAAGAGAGTGTGCCAACCATCACCGACAAGATTAAATTGGCACACTCTGAATAATGGCACACATTGAGTTGAAAAACTCATACACTGCCACTATATATAATTGAACATACACATATAAATATGGCAAACCGACAATACAATTATGCGGTCTGTATAGACGCACTTGAAGTTACATATACAGCAACCGATGAACAAAAGGTTTTCTTGAGTACCATCGAAAAGAAATTATATATAGGGGAGGATAATACATCTCTGTGGATTGAGCGGACTGAGAGCCGCCATTACCGAGATGAGTTTATTGTAAAGTGTAAAGATGAGGATTCCGATAGGGTCGTTGGCTATCTCCGAAGTGGTAGTTTCAATCCGAATAGACAACTGGTATATCTCACATTTGAGAATGCCGCCCTATACTCATGGATTCTTCAAGCACGTTTCTATGTTGAGGCGGCACTTGGACTGACATTTCATAGAGTCAGTAAACTTGATATTGCCGTAGATTTTGATTTCAACATTCAGAAACGACTCATTGCATTGTTGAAGTCAACACCCAACGATATTATAGTTAATGGACGAGTTGCAAACCGCAAATCCGTGAAAGGTCTGAATGTTCACGCCTATAACATCAACCTCGACCGAATGTTTGCACAACCCGAACTGAGTATTAGTAATGATGATTCAACACTCAAACTGAAGACATATAACAAACGTAAAGAGATTGAGGAGTCAAGTGGTAAAACATATATAACCGAATATACTGGTTTTGCTGGGACACACTACCGCATTGAAGTTACCTGCAAAAACTATAAACGTCTTCTCCCATCGCTCAAAGCATTACGAATTGACGATATCATTCTCTATACTCAACTTGACAATCACAAAACCTTAAAAGCTCTATTTTGTGACATCCTAAACCGACTCATATATCTACGCAAGGGACGAAAGCAACTGAATGTAATTGATGAGGTGCTAAAAGACTTGAAGTGAATGGGATATATGTGCGGATAGTGCATCCTGAGGCTATTGGTTAATAGTCTGGGAATGCACATCCATGGAATAAAAATTTTTACCCATTTCAGATATCAATGGGATGCCACCATTATAGGGGAGGAAGGACGGGAGGGGAGATAGGGGTTACCTACCTTCACCTCTTTCAATGCTTTAAGTGTCATAAAGACCTAATAATATAACTCCCAGGTTGCTCTGCTATAGCCTCAGAGGATACGCTATAATTGCAAGACGTTGGGGTTGTGTATGTTAACGAAAATGCGTACCTTTGCAGTCGCAAGACGACAGAAACGGCATGAACAGAGTAGAAATCCCAGCAGATAGCGTGGAATTTTCAATCTAACTCGCTGTCCTACAGCACGCCTGCAAAATCAAAAACAACCCCGATTTTCAACCCCGATGAAACAAACAGAAAGCATAACTCCCAACATATCAGACTATTCACAAGTCAAACGCTTAATTGAGTGGGAATAATCCCTATCGAGATGATATTAAAACGGACGGAGGATGCAGATTTGCTGCATCCTCCGTCTTTTGTTCTGTAAGGTGTGATAAACGGGTAGGGTGGTTTAGAGATTGTTGATTCTGCCTACGAAGAGTATTGACGAGCTTGTCGATTCCGAGATGATGAAAATGAACGGGCGGTCAATTGTCACCTCCGGATGCGGTGCTCCGGGTAAGGCGGTTTCTAATCCAATGTCGGTGACAGCTGCGGCTTCTGTGCCATGTTCGTCGACAACGATGTGTACACGCTGCCGGATGTTGTTGATGAACAGTGGTTTAGGTGAAATACCTCCGAATTCTGCCGCAGGTGTGAACGCCTTCTTCATCCCGAGTGCCTGCATCATTGAGAGGGGGAAATTGCCGGTGTTGATGTCGAATTTAGGCATGGTGATTACGGCAGTCGTTGATGTGCTGAACTTCTGTTGCCAGTTTAGCCATCTTTTGGCATTGAGTGTTGTGGCGCATTCTTCGGTGGTGACGCCGGATGGCGGGAGCACAAGAGTCATGCGGAAGGACTTGTTGCCATAGGGTAGGGATATGGCGGTGATGCCTTCGTCGGAAATCAGGGTGCAAGGGTGGGTGTCATCGTGCATCATCGGCACTTTAGGCATAGTGCCGTCGGCATTGTGGAACGTGCGTTTTTCGGTACCTGACTTCGGGAATCTGGCTGCCCATGTGCCTTTGAAGTACAGAGCGTTCATGATTGAGACCATTACGTTGGGCGGTGACGAGAGGAAGTTCTTAATCATCCCCTCGGTGTGTGTTGCCGCCCATTGGTTTATAGCGTTCATAGCATCAGTCGAATACATGTCGATACGTCTGATTTCAGCTCCATACGTCTCTTGACTTGAGGTTTGGAACTGCTCGTTGACGGGAAACTCTTCATGGAGCCAGAGCGAGTTGGCAAGCGAGAGTCTGGTGCCGGGGTCTACCCGGGGAAGTGCATGTAGCAGGAAGCTGTTCTGGGAATGTACATCTTCAAGGGTGGCATTTCTGAAGCCTGTGGCATTGATGATTTCCTCAAGAGTCTCCCCTTCGGCGCCATTGGCTGCCATGGATAATGCCATGGACAGGCTGAGCGGCGAGACGATGGCATTGCCGTCGTCGTCAGACGGAATCAGGCTGAGGTACGTGAATGCGAAATCATTCTGGGAGTGTATGATTTCCATGTTCAGTGAATTCGGACAAATGACGAAAGGGGCATTTCCGGCTTGTGGTACATCTTGGTCGCATGCAGTCGTTATCAGCGCGGCTGAGGCAATGGCAAGCGATGACTTGAATGGTAGTTTCATTGGACTGGGTATAAGTGTGTGTTAGAAGTTCAGACGTAATCCTATCGGCAGGGTGAATTGGAAACGTTCCTCCTGCCATTTGTTGACGGTTTCGGTGTCGTTGTTGTGGAAATTGTAGCGCATCGAGGGCTCTGCGTATAGTCCCACGCGTTGTGTGATGTTGAATTGGACTCCTATGCCGCTGCTGAGTGACCATTGTATCGGGGTCGAGATCTGTTCCGTGCCGAACAAGTCGCTTTTCGTTGCGGATACGGGGATATCCAGTCCGCCGCCTACGGAGCCGTATATCCGCAGTGCCGGGGTAGAATAGATGTTTAGATTGAGTTTTATCGGGATTCCGATATAGTGGTAGCGGAAGTTGTACCTGTTGCCTGATTTCGATGCTTCGGATCGGAGATGAGAGTATGTGACTCCCGTCTCAATCCCTAACGTGCGTGTAAGCATGTAATTGGCGGACAATGACACGGATATGGTAGGATGGTGCCGGGTATCGGCATAGCTGTCCGCTATGTCGGAAGGGATGCCGGGTGACGGAGTGGCAGGACCGTCTGCCCAAGGTCCTGAGGATGCCAGATTGTCGGAAAATCCGGAGGATGGACCGGCGCTCTGTGAGTTGAGGGTCGTATTGACCGACACGTTAAATCCGTGTTTATGGGTGGCATGTCGGGCTATGAAATGATGAGTCTGTGCATCGTAGTTGCTCGTGGTAGGCTCGTATGTGCGGTCAGGATTTTCAGTGCTTTCTGTTCCCTCCGTCCTTTCGGAACTTTCTGTTCCCGTCGTCCTTTCATCGCTTTCTGTCGGTTGTTCCGCCCTTAGTGAGAGCTCGGAGCTTTCGGCTGTCTCTGTGTTTTCTGCTATTTCGGGGATGAAATCGGGCTCTAAGGGCGTGTTGACTGTGGCTTTAGCATAGGTGTGCTGATGGTCGTTCACGACGTTTTCTCCTGGTAAAATGTCAGCAGCGAGTTCATTGTCATGCAGTGAGTTCCGTATATCATCCACAGAAGTGGCGGTTTGGGGCGTTCCGGATGCTATTTCTGACATACCGGACTGTATGTCGGTGGTGATAAGCCGTGGCAGCAGAGCTGCCAGCAGCAGTATGATGCCAATGGCTCCGCTGAGTTCTATGCCATGTTCACGTATGATTTTGCGCAGGAGCTCTTTGGCTCTGAACAGCTGAGATGATGACGAGTGTGGAGCTATGCCGAGCAGTTTGCCGATTTCGGCATGCGACATATTGTCAAGCACGGCGAGTTTGAACACCTTGCGATAGCCGTCAGGGAGCATGTTGATTATAGCCTCAAGCTCCTCGTAGGATATGAGGGTGTGTATTTCCGGTATCTCCGGGACATCAACGTCATCGTTTAGGAGTGTTGTCAGCTCCTCCTGGTTGAGGTACTGGATGGACAGATTCTTCATTATGGTGCCGAGCCAGAATTCCAGTTTGTCACAGTTGCGCAGTTTGTTTATCTGTGTGAATGCTACGATGAATCCGTCGTGCAGAATGTCGCTCGCCACCTCCGGGTCGTGGATGTAGTGACGTATGATTCTCATCATGCGTCCCGAATAGCGTGAGTAGAGTATGCCCAATGCATCTCTGTCGCCATTTTTGCATAGTTCCACTAAGGAGGTCTTGTCCATTTGCTGTTTTCGATGTGAGCAGATTGGTTTTATAGTAATGATGCTGAATCCGCGTCATGACTGCATAGTATCGAGAGGAAAAATTTCCGGTAACTGCAAATATAAGCAAAATATATATGTCAGTAACGTTTTTTTGTCTCATTTGTGAATAGATGTAAATATAAAATATACAATAGTTAAAATATGATAATTAGACAATGTTTTTTAGCATAAAAATTTGGTGAGTCACAAAAACTCCCTACCTTTGCATCAGTTTTTCATGGTATTAGATTTAAGGTAAGAAGATTATTCGTCGTGATGACGGGTAATTTTTTTTGTATATACGAAAATTAACTCACAGCTGATAGAGATTTGCGCTTAATTGCGTAACTTTGTTGTCGATTATGAAAAAATATACACTCCTTTTCATCACTATATTGGCTGCCGGTTCCTTGTGGCTCAGAGCTGCGGAACCAGAGGTGGCGCCGTCATATGCATGGCGTATGTTGCAGCCGCTCGGGCTGCGTGAGGAGGCTCCGATGGATACAGCTCTTTACAATTATTTCCAGGGAGCTATACCTTCGGCTTATTCTCCCGCTTTTGCCACCACCGGTAATCAGGCATCGGTCGGTAAAAACATGATATATATGCAGCAGGAGCCTATGAGCGACTTTTTCTTCCGTGATGCGAAGGAAGCATGGCTCCCGAGCCTGTCCACAATGAGGTTCTACAATACCCGTATCCCTATGTCGGTGGTAAGCTATAACACCGGCGGCGGAAGGGAAATCGCTCAGGACTATTTTAAAATGCTTTTCTCCGGCAATTTCTCTCCCAAGGGGCAGATTGGAGCCTTTGTCGACTATCCTTACTCGAAGGGCAGTTATAATTATCAGGCGGCAAAAGGGTTGAGCTGGGGACTCTCCGGGTCATATACCGGTGACAGGTATGAGTTCCAGGGATTTTTCAACTCTTCCAACATGATTAACAAGGAGAATGGCGGAATCACGGATGACCTTTACATAATTGACCCCGCTGAGCTTCAGGGCGGTGTGTCGTCAATAAATCCCAAGACGATACCGACTAATCTCGTTGCCTCTCATAGTCGCTACAAGGGTAAACAGTTCTTCATGAACCATCGTTACAAGGTGGGCTTCTGGAAGGAAGAGCGTGACGAGACAGATTCGGTTGTGGCAAAGGAATATGTGCCTGTGTCGAGCTTCATATGGACATTCGATTATAAGGACGGATTTCATAAGTTTACGAATACCGATGCGTCAAATGAGGATTTCTGGGAGAATCATTATGTCTCCTCACAGGAGACAGAAGACAAGACCCGTTACTCTTCGCTTCAGAACACAATCGGTATTTCACTCCTTGAGGGATTCAACAAGTATGCCAAAGCCGGACTCGGGGCGTTTCTGACCCATGAGGTGAGGAAATTTTACCAGACTGCCGACACTCTCGCCCTAAGCGGTGACGAGCGTCCGGAGGGACTTACTCCTTATCCCTTTGACCAGCGGATGGCGCACAAGGAGACCCAAAACCTCCTTTATGTCGGTGCCCAGCTCACCAAGCAGCAAGGCGCTCTGCTCAACTATGAGGCCACAGCGCGCATAGGTCTGTTGGGACCGGCGGCGGGAGAACTTAAGCTTGACGGCAATGTGTCGACCCATATCCGCCTGTTGGGTGACACTGTGTCGCTCACCGGATACGGTCATTTCAGCAACACTACTGCCCCCTACCTGATGAACAATTATTTCTCTAATCACTTCGCATGGATGAATGATTTCAGTAAGATCCGTCGGTTGAGGTTCGGAGGAATACTTGATATACCGCATACAGGCACACATATAAATGTGGGAGCTGAAAATGTCCAGAATTATATATTCTTCAATTCCGCCGGACTCCCGGTGCAGCATGGCGGTAGCGTGCAGATATTCAGTGTGCAGTTGCAGCAGAATTTCCGATTCAGGGCGCTCAACTGGCGCAACACTCTGATTTATCAGACTTCGTCTGACGAGTCCGTGATACCGCTGCCGAAACTTGCGATCTACTCAAATCTGTACGTGCTGTTCAAGGTGTCAAAGGTGCTTGATGTGCAGTTAGGAGTGGATGTGGACTACTATTCCAAGTACTATGCGCCTGCTTACCAGCCATCCACGATGGCATTTTGCAATCAGAACGAGATTAAATGCGGAAACTATCCCTTCATGAATGCTTACGTGAACATGCGACTCTCAAGGGCGAGATTCTATGTGCTGTTCTCTCACGTAAACCAGGGTGTGATTGGCGGTAACGATTATTTCTCCATGCCGCATTACCCGCTTAATCCCCGCCGCTTCCAGATGGGCGTGTGTGTGGATTTCAATAATTGACGGGATTACCGGTTAAATACACTGTTAAAAACCTAATTGCGGGAGTCAGTTGTTATACATATCAGTATGTGTAACAATTGGCTCTTATGGCACAGATTCATAATGGAACATCCGGGAACAAGGATAATATTCCCGAATCCGACGGTGGGAATACCGGAAAGAAAGATAAAAAGGGGGGGATAGCCGCTCTGTTTAAAGCCCCGAGAGGGGGTATAATTTTATCGCTGGCTCTGCTGGCGGTAGCAGTCGTTGTGTCCGTGAAAGGATGCTCAAGTTCTGTCGTTAACAATGCGAATGTCTATCCTCTCGGCAGCGGTGACACCATAAATATTGCTATCGACTACTCGCCAATGTCGCTCTACCGCTACGGTGACACACTTGGCGGCTTCAATTACAGTATGATGAAGGAGATGGCTGCAATGTATGGCGACAAGATAAAGTTTCACCCTGTGTCGTCAATCACGGATGCCCTTGCGGAGCTTGAGACCGGAAAATATGATATAGTGGTGTCGGATCTCCCTGTAACTGCCGCCCAGAGGGAGAAATATCGTTTTACCGAACCGATTTATCTCGACAACCAGGTTCTCATAAGCCGGGATACGACGCTGCATACCGCTCTTGACCTTGCAGGTAAACCGGTATGGGTGATAGCCGGTTCACCGGCGGAGGAGCGTATGATAAACCTTTCGCGCGAAATAGGTGACACCATACTTATACACCGAGACTCCAAGCACAATGCGGAGCAGTTATTCATGCTTACCGCCATGGGCGAGATTCCTAACGCTGTGGTGAATGCCGAGATGGCAGAAAAGATGATGCGTGAGCATCCGGAGGTGGAGCTGGCAAAGCCTGTGTCGTTTAACCAGTTTGAATGCTGGGCTGTCAACAAGGACAAGAAGGAGCTGGCAGACACGCTTGACGCTCGTATAAAGCGGTTCAAAACCACTCCGCAATATGCTGAGCTTGTGAAGAGATATATAGACGGAGATACGGCTGTACGACAGAGTGACACCCCGGATTGACGGCATGTGTTTAACTATTGTTATTAAACAGTACCACATCCTCTAAAATGTTTCAACAAAATATGTTAATCGTGTGTTATTATACTAAAACAAATTAATGTCTAACTATTCTCTTTAAAAAACTAAGTCGTTATGAAAACGCTAATTCAAAACTATCTTGGGCAGACCCGCTATTGGTGGGTAGTCCTTCTTGCCGGTATCCTTATGGTGATATGTGGTTTCGCATACTGGTTCTGGCCTGTGGCAGGATATGCCGTAGCATCTCAGATTTTCGGATGGCTTTTGGTTCTCGTTGGTATCGTCCAACTCCTTGTGGCATCAGGTCCTAATCGTGGCAAAGGATGGGGCTGGTGGCTCGCCGGTGGTGTGATTGATATGTTTATAGGTTTCATGCTTGTGCGTAGCATCGTACTTTCTGAAATGGTTTTCCCCTATTTTATAGCATTCATTTTCCTTTATTGGGGTATCAGCGCACTCTGCACAGCAGTGATTCAGAGCGGTCGTCGTTACTGGTGGCTGTATCTTATCAATGGTATACTTCTGATTCTCATTGGTTTCTTCTTCATTGAGGCCGGTTGGATTCAGGATATGGCTATGACAAGCTTCCTTACCTCGCTTGCGTTTATTTACTGGGGCTTCTCAATCGCCATGCTCTCTTACGACATGAAGCCTTCATATCGCAGAGAATAGAGTGACAACCATGCCATATATATTTGCTGCATATAGATTAAATGACTAATCCGGGTCGCTTGCCCGGATAATGATAATCCCGCCGGCATCTCTGTCGGCGGGATTATTTTTGTTTTGGTTATGGTGTGTTCTAAGGTGATGTCTTGACCGGGAGAATCAGGCGTTCTTTATGTAGTTCACTATCCATTCGCCTACTTCGGCTGTGCCGTATTTGTCTCCGCCCTCTACCTGGATTTCGGGTGTGCGGACATTGGCGTCGAGCGAGGCGTTGACAGCCTTGCGGATTATGGCTCCTTCGGCTGTGAGGTTGAAGAATTCGAATAGCATTGCCACTGACAGTATCTGCGCAAGCGGGTTGGCTATGTTGAGCCCTTTTGCCTGGGGCCATGAACCGTGGATAGGTTCGAATACGGGGGTCTTTTCACCGGTTGATGCTGATGGGAGCAGGCCCATGGAGCCGGAGATTACTGACCCTTCATCAGTAAGAATGTCACCGAATGTGTTTTCAGTTACCATCACATCGAAGAATCTTGGCTCCTGAATCATACGCATGGCGGCGTTGTCGACATACATGAAGTCGGTGGTCACCTCTGGGTACTCGGGTGCGATTTCCTGCGCTACTTTGCGCCACAAACGTGAGGACGCAAGCACGTTTGCCTTGTCGACTACGGTAAGGTGCTTGCGGCGACGCATTGCGTAGTCGAATGCAACGCGGAGGATGCGCTCGATTTCCGGGCGGGTGTATGCGTTGGTGTCATAGGCACGGTCGTTGTCCTCGTATTTTTCGCCGAAGTACATACCGCCTGTGAGCTCTCGGATGCAGATGAAGTCAGCATCCTCGACCAGCTCAGCTCTTAGGGGTGATTTGTGAATCAGGCATTTGAATGTCTCTACCGGGCGTATGTTGGCGAACAGTCCGAGTTTCTTGCGCATGGCGAGCAATCCTTGCTCGGGTCGAACTTTGGCGTTGGGGTCGTTGTCGAATTTTGGGTCCCCCACGGCGGAGAAGAGTACTGCATCTGCCCAGAGGCATGTCTCGAATGTGTCGTCAGGGAATGGGTTCCCGACTTTGTCAATTGCGTCAGCACCGCAGATTGCATATCTGTACTCAACATTGTGTCCGAATTTCTCACATACGGCACTCATCACGTCAATACCCTGGCGTGAAATCTCGGGACCGATACCGTCGCCGGGAAGAACTGCTATTTTGAAGTCCATTAATTGTAATGTTTTGATAATTATCTTATTGATTAATCCCTTCGATGATGTTTAGCATCTTCAGGGTTGCCTGGATTGCTGCTTCTGTCTGGTCGGCATCCAGACCTCGTGTCTTGAGCACATTTCCCTCATAGTTCCATGTGATGGTGGTATGGACGAGAGCGTCGGTTTTGCCACCCGGGGGAATGTTGACACTGTAATTGGTCAGCGTGGGGAAGGGACGCTGGAGTTTGCCCCTGTATATGGTGCGGACTGCCCGCATGAATGCGTCAAACTGACCGTCGCCGACTGCTGATTCCTGAAATTCGGCATCGTTGATTATTAGTTTCACGGTTGCCGTGGGGCGCAGACCCTGTGAAAGGTTGAGGGCATAGTTGACTATTCTCACCTTCGATGGTAATGCGGAGTGCTTGAGTACGTCCGCTACTATGAACGGCAAGTCTCCCTGCGTCACAATCTCCTTTTTGTCACCGAGCTGTATTATCCGTTCGGTCACCTTGCGGATATTCTCTTCCGACAGCTCTATGCCGAGTGCCTCGAGATTTTTCTTGATGTTGGCTTTGCCGGAGGTCTTTCCGAGCGCATATTCCCGTTCTCTGCCGAAGCGTTCAGGGAGCAGGTCGTTGTAATACAGGTTGTTTTTGTTGTCCCCGTCGGCATGCACACCGGCGCATTGTGTGAAAACACTGTCACCGATGATTGGCTTGTTTGGCGGGACCATTATGCCGGAGAATGATTCCACGATGTGGCTCACCTTGTTGATTTTCGACTCGTCGATTTCAGTAGTGCCTTTGAGCTGGTCATGTATCACCGTCACAGTGCTTGACAGGGCTGCGTTTCCGGCGCGTTCCCCAAGACCGTTGATGGTACAATGCACTCCTGCCGCACCACCCTTGACTGCGGCGAAAACATTGGCTGTCGCTAAATCATAGTCGTTGTGGGCATGGAAGTCGAAATGTAGTTCCGGGTAGCGCTTTACCATCCTGTGGATATAGGATAGAGTGTCGTAAGGGTTCAGGATGCCAAGGGTGTCAGGAAGCATGAATCTGCGTATTGGGAGATGGCGTATAGAGTCCATCATGGCGAACACGTAGTCGCAAGAGTGCTTCATGCCGTTTGACCAGTCCTCAAGATAGATGTTCACTTCCAGCCCGGCTTCTATTGCTCTGGTAACCTCGCCGGCTATGGTGGCGAAATGCTGTTCCGGAGTCTGCCTGAGCTGAAGTCGGCAGTGCTTTTCAGAGCCTTTGGCAAGAAGATTTATCACCTTGCCTCCGACATTTTTTATCCAGTCGATTGATGTCCCGTTGTCAAGGAAGCCGAGGACCTCGATCGCACCGATATGCCCTGTGCGTTCAGCCCATGCGCAAACCTTGCGGACTGTCTCCCGTTCCCCTTCCGAAACTCTTGCAGATGCAATCTCGATGCGTGGCACATGCAGCTCTTCGATAAGCAGACGGGTTATGGCAAGTTTTTCCGATGCCGAGAATGACACCCCAGAGGTCTGTTCCCCATCCCTGAGGGTGGTGTCCATTATTTCAACATACATAGGCGGAGGGGTTACTTTTTAGCTTCCCAAGCCTCGATGTCAGCTTTCTTTGAGAGGAGGAACTCGATGTCATCCAGACCCTCTGCGAGGCACTGTTTCTTGTACGGGTTGATATCGAAATTTTCGCTGTGACCTGTGCTGAGATTGGTGATAGTCTGTGACGGCAGGTCGACTGTAACCTCTGCTTTGGGGTCGGATGCTATGGTATCAAAAAGTTCTGCGAGAAACTCTTCCGACACCACTACAGGGAGCACGAAATTGTTCAGCTCGTTGTTTTTGTGAATGTCGGCGAAGAAGCTTGACACTACTACTCTGAAGCCATAATCGGCTATCGCCCAGGCGGCATGCTCGCGGCTTGAGCCGGACCCGAAATTCTTTCCTGCCACAAGGATGCAGCCACTGTAAGTGGGGTCATTGAGCACAAAGTCTTTTATGGGGTTGCCGTCCTTGTCATAGCGCCAGTCACGGAACAGATTGTCGCCGAATCCTTCGCGAGAGGTGGCTTTGAGGAATCGTGCAGGTATGATTTGGTCTGTGTCCACGTTCTCCATAGGGAGAGGAACGCAGGTTGATGTTATGGTGGTGAATTTTTCCTTCATCGAGATGATAGGTTTAGAGGCTGGTTACAAATTACGGTTAATTCCAAGTGGCGTGATTTCAGCCATCACTACGCCTGGAAAGTATGATAATATCTTTTCGAGGATATCTGCCCTGTTGAATACATTCGGATGTCGCTCTGACAGAGGCGATATGGTAGGAATAGGGATTATAGGACAGCTTCTTAGATATTGCGCGGGTCGGTGATGACTCCGGTGATAGCTGAGGCTGCCGCTACGAGAGGACCGGCGAGCACAGTACGCGCTCCGGGGCCCTGACGACCCTCGAAATTGCGGTTTGAGGTGGATACGGCAAGTTTTCCGGATGGGACTTTATCCTCGTTCATGGCAAGACAAGCCGAACATCCCGGCTGGCGGAGTTCGAATCCTGCCTCTTCGAGAATCTTGTCAATCCCTTCTTCTCGAATCTGAGCGTCAACCATCCATGAGCCGGGCACAAGCCATGCAGTCACGGAGTCGGCTTTCTTTTTCCCCTTGACGAGTCCGGCGAACGCACGGAAGTCCTCGATGCGTCCGTTGGTGCAACTTCCGAGGAATACATAATCGACAGGCACTCCCTCAAGTTTCTGACCGACCTCGAATCCCATATATTTCAGTGACTTCTCGTATGAAATTTTACCGGCTTCATCCTCAGGGTCGGGTGCCGGTATGGTTTCGCTGATTCCGATACCCATACCCGGGTTTGTGCCGAATGTCACTCGGGGCTCTATGTCGGCTGCGTCAAAGTTGATTTCACGGTCGAACACCGCATCCGGGTCGGAGGGCAGAGTGCGCCAGTAAGCCACGGCTTTCTCGAATTCCTCGCCCTTGGGTGCGAATTCACGTCCTCTGACGTATTCAAATGTCGTCTCGTCCGGAGCTATCATCCCTCCGCGTGCGCCCATCTCGATTGACAGGTTGCAGACTGTCATGCGCTCTTCCATGGACAAATTGCGAATGGTGTCACCTGCGTACTCCACGAAGTAGCCGGTGGCTCCGCTTGTGGTCATCTTTGCAATGATATAGAGTGCGATATCCTTGGCGGTAACTCCGGGTCGGAGTTTGCCGTTTACATTGATGCGCATGGTCTTGGGTTTCGGCTGGAGGATGCATTGCGACGCAAGTACCATCTCGACCTCGCTTGTCCCTATGCCGAATGCCACGGCTCCGAAAGCCCCGTGGGTTGAAGTGTGGCTGTCGCCGCACACTATTGTGTAGCCCGGAAGTGTCAGACCGTTCTCCGGACCTATTACGTGAATGATGCCGTTCTTTTTATGTCCCAGTCCGTAAAGTGTCAGTCCGAATTCCCCTGCATTGCGTGTCAGGGTTTCAACCTGGTTGCGTGACACGGGGTCGGCTATAGGCTTGTCCTGGTTGAGTGTGGGTATGTTGTGGTCGGGGGAGCAATATGTCTTTTCGGGGCGGAATACTTTCAGTCCGCGCTGGCGCAGACCGTCGAATGCCTGGGGGCTTGTCACCTCGTGGCAGTAGTGGCGGTCGATATATAGCTGTGTGGGACCGCCATCGATGTTGTTGACTACGTGCGAGTCCCATATTTTGTCAAATAAAGTCTTTCCCATATAACTTGCTGTGTTAGGGGCTGTGGTTTAGGATTGTTATCTTACAAATTTGTTTATGGCGTCAATGAAAGCCTCGGCAGAAGCCGCCACGATGTCGGTATTGGCTGAGAAACCGTAGTAGGAGGAGCCCTCGTGTTCTACTGTCATGTGTACCTTGCCGATATCATTGCTACCCTTGTTGATTGCCTGAATGAGGAATTCTTTGACAAGCATCCTGCGGTGGATAATTAGTTTGATGGCGCTGATGGCAGCGTCGACAGGTCCGTTGCCTGAAGCGCATGCCTCGAATTTCTCGCCTGCTATGTCAAGCCCTACGCTCGCTACCGAGTGTACACCGACACCGCTTGTAACCTGAAGGAAGTCAAGTTTGATGCGGTTTGATGCCTTGCGGTGCTGACCGGCGAGCATTAGCACGTCGTCGTCGTTGATTTCTTTCTTGCGGTCGGCGAGTTTGAGGAATGCCTCGTAAGCCTTGTCAAGTGCGTCAGACTGGAGCTCTATGCCAAGCACATGGAGACGGTGTTTGAGGGCGGCGCGTCCGCTTCTGGCTGTGAGTACGATTGAGTTCTCATCCACGCCTACATCCTTCGGGTCGATTATCTCGTAGCTTTCACGATTCTTGAGTACACCGTCCTGGTGTATGCCTGAAGAATGGGCGAAGGCGTTTCTTCCCACAATTGCCTTATTGGGCTGTACGGGCATGTTCATCAGGCTTGATACCATGCGGCTTATGCCCGTGATTTTTGTGGCATTCACGTTTGTGTCTATGTGAAGCTCCTTATGCGAACGCAGTGTCATCACCACTTCTTCAAGCGATGTGTTTCCGGCACGCTCGCCGATACCGTTGATGGTCACCTCAGCCTGTCGTGCCCCGTTTACGATACCCGAGATTGTATTGGCGGTGGCCATACCGAGGTCGTTGTGGCAGTGAGTGGCGATGGTCACCTTGTCGATTCCGTCCACGTGGTCCATCAGGTACTTGATTTTTGCCCCGAATTCCCAGGGAAGGCAATAACCTGTTGTGTCGGGGATATTGATTACAGTGGCTCCTGCGCGTATTACGGCTTCTACCACTCGGGCGAGATATTCATTGTCTGTGCGTCCGGCATCTTCGGCATAGAACTGTACATCTTCGACGAATTTCTTGGCATAAGCCACAGCTCCCACCGCACGTTCGAGAATATCCTCGCGGTTGGAATTGAATTTGTATTTTATGTGGGAATCAGATGTGCCGATACCGGTATGTATGCGTGGGTGCTTTGCATATTTCAATGCTTCGGCAGCCACCCGTATATCATTCTCTACGGCGCGGGTAAGGGCGCATATGGTAGGCCATGTCACCGCTTTTGAAATCTCCACTACTGAATTGAAGTCGCCCGGGCTTGATACCGGGAATCCTGCTTCGATTACGTCCACACCGAGTGCTTCAAGCGCTTTGGCAACCTCGATTTTCTCAACGGTGTTGAGCTGACAACCGGGCACCTGTTCGCCGTCGCGAAGAGTGGTGTCGAAGATGAACAATCTGTCACTCATATTTTTTCTACAATCTTCTGTTTCGTTGATGATGTTGAACCTATATTCCCCAATTGTACCTATGATGAATAAGTGAATGGAAGAGATATGGGGGAAATGTGCGCAAAGTTATAAATTATTTCCTTTTCAACCTAATTTAAGTTGCATTTTTAAGAATTGACGGTTAAAATCTTTCATATTTTAACCGCTTAGGCGTGTTAAAGCCCGGAATCATACCGACGTTCGGCATGGATTCCGGGCTTGAGGTGCATTTTTTATTGCGGGATATGAGCTGTTGTGACTGCGTCGGACTTCAGTCAGTCGGCGAGAGCCTGCTCTATGTCGGCGATTATGTCGTTGACATCCTCTATTCCGACCGACAGGCGTATGAGATCGGGTGCGACTCCCGCCTCTCTTAACTGCTCCTCTGACATCTGTCGGTGGGTGTGGCTTGCCGGATGCAGCACGCATGTGCGTGCGTCAGCCACATGGGTGACTATGGCGATGAATTTCAGTTTGTCCATGAATCTGATGGCGTCCTCACGGTTCCCTTCTATTCCGAATGCGATTACGCCACATGAGCCTCCCGGCAGGTATTTCTTAGCCAGTTCGTGATATTTGTTCCCTTCGAGACCGCAATAGTTCACCCATTTGACTTTAGGGTTTGATTCGAGCCATTTTGCCACTGTCAGAGCATTCTCGCAATGGCGTGGGACACGCAGGTGCAGAGTCTCAAGCCCGAGGTTCAGCAGGAATGCGTTCTGCGGTGACTGGATGGAGCCGAGATCACGCATGAGTTGTGCGGTGGCTTTGGTGATGTATGCGTTTTTGCCGAAGGCCTTGGTATAGGTGAGTCCATGGTAGGATTCATCCGGAGTGGTGAGCCCGGGAAATTTGTCGGCATTTTTCTCCCAGTCAAAGTTGCCACTGTCGACTATCACTCCGCCGACGCTCACGGCGTGACCGTCCATATACTTTGTGGTGGAGTGAGTCACTATGTCCGCACCCCATTCAAACGGGCGGCAGTTGATCGGGGTGGGGAAGGTGTTGTCGACGATAAGCGGCACTCCGTTCTTGTGCGCCACACGTGCGAATTTCTCGATGTCGAGCACCTCGCCGCCGGGGTTGGAGATGGTCTCGCCGAACAGGGCTTTTGTGTTCTGGCGAAATGCCTTCTGTAGTTCCTCCTCAGAAACGTTGGGATTGACAAATGTGCATTCGATGCCAAGTTTCTTCATTGTCACGCTGAAGAGATTGTAGGTGCCTCCGTATATGTTTGCCGAGGCTACGAAATGGTCTCCGCTTTGGCATATATTGAACATGGCGTAGAAGTTAGCCGCCTGTCCTGAGGATGTGAGCATGGCTGCCACGCCACCTTCGAGTGCGGCTATCTTGGTAGCCACGGCATCGTTGGTGGGATTTTGCAGCCGTGTGTAGAAGTAGCCTGAATCCTCGAGGTCGAAGAGGCGTGCCATCTGCTCGCTGGTATCATACTTGAATGTGGTGCTCTGATATATTGGGAGCACGCGAGGTTCCCCTTTCTTCGGGGTCCATCCTGCCTGTACACAGAGCGTGGCAGGGGAATAATTTGAATTATTATCCATCTACAATTCAGTGATATATGTAGTTTGGTAGATATGTGCTTTGTGCTTGGCTGCCTGTAGGTGTCCAGGATTAGCCGGGATAAGAGTAAACAAGGACCTCCCTTTTTGTGGGGAAGTCCTTGTGATAATTATCGTCTGTGTTGACGCCTGTGTATTGATTAGGCGTTCTTCACTTTGTCAACGATAGCCTTGAAAGCTGCGGGATTGTTGAGTGCGAGGTCAGCGAGGACTTTGCGGTTGATTTCAATTCCGGCTTTGTGGATGAGACCCATGAGCTTTGAGTAAGAAAGGTCCTCAACACGAGCGGCAGCGTTGATACGCTGAATCCAGAGAGCGCGGAAGTTGCGCTTCTTGTCCTTGCGGTCACGGTAAGCGTAGGTAAGACCTTTTTCCCAAGTGTTTTTGGCAACGGTCCATACGTTACGGCGGCAACCGAAGTAACCACGGGTGAGTTTAAGGATTTTCTTGCGGCGAGCTCTTGAAGCTACATGATTTACTGATCTTGGCATTTTGTGAATGTTTTGTGAATGTCAGCGGCACGTTATGCTCTTAAATCTGGGTGGCTGAGCATTCGGTTAAATAATTGAATTGGGAATCACGATTTTAAGATAGTGAAAACTTGCTGCTCGGTCAATTACTTGAGAGCGAGGAGTGACTTGACGTTTGAAGAGTCAGCGTGTGAAACGAGAGAGAAGTGAGTCAAGTTGCGTTTCTGCTTCTTGGTCTTCTTGGTCAAGATGTGGCTCTTGAAAGCATGTTTTCTCTTGATTTTTCCTGATCCGGTAAGGGCAAACCTCTTTTTGGCACCGGAGTTAGTCTTAATCTTTGGCATTGGTTGGTGTAATTAAAAAATTTGTTTATAGTCGTGATAATTCACTCAAATGGTTATTTTTTCTTAGGGCTGAGCATGATAATCATGCGCTTCCCTTCGAGCACGGGCATCTGGTCTACTTTGCCGTATTCCTCAAGGTCATTGGCAAAACGGAGCAGAAGTACTTCGCCTTGTTCCTTGAACAGAATCGAACGGCCCTTGAAGAATACGTAGGCTTTCACCTTGGCACCTTCTTGGAGGAATCCGATGGCGTGCTTGAGTTTGAAGTTGTAGTCGTGGTCATCAGTCTGGGGTCCGAAACGAATCTCCTTGACCACCACTTTAGTGGCCTTGGCTTTCTGCTCCTTCTGACGCTTCTTCTGCTGATAGAGGAACTTCTGGTAGTCCAGTATCTTGCATACGGGCGGTTGGGCGGTTGGTGAAATCTCGATGAGGTCGAGACCGAGACCGTCGGCTATCTTCAGTGCTTCCTGGATGGAATAGACACCTGTTTCCACATTGTCGCCCACAAGGCGTACCTCCCGGGCACGGATGTGTTCGTTGATTGTGTAGGGGTCTTTGTCCTTACTGTTGTTGTTCGGGCGTCGCGGTCCGTTGTTAGGACGCGGAGGACGCGGGGTGAAAGGTTTTTTCTCCATTCAGGGGGGTTATTGATTAATCATATTGTTGACTTCTTCAGTCAATTCGGCTGCAAAGGTAGCAATTTTCATCGAACCTTTATCACCTTCGCCCTGTTTTCTTACAGAAATTTCACCATTTTCGGCTTCTTTTTCTCCGACAATGAGCATGTAAGGGATTCTCTTAAGCTCGTTGTCGCGAATTTTTTTGCCGATTTTTTCATTTCTGTCGTCAACCTGGGTACGGATGTCGAGTGCGTTGAGCTGCTCTGCCACACTGTGGGCGTAGTCGTTGAACTTCTCAGAGATGGGAAGCACAACTGCCTGCTCGGGAGCGAGCCAGAGGGGGAATCGTCCGGCAGTATGTTCGAGGAGCACAGCCACGAAGCGTTCCATTGAGCCGAAAGGTGCGCGGTGAATCATTACCGGGCGGTGCTTCTGGTTGTCGCTGCCGGTGTATTCGAGCTGGAAGCGTTCGGGAAGGTTGTAATCCACCTGGATGGTGCCGAGCTGCCAGCGGCGTCCGAGGGCGTCCTTGACCATGAAGTCAAGTTTGGGGCCGTAGAATGCGGCTTCGCCGAGCTCGGTGCGGGCGTTGAGCCCTTTTTCCTTACAGGCTTCTATGATAGCCTGTTCAGCGAGATGCCAGTTTTCGTCAGATCCGATGTATTTATCCTTGTTGTTGGGGTCGCGTAACGAAATCTGAGCCTCGAAGTTTTCAAACTTCAGAGCCTTGAAGATGTAGAAGATGATGTCCATCACCTTTAGGAACTCGCCCTTTATCTGGTCGGGGGCGCAGTAGATGTGCGCATCGTCCTGCGTGAAGCCACGCACACGGGTGAGACCGTGGAGCTCGCCGCTCTGCTCGTAGCGGTATACGGTGCCGAATTCTGCGAGGCGCAGAGGTAGGTCACGGTAACTGCGGGGGAGCGCACGGAATATCTCACAGTGGTGAGGGCAGTTCATCGGTTTGAGCAGATACTCTTCGCCTTCCTCGGGGGTATGGATGGGTTGGAACGAGTCCTTGCCATACTTGGCATAGTGCCCGGAGGTGACATAAAGGTTCTTGTTGCCGATATGCGGGGTGATTACCTGCTGGTAACCGTATTTCTTCTGAATCTTGCGGAGGAACTGTTCCAGACGGTCGCGGAGTGCTGTGCCTTTGGGGAGCCAGAGGGGCAGACCTGCGCCCACGTTCTGGGAGAATGCAAAGAGTTCCATCTCCTTGCCGAGTTTGCGGTGGTCACGCTTCTTTGCCTCCTCGAGGAGTACGAGGTATTCGTCGAGCATCTTCTTCTTCGGGAATGTGATGCCGTATACTCGCACGAGCTGGTTGCGCTTCTCGTCGCCGCGCCAGTAAGCGCCTGCGAGCGATGTTACCTTGACGGCCTTGATGGGAGCGGTATTGGCGAGGTGCGGACCACGGCAAAGGTCGGTAAACGAGCCTTGGGTGTAGGTGGTTATGTTGCCGTCCTCAAGTTCGCTGATAAGCTCGCACTTATACTCTTCGCCACGGTCGCCGAAGAGCTTGAGTGCGTCGGCCTTTGAGATGTCGGCGCGCACTATGTCGTTCTTCTGCTGGGCGAGTTCAAGCATTCTCTTTTCAATGCGGGGGAAATCGGCGGAGGTGATGGTGTGTTCGCCCGGGTCGATGTCGTAGTAGAATCCGTTTTCGATGGCGGGTCCTATGCCGAACTTCACGCCGGGGAACAAATCCTGGAGTGCTTCGGCAAGCAGGTGGGCTGATGAATGCCAGAAGGCGTGTTTGCCTTCGGGATCGTCCCATTTGAAAAGTTTTATGGTCGCATCCTCGTTGATAGGGCGGGAGATATCCCACTCTTTGTCGTTGACTGAGGCTGCGAGTATGTCGCGGGCGAGCTGAGATGATAGGCTCTCGGCAATCTGAAAGGGTGTAACGCCGCTTTCAAATTGCTTAACGCTCTGGTCTGGGAATGTGATGTTAATTGTTGCCATTATATAATAATGTGGTTGAGGAGTCATACAAGCGACTCTTTTATTGGTTTTCAGCTTGCAAAGATAGTAAATATTACTTATATATCACTGCTTTAGGATTGAAATTTTGCATCGTGGTGTTAAAATTTGGTTTCTGAAATAAAATGAGGTCAGGCTTTGTGCTCTTCTGCTTGCTTGCGGGAGCGTGACGGCTGGTTAATCTTTTTACTTTATCGCACTCCGAAACGGATATTTCTTCGTAACTTTGTGGTCGATATGAAGAAGATTGACAACGCAACGGTGCAACGTATTCTCGACGCGTCCGATATAGTGGAGGTGGTGAGCGATTTTGTCAGCCTGAAGCGGCGCGGAGCGAATTACGTGGGGCTCTGCCCGTTTCATAATGACAGGTCGCCGTCGTTTTACGTTTCCAAGTCGAAGGGTGTCTGCAAGTGTTTCAGCTGTGGCGAGGGGGGAAGCCCGGTAAGCTTCCTTATGAAACTTGAGCAGATGTCGTTCAGCGAGGCGCTGCGTTATCTGGCAAAGAAGTATAACATCGAGGTCGAGGAGCGCGAGATGACCGATGAGGAGCAACAGGCGGAAAGCGACCGTGAGAACATGCTTGCTCTCAATGACTTTGCGATGCGTTACTTTGAGAAGACTATGATGTCAACGCCTGACGGGAAAGATATCGGTCTGTCATATTTCCGTTACCGTGGTATCAGCGACCAGATGATAGAGCGGTTTCATCTCGGGTATGCGCTTGAGGAACGTGATGCGCTTTACACTCATGCCATACAGCGTGGTTACAGCGAGAAATATCTCCTTGACACCGGGCTGTGCACCAAGGCTGATAACGGAAAGGTCTACGACCGTTTCCGTGGACGTGTCATCTACCCTATATTGTCGCTGTCGGGTAAGGTGGTTGCATTTGGTGGCAGAACTCTGAAAAAGGAGAAGACGATAGCCAAATATGTCAATTCACCTGAGTCGGACATCTATCAGAAGCGCCGTGAGCTTTACGGATTATTCCAGGCGAAGCAAGCTATATCGAAGGCCCAGA
Organism: uncultured Duncaniella sp.; assembly: GCA_958352885.1. Taxonomy (GTDB): domain Bacteria; phylum Bacteroidota; class Bacteroidia; order Bacteroidales; family Muribaculaceae; genus Duncaniella. The sequence continues at coordinate 137,719 of CATWQI010000002.1, forward strand.
AGTGTATCATCGTGGAGGGGTACATGGATGTGATTTCGATGCATCAATCCGGGGTGTGCAATGTTGTCGCTTCGTCGGGTACTGCGCTCACCATCGAGCAGGTGCGTCTGATTAAGCGTTTCACCAATAATGCCACGCTGATTTACGACAGCGATGCCGCCGGTATCAAGGCTTCGTTGCGAGGCATAGAACTGTTGCTCCAGGAGGGGATGGACATAAAGGTGCTTCTGCTCCCTGAGGGTGAAGATCCTGACTCGTTCGCACAGACGCATAGCTCTACGGAGGTGGAGGATTATATCCGGGATAATGAGGCTGACTTCATCAGCTTCATGGCGAAGATTCTGATGGGGGAGGCTGCGAGCGACCCCTCCAAGCGGGCGAGGGTGATAACACAGGTGGTCAAGACAATAGCCTTGATACCTAATGAGATTACCCGCAGTGTCTATGTTCAGGAGTGTTCGAGGATTCTGTTCATGGACGAGAATGTGCTCCAGCGTGAGGTCGGGAAGTATTTCAACGAGTACAGCCTGAAGTCGCGGGAGGACAAGCTCCGGTCCGAGTCGCTGACCACTCCTGGCGGTGAGCCGGGAGCTCTGCCTGACCGACAATCGACGGATGCCGGTGATGGTGGTCGCCCGGTGGCTGCCGCAGGCGGCGATGCGAATGACGAGGCGGTTCGCTATGCCCGTTTCCTGCGTCCATACGAGACTTCTGTGGCGAAACTGGTGGCGAAATATGGTAATTTCGCATTTGCTGAAATCATTGATGATGACGGCAATACGCAGCCTGTCACTGTTCTGGAATATATAGTGGATGATCTTGCCACGGACGATATCCGGTTTGCTAATGCCGACCTTTCGCATTTTCTTATCGAAGCCACCCGTCTGAGCCGTGCCACATGGGATGAGGATGTGAGACAGCAGGAGGTAAAGCTTCAGGAATTGAGGGCGGAGGAGTTTGCCGCGGGTGTTGCGGCAATCCGGGAGAAGGCTACTGACGTGGGGAGCATCACGGCTATGGAGCGGACGCTCAAGGAGACGGTGGATGCCACTTATGCCAGGCGGCTTCAGGAATTCAGCACCTGCTACCTTTCAAAGCTTATGTGCTCGTCGCCGGATGATGTGGTGCGTGAGCTTGCCACAGAGCTTGTGATAGAGCGTCACATACTCAGCAAGGTGCACACCAAGTATGCGAAGGTGGACACTGAGCAGGACTTGCTTGCCGACCTGGTGCCACGTGCGCTGCACGAGCTGAAGGATGCCATACTCTGGACCAGGCTTGACCGTGTTAGGCAGGAGCTTAGGGGGTGTGCGTCCGACTATGACAGAGCCATGCAGCTGATGGCTCAGATGAAAGAGATAGAATCCACCAGGTCAGAGCTTGCCAAGCTTATCGGTGATAGGGTGGTGGCTCCGAGGAAATGACCGAGGGTTTCTGATATATAAAAAACAGGCAGACCTCACGGTCGGCCTGTCTCCTAATCTACAATCTTGTAAAAACATATATATTGAAAAACGATTCTTGTCAAGTCAGGTTACATAGTCGGTAGCTTGGATTGCAAATTTAAAGAATTAAGCGTACCATTCCAAGCGAATTGATGGAAAATCAATACTTTTAAGATTAATTTGTGGCGTGTGTATCTGCTTGGTGTACAGAAGTGTATACTAACCGGGTAATGCCTGCGCCCGGATTGCCGCCACAAGGCGGATTGATGGGACAAATAGCCTTGCTTGTGTGGCGATTAGAGGAGTCCGTTCGTTTTGTTATGTTTTTTTCACTGTTGGAGGGTGATACTTAAGGAAATTGTTGCTAACTTTGCATCTTGAAATAATGTTTCGCGCCATATATCGCATTATGACTACTAATAAGTTACCTTTATATTTTATTGTTACAATTCTTGCGGCTATGTTCTCGGCGGGTTGTAATAGTGATACCGACGGCATTGACATCGCAGGAGACTTCGGTAATTGTACCGTCACCTCGTTTAGTCTTCAGAAGGATGACAGTGTCCTGGCATATCTTGACTCAGTGTTTTTCTCCATTGACGTGGTGAACGCCGAGATATTTAATGCTGATTCGCTGCCAAAGGGGACCGATGTGAGCAAGCTGCTGGTGAATGTGAGCACATCCTCAGCCCGTTCGTGTGAGCTTACTTACCGTATTCCGGGCACATCGCGTGACACCACAGTCAATTATGTGGATGAGCCAAACGACAGCATTAACTTTGCTGACGGACCGGTGAAAATGGTGGTGACCTCCTACGACGGTCAGACAAAGATGACGTACAATGTGCGTGTGAATGTCCATGAGGTCAACCCCGATACTCTCTACTGGGCTGAGTCGGCGATGCGTGAGCTCCCCGGCAGAATAGCCGCCCCGATAGCCCAAAAGACAGTCGAGCACGCCGGCGAGGTGGTATGTATGACAACAGACGGTTCTTCAGCCTCTGTGTCAAAATGTTCCAACCCTTATGACTGGAACTGGACTTCCCATATGGTATCGCTCCCGGCAGGAGCTGATGTCAATTCGTTCACTTCGACATCCGACTCATATTATATCCTTGACTCTGACGGTAACCTGTATTCGTCGGCTGATGCCGAGACATGGAATCCGACAGGTGCCAAATTGTCGTACATATATGGAGGATATAAAGATATGCTGCTTGCAGCACGTCACGACAGTGACGGATGGAAGCATGTCACTTATCCCGCTACAGTGGAATTGCCTCTTGTGTCCGGTTGTCCTGTTTCCGGTACAGGCGAGATGATTGTCTATGAGACAAAATGGAGCGTAGAGCCTCTTGCCATGTTTGTGGGTGGTCGTGATGCCGCAGGCACGCTTTCCGGAGCCACATGGGGCTATGACGGTAAATCATGGATCAAGCTCAGCAATACCGATATTGATGAGCGTGAGAATGTGTCGGTGTTCCCCTACTTTGCTCCAAAGGTAAGTGCCACATGGCGTGTCACTGAAAACACTGTGCTGATAGCGCTTGGCGGAAGTTATGAGACATCCGACGGTGTGGTGGCTTCCAAGAATGTATATGTTTCATTTGATCAGGGACTGAACTGGAAGGAGGCTGACAGCTACATGCAGCTACCCGAGTATATGCCGGGTTTCTCGAACGCGCAGGCGATTGTGGCGGATGCCACTCTTCACGTTTCCCGTTCTATGGGTGACGGCTGGCAGGCTCTCGCAGCGAAATCTCTTCCTGCCTGGGCATTTGCGGTTCCCTCGCATGGTGCTTCGAGGTTAATCACTCCTGTCACCGAGTGGGAATGTCCCTATGTCTATCTCTTCGGCGGACAGGACGCCGAGGGCGATTTGTTCAATACTGTGTGGCGCGGTGTCATCAACCGTTTCACTTTCAAGCCTATCTGTTAGTAGCGTTTCTACACCTTGTTTAATATAAGTTGAGACCGCTTCTACTCCTCATATTGACCTCTCTGGCATTGCATGCCTCCAATGTGTCGGCGCAGTCGCAGGCACAAGCGGAAAATTATAAGTTTGACGCAGGTATTGGTGTCGGGATGTCAGGTTATCTGGGTGATGCGAACGAAAGTAATATCTTCGCCCATCCCGGAGTGGCATTAAATGCGTCACTCCGTTATCTGGTCAACACGCGCTGGGCTTTCCGGGCGTCATTGATCGGGGCATCCCTTAACGGTGATACGGGCGGGATGGACAATATGTTGCCCGGAGGGGCTTCATACGATTTCAAATCGTGGGTCTATGACCTCGGCGCACGTGCGGAGTTCAACTTTCTCAACTACGGCATAGGGGAAAGCTACAAGCAGCTGAGCCGTGTGTCACCATATCTCTCCTTGGGACTTGGAGTGGCGATGGCTAATGTGGAGGGTGATACCTTCACGGCTATGACGCTCCCGATGGGTATAGGTGTGAAGTACAAGCTGTCTCCGCGCCTGAATCTCGGTCTGGAGTTCACGATGACAAAAGTGTTCGGTGACAACATCGACGGGAAGCAGCTCTCGGACTTATATATGATCAAGAGCTCCTTTCTCAAGAATACCGACTGGTACTCTGTCCTGATGTTCGCCGTGAGTTACGAATTTGGCAGGCGGTGTGTAGTCTGCCATAGGATTGATTAAGAATTTGACTATGATAGAAGAAATAGATAAAAACCGGTTGCCCCGCCACATAGCCATCATAATGGATGGTAATGGAAGGTGGGCTAAGGCACGTGGGCTTGACAGAAGTCAGGGTCATGTCGAGGGGGTGAATACAGTGCGTCGTATCACCGAGGCAGCCTCCGAAATCGGTATCGAATATCTTACTCTCTATACCTTCTCGACCGAGAACTGGAACCGCCCCAAGGAGGAGGTGGACGCCTTGATGCATCTTATAGTCATTGCGATTGAACGCGAGACCCCCGACCTGATTAAGAACAACGTGCGGCTTAATATGATAGGCGACACGTCGCGTATACCGGCGGAGGCATATTCCCGTCTGTGCCAATGTATGAAGGACACTTCGCATTGCACCGGGCTTACCCTGACGCTTGCCATAAGCTACTCGTCGAGGTGGGAGATACTTGAGGCTTGCCGCCGTTTTGCCATTGACGTGGAATCGGGCAAGCGGAAAGCGTCAGACATGGACACCGACGGCGTATTCGAAGCTTACCTTACCACTGCCGGCATACCTGACCCCGACTTGCTGATACGCACCGGCGGTGACAACCGGGTAAGCAATTTCATGCTATGGCAGATAGCATACTCCGAAATATATGTTACAGACACTTTTTGGCCGGATTTCTCCAAAGCGGATTTCGCAAAATCGATAGTGAATTTCCAAAGTCGCGAACGACGTTTCGGCTTGACTTCCGACCAAATCAAATAATGACTTCTCTACCCATTTCCATTCCCAACGTTATGCGTTTAAGAATATCAATCATCGCAGTTCTTTTAGTGACAGTAATGGCTTTTGCGTCCGGAGCATCGGCGCAGCTTACCACCGACACTATTTACAAGCCCAGCGTGCTTTTTACCGGTTTGCCCAAGACCTATGAGATAGCTGATATCCAGGTGCGTGGTGCCGATAATTACGACGAGGATATAGTGATAGGCTACACAGGTCTTAAGATAGGTGATATCATTGAGGTTCCCGGTTCTGAATTGACTGATGCGTCAAAACGTCTGTGGCGCCAGCGCCTTTTCTCGAAGGTGCAGATTGAGGTGGAGAAAGTGGCGGGAAACAAGGCGTGGCTTGTGATAAACCTGCGTCAGCAGCCTCGTATATCTGCCATCAACTACTATGGAGTCAAGAAGAGCGAGAAGCAGGACCTTGAGAACGCTCTCCAGCTCATGAAGGGTAACCAGATAACCCAGAACCATATAAACCGCGCTGAGGAGATTATCAAGAAGTACTACTCAGGCAAGGGATTTGGAAACGCACAGGTCAAAATCAATCTTACTGATGACATTGCCAATCCCAATGAAGTGATTGTCGACATAAACATCAACAAGAACGACAAGGTGAAAGTCCACAAGATTTACATCGACGGCAATGAGGTGATGAGCGACAATCAGATTCAGCGTACCATGAAGAAAACCAATGAGAAAGGCAAGCTGCTTAACCTTTTCCGCCAGAAGAAATTTGTGGAAAGCGATTATGAGGATGACTTGAACCGAATAATACAGAAGTATAACGAGAAAGGTTACCGTGACGCCGCTATTCTCTCTGATTCTGTTGTTCCCTACGATGAAAAGACTGTGGATGTCTACATCCGGGTGGATGAAGGAAAGAAATATTACATCAATGACATTACATGGGTAGGAAATACCATCTATCCAACCGACATGCTCAACAATATTCTTGGCATTGAGAAGGGCGATGTGTATAACCAGAAGCTCCTAACCAAGCGAACCACCGAGGATGAGGATGCGATAGCCAACGCATATATGGACCACGGTTACCTGTTCTTCAATCTCGTGCCTATCGAGAAGAACGTGTCAGGTGACTCGATAGACCTCGAGATGCGTATCGTGGAAGGTCCACAGGCGCGAATCAATAATGTGATTATAAACGGTAACGATCGTCTGTATGAGAAGGTGATACGCCGTGAGCTCCATGTGAGACCGGGTGAGCTTTTCTCCAAGAGCGACTTCGTGCGCTCGGCTCGTGAAATCGCTCAGACCGGACACTTCAACCCGGAGAATATGGATGTGCGTCCCGAGCCTAACCAGGAGGACGGCACTGTGGATGTGATTTTCAACCTCGAGTCAAAGTCAAATGACCAGTTCGAGTTCTCGATGGGATGGGGACAGACCGGTATCATCGGAAAGGTGGCAATCAAATTCACAAACTTCTCGATAAAGAACCTGTTCTACCCCAACTCATACCGCGGCATCATACCGCAGGGCGAGGGACAGCAGCTCACCATATCGGCACAGACCAATGCCCGTTACTATCAGGCTTACGGTATCACATTCCTTGACCCGTGGTTTGGTGGCAAGCGTCCCAATTCACTCTCGGTATCGGCTTATTACAGCCGTCAGACAGGTGTGAACTCGACATTCTACAACAACCGCTACATGAACAGCTATCTGTACAGTTACAGCGGTCTGTACAACACAGGTTACAATGACTACAACTATTCATACGAGAACGCTTACGACCCCAACAAGTATCTCCAGATGCTCAATCTCTCTGTCGGTTTCGGTAAACGTCTCAACTGGCCTGACGACTATTTCACATTCCAGGCTGAGCTCGGATATACATGGTACAGCCTTAAGAACTGGGAGTATCTGCTCCAGATGCAGAACGGTACATCCAACTCGCTCACTCTCGGTCTGACATTGAGCCGCAACTCTACCGACAATCCTCTGTACACACGTTCCGGTTCGCTCTTCTCCCTGAGCCTGCACATGACACCCCCTGCATCGCTCTTCGGCAAGAAGGACTGGAAGACACTCGACTATCTGCGCACCAACAGCACAGACTCAGAGGTGCGTGATAATGCAGCCCGTGAGATGTACCGTTGGATTGAGTACTGGAAACTGATGTTCAAGTCCCGTACTTATACCCCGCTTAACAATTCAGAGAAGTATACACTCGTGCTCATGACCCGTGCCGACATTGGTCTTCTCGGCAGCTACAACCGTTATCTGAAGTCACCGTTCGAGACATTCTACGTCGGTGGTGACGGTATGTCGGGAACATATACCTACGCACAGGAGACCATCGCCCTCCGTGGTTATGACAACGGTCAGCTCACCCCGTATTACCGTGGTCCCGGTTATGCTTATACGCGCTTCGGCATGGAGGTCCATTTCCCGTTCATGCTCCAGCCCACCACCACTATTTACGGTCTTGCTTTCGTTGAAGGCGGTAATGCCTGGACTTCAGTCAAGAATTTCTCACCATTCGATCTCAAGCGCAGCGCAGGTGCCGGTGTGCGTATCTTCCTCCCGATGGTTGGTATGATGGGTATCGACTGGGCGTACGGCTTTGACAAGGTGTTTGGAGAGAAGGGCGGTTCGCACTTCCACTTCATTCTCGGACAGGAATTCTAACGAGGGTTAAACTTTTCACCCCGCAGTGCGTCTATATTATAAGCAACAAATTTATTCACTCTTACTTATCTCCCGCAAGATGAAAAAATTATTCCTGACATTAGCCATAGCGATGGTTTGCGCATTTGGCGCAAGCGCGCAGAAATTCGCACTGGTCGATATGGATTACATCCTGTCGAGCATACCCGACTACGAGATGGCAAACGAACAGCTCAATCAGCTATCCCAGCGTTGGCAGAAAGAGGTGGAAGCCGTGGCGAAAGAGGCTGAGAATCTCTATAAGAACTATCAGAACGAGATGGTGTTTCTCACTGACGACCAGAAGAAACAGCGAGAGGAAGCTATCGTGGCAAAGGAAAAGGCGGCAGCTGAGCTCCGTCAGAAGTACTTCGGACCCGAAGGCGAACTCTACAAGAAACGTCAGACTCTCATGAAACCTATCCAGGAGGGTGTGTATAATGCGGTCAAGGCCGTCTCCGAAGAGCGCGGTTACCAGTGTATATTCGACCGTGCCTCGTCAGCCGACATTATTTTTGCCTCGCCTCGAATCGACGTGTCCAATGAGGTGCTCCAAAAGTTAGGTTATTACAAATAAATTATATATCTTTGCACGGAAAATGGGTCGGAAACCCCGGTCCATGAATGACAGTAACTAAAAACAAAACTTCAGAATATCACAATGATTAAGAAACTATTGCTCGCAATTATGATTGCGCTCCCCATGAGCGTTTTCGCCCAGAAATTCGCTGTAATCAACACTCAGCAGCTCATGGAATCCATGCCTGAAATCAAGACCATCAACGAACAGATGGAGGCTTCTCAGAAGAAATATGAGGATGAGTTTGCCAAACTTCAGGAGGAATTTTCCAAGAAGTTCGAGGAATTCCAGTCACTTGAGGAGACCACTCCCCAGACCATCAAGGAACGCCGTATGCAGGAAATGCAGGAACTTGAGAACAAAATCAACCAGTTCCGTCAGACTGCTACTCAGGATCTCCAGCGCCAGCAGCAGCAGCTCATGGCTCCTGTGCAGGAAAAGGTCATGAAGGCTATCCAGACCGCAGGCTCTGAAGGCAACTATACTTTCATCTTCGAAAATGTGATGCCTCTCTATGTGGGAACAGATGTTACTGACATCACTCCCCAGGTCAAGACCGCACTCGGCATTAAATAATCCCGGAGAGAATCCGGCAGTTCATACATGAACCCATAAGGACGTGTGCCAAAACCCCTGTGGTTTGACATACGTCCTTTTCAAGAAATATACCCCAGTTATCCTTAATCCATAATTAATCCGGTCATTTTATCGCTATGTTTCGTATCAAGCGCATGGACATTTTCATCCTTCAGAGTTTTGTGCCTCTGTTTCTGATGACGTTCTGTATATGCTTGTTCATCGTGTTGATGCAGTTCCTGTGGCGCTATATCGATGACCTTGTCGGAAAAGGGCTCGGGGTGGATGTCATAGCGGAGCTGTTTTTCTATGCAGCCCTCACTATGATACCTATGGCTCTCCCTCTTGCCATCCTGCTGGCGTCGCTCATGACATTCGGCAACCTTGGCGAGCAGTTCGAGCTTACCGCCATGAAAGCGTCCGGCATATCGCTCATACGCACCATGGCTCCGCTGATAGTGCTTATGGTTATTATAGCCACCGGTGCGTTTTTCTTTCAGAACAATGTCCTTCCGATAGCGCAGACAAAGATGTGGACGCTCCTCTACTCAATGAGGCAGAAATCCCCGGAGCTGGAAATCCCGGAAGGTGTGTTCTATGACCAGATACCTGGCTACAACTTGTTCGTGCAGGAGAAGAACCGTGAGACCGGTGTGCTGTACGACATGATGATTTACGATGTGTCGAAGGGATTCGAGAACTCGTCGATTATACTCGCCGACTCCGGAAAAATGACAATCACTCCTGACAAGACCCATCTGTTTCTCCGTTTGTGGAATGGAGAGTCGTTCGAGAACCTGAAGGATGCCGGAGCTTCTAACATGAAGAATGTGCCTTACCGCAGAGAGTCGTTTGACGTGAAGGAGATAATGCTGAAATTCGATGCCAATTTCAACCGTATGGACGAGCAGGGTATGCGCAACCAGTACGTAGGCAAGAACATGGAGGAACTTCAGGCCACCATCGACTCGGTGGGCGAACGTGTGGATTCGCTGGGTAATCGCTATGGGACAACGCTACGCCAGTATCCATTCTTCGGTGTGAATAATTTCCGTGCAGTCACGACAATCAGTGAGGATAAGACCGATGACCTCCGGCAGGGTGTGAATGGCTCTAAGCCTGCAAAGCGTAAATCAACTTCCGGCTCTGATTTCCGTCTGGCGAGCACAGAGGCTGCCGATGAACTCCCGGTCAAGGAGCTCCGCCCGGACGTCAGACTTGACAAGCCGCTTGATGTTGATTCCATATTCCGCGGTACTTCGTCGGGTTACACGCTCAACTATCTGAATCAGGCTCTCAGCAAAGCTCAGCGCATGAAACAGGAGTATGAATACAAGAGTCTGGCACTTGCCGATGACATGAAGTCAATCCGCCGTCATGCGATCGAGCTTCAAAAGAAATTCACACTCTCATTTGCCTGTATAATCTTTTTCTTTATCGGAGCTCCGCTTGGCGCAATCATACGCAAGGGCGGTCTTGGTACGCCACTGGTCATCTCAGTGTTCCTTTTTATCTTCTACTACATCATTGACAACATGGGCTACAAGCTCGCCCGTGACGGTAAGTGGGAAGTATGGCAAGGCATGTGGCTGAGTGCGGCGGTATTGCTCCCCATGGGCATATTTTTTACGTACAAGGCTGTGAATGATTCGGCTGTGTTCAATAAGGATGCGTATCTCAACTTCTTCCGCAGATTCTTTGGCGTAAGCGAGGTGCGGCACGTGGAAATGAAGGAGGTGTTTATGACCGAGGTTGACCCGCTGACGGGTATAGAGCGTCTTGAGATACTCAAAGTGGAAGTCGGAGAATATCTTGCCTCCAACCCGGACAAGCAGGGGTATCTTGATTACTGGCTCAAAGGATATAATCGAGACGAGCTCCACGCCGTGCGCGATGATATAGAGTCCGATGTCGAATATCTGTCTAATTCCCGGGAAAAGATGCTGCTTATCAAGCTGATGGATATCCCTATACTCCGTTCGTTGTGGTTCCATGAGCCATCTCGCCGCAAGTGGCTGAGCTGGACTATGATTGTGGTATTCCCGATCGGTGTTGCCATATGGCTTTACGGACGTAAGGCGCAGCGGCAGTTGCGTTATGAGCTTGCCACGGTACTTAAAGTCTCCGACGAGCTTATAGCTATGCTCGGTGAGAGCGAATAGTTTTGTCCCGAAGTATCTTGCGGCTCGATGTCGGGCTTTTATGGATTGTTTTATGATTATAAAGAAGTTTATTTGACAAGATATATATTCATTATGGAAAAAATCAAATTGGACACCATAGAGGAGGCTATCGCCGACTTTCGTGAAGGTAAATTTGTTATTGTGGTCGACGATGAGGACCGCGAGAATGAGGGTGACCTCATAATCGCTGCCGAGAAGGTGACCCCTGACCATGTGAATTTCATGATTACGAATGCGCGTGGCGAACTCTGTGCGCCGCTCTCGATATCTCGTTGCCGGGAACTCCGTCTGGAACATCAGGTGACCGACAACACCTCGATGCTCGGTACCCCATTTACAATTACCGTGGATCTGCTCCCCGGATGCACTACCGGAGTGTCGGCGCATGACCGTGCTGCCACAATACGCGCGCTTGCCGACCCGGCTTCCAAACCGGAGGATTTCGGTCGTCCAGGACATGTGCATCCGCTGTATGCCCAGGATGCCGGTGTGTTGAGGCGTACGGGCCATACTGAGGCAGCCATCGACCTCGCACGTCTTGCCGGACTTAATCCGGCGGCTTCGCTCATTGAGATTCTTAATGAAGACGGCACTATGGCGCGTCTCCCTCAGCTCCGCAGGAAAGCTGACGAGTGGGGGCTCAAACTTGTATCCATAGCTGACCTTGTGGCTTACCGTCTGCGAGAGGAGTCGCTTGTGGAAGAGGGAGTGGAAGTGGATATGCCCACCGCATACGGGCATTTCCGTCTTATCCCTTTCCGGCAGAAAAGCAACGGGCTGGAGCACATAGCGCTCATAAAAGGTGAAATCGAACCCGGAGAGCCCGTGCTTGTGCGTGTGCATTCCTCATGTGCGACAGGCGATATATTCGGTTCCATGCGCTGTGACTGCGGAGAGCAGCTGCATAAGGCTATGGAACTTATCGATAAAGAGGGTAAGGGGGCGATTGTATACCTCAACCAGGAGGGACGAGGAATAGGTCTGATGGAGAAAATCAAGGCTTACAAGCTTCAGGAAGAAGGCTTGGATACGGTAGATGCCAATCTGCATCTCGGACACAAGGCTGACGAACGTGATTACGGAGTGGGTGCGCAAATCCTACGCAAGCTCGGGATAGAGAAGATGCGGTTGATAACCAACAATCCTGTGAAACGTATCGGGCTTGAAGGCTATGGTCTGGAAGTGGTTGATAATGTGCCTATCGAAATAGCGCCTAATAAGTACAACCGTCGCTACATGCTTACCAAGAAGGAGCGTATGGGACATAACCTTGACTTTTAGAGGTTTTTTACATTTTAAATACCATTCTCTGAACCGTTAAGATTTAAGGGGTGGCTGCTTAATAACCGCTTAGGCAGCCACCTTTGTTTTTTGCATATCATAATGATGAAAATAGGCTGCCTAAACTTGTTAGACAGCCTTTCTTATTATCGAACCTGTTTTTAGTCAGTTGCCGGTATTCTATTCGTCGCAGTCGTAATGGACATGGTGATGCGCTGAATGGCACTCATGCAATGTATGGTCGATGATGAGATGACGGTTCGCCATGCCTGCGATGGTCGACATTTCGTGTGATACGAGCAGGAGTGTGGTATTCTTTGAAAGTTCTGCGACAAGGTCGTAGATATAGTGCTCGAACTTTTTGTCGACATAGCTCAGAGGCTCGTCAAGGACAAGCATTTTAGGACGGGATATTATTGCTCTTCCGAGAAGGGCACGTTGTAGCTGACCGCCTGACAGATTCCCTATGCTGCTTTCGGAATGGGCGGATAGTCCCATAAGCTCGGTCACTTCATCGATTCGTGCGGCTTTGGATGCCGCATCCATCCTCTCGGTCAGAAGTCCGGATGCGATTACCTCCCTGACGCTTATAGGGAAGTGTGAGTCAATCATATTTTTTTGAGGCAGGTATCCTATCGGCAGATGTTTCACCGGTACTCCGCCGTCAAGATATGTCACGGTCCCGGAAGTGGGTTTCAGCAGGCGCAGGAGTATGCGCAGCATAGTAGTCTTCCCGCCACCGTTAGGACCTGTGATAGCGATGAAATCCCCTCGGCGCACGTCGAAATTTATATCTTCGAGCACAGTCTTTTTGTCCCATCGTTTAGTTATGGCACGCAGGGATATGATTATGTCTCTGTCAGTTGGTTGTGAGTGCATTGGCTATGGATGTGATTTCGCTTTCCCAATCGTATGCCATCGGGTTTATGCTGACTTCCCAGGCTCCGATTTCACCGTTAATCGCACTGACCTGTCGGCTGTCAAAATCTTTTTGGGTGAAGAATACATCCGCACCATGCTCGCGGGCATGGTCGATGGTCTTTTTTAGCTGATTGGCGGATATATCCTTATGCTCGGCGTTTCCTACCACAATCTGCTCCAGTCCGTAATCCCTGGCAAAATAGCTGAGAGAGGGATGCCATACCATGAACGCTGTTCCTGTTACAGGGGCGAGTTTGGCTGTGATGGCATTGTCGAGCGAGTCGAGATGTGCGGCGTATCGGTTGTAATTCTTCAAGTAGTAAGCCTTGTTGTCAGGGTCGATTTCTACCATGGCGTCAAGCATGTTCTTGACTATTATTTTAGCATTTTTGACCGAGCTCCATGTGTGGGGGTCAGCCTCGTTGTGGGTTACTCCGTCATGGCTGTGGGAATGCGTGCCGGTGATGAGCTCCACGCCGGTTGATGTATTGTAGATAGGTAGATCCGGATTAGCCTGATGTATTTTGTCAAGGAGTGCGGCTTCAAATCCGATGTTGCCCATGCGCAGATAGCCGAGTGACTTCCGGAGATTCATCAGATGTGTCACTGTGGGGTCATATGTCTCGGGATTGGCACTGCCTGAAAGGAGGCACCTCACCTCTACGCGGTCGCCGGTGATCTGCTCAAGCAGATATTTCTGCGGGTCTATGCTCACGGTCACTATCTTGCTTTCTGCCGGAGCCGAAGAGCAGGATGACGCATAGCCCAGCAGCAGAAGCAGACCGGAAATCAGGGATAATATGTGTTGGTTGAATTTCACTTGTCAGATATTTTTGCAAATATAAGGATTTTTTAGCAATTAATGGTGTATTGTTAAATAATATTTTACATTTAGTGTGTTTTTAACGATTAATGAGCCTATTATGCCGAAAAACGGAGCTAACGACCTATCTTAAAGATTGCTCAATGAGAAAAATTTACTAACTTTGCAACTTAAACCGCTATGGTCGGCAGAGCGTATGACAGCCTCCGCTGACTTATAAAAAATTGAAATTAATTAAAGTTCGATAATGGCAACTCAAGAAGACGTTTTTAAGAAGATCGTAAGCCATGCCAAGGAATATGGCTTCGTGTTCCAATCAAGCGAAATATACGACGGGCTTTCGGCCGTGTATGACTATGGTCAGAATGGTGTGGAGCTGAAGAATAATATCAAGCGTTACTGGTGGGATTCAATGACCCTCCTCCATGAGAATATCGTCGGTATTGACTCGGCTATCTTCATGCATCCTACCATATGGAAAGCTTCCGGACACGTTGATGCGTTCAACGACCCCTTGATTGACAATAAGGATTCCAAGAAACGTTACCGCGCCGATGTTCTCATAGAGGATCAGATAGCTAAAATCGACGAGAAGATTAACAAGGAGGTTGCCAAGGCTGCAAAACGTTTTGGAGAAAGTTTCGATGCGGAAATGTTCCGCTCTACCAACCCCCGCGTCCTTGAGCACAAGGCAAAGCGTGATGCTCTCCACGAACGCTTCTCAAAGGCGATGAACGATGGTGACCTCGACGAGCTCCGCCAGATTATCGTTGATGAGGAGATTGTATGTCCTATCTCAGGCACCAAGAACTGGACAGAGGTGCGTCAGTTCAACCTCATGTTCAAGACAGAGATGGGATCGACCGCTGACGGAGCTATGACTGTGTACCTCCGTCCGGAGACAGCTCAGGGTATTTTTGTCAACTATCTCAATGTGCAGAAGACAGGCCGTATGCGCATACCTTTCGGTATTGCCCAGATAGGCAAGGCTTTCCGTAATGAAATCGTTGCCCGCCAGTTTATCTTCCGCATGAGGGAGTTTGAGCAGATGGAAATGCAGTTCTTCGTGCGTCCCGGCTCTGAGATGGAATGGTTCAACAAGTGGAAAGAGTTCCGCCTCCGCTGGCACAAGGCTCTCGGTCTCGGCGATGAGAAGTATCGCTACCACGACCATGAGAAGCTCGCCCACTATGCCAATGCGGCTACTGATATAGAGTTCCAGATGCCTTTCGGCTTCAAGGAGGTAGAGGGTATACACTCACGTACTAACTTCGACCTCTCGCAGCATGAGAAATTCTCCGGTAAGAAGATTCAGTACTTCGACCCCGAGCTTAACGAGAGCTATACCCCTTACGTCATCGAGACATCAATCGGTGTCGACCGCATGGTGCTCAGTGTGCTTTGCTCTTCGTACGAGGAGCAGGAACTCGAGGGTGGTGACAAGCGTGTGGTGCTCCATCTTCCTGCTCCGCTTGCTCCTGTCAAGTGTGCTGTGATGCCTCTCGTGCGCAAGGACGGTCTGCCTGAAAAGGCCCGTGAGATTGTCAACGACCTCAAGTTTGATTTCTCGACCCACTACGAGGAGAAGGACTCTATCGGCAAGCGCTATCGCCGTCAGGATGCCATAGGCACACCTTTCTGCATAACTGTCGACCATCAGACCCTCGAGGACAATACCGTAACTCTGCGTGAGCGTGATTCAATGGCGCAGACCCGTGTGAACATTGATGACCTCCACCGCATTATTCATAAGGAGGTGTCTCTCAATGCACTCCTCAGAAAGCTCGGTTAAAACATTGTCTAACAAGTCACACAAACACAGAATTATGAAATACTTCAAATTGCTCGTCCTGCTCGGATGTATGTTGCCGATGTTCTCGTCCTGCAACTATAATTCACTGGTGGAAAAGAAGCAGAATGTGGAGCAGTCATGGGCGGAGGTGCAGAACCAGTACCAGCGTCGTGCTGATCTGATTCCTAATCTTGTCAACACAGTGAAGGGTTATGCCACTCACGAGAGCGCTACACTTGAGAAGGTGACACAGGCACGTGCGGCAGCTACTTCCATCAACATCAATGCTGATGACCTCAACGAAGAGACTCTTGCCAAGTTCCAGCAGGCTCAGAACGAGCTGACCGGTGCGCTGAAGTCGCTTTTGGCTGTTTCGGAGGCTTATCCCGATTTGAAGGCAAATGAGAATTTCCGTGACCTCCAGGTGCAGCTCGAAGGTACAGAGAATCGCATAGCTACCTCCCGTACCCGCTACACCCAGGTAGTGGCTGACTATAACACATCCATCAAGAAGTTCCCCACCAATATCTACGCCGGATGGTTCGGATTTGAATCACAGCCCCAGTTCAAGGCTGACGAGGCTGCCCAGCGTGCTCCCGAGGTGCAATTCTAAGTATCCGGGGGGAACGAAGAATCATAGAAAATTTATGAACTATACCGTTAAATCATTATTCCTTTTCTTGTTCGGAGTCGTCGCCCTTACATCATGTACCGACGATGATTCCACATGGGACGAATACAAGGACTGGCGCGAGGCAAACGTGGCATTCTTTGACGAGCAGAAGTTTCTGATGACACCTCAGGGAGTCAATTATTATCAGACACTCACTCCGGCATGGAACTCCTCGGCGCAGGTGCTAATCCGTTATCTGAATGATCGCACGCTCACAGCGGGCAATCTTACTCCTCTGCTTAACTCTACCGTCGATGTGAAGTACATCGGACGTCTGTATACCGGTGAGGCATTTGACTCGTCGTATACCCAGGTAGCCTATGGCGACAGTATATACCGCACACAGCCTACCGGCGTGATTCCCGGCTGGCAGGTGGCTCTCATGAACATGCATGTCGGGGACAGTGTGGAGATTGTGGTGCCTTACAACATGGCTTACGGGGCTTCGGGCTCCGGCATCATCCCACCTTATTCCACTCTGCTGTTTAATATCAAATTGGTGGACATCCCGTTTTACGAGACACGTCCCTGATACCGGTAATCAAAGCATAGAAGGCAGCATTAGTAATGGATTTCCAACTTCAAGCTATATCTCCCGGCTCGGATGCCCGTGCCGGGCTCATCACTACCGACCATGGCACCATCGAGACCCCGATATTCATGCCCGTGGGTACGCTCGGCAGTGTCAAGGCTGTGCATCAGCATGAGTTGCGTGATGACATCAAGGCTCAGATAATACTCGGCAACACTTACCACCTGTATCTTCGTCCAGGTATCGATATCCTTGAGAAAGCGGGCGGACTGCATAAGTTTAACGGCTGGGAAAAGCCGATACTGACCGATAGCGGAGGATTTCAGGTGTTTTCACTTTCTTCCAACCGCAAACTTACGGAGGAGGGTGCGCATTTCCGTTCCCATATCGACGGGTCAAAGCATCTTTTCACCCCTGAGAGTGTGGTGGATATTGAACGTTCCATCGGGGCGGACATAATGATGGCACTCGACGAATGTCCTCCGGGTACGGCGGATTACTCATATGCGCGCAAGTCGCTTGATCTGACGCAGCGTTGGCTGAAACGTGGATGGAAACGCTACAAGGAGACAGAGGGGAAATACGGTTACAGCCAGGCATATTTCCCGATAGTCCAAGGTGTTGTTTATCCTGAATTACGCCGTGAGGCCGCCAAGTTTGTCGCTGATCTCGGTGCCGACGGCAATGCCATTGGCGGACTTGCCGTAGGTGAGCCTACCGAGGTCATGTATGAGATGATTGAGGTGGTCAACGAGATTCTTCCTGCTGACCGCCCACGCTATCTGATGGGTGTGGGAACGCCTGCCAATATTCTTGAAGCGATAGACCGTGGAGTGGACATGATGGACTGTGTGATGCCTACACGCAACGGTCGCAACGGCATGCTGTTTACCCGTCACGGTATCATGAATATGCGAAACCGCAAGTGGGCTGATGATTTTTCTCCGATACAGGAGGATGGTCCCAGCTACGTAGACCATGTGTATACCAAAGCCTATCTCCGCCACCTGTTCATTGCCGACGAAATACTTGCAATGCAGATAGCGTCGATACATAATCTCGCTTTCTATCTGTGGCTTGTAGGTGAGGCGCGCCGCCACATCATTGCCGGTGATTTCAAAGCGTGGAAAACGGAGATGGTGGAATGTGTCACCCGACGTTTATGAAGATACTCGACTGGTATATTATAAAGAAGTTCCTTGGAACCTACGTGTTTGCGATTGCCTTGATTCTGGCAATCACAATTATGTTTGATATCAATGAGAAGCTTGACGCCTTCCTGAAAGCTCCGCTCAAGGCTACAATATTTGATTACTTCCTCAACTTCCTGCCTTACTTTGCCAATCAGTTCAGCCCGTTGTTCACTTTTATTGCGGTGATATTCTTCACCTCCAAGCTGGCTGATAATTCAGAAATAATAGCCATGCTGTCGACAGGCATGAGCTATCGCCGTCTGTTGCGCCCATACATGGTGAGTGCCACGGTTATTGCAATAGCCACCTATCTTCTGAGTGCCTATATCATCCCTCCCGCCAATGTGAAGCGTATTGACTATACGAACACATATGTGAAGAATAAGCGAGTGGATTACGGTACCAATATACAGCTTCAGGTGGCAAAGGGGGAGATTGCATATATGTCCCGTTATGACAACATACAGAAGACCGGCTATAAATTCTCGCTGGAATCGTTTGAGGATAAGAAGCTTGTGTCGCGTCTGACGGCCCAGTCCATACGGTGGGACACTTTGCATAACTGGACCGTGCGTGACTATATGATACGTGATTTTGACGGTCAGCGTGAAAAGATACGACGCGGCAACCGTCTGGATACCGTGATACCAATCGAGCCTCGAGACTTCCTGATTTCCAAGAATGACCATGAGACCATGACTTCACCTGACCTTCGTGAGTATATATCGAGGCAGAAAGAGAGAGGTGTGGCGAACATCAAGTCGTTTGAGATTGAGAACCACCGGCGTTATGCCATGACTGCGGCGGCATTTATCCTTACAGTCATCGGAATGTCTCTGTCCTCGCGTAAGGTAAAAGGTGGCATGGGAGTGAATATCGGTGTGGGATTGGTGCTGAGCTTCAGCTATATCCTGTTTATGACGGTTACATCGACTTTTGCCGTGTCGGGTTACACATCTCCGATGGTGGCGATGTGGATTCCCAACATACTGTATTCAATCATTGCGGTGGTGCTCTATTACAAGGCTTCCCACCAGTAGTAATGCATAGAGACTAAAGAGAGCAGCGAGGATAGGGGGTGACACCCTTCCTCGCTGCTCTTTTATTAGGGATGGCTTTAGAGTCCGAATGTTAGTGTGGTGATGTAGCGGAGAGCTCCGCCAGCCACATTGCCAGCTCCGAATGTCAGAGTGATATAGCCTTGGTTTCCGCCAAACCAAGTGGCGCCAATCTGCCCTGAGCTGTTTACTGCAACCGGTGCGCCGTAGAGCGCCACAAGGTTGTTATAGACGGCATTGTATCGCGTCATGTCATAGTACGGAGTAGCGTAATAAAAGCGTGAAGCGTCAAGTCCGTTTGCTCCGTAGTAAAGTGCTGCATCGGTCCAGATATAGTTAAGTTCGTTCACGTTGCGGAGGTACACTACGTCATTGCCGTATCCGTCCACGGTATAGCCGGAATTATACAGATAGTCAAGCGACAGGCCAATGCCGGTGCCGAAAGTGATACCGAGTATGCCTCGGATGGCTGGTATTCCCCTTGCCGGACGCCAGCGTGGAGGTGGGGTCGGGCGATAGTGCGGACGGTACATGTTGGGGCGGTAGGGACGTGCCGGCGGGGCAAGATGAGTGGGTCTTTGTCCTTGCGGGCGGCTGCCGATTACAGGGCGGTTGCTTGCTCCGGGGCGATGGTTGCCATTGTTCCAATTATTACCGTTCCCGGGCTTGTGGTTATTGTTGCCGTTACCGACACCAGGTCTGTTGCCGTTTCCGGGCTTGTGGTTGTTGTTGCCGTTACCGACACCGGGCCTGTTGCCGTTCCCGGGCTTGTGGTTGTTATTGCCGTTTCCAACACCGGGTCTGTTTCCTGAGCCCGGCTTGCTGTTGTTGTTGCCGTTACCGACACCGGGTCTGTTTCCTGAGCCCGGCTTGCTGTTGTTATTGCCGTTTCCAACACCGGGTCTGTTACCGTTTCCGGGAACGATATCAGGACGATGGTTGCCGTTATTGCCGTTGTTTATTACGTGATTCTTATTATCGTTGTTATTGTTCGGTCGAGCACCTGGGCGACCGCTACTGTTGCCTCGGTTATTGTTGGTGTTAGTCGGACGTGTGGCACCTGGGCGAGTGCTGCTGTGGTTGCCACGATTTGAGTTAGAGTTGCCGTTGGAACGGGTAGTGGTCCGTTCCCGACCTCCATTATTGGCACCTCCATGACGCTGTGCGCATATGACAGGAGTGGACAATGCTCCACAAAGCATCGCAATTGAGAAGATGCGGGTAAGTCGTTTCATAGTTGCAGTCATTTCGTTTGTCGGTTAAGTTAGCGGCGTTTGTTTCTTTAGGGTAAGGCTGTCCCGGTCAGGTTCAGCTTATAATATATAAGAGTGTTTTGAAATGATAAAGTTTAGTCCGTTTGGTCAATCTATTCGGATTTAACTCTTTTTGAGGATTCGTGTTTGGTAAATCAGAACCGGCAGAATGGCACGTGATGGCTGTGTAATCGCATAAACGTACCGATACTGTAAGAAAATAGCGGCGAGCCATGCCCATAGCCTCGGAGGGAGGGGGAAGAGCAATGTCTCGCCGCCTGTGAGATAAGATTATATACTTGAAGCGGTCAGGTCCTTTCATTGAGGACAATTATTTCGAATCTGGGCGACAGAGAGCATAACATTTGCCTCAGACTTACTACAAGTGAGACCGTCAGCCTTCTGTCTGTTCGGCAAGCGGATTCCATCCCTGTGCCCGGAGGGGAATCTCGTTGCCGTCACGGGTAATCATGGCGCAACCGAGCGAGGGTTTGGTTATGTGCCCGATTAGCTTCACACCTGGCAATTTCTCTATTGCCTCATGATAGTGGAGAGGCACGGTGAACAGCAGTTCATAATCTTCACCGCCGTTGAGTGCGGCTGTGACAAGATTCATGCCAAGCTCTTCAGCCATTATGGCAGTCTGATAGTCGATAGGTATGCGGTCCTCGTAGATTCGACATCCAGTGTCGCTCTGCTTGCATATATGCAACAGTTCGGAGCTCAGTCCGTCGCTGATGTCCATCATAGCTGTGGGAACTATTCCTGCTTTGGCGAGTTCCTCTATGATGTCACGGCGAGCTTCAGGCTTAAGCTGGCGTTCCACGAGGTATTCTTTGCCTTGGAACTTAGGCACGAAGTCCTTCTGTCCGGCAGATGCTACTTTTTCTCTTTCAAGCAGCTGTAATCCCATGTAGGCTGCGCCGAGGTCGCCGGATACGCATATCAGGTCGGTGTCCTTGGCTCCGCCACGTGTCACCACCTTGTCGGAAGGAGCTTCGCCGATGCATGTTATGGATATTACAAGTCCCTGTCGTGAGGATGTGGTATCACCCCCTACAAGGTCAACTCCGTAAATCTCGCATGCCAGACGTATCCCGGCAAACAGTTCCTCGATGTGCTCCACTGTGAAGCGTTTGGATATGCCGAGCGACACTGTGATTTGTTTCGGGGTGCCGTTCATGGCATATACATCCGAAAAATTCACTATCGCTGACTTGTAGCCAAGATGTTTGAGCGGCACATACGTGAGGTCAAAGTGGACACCTTCAAGTAGGAGGTCGGTAGTGACAAGTATGTCAGTGTCGCGGTTTCGGAGCACTGCGCAGTCGTCGCCCACACCTTTTACTGTAGAGGCGTTGACCGGTTTCAGCCCCTCTGTGAGGCGGTCAATCAGACCAAATTCTCCTAATTCGGAAATTTCCATGAGCAGTGGATTAAACTGTGGGGTGTATCAGCACCTGTTTACAAGTTCTTTCATGATTTCAAGACATTTCGGCTGTGCGATGAGCGCTGCCTGCTGCACCTCTTCGTGGGTGGGCACCTGTGTAACGTCTTTGCCGCCAAGGTCAGTGATAACAGATATGCCGAACACACGCATGCCGGCATGATTTGCCACGATGACTTCAGGAACGGTTGACATGCCCACGCAGTCACCGCCGATTACACGGTAGAATTCATACTCAGCCGGAGTCTCGAAAGTCGGACCGGTAACACCGACATATACACCGTGCATTAGGCGTATCCCCTTCTCGTCAGCGATTTTGTCGGCTATTGCCATCAGTTCCTTATCATAGGCGTTGGTCATGGCGGGGAAGCGTGTCCCGAGTTCATTGTAATTCTTTCCACGCAGAGGATGCTCAGGGAAAAGGTTGATATGGTCGGTGATAGTCATTACGTCTCCTACGACAAATTCCTTGTTCATGCCGCCGGAAGCATTGGATACGAAGAGGATTTCGACTCCAAGTGCCTTGAAAACGCGCACTGGGAAGGTAACCTGCTTCATATCATACCCTTCATAATAATGGAATCGACCCTGCATTGCGATGACATTCTTGTTGCCGAGGCGTCCGAATATCAGGTTCCCGCTATGTCCTTCCACTGTCGAGATGGGGAAGTTGGGAATTTCGCTGTAAGGGATATAGATTTTTTCCTCCATGTGGTCAACTATCGGACCGAGACCAGTCCCGAGGATTATGGCGATTTTAGGCATTTCTGACACTTTGGTGCGCAGAAAGTCGGCTGTTTCTTTGATTTTTTCCAACATGATTTTTACGGTATTGATGATTATTGAATTTCACCATGCACAGGTGGTGATACAGATGCTATGTCCCGGGATAAATGGGGGCATCGCACTATGTTTTAAACAAGTGGGAATCACGGATTGTTTTTTCGATTCCGAGAGTGAAATCTGAGTCCCCTTGTTCGATAAATTCCACTTTGATAGGGATATAAAAGATTGATTTTTTCAGATGATGGGGAAAGTAAGGGCTGTTCAGCAGTCTTACTGCATCCTTTTCGGTAGTGATTATATATTTACGGTTACCCTGGAGTTGTTCAAACTGCTGGGCTATGGATTCCATGTCGGCGGAAGTGAAGTTGTGATGGTCGGAGAACCGGCGCAGTTTCACTTTTGCCTTGTGACGGCGCAGATAACGGGAGAACGGCTTCGGGTTTGCCACGCCAGTGACCACGAGGAGTGACGAGTCGTGGGTAAGTGAGGTGAGAGCCGGAATTTCAGTCACTTCGTCGGGGAAGACAGGGACAAGGTGCCCGTAGTTGAAGCGTGAGAAGTACAGTTTCTGGTATGGAAACAGATTGAGGTTTTCCTTAAAGATGCGGTACTGCATCGGTTTCATGCCCGGAGGGCACTTGGTCACCACCACAATGTCAGCCCGGTTGAGGGCGCTTTTTGGTTCCCGGAGTCTGCCGTATGGTAGAAGCCGGTCATTAAATATCGGTCGGTTGTACTCAGTCAGGACTACCGATACTGAAGGCTTGACGTATCGATGCTGGAATGCGTCATCCAGAATTATCATATTTATTTCCGGATTTATTTCCATCATTTTACGTATGCCGTCAACACGCTTTTCGCATACAGCCACTGTGATTTCAGGTCCGAATTTGCGGTATATCTGGTACGATTCGTCACCTATGTCCTCCGGACGTGATTGCGGTGTGGCAAGCACAAATCCGCTTGTTGCACGCTTGTATCCCCGTGACAGCACCCCGATGGTATACTTTCCGAGGAGGGTCTCAACGATGTATTCAACATGTGGAGTCTTGCCGGTGCCGCCCATGGCGATATTGCCGACAACTACCACCGGAACGTTGAATTCCTGTTGCTTCAGCATGCCGTACTCGAACATCTTGCTGCGCACAGCCATCCCCATCCCGTATAATTTGGATAGGGGATAGAGGAGAAGCATTGATAACAATTTGTTCCGAGCCAAAGCTATATATAGTTTTAATGCGGGTTTATATCTCGTGGTTAAAGGGATACCTTGATAAAGTCCATGCGAGCCTGTGCGGGTGACATGCCCTTGACATATTCAATGGTTTCGTAGAGGTCGGCGTATTCGCCAAGCTCGCTTCTAACCAATTCAGTCTTGACGTTGGCGCTGGCTTCGATAAGTGCGTCATACCATTTCACTTCAATGACAGGATACTCGGCAACGGTGTAGGTTTCCACATTGAGTTCCTTCGCCATTTCGGCGATGGCGACATCAAGACCACCAATCTGGTCTATCAGCCCGAGCTTAAGCGCTTCGTTGCCGTCCCAGACGCGACCTTCGGCAATCATTTTGATGGAGTCCTGCGACATGCCTCTGCCTTCGGCGCAACGACGGGTGAAGAGGTCATAGCCACGCTCGATGTAACGCTGCATGGCGGCTTTCTGGCTTTCAGTCATAGGTTGCATGGTTGAGGGGAAATCGCCGTTGGCGTTGGTCTTTACAACGTCAAAGTTTACGCCAATTTTGTCGGAAAGAAGTTTTTGGAAGTTCGGAACAAAGCCGAATATTCCTATCGAGCCGGTGAGTGTGGTGGGTTGTGCGAAGATACGGTCCGCACCACATGATATGTAATATCCGCCGGATGCCGCATAGTCAGCCATTGAGACGTAGAACGGATTGCCGGTAATGGCTTTATACTGCTCAAGAGCTTCCCAAATCTGTTCGGAGGCAAAAGCGCTGCCGCCGCCGGAGTTGACATAGAGAATCAGACCGTCGATGTCGTCATCTTCGGCGAGGTCGAGAATCTCAGGAACTATTTTGGATGCTACGATTCCTTTGCCGGCATTGTCGGTTATATCGCCTGTGGCGTAAAGCACGGCAATCTTGGCTCCCTTTCCATTGCCGACTTTGTAGATGTCCTTGTCAGAGCAATATTCGGAGGGGGTGACATAGGCGATGTCTGATATCTTGTCCTTGCCGGTGAGATTTTTGATTCTGTCGTCAAATTCATGACGGTAGAGGGTGGCATCCACAATGTGTCGGTCAACGAATGAATCGGCGGGGTCGGCGATAGAGACTCCGTTTGCCCATTCATTCACAGTCTCGGGAGTGACGCCGCGTGATTTTGCTATCTGTTTGGTTATGGAGCCCCACATATTATCGAGGAATAATTGCGCCTGTTCTCGGGCCGGCTCGCTCATGTGGTCAAGAATGAATGGCTCCACCGCACTCTTGTAGGTTCCAACTTTGAGCACTTGTACTTCAATGTCGAGCTTGTCCAGGAGGTTCTTGTAGAACATACTTTGAGTGGCGAGTCCGCTGATTTGCACCCCACCTACGGGATTGAGGAAGATGCTGTCGGCAGCCGTTGCTATATAATAGTCGCCCTGCTCGTAGAAGTCGCCGTAGGCATATATCCATTTCTCGGGAGCGTCCTGCTTGAATTTTTGCAAAGCTTCCACAATGGCCTGACGGAGGGCTACTCCGGTGATAGAGCCGTTGCACTCTAACACGATTCCGTCAATGCGGTTGTCGGACGCGGAATTCACAATTGCGCCTACAATCTGGTTTACGCCTTGAGGCTGGTCTTTTTCACCATGATAAAGAGCATCTCTCAGGTCTATGGTGCCCGGGCGGTCTAAAATCAAACCGGAAAGGTCAACTTTAAGCACGGAGCTTTTTGCTATTTTTACTGTCTTGGTAGTGGTGGTAGAGGCTATTGCCATGCCAAGAATAACGAATAAGCCGATGAAAGCGATAAATAGTGAAAACCATATTCCGGCAAGTGCGCCAAGAAATGAGATGAAGAACTTTTTCATTCTTGAATTTGTGATAGTTTGATTTGTAACCACGCAAAAGTAATACAATACATTGGCAATAGCAAATAATTCCGAAAATTTTTATTAATATATGTGTGATAGGCGTGAAATAGGCATGAAATCAGAAATTTGGTTAAAAAATCATCAATGGCTCATAAGAGTGTATACTGTTAGTATAAAGTGATACTATTTTAGCAAATTAATGATAAAAAAGGTCAAATCGGAAGAAAAGTATGTAAATTTTTGCTTTGATTGTAAAAAAATATTTTTATCTTTGTGGGAGAATCTTATACCATTAAGTATCAGTATATGCCTGACATGAAGTAGCAGTCTATACTAAACCTACCCAACTAACAATCTATTTGTCGCATAGTGTAAAATGAACAAGATTATTACCGAGATAACCCCTCTATCAGAGAAGGATTGCTTCTATCTGGTGGACCGCTACAAGGACCGCTTCACGTTTCCGGTGCATCGCCACGAAGAGTACGAACTTAATTTCCTGGCTAACTGCAATGGAGCCCGTCGTGTGGTCGGTGATTCGATGGAAACAGTGGGCGAATTTGACCTGGTGCTAATAGGTAATAATATTGAACACGGCTGGGAACAGCATGAATGTGATAATGACAAGATTCGTGAGATAACGATACAATTCTCCAAGGATTTGTTCGGGGAATCGTTTCTCGCCAAGACACAGCTTGCCTCGATACGCCGCATGCTTGAAATGAGTTCAAACGGGATAGCGTTCAACAGCTGCAGCATCATGCGTGTGTTTAACCGGCTTGATAATCTTACTAAGATTGATTCCGGATTCTACCGTATGCTGGAACTGATGGCGATACTCCATGAACTTGCGGAGGCGGGGACTTACCGGAGGCTGTCGAGCTCGTCGTTCGCATCGCTTCGCCCGACAGGCGACAGCCGGCGGGTGCAGAAGGTGCAGGACTACATAGCCCAGCGCTATAAGGAGGATATACGCCTCAGCGACCTTGCCGGTCTCGTAGGGATGACACCGACGGCATTCAGCAGGTTCTTCAAGTTGCGTACAGGCCGCTCGATATCGGAGTACCTGATTGATATCCGCCTCGGGCATGCCACAAGGCAGCTTGTCGATTCTACAACGTCGGTGGCTGAAATCTGTTACGAGTGCGGGTTCAACAATGTGTCGAACTTCAACCGGATTTTCAAAAAGAAAAAGGGCAATTCGCCCAAAGTGTTCCGCGAAATTTACCAACATCATAAAATGCTTGTATGAAAACCAGACTTCTCTCTGTTGTCACCGTGGCAACTATGTTCCTCGGACTCGCAGCATGCGGCTCCTCCAAATCAAACAGCGAAGCAGCTCCCGCAGACTCTGTGGAAGCATTTGTGTCACCGCTCCATGTTGACAGCGTGACCCTCCTTAACGCAAAGGGCGACACTGTGGTGCTAAACGGTCCGTCGCTCGGCTGGCACTCGAATTGGGGCAGATTCTATAACGCCGGAACCGTGAAGGCTCTGAAGGAAAAGTGGGGAGCCAACATAACCCGTGCCGCCATCGGCGCGCATGGCAGCTGGGACTGCGTGAAAACTTATGATGCCGATTCGGCTTATGCCGTCAACAGTGCGATGGCTGTGATTGACGCTGCCATTGAAAATGACATGTATATAATATGTGACTGGCATTCCCATGAGAACACGCTCGCCGATGCCAAGGAATTTTTCACAGTCATAACAGAGAAATATGGCGACTGCCCGAACATTCTGTATGAAATCTGGAACGAGCCTCTTGAGATATCCTGGCAGGAAATAAAGGATTATGCCAATGAGCTTATACCTGTGATTCGCAAAAACGCTCCTAATGCGGTGGTGATAGTGGGTACTCCCAAGTGGGACCAGGATGTCGACATCGCAGCGGAATCACCTCTGGAGTTCCCCAATCTGCTTTACTCGCTCCATTATTATGCAGGTACGCACAAGGACTGGAACCGTGAGAAAGCCGAGAAGGCAATCGCAGCCGGGCTGCCTCTCATCATATCGGAGTGCGGCTCCATGGACCATACCGGTGACGGTCCCATAGACTATGAGTCATGGCAGCAATGGATGGCGTTTGCCGACAAGCACAACCTCTCGGTGCTGATGTGGGATATCGCCGACAAGGACGAGACATGTTCGATGATCTCTGCCACCGCCTCCGACAACGGTATGGAATGGAAGGATTCCGACCTCAAGGAGTGGGCTAAACTGGCTCAGAAAACCATCAAGGAGCGTAATAACAAGTAATACTTTAATCCGATATGCGTTCATATATTCTTGCCGCTATTTCCGCTGCCATGCTGGCTGCCGCCCCTGTGGCGCGTGCGGCTGTGGAGCTGCCTGACGTGATAAGTGACAATGCCGTGTTCCAGCAGAAATCCGAAGCCAAGCTTTGGGGATGGGCTACTCCCGGCAAGGGTGTGTCCGTCACCCCTTCATGGGACGGTAAAGTGTACAAGACCGTCGCCGACAAGGCTACCGGGCGTTGGGAGGTGAAAGTTGCGACCCCGGAGGCTTCCTATCAGCCTTACACGGTCACATTCACCGATGGTTCAGACCCCGTGACTATTGGAAACGTACTGATAGGCGAAGTGTGGTTCTGCTCGGGGCAGTCAAACATGGAGATGCCGCTGCGCGGATTCTGGACTCAGCCTGTCGAAGGCGCCGCACAGGCGATAGCATACTCCGGAAAATACCCTGCCATACGTATGGCGACTGTCCCCAAACTGGGCGCATACACTCCGCAGGAGCGTGTGGCGGGTAAATGGAAGACGTCAAACCCGCAGGATGCCGCTGAATTTTCGGCGCTTGCCTACTTCTTTGCCCGTTCGCTCCAGGATATGCTCGACGTGCCGGTTGGCATAATAGCGTGTGCTTACGGAGGGTCGAAGGTAGAAGGGTGGATGCCTAAATGGAAACTCGACACATATCCCGGCTGGGATATGGATAAGGAGCAGGCGGATACCGTGCTCAATGAATATGAACGTATCGGGGTGATGTACAACGCTATGCTGCGTCCGGTGCTGGGATATACCGTGAAAGGTTTCCTCTGGAACCAGGGCGAGTCAAATGTAGGACGCCATGCCGAATATCCCGCTCACCAGCGCGACATGGTGCAGATATGGCGTGACGAATGGGGACAGGGTGAACTGCCGTTCTATTTCGTGGAGCTCCCGGGCTGGAAATATGGTGACGGAGAGCAGACTGCAGCCGCTCTGTTCCGCGAGTGCCAGCACAAGGCGGCTGAGATTATCCCTAACAGCGGTATAGTCTGCACCACCGATCTGGTCTATCCCTTCGAACTGGAGGATATCCACGCCCGCAAAAAGCAGGAGATAGGGGAGCGCCTCGCTTTCATGGCTGCCAACCGAACCTACGGTCTCTCGGCTGTGCCGGCAGCTTATCCCTCTTATAAGTCTGCTGAGTTTAAGGGTGACAAGGCTGTAATCTCCTTCAACAATGCCGATGCCGGACTGAGTCCCAATATGGTGCTTCCCGGGTTCGAAGTGGCAGGCGAGGACCGTGTGTTCTACCCCGCCCATGCCACCGAGGACTGGAACGAGCATACCGTTACGGTCAGTTCCGACAAGGTACCTGACATAAAGGCTGTGCGTTACTGCTTCAAGAACTTTGCCATCGGACAGGTGAAAGATATGTTCGGAATGCCGCTCATTCCGTTCCGGACCGATGACTGGGATGAGGCAGTCTCGATATCAGTCGCTCACAACGAACCCTAAGCTTTAACCTCAATCATATCACTTAACCTTAAAACAAAAACCTGACATTTTTTAGAACCTATGTGCAATAAAATCCTTACGCCACTGCTATGTGCGGCGGCTGTGACGCTCGCCTCCTGTTCCGGACAGAAGTCCGGGGAGGCAGGCGCAGTGCCGTCCCCCTATGTCACCGTGAGTGACGGAGAGTTTCATATCGGCGATTCGGTGTACCGCTATGTCGGTGCCAATTTCTGGTACGGAGCGATACTTGCCTCCGAGGGGGCGGGAGGCGACCGTGCGCGTCTCGCAGCCGAGCTTGACACCCTGCAGAGCATCGGTGTCAACAACCTGCGCATCCTGGTGGGTGGCGACGGGGAGGAAGGACTTGCCTCCCACATCTCTCCGACACTCCAGAAATCTCCGGGCGTATACAATGACACCCTTCTCCGAGGGCTCGACTACCTCCTTGCCGACCTTGAAAGGCGTGACATGAAGGCTGTGCTCTATCTCAACAACGCGTGGGAGTGGAGCGGCGGTTTCTCCACCTACCTTGAGTGGGCGGGAGCGGGGAAAGCTGTCAATCCTGCCGATGCCGGTTATCCTGCCTATATGAAGTATGCGTCAGGCTTTGTGCGCAATGATTCCGCCATGGCGCTCGCCGCCGACCATGTGCGCAATATAGTGGGACGTGTGAGCTCTGTCACCGGCAAGCCCTATGCCGAGTCGCCAGCCATCATGTCATGGCAGATTGCCAACGAGCCACGCGCATTTGCCGAGGAGAGCAAGGAGCCGTTTGCCAAATGGATAGGGGAGACCGCCAGGCTCATCAAGTCCGTGGACCCCAATCACCTCGTCTCGGTGGGCAGTGAAGGCTCGTGGGGCTGTGAGAACGACATGGACTTGTGGACCCGCATCCATTCCTATACTGAAGTCGACTATGCCACCATCCATATCTGGCCTTACAACTGGAGCTGGGTTACGGAGGAAACGATGGTCGACAGTGTGGGCGTGGCGTGCCGTAACACCACTGACTATATCAATGCCCACCATGCTGCGCTTGCAGAGGCTCTGTCGGACAACAGTGGCAATGCGGCGACAAAGCCTATTGTCCTTGAGGAATTCGGTTACCCGCGTGACAATATGGCGATAGCTGCCGGTTCGCCTGTCACCGCACGTGACGCATATTACCGTCATGTCTTCTCCGAAGTGGTCGACGGCGGCAAACTTGCCGGAGTCAACTTCTGGGGATGGGGCGGACTTGCAAAATGTAGACCTCGGCACATGGGTGCGCAACAGTAATGAAAGTTCTATCCAGAAGAATGACTCTTGGTTCTGGCAGTTGAAGAACTATGTGACTTACAATGGTGAATGGAACAAGCTCAGCTACTCAGCCATGGTTGGTCAGGAGTGCTGGGAGTCATCTTACGACTGGACCAGCATCTTCTCTTCCGGTCTTCCATCAAATGAAGTCCATAATCCGGCTCTTGGTAACAAGAACTCATATAGCATCGGTGCGGGTTTCGGCAGTTCGGCAATGGCTTCGTTCTTCACTCGTGAAACTCTTAACTGGGACGGTCGTTACCTCCTTACCTATACTTACCGTTATGACGGCAGCTCAAATTTCGGACCTGATAACCGCTGGGCGGGCTTCCATTCGGTGGCAGGTGCATGGAGATTCTCCAATGAGAAATTCTTGCAGTCACTTTCTTCTTTCCTTGACAACGGTAAACTACGTATCGGCTGGGGTCAAACCGGTAATGCCAACATTGGTGGCTATGCCTGGGGTACTGCCATGTCCCGAATGCCGTCAGCTCTCGGACTCGGTTATCGTCCCGCTAACATTCCTAATACCGCCATCAAGTGGGAGACTCAGGAACAGTGGAACGTCGGACTTGACTTGAATTTCTTCAATAACCGTTTGAATTTTGTAGTTGACGCTTATATCAAGACTTCAAAGGATATGCTTATGTCACTGCAGCTTCCCTCTTACATGGGAACACAAGGCAACGGTTCGTCAGCTCTTGCAGCGCCTAAAGGCAACTTCGGCGAGATTGAGAACAAGGGTCTTGAAATCGAGGTTACCGGTCGTCCGTTCGTAGGTGATTTCGAGTGGGAATCAAGCATACAGTTCTCGTTCAACCGAAACAAACTCAAAGCTCTTTCAGGTACATCCAATGCCAATCTCGTAGGCTATGGTCAGTGGAGTGATGTAGTTTCGGTATCAGAAATCGGCAAACCGCTTTACAACTTCTATGGATACGTGGTTGAAGGTGTGTACCGTGACCTTGAGGATATCCAGAATTCACCTCGCCATGACAAATATCCTTCTGACGGTAACTTCAACAAGAGCAACACCGTATGGGTAGGTGATATCAAATATAAGGATATAAGTGGTCCTAACGGTGTGCCTGACGGAGTAATCAACGAGTATGACCGAACAGTTATAGGTAATCCTATGCCTGACTTCACATTCGGTTGGACTAACAACTTCCGTTATAAGAACTTTGACCTCTCTGTATTCATCAACGGTTCTTATGGCAACGATGTGATGAACTATCTTGCCATAAACCTGACAAACATGAAGTCAACATGGACTAACCAGCTCAACAAGGTCAGCGATCGTGCGCAGCTCGCTCCAATTGACCCCAACAAGGTATATCCCGCAGGTCAATCCTGGTATGATGACATCACTAATATCCGTGTGGTGAACTGGAAAACCAAGACTCCGGCTGCCCGTCTGAATGACCCTGCCGACAATGACCGTATTTCAAGCCGTTATATCGAAGATGCATCTTATATCCGCTTGAAGAACATCACATTGGGTTACACTGTGCCTAAACCTTTGCTCCGCAAACTTCGTCTGGAGAATCTCCGTGTATACTGTAACATCCAGAATCTTTGCACAATAACCGGTTATGATGGCTACGACCCCGAAGTAGGTGCTTCCACTCAGGACTCATCCGGTCTTGTTTACGGACTTGACGGTGGACGTTATCCCTCACCAACCACTTACTCATTCGGATTAAACCTTACATTCTAATCCTTAATCTGTAAATAGAATCATGAATATCATTAAGAATATCAAATATACGGTAGCCATTGCAGCTCTCGGGGTAGCCTTCACTTCATGTGAGGACTTCCTTGACCGTCCCGCCGAGGACAACTACAATGCCGGTAACTTCTATCAGAATGACGAACAGTGCTACCAAGGCGTCAACTACCTTTACAACTCACCCTGGTATGACTTCCAGCGTGGTTTCATTAAGGTAGGAGAGGTGCTTTCCGGTAATATTTACTGGGGTTCGTCCCCTTACCTTGACTTCAATGTCAACGGTACTGACGAAGACCTTATAAACATGTCATACTCGCTCTGGGCTGTGATAGGCCACTCGAACACAGTGTATAATTACATTCGCCAGTCATCCGGACCGAGCGAGGAGGTGAAGAATTACACCATGGGCGAGTGCCTTACATGGAAAGCGTTGGCTTACTTCTACCTTGTCCGTTCATTCGGCGACGTGCCCATCATCCACGACAACACGTCAGATATTTCCAATGGCACGTACAATTCAAAATTCAAAGTGCAGCGTGCCGATGTGTACGAATACATAGTTATGACGCTTGAAAAGGCTCTGGAGCTACTGCCTAAAAGTGCGGCAAAAGGTCGTATTGACTATTATTGCGCAGAAGGACTTCTCGCCAAGGTGCTGTTGACACGTTCAGGTCTTGGGATGTCGGGCTCACGTAATCAGGAAGACCTTGACAAGGCAGCGGCATATGCAAAGGATGTGATTGACAATTCAGGTCGCAACCTCCTGCCTGTTTATTCAGATGTATTCCGTCTCGCCAACAATGAGAGTGAAGAATCGCTCATCGCCTGGCGTTGGAGCGCCGGTCGTGACCCCTGGACTCAGCAGAACACGCTGCAGAGCGACCTTGCTCCTGTGGGTTTCGATGAATTCGGTGACTGCTGGGGCGGTTACAATGGTCCTTCCGTTGACCTCCAGGATGCTTTTGGTGTTGACGTAATCAACACAAATCCATCTACCCGTATTGATACTGATTCCCGCCGAAAAGCAACTATGATGCTTCCCGGTGACAAGTATGAATACTTCTGGCAGGACAAGGGCGGTTTTGATGTACTTCAATTCTGCTATGATACAGAAAATTATGGTAAGGGCGGTCCCGGCGAATGGCAGTCAGCTACCGGCGCTTACAATGTAAAGCATCTTTATGGCAACGCTTATGACCATGAATCAGCCACAGGAACTGCCCCGGGTAACATGTATAATATGCTTGCCACTCATATTCTTCGTCTCAGTGATGTATATCTGATTTATGCAGAGGCTGTGATAGGCAATAGCGGTTCGACTTCGGCTGCCGAAGCTCTTGCCGCGTACAATGCGGTGCGTAACCGTGCCATACCGGGTGCTACTCCCAAGACATCCATCACATTTGATGATGTATGGAAAGAGCGTCGTCTTGAATTAGCCGGTGAAGGTGACCGCTGGTACGATTATGTGCGTCTCGCATATTACAATCCTCAGCGAGCTATTTCAGAACTTGTGGCTCAGCGCAGAAACTCTTATTGGAATCTCAACGGACTCTATAAGTATTACTATGAGAATGGTGTATGGGATATTTCAAAAGCTGCCGAGGCTTCTGATGGAGGTGAGGCAGGTTATGATTCCACCACTTCGGCACCAAATGTCACTGCTTCAAGCTTCACTCTTCCATTCCCGTCGGAGGATGTGGTTTCCAACCCCAACCTTATGCTTGACCCGATCCATGAGGATGTGCGTGAACTTTATGCCTACTAATCATTAAAATGTAAGTGTAACAATGAAAAATATATTCAACAATAAATGGTTTCTCGGCGTAGCTGCTCTTGCACTCGGCTTCTCGGCTGTGTCATGCGAGGACGAACCCGATAAATTCGAGCTTACTTCCGGCAAGCCGGTAGTGAAATATGTGCGCCCTGCGGGTGCCGCTGCTGCCGATTCGCTTTTGACCTCTGCTTACCTTGATAATCTTGTGTGTCTTGTAGGTGATAATCTGACCTCTATACACGAATTATATTTCAATGACCAGAAAGCAGTGCTCAATACCAGCTATATCACCGACCATACGCTTTTGGTGTCTGTCCCCGGCGGTATTCCTGAGGTTGTCTCCAATAAGATATATATGGTGACAGCGGACGGTGATACTTGCGACTATGACTTCAATGTGCTTGTGCCCGGTCCCTCAGTGCGTAGTATATCATGCGAATATGCTACTCCTGGCACCGAAGTGACACTGTATGGAGATTATTTCATCGATGACCCCAATGTGCCTCTCACCATTACCATGGCTGGAAACGTAGTGGTTCCCGATGAAAATATCACATCAATCACCAAGACAGCAATCAAGTTCATTGTCCCCGACAATGCCACTCCCGGTTACATGAATGTCAATACAATTTACGGTAACGGACGTTCGGCATTCCAGTTCTACGATACACGTAATATTCTCTTTGACTGGGATGGTTCTCATGGAGGTCTTGAGATAGGTAACGGATGGCGTGCCGGTATGGTGCATACCCCCGGTTCTGACGAAGGTATCGAGGCCATTGACGGTAACTATCTTTACTTCGGTGGTGCGGATATGCTTGGTGATATAGGTGCGACATGGGCTGAGGATCAGTTCTGTATGAACTACTGGCCTAATGACGAGAGCGGTAACCTCAGTGCCCGTCCTGAATTTGCTGAATTGATTGAAGAGTACGGAGCCGACGGTCTCCAACTTAAGTTTGAGTGCTTCGTTCCTACATCCAATCCTTGGGCTTCATCTTCACTGCAGATTATGTTTACTCCGTATAGCACAGTGAGTATGGGTACTGCGTCTAACGCATATTATTCTGACCCGGCTCTTCCCCGCGGTCTATGGAATCCTTGGATTGCTAACGGTTCATTTGATACCGGCGGTAAGTGGCAGACCATTTCGGTCGCTATCAATACATTTACCTTCACTCATGAAGGTGGAGCCTGTGCAAATAAGCTTGACAAGTCTTATTTTGACGGTCTGACACTCTTCGTATGGAACGGTGGTGTCGCAGGTACAGATTGTACTCCCGTGATTTGCATTGACAATATCCGTGTTGTTCCCATTGAATAACCTCTAAATCGTGATTTTTAAAATGAAAACATTAAATAAACTCACGGCAGCCGTTATGGCGTGCCTGATGCTGGTGTCAGGTGCAACATTCACATCTTGTAGTGATGATGATGACTTTAGCACTCAGCAGTATCACGGGGGCGTTACACTCAACGTCTTCGGTCCAAGCCCCGTGGCTCGTGGCGGTGAGCTTCGTTTCCTCGGTTCCGGTCTTGACCAGATTACATCAATCACTCTTCCCGGTTCCGGTGACATCACCGATATCAAAGTGCTGTCGGCAAACGAAATCCGTATCACAGTTCCTCAGGATGCTGAGCCCGGTCTGGTAGTGCTTCACTATGCAAAGGGTGATATCACGACCAAAACCCATCTCACATTTACTGAGCCAATATCGCTTGATGAGATAACTCCTCTTACCGTCAAGCCGGGTGAGACTCTTACTATTACAGGTGATTATCTCAACCTGATTAACGAAGTCATCTTTACTGACGAAGTTACTGTGGTTAAGAAAGATTTCATTTCTCAGAGCCGTTACGAAATCAAGCTTGAGGTTCCTGCCGAGGCTCAGACCGGCAAGATTATTATCAGCGACGGCGCCGAGATTCCCAACTGGATTTACTCGGAGGATGAAGTTACTGTAGTGCTCCCCTCAGTAGCAGCCGTTACTGACCTCTCCGGTGCAAAGCCTGGTGAGACCGTGACATTCACAGTCAAGGATATCGACCTTGTGACCAAGGTGGAGATGCCGAACGGTGATGAGGTAGAATTCACGGTGAACGAGGACAAGCTCTCGTTCGTGCTACCTGAAAATGTAACAGACGGTACCATCTGCATGATTCCCGCCTCGGGTGTCAAGGTTGCCATCGCCACTATCGGTGTGGCTGTGCCTGAGAATGTGGAAGCTGATCCAGCTGAAAATATTTGGGCAGGTGACGTTATCAAGCTCAAAGGTGTCAACATGGAGTTGGTAAATACCGTTACTTTCCCCAATGTTGAGGAAGCAGTCGTGCCTGAGACCAAGTCTGCTACCGAACTTACTGTAAAGGTTCCGGAAGGCGCACAGAGCGGTAATCTTCTTCTCAACACCGGTTCCGGTGCTTCTGTCGAAGTCGCTGTCTCCACTCTCAAGCCCGAGGCTGTGGCTTACAATCCTGCTCCTGCTGCTCTTGCAGGCGCCCTTGAGGTTTCCGGACGAAATCTCCAGAATGTGGCTACCATCACATTTGCGGGCACAACAGCTGTAGAGGTTAAGAATCCCGAGACAAACAAGTTCTCAATAACTGTTCCCGCCACACTTTCCGCCGGTACCAATACTGTGACTCTCACACTCACCAACGGAGAGGTTGTGGAGGCTGCTGCCATCGAACTTACCGCTCCCGAGTGTGCGTATGCAACCGAGCTTCCCGGTGAGGATGTGGAAATTTATGCCGGAGAGACATTCGTGGTGACTATCGCAAACGAGGATAAGCTCACAGGTGTCAAGGTAAACGGTCAGAATGTTCAGTATATCCTTAACGGTAATCGTCTGATTATACAGGTGCCAGAATCGAGTGGCAAGAATGCTACATTCACCCTTGTGTCATCTAATGGTGAAATTTCGTATGAAATAGCTGTTATTCCTGCTACTCATGTGGAGAATGTAATCTTCAATCAGGTTATTGACCTCTCATGGAGCGGTGACGAGGGTGTTAATAAGTTCCGTATCTACAAGGAGTCATTTGATGGAGTTCCAACCGGTGCGCTCCTCGTGTTCCACGTTACTCCTGCAGCTGAGGCTCAGATTCAGGTGAACGATGCTAACTGGGGTGAAATTACTACGCTAAAGCCTGCAGTCGGCGATGCAACAATTGCTCTTGAACTTGACAGTGAGACATTGGATAGAATTCTCACTACTAATGACGGCTGGAGTACCACAGCTCTCGTTATCCAAGGTCAGAACTGCGTTGTGAACAAAGTTCATGTGGAATGGGAGAATTCTCTTGAGACTGTGATTTGGAACGCCGGCTGGATTTGCACCAGCTGGGGTGGCAATCAGGATCTCGCATGGGGCGGCTATGACTGGTCAACAGTGAAGCCCGGTCAGATTCTCCGACTCTATACAACTCCGACACTTCCCGATGGTGAATGGTGGTGCATTTCACTCCGCCATGGAGAGGGCTGGGGCAAACTGCCAGCACCGATTCCCGACCAGTATGATAACCCTGCGAACCCTCTTGAAGTGGTGCTCACAGCTGATGTCCTTGCCGATATCGTGGCAAACGGCGGTCTCGTAATCACCGGTAGCGAGTATCAGCTTGACAAGGTGACAATCGAATAAACCAACAAGATTTTCTTACAAGCGGCTGCCCGTCTTTACGGGCGGGCAGCCACTTAAATTAATTCTAAAATCATGAACAAGTTTAAATATATGCTTGCAGCTGCAATAGTCGGCTTCTCGCTCACCGCTTGTGACGATGACGACACCTACGGACCTCTTGACGGCGTTGGTATGGTCAACCGTTCGGTATCGCTTGAGGACGGAGCTTCGGTGCTCGCTGCAACAATCAATCAGATTACACTTGACTACAACAACCTTGTAGGTCTTAATCCGTCATTTCCCATCACACTCAACGGTCAGGCTGTGAGTGCGGTTGTGAATCCGGCAAACGGCATGCAGGTTATAGTCCCTGTAACTCTAACCCCGTTTACCGATTACGTGCTTGAAGTTCCCCAGGGAGCTATCTACCGTAGCGATGATGCGACTGTCCTCGCCAATGCGCTGACACTCAACTTTAATACCAATACAGGTATCAATCCCTCACTCCTTGACGCCTCGTTGACCAATCCCAACGCTACCGCCGAGGCTAAGGCCGTGTTCAATATGCTCAAGGCAAACTATGGTTCCAAGCAGCTCTCGGGCGCCATGGGCGAAGTGGCATGGGGCACAGGTTTCTGTGACCTTATCAAGGAGAATTCAGGCAAGTTCCCCGCTATTGTGGGCTTTGACTACATACATCTCGCCTCATCTCCTGCCAACTGGATTGACTACGGAGACATCACTCCCGTCAAGACAATATGGGATGCAGGCAGCATTCCCACTGTAACCTGGCACTGGAATGTGCCCACCGCAAAACCCGGCACAGAGACTCTATGGTCAGGCGAGC
Source organism: uncultured Duncaniella sp. (assembly GCA_958352885.1). Classification (GTDB taxonomy): domain Bacteria; phylum Bacteroidota; class Bacteroidia; order Bacteroidales; family Muribaculaceae; genus Duncaniella. The sequence continues at coordinate 176,433 of CATWQI010000002.1, forward strand.
AGGCAATGGGTGACTGGAGCGGCTTTATCCAGATTAATGACGAGGCTGCCAAGGATATTCTGTCAAAGGTGGTAATCAACTCTGTAATCACTGTAAAGACAAAGGATGTCAATGCCGGTGCCCAGGGTTCCGTAAAGAACGGCTCTACCTGGGGTGGTCTGACATCCGACCTCGACTATTTCGATATCACAGGCGACTATTCAGTCACTGTTACAGCTGACATGCTTCTGGATATCAAGAACGACGGTATCATTATCTCAGGTAAAGAGTATACCGCCACAGAAGTGACCCTGACCATTCCTGCAGGCGGTGATATGTCGTATGATGCAAAGTCCGACGTGTTCAACGCAGCTAACGTGCTCGTGCCCGGTTCATGGGAGAATCAGGTGGCAACCGCCGACGTTGCCAAGCTTGCCGGTTATCTCAAACTCCTTCAGGATGCCAACATCCCGGTGCTCTTCCGTCCTTTCCACGAGGCAGCCGGCGACTATGGCTGGGGTGCATGGTTCTGGTGGGGTAATTCAGGTGTCGATGTCACCAAGCAGCTCTGGAGCTGGCTCCGTACCAAGCTTACCGACGAGTATGGTCTCAACAACCTCATCTGGGTATGGACAGTGCAGACTTCCGATGAAGGCAAGCTTGCCGACATGGCTAAGATTCGCGCCGCTTATCCCGGGGATGACCAGGTGGATATAATAGGTACTGACCTATACGAAAATCCGCTCTCTAACCAGACCGTGCAGTTCAACACTCTTTACAACCTTGTAGGCGGTAAGAAGATGGTAGCACTCACAGAGTGCGGCAATCTGCTTGACGTTGATTCGGCTCTCGCCGACGGTGCCCTCTGGAGCTACTTCATGGGCTGGTACGAGCAGAATGACAACGGTCCTGCATTCATCGAATGGAATAAGGATAATGAATGGTCCACCGTTCTGAATAATGCCAATGTGCTCAATCAGGGCGACTTCAATCTGTAATTATTTAGAATAGAGATAAGCTAATAATGCGAGAGGGGTATCAAAACCTCAACATTTTGTTAACATTTTGATACCCCTTTTATATTTTTACCGCATGAAACCCGCTCCTGTGAGTATGGGAAAATCATTAACTTTGCTCAATATTCTAATTTCTAACTTCAAATACTATCAATCAAGATGAAATACGGTTATTTTGACGACTTGGCTCGTGAATATGTCATTACTGAACCCCGCACACCATGGCCCTGGATTAATTATCTCGGGAATAAGGACTTTTTCTCCCTGATATCAAATTCGGCGGGCGGTTACAGTTTTTACAAGGATGCCAAGTTCCGTCGTCTTACCCGTTATCGCTACAACGGTGTCCCCATGGATGCCGGCGGCCGCTACTTCTATATCAAGGACGGCGACACCATCTGGAATCCCGGATGGAAACCGACCAAAACCCCTCTCGACTCATACGAATGCCGCCATGGCATGAATTATACCATTATCAAGGGCGAGAAAAACGGTCTGGAAGCCAAGGTGCTCTTCTTCGTGCCTCTCGACACACATGCCGAAATAGCGAAACTCACCCTTACGAACAAGACTGACAAGCCGAAAAGCTTCAAGCTCTTTTCATTCATGGAATGGTGTCTGTGGAACGCAGCCACCGACATGGAAAATTTCCAACGCAACTTCTCCACCGGCGAGGTGGAAATCGACGACTCTACTATCTATCACAAGACAGAATATAAGGAGCGTCGCAATCACTATGCATTCTATACCGTGAATCAGCCCGTGGACGGATTTGATACCGACCGCGAGACATTCATTGGACTCTATAACGGCTTCGACGAGCCCCAGGCGGTGCTCGACGGCAAGCCACGAAATTCGGTGGCTCACGGATGGTCGCCCATTGCGTCTCATTACATTGAAATCACTCTGGCACCCGGCGAAAGCCGTGACCTCGTATTCATGCTCGGTTACATAGAGAACCCCCAGGATGAGAAATGGGAATCGAAGGGTGTCATCAACAAGACTCGCGCCCGGGAGATGATGGCGCGTTTCGATACTACTGAGAAGGTCGACAAGGCATTCAACGAGCTTCGCGCCTACTGGGATGATCTCCTTGACAGGTTTACTGTCTCAACCGGCGACTCTCGTCTGGACCGTATGGTCAACATATGGAACCAATACCAGTGCATGATAACATTCTGCTTCTCCCGCTCGGCTTCATTCTTCGAGAGCGGCATCGGCAGAGGCATGGGCTTCCGTGATTCCAACCAGGATCTTGTGGGCTTCGTGCACCAGATACCCGAACGAGCCCGTGAACGCATCATTGACATTGCTTCCACTCAGTTCCCCGACGGCGGTTGCTATCACCAGTACCAGCCTCTTACCAAACGTGGCAACAATGATATCGGCGGAGGCTTCAATGATGACCCGATGTGGCTCATATTCGGAACCATCGCCTACATCAAGGAGTCAGGTGACCTCTCAATCCTGGACGAGCCTGTGCCTTTTGACAATCAGCCCGGCTCGGAAGTTTCATTGATGGAACACCTTAAGGTATCGTTTGACCATGTGGTCAATAATCTCGGTCCCCACGGTCTCCCTCTGATTGGTCGTGCAGACTGGAACGACTGCCTCAATCTCAACTGTTTCTCCAACGACCCTAACGAATCATTCCAGACCACAGAGAACAAGACCGAAGGCTCAAAGGCTGAATCGCTCATGATTGCAGGTCAGTTTGTCATATACGGGCAGGAATATGTGAATCTCTGCCGACACCTTGGTCTCAATGACGAGGCGGAGCGTGCGCAGAAGCATGTCGACGCTATGGTCGTGGCTGTCAAGCAGCATGGCTGGGACGGCGAATGGTTCCTCCGTGCTTACGATTTCTACGGCAACAAGGTGGGATCGCATGAAAACAAGGAAGGCAAAATCTTCATCGAGTCCCAGGGCTGGTGTACCATGGCAGGTATCGGACTGGAGGAAGGACTCGTGGAGCAGTCGCTCGACTCTGTAAAGAAATATCTCGACTGCGAGCACGGAATAGTGCTCAACAATCCGGCTTTCACAGAATATGTGATGGAGTATGGCGAGATTTCCACATATCCCGCCGGCTACAAGGAGAATGCGGGTATATTCGCTCATAATAACCCTTGGGTTATCATAGGCGAGACTGTGCTCGGTCGAGGAGACCGAGCCTGGGAGTATTACCGAAAGATATGCCCCGCATATCTTGAAGAAAAGAGCGATCTCCACAAGGTGGAGCCGTATGTATATTGCCAGATGACAGCCGGCAAGGATGCCGCCAAGCCCGGTGAGGCTAAGAATTCATGGCTGACAGGAACAGCCGCATGGAATTGGTATGCCATCACACAGTTCATCCTCGGTGTCAAGCCCGGTTATGACGGACTTGAGATCAATCCGTGTATCCCCAAGGAATGGGATGGATTCGAGGTAAACCGCAAGTTCCGTGGCGCGGATTACAAGATAGTGGTGAAGAACCCTGCGCATGTGAGCAGTGGCGTGAAGTCCATAATTCTTAACGGTAAGGAAATTTCCGGCAACCTCATTCCGATGCAGCCTGCCGGAACTGAGAATACTGTCGAAGTGACATTGCAGTAATAACAATAAACAACATTGAAAATAATGACCCTCAAATTATTCCCATTAGTGGCGGCGATAGCTCTGACCGCATGCACCGGTAACAAATCAGACAGCTCTCGGGCTGAAGAAGCTGATGATTCTGTCACACCTGCGCAGACTCTTATCGCACAGCTCGACTCCGTAGTCAAGTCAGGACACTTCTATTTCGGACATCACGACGATACCGCCTACGGTCATACCTGGAAATATGTCGAGGGTAATTCCGATGTAAAGGCCGTAACCGGTGAATATCCCGGACTGATGAGCTGGGACTTAGGGATGATTGAGGTTGACTCCGCAAAGAATCTCGACGGGGTGCCTTTTGAATTCATTGCCGCTCAGATTGCCGCTCAAAAGGAACGGGGAGGAGTGAATGCCATTAGCTGGCATCCGCTAAACCCTGTCACAGGAGGCAATTCATGGGATGTGTCTACCTCCCCGCTCAAGGTTATGGCGACTGATTCCCTGCTTACGGAGACTATTGACTCCTGGATTGGGCGTGCGGCTGATTTTATCAAGTCGCTGAAGGATGCGGACGGTAACCCCATCCCCGTGATATTCCGCCCTTGGCATGAAAACTCCGGCACTTGGTTCTGGTGGGGAGCAGGCAATGCCACCCCTGAGGAGTATATAGCTCTCTGGAAACGTACACGTCAGATATTCGATGCCAAAGGTATTGAAAATGTGGTGTGGGCTTATTCCCCGGACAAAGACCTTACACGTGAGCAGTACTTCCTTACTTACCCCGGTGACGAGTATGTCGATATTCTCGGTACAGATATCTACCATTTCGACGGGGAGAACGGTGTGCAGCAGTACATGGACAGGGTAAAAGCCCAGATGCCGTTTGTGGTGGAGGAAGCGCAGAAGCGCGGAAAGCTGGCAGCTCTGACCGAGACAGGGCTTGAAGGTCTCACTGTGCCTGACTGGTATACATGTGTTCTGCTCCCATCTATCAAGGATTTGCCCATAGCCTATGTGTGCGTATGGCGCAATGCCATAGAGAGCGAGAAGCCTGACCATTTCTATGCACCCTATCCCGGACATCCCTCGGAAAAAGACTTCAAAGCTTTTCACGATAAATCCAACGCATTGTTTGTGAAATAATTATATAATTAAGATAACAAGAAATTATTACAAATGAATACATTCGAATATCGAAAGAATCTAATTTTAGCACGTTACGAGGAGCTGGTTACACGTCCCAATGTACCCATTGAGGGTAACGGTGTATATAATCGTTACGTAAATCCGGTACTTACAGCCGAAATGGTACCCCCTTTCTGGAAATATGATTTCAATCCCGATACCAACCCATACTTCATGGAGCGCATCGGCTGTAATGCTACCCTTAATTCCGGCGCCATAAAGTGGAATGGAAAATATGTTCTCGTTGTGCGAGTGGAGGGGAGTGACCGCAAGTCATTCTTCGCTGTGGCGGAAAGCCCCAACGGAATTGACAATTTCCGTTTCCACACACATCCAATCACTCTCCCTGACACCGAGAACCCTGCCACCAATGTATACGATATGCGACTCACCGCTCATGAGGACGGTTGGGTATACGGATTGTTCTGCGTGGAGCGTCACGACGATTCAATGCCCGGCGACTTATCGGCTGCGACAGCAGCCTGCGGTATCGCACGTACAAAGGACCTCGTGAACTGGGAACGTCTCCCCGACCTCAAAAGCAAGTCGCAGCAGCGTAACGTGGTGCTTCACCCTGAATTCGTGAATGGCAAATATGCGCTTTACACACGCCCGCAGGACGGTTTTATAGACACCGGTAGCGGTGGCGGCATCGGCTGGGCTCTTATTGACGATATATGCAATGCCGAAGTAAATGAAGAGGTTATCATTGACCCGCGCTACTATCATACTATCAAAGAGGTGAAAAACGGTGAGGGTCCACATCCTATAAAGACCTCCAAGGGCTGGCTCCACCTTGCCCACGGCGTGCGCGGATGTGCGTCAGGTCTGCGTTATGTGCTCTATCTTTACATGACTTCGCTTGAGGAACCCTGGAAGAAGATAGCATCCCCCGGCGGATATTTCATGGCTCCGGTGGGAGAGGAGTATATGGGCGATGTGATGAACGTGCTTTTCGCCAACGGCTGGATTGCTGACGAGGATGGCAAGGTGTTCATCTACTATGCATCCTCTGACACCCGCATGCACGTTGCCACTTCGACCATCGACAAGCTCGTGGACTATTGCATGAACACTCCGCAGGACGGTCTTACCACAACCGAATCAGTCAAGACTCTCAATAGTCTCATTGACAGCAACCTCAAGTTCATCAAAGAATAAAATTCATAAATCTGAATCGTCAGTTAAAAGATGGCTCCATTAAGCGAAAAAATAGGATACGGATTCGGTGATATGGCATCTTCCATGTTCTGGAAGGTGTTTAGCTACTATCTGCCGTTCTTCTATGCCAATGTCTTTGGCATCAGTCTGATTGACACCGGAGTACTTCTCCTGGTCACCCGTATATGGGATGCGGTGAGCGACCCGATGATGGGTATTGTCTCTGACCGTACCAAGACCCGTTGGGGAAAGTATCGTCCCTACCTCCTGTGGGTTGCTGCACCATTCTCGATTTGCGGTATCCTTCTGTTTACCACTCCCGAATGGGGGTATGCAGCCAAGCTTGTATGGGCGTATGTGACATATATCCTCATGATGACGGTCTATACCGGCATAAATGTGCCTTACGGAGCCATGCTTGGTGTCATGACCGAGGATTCGCAGGAAAAGACCGTATTCTCTTCCTTCCGCATGTTCTTCGCTTATGGAGGCTCGTTCATCGCGCTCTTCGCCTGGGATCCTTTGTGCTCGCTATTCCAGCATTCTCTCGGATTTTCCATCCAGACAAGCTGGCAGTTTGCGATGATAGTCATAGCCACCTGCTGCTTCTTCCTCTTCCTGCTGTGCTTCAAGCTGACCCGGGAGAAACTCGCCACAGTCAGTTCGGCTTCGCTCGGCAGTGACCTCAAGGCTCTTGTGACCAACAAGCCCTGGTGGTTGCTCAACGGCGCTTCGCTCTGCTTCAATCTGTTCAATACAGTACGCGGTGCCACCGTGGCATTCTTCTTTGCCGACATAATCGGAGGTGAGCAGCACATAGTGCTCTTCTCTCTGTCCATCCTGTTCTATTCAGGTCTCTTCCTTGGCGTTGGTGAGGTTGCCAACATGGTTGGTGTGGCTCTTGCCGTTCCGGTAACCAACAAGATAGGGAAGAAGCCCACCTTTATCATGGTGGATCTCCTTCTCATCGTATTCAGCATTGGTTTCTTCACTCTCAGTCCGACCTCAAATGCCGGTCTGCTGCTTATGCTGCTTCTCCAGGTGGTAATCAGCGTCCTCACCGGTGTCATGTCACCGCTGGTATGGTCGATGTATGCTGATGTCAGCGACTATTCCGAGCTTAAATACCATAGTGCGTCCACCGGACTCATCTTCTCGTCCGCTTCTATGGCGCAGAAGTTCGGCGGTGCTATTGGCGGTGCGGCAGTGATGTGGCTTCTACACGGATGCGGTTACATCGAGCGCACGGATGACACTGCCGTTCAGGTGGTACAGCCAGCAAGTGCGATAGAGTGCCTGTGGATGCTTATGACATTTATTCCGGCAGGGGTAGCATTGCTCTCCCTGATTATTGTCTGGCTATATCCTCTCGGCACAAAAGAGATGACGGAGATTGTGGACAAACTCAAAGTCCAGCGTCAGACTCCCGTTACTCCTCCGGGAAATGAATTTACAGAACCTGTATAATCTAAAAAAAATCGGGGGTGTGGCATGGTGTCGCGCCCCCATATTATCAAGAATATGACCCTTACAGAATTTCAGACAGAACTCCTCGATAACCTCAACAAAAATATTCTGCCATATTGGATGAATGAGATGGTTGACCCTAATGGCGGTTTCTATGGACGCCGTGACGGAGAGGACCGTCTCGAAGCGGATGCACCAAAGGGAGCGATACTCAACGCCCGCATACTATGGTCGTTTGCCGCATCCTACCGGATGACCGGAAACACCGCATACCTCGACATGGCTGCCAGAGCCAAGGATTATATCCTTGACCACTTTATAGACCGTGAGCATGGCGGCGCATACTGGAGTCTAAATGCTGACGGAACACCCCTCGACACCAAGAAACAATTCTATGCCATAGCCTTCATCATCTACGGTCTTGCCGAGTACTTCCGTGCCACAGGTGATACCGTAGCCATACATGAGGCTATTGAACTCTTCAAAGTCATAGAGAAGCATTCGCGTGACAGGGAGAAGGGTGGATATATCGAGGCTACCACATGCGACTGGCAGCCTATAGCCGACATGCGCCTCAGTGAGCATGACGCAAATTCATCAAAGACGATGAATACCCATCTGCACATCATAGAGGGATACACAAATCTTCTCCGCTCGCTCAAAGAGTGCGGTTCCATGACATTCCCTGCAGAACTGATAGCGCAGGTGACCGAGGCGACCACTTATCTCCTCCGCATCTTCCTTGACCGCATCGAGAATCAGCGCACGCATCATCTCACCCTATTCTTTGACGACGACTGGAATAAGCTTGACGATGCCGAATCGTATGGGCATGACATAGAGGCCTCATGGCTCCTGCTCGAAACTGCCCAGGTAATCGGAGATGAGATGCTGATAAAGGAAACGCTCAGTCATACTTACCATATAGCACGTGCCGGTCTGCAGGGGCGCTGCTGGGACGGATCGATGGTTTACGAGCGTCATCCTGACGGGCATTATGACAATGACAAGCATTGGTGGGTGCAGGCGGAGAATGTAATCGGGCAGCTCTATCTTGCACGTTTCCACGCTGCGGAGGCAGCTCCCGAAAGCGATGGCACATCATTCCGTGACCGTGAGATTGCGAATGCCTATCAGTCCTGGCAGTATATCGCCGACAATCTCGTTGACCCCAAAGGTGAATGGCACTGGTCGCGCCGTGCCGACGGTTCAGTCAATCTTGCCGATGACAAAGCCGGTTTCTGGAAGTGTCCGTACCATAATTCTCGTATGTGCCTTGAAGGGATATCCATACTGCGTGAGCTTCAGCATGGAATGTGACGGATGACTAAAAATCATCATCTGATACAATAAAATCACCGGTGCCAGTGTTATAACAAAAGCATCGGTGATATTTTTGTAGCTGAAGGTTATTCACCCGGCTATATACAATCTGCTCTGCGCCACTCTTCACGAGCCGACGCAGAGCATATAATCAAAAAGCTAATTCTATTACGTTTTATATTGTTTTGACGACAAACACCCCCGATGGTTTAATTAATCAAATCGGATTAACTTATTTTAACTAATATCCAATTACTCATGCCAATACATCCGGTACCGCTCGAACTCCTCGCTCCCGCTAAAAATGCCGAAATTGCAATACAGGCTATCCTTTGCGGTGCCGATGCCGTCTATATGGGGGCTTCAAGTCATGGCGCCCGACGGGCGGCTGCAAATTCCGTTGACGATATGCGGCGAGTGGTGGAATTTGCGCATCAGTATGATGCCAGGGTGTATGCTACCGTCAATACCATTGTCTATGACTCGGAGTTACGGTCGGTGGAGAAACTCATAGGCGAGATGTATCGTATCGGGGTCGACGCTCTGATAGTCCAGGACATGGGCATACTCCGTATGGATATCCCTCCGATTGAACTTCATGCCAGTACGCAGTGCGACATACGTGATGCGTCGAAAGCTCGCTTCCTTGCCGATGTCGGATTTTCGCGACTCGTGCTTGCACGTGAGCTTTCACTGACAGAGATTGCAGAAATCCATGCCGCTGTCCCAACACCGCTTGAGGCTTTTATACACGGGGCATTGTGCGTGAGTTACAGCGGAGATTGCCGAGCGAGCTTCATGGCAAACGGACGCAGCGCCAACCGTGGCGAATGCGCTCAGCTCTGCCGCATGCCTTACGATCTTGTGGATGCAAATGGGACTGTACTGAAGGCTAATTCGCACCTTCTTTCGCTTCGTGACCTCAATCGCTCAAATTCTCTCGGGGAGATGGCTGATGCCGGTGTGTCGTCGTTCAAGATAGAGGGACGCCTCAAGGATGAGGCGTATGTCAAGAATACTGTTGCGGCGTACTCCAGGCTCCTTGACCGCATTGTTTCTGATAGCGGAGGCAAATATGTACGCCAATCGGTCGGGCGCAGTCAGCCCGGGTTCTCTCCATCGCTCGATAAGACTTTTAACCGAGGATATACCACCTATTTCCTTTCCGGAAAAGCTCCTGCCAAGGGGTTGGCATCGCTTGGCTCGCCCAAAGCGATTGGTACGAAAATCGGCAAGGTGACAGGTTGTACTCCGAAGATGATTACAGCCGAGCTTACGGCTCCCCTTGCCAATGGTGACGGTCTTGGATATTTCAACCGCGCAGGCATATTCACCGGATTCCGTCTTAACCGTGCCGACGGCTCAAAACTGTTTCCTGCCACCCCGCAGTCCATACCGGCGGGGACGGTGCTTTACCGCAACCGTGACAAGGAGTTTGACGATACAATCGCCTCTGCCCGCTCCGAGAGATTCATATATGTGGATATGGTGCTCAGGCTTCTGCCTGACAGCCGCCTGAGTCTGGAGCTGATTGATGCTAAGGGTAATTCAGTGACAGCTACCGCTGAACTCGGATATATAGACACAGCTGTTACCCCTCAGGAGGCACCTCGCCGCCGCATCCTTGACAAGCTGGGAGGCACCGTGTACCGTGCCGGTAAAATAGTCGACCTTGTGGGCGGTTATTTTATTCAGGCATCGGTGCTGGCTCAGCTCCGGCGCGATGCGGTAGCACTTCTTGACGCCGCACGCCGTGCCACATATAAGTTCGGCTATCGGCTCCCGGAGAAGAAAGATGCCATCTGCCCCGGTGCGCCGGCTCTGTCGGTTCATGACAATGTGGCTAACCGTCTTGCACGCGAGTTTTATATGTCGCATGGAGTGACTGACATTACTCCTGCTGTTGAGGTGGTGCGTCCGTCCGGTGAAGTGCCGGTGATGACCACACGCTACTGTCTGCGCAAAGAATTAGGTCGGTGCCTGCTTACCCCTGCCGGGAAAGATTGGGACACCGACCTGCATATTGTAAGCGGGAACACCCGCATGCGTGTCGAATTTGACTGTAAGAATTGCCGAATGCACCTATATTATGAGCCTGGGGCAAAATGATCTGCCGGTCTGCGTCATGATTCCATGAATACGAAATAGACTGCAAGTATCAGCAGGCAAAATGCCACGAAATGGTTCCAGTGCAGGGCCTCGCCTTTGAAAAACACGATTGTGAACACAGTGAATATCATCAGTGATATGACCTCCTGTATTACTTTGAGTTGCATCAGCGAGAAAGCTCCTCCATTGTCATGAAATCCATACCTGTTTGCCGGCACCATGAACATGTACTCAAGCAATGCTATACCCCATGACATCAGTATTACCACTATGAGCGGGGTATGGTCGGTGATGACTTTCATCTGCTGGAGTTTAAGCTGCCCATACCAGGCAAATGTCATGAATATGTTGGAGATTACGAGTAATCCCACAGTAAGCCAGCCATTCATCAGAAACTGCTCATTCGGTTGTCTGTGTCAGGATTTGACAGGAGTGAGTCAAGTTTCCCGGCATTTATGTAGTCAATCAGGATGGTATAGAGCACTTCCGGGCTGCGTGACAGGATTACCCCCTTCTTTAGAGGTGTCATATAGTCATTGCCGGCAGCGAGATAGTCGATGGTGGCAAGACGGTACTTTTTGTCCGGATTTATCGGTTTGCCGTCAATTGTAGCGGTGGTGAGTTCGAAATTGTTTGGGTCGTAAAGCACTTTGACGTTGCCGCTCACGCCGTTGCCTCCCTGGGCTGCCATTATCTCGAGATTTTCGAGCAGGTCACTTCCCTTGATTTCCATTACGACTATGGAGTTGTCAAACGGCAAGATATCGATGATTTCCCCTTTTGTTATCTCTCCTTTGGCAAGACTGTTGCGTATGCCCCCTTTGTTCATTATGGCAAGGTCGACAGGCTTGCCGCATAGTTCAGCGCCCCTAATCTTCACGAAATCGCTCAGGAGATTGAGCATTTCGGGTGATTTCCGTTCGTACTCGTAAGGAGTCACGCCTATTTTCATAGAACGCATTGAATCCACGCTCTGACGATATGGGGTGATGAGGTCTGCGAACTCGCTGTCCAGACGGCTGTCCAGACGGTTGTCTACCGGTATCAGCCGGGCTTTCACGCTTTTGGTGGCGAGGTCGATGTCTATTTCCCCGAGGTTGGCACCGCTTGAGCCGGTCTGAAGCACTGAGATTGTATCGCCTTTGGCATTCGGCACGCACCATCCTGAATCATTTGACGCGGGGTCGACCACAGTGTGGGAGTGACCGCCAATTATTATATCTATATCCTTTGAGGCTGCTGCAAGCTTAAGGTCGCTGTAATCGTTGCCGTTCTCATATCCTATATGCGTCACAGCTATTATGATATCAGCTCCCTCGCTCTTTAGTTTTGCGGCTTCGGTGTTTGCCGCCTCTATTGCGTCGATATATTTCACTCCATGGTAATTCTCCTCGACAATCATACCCTCGGGATTGAGGTTCACACCGATGAATCCGATTTTTTTGCCGCCGAACTCTTTGATGACCGACGGAACAAACAGTCCTTCAAGCGTAGAACCAGTCATGTCATAGTTGGTGCTTAGCCTGGTGGCGTTGAGCTGCTTCCACTCCTTGGCGAGCTGCTCCATACCTTTGTCGAACTCGTGGTTGCCGAGAATCTGGATGTCATAGCCGAGCGCATTCATCAGCACCCGTTCCACTTCGCCTCCAAAGAGGGTGTAGTACAATGAACCCTGCACGGCATCGCCGGCATCTATCAGCAAAACGTTGCTGTTTGCATTGCGTACACTGTCAATCAGTACTTTGCGGCGCGCAATGCCACCTTTGTCCTTGCTGTCGGGCTCGATGGCTGAATGGGTGTCGTTGGTATGCAGTATCACCAGGTGCTCGCTCTCCTGAGCCGGACGGCAACTTCCGAGTAGTATCGCGCCGAGCGACAGTACTCCCAATATCGTAGATTTTAGTCTCATAACATGATAAAATGATACTCTGCAAAAGTACTAAAATATCCTCAGCTTTTTTATGGAACCTGTATAGAAATATTTTTACCCGCTCAGGCTGATATGTTGTCTGCTTTGAGTTTTTTGTCGGAAATCATGATGTAGAATGCGCTGTATACTCCACAGATGACGAGGATGAGTGACTGAAAACTCCAGCATACAATAGAATATGCCGCACCGTCGCTGTCGGATATGCCGAACAGACTCAGAGCGAACATTACGGCTATATTCCACGGACCGAGCCCTCCGTTTGACGGTACCCCCATGCTGCATGAGCCGAACACAAAGACCACGAGTCCCGGTATCAGTCCAAGATAATAGCCATCTCCGGTGATGAGTTCGCGTGTGAATGGAAATGCAAAGAAACAGACGTAAGTCTCAAAAAAGTAGCAAATCCATATACCCAATGTGAGCACTATGTAAAGTCCGGTCCCTTTCATGTGGAAAAGCACTCTGAATCCGTCCCAGATTCTACCGATGCTCGTATTTACACCTTGTACGAACCGGGTGTTACGGAAGATGTAGTCGGCTATTGCCAGCAGAAGGATGACCGCCAATATGCTGCCCCACATGGTGCCGTCGGTTGTAAAACGGTCAATAGCCTTGCCGAGCGGATATTTGTCGAGGAAGCGGTCAATGGCTGACTTTGCCACATACATGGTGACGAATACAAGCAGGAGTATCATTATACCGTCCGAAGCCCTGTCGCCGAGGTCGGTGCCAACTACGGTGGAAAGCTTGCATTTTTCACGCCGGGTGATATACACGCATCTCCAGGCCTCTCCAAGAAAGGGGAATACGAGATTCAGGGCGTATGCACCGAATATCGACACGCTCTCTGCCATAACGGGGATACGCGGGATGCCTGCCGCACGCAACTGGATGCCCCACCTGATGCCTCGGATTACGTGTGACAGAATGGTAATAAGCATCATAAGCACGATGTACCTGTAATCCACCCCCTCCTTTATGATTGTCTCGACCTGATGTATATTCACCTTGTGGAACAGCCAGACAATCAGTCCCGCCGATATGCCAAGCGACAGGACTATCTTAAGCACATTGCCGGCGCTTAAAGCGCCTTTGTGCTCGGAAGCCGGTTGTGTCATATTGTTATCCACGGAAATATAACACCTGCGGCTTCAAAAATGTTACCTAATGTCGAGTAATTTATGAGTCTGGAGGGACAGTCGCCAGTGCGGGTGTCCGAGTATGTATTTAATGGTGTCAGCTGTGTTAGAACCACCCGGATAGACAGGTGACGAGCAAGGTTGAAGGAAATAGTGCATGGCGCCGGTACGGTTGGCTACCGTTTCGACATCCTGACCTACATACACCACCTTCAACTCGTCCACATGCTTGAGTCTAACCTCATTGTCCCCTTTCGGTGAGCATGTCACCCAATCAATGCCTTCTGGAAGAGGACGGGTCCCGTTGGTCTCCACCTGTATGAAGTATCCTGCATCGTGAAGCATATCCACGAGCAATTGGTCGAGCTGTAGCGAAGGTTCGCCTCCGGTGATGATAAGATGGCGGGAAGGGAATTCGGACAGTGCGTGGAGAATTTCGCCGGCATTCATTTCGGAATGAGGCTCGTGGCGTGTATCGCAGAATCCGCACTTCAGGTTGCAGCCGCTGAACCGAAGGAACACGGCAGCTGTGCCTGTGAAATAACCCTCTCCCTGAAGAGAATAAAATATCTCGTTGATTTTGTACATACCGATGTGGTGGTTTCGATTGTGTCGTAAACAGTGTTAGTCCGTGGTGTAGCTTGCGGTATTGCCCTCGCTTTCCTGAACATCCACACGGTAACAGTTGGGGATTTGTTCGCAAATCCATCGTGCAATGTTTTCTGCCGTGGGGTTAAACGGAAGCAGTTCATTGAAATTACCATGATCGAGGTAGCCGGTGATATGCTCCTTTATGTGGGAAAAGTCCACCACCATGCCGTCCTCATTGAGTTCCTTTGCGCGGCAGTGTACGGTCACAATCCAGTTGTGTCCGTGCAGGCGGCTGCATTTGCTCTCGTATGAGAGTTCCAGCCTGTGGCATCCTGCCAGTTCGAATCGTTTGGTTATGTAGTACATATATATGTTTTTGTGCGTTGAATGTTCTAAATCGTGTAGTCCCGGATTTTAAATACTCTTCCGGTCTCTGCGGGAATCTTTGCCCAGTCGAAGAGAGGAATCAGTTCGTCGGCTCTGCATGGTGCGGGGGAGGGGAGCAGATTTGCCAGGTAACCCAGCATTCCGATGATTTCGGCGGCTGAGTGGCGTTGCCGCAGTTCGCCCATATTGAGTGAGGAATCACGTTTTGACAGCCTCTGCATGGCTTCGTTGCAAATCAATGGCAGGTGGGCGTAGACTGGAGGTGTGAGCCCGAGTAAATCATACAGGTACATCTGCTGTGCGACGGAAAGCAGGAGGTCATTGCCACGCACCACCTCTGTCACCCCCATTGCCGCATCGTCAACCACTACGGCAAGCTGGTAAGCCCAGGCGCCGTCAGCCCGCTTCAGCACAAAGTCCCCACATGATGTGGCAAGATTTACACGCTGGCTCCCAAACACCTTGTCCTCGAATGAAAATTCTATATCGGGTACATAAAGCCTTACGGTATGCTTTGCTTCCGGCTCCGGAGTGAGGCAAGGGAGGTGTTTCGGTCGGCAATGACCGGAGTATATGATGCGTCCGTCATTCTGGTGCGGAGCTTGTGTGGACATTATGTCCGAGCGTGTGCAGAAGCATGGATATGTCAATCCGGTCTCCTTCAGCCGTTCCATGGCTTTTTCGTAGATATCACCACGCATGCTTTGCCTGTAAGGTCCGTGGTCGCCGGTGTCCGACATGCCACCCTCGTCAAAGTCCAGTCCGAGCCAGTCAAGGTCATCTTCAATCAGCCTGGCATACTCGTCCTTGGAGCGTTGCGGATCGATATCCTCAATCCGCAATATCCATCTCCCGCCGGTGCTGCGTACCGAGAGCCAGGAAACAAGAGCCGTGAACATGTTGCCAAGATGCATCCTCCCTGTCGGCGACGGCGCAAACCGCCCGACAGGCACATGCTCTGCCGATGTCCTTTTTGCTTCTTTCTCAGTCATGGTTGTAAATATCAGACTTGCGGTTGTTCGTTTCCGATTGTCTTCAGTCCGTGCTCCTCAGCCAGTCTGAGCATGAGCTGCCGTGCCTCCTCGTAGTCGTTGTGAATCACGCCGTCGAGGATTGCATTCTTGATGGCGCTTTTGATAGCGCCGATAACAGGTCCACCGGTTATTCCGAAGGTCTGCATTATCTCGTTGCCGTCAATCGGTGGATTGAAATTCCTGATATGGTCACGCTCGTTGAGGTCAATCATTTTGTTGCGCACCAGTGTGAAGTTGTCAAGTATACGGCGCACTTTCTCTTGGTTCTTGGATGTGATGTCCGCTTCGCACAGAGCCATCAAATCCTCCAAATCGTCACCGGCGTCATTGATGAGACGTCGCACAGCCGAGTCGGTCACCTCGTCCTCGACTAAGGCTATGGGGCGCATGTGGAGTTCCACGAGTTTTGCCACATATTTCATTTTGGTGTCCTGAGGCAGACGCATGTTGCGGAATATCTTGGGCACCATCTTGGCACCTATGAAGTTATGGTTGTGGAAAGTCCAGCCGGCTTTTTCATCCCAGCGCTTGGTCACGGGCTTGGCTATGTCATGCATCAGCGCCGCCCAGCGCAGCCATACGTTGTCGCTCTTGGCGGCTATGTTGTCAAGCACGGCAAGTGTGTGGTAGAAATTGTCCTTGTGTCCGCGTCCTTTTACCACTTCCACACCTTTCATAGCAGCCAGTTCAGGGAAAATCAGCGATAGCAGTCCGGATTTCAGCAGCAAATCCCATCCTATGGAAGGCTTGGGCGAACCCATTATCTTCATGAGTTCGTCCACTACACGCTCCTTCGATATTATTTTGATTCTCTCCGCATTGCGGCGTATCGCTTCGAAAGTTTCCGGATATATGTCGAACTGCAATTGTGTGGCAAAGCGTATGGCTCGCATCATGCGCAGTGGGTCATCGCTGAATGTTATGTCAGGGTCAAGCGGGGTGCGCAGTATGCGGCGTTCCATGTCACCATGACCGTCAAACAGGTCCACGAGTGTCCCGAACGAATTGCCGTTGACCTGTATTGCCATAGCGTTGATTGTGAAATCACGGCGTGAAAGGTCCTCCTCAAGAGTCCCGTCCTCCACTATCGGTTTGCGGGAATTACGGTCATAGGATTCCTTGCGTGCTCCGACAAATTCCAGTTCCACGTCACGGCGTTTGACCTGGGCGGTGCCGAAATTCCGGAATACGTTAAGATGGGTCCCTTTGCCGAGACGCTGCGCCACAATCTGCGCCAGCTCGATGCCGCTGCCGACGGTGACAAAGTCTATGTCCTTCGACGGACGGTCAAGGAATAGGTCCCGCACGCAGCCGCCCACAGCATAGCAAGGACGCTCTATGGAGTCGGCAGCCTCGCCTATAGCGTGGAAAAGCTTTGTGTCGAGTTTCTGTATTACAGTTTCTAATGATTGCATTAACGATTGGCTGTCAAATGTATATGGTGTTTGCCGGATGTCACACCATGAAGTATGTGATATTCTCCGGAGCTGGAGTCAGGCATTCCACGTGGTCGGGATATACGGCATAGGTGTTCTCGATACCTACCGCTCCTACGTGAGGGATTACGAACTTTGGTTCGAGAGCTATCACATTGCCTGCGGATATTATGTCCTGGCTGCGGGGTGCTATGACCGGCAGCTCATTGATTTCGATACCGATGCCATGACCGATGAATCCGGCATGCTGGCGGTGCCCCATGAAGTATTCATGCAGCCCGCGTTCCTTGACCATCGTCTCAGCCTTCTCGTACAGAGCTTTAGCCTCTGTTCCCGGTTTCATCATGTCGACAAGTGCGTGGTGTATGTCTATGGAGCATTGGTGGGCTTCGAGTGCGAGCTTGTCAATCTCGCCGAGGGCATACACACGGGTCATATCGGTCATATATCCGTCGAAGTTACCGTTCATATCCACCATTACAGTGTTGCCGGGCTTGATTTCTGTGTCGTTTGCGCCTACAGGGAGCGAGGGGTCGAGTCCGGCGCCGCCCATTGCAAAATCGTAGGGTGATGGAGCGTCGGCATTATCGCCTACAAGCAGGTTGCCCATATAGAGTTCCATCGAGTCTCCGCTGATGCGAAACTGTCCGAGGCATCCTTCCAGACGGCTTACACGTTCTATCTCGACCTGGAGTTCCATATCCGTCATGCCGGGGACAAACAGGTGGGGGATGCGGCTGTACACGTGCACATGCTTCACTCCGGACTTGCGTATCTGCCCGATTTCATATTCTGTTTTTTCGGAGCGGGCTTTACGCATTACTCCGGACGCATTTTTCAGTTCGCTTTCAGGAAATATCCCTTTGAGGCGTTGCACGGTGGAGTAGGGGGTGACATCCAGCTCCAGTCCGATACTCTCCGGCACGTTGAGTCCGATGCTTTGGGCTATATCCTCAGGCTTGCGTATGTATACCACGCTGTCTCCCTCGAGTTTCACCGGGCGTCTGACAAAAAATATCACTTCCCCCTCAAGCGGCAGGTAGATATATCCGGTGAAAACTCTTCCTGTCACATAGTAAGTGTTTGCGTTGTCGGTGATTAGGATAGCCTTAATATCCGCTTCCGCCATCCGGGAACGTATTTTTTCCACTCTGTTACCGAACTCTGTATGGCTCAGGAGCAGAAGGTTATTCATGTCAATTGGTTCCATGTCTGATGATTATTTGCTTGGTTGAGGTCCTGTAACTGGGAAGAGAGGTACCTGTTTAGTCTGCTGCAAGCTCGTCGGCTGATATGCGGTGCATGGTGAGCACAGTTTTGCCCTGTGAGTCTTTCATCACCACTTCGTTGGGAGCAGCCCCTTCGCTTGCTGTGGCTACCTCCTCAAGTGCTAGCAGGAATTTTTGTTCGGTCTCGATGTCGGGGCACATCATACGTGTGGTGGCAAGATTCTTGAATTCGATGCCGTTCTCCTTGTCAAGCACCACTGTCACGTCGCCGTTGAGCAGATTGCATCCGGCATTGCCGTGTATTTTGCATTCGTCCACATCAATCACGACCTTTACGTCGGCACTCGCAGGTACGCTGACACCGTTGATTGTGTCAACTTTCCAGGCTCCGTTGAGGAATGACAGATTGCGTCTGCGCAGTTTTATAACTGTGCGACCGGTGGCATCCTTCAGCTCAAGGATGTCCTGAGTGGTAAAGGTATAGGCGGTCGCCGAGTCGAGAGCCTTGTTGATTGAAAATTCGTATGGCGCATCGGGACATGAGCGCAGAGTGGATATGAAAGCGCCGTTGGACTCTATGGCGGAGCCGTTTACTTTCCATGAGCCGTTGAGGTAATTGCAGCCGTTGAAGCCTATTACCATGAGTGCGCCCTCGGTGTCGCCTATCGGCTCGAAATTCATTTTTGGATGATTGTCACCGTTGACGGTAACCTGCTCCCCGTTGACTTCAATTATAGACCATTCGCCCAGGAATGGTTCCGTCGGCGACGAGACCGGAGTGGCATTTGCTTCAGGAGTGGTGGTCGCTGTTACGGGAGTGGTTTTCACTGCGTTGCTGTCGGAGTTGACAGTGGTTCCTGTTTTCTTCATTATGTTACATCCGGTCATCAGGACCGATATTGTCAGCGTAGATAGAAGTAATGATACATTTTTCATAAGAGTAATGTTTTTTTCCGTAAGTCGGTTTTATGGATAGTTCTGAGAAAGAGCAATGATGATTATTTAACACCTACGGAGGGCGGATTTATTCACAAAAGTACTAATTTTTTTGTAAAACGCTGCCTTAGCCGTGAAAAATAGGGATTATACACAAAAAAATGTGTATCTTTGCAATCTCAAAACAACCGAAATGGATTACACCGGGAAGCAGACTTTGCTTGACAAACGTTATCTGAGAATGGCCCGTATCTGGGCGGAAAATTCATACTGTGAGCGCCGCAAGGTCGGTGCGCTGATGGTGAAGGACCGGACAATCATATCTGACGGGTTTAATGGTACGCCCGCCGGATTTGAAAATGTCTGTGAGGACGAGAACGGTGTCACCAAGACCTATGTCCTTCATGCCGAAGCCAATGCCATCACAAAGGTAGCACGCTCCAACAATTCCAGTGACGGCTCTACTCTCTATGTTACAGCATCGCCATGTCTTGACTGCGCCAAGCTCATCATTCAGGCGGGAATTACCAGGGTTGTATTCAATGAACTGTACCGCATCACCGATGGAATAGACCTTCTCCGCCGGGCGGGCGTTGAATGCTGCCACTTTCCCGAGGTGGAGTGACGCAGATATCTTCCCTGTGCAAAAATGTTATACTGAATTGTCAAAAAGCTAATTCTGAACGAGTATCTATGAATAACCGACTAAAAAACACCTCTGTCTGGGTGCCGCTTGCGCTTGCGGTAGCTCTTGTGGGGGGTATGTGGATTGGTAAATCATTTCTTAACAATTCCGGCAAATGGGACTCCAAGGCAAAACTGGAGACCATAATGCGTATCATAGAAAACAATTATGTGGATGACATCGATTCCGACAGCCTTCTTGAGGCATCTTTCCCAGGGCTTCTGTCACGTCTCGACCCCCATTCGGTCTATATTCCCGCACGTGACCTCCGTGGTGTAAACGAGGAGCTTGAAGGTTCGTTCTCAGGCATAGGGATATCTTTCAATCTGCTGAATGACACAATCAATGTGCTTGAGGTCATCTCGGGCGGTCCATCAGAGAAGGTAGGTCTCCTGCCGGGCGACCGTATAGTCACCATAAACGATTCTGTCGTGGCAGGCATGGGATGGTCAGATGTCAAGGTGCGCAGTTCGCTCCGTGGAGAAAAGGGTACTGTGGTCAAGCTCGGTATCAAGCGTCCCACGTCCAAGAACATTCTTGAGTTCGAGGTGACCCGCGGAGACATTCCGGTTACTTCCATTGATGCGGCATATCTCATCCGCCCCGGGGTCGGCTATGTCAAGATAAATAAGTTTGGCGCGTCTACTTACAGCGAGTTCCTTAATTCGATGGTATCGCTTATCGCTGACGGTGCCGAGAAATTCATCATTGACCTGCGTGGAAACGGCGGCGGCTTCATGGAGCCCGCAGTACTTATGGCGAATGAGTTCCTTCCAGGCGGCTCTCCGATAGTTTCGATGAAGGGAAAGACAACTCGTGACACCTCTCCGACACTTAGTGACGGTTCGGGCACATTCCGAGACCTGGAACTTGTGGTGCTTCTTGATGAGATATCTGCCAGTGCAAGTGAGATTTTTGCCGGAGCTATCCAGGATAATGACCGTGGGCTCGTTATAGGTCGCCGTTCGTTTGGAAAGGGGCTGGTGCAGAACCAGATGGAGCTGCCTGACAGCAGTGCTATCCGTCTCACCATAGCACGCTATTATACACCTTCGGGCCGTTGCATACAGAAAACCTACGCTCCCGGCACGGATTATGACCGTGACATCATAAACCGTTACGAGCACGGTGAGTTCTACAATGTGGATTCAATTAAGCTTAACAAGGATTTGGCGTTTACCACCCTGCATGGCAGGACTGTGTATGGAGGAGGCGGTATTATGCCGGATCTGTTTGTCCCGAACGACACCACCGGAGTTACCTCCTATTATCTTAATGTCCTCAATGCCGGACTAATACAGAAATATACATTCGACTATACCGACCGTAACCGCCAGCGTCTTTCGGCAGGCAAGACTACTGACGAGCTATTGTCCATGCTCCCGGATGATGACACGCTCCTTCAGGATTTTGTGTCATACTCGCAGAAGGCAGGTATTGCTCCACGTTGGTATTATATAAACATTTCACGCGATTTGATTGTTAACTCTCTGAAAGCCATGATAGCCCGTAATGTGCTTGGGGTACAGGGATACTTCGAGGTATACAATGAGACTGACCCGACAGTTATGACTGCTGTGGAAGCATTCTCGACAGGCAAGACGGCTTTTCCAATCGTAGGGGAGGCCCCTAATAAATGACAATCAATGAAGAAAGAAGAAATACGAGGACGTATAAAGGCACGTAAGACCCTCCTTTCGGATGAGGAGAAACTTTCTGCTGCGCGGCGTGTGTTCAGCTTGCTTGAACGCACAGCGGATTTCATGCTTGCTGACCGCATACTCATGTATCACTCACTCCCTGACGAGCTTTCCACGCTTGAGTTTATCAAAAAGTGGAGTTCTCGCAAGCATTTTTACCTGCCTCGTGTTAATGGCGTAAATCTTGAGATACTCCCTTACGATGAGTCCAGGCTTGCGCTCGGGGCATTCCATATAGAGGAGCCTACCGGTTCCGACACTTCGTCAATTGATGATATCGAGCTTATCGTTGTTCCTGCTGTGGCATACGACCGTGCCGGTAACCGTGTGGGAAGAGGTAAGGGCTATTATGACCGGCTGCTTTCAGGCAGCAAGTCCCGTAAAGTTGGCGTTGCTTATGATTTTCAGCTCGTTGACGGGATTGAAGCTGACCCGCATGATGTGCGTGTTGATGTTGTCATAACCGAGTCTCACCATTATATTATAAGATAACCTATAATAATAGGATGGCATTCAGATCATTTGTCGGTCTGTGAGCGTTTGCGTTCTATCAGCTTGTCAATCGGGGCTTTTATGATGCATCCGGCTTTGCATCCTGTCGCTTCAGCGGCTTTGCGGAGCTGGGGTTGGAAATGCTGGGCTATCGAACCTGTAAAATTGACAGGTATGGAGTCGAAATCGGCGATGAAGTCATATGGCTCATCTCGATAAAGACACACGTTCCGCCTGAAAAAACTTTCGAACTCGCCGGTCACGAAGTTGTCTATCTCTTCGATATCAATGTTGGCTGAAAGGAATGGAGCGAACGAGGCGAGAAATGCCCGTGAACGTTTTCCTCTGTATACCTCCTCGATTATATCTTCCGGGCGTAGATTAGGATAGTGCTCTGAAAAGCGGTGACGCACCTCCGCCGAGAACTGGCGTTTAAGTATTCCCCCGAGTAGTTTGCAGCCAAGCACAGCCCCGCTCCCTTCATCTCCCAATATGAATCCCAACGGCGAGACATTTGCCACTATTTTCGCCCCGTCGTATAGACAGGAGTTTGAGCCTGTCCCTAATATGGCGGCAATCCCGGGAGTGTCTCCGCAAAGGGCTCGTGCTGCCGCCAGCATGTCGCTCGCCACCTCACACTCGGCGTTGCCGAACACTTTATGCAATTCATCACGCACACGTGTGCATGCCGTGTCAGACCCGCACCCTGCTCCGTAAAATTCAATGCGACCTATCTCTTCCGCATACGTCATGAGATTTCCGGTGCCATTGCGGACTATGGCTTCAAGGTCGCCGTCGACCGATGATACGGCATTATAACCTGCTGTGGTGGTACGTAAGTTGACCTTCCCTGAGCGGTCAAGGAGCACCCAGTCTATTTTAGTGCTCCCGCAGTCAGCTATTATTATCATTTGTAGAGTTCGTATTTAGCTTTGGTCTGTTTCCAGTTGTTTACATCCTTGTCCCAGTATTCTTTCATGTCTGCTACTTTGTAGCTTTTGCCGAACATCTTTCGTATGTTGGTGCTTCCGGTCACCTTGTCAAACATGCTCAGGCGGCTCTGCGTGGCGGAGGCAAAGGCTTTCTTTGCCGGATTCATTGCGGCAAGCTCCTGCATGATGTAGAACTGTATCAGAGAGAGAGGAGCGGCTTCAGGGTCTGTGATATATACTTCCACGCCTGAGAGATTTTCCCCTTTATACAACGCATAGAATGGCTTGTAATGGATAGGACGGAACGCTACGCCTGGTATGGAAAGTCCGTTGAGATTATCCGAGAGCTTCTGGGCGTTAATCCATGTGGCACCGGCGAGTTTGAACGGCAGTGTATAGCCGACTCCGATTGACACGTAGTCGAGCTCGCCCATTATGCCGGTCGCCGGATAGAACAATGCGGTTTCCGGAGTGGGGATATGGGGAGAGGGGAGTACCCATGGCATTCCGGTGTCACTGAATGTCATGTTGCGTCTCCACCCCTTCATGGGTACTACAGTCAGGTTGGCTTTCACACCTCCGCTCAGCATCCCTTCGCCGTTGAGCAGGCGTGCGAGTTCTCCGGGGGTAAGCCCGTAAATATATGGAATCGGGTATTGGCTCACGAATGAGAAACATCCGCTCTCAACATTGCAACCTTCCACCTTGTTGCCACCGAGTGGGTCAGGGCGGTCAAGCACCATGAATTCCTTCCCGTTTTCGGCTGCCGCTTCCATGGCTTTTCCCATGGTGGAGATGAATGTGTAGCTGCGGCATCCTATATCCTGGATGTCATAAACAAGGACATCGACGTTTTTCAGCATTTCAGCTGTCGGTTTCTTTGTCTTACCGTGGAGGGAATATACTTTGACACCGGTTTTGGCATCAACTTCGTTGGCTACGGATGCGCCTGCCACATAGTCGCCTCTCACACCGTGTTCGGGGGCGAACAAGGCTGTCAGTTCCACTCCGGGGGCTTCGTGAAGTATGTCGATGGTCGATTTGAGGGAGTTGTCGATACCTGTGGGATTGGTGATAAGTCCCACACGCTTCCCTTTTAGCCGGGCAAAATTCTCCTCGGCAAGCACCTCTATTCCTGGCATAACCGATGCTTCGGTGTTCAATGTCTGTCTGCCAGGCTCATTTCCGGGGCTATTAGAGGCATTGTCTGCTGATACTGTCCTGTCCGTGCTGTTTCCGTTGCAGCTCATTGTGGCTGCAAGCAGGAGTCCTAATAGTATATTTGTCATTGTTTTCATTGAGGCAAACATTTGGTTCTAAGAGATAAAACATGCTCACGAATCCAAATGCCGGTACGTCGGTTGAATATTTATCGAAATTTAACTGTCCGCGCTCTCCGCCACTCTCTCTTTTTTCCCGAATGCCGGGTCGACCTTCAGAAGATATGTCACACCGATAGTGGCTACGCAGCATAGCATGGTCCAGATGAAGAAACTCCGGTAACCTATGGTTTCCTGAATCCATCCGGCAGCCATGCCCGGCAGCATCATCCCCAAAGCCATGAAGCCGGTGCAGATGCTGTAATGTGCGGTGCGGTGTTTCCCCTCGGAAAAATATATGAGGTAGAGCATATAGGCTGTGAATCCGAATCCGTAGCCGAACTGCTCTATGAACACGCAAATGATTATCGAGAGAAGAGAGGGGTCTGTGGCAAAACTGAGATATACGAAGGTCAGGCAGGTCAGTGACATGCTCCACGCCATAGGCTTGAGCCATTTCCTTAGACCGCCGATGGCAGCGACAATTCCTCCTATGATGCCGCCTACGGTGAGTCCGATAATCCCAACGGTACCATATACGAGACCGACCTCACTGGTGCTTAGTCCCAGGCCGCCGGCGCTTACAGGGTCAAGCAGGAAGGGATTGATGAGCTTGACAAGCTGAGCTTCGGGCAGGCGATATAGCAGCATGAAGATTATGGCTGTAACCACTTGCTTTTTCCTGAAAAATGCAACGAACACATTGATGAATTCCCGCCATATCTCACCTTTGTGCTGCGGCTCCGGAGCCGGTCTTTCGACCTTTGGCAACGCCCATGAATGATATATGGCGAAACCGAGGAACAGGGTACTCATGATGCCGAATACGATTGCCCATGACAGAGGGATGTTCCCTGTGCTATCCTCAAGCTGACCGGCGACTATCACAAGCACTCCCTGGCTCATCACTGTGGCGATGCGGTAAAATGTAGAACGTATCCCTACATACAGTGACTGCTCATGCTCTGTAAGAGCCAGCATATAGTATCCGTCGGCTGCTATGTCGTGCGTGGCGGAGGTGAACGCCACTAACCAGAATATTGCCAGCGTTAGCTGGAAAAACAACGATGTGGGAAGGGTGAAGGCAATCCCTGCGAATCCGACCGCTATGAGCCATTGCATTGCTATGGTCCATCTGCGTTTTGTGCCTATTATATCCACAAACGGGCTCCAGAACGGTTTGATGACCCAGGGCAGATAAAGCCATCCGGTATAGAGTGCTATGTCAGTGTTTGAAATGCCGAGCCGCTTGTACATTATCACCGACAGCGTCATCACCGCAACGTAGGGTAGACCCTGTGCGAAGTATAGTGTGGGTATCCAGAACCATGGATTCCTTCGTTTTCCTGTTCTGACATTCCTTGTCATGGTATTGTTATCAGTCATACGTATTCGGTTTATCAGTATAGTTTCGACAGTGTCGCTCCCGGGTAATAGTGGGTGAGGATTTCATTGTAGCGGTATCCTTTGTCGCCCATTATTGCCGCCCCGATTTGGCAGAGCCCCACACCATGTCCCCATCCGGCGCCGTGGAGTGTGAAGCTGCCGGGTATACCGTTAGGGTCAATGTCGTTGCGCTCCACCACGAATGCCGAGCTGTAAAGATGGCTGTCAGAGAGCGTGCGGCGTATCATCAGTTCCTTCCCAATCTCAATCTCACCCTTGGTGCCTGTGATGAGGAGGCGGTATATGCGTCCGGAAGTGCCGCGTGCGAGTGGTCGGATATCAGTTATGTCACCCAAATCAAGTTCCAGACGGGAGTTTATGAGCGATTTGATTTTCTCGCGGCTAATAGTTTCTTCCCAGCGGTAGAAATCGGCGGTTTCCCTGTCATAGTTGTTCAGCACCTGCGAGAGTATGCGGGCATCGGACGTGTTACAGAAAGCACGTGGACTTCCGAGAATCCATTCTCTGGCGTTCTCTTCTATTGTCAGGTCCGGATACTCCAGTTCATCCACACCGTCGCGTCCGGCTTGGAGATATGGCTTGGGAGTGTCATCCCAGCAATTCTCGAATTTCTCAAACACCCCTCCGCAGCATTTCGAGAATCGGGCATCGCAAAGTTCCCCATCGAAAGTAAGGACCTCTCCCCGTGTGTCGGCTACCGCACCTGCCGCAACCGGTGTGGAGACTCTTGAGATTCCCTGGTAGCGTTGGCAATGGTCATCGGCGCATACGTCGAAATCCCGGTGGTCTTCATGGTCCCAAAATCTTATGATTGGCTCAAAACCGCTTGGCTTTCGCATGCCGGATATGGGTAGGCCTCTACTGTTATCTTTGCTTGCTTTCCCCCTGTTTTCCATCTGTGCAAGCACCCAGCTGCGTGAAATCACCGCATGCGCCCTCAGCAAAGGCAATGACGATGTGGAATTCATCTCGCTTGAAATGACACTAACAAGGTAATCCTCGATTCCCACCACATTGATTACCCTAACCTTGCCGTCAATCGGTTTAAGCAGCAGGGAGCCTCTGAATCTCTGATTCTCCTGCCGTTCCCAATGGAAATTTACACCTATCGTCACTCCCTCAATCTCAAAACTGTCACCGATAAGTGATGTCGGGGTGAATTCAAGCGATGTGTATGACGTCTCTCCCCATACGAGGGAGAGACCTGAATCTGAGATGTGTACCTCATGACTTCCGGTAACAACGTGCTCGTCGGCGGTGGAATATATTCCGGTAAGGGTAAACCTTATGCTTTCGGCTGAAAGGATGCCTACTTTTACTTGTGGCTCACTCATAGTCTGATGGTGCTGATTGGTTAAATATGGATTGGGATGGATTATTGTTGTGCGGCAGTCAGCCTGCTGATTACCTCGTCAAACATGCAGTCGGTGAGACATACCTCTCTGTAAATCTGATTGACGGTCTCGGAGTCCAGCCGGTCAAAATCTTCATCGCGCGAGGTTATGAATGTGCCGAGCATCTCTACCGAGGCGGGACTTATGAGCATTTCCCCCTCTCCGGTACCGTATGTTGAGGGGCGGTGACGGCGTCGGGGCACTATCAAAGTGAGCATTCTACCACAATTTTTCAGCATGACGATATTCATCATCGGTTCCGGCTCGGCTTCGGGAAGAGCCTTATAGATGAGGTCGAAAATCTCGGTCAGTTCTCTGTCAGCTGCGGAATCTATTATCAGGTAAGGGAATGGTGTTTCACCCGTGTGTGGCACACAAACACGGCTTTTGCCTAATTTCAGAATTTCCCGTAGTTCATCGAGCGGTCGCCACATGTTCAAGGACATGGAACTCTGGAAACTCTGGAAATGGAAATGGTCGGGAGCTGAGGCTCCGCACATAGGTCCGTTGTAGAATACGCAGTTGTCAGGTAGCATCCGTGTAATCCGTGCCATATCCTTGATTCTGCCGGCTATACGCTGGGGGATATGCTCGGTTGACGCAATAGTGAAGTGCATGTCGGCAAGCGGGTAGGGATTGGCAAGTATGTCGTATCCCTCCCAGTGCATCACGCCTTGTTTGTCAGGGCGGTTGTCGCTGCACAGGAAGCATGGGCGTTTGGCAAGCGATTCGTCGTCGACCTTTGCAGACAGTGAGCCTTTGCGGTAGTTCACTTTGCGCGCATAGATTTCCCATTTGGAATTTTCGAGAGACTGAATGGTCTTCTCTTCGTCAATGGCGGCTGAGAGCAGATCGAGGTTTTCATGAAGCAGCTCCCAGCGGTCGATTTCGTTACCATAGAAGTTTTCAAACAGATCGGTATAGTCGGCAGGCGGCATCTGTTTCCGGTGCTTGCCTTTGGCTTTGTTCTTGCTCATTTCCTTCGGCGTGCGTTTAGTTCCACGGTGCGGATGAAATCCTTGTACAGGTTATTCCGGTTAATTTTCTCAATCGGGAGGGCATGGTCGGTATTGTCCTCCCAACGGCGACATAGATATAGTGATTCATATATGCGCCCTATGCGGTAGTCACGGCTTATGGCAAGCCCCATGGCATAGTCCTCGCCATAGCTTACGTCAGGGAAGGATATTTCCCTTGCAATGGGGGTGAAGAATGCTCTCGGTGCTCCGAGCCCGTTGATGCGCAGGGCATTGTTAGCTCCGTTATGGTCACTCCATTCGGCGTGGTCGATAAGACCCGGCGGGAGAATATTGCCGTCGATATCGGTGAGGGTGTACGAGCCTATTACCATTCCGCAATTCTCTTGCAGGAATTTGTCGACTATCAGTTCCAGCACATCCGGTCGGCTGTACAGGTCATCACTGTCAAGTTGCACGGCAAATCTGCCGCATTCATCCGAGTTTACAGCGAGATTCCAGCATCCCCCTATGCCAAGTGACGGGTAGGGTAATACCGATGTGTCGATGATATGTAGCCGGGAATCGGTCGCAGCCATATCGGCGAGAATTTCGCTTGTGCCGTCAGTGCTCCGGTTGTCCACAACGATTACGTTGAAACTTAATGGCGGGGTCTGCGCCAATGCGCTCCTTACAGCGTCGGCGATGGTGCGCCTGCGGTTGCGGACCGGTATTATCACCGAGACCTCTACAGGGAAACTGCCCTGTGAAAAGTCGACTGACTTTCTCTCAGCCGGTGATACAAGACAGCCTATGGCGGAGAGATGAGAGGTAGCGGCATGCTCCATCTCTATCTGAGATTTGCGG
Organism: uncultured Duncaniella sp.; assembly: GCA_958352885.1. Lineage (GTDB taxonomy): Bacteria > Bacteroidota > Bacteroidia > Bacteroidales > Muribaculaceae > Duncaniella. The sequence goes on from CATWQI010000002.1 coordinate 205,690, forward strand.
TTGCAGGGATTCACGTATGCGAAATGTGCGTCTTCACTTCCGGGATGCTCATGGTCGCTTACGGTGTACAGAGCCTCCGGAATATGAAGTAACGAGCCTTTGCGTGACAGACGTAGCCGAAGGTCATACCAGCCGGCGGCATCATAGTCGCAGTCCATCTCCGCCACCGTCTCTTTCAGGAGTGCGGTAGGTACCATTACAAGTTTTCCGAAATCGAAATCGTCGCGGATTGCTCCCTCCATGTAGGATATGAGCGGGTGGGCGGTGATGTTCCCGTCATTGTCAGCTGACAGGTAGTCGGAATATGCCATGACAGCTCCGGAATTGAGCAGCGCTTGGCGCATCCGCTTCTCGCCAAGGTAGTTGAAGCTGACTTTAAAGTCCGAGAGATGTATGATGGTAAATTCTCCGGTCGCGGCTGCCGCAATCTCTCTCATCGCGGCTGTGGATAAACGGGAATGTGGTTTGGTTTTTTCCATCTGGGAAATATGGTAATGATTGGTAATGATTATTATGCTTTGGTTTTGCCTCTGCGTTCGTTCTCTCTGCCTCGGCGTTCATCCTCAGTTAGTTTTGCCAGTTCGTAAGGTCGGTTGCGACGGCTCACAGGCGAGGCAGTCCGTGTGGTTGGTCTGGTTTCTTGAGCTATGATGTTCTCAGGCAACACTTTGGTGCGGATGCCCGGATGCGATCCTTCGGGAGCTGTGAAGAAATTCATCACCTGGCTCATTATTGAATTACGTGCATCCTCCGACCCGATAGTCTCAAATGGGAAACCGAGCACTACTGTGCGGTGCGAACCGGGGTCGTATGCGACTCCTGCCACATAGTCGTTTTCGGTGTAACGGAAGATGGGAGAACCGCATGACGGGTCAGCCGCCGTGAACGATTCCGGTGATTCGACAGCGTAGCAGTCAGCATTCAGCTGCTGATTGAAGGAGAATGTAAAACCAGGGGCGAACTCTGTGTACTTCGAGCGTACCTCCTTGACTTCACCGGTCACGGTTGCCTTGGATTGTCTCCACTCTATTCCAAGAACGAGATGGGCAAAGCGCCGGTCAGCGCCGGCATTTTCGTCGGTAGTGTACCGGTTGTCAAACAAGTCGGAGCCCACATAGCTGCCTGACACGAATAGCGAGCCACCGGCGGCGCAGAAATCGGCAAGCCTCTGCTTTAGGGCGGCTGTGAACGGTTTGAACTTAGTCTCGGTGGCGGTGCCGACAGTGATTTCTTTCTGCTTGCCGAAAATCAGGTCTATAATCCTGCATTCCGGCACGCTTTCGATGAAAGCGTCGACTCCTGACGAGATAAAGGAATAGCCTGCCGCTTTAAGAGCCTTTCCGTGGATATATACGAAGTCAAAAGTATTGCCGGCAAAGAGTTCGGTCTCATGTGTGGCACGGCTGGCACCGTGTCCGGGCGCATCGTTGTTGATCCACTTTGCCTCCGGGCGGAATTCAGTCTGGTAGCCTGTAAACTGTATGTCGCTGATGTATGGTACTCCGTGGTCGGTCTCGTAATCGAATCCGACCATCCCGTTGGCGTAGATTTCAGCCGGTCCGGAGATACGTGTGAAGCTGTTGACTATGGCGACCTGGGGCTTTTCGTTTGACAAGTCGCAGAGCGAGAGTATCTCGGACGGGAAGCTTATGCCACCGTCATTGGCTGCCACTATCTTGTAGCTGTATATACGGTCGTCAGGAACGGTGATGGATATGCGAGGGTCGTCAACCACGGCATATTCCACGAATGCGCCATCGTCGATACGTTCGTATACAATGTAATATGTCGGTTTTGCCGTCGGTTCGAGCGGGTCGTCCACCGGGCTCCATGTCAGCAGATATTGTCTGCCTGAACCGGTTATCTGGAATTTTTCCACAGGCAGCGGCTCCACTACATATGGCACTCCGTCACGTTCGTGGAGGTACTTGAGCATACCTTTGTATATGGCACGGCTTACATTAAACCTGAACGTCGGGTCGAGACCGTAGCGCATGTCAGCAAAATTCTGGTGGCTCAGCAGCTCCAGTATCATTGCCGGCACTTGCGGTTCCTTGGCTTCATGGTATGGTTTGTCGCGGAGCTTACGGCGTTCCCATGTGGGTTCGTAGAGAGTCTGGATATCATTGACTATCTGGTCAGTAATCATGGTGGCGTATTTGACGGAATTCTGTCGCGACTGTCCGTTGCCGAGTGTGCCCCCTTTGGTATATACGATAGGGAGTGTGCCTACTGTCATGCGAGGTGAGCCAGTGGTGCCTGCGTCAGTGTGAAAGGCGAATGAGAGGTCGATAGGTATGCCGAGTCCCTTCTGACCCGGAACTGTGCTTGAGCCTCCGGCAAGGTAATTGACCCACATGCCACGGCCTTTGTAGTCGTCCTCATAGTCATTAGCACCATCAGTCACACTATAGACGCTTTGTGGGATTCCTGCCCATTGCATCCAGTAACGGGCGCCTTCGGTGAAACGTGGATAGCCGCTTGTCGTGGCTTCACCGCCGGGAGCGGAGCGGCGCACATTACCCATGCCTCCGCCTATCTTGACTGCATCGGCGGTGATTAGCTTGCCTGCCTGTGCGGAGAGATTGCTTAGTTCCACCACGGGAGTGTCACTCTCTCCTGCGGCAAAAGGAAACGTCCCGAGGTATATCCATGTGCCGCCCCCGATGCTTTGGTTCACCTCAAACTCCTGGCTTCCGGCAAGTGAGTTGACAATGTAGCGGGCATCCTTGGCGCTCTGAGGTGTGGAGGCATAGCTTACGTAAACGGCATAAGAGCCGGCTTCCGGAAAATCGGCATACCACTGTGCGGTGGATGTGTGGTCACGGTCGGTGACAGTCTTTATTTCCCTTACTGTGCCCATGCGGAAAGGGTTGTCTCCGTCGGAAAGTTCGGCTTTGGTATAGCCGAATCCACGTGTGCCCTGTGACTGTTGCCACTTCTGGGAACCGTTTTGCTCCACATACGTAGGCTGGGCCATGCCGCCGTCGAAATCGACTATTATTTCCGTTGTGCTCAGGTCTCGCTCGCGCGGTATCATGACGTAGGCACCGGCATTTTCAAGCATAGGAACGAGATATGGGAGAACAAATGCTTGCGGGAATAGGTCCTCTACGGTACCAAGTAGCCGGGCGCGCTGCCACATCCATCTTTCCTCGTTCTGGTCAAAGTATCTGCCATGGCTTTGCCATAGGGCTATATTCTTGCCGTCAAGCCCCTTAGGCGCTTTAGGCGCATCGACACGTGTCACAAACGGCTGGCGCTCAACGGTGACACGGGGTGTCTTTGCCGCCGAAGTGACTTTGGTTGTCGTGGCTTTTTTTGTCTTGCTTTTGCGTGGGGCTGCGGCGGAAGCGGTGTCTGCCATCAGGGCGCAGATTATCATTATGGCGGTCAATATCATTCTCATATACTATCCTCCTGCTTAAATTTGCCTGCACTTTATTATAACAACCGGCATTTTAGTCGGGGTGTAGCCATCAAGGGTAATTAAAACTTTTTTAGTATGCTGAATGCCTATTTTCAGAACTTTTCAGATATCTCATATCCTCAAAGGCATTAGCCCGACAGACTATTACCGTAGGGCTTTGAGTTGGTAAAGTTACAAAAAATAGCGGACACGGTAGCTGCTGTAGATATTTTTTTCAATTGTGCCGGTCAGAGGACAAGGTCGGAGAACAGTTTGTCAAATGTGCTGTCAAGGTCGGATGTGATGCCGGGATGCGGACGCGAGGTGGATATTGAGGCGCTGCGAACGGCGGTGAGCCATCTGAACCGCTCGTGGGCGTCGAGCGTGGAGATGGAACAGTTCCCCTTGCCTTGTGATATGAGCTTGAAGGAGTGGAGCTGGGTTGTGAGTGTGGCTATGTCGGTGCCGGGAAATAGTGCCGATATGCGCTTCTCGTCACATGACAACTGCACACGAATCCAGCGTTGCCGCTTGCACATCATTATCAGCCCGACGTTGATGAACTCTTCCCGTTCCACACGGGGCACATAGCGGATTACAGCGTATTCATATAAGTGTTTCTCGGATTGTGATGGCATGGTCGGTGAATATGTTGGAGTTGGTGAGGCGTGTGGTAAGGAACTGTCGGTATACATCGCGTTGCTCTTCGGGGCGGTCGAGCCATTCGTCGGGGATAGTGTCGACGACCGCTTGTATGATTTTAGGAGTGATGCGGCTGCGCATTATGGCGTCAGCTTCGCGGAGCATTGAGGCGTCACGCAGGAGTGCGTGCTCCTTGATGTAGGGGAATGGAGACAGCGCCGCCTTTTCCCAGCCGTCCCATGAGTGATGGAAATAGAGGGAAGCGCCGTGGTCGATGAGCCATAGTTCATGCTGCCATAGCAACATGTTGGTGTTGCGCACGGTTCTGTCCACATTGGTGAGGAACGCGTCAAGCCATACTGTCATCGAAGCCTCAAGAGGCGTGGTGTGGTTGACGGTGACATCCCATGTCATCGCTCCCGATAGATAATGTAGCCCCAGGTTAAGACCACGGCTCGCCTTAAGGAGGTCCTGGATTTCCTCGTCGCCTTCAGTGCGTCCGAAATCTTCGTCCAGGTCGAGAAATACAAGCTCCGGCACTCTCAGACCTGCTGCTCTGGCAAGTTCGCCGCCTATCAGCTCGGCAATCAGAGCCTTGGTGCCATGTCCGGCACCCCGGAATTTAACTACATATTTGAAACCGTCCTCCGCATCGGCAAGAGCCGGGAGTGAGCCTCCTTCACGCAGAGGGGTGATGTAGCGGGTTACTTCAGTCCGCCGTAGGTCCGGATGGTAATTTTTTGGTGTCATATCTGGATAACGATTCACGGCGGGGTAAAGTTACAAAATTTTTTCGGAGGTGACAATTCACAGACCCGGATTCGGACTTACGATGACAGGGAGTTTTGCAGTCGGAACATTTGGGGCATCGCAGGTGTTGTTTAAGGTATAAAAAACACACACAAACTATTAAGTTATGAGACGTTCCATTTTTATGGTTCTGTTGCTTACATTAGGTGCCTTTGGGATGCAGGCGTTGGCACAGACCAGTTTCGAACAGGCTATAAAGAATTATAATTCCCAGCTTTCAGCCCATCAATATCTGCCGGCTGCGCGTTCGGCTGTGGCAGCATCGGCATTATGTGCTGATGCAAAGAACTATGAAGGTGCTTTCAAGCTGCTTTCAAACACTGTGACTTATCTTAACCAGCGGCATGTCACCGCCGATTCGCTTCCCGCCGTGTACTTCACTATAGAAAAGGGTCGGCTGAACCTGTACATGCGGCTGAAAAACACATCAGGAGCGACAAAAGCCATACAGAGCATGGCGCAGTATGCAAAAAAAGCGAATAACAAGGATATAACCCGTGAGATGCTCCTCGCCGAAGCCAACTATTATTACGGGACAGGGCAGCCCGCCAAAGGCGACAATTGCATCAGCCGGCTTGTGAAGGTGTCTGGTTCAAGCGGTGACGCCGCAGCGGTCAAAAAGGAATTTGAAGGGCTGATAGCCAGAGGTGTTGCTGCGGATGACGCTTCGTTGGTTAACCATGCCTATAAGAGTTATATGGCATGGTCAGACTCGATAGCCGTTATGAATGCCGGGTCAGAGCTTGCCAAGGTTAAGAAGGAGCTTGCCACTGCCCAGTCCACCATCGGTGACAAGGCGCATTCGCTCAAGGTTAAGAACGGTGTCATCGGAGCCCTCATCACAGCGCTTGTGATTGTGGTGGCGGCGCTTATCGGTGGGGCGGTACTTTATATGCGTTCGCTCTCCCGCAACCGCAAACTGAAGCAGATGGTGATTGAAGCCGACTCGCGCAGCGAGGCAAAGAGCCAGATGCTACGCAATATGTCGGCGGTGATTGAGCCGGAGTTAGGTAAGATTGACAGCGATGCTCCCGAGATGGAAAATCTGCGTACTTATATAAAACGTCTCGGCGAGTATTCGGATGCCGATGCATCTGCCGGTGCAGTGGATGAGTCAGCCATGGAGGATGTCGACCTTGAAAGGTTCTGCCAGGGGATTGTCGATGAGATGAAGCCTCTGTTCAAACCCGGAGTGATTGTCTCGCTGTCGGGTTGCAAGGGGATGGCTCATATCGCGCCAGTCGAGGTTGGGACTATTCTGAAAGATCTGCTGAAGAATGCCGCCGCCAATACCCCTGCCAACGGCAAGGTGACTCTGTCGTATAAGAAGCGTGGAGCCAAGAGCCATCAGTTCGTGGTTACCGACAGTGGAGCCGGCGTTGCTTCCGAAAAGCGAGAGACTCTGTTCAACCCGTTTGATTTGTCACACCAGCTTGCCGACGGGGATATACTTCTACTGCCGGTATGCGCAGTGAGGGCAAAGAATATTAACGGCACTCTCGCTCTTGACCCGGATGTTACAGCCGGAGCCTCGTTTGTGCTCACTGTCCACAGTTAGAGTGCGTTGGATCTCCGTAAACTCCTGTGGCAAAGGGCGGGTGTGAGTCCGGTTCACGTGACGGGGAATTACCGGCGGACAAGTAATTAACAATTTATGGGAGTTTTCAACATTTTAACACGTTTTGATGCTTGATAGCGTGGGCTTTTGATGTTTTTTTTGTTACTTTGTGGTACCGTTCGGGCGGTGAGTCTGCCGCCGGACGGTACCAAACTTTATTAACCTGTCCCTATGGGTAAAATCATCGCAATAGCCAACCAGAAAGGTGGCGTAGGAAAGACCACAACAACAATCAATCTTGCAGCATCGCTTGCATCTGAGGGGAAGAAGACATTAATCATCGACGCTGACCCCCAGGCTAACGCTACGTCGGGATACGGAATAGAACCGAAATCAATGCGTTCGTCAATTTACGAATGCCTTGTGGACGATTATCCGATGGATGGCTCTCAAGTTCCTACTTGCTGTGAGAATCTTGATTTGGTGGGGTCGCGAATCGACCTTGCCGGAGCCGAGATTGAACTTATCAACAAGCCTTCGAGGGAAAATGTGCTTAAAAATGCCATAGCCCCGCTGGCGGATAAGTATGACTATATATTGATTGACTGCTCTCCGTCACTCGGGCTGATAACGGTCAATGCCCTTACCGCCGCCAATTCGGTGATTATACCTGTCCAGGCGGAGTACTTTGCGCTCGAAGGTATAACCAAGTTGCTGAACACCATACGCATCATCAAGTCGAAACTCAATCCGAAACTTGAGATTGAGGGCTTCCTGCTTACAATGTATGACGCCCGCCTGCGCCTTGCAAATCAGATATACGAGGAGCTGAAGGGACACTTCGGTCCTATGGTGTTCGACTCTGTGATTCCGAGAAACATACGTCTCAGCGAGGCACCGAGCCATGGGCTTCCGGCGTTGCTCTACGACCCTCTGTCGAGAGGTGCTACCTCGCATATTGCACTTGCAAAGGAGCTTATAGCTAAAAATTAGAAGAATAACCAATAAAAATCTCTCATCATATATGCCTCTACCCAAACGACCCGCCTTAGGACGCGGGCTTGATTCCCTGATAGCCATGGATGATGCTCCCGCTCAGGGAACATCGGCTATAAATGACATTGATATTGACAGGATTACACCTAATCCTGAGCAGCCTCGCAGCATATTTGACGAGGAGGCGCTCGAGGAACTGTCACGCTCTATAAGGGAACTCGGTATCATCCAGCCCCTATCGCTTAGGAAAATTGGAAATGATTCATACCAGATTATAGCCGGCGAACGCCGTTACCGTGCAGCTATTATGGCGGGACTCACGAGGGTTCCGGCATATATACGCACGGCCAACGACACTGAACTGACCGAGATGGCGCTGATAGAGAATATCCAGCGTGAGGATTTGAACGCCATAGAGATAGCCTTGACGTTCAAAAAACTGATTGACCAGTATAATCTGACTCAGGAACGGTTGAGCGAGAGGATAGGCAAGAAGCGTGCCACTGTCGCCAATTTCCTGCGGTTGCTGCGGCTTCCGGCTGAGGTGCAGCTCGGTCTGCGTGACAAGCGTATAGACATGGGTCATGCCAGGGCGTTGCTCGGAGTGGACGACCCGAAATTCCAGCTGAAACTATATGAAGAAATCGTGAAGCAGGGACTGTCCGTGCGCCGGGTCGAGGAGCTTGCGAAAAAATATCAGCAGGCATCACTGGCTGGGGAAGAGCCGGTTAAAACACAGGATAAAAGATTTTCTAACAATGATTATGATATTTTAAAGAATCATCTTTCTCAGCGGTTTAACACTCCTGTAAAGCTGTCATGCAACGCCTCGGGCAAGGGAACAATATCATTTTCTTTCAAAGATGATGCTGAACTTGAGAGATTAATTGCTATCTTTGACACTGCAAAACAGTGACAACCCCAATATTCAACCAAAGGTTATGACATATGGCTGAGATAGAAAGCTGAATGTCAATATTATAAATAAAAATGTATTTCACTTCGGAAAAAGTGTCATCACATACCTGCCGCTTATTTACGGTGCTGATTGGCGTGATTATATATGCGTTGGTCAGCCCCGTTAACATTTTTTCGGAAACGCCGAACAAACCGGTGCGTCCGGCTCGACGCGGCACATCGCCAATAGTCCAGGTGCCTGATTCGATAGAGCTTGGAAAGCCGGTGAAGACTCCGGCAATGGTAGTGGTCGACAGTATATCGGCAGCCGGCGATTCTCTTTCGGTCGTGCCTGTGGATTCATTGGCTATAGTCAATGCTCCGGATATGCCTCTTGCGGCTGTCACCGACACTGCCTCCATGGTTCTTAAGGATGATGACGAGCCTCAGGAAGCGAAGTTCACATTCACGCCTGACCCTACGAGGGCTGTGTGGATGTCAGCGCTTTTCCCGGGACTCGGGCAGTTGTACAATCGCCGTTACTGGAAACTTCCGATAGTGGTAGGCGCCTTCATGGGACTTGGCTATGCCACTTCATGGAATAATACGATGCTTAAGGATTACACCACAGCGTACTCCGATATAATGGACAATGACCCCTCCACAAAGAGTTATATGGATTTCTTTGCTCCGACAGTCAAGGAGGAGGATTTGGACAAGACATGGCTTACCAACCTGTTGCGCACGCGTAAGAATTACTACCGCCGTAACAGGGATTTGTGTATAATATGCATGGTGGGTGTGTATCTGCTGTCGATGGTCGACGCATACGTGGATGCGTCGTTGTCGCATTTCGACATATCGCCGGATTTGTCGGTTGATGTCTCAGCCACACTCCTAAATAATGATTTCGGCAGCCGTCCGGGTATAGGGCTTTACTGGGCGGTGAATTTCTGACCTGTCAAGAATAATATCATCATAAACAATACCTCTCCGAGTTTTTTCAGAAGACAATGAAAAAAGTAATATTAACAACGTTATTTGGCCTGGGTATGGCTGTCTATGCCTCCGGAGTCTCTTCGATACTTGAGATAAAACATTCCATAACTGACGACAATGTCATCGCTCCCGAGAGCTTCGAGACTCAGACACGTCTGCTCGAGGAGAATTTCTATCTGAAGAATTACGTGGTGCCGGGTGTGGATTTGGGTGCCAATATGACAGCTTCGCCGGCAGAGTACGAGCAGCGTCTTACCAAACTTCCCACCGAGATTGAGATGCCTTATAACTCGATAGTAGGTAAGTTCATTGATATGTATCTGACCCGTCGCCGCTCGCTGGTGGCCGATATGTTGGCATTGCATAATTATTACGGTCGTATATTTGTGGAAGAGCTCTTGAAAGAAGGTGTTCCTACTGAGCTTCAGTATCTGCCGGTTATCGAGTCGGCTATCAATCCTAACGCCGTGTCGCGTGCCGGTGCTGTGGGTCTGTGGCAGTTTATGCCTGCTACCGCCCAGGGGCTCGGGATGGAGGTGAACTCTCTTGTTGACGAGCGTCGTGACCCGAGGATGTCATCCCGTAACGCCGCCCGTTATCTCAAGCAGCTCTATGGTATATACAATGACTGGTCACTCGCCATTGCCGCCTATAACTGCGGTCCAGGCAATGTGAACAAGGCTCTGCGCCGTGCCGGAGGTGAAGGGAAGAAGGACTTCTGGGAGATATACAATTATCTTCCGCAGGAGACTCGCGGATATGTGCCCGCTTTCATCGCCGCCAATTATGTGATGAATTATTATGGTAAGCACGGCATATCGCCCACAGTAGTGAAGCGTCAGCTAACCACCGATACCATAGTTGTGAACAAGTATATCCACTTCAATCAGATTGCGGCTGTGCTCAACATCCCGGTGGATGAGATAAGGATGCTCAATCCGCAGTTCCGCAAGGATATCATACCCGGCGATTTCCGCCCTTATACGCTTACACTCCCGACACAGCAGTGCCTGAGCTACGTGATGAGCGAGAAACGGATTCAGGACTACGATTCGGAATTGTATGCGCGTCGTACCAATGTGGAGCCCGGAGAGGTAGTAGCACCGGAAATCAAGAATGATAACGGAGCTGCGAACCTGGCAAACGCAAGCCAGCAGACCGCTAATGCAGAGGGTAACAATGAGCTGGCTCAGACACAGAATGTGGAGAAGCTTGTGCGTAAGACTCATGTGGTCACACGAGGCGAGAACATACGGGACATTGCCCGCCAATATGGTGTCTCGGCAACTGATATCAAACGCTGGAACAAGCTGCGTAGCGGCAAAATCAAGGAGGGTGACAAGCTCGTGATTGAAGTGTTCGAGCGTATATCACCCGACAATGTGAAGGTTGTTGCTGCGCAGGAAGTTGCTCAGGTATCATTTAAGAATGATACTTCAGTAGGCTCAGAGACCGCACAGGCTCAGACGGTCTCCGCATCTGACGTTGTGAAAGCTGATGCGGCGGCTTCGTCGTCGGCGACCAAGGCATCCATAGCCAAGAAAACAGAGGCTGCAAAGCCCGCGGCTACGACAGCCAAGAAAGCGACTACAACCGCAAGTCCCACCATATATAAAGTCAAGAGCGGTGATACTCTGGACAAGATTGCACGTAAACACGGCACAACGGTAGCCGCTCTCCAGGCTGCCAACGGTATGAGCAAGAACAATACAAGGATTAATATCGGGCAGAAGCTCAAAATACCAGCAAAGACCGCAGCCAAAAAGTCAACTAAGCGTCGCAGAAGGTAATACAATGCGACACGTCCGCATAGACTAAGCCAGCTCTGAGGGCAACTCTATGAAAATATTTAATCCCGCTGTCCGACAAGGACAGCGGGATTAATCATATATTGATGACCACCGTGACTGGATTACATCTTTGGAAGTTCCATACCTTTGGTGGTAGACTTCGGAGATTTTTTTGCTATGTATCATAATATTCCCTATATTTGCAGTAGTTTAATAATTTCTAATCCATGAAAAAATAATCTTGCTGAGGATATTGTCATTTATTGTCACTCTTGTCTCAAGCTCTTCTTATAAGACGGGACGATTATCCATATTTGATTATAAATGATACGACTGACTCATTGCGGATAATTAATCAATTCCCTGATAATGCGATGTTCCATACATTTCTTTTAGATCGGAATAATAATGTAATAGCCATTGGTAATCCTACATATAATAATGCTGTTGCAGAAATGTTTCGTGCTATAATCTCAGGAAGAAAAACTTTTAATAATTCTGGGACTCAGATGATTGAGGTAAAAGAACTAGAACCTATGAAAATCATCAGGTATTTACTAATCATATCGGCGTTAATTCTGACGGCGTGTCAAACTTCCACGTCTGACAAGGACTCATTTAACTTGTCTGATTTCAAGGCTATAAAAGGACGCCGGATTTTAGCCAATGCAGAAATATTAAATCCGCAGAATATTGTAACGATAGATTCGGGTATTTTGCTTGCGGACTATCATGCCCCATACCTTCTGCAATACTATAGAAATTATAATGATACTAATCCACAATGCATTGCAGAAAAAGGAAGCGGTCCATCTGAATTTATAAATGTCAGAAATCTATATTATAGCCCTGACACGAAAAAATTATTTATATATGATAGCCAGCTAAAGAGGATAACAACCTACAATGTAGGTAATGGCTGCATTGTTACTGACACTGCCTGCACCCGCAGAATAAGTATCCGCCATATCAATGGATATGAAACAATGCCGTTGAATAATGATTACATAACTACCGGAGTATTCTCCGGAAAACCATTTGCCCGTATCAATCAGGATGGCTCAATGTTTAAGGATTTCGGGACTTTCCCGGTGGATTCGGCGGAGATTAATGATCCCATTGCGTTTCATCTGATGTATCAATCGCGAATCATAGCAAATCCGGAGGGGACACGGATGGTTTCAGCAAGTCCATTGTCAGACTGGCTGGCTTTTTATGATATGGGTGGCAGCACCCCAAAGTTGGTGAAGGAATATTATTCATACGCCCCGAAGCTTATTACTAAACAATCGGATGCAAATACTACCTCCGTAATGTTAGATGATGATTGCATGAGCACATATACACATCTTACGTCGACTGAGAACTATGTTTACGCCCTCTATGACGGAAGAACTCAGAAAGAGATTCAAGATAATATTTTTCAATCAAAATATATATTGAAATTCAATTGGGACGGAGAATTGGTGGATGGATTCAGGGTTGATGAGAAAATTTATTGCTTTTCAGTGGTAAATGATGACTCTAAAATGCTCGGAGTGGTTGATGGTGGAGAAAATATGGGAGAAGACAATATCGTGATAAAAGAATACAGACTTGATTGATTCGTTATGAAAAAGACAGCTATATTTACTCTGGTTATTCTGCTCGTGTCGCTGTTGACTTGTTGGGCAGAGAGTCCCCGGAGGACTGTTACGCCCACTTCTGAAAATATTTTCGTATTGAAACATAAAAAACGAAGTGTGCGTCTATCCCGGAAAGAATCAAAGAGTATAAACCCAAAGGATATTCTTGAAGTCTCTGTGATAGGTGATACTATATTTCTTGAAGTGCCGGATTCCGTGATTTCTAAATATAGCCGGCATAAGAAATAAATTGTAAAATTACCCGAGAGTAAAACCGATAAAAGTAAAGAGCCCGGTGTCGTGAAGTGCACCGGGCTTTATCGTTTGAGATTACATCTTTGGAAGTTCCATACCTTTGAGGATGGCTTCTTTGTTGATGGGGAGCAGATGGTGGTGACGTTCGGGGAGGGTCTTTTTCAGCCCTTTCATCACTGCCTCCACCGGCACGAGGGGGCGTACTTTCAGTAGGGCGCCAAGCAGTACCATGTTGTACGATTTGCTTGACGAGAGCTCAAATACGGTCTCCATGGCATCGACTGGATAGATGTTGATGTCGGTGCGGGTAGGAGCATGGTGGATACTGTAAGGGTCATAGATGAGCGTGCCTCCGGGCTTGATTTTGCTTTCAAACTTGTCGAGGCTCTGCTGGTTGAGAATTACCGCAGTGTCGTAGGAGTTGAGCACGGGGCTGCTGATTGGTTCGTCGGAGAGTATGACTGTGACGTTTGCTGTGCCGCCACGCTGCTCCGGTCCGTAGGCAGGCATCCATGTGACTTCCAATCCGTCCATGAGTCCGGCGTATGCAAGGATTTTGCCCATTGATAGCACTCCCTGACCGCCGAATCCCGCTATGATTATTTCTTCCTTCATTTTAGTGACTTTTTTTGGTTAGCGGTCGCTACTTTACTACGTTTTTGAGGTCGCCGAGAGGATATTTTGCAAACATGTGCTCCTCCATCCAGGCATTAGCCTTTTCGGGCGACATTTTCCATCCGGACGAACAGGTGGAAACAACCTCTACTATTGAGGTGCCGAGACCGTTCATCGAGTTTTCGAAAGCTTGGCGGATGGCCTTTTTGGTCTTGCGGACAGCAGCTGCGGTGTGGACGCTCTGGCGGGTCACGTAACAAGTGCCGTCAAGCTGGGCAAGCAGCTCGGTGATACGAAGCGGATAGCCGTTTAGCTCCACGCGTCTGCCGTAAGGAGTGGTGGATGTGACCATCCCTTCGAGGGTGGTTGGAGCCATCTGTCCGCCTGTCATGCCGTAGATACCGTTGTTAATGAATATTATGGCGATGTTTTCGCCGCGATTGGCGGCATGTATGGTCTCTGCCGTGCCTATAGCGGCGAGGTCGCCGTCGCCCTGGTAAGAGAATACGAGGCGAGACGGGTTGAGACGTTTCACGGCAGTGGCGATTGCCGGCGCACGACCGTGGGCGGCTTCAATCCAGTCAATATCAACGTAATTATATGCCATTACAGCACAGCCGACCGGAGCGATGCCTATGGCTATATGTTCCGCTCCCATCTCTTCGATTATTTCAGCGACGAGCTTGTGTACCACACCGTGGGAGCAGCCGGGGCAGTAATGCATGGTGTTGTCGTTGAGGAGGCGGGGTTTGCACTCTACGACTGTGCCTTGCTGTATGATTTCTTCTTTAGTCATTTATCAGGTTGTTAAGTGCTTCGAGGACTTCGGATGGGTCCATAACTATACCTCCCATTCTGCCAAAGTGCTTGACCGGGAGAATGTTGCCGAGGCTGAGACGGACATCTTCAATCATCTGTCCGGCATTAAGCTCGACTACGAGTATCTTTTTGACCTGTCGGGAGAGTCTGTCAATTTCCTTGGACGGGAATGGCCAAAGGGTGATGGGGCGTAGAAGTCCGACCTTGATGCCCTGTGCGCGGGCTTCCTCAATGGCTTTCTGGCATATTCGTGCCACAGAACCGAAAGCTACGATTAGGTATTCGCAATCCTCAGTGGCATATTCCTGGCAGCGCACCTCGTTTTCGGTGATTAGGGAGTACGTATTCTGCAGACGGATATTGTTGCGTTCCATTCCTACAGGGTCGAGCTCGAGTGTAGTCATGATGTTTGGCTTGCGGTCAGCGGGGCGGCCTGTTACAGCCCACGGGCATTGTTGTGCAATCTCCTCGTCGGTGCGCCGGGGACGCTGTGGGGGAAGTACGACTTTTTCCATCATCTGTCCTACTATGCCGTCGGCAAGCATCATGACCGGAGTGCGGTACTTGAATGCGAGGTCGAATCCGAGTCCCACAAAGTCAGCCATCTCCTGTACTGACGACGGAGCGAGGACTATCAGGTGGTAGTCACCGTGCCCACCGCCTTTAGTTGCCTGAAAATAGTCGGCTTGCGATGGCTGGATTGTGCCGAGTCCGGGTCCTCCGCGCATGCAGTTGATGATGAGGGCGGGAAGTTCGCCTGCGGCGATGTAGGATATGCCTTCCTGCTTGAGGCTTACGCCAGGGCTTGATGATGATGTCATGCAGGCTTTGCCGGTTGCGGCTCCGCCGTATACCATATTGATGGCGGCGACTTCGCTTTCCGCCTGGAGCACTACCATTCCGGTGGTCTCCCAGGGCATTAGTTCCTCGAGGGTCTCAAGGATTTCACTCTGCGGGGTTATTGGGTATCCGAAATAGCCGTCTACGCCATAGCGGACTGCTGCGTGTGCTATGGCTTCGTTGCCTTTCATCAATCTAACTTCGTCTTCCATATATATTGTGTGATAGGAGGTGAGAGGTGTAATGGTGGAGTTAATGGGATTATTTCTGCACGAGGCGGTAGACTGTGATGCATCCGTCGGGGCAGACTGTGGCGCATGCCGCACATCCGATGCACTTGTCTGGGTTTTCGTCGGTGACAAAGTGATAGCCTCGGTCATTCACCTCCTTAGGCTGGAGAGCGAGGACGTCGCAAGGGCAAGCTACGACACAGAGGTCGCAACCTTTACATCTTTCTCGGTTAATTTCAACAGCGCCAATAATTTTTGCCATATCTTACTGTTCACAGTGAGTTCATAGAGGGGAGGGGGATACTTGCTCACAAAATTTATAAAAATGCTCCTATGTCGGAGCCGGTTTCATTATACTATTTCAACACAAATTTATTAAAATTTCTTAGGACTGCCTAAGGTTTAATAAAACTTTAACCATTGGCACATTTCCAGTTATAATGCGCAATCAAAGTAAAAAATGCTTATATATAACCTATTATGGGGCAAAATGGTTTAATTGTTCTTGCGAAATGTGAAGATTTGTTTATCGAGGTTTGAGTTCGAGACATGAAGATTGACTCCAAGCACCTCCGGACGCTCCCATATTTCCGATATGTCGAATGACGCATAGTATCGCCGTTCGTGGTAATCGGTAGGTTCAGCCATTATATGGACGAGATAAAGTTCCGGGCAGGATGTGCCGATGGTCTGTTCGTCTGCCACAATGCAGAATATCC
The DNA here is from genome assembly GCA_958352885.1 of uncultured Duncaniella sp. Taxonomy (GTDB): domain Bacteria; phylum Bacteroidota; class Bacteroidia; order Bacteroidales; family Muribaculaceae; genus Duncaniella. The sequence continues at coordinate 221,894 of CATWQI010000002.1, forward strand.
GTGGCTCACGGTCGTATGTGATGCTGACATGAAAATTGAGGTAGGAGCCTGTGCGCCAGGCGCTGTACAGGTATACCTTGTCACGTGCCCATTCAGGATATTCGCTGATATTTTCGATGCGCAGGGGCGACTGGTTGATTACGGCGGCGGAGCGGAGCGATATCTGCCCTGACGTGTAAGGCTTGTTGCTTTCCGGCACGTAAGATATGAAAACTCGTTTCCCGGTCGGGTCGTCACCTTCGCCTTCAGCCGGAATCGGTATGATTCTGTCAGCGTATAGCGTAGCTTCGGGAGTGTCGTTGACCTGGCGTACAGTGAATTGAGCCGAACCGCCTATGTTGCCTTCGAAAGTGGCTATGTCCCAGTAGATCATTTCAACGGGACCGTCATATCCTTTGTCGGAGATGCAGGCAGTTGAGAGCAAGAAGATAAGTGCTGGGAGAATAGTGCGCATGTAGGTCATAGGTGAAGTGGGAATATGATTAGGTGCTTATTTTGCCGTCACGCATGTGTATGATGCGGTCGGAGTTGACAGCAAGTGATTCGTCGTGTGTCACTATTATGAATGTCTTGCCTGTCGAGGCACGTAGCTCGAAGAACAGGCGGTAAAGCTCCTCTCGATTGTGGGAGTCGAGGCTGCCCGACGGTTCGTCGGCAAGTATGACTTTGGGGTCGTTGATGAGTGCGCGAGCGGCTGCCGCTCGTTGGCGTTCACCGCCCGAAAGTTGTGCCGGACGATGGTCGAGGCGTGAACCGAGTCCGAGGTCAGTGAGTATTTTTGCCGCACGTGTCATGGATTCCCGTCTGCCGGTGCCGGATATCATTGCCGGAAGTGCTACATTTTCCGTTACGGTAAATTCAGGCAGGAGCTGATGGAACTGGAATATGAATCCGACATTCGAATTTCTGAACCGGGCAAGCTGTGCCGGTTTCATGGTCACGATGTCGGAACCGTCGTACAGCACACTCCCTGAGTCGGGGCGGTCGAGAGAGCCTATGATTTGCAGCAAGGTAGTTTTGCCGGCTCCGCTTGGTCCGACGATTGTGAGAAACTCACCGTCATTTATGGTGAGGCTCACGTCGTCGAGCACACGGAGCCGGTCAAAGCTCTTGGATATGTTGCGGACTTCAATCATGCGGCGTCATCAGATTGATAGGCGGCGCAGTGTGTTGAGAAGCTCGCGGTTGATGGGCTTGTCATTCTTGATTGCCTTGGAGAACGGCACGTAGCAAATCTCGTCGTTCCGGATGCCTATCATCACATTGCGCTGATCCTCGATGAGTGCGTCGATTGCGGCTGCGCCCATGCGAGAGGCGAGGATGCGGTCGTAAGCTGTCGGAGAGCCGCCTCGCTGGAGGTGTCCGAGGATGGATACACGTACATCGTAGCCCGGATACTCGTTTTTGACACGTTCGGCGAGTCCCATTGCGCCTCCTGTTACGGGGCTTTCTGCCACAAGTACGATGGATGAGTTCTTGCTTTTGCGGAAACCGTTCTGGATAAGTTCCGCCAGCTGGTCCACCTCGGTGGAGATTTCAGGGATGATGGCTGCCTCTGCGCCTGATGCTATGGCTCCGTTGAGGGCGAGGAAGCCGGCATCGCGACCCATCACTTCGATAAAGAAGAGACGTTCGTGGCTGGTGGCTGTGTCGCGGATTTTGTCGACGCACTCCATGATGGTGTTGAGTGCGGTGTCATAGCCTATCGTTGAGTCAGTTCCGTACAGGTCATTGTCGATGGTGCCGGGGAGACCTATGATTGGCAGGTTGAATTCATTGGCGAATATACGGGCGCCGGTGAGCGAACCGTCACCGCCAATCACAACGAGAGCATCGATTTCATGACGCTTGAGGTTGTCATAGGCGAGCTGGCGGCCTTCGGGGGTTGTGAACTCCTTGCAGCGGGCTGTCTTGAGTATGGTGCCGCCTGCCTGGATGATATTTGATACGTTCTGGGTCTTGAACTCTACGATTTCGTCGGTGATGAGACCGCGGTAGCCTCGGTAGATACCTTTGACACGCAGACCGCCGTAGATGGCTGAGCGGGTCACGGCGCGGATGGCGGCGTTCATGCCGGGGGCGTCACCTCCTGAGGTGAGAATGCCCACGCATTTAATCTGTGACATATCTGTTCTTAGTATATTGGTTACCTATTGAAAACTTCCCCGCAAAGGTAGGGATTTTTTTATAAACAATCGATGGCGGTTTTTTATAAAATTGTGGCTGAAATTATGCGTATATCCTCGATTGGGCGGTCATTGCCGTCAGTTTCGGCTTTTTGAATCTTGTCCACGACATCCATGCCTGAGATTACGCGTCCGAACACTGTGTAGCTGCCGTCGAGATGCGGTGTGCCCCCTTCGTTCATATAGGTTTCACGCATTTCGGGGGTGTAGATTACGGAGTCGCCGGCTGTCAGCTTCTCGGTTTCTGCCACGAGCTGTTCCTGGAGTGCCTGGAGTCCTGCCTGGTCACGGTTGCGTCGCAGACTCATTATTGAGTCGCGGTGCTGAGAGGCAAGGCTGTCAAACACTTCCTGCTTGCGGCGCATCAGAGCCTGGCGTTCCATGTTGTCAAGCTGTCCGGCGGTGAATTTCTTGCCGGTGACGATGTAGAACTGCGAGCCTGACGATTTTTTCTGCGGGTTTACGTTGTCACCCTGTCGTGCGGCGGCGATGGCTCCTCGGTGATGGTAATGTGTGGGGAAGAGGAACTCTGCATCGAGTTCGTATGGCACATCGCCTCCGCCGAGCATTTTGCCCTTGGGAGCGTCTTTTGAGTTGGGGTCGCCGGTCTGGACCATGAAGTCGTTGATGACACGGTGGAAAAGCACGCCGTCATAGTGTCCTTCCTTGACGAGTTTCACAAAATTGTCGCGGTGGCGGGGAGTATCGCCGTAAAGCTCGATGGTGATGTCGCCGAGTGTGGTTTTAAGGAGTACCTTCACATCGGCGGAATTGCTTGTGTTATTATCCATATCGGTGGGTGTTTGCGCCTGCGCGCCTATTATGGCGGCAATGGCGAGAATGATAGATGTCAGATATTTCATGTCGTATGATAAACCTCGCATGGAGTCAAAGAATATATTAAGTGGCAAATTTAAATAAAATATGCGAGAAATTCCCTAATTTTGCCGGAAAACTGGAACTGAACTTATAAAAACAATCTCAATATTTATGCTTATCGGCTTTGACGCAAAGAAGATTGTATCCAATCTCACAGGTATAGGCAATTACAGCCGCGGTCTGGTAAACCTGCTTAGCGCAGACGGCGCGGACAAGTGTGTGCTTTTCGCCCCGGACAAGGGCAATGACAGGTGTCTGTCCGGGCTGGACATGAACGGTAATGTCGAGTTCGTGTACAGCGGAAGCGGTTCGGGGATAGGGAAGAACTACTGGCGTAATTTCTCTATGGTCAATGATATAAAGCGCAGCGGTGTCGATTTGTTCCATGGGGTGAGCAATGAGCTCCCTTTCGGAATCGCGAAAGCGGGATGCAAGACTGTGGTGACCATACATGACCTCATATTCATCCGCTATCCGCATACGTATGACTTCCTGTCAAGGAAAATACTTGAGGTCAAGACCCGTTATGCCTGCCGTGTGGCTGACCGCATAATAGCGGTGAGCGAGCAGACCAAGCGTGACATTGTGGAATTCTACGGTGTCGCTCCTGAGAAAATAGATGTGCTGTACCAGGGTTGCCATGCCGCTTTCAAGCGTCGTGTGAGCGCTGACGAGATGGCTGAGGTGAGACGGATTTATGATTTGCCGGAGCGCTATATGGTGAGCGTGGGCACTATCGAGGAGCGTAAGAACCATCGCACTGTGGTCGACGCTGTGTCAAGGCTCACCGACGACGTGCCGCTGCTGATAGTGAGCAAGCGCACTCGTCTCCAACGGAAGATTGAGGAGCAGATCGAGCGGCTCGGGCTCGGCGACAGGGTGAGGATTATAAACGGTGTGCCGTTCAATCATCTTCCCGCCTTGTACCAGGGGAGCGAGCTCGCCATATATCTGTCGTACTTCGAGGGATTCGGCATACCTGTGCTTGAGGGGATAACTTCGGGAGTCCCGGTGATTGCCGCCACCGGTTCGTGCCTTGAGGAGGCAGGTGGCAAGGGTGCCGTGTACTGTGACCCGTTTGACGCCGCAGGTGTGGCTGAGGCGATGCACTCTCTGCTCACCTCGCCCGAGAGGCGCGGCGAACTTGTGGCGGAAGGTGAGAAGCATATTGCCGCTTTCACCGACGAGGTGCTCGGCGCAAACATCAGGGCGTTCTATGAGAAGCTCCTCCGGGGTGCTTGAACGCTCCGCCGGTAACTGCCATACGGGTCTTTAGGGACCCGTTGGTGTGATACGGGGCTTAGATGCCCTGCGGCGGGAGCAGACGCTTATAGATGCGGCGGAAATTATCGTCGGATGCGGCAAGTTCGGCGGCGCGTTCCTCATAGTCCGCACCCCATATGCTCTGGATGAGGTCGGGGAGATATTTGCGCTCGCGGTCTTTCTCGATTGCCGAAGCTATCAGTCTGCCGATTATAGGGGCGTAAAGCTGTGCGTCTATGGCGTATAGATAGCGGGCGGCGGACACGACAAACTGTCCGGAGCCGTCGACGAGTATCATGTTATCGACAAGCTCGTCCATGATGTCATCGCATGCGCCTATGTGGTTGGCGATATATTCGTAAGTCAACAGACCGTCCGGGTCCTGTGATAATTCTTTTTTTAAGTCCTGTTCCATGGTGTTGGAAGTGGTTATGAGAAATTTCCGCAAAGGTACTAAGATTCGGTCAATTATCCAAATGTGGTCAAAATGGCGGAATTTTTGTCTTGATAAGATAAAAAAACGGATAAATGAGGCGTACTGTGGAAATTTTGACTAAATTTGTGAGAATCTATCACTGAACGTTATCATGGGAAAGGTCATAAATCTATCGCAACTCACATCGCTCTCCAAGGTTTCAACGGAATTTTCCAACCTCAGCGATGATTATATCTTCACTCGTATCACCGAGTCCAACCAGATACCCATCCTCACCACCAATCCGGTGAGAATCGACGGAATGACATGGGTGCTCTGTTTCAGCGGGCGTATTGATATGGAGGTGAACCTCACCCCGTGCGTCATGAATGCCAACTCTGTGGCGATAATCGACCCCGGCTCGATAGTTGAAATCAAGAATGTGGACTGGTCAAACCTGGACTGCTACATGCTTTTCGTGTCCCCCGAGTTCATGAACGACATAAACTATGACCTCAATGTGCTTTCGACCATAGCTCCCCTTGGCACCATCGAGGCGAGAAAACGCAGAGTGCTTGACCTGACAGCCGACGAGGTGAAGATTCTGAAAAGTTACTATGAGATACTGCACCTGAACACCACACAGAAAGCCGACAGCGTATACACGAAGTCTATAGCCCGGTGCATGATGGCGGCGCTCACTTACCAGATGATACAGATTGTGATGCAGCGCCTGAACAATACGGAGCATGACGAGCGTCCCCGCTCGCGCCGTTCGGGATATGTGTCGGACTTCATGGGGCTTGTGCGTCTCCACCACAAGAAGGAGCGCATGGTGGCGTTCTATGCCGAGAAGCTCTTCATATCGCCCAAATATCTCTCGCTGATTATCAAGGAGGCGCTGGGGCGTTCGGCTGCCGAGGTGATAGACGAGTATGTGATACTTGAGGCGAAGAATCTGCTCAGGTTCTCGGGAAAGAATATACAGCAGGTGGCGTATGAGCTCAATTTCCCCAACCAGTCCTCGTTCGGCAAATACTTCAAGCATCTCACCGGCATGTCGCCCTCGGAGTTCCAGCGCTCCTGACCGGGGTGCCGTTCCGTCAATCTACCTATATCAGACCTACATTAGACAGTAATACAATGAAACTGACTCTGCCTCCTCGCCTGGGAGGTGATACCCCTCAGGTTGACACATCGGACAATCATCAGATAATAGTAATCGGTGCCAACGGCTCCGGCAAGACCCGGTTTGCCAACAGGCTTGCCGCCGATTTAGGTCCTCAGGCGTTCCGTATGTCCGCCCTGAAAGCGCTCTACGGCAAGGAGCAGGAGGACTTGTCCGAAGGCTCCATTGACTCGCTCTACCATGAGGTGATAACACGCTCGGGCATTATACGTGACAACATCAAAGGGGAATTCGAGCGCATGCTTGCCCTGATGCTCAACGAGGAGATGCTCAATCTCATAGCCTACAAGTACCGTCGGGACACCGAGGGTAAGGACGGTAAGAAACTCAAGCTCCCCTTCACCCGCCTCGACAGGATGGTGAAACTGTGGCAGGAGGTGTTCCCCGACAACAAGGTGCTGATTGACAGCGGACGCATGCTGTTCGGGCGTGAGAGCAGTGACGACATATACTCATCCGCCAAGCTGTCGGCAGGCGAGCGTGCCGTGATGTACTACATCGGGGCTGCCATGTTTGCCCCGCGTGACGCGGTGGTGTTTGTCGACTCCCCCGACATGTTCCTTCACCCCACATCCATCCGCTCCCTCTGGGACAGGATTGAGCAGATGCGCAGTGACTGCACATTCATTTACATAACCCACGACCTCTCGTTTGCCACCACGCGCGGCGACGGGCTCACCGTCTGGGTGAAGAGCTGCGACCCGGGCAAAGGTGAGTGGGACTATGAGTTCCTGCCGTCAGCCGAGGGTATCAGCGACGAGGTGTACATAGCCATCCTTGGTGCGAGGAAACCGGTTCTCTTCATTGAAGGTGACGGCGTCAACTCGATTGATGCCAAGCTCTACCCGCTCATATTCAGGGAATACACCGTCAAGTCGCTCGGAGGGTGCGACAAGGTGATAGAATCCACCCGCACTTTCAACAGTCTGCGCTCCTTCCATAACCTTGATGCGTTCGGCATAGTGGACCGTGACCGCCGTGACGCAGGCGAGGTCGATTACCTGCGACGCCGCAAGGTGTTTGTCCCCGAGGTTGCGGAGATTGAGAATATCTTCATGCTCGAGGAGGTGGTGCGCGCTGTGGCAAGCCATTTCCGTAAGGATGAGAATGCCGTGTTCGCCCAGGTCAAGCGTGCCATCATGAGGCTTTTCGAGGTCGATTTACGGCAGCAGGCGTTGCAGCACACGCGCCACAGGGTCAAAAAGACCGTGGAGCACCGCATAGACGGCAGATTTGCCAATATCAACAAGCTTGAGGAGCATATCAACGACTTGAGCCAGTCCATCAACCCCCGTGGCATGTATGAGCAGTACTGCCGTGAATTCCGCCGGTATCTTCAGACCGGTGACTACGCCTCGGTGCTGAGGGTCTACAACCGCAAGACCATGCTGTCCGAGAGTCATGTGGCGAGGGCATGCGGTCTGCGCCGTGACGACAAGGATGTGTATATCCGTGCCATTCTCAATATCCTCAAGGAGGACGGCGAGGATGCCCGCCGCATACGTGATGCGATTATCGGTACATTCCGGTTGTCGGCTGAAAGCAAATAGGGACCTCCGGCTGACCACACCTCTCCGGCTCATGCGGTGTGGTATTTCGGAATTTTCATCCCGTATCCCCCTTCCCGGATGCCATTTTGGAAATTTTGGCTGAAAATTTTTGCGGATTCGGGGAAATGTTGTACCTTTGCACCCGGGTAAGTCCTACACGACCAGCTCCCCGAGAACTCCGCCAGGTCTTGACAGAAGCAACGGTATCGGGTCGTAGCGGTGCGATGTAGTAAGCTTGCCCATTTTTTGTGCCCGTAAGTGAACATATCGTGGTGGATTTTCCTTGTGATGATATAAATTTTCACTATTTTTGCGGTCAATGAGAAGATTCCTCGACATATTTCTGCTCTTGGCGGTCATGATGGCGGCTACGGGATGCCGGAAGAGCACTCCCGGCAAGCGCGCGCACTATCCCGACCCTGCGAAATATGCGGTAAGGGGGATTGACATCAGCGCCCATAACGGTGTGATTGATTTCAACAAAGTGGCTGCCGACGGCATTTCCTTCGTGGTGATAAAGGCGACGGAAGGGGGCACGTTCAAGGACAAGCGTTTCGTGGAGAATGTGCGAAAGGCTCGTGAAGCGGGGCTTAAGGTGGGTGCCTACCACTTTTTCCGCTTTGATACCCCGGGCTACATGCAGGGGCTTAACTTCCTTAATTCCATACGAGGGCGCAAGATGGATTTGCCGCTCGTCATCGACCTGGAGGAGTGGGCTAACCCCAACAGCCAGCCTACACCCATAGTGCTCAGCCGGCTGTATGAGATGATTGACCATCTGGAGAGCCACGGGCACACAGTGATGATTTACACAAATAAAAACGGCTACGCCCGCTTCGTAAAAGGGAGGCTTGAGAGCTATCCTCTATGGATATGCTCGTTGGTCGACGAGCCCGACGACGAGGTGGACTGGGTGTTCTGGCAGGCTACACATAGCGGACGGGTGAACGGCATAGAGCATCCGGTGGATATAAATGCGTTCAACGGCAATCATCCCGACTGGCAGGAATTTCTCCGACCCGAGCCCGACGACCCCGAACTTGATTTTTAAACCGATACGGGGGAAGGCTTTGCCTGTGCCCCCCCATCCTTTGATATATGAAGAGAAGCAATTTATTCACCCCTCCGGCAGGTGGTCAGTCGCCGGTTGAGCCATGATCGTCCCTGACCGGCAAGTGCCGGCGGCAAAGGGCTGGTTGGCCCTCTCGCCGGTGATGGTGTTCCTGGTGCTGTATGTGGCGGTTTCCATTGCCATCGGCGATTTCTACAAGATGCCTATCAGCGTCGCGCTTGTCGTCGCATCCATGTGGGCGGTGGTGATATACCGCGGTGTCCCGCTGATGCAGCGCATCGAGGTGTTCTCAAGGGCGGCGGGTCACTTCAACATCCTATATATGATATGGGTGTTCGTGCTGGCGGGGGCGTTTGCCACGCTGGCGAGAGAAATCGGAGCTGTTGACGCCACCGTCAACTTTACCTTGCGGATATTTCCGCCTGACTATGTGGTTCCCACCATGTTCTTCGCCGCCTGTTTCATCTCCCTCTCCATCGGCACCTCGGTAGGCACCGTGGTGGCGTTGACCCCTCTTGCGGTAGAGATGGCGCAGATGTCGGGCGGGGAGGTTCCCTTCTATGTGGCTGTGGTGCTCGGCGGTGCGTTCTTCGGCGACAACCTCTCCTTCATATCCGACACGACCATTGCCGCCACACGCTCGCAGGGGTGCAATATGAATGACAAGTTCAAGGCTAACCTGTGGCTTGCCCTTCCGGCTGCCGTTTTCACCCTCGTCCTCTACGTGGTGATGAGCCACGGCACACCTGAGGCCATTCTCCCCGCCGAAGCCGACCCATGGCTGATACTTCCCTATATAGTGGTGATAGTCACAGCCGTGGCGGGAATCAATGTCACCATAGTGCTCACCCTCGGCATAGTCACCGCCCTGGTGCTCGGGCTGCTCGGGGGAGAGTCGCTGCTTACGCTTGCAGGTCACATGGGTGCCGGCATCGACTCAATGGGCAATCTCATCATCATCACCCTCCTTGCCTCCGGCATGCTCGGCATCATCAAGGCTGCCGGCGGAATTCAGTTCCTGCTACAGGGGCTCACCGGGCATATCTCAGGGGTCAGAGGGGCGCAGAGCGTGCTTGCGCTGCTCGTGGGGCTGGTAAATCTATGCACCGCCAACAATACCGTGGCTATCATCACCGTGGGAGGCATAGCCCGCGACGTGTCGGAGCGTTATGGCATAGACCCCCGGAAGAGCGCGTCGCTGCTTGACTCTGCGGCATGCGTGGTGCAGTGTCTCATACCTTACGGCGCGCAGACATTGCTTGCCACCTCGCTTGCCGGCATATCTCCGGCGTCACCGTTCCCTTACCTCTACTATCCATGGGCGCTCACCGTGATGATAGCGCTCTCGATCATATTCCTTTTCCCCCGTCACCTTAACAAGAACAAAACAACACCCTCCCAATAGCCATGTCACGCAATCTTCTCGGCAGATACATCTGGATTATAGACACCATACGCCGCTACGGCGCAATAACCCGTGAGAAACTCAATGACTTGTGGATGCTCTCGTCGCTCTCCGACGGCACCCCTATGCCGAGACGCACGTTCTACAACTACCGTGCTGCCATCGAGGATCTGTTTAACATCAACATAGAGTGCAATTCCTCGACCTACGAGTACTATATCGACGCGGGCGACGACCGGCGCGAGAGCCTTACCGACTGGCTTCTTAATTCGGCTGCCATGAGCAATGTGCTTTCAAGCGTCAGCGACGTGTCCGACCGTATATTCCTCGAGGATGTGCCCTCGGCTCGCATCTATCTCTCGCAGGTCATCTCGGCTTTGCGTGACCGTCATCCCATACGGTTCACCTATCGTCCCTACACCCGTACCAACCCGAGCCGTGATGTGGTTATAGAGCCCTATTTTCTCAAGATATTCCGCCAGCGGTGGTACATAACAGGGCGCAACACCCGTGACGGGCTTATAAAGACCTATGCACTTGACCGCATGGAGGAGGTGAGGATTGAGGAGTCGGTGTTTGACAGCGACAGCAGTTTTGATATCGACGGCTATGTACGTGACACATTCGGGATAGTGTTCTCCCACGGTGAACCCAAGGAGGTGGTGCTCCGTGCCGACGCCCGCCAGTCCAAGTATCTGCGCACCCTGCCGCTCCATCACTCGCAGCGAGAGGTACTCCACGACGATTACTCGCTCTTCTACTATCGTCTGCGACTTACCCCCGATTTCGTCCAGGAAATCCTGTCGTGCGGTCCGTCGGTAAGGGTAGTGTCTCCCCCCGAGCTACGCGCCATGGTAGTCACCTCGCTCAAGGATTCCCTCAGGCTCTACGGCGAATAAGAGCCGACTGGTTTTTTAACGCTTCCACCACCTTATTATATAATAGTTTTCGGGAGTGATGCGAAAGTTACAACGCTTTCGTGTCACTCCCGCAATATTGTAAGTACCTCATCTACGATTCTTTAGCCTACCTTTGTATTAAAATTCTTTTTGAGATAACCCAAAATGCGTCCATGCAGTGCAAATAGCGCCTTAACTCTTGTTAATGTGTAAGTTATCTGAAGATAATAACCTTTCGGAACAAACACCTACATATAAGGATATAACAATAACCAAAATAACCAAAGTTATAACTTAAATTTTTCTCTATGAACAAAAAATTCATCAACGGGCTCCTGCTCGCTACTCTCGTGGTAGGTTCAGCAGGTTCCTTCACTTCCTGCAAGGATTATGATGATGATATTGACAATCTGCAGAGCCAGATTGACGGTATCAATGTCACTATCGGTCAGCTTCAGGAACTGATTTCAAGCGGTAAAGTCATCAAGGATGTTACATCCAATGCTGACGGTGTTGTTATCACAATGACTGATGGCAAGACTTACACCATCACAAATGGAAAGAATGGTGCTAACGGCGCAGATGGTAAGAATGCTTCCGTGTGGACTATCAATTCTGATGGCTATTGGTGCGAGGACGGCAAAGCTACTGAGTGGAAGGCTGTCGGCACTGACGGTAAGAATGGTACAGACGGTACAAATGGTACTAACGGTACAGACGGCACAAATGGTACTAACGGTCAGAATGGCGAATACTATGTTCCCAATGTAGAAACCGGATGCTTCGATATCTACCGTGACGGTGAGAAGATTAAGTCTACTGATATCAAGTGGCGTCAGGAAGTTGCCGGTAGCGGTATCACTGCTGTTTACTCCGGTACTAAGCTTACTTTCTCCGGTATCAAGGATAGCGACGGCAAGGATGCTACCGTTGAAATCGACCTCGGTACTCCTGTCGGTTCTATCGCTTTCATTCCCGAAGTGATGAACACTGCTGTGGCTCTTCCCCAGCCTAAGGATCCTTTCTATCATGTGAATAGCTATATTTCTGACTCAAAAGCTACCCCTGCTGGTGATTTCGCCTATCAGACTGACTGGGGTAAGTCAAATATTGTAGACCTCGCTTATCGCATCAATCCGAATGACGCATTTGTAGCTGAAAATGCCCAGGCTAACTTCGTTAACCGTTCCGTACAGGTGGTTAGCAGCCGTGCCGCAGGTGATGCTAAGACTCTTCTTAATGTGAAGAGTATGGTTGCCGCTAATGGTGAACTCAATGTTGAGGCTACTGTTAACCCCAAAGCTCTTAACGATGCTCCTGAATTTAACATCGCAGCTCTTCAGCTTTGGAACGGTCAGGCTGTAACTACTTCTGACTATATCTACATCAACTCTACAGCTGTTGCTCCTATCCTCGTGGATAGCGCTAAGATGAAGGCTAATCCCGCTACAGGTTCAGCTGTCGTTACATTCTACAACCGTACCAAGGTTATTGCTTCTGCTGATAAAGAGACCAGCGCATTCATCCAGCAATTCGCTTCTCTTGCAGCTGCTGCAAACGCTGAATTGGTTTACAACGGCGAACTTGACCTCGCTAAGCTTCCCGGTCTTTTCGTTCAGAGCGAATGGAAATACCTTGCTGACCTTGGTTTCACAGGTATGAGCTACGAGTTCTCACTCCCGAAAGAGTATCTTTCAAATGAGACAGCTGTAGTCGGCAACCAGACCAACCAGCAGTGGTTCGTACAGCTCGACGGCACTGTGCTTAAGGTTAACGAGACCAATGTAACCGGCGAAAAGACTCAGGCTATCGGTCGTACTCCCGTTGTGCGTGTTGACGCATTCCTTGAGGGCAACGACGGTGTTAAGCGTATGGTCGCTTCCGCTTACATCAAGGTTTCTATCGTAGCTGCTGCTTCTACTCCTGATGAAGAGAAGGGTGAGGAGATTATCCCGCTTGAGGACGAGTTCTTTGAATACCATACACTTTCCGATGCAGCTGTTGAAGTTAACCATATCGATTGGCAGACTGTAAACAATCTCATCTACGGTGCTCAGGGTCTTACCGCTGCTACTTTCTGGCAGAACTACGGTGGTGCTGCTAAGGAGTATACTGTATCTGTGACCACTACTGATAAAGATGACAACACAGTTAACCTCATCCCCGCAAATGTTTCTAACGTAGCTAAGGCTGACGAGACATTTAAACTTGAGGCTAACGGTATCTTCTGCACCGCAACCCTCGGTAGCAGCAATACTCAGACTTCAAACGTTGTGTTCAAGATTGATAACAAGGTTAGAACTGATATCTCTTATAAGAATGTTATCGTTAAGGGTGTCGCAAGAGGTGCTGAATATGTAGTGACCATCACTATTCCTTCTAATGACAGGACTAAGTATCCTGACTACAAGATTGTTCAGAAGTTCTATGTTAAGTCTGACTGCACAGGCTATGCATTCAACCCCAACTTCTATGACAACGCTCAGGGTTGTGTAGTAACCAAGGGTAAGATTGTAAATGGCGCATGGGCTCTCGAGATGAACATCTCTGAGGTATTTGCAATGGTTAACGGTCAGAATATCTACCAGTACTTCAATGCTGAAGCTCAGCACAAGAATGCTCTCGATATCGTATTCGGTATTAAGACCACTCCTGCTCAGACCGGTCTTAACCTGACTGCGAAAGTTGACAACAACCAGACTCTTGAGCTTACAGAAGCTCTCTCTAAACCCAGCAAGACTGCATACATGGAATACACTCTTGAGCATGTAAACGGTGAGGAGTCAGTATTCCCCTTCAATGTTCTCTTCAAGAATCCGTTCGTTAAGGGTGTATCTCAGTCGCTGACTCTTGATGCAAATGCAAGTGCTGATGCTCAGACTGTAGCAACTGCTCCTCAGGTCGTAGTGAACGATGTTAACGGTAAGGCAATCTATGTATGGAATGCAGATGCGAACGCTCTCGCTCTTACATCTCTTGCAACAGGTACTTACAAGGTAGCTGCTCCCACTGTTAAGTACGAATTTGTTGAGGATGCCAACTATGACAAATTCTATGGCAACCTTGATATCGCTAACGGTGCGAAATTCGAAATCAATGAAACCACCGGTGTTGTTACTTTCGACAACCTTGGTGCAGAGCTCGTGCCTACCTACACTCTCACTGTTAAGGCTACTGTGACATTCGAAGACCTCTCAGTTGTTGAGTGCACAATCCCCTTCGTAGTAAAGGGTAAGTAACTAATCTTGAAAAAGGATAAACTTTTGATATAATAGAATCCTTCCAAATAATAGGTTAGGAAAGGCATACTAACAAAGCCAAAATTCGAAGGGTAGCAATGCCCAACGTTATACCGGCATCACACTGTGAAGTGAGATGCCGGTTTTCTTTTGTTCCGGCGGGGGAGGCTTCAAAGTTTGAGGCATGATGTTGCCGATTGAGAAAAAATCCGTACCTTTGCGCCGTAAAGCGTTGGAATGCAGCGGTATGTGCGGAGGAAATCCCGCAAGTTGCTGATGGCTAATGACAACTGATAAGAAAAATTTTCTATGGACGATATGATATATTACGCCACACTTCCTACAGGGCTGAGGATGGTTGCCGTGAGGAGGGAGTCGGCGGTGGAGCATTGCGGACTGGCAGTCAACGCCGGCAGCCGTGACGAGGCTCCCGACCGCTACGGTCTCGCGCACTTTGTGGAGCACACCATATTCAAGGGTACCCGCAAGCGCAGGGCGTGGCATATACTCAACCGCATGGAGACGGTGGGCGGCGAGCTGAACGCCTATACCACCAAGGAGGAAACGCTGCTCTATTCCACATTTCCCGCCGGTAATCTCGCAAGGGCAGTGGAGTTGATATCCGACCTTGTGGCGGACTCGCAGTTCCCGCAGGCGGAGATTGAGAGGGAGCGGCTTGTGGTGGCTGACGAGATAGACTCATATCTCGATGTTCCCTCCGAGGGGATTCTGGATGTTTTTGATGAACTTATATTCGCCGGCACTCCGCTGGCTCACAATATACTTGGCGACAAGGAGTCGCTCAAGGGTTTTGACACGGCAGTGTGCCGGGGCTACCTGGAGCGGTTCTACACGCCGGGGGAGATGGTGTTTTTCTATTCCGGACCCGAGAAACCTGAACGTGCGTTCAGGATGGCGGAGCGGTACTTCGCACCCCTCGACAGGGCGGATATGAGGCGTAACAGGTGTGTGCCACCGGTGGCGGCACGCTTCGACGAGGTGCGCCACATAGATTCTCACCAGGCGCACACAGTGCTCGGCGCAAGGGTAGGGGGGATGTCGAGCCCCGACCGCTACGCCCTGGCGCTGCTCACCAATATGCTCGGAGGTCCGGGGATGAACTCGCTGCTCAATGTGGCGTTGCGTGAGCGCCGTGGTCTGGTGTATACCATTGACGCGGGTACAACCTTGATGAGCGACACGGGGCTGTTCACTGTCTATTTCGGCTGTGATTCGGAGGATGTGGCACGCTGCGTGCGCCTGGTGGGGGGAGTGATAGCCCCTCTGGCTGACGGTGCCTTGACTCCGAGGCGGCTTGAGGAGGCGAAGAAACAGTATGCCGGACAGCTTACGGTAGCGTCGGTCAACTCCGAGCAGGGAGCCATATCCATGGCGCGCGGTACGCTGTACCGTGGCATGGCGATGACCTCGGCTGAGGTTGTCGAGGCAATCCGTGGAGTGGACGCCGCCGACATCCGCCGTGTGGCTGAAAGCCTGACCGACCTTTCAAGGCTGACATTCTGCTGACACACCGTCAATACCCGGGAATCCCGGTCAATTGCTGTGAATTCTCCCGCAATTCAACCGCGATTCAGCCCGAAACCTCTTCATCCTATCTCCTAACTCGAATCCCCTGTCCTCCCGTCTGAGTTATACAGCATAAAGCCCATCTGAGGGGAGTTCCAAGCCGGTTGGTACAGAGTATTTTTGCCGGTCCCGGCTCTGCATGGAAAAATATTTTTGGAAAGATTTGGTTAAGTTGGGAAAAAGCTTTACCTTTGTGGTCGCAAAAAATGACTATGCGTTAGTCAATCGGGGTGTAGCACAGTTGGCAGCGCGCCACGTTCGGGACGTGGAGGTCGGAAGTTCGAGTCTTCTCACCCCGACCAACTTTCAACAAAGAAAAGGGTTTAACTCAACGAGTTAAACCCTTTTCTCCATAATATACGGAATAAAAATGAAACATGCCGTCTTATTTATCGATAGGGCGCATGAATCATAATAAAATGCACTAATGATTTAAAATAGGACATTTTGTCTTGGTTGGCAACTTAAGTTGGGAATAATTTGTTAATTTTGCAGTCGGATAAGTTGTAGAAAACAAGACATAATGAATTCGATGACTTTACTTGATATTATTATCGTCATTATCTTCGCCGTGGCAGCCGTGGTGGGATTCCGCAAGGGATTCATCACCCAGATAGGCTCGCTGGCGGCGATAGTGATAGCCATACTTGCCTGCCGGCTGTTGGGGGCGCAGGCTGTGGAGATGATTTCGCCATCGGTTCCCGATGCTGCGGACCCCAATTCCTTCCCCCGCTATATCACAGTCATAGCGGTTTACTGTGTCATCTACCTCGTGGCTTACTATGCCGTGGTGTTGGTGGCAAAACTGCTGAAACTGGTGGCGCATACCGTGCTGCTCGGTCCGCTTGACCGTATCGGGGGCGCACTGGTTAGTGTGGTGAAATGGTTTATCCCCGTGAGCCTTGCGCTCAATCTGTATATAGCCATGTACCCCGGGAGCGATTTGGCATCTAAATCGCATCTGTGCGGAGGCCGCCCGGTGGCATGGATAGTGGAGCTTGCGCCCGGTATACTCGGCGCGCTGACCCCGTTTGCAAAGTAAGATTTTTATCCTGCTTCATTAAGTAAGATTTTTACCCTGCTATGGAAGAGAACAAGAATACCCAGACACCCCCTTGCCGTGTGGAGCGCAAGGATGACAGCGAAGAGCTGATTTCACGCGCCACATCGGGGGAATATAAATATGGTTTCACCACCGATATAGACACTCACATCATCCCCAAGGGGCTTAACGAGGATGTGGTGCGCATGATATCGGAGCGTAAAGGCGAGCCGGAATGGCTTTTGGAATTCAGGCTTAAGGCCTACCGCTACTGGGAGACCCTCGAGATGCCCGACTGGGCCCATCTTAGCATCCCGCCTATCGACTATCAGGCGATAAGCTACTACGCCGAGCCGCAGCAGAAAAAGAAAGGTCCCGAAAGCCTCGACGAGGTAGACCCCGAGCTGCTTGACACCTTCAACCGCCTCGGTATACCCCTGCAGGAGCAGAAGGCTCTCGCCGGGATGGCGGTGGATGCCGTGATGGACTCGGTGAGCGTCAAGACCACCCACCGTGAGAAGCTTGCGGAGAAGGGTATAATATTCTGCTCCATCTCCGAGGCTGTGAAGGATTATCCTGATTTAGTCAGGAAGTATCTCGGTTCGGTGGTGTCGTATCGTGACAACTTCTTTGCGGCGCTTAACTCGGCGGTGTTCTCCGACGGTTCGTTTGTCTACATACCCAAGGGTGTGCGCTGCCCCATGGAGCTTTCCACATATTTCCGCATCAACGCCGCCGGCACAGGGCAGTTTGAACGCACGCTGATAGTGGCGGACGATGACGCATATGTAAGCTACCTGGAGGGATGCACAGCCCCCATGCGCGACGAGAACCAGCTACACGCCGCTATAGTGGAGATTGTGGTCGAGGACAGGGCTGAGGTCAAGTATTCGACCGTGCAGAACTGGTATGCCGGCGACGCGGAAGGGCGTGGAGGCGTGTACAACTTTGTCACCAAGCGCGGTCTCTGCCGGGGTGACTTCTCCAAACTCTCCTGGACCCAGGTGGAGACAGGCTCTGCCATCACGTGGAAGTATCCCTCATGCGTGCTGCAGGGTGAAGGTTCGCGCGGCGAGTTTTACTCTGTGGCGGTGACCAAGAACTACCAGCAGGCGGACACCGGTACCAAAATGATACATCTCGGCAAAAATTCCACTTCGACCATCGTGTCCAAGGGTATTTCGGCGGGACATTCGCAGAACTCGTACAGAGGACTCGTCAAGGTGGCTCCCAATGCCGACGGATGCAGGAATTACACCCAGTGTGACTCGCTGCTGATGGGCGGCAACTGCGGGGCGCATACATTCCCCTATATAGATGTGCTCAATGACAGTGCTATAGTGGAGCATGAGGCGACCACCTCGAAAATATCGGAGGACCAGCTCTTCTACTGCAATCAGCGCGGTATCCCGACCGAGGAGGCGATAGCTCTGATAGTCAACGGGTATGCCAAAGAGGTTATGAACAAGCTCCCGATGGAATTTGCCGTCGAAGCGCAGAATCTGCTCCAGATTACACTGGAGGGCTCGGTGGGCTGACAATGACAATGATATGAACGATACGGCTGACAAATCCCCGGCACTCTACCTTATCCCTTCGACCATGAGCGATGCTCCTGTCGATACGGTGCTTCCTGTGCTGAACATAGAGGTGATACGCTCGCTCAGGCATTTCGTGGTCGAGAATGTGAGGACTACCCGCCGGTTCCTGAAACGTTGCGACCGCTCGATTGACATAGATTCGCTCAGTTTCGTGACACTCGACGAGCATACCGATCCGAAGGATATCCCGGCGATGCTCGCTCCGATGGCGGAGGGGCACTCCGTTGGTGTGATTTCCGAAGCCGGATGTCCTGCCATAGCTGACCCGGGCGCCGACCTTGTGGCAGTGGCGCAGAGCAAGGGGTACAGGGTGTGCCCGCTGGTGGGACCTTCGAGCATCCTACTGTCACTGATGGGGTCGGGTTTCAACGGTCAGAGCTTCGCGTTCAACGGCTATCTCCCATATGAGACCAAGGCCCGTGCGTCGAAACTGCGCGAGATGGAACGGCGTATCCGCCAGGAACGGCAGACACAGATATTCATCGAGACCCCTTACCGCAACAATAAGCTGATAGCCGAGCTGTCAAAGACGCTTCCGGGAAACATGAGGCTTTGCGTGGCTTCGGATATCACCGGCGACCGGCAGTCGATAGTCACGCTGACATTGTCGCAATGGGGGAAACGGAAATATGACTACGATAAAATCCCGACAATATTCCTGCTGTCCGACTGACGGCAGGGCTTGACAATAATTCAGATAATACTTTTATGGCGAAATCACGAAAACACAGTAACAGTTACCGCTTTCCGGGTCTCTTTGACGGTCTGGACGACTTTCAGGAGCGTATGGACAGTGACTTCAAGGTGATTCCCGCCAAGAAGATGGATGAGATAGTCAGGGATATGCGGCGCAAGCAGGCTTCGGCGAATGCTCTTGACGAGATGGCGCCGCTTTCGCCCACCGACCATATATTTTTTATGAGTTTCGGCAGCGGCAGCAGCGGAAACTGTTCGTACATAGGTGACAGGCAGAGCGGATTTCTGATAGACGCAGGCGTGGAGACACGCAAGGTGGTGGACTCGCTCAAAGCCAACGGTGTGTCCATGGATGCCGTGAAAGGTATCTGCCTCACGCATGACCATGGCGATCACATACGTTACGTGTATAATATCGTGCGCAGCTACCGCCATATCAGGATTTACTGCACGCCCAAGGCGTTCAACGGTATCCTGCGTCGGCACAGTGTGTCACGCCGTATCAAGGACTACCATGTGGCGGTCTATAAGGAGTTCCCGTTTAAGATAGGCAATTTTGAGGTCACGGCGTTTGATGTGATGCACGATGGGGCGGACAACGCCGGCTTTTTCATCCGTCACGGTGAGAGAACATTTGCCATAGCCACTGACCTCGGGTGCGTGAGCGAACGTGTGGACTATTACATGCGCCAGGCGCGGTATATAGTCATCGAGGCGAACTACGATGCCGTGATGCTGCGTGACGGAGCATATCCCGAGTATCTGAAAGCGAGGATTGCCAATGACAACGGGCACATGGACAATGCTGCCACCGCAGCGTATATAGCCGGGATTTACACTCCTGAGTTGCGCAATATATATCTGTGTCATCTCAGCCATGACAATAATACGCCTGAGAAGGCGCTCACTGCGGTCTCCGACGCTCTCAGAGGGGTGGGTGTGACACGCATTGGCAACGGGATAGTCTCGCTTGCCGCCGGCGACAGCGAGGATGAGGCTCCGCAAGTTCATCTCGTTGCCCTGCCGCGCTATGATTGCTCACCGCTTTATACGCTGTGACGCATCCGTCGCTCTCTACACGCTAAATCGCATACCCCAACCTCACCGTACGCTGTGAAACGCATACCCGTCGCCCGGCATGTTACGATTGCTCAGCGCACGGAGACTCGCTTCCGTCACACGGCATGTTGAGGCAGGGATAAAAAAGACCAATACGGCACCGGGTTCTCTCAACCCTGTGCCGTATCGTTTAAACAATAGCATTTTTAATCTATGATTAGATTACCTAACCTACTTGTCGATGTTCGTTATTTCGTATAATTATCTGTATGCAAAATTAGTAATAAACCACCTCCTCCGCCATACCTAAATTCAAGTATTTTTGACGGCTGCGGTGGCTGCGGGTAATCAAAATCAATTAGACTCCTGCTGTTCCTCCGGTACGACAGTGGATTTTTCTTCAATCTTTCCGTCGTCATTCCGGTGGCTTGGGTGAGTGGCTATCCACTCCATTAGCGAGCTTACGGATGAGCAGACAAATGCGATGCCTGTCACCAGAAGTACTATGCTGTTGATGGTGCGCACGCTGGTGAACATCACCACCACGCCTGTGACTATGAGGAGCACGGGGATGATATAGTAGTAGAACGGGAGGACGAACGGGCGCGAAAGCCACGCTACGAAGCACAGGTGGTACACGCCGTTGACAATAAGCAGGCATCCGAATATCGTGACCATAATCCCTGCGAACTGTACCGGCATGGCGCACATAATCACGCCCAATGCTATGGCTCCGATTCCTGCCACTACCGATGTGGTGCTCTTGCGCTGCTTGCTCAGTGCGCCCAGAAGTACCGAGAAAACTCCGGGAATGATGAACATTACCCCAATCATTATCACAATCCACTCCATGATGCCGATTCGATTGTGCAGCACTATCATTGCTATACCGGCAATTCCGACTATAATCGAGGTGAAGATGTCGGTTTTTCCATTTATTCCGCCCATAATTCGTTTAAATTTTAAATAGTTGATATATAATGCCGTCTGAAGCGCGGCGATTGACTTTGCAGTGTAAAAGTCTCTTAAATCTAACCACGGTGGAATAATAAAAGTTCACCCGCATGGCTCATAAAGCGCATGCGGGTGAAGTGATGGTGATATGTCCGTTCAGCGAGGACTATTATTCGGCTTTGGGAGCTTCGTCAGTCTTGGCTGCGGTTTTCTTCGTAGCTTTTTTCGCAGCGGGCTTTGCTTCGTTTGCCTTCTTCTCGGCTTTGGACCGCTTTTCAGCCTTTGGCTTCTTCTCAGCCTTCTTGGCGGCAGCCTTGCGTGGCTTCTTCTCGGTTGCCTCATCGGCTTTCTCACGCAGGAGGTGCTCCTCGTTGAAGTGCTCGATATTCTTGCGCATTGATTCCGCCTCCTTGTTGAGGGCTTCGATTTCGCGCTCCTGGTTGCGTATGGTGGTCAGAAGTGAGCTGAGTTCCTCGTTGTCGATTGACATCGGGTACTGCTCTTCCACGCGCACGATGAAGTCGGCGAGCACATTCATGTAGTTGGTGAATGCGTCGAAGGGGGTGTCGTAAGGGGAGAACTGGGAGTGTACCGAGCCGTCATGCATGTTCTTTGTCGACATGTAGAAGAAATGGTCGGCAGCCTGAAGATAGTACCAGTCCTGTTTGAGTCTGCGGTCCTCGCAGAGGCGCACGCGTTCGCTTACGGAGTAGAGCTTGTTGAACGCTTCGTTCTGGAGCTTGTTGCCGAGCCATGCTGATGTGTCGCGAGCCTCGTCAGCCCATGAGATGGGGTGGAGTATGGAGAGCTCTGCCACTGCCTTGAGCTTGCTGACGGCTGTGGTTGGAGTCCAGAATTCTATGCCGCGTTCCTCGGCGAAGCGGGGGAGGGCTTCAAGGAACTGGAATATGCCTGTTTCACGTGGCTGGAAGTCTCCGAACACCTCGAGGTTCATGAAGAGATTGATAATCTGCTCCTCGGCGGGTGTGTTGGCTATCCAGTCGATATACTTGTCGGCAGTGAGGGGATATTCGTCCCATGCGGTGTTGCTGAAACGGTCGGAGATGTCATCGCTGAATTTGTCGTTTTTCAGCAATATCTTCAGTTTGGGAGCCGATGCCGCGCAGTAAACGTAGTTGGGCGATTTCCATCCGAGGATATGCTTGGCGCCTTCGGTGATAACTCCCTTGTAGCCCATTTCGAGAATCTGGGGAGCGAGTTCGTCGCTGTAAATCAGTTCGGTGTTGCGGAGTACTTTGGGCTGCATGCCGAAGAGTTCCTTGATTTTCTCGTCATGAACTTTTACCTGGTTAGCGAATTCATCGGGGTCGGCGAGTGACGAGAGTGAGTGGGCATAGGTCTCAGCGAGGAATTCCACACAGCCGGTGTCGGCGAGTTTCTTGAGCAGGTCGATGAACTCGGGCACATATTGTTCAAATTGCTCGAGGGCGGTACCTGTGATTGAGAGGGCGCATTTGAATTTACCCTTTGACTCCTCAATCATTTTCAGTAGGCTTTCGGCTGCGGGGATGTAGCTGCGCTGCGCTATGCGGGTGATGATGTCGTCGTTGGCGAAATCGTCATAGTAGTAGTGGTCGTTACCTATATCGAAAAAGCGATATCTTTTCAGACGGAACGGTTGGTGAATCTGAAAATAGAAACAAATTGCTTTCATTGGTCTTATGGTTGGTTTTGAGTTGTGAGTGTTTTGTATGGTTGCGGCTCACAGCTTATCGGTTTAACACTTTATTGTAAATATCTATCACTTTCTGTCCTGCCTTGTCCCAGGTAATCTGGTTTACTTCGGCGAGACCGTCCTCTCGAAGCTGCTCGTACATGGCGGGATATGTCACAATCGAGTGGATTGCGTCAGCCATGGCGTCGATGTCCCAGTAGTCAGTCTTGATGACGTTAGTGAGGATTTCGGCACAACCGCTCTGCTTGGAGATTATGGAGGGGACTCCCATCTGCATTGCTTCGAGCGGAGAGATGCCAAAGGGCTCGGATACCGAAGGCATGATGTATACGTCGGAAGCCTTGAGCATTTCATACACCTGGTTGCCACGCTGGAAGCCGGGGAAGTGGAATCGGTCGGCTATGCCGCGCTCTGCGGCGAGCAGAATCATCTTGTCCATCATGTCACCGCTGCCTGCCATTACGAAACGCACGTTGGGGTTGTTTTTCAACACCTTTGCCGCGGCTTCCACGAAGTACTCCGGTCCTTTCTGCATCGTTATACGTCCGAGGAAGGTCACGACCTTGTCCTTTGATTTGTGTTCAGGCACGTTGAGCTGCTCCGGGGTGAGCGGGGTCACTGCGTTGTGCACGGTGGTGACCTTTGCCGGGTCGATACCGTAGTTGTTTATCACTGTGTCACGTGTGAGGTTCGACACGCAGATGATATGGTCGGCGTTGTTCATGCCGTCCTTCTCGATTCCGAACACTGTGGGATTTGGTTTCCCTCGTGAGCGGTCAAACTCTGTGGCGTGGACATGTATCACCAACGGTTTGCCTGACACCTGTTTGGCATGGATGCCGGCGGGGTAGGTAAGCCAGTCATGGGAATGTATAATGTCGAAATCCACAGTGCGGGCCACTACGCCGGCGCAGATGGAGTAGTTGTTGATTTCCTCCACAAGGTTGTCCGGATAGCGTCCGGAGAATTCAAGGCAGCCGAGGTCATTGGTGCGCATGTAATTGAAATCGGCGTATATGTGGTCACGGAGCCTGAAGTACAGGTCGGGGTTCATCACATTGCCTATTCGCTGTTCCACATACTCGCGGCTTACGTCGCGCCATGCAATGGGAACCTGCGACATACCTATAATATTGGCAAAGTGTTTCTCCTCGTCGCCGAAAGGCTTGGGGATTACAAAGGTGATATCCATATCGCCACACTCCCACATACCCTTTGTGAGACCGTAGCTGGCAGTGCCCAGACCGCCGAGGATGTGAGGGGGGAATTCCCACCCGAACATTAAAGCTTTCATGGGTATGTGTGAAGATTAGTCCATTATGAATTTTTTGAGTGTGGTGAGTGTGCGCAGCACTTCCGCCACGTTGGTGACATGGCTGATTGCGCCTCGTCCGGTAAAGGGCGGATTGGCGTCGTAGAGCTGTGATAGCGAGCCTATGCAGCCCTGAGTCATCTCGTCCTCGAATCCGATAAGCATGCGGTCGATATAGCTGACACCGCTCATGCCGAATACCTTCAGGTAAGCGTCGCTGTAGAATCCCATCAGCCACGGGCGTGCCGGTCCGTTATGGAGAGCCATCTCTCGCTCCTCGGGTGAGCCGAGGTAGGTGGGACGATAGCCGTAGCTCTTTGGCGACAATGTGCGTAGCCCCTTGGGAGTGAGTAGCTCGCGGGTCACTATGTCAAGCACCCGTTTGCGCTGGCGACGGTCAAGTGGCGAGTAGTCAAGCCCTATGGCTATTGCCATGTTGGGACGAACCGACGGGTCGGCATATGTGCCGTTAACGTAGTCATAGAGATATCCGTAGTCGTTAAGGAATGTGGATATGAACGGTTGCGACATAGAGTCGGCAAGCTCCTGGAAGCGCTCCTGTTCGGGGGTGCCTTCGGTGAGGCGTGACGCAAATACAAGTGCGTTGTACCACAATGCATTGAATTCCACAAGGTAGCCTGTGCGCGGTACTATAGGGTGTCCTCCCAGCGAGGCGTTCATCCATGACATAGGCTTCTGGGTGCCGTTGGTAGTGAGCATGCCGCTTTCATCGACCTTGATGAACGGATGCTTGTTGTCAAGGATGAAGTTGATTATGTCAAGTATTATCGGAAGATAGCGTTCGCGCGCTTCCTCGCGTGAATAAGCCTTGGCGTACTGCTGAAGTGCCCATACAGCCCAAAGCGGTATGTCGGGGAGGTCAATGCCGAGGATACGTGAGTCCAGTTCACATGTGTCCATGAATTTCTTCAGTGCTTTCAGTGCCGAACCTGCTATTTTCTCAAAATCCTCCTTGTGATTTATGGCGATAGTGGCTCCCGGAAGGGCCATGAATGTGTTGCGGGCGAGTACCTTGCCCCACGGATATCCGGAGAGAAGGAACATCTCACCATCGGGAGCTTTGAGGTAACATTGTTTCACTGCGTTCTTCAGGCAGTTGAAGAATGATGTCCGGCAAGTGCGCTGTGCTATCTCCTTCTCGTACATTTTGGCAAGCGAACGTGGTGATACCTCGCTCAAACCGGCGGAGAAGATGATTGATTCCCCTTTCTTGATAGGTATATCGAAGTATCCCGGGACCCATAGGTCCTCTGTGTAGGGGACTCCGCGCTCAAGGTCTTTGACGTATTCAAATCCCTTATACCAGTGCGGGTCGTAAGTCCATTCGGGCTTGTGGTTAAATTGCATGTAGAGTGTCGGATATCCTTTGTATAGGCATGCTGACACTCCGTTTTCAATAGCCGGGATGTCGGTGTTGATGGCATCGTTAGCTATACATAGTTCGTTGGCATCGCGGAATGCGAGTACCGGGCGGAACCGGAGCATTGTGGGCGAGTGAGCCTCCACAAGTGTGTAGCGGATAAGAATGCGGTTCTCGTTAGAGATAAACATCTTTTCCTTGGTAAGGATTACGCCTCCAACGCGGTAGGTGGTACGGGGCACGTTTTCACAGTCGAACTCGCGGATATACTTATGTCCGTTGGGACTCATCACTCCTCCGCTGTAACGGTGGAGACCCAGATTGAACGGGGCTCCATGCTGGTACACGGTCTCATCAAGCGACGATAACATGACATGCCAGGAATTGCCCATCTCGGGAACGGGTACTACCAGTAGCCCGTGTTGTTTACGGGTGTTGCAGTCAACTATCGTGGTGCAATGATACGCTCCTGACTGATTGGTTCGGAGCATCTCCTTGGGGAGGGACTGCTCCAGGTTAATCATCAGGTTTTTATCAAATTTAAGATAGCTCATTGATAATATTTAGTTATTATTAGATTCTGTATAGATTGACGATGGTTGGTATTGCTAATGTGATAAACAATCAAATTCGTTATTTAAATCACGAATTTAGGTGTTTTGAACGATAAAAGCAAATATAAAACTTAAAAAACGTTAGATGTTTCTAAAGAGTGTCGCTTAACGATGTTGTAGAGCAGAAAAATGGGGTGAAATAAAAAATCCCCGGATGCCGAGTGGTATCCGGGGAGTATGATGTGTTGACAGGTAGACCTCAATATTATTTGAGGGCGTCCTTTACGAGGTCGTTGGGAACCATTTGTTCCTGGAATGTATAAGCGCCAGTCTTCGCCGACTTAACGACTTTGATGACCTTGCTATAAGTGCGACCTTCGCCTTTTTGCAGAGATGCAACGGTTTTCTTTGCCATGAGTCAGTGAATTATTTAATTTCTTTGTGAACTGTTACTTTCTTAAGGATGGGGTTGTATTTCTTCAACTCCAGACGCTCGGTAGTATTCTTGCGGTTCTTGGTAGTGATATAACGAGAAGTACCGGGCATACCACTTGCCTTATGTTCGGTGCATTCGAGGATGACCTGAACGCGATTGCCTTTAGCTTTCTTTGCCATCTTCTTATAAAATATCTAAGTATTTGATTTCAGTTATGTAACCCTTTGTAATGGCTTCCTTGACTGCTGCGTCAAGACCCTTCTTGTTGATGGTGCGAAGACCTGCGGCGGAAATGGTAAGGGTAATCCAAGCTTGCTCCTCAACCCAGAAGAATTTCTTGTTGAAGAGATTTACATCAAACTTACGCTTGGTGCGACGCTTTGAGTGCGACACATTGTTGCCCACCATAGCTTTCTTGCCTGTAATCTGACAAATTTTTGACATGGCTGTTGGTTTTTATCTCTTTGATTTTTACTATAATTAGTGACAGTGCCTTGTGGCCGCCATCTCACGTCTCATATCGGCGCTAAGTGCATCTCTAATAGCGTCTTTCGAGGATGTGCCACAAAACTCGGCTGCAAAGTTAAGCACTTTTCGGCTTATTTACAAACTTTTTTCGGTGAATTTGCTGGTTTGCTGCAAAATTGGCTTGTTTGCCATGGACTTAGTCCTGTCATCCGGAGGTGTGTTTACGGTTTGGGAATATGATATTGAAAATTTTACCTTTTTTTATTTGAACTTTATGGTGGAGGAGGGTGTTATGGGTAAAGATATTATCTGCAAATAATGATAATAGTTATTGACTTTGATTGAAGATTTAAATGAAAAATAAAATGAAAAAGACCATTTCCATCTTGTTTGTGGCTCTGCTTGCAGCTTTGACATGGAGTTGTTCGAGTGATGATGATAAGGATATCCCCATCTCTGCCGATCAACTGCCTGCCAATGCCAAGAATTTCATATCCATGTACTTCCCTCAGGATAAGATTGTCAAGGTCGAGCGTGACGGTTCTCACCCGTATGCCGATTATGATGTCCGCTTTCAGAGTGGTTTCGAGGTGGAGTTCAATGCGTCAGGCGACTGGGTGGATGTGGATGCCCCGATGGGGCAGACTATTCCTGCCGGAATCGCTCCGGGTGCGATAGAAAATTATGTGTCGCTCAATTATCCGACCAACGGGATTAATGAAATCTCAGCGGAGATTAACGGATATGAGGTAGGGCTGGTAAATGGTCTGGATTTGCTCTTTGACCTTCAGGGTAATTTTGTGGGGATTGGCGACTGACAGATTCTTTTAGATTGAATGAAATGTCTCTTCCGTAGTTCGGGGTGATGTTTCGTAATCGGATTATACAGCATATTTTGAGCTTCGGACCGTACATGGTGCAGATATGTGCCTGGCGGTAAAACAATAACGCAGATGGGCTAAGACCCGTCTGCGTTTGTTTTATAAAATTTACGTGGGGGGATGTGGCGTTATCTGCGGAGGTGCTTTATAGCCATTATAAGAGCCTTGGTCGTGGCTGCATCTATCACACGGGCTCTACCGCCCGGGAAATGTGCCGTGGTCGAGGTGCATGCTCCGTCGGCAGTGGCGACCGCCATACATACGGTTCCTACCGGCTTCTCATCGGATCCGCCTCCGGGGCCGGCTATGCCGCTGGTGGCTATTGCAATTGTTGCCCCGGTGGCGTCAAGTGTGCCACGGGCCATCTCTTCAACCACGGGGATGCTGACTGCGCCGTTTGAGGCAAGGGTGTCCTCTTTGACTCCCAATATGCGCATCTTGACTTCGTTGCTGTAGGATACCACTCCGCCCGCAAATACCTCGGAGGAGCCTGGGATGAGCGTGATTTCGTGGGCGATGTTACCTCCGGTGCAGCTCTCGGCAGTGGCAAGTATCGCACCGCATTTAGAGCATTCACGGAGCAATATTTGGGCTGGCGCAAGGTCCTCGGTAGCGAGCACGGCGTTTCCGAGCATCTCTTTCAGTTCGGCTGCCGCCGCTGCCACTTCGCGCTCTATGAATTCCTTATCGAAGTGAGCACCGTCAATTCGAAGGCGTATAAGTCCAGGCTTTGGGAGATAGGCAAGGTGGAGGTAGGATGGTAATGCCTCCTCCCATGCGGCTATTTTCTCGGCGAGGGCGCTTTCGGTGTAGTCGGTTACCATGAGCACTGCGTGCTCGATGTCGATGTCGGACTTGAATCTCTTGCGGAGTTGAGGGAAAACCTCGCTGCTGAACATCTCCCGTGTCTCGAATGGTACTCCGGGCATTGACACGAGTACCTTGTCGTTGCGTTCAAACCACATTATCGGAGCAGTGCCTACCCGGTTCTGTATTACACGGCACGAGGTCGGGACAATAGCCTGAGCGGCGGTCAGTTTATTGATTTTGAATCCCCTGCGGCTTACCACGTCAAGCACGTTGGCGAGAACCTCGGCATCTTCTCGGAGCTCTCCGCCGAAGTAGTCGCACAGCACACGTTTGGTTATATCGTCCTTCGTAGGTCCGAGGCCACCCGTGGTTAATACCACGTCGCTGAGCTCGAAAGCTCGGGTTATCGCCCTGGTTATCTCGCCGGCATCGTCGCCTACAGTCTGGACATCCTGCACCTCCCAGCCGTAGGGGGCTATGTGGCGTGCTATCTCGCCTGAGTTTGTGTCCGTGACCTGACCGAGCAGGAGCTCGTCGCCAATTACAATTATGGAGACTTTCATAATAGTTCGTTACACCTTTATTAATATAATTCTATACCGTGACTCTGGCGTAGGGCACTTCGTCGTAACGGCAGAATTTCTTGTCGAGGAACTTGTAATATCCGGCTATCGCCACCATAGCGGCATTGTCGGTAGTGAAGAGTCGAGGCGGAATGAATGCTTTAAGCCGGCGCTTTTCACAGTAGTCAGCCACAGCGGCACGCACACCCGAGTTGGCAGACACTCCGCCACCTATTGCCACGGTTCTCACGCCGGTCTGCTTTACGGCTTTGTCGAGTTTGTCAATGAGTATGTCTATGATGGTGCGCTGGAGCGACGCAGCGAGGTCGGCTTTGTTTTTTTCGATAAAGTCGGTATCGTCCTTTAGCGCATCGCGCAGGGTATACAGGAAAGAGGTCTTTAGACCGCTGAAGCTGTAATCCAGTCCCGGGATATGGGGCTTGGCGAACCTGAACCGCTTGGGGTCGCCCTCGGCGGCAAGCCTGTCGATGTGAGGACCACCCGGATAGGGGAGCCCCATCACTTTGGCGCATTTGTCGAATGCCTCGCCTGCTGCGTCGTCGATAGTCTGACCGAGAATTTCCATGTCGTTATAGTTCTTTACGAGTATCAGCTGGCTGTTGCCGCCCGATACGAGCAGGCACAGGAACGGATATTCGGGAATCTCGTCGGTTTCTTCGCGGCGTATGAAGTGGGAGAGCACATGCCCGTGCAGGTGATTGACATCCACGATGGGGACACGGAGCCCGAGCGAAAGCCCTTTGGCGAATGATGTCCCGACAAGGAGTGAGCCGAGCAGCCCGGGTCCGCGTGTGAACGCTATGGCGCTGAGGTCGCTCTTGTCTACTCCGGCACGGCGCAGTGCGGTGTCGACCACAGGGAGAATGTTCTGGAGGTGGGCTCGGGAAGCAAGTTCCGGAACCACTCCGCCGTATTCGGCATGCACCTCCTGCGAGGCTATTACGTTGCTCAGGAGCAGTCCGTCGCGAATCACTGCGGCTGAGGTGTCGTCGCATGATGACTCGATGCCTAATATTGTGACGCTCATAATGTATCGATTATATTATACTGATTATATTGCAAAATTACATAAAAAATCCGAGTGTCATGGAGGTTGTGGAAAGAAAACCGTCCCGGAGGGAATATTCCCTTCGGGACGGCGACGTCAAATTATCGTAATTTCAGTATTACAATCTGCTGTCGGATTATTCAGGCATTGCGAAGATTACGATGCGGTTCCAGTCGTTGGTCTCGTAAACCTGAGTGTTGCTGCCTGCTGCTTCGAGTACGAGGCGGTTGGCATCGATGCCGTAATCGTTGGTGAGGATGTCGGCGACAGCCTGGGCGCGACGTTCTGATAACTTCATATTGTACTCGGAAGTACCGGTGTCCTCGTCAGCATAGCCGCGTACGATGATCTGGGTGTCGGGATTTGCCTTCATGAATTCGGCGATGTTGTAGACATTCACCATCTCCTCTGAGGAAACGTATGCTGAGTTAAGTTTGAAGCGTACGGTGGGGAAGAGGGTGATGTTGTTCTCTACAGTTTCTGCTGCTACTACCTCGGGGCATGGGAGCTGAGCCTCGGCTGCAGCGAGAGCTGCTGAAGTGGCTGCGAGTGAGCCGCGGAGGTCGTTGACCTGTGCGTTTGCCTGGTTGAGGGCGCTGATATAATCGCAGGGGTTGTAGCGCTTGAAGTCAGAGCCGGTGAAGTGGAATGTGAAACCGCCGATGGCTGAGATGTTGATGTCGACAGGCTTGCCGTAAGCTGAGTTGTTGAAGTTGTCGCCATAGAATGATGCGCGACCTTCAGCGAAGAAGTCAACATAGCGGCTCAGACGGAAGCGGAGCTGCAAGCCTGCTGATACGGGGAGAAGCCACTGGTTTGACTTGAGTTTGCCGTCCTTGTCCATGATGTTGCCTTCGGCGGGATGGTAGTTCCATACGAAAGTGCCTCCGAGACCAACAAAAGGAACAATTGAGAATACACGGTCAGGCTTGTAACCGCCGATTGAGTTAAACATGTCCCACATGAAGTCGACATTGAGGTTTGCCATGCGGGCTGATGCGGTAACACCCTGGTTCCAGTGCATCGAGCCGTAATAACCTGAGAAGCGGAATCCCAGATAGGGAGAAATCCAGCGACCTACGCCCAAGTTGTATACGGCTGTCATGTGGCGTGAATCATCGCCCTGATTGCGGAAGTTCTCCATAAAAGGTGACTGGATACCGGCGCCGAGCTGGAGGTACCAATTATCTTTCCATGAGCCGGCTGAGTAGAGGTCCTTACATTCTACGGGCTCGACAGTTGTCTCTTCTACTACGATTGCGGTAGCATCCTGAGCCATGGCTTCATTTGCGCTAAAAAGCATACCGCCGATAGCAGCAAGGAGTAATGTGTTCTTTTTCATTCTCTCGTGATAGTTAAATGAAACATGAAGTTTGTTTTGATACTTATTCAAATAGTTTTTAGTAAGTACGAAGTAATCTTTTGGTTTAATAACATAGCGAAACATTTATTTGTTCAAAATAACTTTAAAAATACTTATCCTTATTGAATAAAGAAACCCGCACGGCGCTTCCACAGCGACATGCGGGGTTATCACAGGCTTTTCGCCTTATGATTGTTGGCTTTATTAGTATTGCCTTTCCTTACTTTATTCCTTTAGTTTGTGCAAAATTCCACATTATTCTGCAAAGATACGCTATTTTATAATATGTGGCGTAATACTGTTGTGACTTATTAGTCACGGAAGTGTGGACTATTTTGCATATGTGTTTCCCGGAGAGTATTGGTGTCTTCTGAATGGAGACAGCCGGCGCATTTTCAGTTCCTCTCCTTGTTGATGCCCGGAGGCAGGAGGTTGGATAGCTCCTTGAAGAAATCGCGGTTGAGGATGACTGAGATTCTTGAAAGCAGAGCTGTGTCGATAGAGTGTTTCTGAAACAGCCGGTAGACATTGGAGCGGTCGCAGCTTAATTTGCGGGCGAACCATGACACACTTCTTTCCTGGCGTTCCAGTTCCTCCTTGATAATGGTTCCGATGGGTTCCATGGCGAGCTGTTGGTTTGCCGGCATCCTTTCGGCGTGGTTGTCCCTGATAGGATTATAGAAATGCAAAACGTGGGATGCTTATACCAAGTCACAGTCCCAAGCTTCGAGGTCTTCGCAATTACCTTACTAACAGGGACAAGACAGCCGCAGCCCACGCGAAAGCATATAAAGGGGTTAAACTCTTCATATACATCACTATGGACGTCATCGGTTGTATTCCGGTGTTAGCAATCAAAGTTTGCGAAGTTTCGAAGCTACCAGGAAAGCAACGTAATATAACGTCGTGCAAATAATAATTTTACCCTCCCCGCCTCTGCGGCCGGGTATATTCACGGGCAAAATTAGCAATTATTGGCTATATCTGCAATATTAGTGTCGCAGAAATGGATAATAATGTGGAGTATGTCGACGTTAATATTAGTGAATTATTATGTGATGGCAGCTTTTTCCCGCTATATATTGTTGCTTTTGGCTTCTGTATTGCCGCTGTGCGTGTCTGCGTTCGGCAAGGCTGCCTATGCCGATAATTCAGTGCTTGCATCCGGCAGGTGGGTCAAGGTAAGGGTGGATGAGAGCGGGGTATACAAGGTGTCCGACGCTGATTTGCGCAAATGGGGGTTTCCCGAACCGTCCCGTGTGCGAGTGTATGGTTATGGGGGCAATCGGCTTTCCGACCGCCTTACGCTCTCGGAGTATGTGGATGACCTTCCGATGGTGCAGAGCGAGCGGATTGGTGACGGGCTGGTGTTCTATGCAGTCGGTGTGGAGAAGTGGGGCACCACAGGAGACGGCAATTTTGTCCACTCGCTTAACCCTTACTCTGTCAGCGGTTTTTATTTCCTGTCGGACAGGGATATGGACGCACGTGCGATACCCGAGGGAGGAAGTGCTGAAACAGCCGGAGTGGTGGCGGAAACTTTTACTGAGAGGGTTTATCATGAGCTTGAGCAGGTGACTCCGGCTGAGAGTGGACATCAGCTTCTTGGTGAGGATTTCCGGTTTACCCCCTCCCGCACGTTTAGATTCAGCCTGCCGGGAAGAGTGGAGGATACGGATGTGTGGATGCAGGTAGTGTTCTATGCCAAGACTGTCTCGGCTCCGGGTGTGATTAGTTTTACTGCCAACGGTTCTGCGCTTCAGCAATCTCCTTCCGACAGGGTGAGAAGCACGTCGGATTATGGTGATACTTGCCGTATAAGGAAGCGGTTTCGCATATCGGGCTCGGAGCTGGCTTTGGGGATGAGATTCTCTGTGGCGGGCACGGTTTCGCTTGCGCATCTTGACAATATATCGCTTAACTATATGCGCCGGCTTGAGCTGCCTGCTGCCGGCACTCTGGCGTTCTCGTCGTCTGAACGCGCTTTGCGGCTTTCAGGTGTGACCGGGGGTGATGTGAGGGTGTGGGACGTGACATCGCCGCTTTCGGTAGTGAGGATGCGTGTGTCACTTGAACAGGGTGGCTCGGTGTGTTGGAAAAATGATTATTCGGGACTGCGTGAGTATGTGGCATGGAGCTCTGAAGCGTCGTTGCCCTCTCCGCTGTTTGCGGACGAGATTCCTAACCAGAATATACATGGGGAGGAGGTTCCGGATATGGTCATTGTGTCACATCCCGGGTTGCTCGCCCAGAGTGAGCGTGTGGCAGATCTGCACAGACGCAGTGACGGGATGAAAGTGCTGGTAGTGACTTCCGATGAGGTTTATAATGAATTTGGTTCCGGCATCGGAGATGTCAATGCCATAAGGCGTATGTTGAAGATGTTCTATGACCGTGGCGCCTCCTCGTCGGGAAATGGGGTGGGATATGTGTTGCTGATGGGTGCCGTGAGCCATGACCATCGCCGCCTTACTTCTGTCATGGCAGGCAGTCATGATTTCACGCTTCCGACATGGCAAAGCGACATGTGCATCAGTGAGGGTGATTCGTATAGCAGTGATGACCCGATAGGATTTCTTGATGATGATTCAGGAGTGATGAACGGTTCCGACAAACTGAGGGTGGCTGTCGGTCGTATTCCGGCACGTACTTCGGGTGAGGCAAAGGTCTTTGTTGACAGGTTGGAGGCGTATGTGGATGCTCCTGCGCCGGGTGAATGGCGTAACCGTGTGATGCTTCTTGCCGATGACGGTGACAGCGGTGTCCATCTTTCGCAGTCGGAGCAGATGGAGCGCGGTCTGCGTGGCTCTGGCTCTGGTGACGGGTTTGTGTATGAGAAGGTATATATGGATGCGTATCAGCGGCGCAACAATGTTTATCCCGAGGCGCGCGACAGGATGTTCAGGCTTATGGATGACGGTGTGTTGTGGTGGAATTTTGTGGGTCACGCCAATATAAATTCACTTACAGGTGAGGGGCAATTCACCTCTGCCGACCTCGGCGGTCTGTATTTGCGCCGTCCTGCTTTTTTCTACGGCTCTACATGTACATTCGGGCAGTGGGACGGTTCTGCCGTCTCAGGACTCGAGCAGCTTGTCATGTACGATAGCGGAGGCGCCATAGGCGGTATCAGTGCTGTGAGGAAGGTGTTGATATCACGTAACGGAGTTCTGACTTCGGCTTTAGGCGAGGAGCTGTTTGCACGTGACGGCTCCGGGCGTTTCCGTGCCGTTGCGGAGGCGATGCGCAGGGCTAAGAACCGTGTGGCTGACGATAATAAGCTACGGTATGTTTTTCTCGGAGACCCGGCTATGAGGCTTGCTGTGCCTGATAATTATGTGGTTCTGGATTCTATTGACGGCGTGGCTGTCGACGGAGAGAACCAGATTGCGGTAAAGGCGCTGGGGCGGCCTCGGTTTCACGGCTCGGTGCGGGATGGGAACGGAGCGCTTATGTCGGATTTCAGCGGTTGGCTTAGCGTGACTCTCTATGATGCAGAGCGCAGTGTGACCACTCGTGGCAACGGTGATGACGGCACGGAGGATATATATGATGAGCAGGGTGACAGGCTTTATGCCGGGAGAGCCCGGGTGGAGAATGGTGCGTTTGACCTTACAGCGGTTCTCCCTTCGGAGATAGCTGACAATTTCCGTCCGGCGGCATTAAGCATGTATGCTGTTTCCGATGACGGGGTTGAGGCTGTAGGGGTGAGCCGTGGTTTCTATGTGAGCGGCTATGACGAGAGTGCCGAGCCGGATGGCGAACCTCCTGTCATAGAATACATGTATATGAATCACGATACGTTCAGATCGGGTAACGTTGTGGATGCCGAGCCTACTCTTGTTGCGCGTGTCAGGGATGATGTGGGTTTGAATATGTCGACAGCCGGGGTCGGTCACAGCATGACGCTGCGTATCGACGAGGATTTGGTGCTGTCGGATGTCGCCTCTCGGTATACACCTGACGATGACGGCTCCCCTTCGGGTGTGATTCGCTATAAATTGCCGGAGCTTTCCCCGGGCAACCACTCGGCAACCCTTAAGGTGTGGGATGCGGGGGGCAACTCAGCTTCGGCGAGTGTGGAGTTTTTTGTTGATGTGCGGGCGGCGCCTAAGATTTTTGATGTGTATGCAGATGCCAATCCGGCTGTTACGGAAGCTAATTTCTATGTGTCGCACAATCGTCCTGACGCTATGCTGACAGTGAGAATCGACGTGTATGATATGGGCGGTCGACTTATGTGGAGTTCGAGCACCCACGGCAGGGCGGATATGTATTTGTCTGTGCCTGTTACCTGGGATTTGACGTGCCTTAACGGGTCGAAGGTGCCGATGGGGATATACATATATAAGGCTACTGTGATGGGCGATGCCGTGGGAGCTGGAGAGCCGAAGGTGGCGACCCGTTCCAAGCGTATCGCTGTGGCAGCGCATTGATATGTGTGAGTGGCGGAGCTGCTGTGTCCTTTGACCGGATGATGTGAATATGATGCGGTTCGGCAATAAATGTGCGTGGTGATGAACTTTTTTATCCCCCGTGCATTATTAATAAAGGTACAAATATATTAAAGTTATGAAAAAGCTAATTTTATCAGTAGCCGTACTGGCTGCGCTTACCTCCGTTTCATGCTCATCTGAAAAACGTGCCGAGGACAAGGGTGAGGAACTCAAGGCAAAAATTGAGAATTGCACTAATCCTGACAGTATGAAGGTGTATGTTAAACAGGCTCAGGAATATGCTGACCAGCTTGTCAAGGATGGCAAGGATGATGCGGCTAACG
Organism: uncultured Duncaniella sp.; assembly: GCA_958352885.1. Taxonomy (GTDB): domain Bacteria; phylum Bacteroidota; class Bacteroidia; order Bacteroidales; family Muribaculaceae; genus Duncaniella. The sequence continues at coordinate 258,243 of CATWQI010000002.1, forward strand.
CTTTCATGGATGAAGTTGTTCCCGCAGTCCAGGCTAAGGACCCCGTTGCTGCCGCTTCATTTGCCGGTCTGCGTGCCGAGGAGGCTGTCGACTCGCTTGCATCTGCTGCGAAGGACAAGGCTCAGGAAGTGTCTGACTCTGTTTCAGCCAAGGTCGGTGATGCCAAGGATGCTGTGAAGGACGCTGCTCAGGCTGTCAAGGATAAAGCCGTGGACGCAGCTGCAGCCGCCAAGGAAAAGACTGCCGACGCTGTGCAGCAGGGTGCGGATAAACTCAAGGATGCTATCAGCAAGTAGTGCCGTACGGAAAAAAATAAAGAGCTTGATTCGTCGAATCAAGCTCTTTATTTTTTTTAGTGACTCCTACAGGATTCAAACCTGTAACCTTCTGATCCGTAGTCAGATGCTCTATTCAGTTGAGCTAAGGAGCCGTTTTGTGAGTGCAAAGTTACTTCTTTTGATTGTAACCGCCAAATATTTTGACGGATTTTTTTGATTCTCGCTAAAAAAATATTTTGTCCGTCTGTGAGGAGAAGCTCGGATTTTAACAAAAAGTCTGAAAACACTCTGACATCCGGATGTGTTTAGAATGTAATCTCCGGTGTCGGTGCGCCGGGTCTGGTAAATGATTTTCAACAAATAATTAGAAAGCAAAAGTAATATGGAACCGCTTGATGACCGCTCGCTTGTGATATGGATTCTTATTGTCATGATAGTGGCAATAGTAGCGCTGGCAGGTATGTTCCTCAACCGGTATTTCATACGGAGGGCGCACCGCAAGGCATTGGCTGACTTGAAGTACGTGGCGCATGTGGGTGACGAGTCTCATAGCATGGCCCGTAATATTTCCAGAGAGTGAATGTTGCGTAACGACACGTAATGTACGGACAGATAATGGAGGAGCGCATTGAGTATTCGGTTGCGCTCCTCTCGTGTATACCTATATTTATAATAGTTGGAGAAGGTCATCCGTGAAAGCCGGTAGGCTGCTGCCGATTCCTCAGGCGGGAGATAGTCGCGGTGGAGTGGCATGCTCTGCCTCCATATGCCGTCACGGATGTCAAGTATGCTCCCCGGGGTGAAGGTGGACGTGTCTGGCTCGATACCTGACAGCCTCCCGAGCTGATATAGGAAGCAGATGTGGAAATTTGCTGTGCCGCTTTCGTCTGCCTCGTCAAGTATGCGTATGCTGCGTGTGATGAAGTCGAACAGCGATTCATCCTCGTTGGTCTCCCTGAGTAGTGCCGCAAGCACTTCGGCGAGAAACATTGCCACCATCTGTTTCACCGGGTTTGAGTGGATGGTGCGGAGCGGGATTAACTGCTGCACTTGTCGCATTGGTATAATCTCGCGTGCGGACCGGCGCTCGGTCACACACTCTATCACGCAGAGTGGCATGGTGAGTGCCCGCATTCTTGCCGCCGATTTTCCGCTGCCTGCCGGAAGTGCCAGAGATACCCGTCCCCACTCACGGCTGAGGGCGGTGAGTATCGATTGTTTGTCACTGTGCTTGGTGACTTTTAAGGCGATTAATGACAGATTCATAGCGTGATGCGCTGTTTTTGACGGATAACGGTGAAAAATAAGTTAAATGTATAATGGTTTATGAGTCACAAAGTTAGTGATAAAATTGAATTTTTCAAAGAAGAGTGTTGTGAAAAATATCTTAAAAAATTTGGTAGGAATAAAAAATGTGCTTAACTTTGCAATCGCTTTTGGAAGGGCCCATTCGTCTATCGGCTAGGACGCAAGATTTTCATTCTTGAAAGAGGAGTTCGATTCTCCTATGGGCTACAATAAGAACTTAATCAAGAAAATTATAATTAACCGATGGCAAATCATAAATCATCACTTAAGAGAATCCGTCAAATAGAGTCACGCAGACTTCGTAATCGTTACTATGCAAAGACTGCTCGCAACGCTGTGCGCAATCTTCGCAAAATGACTAATAAAGCTGAGGCAGAAGCTGCATTCCGCAAAATTGGCGCAATGCTTGACCGCCTTGCTTCTAAGAACGCTATCTCTAAGAACAAAGCAGCCAACCTTAAGAGCAAACTCGCTCACCACATCGCTAAGCTCGCTGCTTAATCTGAGCATTGACTAGCTGTCTTGGTTAAGAGAGGGCCCATTCGTCTATCGGCTAGGACGCAAGATTTTCATTCTTGAAAGAGGAGTTCGATTCTCCTATGGGCTACATGACAAGGCTGTCACCTAAATCCGGGTGACAGCCTTGTCGCTTTATGTAACCCTATGGCAGTTGAAACGCAAATATGGAGTGGAGATGGGTGGAAAGGTGAAAATTTTCTGTTAAATATTTGTGTTTTACAACATATTGTAGTATTTTTGTGGGAAATTTTAACAAATTTGTAGGTTCAATATAAATATTATATGAGTTTTCCACTTAGAAGCGCAGCCAGTACAGAAGGTCGCCGTATGGCAGGAGCTCGAGCTCTCTGGCGTGCTAACGGAATGAAGGATGAACAGTTTGGCAAACCTATTATCGCTGTAGTTAATTCGTTTACCCAGTTTGTGCCCGGTCACACTCATCTCCACGAAATCGGTCAGATTGTGAAGGATGAGATAGAGAAACAGGGCTGTTTTGCTGCTGAGTTCAATACGATCGCTATTGACGACGGCATAGCCATGGGGCATGACGGTATGCTATATTCGCTTCCGTCCCGTGACATGATTGCCGATTCCATCGAGTACATGGTGAATGCCCATAAGGCTGACGCGATGGTGTGCATATCCAACTGTGACAAGGTGACTCCCGGAATGCTTATGGCTGCGATGCGTCTGAATATTCCTGCCATATTTGTATCCGGCGGACCAATGGAGGCAGGACAGGTAGGCGACCGTGCCGTGGATCTCATTGATATCATGATTGACTCTGCTGACGAGAGTGTCAGTGACCATGATGTCACTCTTCTCGAACAGAAAGGTTGTCCGACTTGTGGCTCTTGTTCAGGCATGTTTACAGCCAACTCGATGAACTCTCTGAACGAGGCAATCGGTCTTGCTCTTCCCGGCAACGGTACGGTCGTGGCTACGCATATCAATCGCCTTCAGCTGTTCAAAAAGGCTGCTGAGCGCATTGTGGCAAACACCTATGCCTATTACCGTGACGGTGACGAGAGCGTGCTACCCCGCAGCATAGCCACACGCCAGGCAATGCTCAATGCAATGACTCTCGACATCGCGATGGGTGGCTCTACTAACACCGTGCTCCATCTTCTTGCAGTGGCGCACGAGGCGGGTGCCGACTTCACGATGGACGATATAGACCGTCTGTCACGCCGCACACCTGTGCTTTGCAAGGTTGCTCCCAATTCTCACTATCATATCCAGGATGTGAACCGTGCTGGCGGCATCCTCTCCATCATGAAAATTCTTGCTGACGCAGGTCTGGTGGACTCATCTGTAAAACGGGTTGACGGAATGACTCTCGGAGAGGCTATTGACAGATTTGCAGTCGGAGGAAAGAATTTTGACGACCATGCCGACGAGCTATGGAAAAGTGCTCCCGGCAACAAGCGTACCACTGAACTCGGTAAACAGATGAGCTATTACTCCGAGCTTGACACGGACAGGGCTAAAGGCTGTATCCGTGACATGGAGCATGCATATGTCAAGGATGGCGGACTGGCTGTCCTTAAAGGCAATATTGCTCAGGACGGATGTGTGGTCAAGACTGCCGGAGTGGATGAAAGCATATTCCGGTTCAGCGGACCGGCAAAAGTGTTTACCTCTCAGGAGGAAGCTGTCGACGGTATTCTCCGTGACAAGGTGGTGAGCGGCGATGTTGTCGTCATAACCCACGAAGGCCCCAAGGGCGGTCCCGGTATGCAGGAGATGCTATATCCCACATCTTATATCAAGAGCAAACATCTCGGCAAAGAGTGTGCGCTGATTACCGACGGGCGTTTCTCGGGCGGTACTTCAGGGCTTTCTATCGGACATATCTCTCCCGAGGCTGCCTCAGGAGGCAATATCGGGCTGGTTCGTGACGGAGATATAATAGAGATTGACATCCCCGCGCGCACTATCAATGTCCGTCTGACCGATGAAGAGCTTGCTTTGCGCCGCAAGGAGGAAGAGGCTTTCGGGAAGGATGCCTTCAAGCCCCGCAAGCGTGACCGCAAGGTGTCACAGGCATTGAGAGCCTATGCGTCGATGGTGACATCGGCTGACAAAGGCGGTGTCCGTGAAATCAACTAACGATTCAGAAAAAATTCATACTTGATTTATATGGGTGAAAAGATTACAGGCGCAGAGGCTTTGTGCCGTGCGTTGGTAGCTGAAGGTGTCGACACCGTGTTCGGCTATCCGGGCGGACAGATTATGCCCTTCTACGATAAGATTTATGACTTCACTGACAGCTTGCGCCACGTCCTTACCCGGCATGAGCAAGGTGCCGTGCATGCGGCGCAGGGCTATGCGAGGGCTTCAAACAAGGTCGGCGTTGTGACGGTGACTTCCGGTCCCGCCGCTACAAATGTCATCACCGGTCTGAGCGATGCTAATGTCGACAGTACTCCGCTGGTGGTCATTACCGGACAGGTCGGCGTGAATTCATTGGGCACTGATGCGTTCCAGGAGACTGACGTGATTGGTATCACCCTCCCTATTACCAAATGGGCTTATCAGGTGCGCAGTGCCGAGGAAATACCCTGGGCAGTGTCAAGAGCGTTCTTCATCGCTTCCACAGGCCGTCCCGGCCCCGTGGTGCTCGATGTGACACGTGATGCGCAGCTGGGGCTTATGGAGTGGCACTACGAGCGCAAAAAGTACATACGCAGTTATAATCCTGATCCGGAGCTGATGCCGTCTGACATCATTTCGGCTGCCACTCTAATCAATCGTGCCGAGCGGCCTATGATACTCGCTGGTCACGGTGTGATGCTCTCAGAGGCGGAGAATGAATTAATAGCCCTCGCTGAAAAAGCGGATATCCCCGTCGCAGCCACTCTGCTGGGACTGTCTACCATCCCTTCGGAGCATTATCTCTACAAAGGTATGCTCGGAATGCACGGTAACATCGGTCCGAACATGAAGACCAATGAGGCAGACGTGCTCATAGCCGTAGGCATGAGGTTTGACGACCGAGTGACTGGCAATGTCAAAGGATATGCTCCGCAGGCAAAGATAATACATATAGATATCGACTGCGCCGAGTTCAACAAGAATATACATGTCCACACGGCAGTGCATGGCGATGCGAAGAAGGTGCTTAAGGCTATGCTTCCGCTTGTCAACAAGTGCAGCCACAGTGACTGGATTAACTCGTTTGCCCATGCCGAAAGCGTGGAACGGGACGAAGTGATGGCGCGCGAGCTCAATCCTGCCGATACCAAGGCTGGAGAGATGCGCATGGGCGAGGTGGCGCGCAAGGTTTCCGAAGCCTCAGGCAACAAGGGGATTCTTGTCACCGACGTGGGCCAGAATCAGATGATGAGTGCCCGTTACTTCAAGTTCACTGAGCCTAAAAGCATCCTTACATCCGGAGGTCTCGGCACCATGGGGTTCTGCCTTCCGGCTGCGATAGGTGCGAAGCTGGCCCGACCTGACCGTCAGGTGTTCGCTTTCATGGGCGATGGCGGATTCCAGATGACCATGCAGGAACTGGGCACTATTATGGAGTATAAAGTAGGGGTGAAAATAATCATCCTTAACAATAATTTCCTTGGCAATGTGCGCCAGTGGCAGGCAATGTTCTATAACAACCGTTTCTCTGCCACTCCGATGGTCAATCCTGACTTCAGGATGATAAGTGCCGCCTACAATATTCCTGCCGAGGATGTCACCGACCGGAGCCAGCTTGATGCGGCTATCGAACGTATGGTGAACCACGACGGCGCATATCTTCTTAATGTCAACATTGAACCTGAGGATATGGTGTTCCCTATGGTGGCGCCCGGTTCGAATGTCGACGAGATACTTATTAACCAGACCACTAAATACAAGGCATAGATGGAAAAACAACTGTTCACCATATCTGTTTTCACTGAGAATCAGGTCGGGTTGCTCAACCGCATCTCTATCATATTCACACGTCGAGGTCTCAATCTCGAGAGCGTCTCGTCCAGTGCGAGCTCTATGCCCGGTATACATAAGATGAACTTTACCTGCACAAGTGACCGTTCCACCATGGAAAAGGTCATCAAGCAGATAGAGCGGTGTATTGATGTGCTGCGTGCGTTTCTTTACACTGACGATGAGATTGTCTATCAGGAAGTGGCGCTCTACAAGGTTCCGACACAGCGTCTGCTGGACGAGAAGAATCTTGAACGCATCATACGTGTCCACAATGCCCGCATACTGGAGATTTCAAGGGATTACACCGTGATTGAAAAGACCGGTCACGAGTATGAGACACAGGCTCTCTATGAGTTGCTGAAGCAATATGACATACTTCAGTTTATCCGTTCTGGCAGAATTTGTGTAACCAAATCGCCTACCGAGCATTTCACATACTTCCTTGAGGAGCAGGAGAAACGCCGTAAGCTTGCGGAGGAGTAACCGGTATGAAGCTTTTTTCCTACGAATTCTATCTGACTGCCGCCGAGGTCAATGCCCAGCGTGAGATGCCTTTGTCTCGTATCGTCACGCTGATAATTGACACCGCCACCGGGCATGCCAATGCTATCGGCATAGGGTTTGACCGTATGATAAGCTATGGTATTTCATGGGTACTGAGCAGACTTACCATTGACCTCAAGGAGACTCCGTCAGTCAATCGGAGATATCGTATTGACACATGGATTGAAAATCTCAACCGCATGTTTTCGGAGCGAGACTTTGAATTGGTCGATGTCGAGACCGGCGAGGCTATCGGCTGGGCACATTCCACCTGGATGGCTATAAACATGGACACACGCCGCCCCTCGGACCTTACCATGCTTTCGGAGATGAAGGATTGTGTCAATGGACGCCAATATCCGTTGGACAAGGGCGGAAAGTTACTCCCGGTACAGGAGGCAATGCTCGAGCATGAATACCGCTTTGCGGTTTCTGACATTGATGTAAACTGTCACGTCACTACCCGACGTTACATAGACCTCATAACTGACCTGTGGCCTCTCGAACAGTACGATGCCAACCGTGTGGTGCGGTTTGAGATTGCTTTCAAGCATGAGGCTCATTATGGAGAGCTCTCAAGTGCGGTAGCTGCGTCCCATGAGGGGAGCCCGGAGGTGTTCGATACACAGATTGAGGTCAACTCAACCCCTTGTGCTCTCGCAAGAATACATTTCAAAAAAAGATAAATAAGTAAACTAAATAGATAACATTTTAACATTATGGCAAAATTAAACTTTGGCGGTGTTGAGGAAACAGTAATCACCCGCGAAGAATTCCCCTTGGAAAAGGCTCGTGAGATACTCAAAGATGAGACTCTCGCTGTGATAGGATATGGTGTTCAGGGTCCCGGTCAGGGTCTTGACCTCCGTGACAATGGTTTCAATGTGATTGTAGGTCAGCGTGAAGGCAAGACATACGACAAGGCTGTTGCCGACGGCTGGGTTCCCGGTGAGACTCTTTTCTCTATCGAGGAGGCTTGTAAGCGCGGCACTATCATCATGTGTCTTCTCAGCGATGCTGCCGTGATTTCGCAGTGGCCCACCATCAAGAAGCATCTTACTCCCGGCAAGGCTCTCTACTTCAGCCACGGTTTCGCTATCAACTGGAGCGACCGCACAGGCGTGGTACCTCCCGCCGATGTGGATGTCATCATGGTTGCCCCCAAGGGCTCCGGCACTATGCTCCGTGTCCTCTTTAAGGAAGGCAAGGGTACCAATTCAAGCTTCGCTGTATACCAGGACGCTACCGGTAAGGCTCTCGAGCGCACTCTTGCGGTCGGTATCGGCATTGGCTCAGGTTACCTTTTCGAGACTACTTTCCAGCGTGAGGCCGTGTCTGACCTGACCGGCGAACGCGGTTCGCTCATGGGCGCTATCCAGGGTCTTCTCCTTGCCCAGTATGAAGTACTTCGTGAGAACGGCCACACCCCCTCCGAGGCTTTCAACGAAACTGTCGAGGAGCTTACACAGTCACTCATGCCCCTTTTCGCTGCCAAGGGTATGGACTGGATGTATGCCAACTGCTCTACCACAGCACAGCGTGGCGCGCTTGACTGGATGGGTCCGTTCCATGATGCTATCAAGCCTGTGGTCTATGACCTGTACGAGAGTGTAAAGACCGGTCGTGAGGCTCAGCGCTCCATTGACTCCAACACTCAGCCTGACTATCGTGAGAAACTTGAGGAAGAACTCAAGGCTCTCCGTGAAAGCGAGATGTGGCGTGCCGGCGCAACCGTACGCACTCTCCGTCCCGAGAATGCTTAATCAGCGAAACCCGGCGTATGCTGTGTCCGCTAAGCAATGAAAAGAATTAAATTCTGATAATGCAATAGAAGTTACCCCCGCTGAACTATTCGGCGGGGGTAATCTCTTCTTATATTCTGGTCAGTGAGCTGTGTAAGCATCCTGACATCATCCGTATAGTATGTATCCTCTATTTATTGTGGTCTCTGTCCATGGCATACCAAGCATAAGCGATGTAAGCGACAACGAAGGGTATTACAAGCGATACCCAGCTCATGGTGGTAAGTGTGAAGAGGCTGGAACTGCTGTTGTGGATGGTCAGTGATGACGCAGGGTCGATTAGCGACGGGTAGTAGGGGGTATTGTTGTAACCGGCAACCCAGAAGAGTGTCAGCACCACAGCTACCGAGCCGATGCCGCTCCACCAGATTCCGTGTGTGTAATGGGTTGCGAATGCCGACTTAAGCACACCGTAAAGCACCATCACTACCCCTATGAGGAATAATGCGAGACACCACCACATCTCTATATAATTGAAGAAATATTTGAATTCCCTGACCTCAAATACACTTTTGCCTCCGGCAATACCGCCGTCCTTCACAGTCTGTAGACCCGGAGATGCAAGCAGTAGTCCGACGAAGAGAAGGAAAAATACCACGAAGATAACCCCGTTGACAAGTACCCTGCGCTTATTTGCTGCAAAGATAGCTTCGCCCCCCTCATCATTGTTGAGGAAATAGAGGGCTGCTTGTGTGCGCGCAAGGAAGAGCACTGTAAATCCGAGCACGAGATTCTTCCAATAGAATATGGCTTCGAGCCCGTGAGAGGGAGCCCATCGCGAAATCACCGGAGCACCGGTGTCCAGGAGATTCCCCTTGCTGACCGAAAATTCTGCTCCGAAGAAGAACATTGACACGGCTACACCAAGGAGTATGCAACCTACGCATCCGTTTATGAACAGGAATGTATCATAGGTGCGTGTGCCGAATAAATTGCCCGGTTTCACCCGGAACTCATAGCTTACTGCCTGGAGAACAAAGCTGATGAGTATAAGCATCCAGAGCCAGTAGGCACCGCCGAAACTGGTGGAATAAAATAATGGGAAGGAGGCAAAAAACGCACCTCCGAACACCACGAGCGTGGTAAACGTGAGTTCCCATTTATGTCCGAGTGAGCTAATCATCAGCCTGGAAGCCTCGGTGCGCTCCGACACGCTGAGAAGGAAGGTCTGTCCCCCCTGCACGAAGAGCAGGAACACAAGCAGTGCGCCCAAAACTGAGATGAGCAGCCACCAATATATCTGTAAGGATTCAAGTTCCATGTTTGAAATTTTTAGTATAAGTAAATCTTTAAGATTAAATCCGCCTAATATTTGTCCTCGTCCTTGCCGCTCTTAATCTGTTTTAGCATGATGGTGATTTCAGCTATGAGCAGGGCGGTGAATACGGCTGCAAACATCCAGAATGTGAGCTGGACAGATGCCGGGGATATGGCTGATACGGCTGCCCGGTTAGGCATAAGTCCTTCTATAATCCAGGGCTGTCTGCCTACTTCGGCGGTGACCCATCCGGCTTCGGAGCATATCCACACCACTGCGATTGAGAGGATGGCTATCCATTGCCATATCCGATTTTCCCAGAGGGTGCGTTTGCGGTAGGCAGCCCAGAGTGCCACGAGGAGGAAAAGCAGCAGGTAACCTCCTGCGAGCACCATGATATGGAACGAATAGAATGTCATGCCTACGGGCGGGATGGCTTCCTCGGGTGAGTCGAGGTAACCGTAGCCGAAGTATCTGTAATTCTTCTGAAGTTCAGCTTTGGCTGTCTGCATACCGGCCTCATCCCCTTGGGCAAGTGCCTTGTCGAACTTGCGCAGAGACTCGTGCGCCTGTTTGCCCATCGCTATGCGGTCGGCGTATGACTCTGTCCGCACTGTGTCACCGTTCTCTGTGATTCTGATTCCGTTCACAAGGTCACTTATACCCGGAACGAAGGAGTCGGCATCCATGTTTGCCAGGATTGACAGCCCCTTGGGTATAGCAATCTTGAACAGGTATGGGTCAGCGTCATTGTCATATTTTTTCGACGGGTTGAGTATGCCGAAGCCCACAAGCTCTTCGCCGCATTTGCCGTTGTAGAGTCCTTCCATGGCTGCGAGTTTCATGGGTTGCACACGTGCCACATCCACAGCCGAACTGTGGCCTGTCATGAGCGTGAGCAATATACCTGCCAGACCTACCCATCCTGCCACCTTTATGGAGTCAAATGCGAATCCTGTGCGTCGGCGCTTCATTAGGTACCAGGCGCTTACACCGCAGACAAATACGGCTGCCAGTACCCATCCGTCAAATACGGCATGGAAAAATTTATTGATGGCTACCGGCGAGAGTGCCACATCCCAGAAGTTGTCCATCACGTTACGCATCTGCGCCGGGTCAAATTCCATCCCTACCGGATACTGCATCCAAGCGTTTGCAACGAGAATCCATAGTGCCGAGATAGACGCACCCAGGGCTGTGAGCCATGTGGATGCGAGGTGGAAGCCGGGACTTACCTTTTTCCATCCGAAGAACATTACAGCAATGAATGTGGACTCCATGAAGAAGGCTATAAGTCCTTCTATGGCGAGTGGCGCACCGAAAATATCACCCACAAACCAGCTGTAATTCGACCAGTTGGTGCCGAATTCAAATTCGAGTATGATACCCGTGGCGACACCCATAGCAAAATTTATGCCGAAGAGCGTCATCCAGAATTTAGTGGTCGCAAGCCATTTTTCATTACGGGTACGGTAGTAGATGGTTTCCATAACCCCGACTATCACACTTAGACCAAGTGTGAGGGGGACGAAAAGCCAGTGGTACATCGCTGTGAGGGCAAATTGCCATCTCGACCAGTCGACTACGGTCATTAGGTCATCCATAAGCTCATAAATGTTTGTTGGTGATACTGTTGTTGAATGTTTTGGATTGGCGACGGATTTGTCAGCGGTGGATTCGTCGCTTATTAAAAATAAACGTCTAACGGTCAAGTAGTGTTGACCTCACAGCGTCGGCTCGCTGGACATCATTGTCATAGTCGCGGTCAAGGATATCCGGGAAGAAGAATAGTTTGAACACGCAAAAGATTATGATGAGTTTGATGATTATCAGTATCCACAGTTTTTTCCCTATGGTCATGGAGCGGAAGCCGTCCACGTAGAAACGGAAAATGCGTCGTGGCAATCCTGCGATTCTACGAACGGTGGAACTGTTGTCCGGCTGAATTGATGACGGGTGCATATGGTCTGATAAATCAATCTATGGCAAAAGTCTGAAAATAATTCGGAAATTGCAAGAAGAGCTGTTGAAAAACATATCGTATTGATGTGTATACGTCAGTTATTCAAGTAATCATTTTGTGTTAATTCGTATGTCCCGGGAGGATATCGAGGTTTTTAGTTCACCCATACAAAGGTGTCGTTAACCACTTTTTGCGATTCGGCTTAATTTGTAACTGACTGATATGTGATAACATAAGATGTTATACTTACAATTAGGTATTTCACAGGCACTATAAACTGCCGAACTTTGCATAAAATATCAGCAAAAAAAGTTCACATATATGTCATCAATCAAAAAGTTCATTCTAATTCTAATTACGCTTGTAACTATACCATTCAATATTTTTGCAAAGGATTTATTCGGAATGATTTCCGGAAAAGTGTTATCAGCCGATGGAGAACCTCTTGATTATGCTACTGTGTCGCTTAAAGGGACTGAATACTCGTCCGTTTCCAATGAGAAAGGATTGTATCATATCAGCGCCCCTGCCGGTGAGTACACTGTGGTATTTTCATCGGTCGGATTCGAGGATCTGGAACTTAAGGCAACTATAAAGGCCGATGAGCGGGTCAAGCTTAATGTCAAGCTGAAGTCAGCCACACAGCTTGGCGAGGTCATAGTGGTAGGGAATCAGTTGAGCAAAGTCCGTAATTCGGCATTTAATGCCACTGCTGTAAACACCCGCGAGCTTATGAATACTACCAAGACTCTGAGTGAGGCGTTGTCCAAGGCCCCGGGTATGAAAATCCGTGAAAGCGGAGGTGTCGGGTCGGATATGGCTGTTACGATGGACGGATTCAGCGGGAAGCATGTCAAAGTCTTTATCGACGGAGTGCCGCAGGAGGGTGTAGGCAGTTCGTTCGGTCTGAATAACATACCGGTCAATTATGCTGACAGGATTGAAATATATCGTGGGGTAGTGCCTGTAGGCTTCGGTGCCGATGCTATAGGCGGTGTCATAAATATTGTGACCCCGCAGCGCCAGCGTCGCTGGTTTGTCGACGCATCATATTCCTACGGGTCGTTCAACACCCACAAATCCTATGTGAATTTCGGTCAGACGCTTGCCAATGGATTCAAATATGAAATAAACGCCTTCCAGAATTACTCCGATAATAATTACTGGGTTGATACTCCGGTCGAGGATTTTGCCACCGGGGGTATAAACCGTAAGAAACTTGAGCATGTAAAGCGGTTCAACGATACTTATCATAACGAGGTCGTGATAGCAAAACTTGGCGTTGTCAACAAACCATGGGCTGACCGCCTACTCGTGGGATTCAATTATTCCCATATGTATAAGGAGGTGCAGACCGGAGTGCGGCAGGAGATAGTGTACGGGCAGAAGCACCGTCACGGCTATACGCTGATGCCGTCGCTCGAATATGGCAAGCGGAATCTTTTAACCAAAGGGCTCGACGTTTCGCTTAATGCCAATTACAACCGTGATATAACTACAAATGTCGATACGGCTGAAATCAAATATAACTGGCGCGGAGAGACTGCCCCGCTCAATTCCCCCGGCGAACAGTCATTCCAGTTGGCAAAGGCGATTAACAACAACTGGGCGGCGACATTCACTGCCAACTATCGCCTGGGTGAGTACCACGTCTTTACTGTAAATGATGTGTTTAACACATTCAATCGCTCGAATGAGGACTTGCTTACAACCCCTCCCTCAAAGGATGAGTTCTCAAAGGTGACAAGCAAGAATATCATAGGCGTATCGTATCGTTATATGCCCAACACCAAACTCAATTTCTCAGTATTCGGCAAACAGTATCATCAGTATGTTTCAGGCCCGATGGCCACATCGTCCGCACAGGATGTCTACCAGCTCACGTCGCGTTCTATCGACTACTTCGGCTACGGAGCTGCCGGAACATGGTTTATGCCGCTTGGATTCCAGCTGAAAGCTTCCTATGAGAAGGCATATCGTCTCCCTACCATAGAGGAGATGTTTGGTGACGAGGACCTTGAAGTGGGCGATATCTCTCTCCGCCCGGAGGAAAGCCACAATGTTAACCTGAACTTGAGTTATAATGCGGATTTCGGCAGCAATATACTCTATGTGGAAGCAGGATTCATATATCGTGACACCCGTGATTATATCCAGCGCAACATCCTCGCGCTGAGTGGCGGAAAATCGGCGGCTACATATGTCAACTATGGTAAAGTGGACACAAAAGGATTCAGCGCGTCGGTGCGTTACAGCTATTCTAAATGGGTAAGTCTCGGAGGTAATTTCTCCCTTATGAATGTCCGTGACAATATGCCTACCGCGCAGGGCAGCACAGTGCCCAATCTGTCCTACAAGGAACGTATGCCCAATCTCCCTTATATGTTCGCTGATTCTGACATAAATTTCTACTGGCATGGACTCGGACGGAAGAGCAATGTGCTCACCGTGACTTACGACAATCAGTTCACTCATAGTTTCAGCTACTATTCAGCCAATATCGGCTCAAACGACAGTGACTATATCGTTCCTGACCAGTTTGCCCATAATCTCACGATATCCTACGGTATAAGGAACGGACGGTATAATCTGTCACTTGAATGTCGGAATTTCACCGATGCCCGCTTATACGATAATTTCAGCCTGCAGAAAGCCGGACGCGCTTTCTACGGGAAAGTAAGAATCTATTTCGGAAACTAATTTAATTCAAAAAAGGAAAATATGACAACAAAAAAATCATTATGGCGTATGATGGCTGCTGCCGTGATTCCGGCGGTTGCTCTTACCGCCTGCTCTGATAACGATGAGCCGGGCAATGGCGGTAACGCAGGAGATAGCAATGGAAAATATGTTTTTGCGACTACCGTACAGGGGTCAAATGGTACATCTTATGTGCTTCTGACCGGCGAATCGCTTGACGAAGGTTCTCTTTCGACAGTAGGTAATGGCCTTAAGAACGATGGAGCGACTCAATGGGTATTCTATAAGAACTATCTATATGCCTTGACATACAACCAGGGTAACGCCGGCACCACAAGAAGTTATATACTCGGTGCCGATGGTGAGATGCAGCCACGCGACACTGAGTACCGTATCAGCCGATTCTCGTCATACGGTGCGTACAATGACGATATTATCACCATGTCAACAGGCGAAGGTCCCGAGAATCTTGCGGATGCCAACGGATACAGACCTATGACATTGCTTATCACTTATCTTGATGTCGTAAACGAGACAACTTCGTCAAACAACACTTCCACCGGTGCCTACAGCATGGAGAATTTCCTGGGTAATGGCGAATATGTGACACTTGCCGGTGCTGAGCAGAGCGGTTCGAAACTCTACTGCGGTGCGGTGCCTATGGGGCTTAGCCAGTACGGTGTGGCTTATGACAATGGCAAATGGGTGCTACCGAAATTCAAGGACCTCGTACATGATACAGCAGGCGGTTCTGGCGCAGGCTCTTATAAAGCAGGCGAGCTCGTGGGCACACAGTACCCTGACGAATGCTGGGTAGCGATATATGACAATAAAGAGATGCTTAATCCCACTCTTGCACATACAGATAAAATCAGTACCCCATGTGGACGCTATCGTTCCCAGTATTATCAGACAGTGTGGACTGCTGACAATGGTGATATCTATGTTTTCTCGGCAAGCTATTCCGTGACCATGACAAATGAGGATCAGCGAACCAAGCTTCCTGCCGGTGTATGCCGTATACCTGCGGGCAGCACAACATTTGACGATTACTATTGCAATATCCAGGCTCAGACTCCCGACGGTAATCGCTCGTTTATGCGTTGCTGGCCCGCCGGTGGCAATTGCTTCCTGATGGTGATGTACGACCGTCCGCTTACAGAGGCGAATGCTGCAGCTACCGAGCTCGCTATCTTTGACGCTTCGGCAAAGAAACTCACATATGTCACAGGTCTGCCTGCCAATATATCCTCGATAGGAAAGACTGTCTATTCCCAAAATGGCAACGTGTATATTCCTGTTAATGTAGAGAATGAGCAGCCTGCCATTTATGCTATAAATACTTCCACAGCCAAGGCTACCAAAGGTGTGACTATCGCAGCTAACGATATAACCGGCTTCGGATTTATGACCCCGGCAAATTGATAGGATTATGATGAAGTTTTTCCGTAAGATACATCTGTGGCTGTCAGTCCCGTTTGGTATCATCATTACACTTGTATGTTTCTCAGGTGCGATGCTTATATTCGAGCCGGAGATAACAAGATCGGTGAAGAGCGATGTCTATTATGTCAGTGAAGTGAAGGATTCGGCTTTCCCGCTGGATGAACTGATGGAAACTGTCAAGGCGACACTCCCCGACAGTGTCTCGATTACTGGTGTGACTATTTTTGCCGATAAGGACAGAACATACCAGGTCAATTTGTCCAAACCCCGCAGGTCGTCTATGTTTGTAGACCAGTATTCCGGTGAGATAACAGGCAAGTACGAACGCCTCGGCTTTTTCTCAACTATGTTTAAACTCCACCGTTGGCTTCTGGATAGTGCCAATCCGCATGGCGATGGGCTCAAGGTCGGCAAGCTTCTGGTAGGAATTTCCACATTGATATTTGTCATAGCCTTGATTTCAGGTGTGGTTATCTGGGTACCGCGCGCCCGCAAGAATTTCCGTCGCAGCCTCAGCATATCATTTGCCAGGGGATGGAAAGGCTTTTGGAAGGGTCTGCACGTGGCAGGGGGCATGTATGCGCTTGTATTTGTGCTCGCTATGGCTCTTACCGGTCTTACATGGTCATTTAACTGGTATCGCACCGCTTTCTATGCGGTGTGTGGCGTGGAGCATACTCCTCGCAATTTTGGTCAGACTGCAGTTGCTGCCGAGTCAAGTGATGAAGGAGGTCGCCGTGGAGGCGGCAATCGTCACGGCGAGGGTCGTGGCGGTCAAGGCAGACGCGGAGGCGACGATAACAGTGGTCGCCGCGAAGGTATGAATCGTGGGGATGAAAATGGCGAGAACCGCGGAGAGCGTAGAGGAGGCGGACACCGTCGCTCGGAATTCGGACGCTGGCAGCAGGTTTATGATGAGCTTTCCGCTCAGAACCCATGTGCTCCCCAGATTACCATAAGCTCTGAAAGTGCTACCGTGACTATCAGCAACGCCGGCAATACCAGAGCGTCTGACAAGTATGACTTTAACAGACGTTCCGGCGAGGTAACTCTTTCGGCTGCTTATGCGGCGTCAAATGAGGCTGACAAGCTCCGCGGATGGATATATTCAATCCATACAGGAAGTCTCGGCGGAGTCTTCACCCGTATTCTGTGGCTTCTCGGCGCTCTGCTTGGCGCAAGTCTTCCGCTTACCGGATATTATATCTGGATTAAGCATCTATGTAGAAAGAATGACCCGCACGTGAAGCATAATTAAGTTTCAGGTAGAAATCAGTATATGGAATGTGACTGTCTGACCTTTGGTCAGGCAGTCACTTTTTTGCGTTTGATTTATAGCCTGTCCGGCAAAAAATGTGCCCATCCATACTGTAATACCTCCTGCAATATCTCCTGTGATATTTCAACTGAACTTCTGTTTACCTCCAATATCTTAATCACTTAATGCTAATCATAGACCGCTCGAAATAATATCACGATACACTTCGCACCGTGTTTTACTTCATAATCGGCATGCAGTCCATTTTCTTTAGGACCGGTTCGATGAAAGAAGTATGGCGGATATACATGGTCCGGAACATATGAATCAGCAATGTCATGGAATCGGCGGCACAATAAAAAAGGAAGCTGTACCGGTGGGTACAGCTTCCTTTTTTATGGATTAGCTATTGTTATGGCGCTGATTAAGCGGCTTTGACAGCCTTGCGGTTGCGGCGGCTGTCGGTGATGTAAGCCACAGGAGCTGCTACATATATGGTAGCAAGGGTACCGATGATAACACCGAATATCATTGCGAACACGAATGAGCGGATTGCGTCACCACCGAGGATGAATATACAGAGAAGTACAAGCAGGGTAGAACCTGATGTCATAATTGTACGTCCGAGGGTGGAGTTGATAGAACTGTTGATAGTTGTGAAGAAGTCCTGCTTGGGATAGAGTCCTACGTTTTCACGCACACGGTCAAATACCACCACTGTGTCATTAATCTGGTAACCAATCACGGTCAGGATAGCAGCGATGAATGTCTGGTCGATTTCCATCGCGAAGGGGAACACGCCCCAGAAGATGGAATAGAAACCGATAATGGTGAATGCGGTGAAGGCTACCGCTGCGAGAGCGCCGAGCGAGAAGGCTACGTTGCGGAATCGGAGCAGAATGTAGAAGAACATGGCGAGAAGAGCGAGGATTACCGCGATGTATGCGTCGGTACGCATGTCGTTTGCAACGGTAGGACCTACTTTCTGTGATGACATGATACCGATGTTCTCGTTTGTAGTGGAGAAGTCCTCGATGCTCATGCCGTTGAGTTCGTTCTGGAGGCCTTTGTAGAGGATATCTGTGATTTCATTGTCGATACCTTCCTCGTCAGAGTCAATCTTGTAGTTGGTTGAGATACGCACCTTGGTGTTGTCGTCGATGGTGATTACGCTGAGCTGTGCGCCTTCGAAGAGGGGTGCGAGCTGAGCCTGGAGCTCATGAGTCTTCACGGGATGATCAAACTGAACCACATAGTTGCGACCTCCGGAGAAGTCAATACCCTGGTTGAGACCACGTGCGAAAAGCGAGATGATAACCACGAGAACTACTGCGCCTACGATACCGAAGCTTACCTTGCGGGCACCAAGGAAGTTAAACTTGGTGTTGGTAAACATCTTGCGGGAGATTGCGGTGGTGAAGGTGAGGTTCTGGAACGGTTTGCTCTTGGCGCACATAATGTAAATAAGGCGGGTCAGATAAACCGCAGTGAAGAATGAGCAGACAATACCGATGATAAGAGTGGTAGCGAAGCCCTTGATTGGACCTGTACCGAAGAGGAGAAGGATTACACCAGTGATGATTGAGGTAAGGTTGGAGTCGAAGATGGCAGAGAAGGCGTTGCTGTAACCATCGGAGATGGCTGTGCGTATGTTCTTGCCGGCACGGAGTTCCTCCTTCGCACGCTCGTAGATGAGCACGTTGGCGTCAACCGCCATACCGAGCGCGAGCACGATACCTGCGATACCTGACAGCGTGAGCACTGCCTGGAATGAGGCGAGGATACCGAAGGTGAAGAAGATGTTGAATATAAGTGCCACATTGGCGATGATGCCGGGGATTAATCCGTAGATAAGGCACATGAACACCATGAGGAGCACGAGTGCGAAGATGAATGACCACAGACCGTCCTTGATTGCCTGTTCGCCGAGCGACGGACCGATTACGGTATCGGAGATAATGTCTACCTTAGCCGCCATCTTACCGCTCTTGAGCACGTTTGCCAAGTCTTTTGCCTCGTCGGTGGTGAAGTCGCCGGTAATCTGTGAGCGACCGCCTTCAATCACTGTGTTGACGCGGGGAGCTGAGTATACATGATCGTCAAGCACGATGGCTACCTGTCTGTCGATATTGGCAGCTGTGATGCGCGCCCACTGGCGTGCTGCCTCGGGCTTCATGTTCATCGATACGTAGTTGCCACCCTGCATGGCGTCATAGTCGCTGGTAGCAGAGGTAATCACGTCACCGCTGAGTGCCGGTTTGCCGTTTGTGGTCTTGAGGGCTACGAGCTGATAGATTGAAAGGTTGCGCTTGCCCTTTACAGAGTCCTCCACCTGAACTACCTCGGGCTTGAATTCCCAGGCGAGTTTGAGGTTGGCGGGGAGTATGCGCTTGGCGGCGGGCGATGCGAGAAGCATATTGATGGTGTCGCGTCCGGTTTCGGTAGCTGCGCCTACACCTATTATATTACGGGGATTGCCTACCTGGAGGAAATACTCGAAGAGACCCTTGCCGTTTCCGGTAGAATCGGAGCGCAGGGTATTGTCGAGCTGCTGAAGGATAGCGGAGATTTCGTTGAAGGGTGTGGTTTCGTAGAATTCAAGATTTGCGCTTGATTTCAGAAGCTCGCGCACACGGTCATGTTCCTTTACTCCGGGGAGCTCAAGGAGAATCTGACCGTCCTTTTCAAGTTCCTGGATGTTGGGAGCCACGACGCCAAACTGGTCGATACGGGTGCGTAGCACATTGGTTGAGCTGCTGACGCGGTCCTTAACTTCCTGCTTAAGGGCGTTCTTGATGGCATCCATGTTGTCACCGCGCTTAACCTGGTCTTTGAACACGACGGTGAGATCACCCTGCGGGTCAAGTTTCTGATATTCGTTGCAGAATATGTCGATGAAGTCAGTGCTCTTGTTTATGCGTGCCACTGAGTCGGCGTTTGCGACAGCCTTCTCGAAGTAGGGGTTACCCTCGGCGTTTGCCATCGAACGGAGAATGTCGGGTACTGAAACCTGAAGGGTGACGTTCATACCACCTTTGAGGTCGAGACCAAGGCCTACTGCAAGTTTCTGCACTTCATTGAAAGTATAGCCTAAATAAACTTTTTCGTTAGCGATGTTCTTGATGTACTCGCTGTAAGCTTTACGTTTAGTTTCAGAACTGTTGTTGTCCTTTGCTGCCTCTACTGTGGCGTATTCTTCTGCCTTGTTCTCATAGTGGTTGGTTGCCACGGTGAATGAGAGGTAGAAAAGGCAGATGAGAACCATGAAGATGGCTATCACGCCGGCAACAACACTTCCCAAAGATCCTTTGCTTTGCATTTGATTAAAGTGATGTATTTAAATTAGTTATTAAGATTATTTTTTGCTTGTTTTCATGGGGAAAGCAGAGCCAGTAGCTGCTTTTCAGCTTGCAAATATACGAATTATCTTTGAATTACACCTATTACAGTGGTACTTTTTGGCTAAATAGTCCGGCAATATTTGGCGAACCGATATGTCTCCGTATTTTTTGATGCGGATTATGCCATAGTTTTGTGTCATGACGGCTCCGTGGCTTGGTGCCGACAGTTAGATTCAGCTACATGGAATCGGAAAATTTTTGTTTGAATTAGCCGGTTAGAAACTTGTTATCTGAGGTGAAACAGGATAATAATTGGTCTGAATCGGTAAAAATTAATATTATGTTGAAAAATTTTATGAAAATATTTGGTGGGGTAAAAAAAACGTCTTACCTTTGCATCGCAATTGAGAAAAGCACTTAAGTAGCGACTTAAATCAAGATTTCTCTAAGGCAATGACTTCGTAGCTCAGTTGGTAGAGCAACTGACTCTTAATCAGTGGGTCGAGAGTTCGAGCCTCTCCGAGGTCACCAAGCAAAGTGGTAAAACGCTACAAATCGCTGAAACTAAGACAGTTTCAGCGATTTTTGTAATACCCCTATCCGGCAGAATCGTGAACATTGTGAGGTATGGCGGTGTACAATTCGTGAACAGCTAAAATCGTGAACAGTTTGTTCACGATGACAACACTGATGAGCATAACATCCTAATCTTCTGCGTTTTTCTGCGATTTGTCAACTTGAAAGTGGGGTTCGCATACTCTCCACCGGGTTCAAAACCCCACTTTTCGGGAATTATGAGTTGATTTCAGGCGAAATTTAACATCAATTGAAGTTTTTAACTACGCGTCAGTTAATTTAGCCTTGTTTTTAACTCTTTTCTGTCTGTTCAGCCGAGTTTGGGATTGTGTTCAATCGTGAACAAGGTGGCAGAACGGTGAAATACGACGAAATTGCAGAACAATAATTCGTGAACAAAATCCGGAAGTTTCTTCCTGTTCACGGAAGTGTTCACCAGATTTGCGATACGGCGTTGATTTTCTTGTTCTTGCCTGTTGTGAAATTGGGCGAAAATGATTATATTTATGTAACCATTAAACCACAATTTCAAACTATGTTACATGATTCTTATTTCACCTTGTCTTTTATAGCAAGGAAAGCCCGCGCCCTACGCAACGGCGAGTATCCAATCTTCGTCCGCATCACCGTGAGCGGTCAGATTTCGGAAATGAACCTCGGACGCAGTGTCGCCCCTGAGAACTGGGATCAGAAGCGTGCCATGTCCAGAGGTCGCTCGCGCCGAGACCTCGAGCTTAACAAGTATATCGAGGTTGTGAAAGCCCGCTTCCTCGAAATCCACAATATGCTTGTGCGTGAGGGAAAGATGGTAAATCCGAAAATACTGCGTGATCATTTCCTCGGCACTGTCGAGAAGCCCAAAATGCTCTGCGATGTGTTCCGTGAAACCAACGAGAAACGCAAAGAGGAACTGGAGCGTGGCGACATTGTGAAAGCCACTTATCAGCGTTGGGTGCGCTGTGTTGATTACCTTGCGGAGTTTTTCAAACTGACGCAGAAAGTGGATGATATTCCGATAAAGGATGTGACCTCCGGCATGTCCAAATTCATGAAATAATGAAGACAAGATGGTAATGCTGAATATTACTAGTATCCCCTCAAGACCAATATGTCCATTATAATGTAATATGTTAGGTTGAAGTAGATATACCGTATTTAATATTACGGCTAATATTAACATGCATACTATTATGTATTTATTAAATAGGGGGGAGAGCGGTTTAGAAATAGTCCTTACTGTTTGTGCTGAAAATATAGAGCGTTTAAATATAAAACCGAGAGGTTTCTTGGGCTCAATGACATTATTATATATGATTGGATTGATTGCATTTTCAATAACATATGATATTTGTTTCCTTGAGTAAGAAGAGCCACTCTTTTTTTGATATGAGGTGATCGCAGAATCCATATCTTCTCCATGTGATAGACAAAGAACCAATAAGAACGCCTGTTTGCTTAGTTTATAATATCTATCTTGGATAGATATTATAAACTCTGTATTGATGTCTAATTGACTAGATGGAGTAATTGGTGTTATTTTATCGTATGGTTCCATTAGTGGACTTTTAAAATAGTATTTTCAATCTCTATTTTCTGCTTTTCTATCTCACTACGTTTGATGTGCTTCCCAAACTCGAAATTGAAAGCAAGTTTAATAAAACCTGAGCATCCGGCAGAACGTGAAGTTAACTTATAGTTATAATTATAAATCTGATTATATGATTTGAAACCATATTTATTCCCCTTTAAAAAAGGATTGTTTATCCCAATCTCAATTAGCCATTGTCCAATGTTATAGTTTATTCTTGCGCCATATTTCCAGGGCGTTTCTACCCTTGCAAGATCCATTCCCATAACTTTTTGCGGAGTGTTTATGAATGCATTGAGGGCAACATTATGATAATAATATATAAAATCCAACTTACAGTCGAGCCCGTGAGTCTTGGCAGATTGAACACCTGTATAATTGTACAGATTATAACCGCCAGAGAGTTGAAGGGTTACCGTTTTAATGGGACGGTAGGAAAATGATACGAAAGAATTAAAATAGTGAGCATCTTCGTCTGTACTCCAACTTTCTATAATGACATTGTCCTCCTGAACATACGAGCTAATGGGTATGTGATGGTTGTACTGATATTGTGCGATAGCTTGTAATCCGAATTTATTAGTGTTTTTGCCATAAATAGTCATGAGTTTATATAGCTTGGTGTTGTCTATATAAGGATTACCTCTAATAACATGAAGATTGTTGACAGGTTGCTCTGCCGTAGTTAAACTGGCAATATTTGGAAATGAATTGCCTATGTTGCAGGAGGTCACGATGTATTGCCCTTGGGGTAGGTTGACTGTGAGACGAGTGTCAAGTCTGGGGGAGAATGTGCTTATTTTATCACCCAGCTTTTGTTGATATTGCAATGCGGATATGCCAGGTTGAAATGAAATGCGGACTTTGTCGGATACTTTATGAGAATACTGCACAAAAAATATTTCTTCATTGCTCCATAATTCAGAAGATGGTATGTTTGACCCGGAATATTGAGCTTTGTTATTTTTGTACAGATTAATAAATTTTGCGGCTAAAGAATTATTAGAGTTGAATTTTATGGTATAAGTGGTTGTTAAATCTAAGTTCCACAGGTCATTTGACGTTCGAGTTTGATAATTTGATGAGAAGTTATCAAACTCATAAGAATATTTATTATAGGCATAGGAGCCATTCAAGTTTATGTCAAGAGTTTGTTTCTTGACAAGGATGAATCTTGTATATAATTTAGTCGCTATATAGTTTATTCGGTCAGATGAGTTCTTGTTCTGATATGAATTGTCGGGTTGCTTCTCTACCGTATTGCTTGAAGCATCACTATTGCTCAGGTATATACCTCCTTGAAGTGTTCGTGCTTTGGTGGTGTTAGTAACATCTATATGGATGCTTCCATTGTTTGTCCTTGATTTACCATCTATGCCCACAATTTGTTCTTTATAATGGCCCTCCTTAAAATTATAATTGATATATCCGTCTTTCCTGTCAGACTCCATTTGATTTATATTGTAGTCTCCAAATGCTTGTATAGTAGTGTTATTGTGCGCTATCTTGCCTGAAAATCCATAATTACCTCCTAAAAATCCTATATTTTGTTGTGCATTGATATTACCGAATCCTCCGGAGTTATATTGTTTTACCACATAATTAATCACAGCGTTTTCCCCAACATATTGATTTGTGGGGGTGTCATAATATTCAATTTTTACTATGTCAGCAACTCGTAGTGCTTTTACTTCCGGAATAGTAGCTTTAATGCCATTAATATATAGAGCAGCTTCGCCAAACACGGCTGAGACAGCTCCTGAAATACGGTCTACTGTTATTCCTGGAATCATTATATTTGCCAATAGGTCAATACCACCAAAGGAATGCCGTTTTTCAGATTTTGTGGGTAGTGCTATGAGATGTCCGTCTTTTGAACGGATAATATTATTCCCTGTTATAGTTACCTCTTTTAATTGGTTTGATTGTGGTTGTAGAAAAAAATTTTTAATGGTGGGATTAGTTAAAATATGAAATGGTATAGTTTGGGGAATATATCCAAAAGCTGAGATTTGGAGAATACCATCATTAATATTGAATTCAGATATATCATAAAAGCCAATGGAATCAGTCATTGCATGGGCTATATACGATGAATCAGAACTCATTATTTTTACTATTGCAAACTCAACCCTTTCCCCGTTTTCAGAAGTCACATAACCATTCACTCTGTTTTGGGCTGAGCAAAACAGAGTGTGAATGGTTATTAATGACAGAAGCCAAAATTGCTTATAAAAATTCGCCACAAGTAAAACAGAGTGTGAATGGTTATTAATGACAGAAGCCAAAATTGCTTATAAAAATTCGCCACAAGTAAAACAGAGCGTACAAGTAAAACACTCAGTAGATAGTTGCATTGCAGAGTCAGCGGCTGTGCCTAATGCAATTGGATCTGTTTCGAGGCGTTCTTCGAGTTCGGATATGGAGAACTCTGTCATGATGTTTTGGTTCAGAGATTTAATCTCCAGTTTTTTCTTGTCATTCATGAGAAATATTATTAAATATGAGTTTTGTTATACCAATAAGTTTGTTCTCAAAATTATCACAACAATATTGTTTGTGGGAATTTTGAGCCTTGACTGTACATCCTCCTCCACAAAGCAAAGCATATTTGCAATGTGCGCAATTATCGATATGAGTAGAGATTCTATTATGCCATATGTCAAGAATCTCTTTATTCCAGTTAACATGTGGAATGTACGTCCCTATGATGTTTTGTTCACTTCCTACATATTCATGGCAGGAGTAGATGTTACCTTTGGGGTCTAAAATATATGTTGTAGCATTGGCTCCACAATGTTGTGGATTCAATGAAATAGGCTGATGTCTTATGATAGCATTGTATATGTTTGTATAAAGAGACAATGAATAAGGTAGCGGTGGTGTTACTTTTGATAATGTCTCTATAAAACAGTTGCTATCTAAATTGTCGTTATGTTTGGTGTAATCCGTTGGACAAAAATTTCCTTCTCCATCAATTATCTCACCATATATTTTGAAGTTTTTGTGCCCTAATATATGCTCTTGTTGTAGGAATATAAGCAGGTCTTGAATTTCGGTGATATTGGAAGAGTCTAGATTGACTCTAACTTTTATAAGAGCTCCAACTTGAAGGGCGGCCTTTATGTTGGCAATTATTTTAGAAAAGGTGTCTTGGCATGATGAATGAACTCGACGAGCATTGTGTGTGTCTTTAATTCCATCAATTGTTACTTGTACACCATATATTTTGGATGGATTTAGAAGGTGTAAGTAAGAGTCTAAATCATAACCGTTTGTCGTAGCGGTGAACTTATACCCTCTAGAAACGCCTAAAGATACAATTCTTTCAATAATGGGCAGATTTGATTTTAATAGAGGTTCTCCCCCAAATAGTGTTATAGAATTATTATGGAGTTTTCTGTTTGGCTCAATTTCAAGCATGGCATCAAAAAGCCTTTCAGCTTCAGAGGGTGTTAAGGTATGCTTGCCGTTTTTATTTAGCCGTTCAATTTCAAAACAATAGGGACATTTGAAATTACAACAATAGGAAACAATAATTGTAAAATCCTTCTTTCGGACACTATTGCGTCTTGAAAGTACATTAGCTATCCTGCGCACATATGCATACTCATCCTCCGCATCTTGAAAAGTAAGATAACCACGCTCCGTTAGTTTCGCTATACAACTTTCTGGTAGCTGGTTACAATGATTTAACGTAGATGCAAGCTCTTTTGATACAATGTCAACAGCCCCAGTATAACCATGAATAAGCAGAACTTGATTTTTGCGGTCATTAAGTTATACTTGGATTGTATAGCTAGATAGCCTTAAAGTCTTATCGGGATTCATGAACAATAAAATTGTCGTTGAAAGTGAGTCATGGTATTTGATTCAATCGCAAAGATAATAAATGTTAATAAAATCACAAAATTTATGTTATTTTAAAACCTACTTGGCTTAATCAGTTTTGTAAATAATAGAGTATTAATTATCTTTGCAAGATAAATAAGTAAACTTGCTTACTTGTAAATAAGTTTGAAAACAAATATGTAAACTTGTAAACATGGTTAAGATTATAGCAGTCGTGAACCACAAAGGAGGAGTCGGCAAAACAACGACCACCGTAAACTTGGGAGCGGCTCTTTCTCGTTTAGGAAAACGTATTCTATTGGTTGATATGGATAGCCAACAGAACCTAACAACCTCTCTCATGAAAGAAGAGGATGTAACGAAATCAATATTTGACAGTCTCATGCAAAATGAGCCGCTGCCGATAGTCAGAATCTCCGAAGGATTGGACCTATGTCCATCTGAACTTGCATTGGCAGCAGCAGAACTGCATTTGCAAGCCCGTATTGGAAGAGAGAGTATTCTGAAGAAGTTGCTCAATAGGGTACGAGATGATTATGATTTCATCTTCATTGATTGTCCGCCCTCTTTGGGGTTGTTCACCATCAACGCACTTGTTGCAGCAACAGATGTATTTCTTCCATTGACCGGGGAAACTCTCCCGTTACGAGGAATCATAATGCTCGATGAGACTTTAAACGACGTGATTCAAAATGCAAATTCGGATCTAAAGATAACCGGGGTAATTATCCAGCGGTACAATAACCGTAAACTCAACAATGAGGTGATTGAGGCGATAACCTCCAAGTTTGGGGCTAGGGTATTTGATACCAAAATTAGAGAATGTATAGCCCTCGCCGAAGCCCCAGCTGCACATTGTTCCATATTCGATTATGACAGTAAGAGCAATGGAGCATCTGATTATATGGCATTGGCTAATGAAGTTCTGATGAAGTTAAGTTAAAGAAGATTTGTAAATAAGATTACTTGTTTATAAGTAAACAAGTAATCAAATAAACAATATAACGATGGCAAAGCGCAAATACAGCCTGATGGGAGAGGTGCAAAAGTCTTCGTCAACTATAGAGCCTGATGCACAACCCTGTCAATGTGAGACAACGGAAAACGCAACGCCGAGTATTAGCGTTGCCTCGGTGAATGAAAAGCCAGCAGAAATCCGTGCTACGTTCATAGTCTCTCCCAATTTGATAAGAAAACTAAAATTAATAGGGATGTTGGAGAATCGGAAGCACAAGGATGTCATTAACGAGGCATTATCTGTATTCATATCCAAGTGGGAGTCCGAACATCCAACAGTAGATCTTATGCAGATTGATAATTTGGCAAAAGGATAGATGAGTAAACTTGTAAATATAGTTACTAGTTTACTAAATTACAAATAAACTAATTCATATCAAAATCCGTTATGGGGGATTCTTCCCATAATGGATTTTGATACTTAACCGCATTGTGCTATCTTTGCAAAAGTGTAAAAAAAATATATTGATAATATACGCCCCCGTATGTGGCACGAGGAACGAGTGCCCCTCTGTTCAAAATTTTAGATTATGTATATAGATTTTAGTAAGGTTGACATGAATAATTTTGATTTCGATACTCTTTCTGCGGATGAGTACCGGGAGTTCCTTCAGGCTTGGTCGGATTATCATGGTCGGATGAATCGTGTTTCTGTGGACGTGTTGGAGCAGGAGTTTGAGCGTAAATCCGATTATCTTCAGTGTGGGGAGCATTATGAATTGTCAGAGCTTTATCCTGATGAGTTTGTTGAGTTGTTGTTTGAGAGGAAAGTCTTTGAACAGGGTGAGGGGATTATTCCTTTTGAGGAAGTACAGAGTTATGAATACCAGTTGTGGTTGAAGCAGAAGATTCGGAACAAGGCTTTGAGGTCAGAGTCTTCCTTTTCAGACGATGAACAGTCAGACAAGATTGACTACAGTGGTTATCGTATGTGGAGATATAATCCTGTGGTTTTCTACAAGGATGGAAAGAAGAACAGGCATCGGTTGTTGCTGAAGGATGATGGTGAGAGTTTGAGTTTCCTTAATGGGAGAGACTTTGCTATATTGTCCCCGGTGACTTATGTAGGGCGTACCAACTCTTATAGGAACGCTCGGTTTCTTTATGCCTTTGCGATAGATCTTGACGGTGTGAGTATGCACGAGGTCACCAAGCAAAGCGGTAAAACGCTACAAATCGCTGAAACTAAGATAGTTTCAGCGATTTTTGTATATCCATGTCCGGCAGGATAACACACACAATAGAGTATGGGGTTTAGAGGTGACAATCAGTGAATAGTCAAAATCCGCTGACCAAAAAGCGCAGCTCTCAGAGTATTCGCAACTTATTAAATCAGATCTCATATCTGAAAATTGCGGAAAAATTATTAAATTTGGGTGTCTGAAACATTCAAATTGGAAAAACCAATCGTAACTATTTGTATTTATGAGAATTCTGCATTCAGCATTGCTTTATCTGGGATTGTCGTCATGTGCATGTATGGCACATGCTCAGATTGTGTCGCTGCCTCATGGAGCCAGGATAACCATTGATTCCATTACTACCGAAGTGACAGTCTTATCTCCGACTACTGTTGAAGTGACCAAATATATAGGTGAGCGTCCGCAGCAGGACGAGCCTGTGCTAAAAATCGCAGCCGGGGAGCTGGCTGATTCGTTGCCTCGTGTCGAAGGCGGAGGCAAAATCAAGATTGACGGCGGAAATTACTATGCTGCACTTAATCTGAAGGACGGCAATGTGTCATTCTGGGGACATGACGGGAATCTTATCATGGCAGAACAGCATCGCACGGCGTCAATGACCCGTAGGAACGATGTTGACCAAACCGGAAATATATATGAGGTGAGTCAGGATTTTCAGATAGGTCTGTCCGATGCCACATCAGTCACTTGCCCGGTTTCCACTGTGGCGCCGGCGGTAAATCTCAAAGGTCGGCGTGCGGAATTTGGCAGTGAGACTGACGGGTTGCCGGTGCCCTACATCGTTACCGACAAGGGGTACGGAATACTGTGGTCTGTGTCTGGACCCGGACGTATGGATGACACGCCCGGACGCCGGGTACGTAAATCAGGTGACGTGACATTCACGTCCGACTCCGCCGACAGCATACATTATTACTTCATCTATCCGGCAACGGTGTCGGAATAGGGGGCATTCCTTCCACGGTGGATAGGCGGGTTGGTTAAATTAGTGTAATTTCGTAAATTTGCAGAACATATACATTTGATTTCATATTACCATATTTTTTAAGAACAATGAAGAAAGTACTATTGCTCGGCTCGGGTGCCCTAAAGATTGGTCAAGCGGGCGAATTCGACTACTCAGGTTCCCAGGCGCTTAAAGCGTTGCGCGAAGAAGGAATCGAATCGGTGCTCATCAATCCGAATATTGCCACAATTCAGACTTCGGAAGGTGTGGCTGACCGTGTGTATTTCCTCCCGATAACCCCGCGGTTTGTCGAAGAGGTTATCAAAAAGGAACGTCCCGACGGTATCCTGCTGGCTTTTGGCGGTCAGACTGCTCTTAACTGCGGCACTCAGCTCTATCTCGACGGTACTCTTGAGAAATATGGAGTGAAGGTGCTCGGCACCTCGGTGGAGGCTATCATGATAACCGAGGACCGTGACCTTTTCGTGAAGAAATTAAATGAAATCGATGTGAAGACTCCTGTGTC
Organism: uncultured Duncaniella sp.; assembly: GCA_958352885.1. Taxonomy (GTDB): domain Bacteria; phylum Bacteroidota; class Bacteroidia; order Bacteroidales; family Muribaculaceae; genus Duncaniella. The sequence goes on from CATWQI010000002.1 coordinate 288,296, forward strand.
GCAGGCTGTGGAGAACATCGAAGATGCGCTTGAGGTTGCCCATCGCATCGGTTATCCGGTCATGGTACGTTCCGGATATGCTCTTGGCGGTCTCGGCTCAGGTATCTGCAATAATGATGAGGAATTCGTGACTCATTGCGAGAGCGCCTTGGCTTACTCTCGTCAGATTCTTGTTGAGGAATCTCTCAAGGGTTGGAAGGAGATTGAGTTCGAGGTGATTCGTGATGCATCAGACCTCTGCTTCACCGTTGTCCCGATGGAAAACTTTGACCCGCTGGGTATCCATACCGGTGAAAGTATAGTGGTAGCACCGATTGTGTCGCTTGCCCCGGAGCAAATCAAGATGCTTGAGGATATAGCTACCCGTGTGGTGCGCCATATCGGTATAGTCGGCGAATGTAACATCCAGTACGCATTCAATGCCGAGACCAACGATTACCGTATCATCGAAATCAATGCCCGTCTGAGTCGCTCGTCGGCACTTGCGTCAAAGGCCTCAGGCTATCCGCTCGCATTCGTAGCAGCCAAGCTTGCCCTCGGTTATACGCTTGACCGGATAGGCGAGCCGGGCACACCATATTCAGCAGCCAAGGCTCCCGAGGTGGACTATATGATTGTCAAGATTCCCCGTTGGGACCTCACCAAGTTTGTCGGTGTGGATCGTGAGATTGGCTCCTCCATGAAGTCTGTGGGTGAAATCATGTCAATAGGCAAGTCATTCGAGGAAATCATCCAGAAAGGTTTGCGTATGATAGGTCAGGGCATGCATGGTTTTGTCGGTAACACTGACTTCCATGTCGATGACCTTGACCACGCCCTTACCCATCCGACAGACATGCGTATCTTTGCCATAGCACAGGCCCTTGAGGAGGGTTACACTCCCGAGCGTGTTGCGGAGCTTACCAAAATTGACATCTGGTTCATTGACCGTCTGGCAAACATTGTGCGCTTCGCCGACTCCCTGCGCAAGCGTGGTGGGGTAGTCGAGGATATCGACCGTGAGACAATGCTGGAGGCTAAGCGTCTCGGATTCTCCGATTTCCAGATTTCACGCCTTGTGGAGAATCCTGCGGGCAATATGGAGGCTGATGTGCTGCGTGTGCGCAATCACCGCAAGGAACTTGATGTGACCCCTCGTGTGCGCCGTATCAATACCGTGGCTTCGGAATATCCGGAACTTACAAACTATCTCTATGTCACCTACGGTGCCACCGAGAATGCAATCCCCTACGACCTGAATGCCCGAAACAATATTGTGGTTCTTGGTTCCGGCGCTTACCGTATCGGTAGCTCAGTGGAGTTTGACTGGTGCTCGGTAAATGCTGCTACCACTTGCCGGAAACTCGGCTACAAGGCTGTGATGATTAATTACAATCCCGAGACAGTCTCGACAGATTATGATATGTGTGACCGTCTTTATTTCGACGAACTCAGCTTCGAGCGTGTGATGGATATCATTGACCTTGAGACTCCCCGCGGAGTCATAGTGAGTGTTGGCGGTCAGATTCCTAACAACCTTGCCATGAAGCTCTATCGCCGCCATGTGCCGGTGCTGGGTACTTCGCCTGTGTCAATCGACAGGGCTGAAAACCGTCATAAATTCTCGGCTATGCTTGACCAGCTTGGCATCGACCAGCCCCGTTGGAAGGAACTTACCACCGAGGATGAGATTCACGCATTTGTCGAGGAGGTAGGTTTCCCTGTTCTTATTCGTCCGAGCTATGTGCTCTCCGGAGCAGCCATGAATGTATGCTATGACTATGAGCAGATGCACACATTCCTTAGCCAGGCTGCCAAAGTGTCTAAGGAATACCCTGTCGTGGTTTCTGAATTCCTCCAGAATGCCAAGGAGATTGAATTTGACGCTGTGGCGCGCAATGGTGAGATTGTGGAGTACGCTATATCCGAGCATGTCGAGTATGCAGGCGTTCACTCCGGTGATGCGACTCTTGTATTCCCGGCTCAGAAAATCTACATGGCTACCGCACGCCGCATCAAGCGAATCAGTGCCCGCATTGCCGAGGCTCTCAATATTTCCGGTCCGTTCAACATCCAGTATCTCGCCAAGGACAATTATGTGAAAGTGATAGAGTGCAATCTGCGTGCGTCACGTTCATTCCCGTTCGTCAGCAAGGTACTCAAGAAGAATTTCATCGAGACCGCTACCCGCATCATGCTTGGTGAGAAACCAGAGGTGGCTGACACATCTACATTTGATATCGACTACATCGGTGTCAAGGCATCGCAGTTCTCATTCGCACGTCTCCACAAGGCTGACCCCGTGCTTGGAGTTGACATGTCATCTACCGGCGAGGTCGGATGTCTTGGTCGAGACTTCGACGAAGCCCTGCTCAATGCCATGATTTCCGTCGGACACCATGTGCCTACCAAGGGTGTGCTTGTCAGCTCGGGTGACGCACGTGCCAAGGTGGACATGCTTGAGGCTTGCCGCCTGCTTGATTCACGCGGCTATACCATCTACGCCACACCCGGCACTGCGGCATTCCTGAACAGTCACGGTGTAAAGGCTAATCAGGTATGCTGGCCTGATGAAGAGGGGCAGTCGGTGCTTGACATCATAGGTGACCACACGGTGGATTTGGTAATCAATATACCGAAGAACCATACCAAGCGTGAGCTTACCAACGGTTACCGTATCCGTCGCCATGCGATTGACCACAACATTCCGTTGCTCACCAACGCCCGTCTGGCTCTCGCATACGTGAAAGCCTTCGTCGCACGACCGGTTGAATCAATCGGCATCACCTCATGGCAGGAATATTGATAAGCTGACATTTCCTCCGAGTTGAGCCGTTATGGCTTCTCAGGGGGCTGAAAAAACAGAGAGGTCGAATCCGGTCCGGACCGGATTCGACCTCTCTGTTTTTTCATTGTCTCTTAGACCCGTTTACGGCACATGCGTCTATTCGATATGCAGGGTTTCAAGAAACCGTCTTACCGTGGCAGGGTCGCCTGTATATTTGCCCTTGTCCTCGCTGAGTTTGCAGGTGGAGGAATAGAACGGCCATGATTCTGTGATTTTGACAGCGATGAGCTTGATTACTATGTTCATCGGTTTTACATCCGGGAAATCATTGGTGAAATGAGTCCCTATGCCGAATGACGGCTGGCACTTGTCCTTGGCGTATTTCTGTATCTCGATAGCCCTGTCGACATCCAGAGCGTTGCTGAACACCACCTGCTTGCTGCGCGGGTCAATGTTGAGCGAACGGTACTTCTCGACTATCATGTCAAGCTCCCGGCGATTGTCTCCGCTGTCTATGCGCAGCCCTTTGAACATATTGGCATAATCTTCCGAAAAGTTGAGGCTGAATATCCTCCATCCGTAGGTGTCATAGAGATATGTCCCGAGCGCTCCACGGTATGTCCTGCTCCATGTCATCATGGCAAGGTTGTTTGCCATCAGCGGTCCGTACATTCCGGCTATGGCGCAGATTAGTTCGTGAGCCATGGTGCCGATAGGCGTGAGGTCATATTTCATAGCGAAGTACACATTGCTTGTCCCGCTCAGCCGACCTTCTCCCTGCCTGGCATCGCTGCACTCTTTCATCGCCCGGATTGCTGTGTCCTGTGCCTCGAACGAGGCGCGGCGCCGTGTGCCGAAATCGCTGAACAGACAGCCGGCATCAATCAGCCTCTCCGCTTTGCGCCATGACTTTCCGTAGTACTCCGCATAGTCCAGTTTCTTGTCCTCGCCTGTCATCATGTAGTACAGCTCTGAAATTATGGCGAGCACTTTGACCTCAAGCATTATTGTGTCGCTCCAGCTCCCTTCAAACTCCACGCTCAGATGTCCTTCCGCATCCTGCGCCACGTTGACCCATCGGCGATCATAGCGGAATCCTTTGAGGAAACTGTAAAACCATGTGGGTATGTACGTACACCTGCGGCGCATGAAAGCGATTTCATCATCGGTGATAACCACGTTTTCCAACAGTTCTATCTGATGTCTCAGTTCATCTGCGAATCCCTTGGGGTAAATGGTATTGTCCCTGTCATTGAATCTGTATTTGACTCGGGTACGGGGATAATTCTCTATCACTGCGCAGCACATAGTGAACTTATAGAGGTCATCGTCGGTAAAGTGAGTGATTATCTGTCGCATTATGGGGCTCTGTTTGCTTGTTTTTACAATCCATTTCGGTGCATACACCTCAGGTCCGGCTCTATTTTCTGCCAGCCGTGTATGCTTCACACGCATATACGTATGCTAAGGTTTGTCGGGAAGACGGCTATTCGCTCATGAAGCTTGTGAATACGTCGCGTTCCTGCTCTGGTATGCCTGACTTGGCTTTGGCAAGGGTGATTCCTTCTATCAGGAAAGCCATGTTACGTGCGAGGTTGCGCATGGTCTGAAGACCCTCTTTGTCACGCTCCACGTCAGCGGCGGTATAGCCGTGCACTTCGTTCCAATAGGTACTCGAGACCACCGGCATAGAGCTGATGGTAAAATATTTGTTAATCTCGTCAAATGCGCCGGTTGAGCCTGCGCGCCTGGAAGAGACTACGGCTGCGCCGACTTTCATAGTCTTGTTGACACTTGCTGACGAACTGTAAAACAAACGGTCGAGAAATGCCAGCAATTGTCCGTTTGCGCCGGCATAGTATGTCGGGGTACCGATTACTATGCCGTCTGCACTGGAGAATTTTACCGCACACTCGTTTACAATGTCATCAAATACGCATTTCTGATGCTCCCGGCAGTAATGGCAGGATATGCAACCTCTCACATCCTTATTTCCCACATTGATGCGCTCGGTTTCAATGCCGTTGTCATGAAGGGTCTGTTCTACCTCTCTCAGCGCTCTGTCTGTGCATCCGTTGAGGTGCGGGCTGCCATTGATTACCAGTACTTTCATATTTCCGATTATAGAATTTGATGTTGTTTGTTATCGAAGGGACATAGATGTTTAGGTGTGCTTGTCCGATACAAATATAATGATTTATTGCGTGATAAGTTTGATGTCGGGAAAAAATGGCGACTAAAAGAAAATATTCCCCCTTCGGCTTAACATTTGTTACGAAACTTCGCTGAATTCCGTTCTAATTGCTTATCTTTGCAGGATAAACCTTATCAAAAACCTTTAAACACCCATTGGAGAGTCTCTTGGTTATGGAACGTATACGCTATTTACTCGATTCGGATTCTGATATTGCTGTTGACCTTCGGCTTCGGACTTTTTTTCTTGACAATGCATCATGTTATAAAGTTGATCTTGTGGACGATGACGCACATAGCCGCACATATTCGGTGGAGAGTACCTCAAGCTCGGTTCAAAATATTTGCCTGATTAAAATGGATGCCCATACCGAAACGGAGCTTGCTGACGAGGAGGAATTTATGGGTGAAGATCCGATGTGGTTTTCTGAAACCGGTCACAGGGTCAGTCCGCTGTCCCTGATGCGTGAGGCTGGTGAGAGGATGGGTGTTGCAGCCTGTCCTTGCATATACATTACCCGTGCCACGATATGCAACTATGAGGATATCGTATACGAATGGGACAAGAGAGGATATTCCGTATGGTCCGGCATGCGTCTTGATTCGCTTGAGATAATGCCCGATGCCGAGCCTGAACCGCTCGAGCCTTACACTCCGTTCCGTCAGCTACGCCGTAGCAATGCCACCGGGAGCTGTAATGAGGAGAATCCGCGGCTCAATCAGGCAGTAGAGAAGGATGTGATAACCATTTATCTTGATGAGGAGACCGGCGAGTACGCTATCTCTTCACGGGATTCCTATGCGATGGATGCGAAATCCTTTTCAGACTGGCTGGTGGAGGATTTGGACAAAATGCCCGGTCTTTCATCCATCAAGACTGCCATGAGGGAATTTGCGGATTTCGTTATCTACGATGAGTTGGCAAAGTATGCCAACGGTGGCGTTTCGCCTCATCCCGACCGAATCACCAAATCCGCCGTATTCCTCGGCAATCCCGGCACTGGGAAGACTTCGGTCGCAAAGCTTTACGGCACGATGCTCTACAATCTTGGACTTCTCAAGTCGGATGAAGTCCGGATTGTATCACGCGGGGATATAATAAACAAACCTTATTACGGTGCCGAGGAACAGAATCTCGCCCGGATAGTGGAGGAAATGGAGGAGGATGGAGGAGGTGTGCTGTTCATTGACGAGGCATACACTCTTTGTCCGGAGCATGACAGCAAGGACCCGGGGCATCTTGTTGTCACCGGGCTGATGCGCATAATGGATACACATCCCGACATCGCACTCGTCATGGCAGGCTACACCGAGGAGATGGAACGTTTTCTGGACGATAACGTGGGTTTGCGCTCGCGTGTCGCAGGCAGGATATTCTATTTTGAGGACTATGATGTGGACACATTGATGCAGATTGCGTTGTCCGGGCTGTCTGCGCGCAACTATACATTGACGCCGGCAGCCGTTTCATGGCTGGAGCAGCATATAGAGGATGCGTACGCTGACCGTGACAAGCATTTCGGCAATGGCAGATTTGTGGAGAAACTTGTGGAGCGGATATTTACCATGCATGCCGCACGTATAGTGAGGATGGGACGATTTATCCCCTCGGAAATAATGGTGATAAAGGCTGAGGACATACCTGTGTACAGACCGGTGCGTGAGAATCCGTCTCAACACATGCGGTTGTAACCAACACATGTGGATTGAAGGATTCTCCCGGAATCTCATCAATATTCCATATGCTTTTTAATTGTTGTATAATTTCATATCTTTGCGGAAATGCCAACGTCCATGGATTGGCTGTGTCTGACAAAATCGTTCCAAAATGAATAAATTATTGATTGTTATTGTTGCCTCTATTCTCGGTTCTGTTGCCGTAGCTTGCGGAACTCGAGGTGGCTCTTCGTCAGCTGTAGGTGCTGTCGGTGATTATGGTAGTGAAGCTATTCCGGCTGTAATCCGTGCCCTTGCCAATAATGACGCATCGGAATTTGCGATGATGTGTACTTATCCCGTCACCAGAAAATATCCGCTGCACGATATAATGGATTCCGCACAGATGGTGGCTTACTACCATCTGCTCGTGGATGATTCTCTCCGCACGGTCATCTCTTCAAGCTCGCCGGATGACTGGTGGCAGGCTGGATGGCGCGGGTATACTTATGGCGATGGGGAGTATCTGTGGATTGACATGGGCGTTTATGCTGTCAATTATGAGTCGCAGCTGGAGAAAGCCATGCGTGACAGCCTGCTCGCCGCCGATGCCGCAGCCGTTCATATTTCTCTACGTGGCGATTGGCTCCCGGAGACCTGTCTGCTCGACTCTGTGTCCGGACAAGTTCTGCGTATTGACATAGCCTCCGCTGATGAACCGGATGATTCATACGGGCTCCCTGAGGTTCGGTTGGCTATATATGACAAAGGTGCCGACCTGAGGTCCGCACCCGATAAAATACTTTTTGGCAGGCTGAATATAGAAGGGTCAGCGGCAACTCATGTCTATGAGTTTAATGACGGAGATTCATCCCCTTTGACCATCATCTATTATCCTTATGAGGAGATTTACACTCTTGCGTCAGATGACGGGGAGGACTCACGCACGCTCGCCAAGACCTATTTTCTGGACTTGATTGACAGTCTGGCATTGACAAATTCCACCGTCTCGGCATCGCCGGCGTTGAACCGGTCATAGATTTCATTCCTGTCAGTCGATTGCTTATACCCGAATTTTTTTGCCTGCTTGTCAATGTAGCGTTGGATTGCTGCCTCGGTCTGGTACTCAAACGGTTCGAAAGACCCCGACTGTTTGAACTCTCCATAGCGGCTTTTGAGATTGTATTTTATGCATTCCACAACCGGCAGAGAGTTCTGTAGTTTCTTTTTCGATGCTTTTGCCGCAAGTGAAAGCACTTCAGCGGCATTTCTATCCCCTGATTCCGCAGCCCGGATTATGTCGGCATTTGTTTTCCCGTCAAAATCTGTTCCGGCTACATATTTTGCAATGAATTTATCAACAGCGGCATTTACCGCATTCTCGGTTATATTGGACGTGATGGGAGCTTTCAGGACAAAAGCCTTGCCGGCGGCATCATACCCGATACATTCCATCTCAGTGCCCTTTTTGGTATAGTACAGATAATAGTCAGCCCATGGAGTCCGGTCGGATGAATTGTAAAGCTCCATATAAGGGTCAGATGGATTTTTGCTCCCGGTCACGGATAGTTCACCTGTGGGAGCTTGCGGGAATGATGCCATTGCTGATGTTCCCAGAATAGCGATGGATAAGAGTATGCGTTTCATATTTATATATTAAAAGCAATGTATTCAAGGTTGAAGCACGTAGACCGGTGTGGACTCCTGCGATGTCTGAGCCTGCTTCTCACCGTCGCCTTGATGAGTTGTCTGGACAAATATGTTTAGGATGCGTCTTTCGTTCCATAGATTGATGTCAAGCGTCGGTTCCCATGCGTCTACCTGGAAGTCTGTCATATCCTCAATGTTCCAGGGGGCGTTTCCGAGGTCAGAAGTCCGGGCTATTGTCACCTTCCCGTCACGTTCCAGGTCGCGGAATATGTAGTACGCGGCATTGCCGTCGCTCACTATCCGCGGGCGTGATATGGGAATCATCTTTGTGCCGCCACCGGCAAGTGTGAACGGAGTGGTACGTGTGCCAACTTGCTCCATCCGCCACTTCTTCCCGTCGTGCCACACCAGTCTGTACTGAGGCACAGAGCTGTCTGCGTCCCTCCAGTATGTGGCTATGTATGGATGCCCGTCTCTGTCAGCGGTCATGCTGGTCTGGTTGATGAGTTCTGATTTCTGGGGGATGCTCCATGCGGTCTCTGCGGTGGCAAGGGTGATAGGGAGGGTATAAGGCGTACCATCGGAGCGTTCCCAGCTCACTCCGTTGTCGAATGAGCGTGCGTAGCACAGGTCATGGTTTGTTTCCACAAGCCATGTCTCACGCCATACCCATGACAGGTGTATTGTCCCCTTTGGGTCGACGAATAGTTGCCAGTATGCGTTGCGTAGGTTCTCGCCGTCAACAAGTATATCCTGTACACGGCTCCATTTCTTATCGTTGACCGAGTAACGGTTTAACACCAGGTTACCTCTGCCTGAAGCTCCTGAACGGTAGGCGAACAGAAGGTCGCCACCTGCGAGGTTATAGAATTCCGGATAAGTTACATCCTGCTCGTCCGCTCCGGTCATCGGCTTCAGTTCCCCGAGGACAAGCGAGCCCGGAGAGTCCGACACGCAATATTTCAGCGGATGTCCGTGGTGGTCAAATGAGGCGTGTACATATCCGTCGCCGTCCACACCGATGCTTATCACATTGTGGGCGTCTGCCACATTCCCTTTGTATTGTGTGCGCCTGACTGTCCACTCGTCTGTCCCGATGGTGCGTTTGCCGAGTGTGACATATCCCTCAGGGTCGTAATATGCCACATACTGGGTATCGCCATGGGTTACCAGCGAGCTTCCGCGGAACACGGCGGTGTTTACTGATGTCCGGCAATATCCGTCGCCGACTTTACTCAGAGTCTGTCCATGGCATAACGATGATAATGCCAATAGAAATGCAAGTGTGATGAATGGTCGTAACATATTCGCAAAAATACGATAAAATTCTGAGGAATACCAATTTTACTCCTCTATTATCACATCTGGCATCTTTAAATAATACTCGACGTTTTTATATATTCGCACTGATTCCGGCTCGTGAGTATGTAATTTTGCAGAGTGGTTATGCCTTGTCATCAGCCATTGCGAGCACGGCGGAGGTAAATTGCTCGGATGGAAGGTCGTAAGGCAGCCATGTTATGGGGAAACCACGCTGTTCCATGCCTCTGAACCATGTCATCTGCCGTTTGGCGAACTGGTGGATGGCTATTTCGAGGCGGTTGACCATTTCATCGTAAGATAACTGTCCGGTTATGTACATGGTCAGGAATTTATATTCCAGACCGTAATATATCAGGTCGTCGGCGGGGATGCCCGAGTCAATGAGGCGGCGCACTTCATCCACCATGCCGTTGTCGAGTCGGTCATGTAGGCGCTGGGTGATGCGGCGGCGGCGTGATTCCCGGTCAATCTCCACGCCTATCACCAAAGTGTCGGTCAGTGGGTGTGGTTCAGCTTGTCGGGCAGCGTCGGGATGATCGTGGTAGTAGGTCTGGATTTCGATGGCGCGAATGGCACGTTTTGCTGTGTCGACATCGGTCACATTGTGCAGCGATTTCATGGAAGAGAGGATGGCGGTCAGTTCTTCCAGCGATTTCCCTTCCAATGATGCCCTCAGTTCGGGGTTGGCGGGGACTTCAGGCAGTCGCAACCCTTTTAGCACGCTCTCCACATAGAGTCCGGTTCCACCGCATAGTATCGGGAATTTACCCCTTGATTCGATGTCGGCGCGTGCGGCGGCAAAATCCCGGAGGTACTCGAACAGATTGTATTTGTAGCCTGCCGGACAGATGTCTATGAGGTGAAACGGCACTTCGCCGTATTCCTCCAGGTCTTTCCCTGTTCCGAGATCCATCCCACGGTATATCTGCCTGGAGTCGGCGCTGATTATTTCGCCCCCTATGGCACGTGCCAGCTCCACCGCATGCTTTGTTTTACCGGAAGCGGTAGGGCCTGTGATGACAATGAGCGATGGTTTCATTCGAGTCTCAGGGTTTAATCGTATTTGCGCCACAAGCGGCGTATTTTAAACAGCGGCTTGTCCTGGTTGAAAGAATATACTTGCATCCAGCGGGGATTGTTGAAGTCAACATCCCAGTCGCATATTCCGCTCAGTCGGAATATCGGGCGGTAATTCTTCACCTTGTAGAGGCGGTGACCGTCTATGTCGTATGTTTTCCACGCCATGGTCACCTTGTAGAGGCGGTGTATTTCGGAGGCGAGCAGTGGCGAGAGGTCATGGTTGTTCAGCAGACGCTGGAGCTGTGACAGGCTGTACCATTCGCCTTTGAATTGCGAGTTGAGCAGAGTCTCCTTATTATCTACGCAGCAGATGAAGTGGAAGAAATTACATGCCCCGCTGGCATCGTCGCCCGAGTACATGAAACGCAGGCTGAAATCCTCAGGGTTGATATTGCTGATATCCTTGAATATGCTTGTCGCCTTGTCGATTGATATGGAGTCATTGTGCCCGATGACAAGCATTCCCGGACTATCGTACTTATCCAGGTCGGGGATGTCATGGAACTCGTCGGCTTTCGACAGGAATATATATTCGTCGCAGAGTATGAGGTACCGGATGCATGTCGAGGCTCCGTACCTGTGGTTGCTCCCTTCTATGTCCTGGTAATAATATCCCCACAGCGAGAAATACCTGGCTCCGATGTAGATTATAGAGAGAATATAAAGTATTATCGGTATCCAGTTGAAGAAGAACATGTCCGGCGAGTTGATGTTCACATTCACATAGAATAATGCGTAGTAGGCCCACGAGAGCACCGACAAAACCGCAGCCAATATTATCAGGAATGACATCTGGTAATGGCTTTCCTGGCGGAATATCTTTCCTATGAATCCGCGTTCGGCGGGACCGCCATAGAGGATATGGCACTCCTGGCATACCGATGTGTGATTGCGGCGGAAAAATGTCCAGACGGACACTACAAGGGTAACAGGTGCTATTATGAGTACCGTGATGAACGGTATATGGTCGTTAAGCAGTTCAGGGTCATAGAAATGTTGTATGACACCGCGTGCGTACATGATGCAGATGACCATCATGATAACGCCTGACAGCGCAAGTGACTTTATAGCTATGGTAGGGATAAGTGCGCAACTCGTGGCACGATACCTGCGACCGGAATTATGATACAGTATGAGCAGTCCCATTATGGCGAACGTAATCAGCGGCAACCATATTTTGGCGGTGAATAGACCGAATGCAATCGGAGCGGTAAGTGCCCCGAGCGACATTGCCCAGTTCAACCATAGGGAAAATATAGCGTTCTCGTTAGATATATGTCGGTCAGTCATGGATGTTCTTAGAGATTCTTATTGAAGTAATCAATTAGTCGTGAGTATACGGAGAGACGTGCGTTGCACTGGTAGATGGAATGGTTCATGTTGGGATACAGGAACATATCACACCATCGTCCGCTCGCTTGCAGGCGTGACACATACTGCATGGTGTTCATGAGATGCACATTGTCATCGGCGGTGCCGTGCATTATCAGCAGTGGTATGTTCATGTTCTCCACTGCATTAATAGGAGCCGACTTCTCGTAGCCTTCTTCGTTTTCCTTAGGTGTGAGCATGTAACGTTCGGCATAGATGGAGTCGTAGTAACGCCAGTCTGTCACAGGGGCTACAGCCACGGCTGCGGCAAACGGATTGTCGGGGGTTGAGATAGCCATAAGTGTCTCGTAGCCTCCATAGCTCCATCCGGTGATACCGATTCGGGATCCGTCCACATAGGGGAGTGATGCCGCATAGCGGGCAGCTCCCTGCTGGTCTATTGTTTCGTAATGACCCAGATTCTTGTACACTACGGTTTCCCATGCGCGTCCTCTCCCTCCGGTACCGCGAGGGTCAACGCACAGCACTATGTAACCTTGTGTGGCTGCGTAGTTCATCCAGTCGATTTGCCAGTTGTCAAGCACCTGCTGAGAGCCTGGACCGCTGTATTGGTACATGATTACAGGGTATTTTCTGGATGCGGAGAAGTCGTTTGGCTTTATCATGTAGGCGTTCATGGTGACACCTTCGGCTGTGGTGACGGTCAGGAACTCTTTCTTGGGTGCTGACGCATAGCGCGAGGCGGCATCCTTGTTCTCCTCAAGCACTCGCACCTGCTTGTCGGCAATGGTGTAGAGTATGTAGGATGGGGGAGTGGTGGAATTGCTGTAATTTACAGTGTAGTAGTTCATCGAGGGGGTGAACCATACCGATGCGCTCCCCTTGTCGGGAGTGATGTTTTTTGCCACTCCTTTTGCGTCGATGCGTGATACCACACGGTTGACGGGACCGCTTACGGTCGACTGATAGTAGTGGTTTCCTTTGGCATCGCTTCCATAGTAGGCTGTCACGTCATAGTCGCCGGATGTGATTTGGCGTGTCATGGAACCTGCGTAGGAGTACTGGTAGGCATGGGTGTACCCGCTGCGGGCAGACAGTATCACGAAGTTGTCGGCATTGAACCTGATATCCTCGTAGGTACACGGTTCAATCCAGGCGTTGTCCTCCTCTACCATGAGCGATTTGGACACGTTGGAGCGAGGGTTGACTGAAAATATCTCCATGCGGTTCTGGGCACGGTTGAGTGTCACGGCTATAAGCCTGTCAGGTGAGCCTCCGTACTGGATGCGCGGGATATATTCGATTTTTTCATCGGGGAGAGTGATGTTTTTGGTCTTGCGGTTGTCCACGTCGTAGCTGTGGATGGTCACAGTCGAGTTCGGCTCTCCTGCCACGGGGTATTTGTATGTGAAATCTCCCGGGTAGAGGGCATATTGTTTCATTGGGTCGCAGGTGCCTTCGTAGAGCGGGAAGGAATAGGCGGGGACTGAGCTCTCGTTGTATTTGAGATATGATAGGGTCATGTTGTCAGGCGCCCATGCCATCGAGCTTGCCGATGTGAATTCCTCCTCATACACCCAGTCAGGCACTCCGTTGATTATGCTGTCGATTTTGCCGTCGGTAGTGACAGGCACTTCGGTGTCAAAATCTATTTTTTTGAGGTAAATGTTGTTGTCGTCCGCCACAAACGCCACCATTCTGCCGTCGGGTGAGAATAGAGGTGCGCGTTGATACTCGTGGGTTGAGGATAGCGGACGCATTATGCGTGTGCGTATCTCGTATACATAGTATTTTGCCTTGAACGAATGGCGGTATATGGGGGTGCTCCCTATGTGGACTATGATTTTGGAACCGTCGGGACTCAGACGGTATCCCTCGATATGGTCAATCTTGTTTTCACGGGTGTTGGTGATATCCATCACGGTCTCTATTTCCGCGCCAGTCTTGGTATCGTACTTCACTATTCGTTTGGCGTCATTGGTCATGGCAAGATAACTCAGACCGTCGGGCAGGTAATCGGGTTTGGCTACAGTATTTGTCCGGTTCATCGGCCATACGTATGGAGCCAATTCTTTAATATCTGTATTGGCTGCCGATATGCTTGATGAGGCAGCCAAAGCAATGATTGCGATGATGGATGATTTCATTTCAGTCGGGTAAATTCTTGAAAGTTTAAACAACTGTTAATGTAGGATGGTTGAAGTCCTTGGCGATAACATTTCAGAAAAGTGTCAGCTGGGCTTCGTTGTCGTTTACCGGGCGTCGCGGCGGCTCATGGTAACCGAAGTCCGGGTCATCTTTTTTGCCGGATGCGAACCAGTCGGTATTGTCCAGCGATGAGTCTATGCGCACTTTTTTAGGGCGACCTCGACGGCGTTGCTGCCGAGGCTCTGAACCTGGGATGTCAAGAGTGGTGTCAGTGTCGCCGGACGGAGTGTCGCCGGTTTCGTCACGTTGAGCTTGCGTGATGGCGGCTTTGGTGGTTTCAAGGCGGGAGCGGAGAGCTCTGATTTCCTCATTAAGGCTATGCTCGCTGGTTGCGTGGTTGTAGAGATTGTTCTCTATGGTGTGACGCAGTGATTCATTCTCTTTCGTGAGTTCGTTGATGCGCTTGGTGTTTTCGGCTATCTTGGCATCTTTGCGTGCCTTGAGCTTCTCGAAGCTGTCGAGTTGCTGCTGAATCTGGGTGATGGCGATTTCCTGCTCCTCATGGGTTTTCTTAAGCTCATTGCGGGCTGCGGCATTCTCGTTACGCAGGTCGTTGATTAGCACGTCGCTCACCTGAATCTTGGTCTGGAGCTGCTGTGCCATGGCTTCCTTGGCTTTTACTTCCTCCTCGAGCCGGCGGCGTTCGGTCTCGAGCTCCTCACATTTTGCTTCGAGCGATTTGAGCACTTCAGCCTGTTTCTGGCATTCTGCTTCGAATTTCCGGCAGTTCTCCTCGAGTTCTACCTCGCCGGTGCACACGGATTCATCAGAGTCAGATAGCTTTTTCAACTCCTTTTCCAGTTCGTCTATGCGGCTGTTTGCCTTGTCAAGCAGGGCGGTGTCAACGGGAAGTTTCTTTTTGGTATAAATTCGCTCCTTCTCCTCGTTGAGACGTGCCACCTGTGTTTCGAGGTCATTGATTCTGTCGAGCATCGCGCGTTTTTGCCGGTCTACACTCAACTGCAGTCGTCGGTTTTCCTTGCGCAGTGACTCGGTGTCGGCGCTCCCTGATTCCAGTTGCTCTATCCTGTCGGTGAGATGTTTACGCTCCTCATTCCAGGCTTGTTGCGGGGAGATGGGATGGATTGTTTTCTTGATTCTGTCCTTGAGCGAATCAGCTATGGAATCGACGATGTACTTACGCTGGGCGTCGGTGGAAAGGCTTGTTTTCACAAAATCCGGCTGCTGCTCGTTGAAGAGCTTTATCACGGCGTCGAATAAGTCCGCCGGGAGCGTCTCATCGGAAATATCCGATGTCACAGCCTTGTCGGCAGATGACCCGGCATTCTGCGATGGCTTGTCGGACGAAGTGCTTTGCCGTTCAGAACAATGGCTGTTATTTGGCTCGTTCTTCGAACTTCCCTTTTGGGGGTTCGGATGCCTGCGCTTGGATGTAGCGGGTGTATTGTCGTCAGTGCGTTCGGGCGTTTTGACCGTCGGGGTACCGTCCACGGCATAGGTGGGAAGGGCGGAATCGTAGTCGCCATCTTCCTCTTCCTCCTCCGGCGAAAAGCCGAATGCACGTTTCATTCCGTTCCAGAAAGACATATATTTGCTAGTGTTTAGTGTATGCCGGGTTTCGGCTTTAAGGTGTAGTTATGTGCAAAGTTAACTTAAAAAATTTAATCTGCAATGCAAACGTGGTTAAAACAGACCGATTAGCTGTGTTTTTTAGTTATTTATTTTGTTATTTCCGTAAAAGGCTGTAAATTTGCCTTGAGTCATCAATTCGTATATTAACGACTTGGCAAGTAACGACTACTGAACATAATATACCTCACAAATAACGAATATGGAAAACGAACAATTGTTAAAAGAGGTCACCGAGAAGGCCAAAGTATGGCTCGGTGACGGTTATGATGAAGAAACTCGCCAGGAGGTGCAGCGTATGCTCGACAACGAGGATAAGACCGAACTGATAGAGTGCTTCTATAAGGACCTTGAATTTGGTACCGGAGGTCTGCGCGGTATCATGGGCGCAGGTACAAACCGCATGAACATTTACACAGTGGGTGCTGCTACTCAGGGATTGGCAAATTATCTGAAGGAGGCTTTCAAGGATCTTCCCGAAATCAGCGTTGCCGTCGGTCACGACGTGCGTAACAACTCTCGCAAGTTTGCCGAAATCGTAGCTGACATCTTCTCTGCCAACGGCATTAAAGTATATCTTTTTGACAGCTTCCGCCCGACTCCCGAACTTTCATTCGCCATACGTCACTTCGGTTGTCAGAGCGGCGTGAATATCACTGCTTCCCACAACCCGAAAATCTATAACGGTTACAAGGCTTACTGGGAGGACGGTGCTCAGATTATCGCTCCTCACGATGTCAATATCATCGACCATGTGAACCGCATCAAGAGCGTCAGCGAAATCAAGTTTGAAGGCGACAAGTCCAAGATTCAGATAGTAGGCGCTGAGGTCGACAATGAATTCCTCGCAGCCATCAAGGGGCTCTCGCTCAGTCCTGATGTGATAGAGCGTCACAAGGATTTGAAAATAGTATACACACCTATCCACGGAACCGGTGTGAACCTAATCCCCGACTCGCTCCGCAATTATGGCTTCACCAACATCATCCATGTCCCCGAACAGGACGTGCCGAGCGGTGATTTCCCCACAGTTGAGTCCCCGAACCCCGAGGTTCCCTCGGCAATGGCAATGGCTATCGCCAAGGCTAAGGAGGTGGATGCCGACATTGTGATGGCTTCCGACCCCGATGCTGACCGTATCGGTTGCGTAATCCGCGACAACAACGGTGAATATGTGCTGCTCAACGGCAACCAGATTGTGATGATTCTGCTTAACTACATCATCACCCGCAATCAGGAGCTCGGTCGTCTGAAAGGCAATGAGTTCGTTGTAAAGACTATCGTTACCACCGAGGTTATCAAGTCAATCTGCGATGCTATGAATGTCCGCATGTTCGACTGCTATACCGGTTTCAAGTGGATTGCCGCAGTGATACGTGACAATGAGGATGTGCTCCGCTACATCGGCGGCGGCGAGGAGAGCTACGGTTTCCTCGCAGAGACTTTCGCTCGTGACAAGGACGCAGTTTCAGCTGTCTCTCTCATGGCAGAGGCTTGCGCATGGGCAAAGGACAAGGGGATGGACTTCCAGGCTATGCTTGCCGACATCTACCTTAAGTATGGTTACAGCCACGAGGTAGGCATCTCTGTAGTGCGCCCCGGCAAGAGCGGAGCTGAGGAAATACAGGCTATGATGAAGAATTTCCGTGAGAATCCGCCTAAGTCACTCGCCGGAAGCCCGGTTGAGGTTATCAAGGATTACGCTACCCTTGACCTCACACATGTCTCTGACGGTAAGGTTGAGAAGATGGACTTCCCCACCACTTCCAATGTTCTCCAGTACTTTACTGCCGACAATTCCAAGGTATCAGTACGTCCCTCGGGAACCGAGCCTAAGATTAAGTTCTATATCGAGGTGAAGGTGCCCATGGCAAAGGTAGAGGATTACAGTGCCTGTGGCGTAGAAGCTGAGAAGAAAGTCGCAGCCATCAAGAAGGACCTCGGCATAGATTAATATGAGCTGAAAATGGCTTGATAGCCGAAGCATATTGCATTTAGCATAATCACTAAAGAGGCTGCCTGACAAGTTTAGGCGGCCTTTTTTTCTATCATTCTGACGTGTAAAAAAGCTGCCGGAAAGTGAACTGAGCCCCAAAAGTTTAACACAAAACTTTTGGGGCTCAGTTCACTTTGTTTGTTCGACCGCATTTTTGGGGATATTGATTTTGTCGCCGGTCTCTGATAGCGTGCGGTTAAAAGAGAGCCACCGGAAGACCCGTTCGTTGGGATTTCCGGTGGCTTAAATGTTGTATGCCGGAGGCTATACTATTCCTCCTTCTCGGTGACTATTACTTCAGCTTGTACACTTCGGTTCCTGCAAGGAGGAAGCAGCCTGTGCCGAAGTCGTCGAAGTCGGGTACTGAGTCGTATGCCACGGGCTGACCGTCTTTCGGCTCTTTGCCTGTGCCCTGTACATAGCCGAGGTAGCCGTTCTCATGCACGGCGTCATTGACCATTGCGTTCCATGCCTTGGTGATGACGGGGAGGTATTTCTCACGGTCAAGTATGCCGTTGTTGACACCCCATGCCATACCGTAGACGAAGAGGGCGGTACCTGTAAGTTCCTTGCCGCCGAAATTGCTTTCGTCATGCAGGCTCACGTTCCAGAATCCGTCGTTGCGCTGGCATTTTACGAGCGCTTCGCACATAGTCTTGAGGTCCTTGATGTAATCAGCGCGGTGGGGATCGTCGGCGGGGATTTCATCCAGTGCGCGGACGAGAGCCGCTACCACCCAGCCGTTGCCGCGTGACCAGTAGCAGTTCTTGCCGTTAGGCTCCTTGTAAGGGGGCACGAAGTCAGCGTCACGCCACCACAGACCTTCCTTCTCGTTGAAAAGACCGCCTGCGAGGGTGTTGCGTGTCCAGCTGTACATTTCCCATGCCTTGTCGTTGTAGCGGGTGTCGCCTGTAGTTTTGGCGAGTTTGGTAAGCACGGGCATGCCCATCTGTATGGCGTCAATCCATGTCCAGTCATCCACCTGGGGGGTGTTGACGAGCATGTTCATAGTGCCTTTTGTCTTGGTGAGCATGTGAGGCTGGGGTGTGAGGCGGTAGAGGTCGATGTATGTCTGAGCGGCGCAGTAGTTGTCGGCGTTGCGTGTGGTAGTGTCGTCACGGCGGAAGCCCCACTTGTGGGTGTCAGCCCATTCGTAAGCATAATCATAGTAACGGTTGGCGGGATAGATGGAGTGGAGCGCCATCAGACCTTCGAAGTATATGCCACGGGTCCAGATGTTTGCCTCGTACACTTTCTTGCGGGAATAGTAGGGTATGCCTTCATATGGGTCCGGATGCTTCTTCATGTAGTGGTCGTTGACCTTGATGAGCGTTTTGAGTGTTTGCTCACGCGGGGGAAGTTCCTGTTTGGTCGCTCCGAACACAGGTACGGACAGTATGGCTGCCAGAGCGAGAAGTGCTAATTTTTTCATTGGTAGTTGATGTGATTGTGATATAATGAATTGATTTGTTCAGGAGTTGTCTGTATCATGGACGGCGTGTCGTTACTTGGACAAGGTGAGCGGTATGAGGCTCACTGTGGAGTTCAGTCCTGAGGGCACTGTCTCCCAGTCGCCGAAGCTGAATTGGCGTTCGTTGGTGACGCTTGCGATGTTGGCATCCTTGAATATACGCCATTTTACGCCGCGGCGCTCATAGTCGGCTATGCGGTTTGCCTGAAGGTTTGTCACATCGATTTCGAGACGGTTGTCACCTGCACGGAGCCATTTGCCTATGTTGAGGCGGAACGGTACATTCCAGGCGGTGCCTGCATACTCGCCATTGACGTAGACTCTTGCGCTTTCACGCACGTCGCCGAGGTCGAGCATCCACTCGTCGGCTGCGGAAGGGTCGGAAAGATTGAAATCGACGGTGTAACGTGCTGTGCCGACGTTGACCTTGGCGTTAGCATCCGGCAGGTTGCACCACTGTGTCAGTGTGTCGGTGGCAAACTCTCCAGCTATCGCCGGCTGGCTTTCGGGGAAGGATATTTTCCACCCCTTGTCAAGCGCTACCGGTGTGCCTGCCGACTCCACATACTGCCAGGGAGTCATTGCTATGTCGGTGCCGGGGAATGTCTTGAGCAGAAGTGATTCGCCGGGAGCGAGCTGGAGGCGCACGAGAGTGTTGCCGTTCTCATCTTTGCGGAGCTGCGCCATGCCTGACTTCCCTGTCACAGGGTCGAAGATTTCTGCTGCACCGGCATCGGTGGCAAGTTTGACCCATCCGTTGAGCGGTGAGTTGGTAAGCATGGAGATGAAATAATTGTGACCGCCCGCTTCGTTGGTGCGGCGTATCATCATGGCATGGTTGTCGGTACGGAGTGTCTCTGGCTTTACGCCGGTGAGGGGGAGGGTGGATGCAAAGTCGGCTCCGGTGATAAATTTCCCTTTGCCGGCGCTTACGGTGCGGGGTGCTGAGGTTTCGCCGGGCAGACGGGTGGCAAGCTCCTTGAATTCTTTGCGGCGCTGCTCCAGATGTCCGAATCCGGGCACATCCTCAGGTTGCGAGCCTACGAATACCACAGTGGCGCCCTGTTCGGCAAGCGAGAGAAGGTGGGAGAGGGTGGACGGCTGCATGAGCTTGACGGGGGGTACGACAACAGCCTTGAAGCGTGCTTTACCGTCACCGCTGACAGTGCCGTCCGGGTTCACTTTGAGAGATGCGAGAAGCTTGTCAGACACATAGTCGACATCGTAACCGGCGTTGATGATTTCATTGACTGCGCGTTTCACCTCGGGCATGCGCACATCCATCTTGTGGATGTCGAACATTAGGTAGGGTGCTCCGTCCTGCTGGTACCATATATCTTCCAGCGGGAAGTAGAGCAGGAAGTCATTGTCAGGCTCCCCGGCGCTCAGGAATGCCTGGCAGCGGGTTATGTAGCGGAACAGTTCGCCGGCATCACCCCATATCGAGTTGGTGGGCGACATGTTGATGGAGGCATAGAACATCCATCCTGGGAAATCCACTCCTTTCGGAGAGTAGGGTGCGCCATGGAAATATACGTGGTTGACACCTGAGCACAGCATCTGGTCTATTTCCGGCTTGCAGCGTGCGAGAGAGGTGCGGAAATGCTGGGTAAGCCAGGTGAGAGTTTCGGCGGACGTGAGATTTTTGCCGGTGACATGAGCTGCCGACGATGCGAATTTCAGCACAGCCGGGTCAGCGTCGCTGGGGCGCGAGGCTCCGTTGCGTACAAGACCGGGGATATCGAAGTCGGTCTGTCCGAAGGATTCGCATTCGGGTATGTCTACTGCGGCGTAGAGGTCGATGATGTTGGCGGGTGAACCATGTGACTGGTTACGGATTCTTACCCCCTTGCTGTTAGCCCAGTCAGTCCACACTTTGGTGAAATTCTCATAGAGCATGCGTGCGAGGGTGCTGCGGTAGTCGCGGAGCACTCGTGAGCGGAGGTCGGAGCTTTCGGTGCCGGCAAACTCGGGGAGATACATCTGGAGCTTGTAGCCGTGCTCACGTTCAAACTCGTCGAAAAGTTTGTCGTCCCAGTCCGAACCGTACACTTCGTAGGAGTCGTTGAAAAATGTGTTGGGGAGTATATCTTTCCTGCCTGCGAACGCACGGTCGAATTTGTCAAGGTAGCTCTTCACCGACACGCTGTCGTAATGGTTGAGCACATATCCTTCTCCTCCCGGTGCCGCGCGTTTCACTTTCTGGAATGTGCGACCGGAGAAGAGGGCATAGATTTTCCAGTCCCCCTTTGGTGCTTTCCAGTTGAGCAGTGAGTCCTTGCCGACATGCTTTGTCACGTCGATGCGCTTGTCACCGTTGGCTGCCACGACTGCCTGTAGTTTTGCTACCGGCTGCTGGCGTGCGTCCGATACCTTTATCTTGTCGGCAAGTTTTTTCCCACCTTTCAGTTCCCATGTTTCTATAATCTGTTTCTGGGCGCTTTCACGGGTGGTCACGTCCGGTCCTCCGAACGGCCAGCCTGTTCCGTTGTTCATATCTATCTGGAGTCCGAGACGTTTAGCCTCGGCAATGTTATGGGCAAGCATATCCATCCATTTGTCTGACAGATAGATGATGTCGTTGGCTTCATTTCCCTGCACTCCGTAGATAGGGGTGATTTCCACGCCTCCGAGTCCTTTTTTCGCAAATTCCTCGAGGTTATAAGTGATGCCTTCCTTGTCCACGGCGCTTCCGAGCCACCACCAGCGTACGAAGGGGCGGTTTTCGACAGTTTCCGGGTACCAGTCAGTCACTTCGGCGTTCACCGTCAGGGCTCCTGTGGCGCAGACGGCGGCTGTCAATATTATTCGGTCAAATATTTTCATCGTGAGATTATTCTGTTAAGGGAGTGGTTTGATTCCTTCCCAGCGCACATCCCATGTGCCGTCTTTCGGGAAGCCGGGATTCTTTTCGGTGCATCCGTCCCAACCTGCGCACATGAGCGCCACGGTGGTAAGCAGACCTCCGTTGCCGGGGAGGTAGCAGCGCAGACGGCTGTCCTGGTAGTTGTGCCCGTTAGGGAGATATGTGTTGGTTCGCTTATCCATCATCAGGGCGTTGACTGCCTTTTCCGGATGTCCGAGGCGTACGGCGCACATTGCGGTGGTGGGATAGTCCCATCCCCATGTCTTGTCCCAGTTCCAGTTGTCATAAATCCAATCGAAAGTGGAATCCATCACATCGGGTTTCACGAGGTCGCATTGAGGCAGGACACCTACTGCCGCAAGTACAGCCATGTGGTCTGACGTGAAGCGGATGTCTTCGTATGTCTGAGGGGCTGTTTCTGCTGCGAGATAGAGGTTGTCCTTGGCTGCGAGCGGCGAAAGCTTGGCTATGATGGTGTCCCATTCCTCGTTTCGAGGCTCACCTTTGCGCTCACGCCATTTCTGTGCGGTAGAGAGCGCATAATGCCAGTATGAAAGCTCAAATGGAGGGTTTACGGTCTCGGCGGCGCGCAGTGTCTCCTGGGCGGGGATTATGCCGTGGAGAATGTAGCGGTCGTTGTCTGCGTCGTAGTCGGCAAAAGAGCCCATGAACTCAGCTGTCTGCTGCACAAGGTCGTAGTACTGGTCAAGTACTTTCTGCTGCTCATCGGGGTTTGCCCTGTAGAGAAGCTCGGCAAGATATATAAGGTGGGGCTGTTGCCATATGAGGAATGAGCCGACTTTTGAGGGAGCTTCCATGCCTGAAGGGTCGGTCATCTTCATCCAGCGGAGACCTTTGTAGCCCTGGCGGTCGGCAATCCCTTTGGCAACGTCGGCTACTGTCCCGTACCAGGGGAGTGTGCGGGCGAGCAGGTTTTCGTGTCCGTAGAGAGCGAATTGAGCCTGATGCCACCATATCATTTCCATATGGAATTTGCCGAACCAGGAGTTGTAGGTAAGACCGGTCTCCTGCGGCGGGGTGGTGCCTGCGCAGTTGGTGGCGAGAAGGTACTGTGACAGAACCACTCGGCGTTCCAGTTCTGCCGCGCGCGGGTCGGTGCAGTTGCTGAAATCCACCACGCCTCCGTTGCTCCAGAAGTTTTTCCAGTAGTCGGCTGAGGCTGTGCGTGCCGCTTCGGCGTCTGGATTGGCGCTTGATGGCTGTTCAGGTGCGAATGTGGCAGTGAAATTCCAGTTGTCGGCTGTCGGTGTGATTGTCACCGTGTTTTTGCCGGTCAGGGCAGGTGCGCCGGCGTTGTTCCATGCGAGGCTGACATAATAGGATGTCGAGTCGATGGTGTGGCGCAGCAGTGCATGGCTGTCATCAGCCTCGACTATTTCGGTGGTGTGGAGGTCATCCTTGTTCCAGTCACACGCATCGTCGCTGTGCCCTCCTGTGGGGTAGGGGAAGCGGATGGTGACAGGTGTGAGCGCCGGATTGGAGATGGTGGCGGCTATCATGTCACGTTCGGGATGGCATACGGTCTGCACGGCAACCGGAGTGTTGTTGTATTTGAAGTTGGAACGGATTTCACCCTTCCACATGTCGAGTGTCTGGTCTATCTCTGTGATGCTGTCGGCTGACATGCCGGCGAACCCTACCGCTCCGAGGTGCAGACGGTGTGGGTTGATACGATACCAATTGGCGGCATCCTTGTTTCGTCCGTCCTCGTTGAACTGAACGGCGTAAGGTTCCTGTCTGCCGCGTCCGAAATCGTAATCCTTCAGGGTCTCTTCATGACGCAGATTGTCGGGGTTGGGGTAGCTGTGCCATCCCCATTCGCTCTGGGTGCCTAAGGGCACGCCTTTGCTGTATGCCTCGGGGAAAGTCTGGAGCCCAGTCACATCTACTGTGTATGCGAATCCTCCGTTGCCCACCGTCAGTGACGCAAGTGTGTCGATAGCAGTGATGTGGGGATTGTTGCGCTCTACAAGCGCCTGCCGGTCAATTGGGGAAGTGGACGCGTTGCATCCGGCAATGACTGCCGGTAATGCCACAGCAACCAAATTCTTAAAATGTCTAAGACTCATCGTTGAAACTGGTTATTGTCAATTTAAGGTAAAATAAATACTGAAAATAAGCACTGAGGGCGATGTCGCCCATTCGATGGCACATATTATTGCAATCTAATGCAAAGGTAACTTTAAATATCGTTATTGGCAAATTTTGACCTCCCTTTTCGTAACTTTTGCTGAAAAATCCGTACCTTTGTTAAATATTTCGCAAAATTATTTACAAAACCCTTAATATCCGATTAATCATGAAATTTTTATCATCAGTTATTGTCGCTTTGGCTCTGCCGATGATGGCATGCGCCCAGGAACCGACAGACACAGTGACCGTATTTATGATTGGCGATTCTACCATGGCAAACAAGTCGCTTGACAAGGAGAATCAGGAGCGAGGCTGGGGACAGATGCTCCCGGTGTATCTTGAAGGCAAAGTCAAGGTGGACAATCATGCCGTGAACGGTCGTAGCAGCAAGAGCTTTATAGACGAAGGACGATGGGAGAAGGTGCGTGAGCAGATTCGCCCGGGTGACTATGTGATTATACAGTTCGGTCACAATGATGAAAAGATTAAGGATGCGCGCCGCTATACCGTGCCCGGCGGCTCCTTTGACGAGAATCTGAAGAAATTCGTCACTGAGACCCGTGAAAAGGGGGGGACGCCGATACTGATGAATGCGATAGTGCGCCGTAATTTCCCTGCGACTGACGGCACTACCGCAGGCGAGACCGACGATACCCATAAGACCTGGACCAAGAATCTTGAGAATTATCCCAAGGAAGGGGTGATTCTTGTTGACACTCACGGTGAATATCTCAATTCGCCCCGCAATGTGGCAAAAGAGATGGATGTGGTGTTTGTGGATATGAACAAGCTTACCCATGAACTGGTGCAGACTCTCGGTCCCACTCTGTCCAAGAATCTCTATATGTGGATTCCTGCAGACACCTACGAGTTCTGCCCCAACGGCAAGATTGACAATACCCACCTCAATGTGCTTGGCGGTATCCTTGTTTCCCGTCTGGCTGTCGACGAGCTTGCAAAGCAGGTTCCCGGTCTGCGCCCTTACATCCGCCGCACCGTGAACAACATTAATAATAAGTAATAAGGCTCACTATTATTCAACAGATATATTTTTGTTTATGAAAAAGATATTGAAACCAGTATTGCTTTCTGCCACGGCATTGCTTGCCGGGATGCAGATGAGCGCAAAAGATTATGTGATAACCGACTACGGCGTGGCAAATGACAGCACCGTGCTCCAGACCTCTAAAATACAGGCTGTGATCGACAGAGCCGAGAGCGATGGCGGCGGCAGGGTGGTGGTGCCTGCGGGCACATTCCTGACCGGCGGTCTGTTTTTTAAGCCGGGCACTACTCTGCACCTTGAGGAAGGGTCGTGTATCAAGGGTTCCGACGATATAGCCAACTATCCGCTGATACCTTCACGAATGGAGGGACGCAGCATATATTACTATGCGGCACTGATTAATGCTTACTTCGTGGACGGTTTCGAGATTACAGGCTCGGGTATCATCAACGGTAATGCGGCTAAGTTCTGGGACGAGTTCTGGGCGCTCAGGGCTGAGCGTGCCAAGATAGGAAAATCGTGTACCAATCTTGAGGTTCGCCGTCCGCGCCTTGTGTTCCTGTGGGGCTGTGACAGGGTCAAGCTCAGCGGTGTAAAGTTGCGCAACTCCGCATTCTGGACCACCCACCTGTACCAGTGCAACGATATACTGATAGAGAATTGCCATATATATGCGCCTACCAAGCCCGTCAAGGCTCCCAGCAGCGACGCTCTTGATCTTGACGTTTGCCGTAACGTGACCGTGCGCGGCTGCTATCTCGACTGCAACGATGACGGTGTGTGCATCAAAGGCGGCAAAGGTGTCTATGCCCATAAGTCGATAGAGAATGGCTCGGTGGAGAATGTGCTTGTGGAGGACTGTGTGTTCGGTCCCAACCTCCACGGTATCCTCACCATGGGTAGCGAGTGCCTGCATGCCAAGAACATCACCCTTCGCAACTGCCGCCTCGAGACTACCTGCGCTTTGCTGCGCATGAAGATGCGTCCTGACACATATCAGATATATGAGAATATCACTATCAGCAATGTTACCGGAAAGTGTGGCTCGGTTATTGACATGAAGCCGTGGAAGCAGTTCTTTGACCTGGAAGGCTCGAATGAGAAGCCCAAGGGGATTGTCCGCAATATCCTGATTGAAAATGTGGATGTGAAGTGCCGTTTCCTTGGCACTATTGCCGGCAATGCGGATGACGAGGTGTCGAACATCGTGCTCAAGAACATCAAGGTGGAGGCTGACCGTGATGAGTTTACCTGTGTTTATCCGGATGTCAAGCTGGAAAATGTGACAGTTAATGGCAAGCCTGTCACCAACCCTGCGAAATAAGAGCGTGTCAAGGAGCTCTCTCCTTGCGTAGGTTTCTTCTGAAATAATAATCGACCCGCCGGGATTTGACTCGGCGGGTCGATTGTTTTTTTTGTCGGTTGCTTTTTCGCGTCGGTTATCTGCTTGCGCCGGCGGTACTGGGTGCGGTGCGGATATTGCTGCTCCCTCCCAGCTGCCGTTATGCTGTATAGGGTCAGCCTTTGATAAGCTTGATGAGCTGTTCGCCGGCGTTTTTCGTGTCGACTTTAGTGATTATATGGGTTATGTTGTGGTCGGCATCTGTAATAAATGTGGCGCGTACCGTGCCCATGTATTCACGCCCTACCATCTTTTTCTTCTGCCATACGCCGAATGCCTGGTTGACCTCGGTGGACGTATCGGAAAGGAGGATGAAAGGGAGGGTGTACTTGTCGGCAAACTTTGTGTGGCTGGCAGAGGAATCCTTGCTGATGCCGATTACTTCGTAGCCCATTGACCGTAGCTCTTGATTGTAGTCACGTATCGAGCATGCTTCTGCTGTGCAGCCGGGGGTGTTGTCCTTGGGGTAGAAGTAGATGATTAGCGGTTTGCCGGCAAAGTCCGATGCCTTTACTTCGTTGCCGTCACGGTCAAGCCCCAGTGTTTCCGGGATTTTATCGCCTATGTTCATGTCGGGTTATGAATTTAATGATTAAACGGGATTGATGATTGAATTCTACTTATGGAAACAAAATTAGCGGTTTCTTGTTTCATGCGCAAGATAATTGCTCGCAAAGTCGTAACTTTGTGGATATGAAGTTCCCCGTAAGTGTAGTGATACCGGTCTATAACCGTGAGGCGACCCTTGAAAGGACGCTCCGCTCTCTGGATGCCCAGAGTGTGGCTCCTGCTCGGGTAGTGCTGGTGGACAACGGTAGTACTGACCGTTCGCCGGAAATTATGGCGCGCTGGGCGGAGGGTAAGCGGAATGTGTCGGTGGTGTGCGAGCCGAAGCGGGGAGCCTGTGCCGCACGTAACCGGGGGCTTGCCGAAGTGGATTCGGAGTTTGTATGTTTTTTCGATTCGGACGATGTGATGCTTCCTTGCCATCTGGAGGATTTCGGCAGGGCTATCCTCAGGCATCCCGAAGGAGACCTGTTTGGCAGGAGCATTGTGACACGCATGCTTGACGGAAGCGAAAGGATTCACTATTTCACCGCCCGGACTCCGATGTTCAACCATCTGTTCCGATCGTCGCTTTCCACGGCGAGGTTTATGGTGCGGAGCGGGCTGGTGCGTCAGGTCGGAGGTTGGGACGAGTCGCTCACCGGTTGGGATGACTATGAGCTTGGTGTGAGGCTTCTGCTTGCCACTGACAGGGTTTTCGCAGTGCCAGGTGCGCCGTCGGTCATAGCTTATCAGCAGGAAGAGTCGCTTACGGGTACTGATTTCGCCTCTCATCCTGAACGATGGGAAGGGGCGTTGGAGCGTGTGCGGGAGGTATGCATGGCTGCCGGACGTGACGACCTGTTGCGCTGGATAGATGCACGGAGCATGATACTTGCGGCGCAGTATGCCCTTGAATCACATGGGCATGGTGATGCGGATATGGCACGATGTGCCGCTAAGCTGGCTGGAAGACTGCATGACAGAGTGTTGGCGAATACGTCGGCTCCAATGCGTATGAAGCTGATATACGCTCATAACCTGCGGTTCAGACGGCTTACATGGGTATTGGTCCGTTTGCTGTTCCCTTTTGGCTGAGTGGGTGTGGGTTATTGCAGCATTGCTGCCACACGTTTCAGTGCTGCTATAAACAGGTCGCACTCCTCGATAGTGTTGTAGATGGCGAATGATGCACGCACGGTTCCTTCGATTCCCAGATGATTCATCAGCGGCTGTGCGCAGTGATGACCGGTGCGCACGGCTATGCCGAGCTTGTCAAGCAGCATCCCCATGTCATAGTGATGCTCGTTGCCCACAAGGAAGGAGATGATAGCGCATTTGCCGGGTGCGGTGCCGAAGATGCGTATCCCCGGTACCTCCTCAAGCATGCGGCGTGTGGTGTACTCGAGTAGTTTGTGCTCATGGGACGCTATGGTATCTATCCCTATGCGTTCCATGAAATCTATGGCGTGGCTGAGTGCGGCGATCCCTACGAAGTCGGGGGTGCCCGCCTCGAATTTGAACGGCAGTTCGGCAAAGGTGGTCTTCTCGAACGATACCGATTCTATCATCTCTCCGCCCCCTTGGTATGGAGGCATCTTTTCAAGCAGTTCTTTCTTCCCGAATAGCACTCCGACTCCCGCCGGACCATACATTTTATGTGCTGAGAAGGCATAGAAGTCCGCATCTAATTCCTGCACATCTATTTTGATGTGCGGTGCCGCCTGTGCGCCGTCAATCAGAACTGGCACATTGTGACGGTGAGCCTCGGCGATTATTTCCCTGACGGGGTTTACGGTGCCGAGTACGTTGGACGCATGGCATACCGATACGAAGCGTGTGTGCTCGTTGAATAGCGAGCGGTATGTATCCATGTCCAGTTCCCCTGCTTCGTTTATGGGGATGACACGGATTTTGATGTCATGCTTGCGCTGAAGCAACTGCCAGGGCACTATGTTGGAATGGTGTTCCATCACCGAGAGTATAATCTCGTCGCCGTCGCCGAGGAATGCGCCGCCGTAGGATGCCGCCACAAGATTGATGGACTCGGTGGTGCCTCGTGTGAATATAATTTCCTCGACCGAGGGGGCATTGATGAAATCCTTCACCTTGATGCGTGCGCTTTCCTGAAGTTCGGTGGCTTCCATCGACAGTGTGTGTACCCCACGGTGGACATTGGCCTTTGTGCGTGTGTATCCGCTCACTATTGCGTCGACCACACTGTTGGGCGCCTGTGAAGTGGCTGTGTTGTCGAGGTATACAAGCGGGTGCTTGTATATGTTGCGCTTGAGTATGGGGAACTCTTCGCGTATTTTTTCGATGTCAGGATTATTGATATCCATACTGGCGGGGTGATACGTGGGGTGGGGAAGTTAACATTTTTCTTTGCAGGCGGAGCAGTCGCCGAGGGTGCCGGAGAATCGTCTCTCCACCAGATGGCGCAGCCGTTCCTGCAGTCCGGGTATGCGTACAGTCTCGATTACGTCAATCATGAACGCCTGCATGAGCATGGTGCGTGCTTCGGATTCGGGTATGCCGCGTGTGCGCATATAGAAGAGTGCGTCGTTGTCGAGCTGTCCGGTCGTGGCTCCGTGCGAGCATTTTACCTCGTCGTTGTAGATTTCAAGCTGAGGCTTGCAGTGCATGCGTGCCGAGGTCGAGGCAAGGATGTTGCGGTTGCTCTGGTATGCTTCGGTGTACTGTGCCTGCGGTGTGACAAGGATGCTCCCTTCGAATGCTCCGGTCGATTCCTCGTCAAGCACATATTTGAACAGCTGGTTGCTGTGGCAGTGTGGGGCGCGGTGATTGATTGCGGAGTCATTGTCGATGTGCATTTTTCCGGAGCCAATCGCCATACCTGCGAGGTGGGTCTCGCAGCGCTCGCCAAGCAAATCTATGGTAAACTCGTTACGGGTGTTTCCGCATGTGAGTGTTGTGGCGTTGCATATTACCTGGGAGTGTGCATGCTGACGGATGAACATTTTGGAATAGCGTGATGTGCGCTCGGATGATTCCTCTATGGTGCATGTCTCGAATCTTGCCCGCTCGCCGGCTATCACTTCCACTACCTGCGAAGCAAGGAAGTCATTGTCAGACTGCTGTGTGTGATCGCACACAAGCAGTTGCAGTTCCGCTCCTTCCTCGAGCACGATAAGTCCTCTGCGGAATGCCATCATGGGGACTGGCGCGGAGAATATATTTACCAGCTGGAGAGGTCGCTCCATACGGATGTTGCGTGGCACATATATGAACACGCCGTCCTGTGCCAGGAGGGTGTTGAGAGCCACGGACGTGTCGCCGAGCGGCGCTACCGATCCGTAGTAACGCCCTACCAGTTCCGGATACTCTGCCGCAGCTTTGCGCAGGGATGTGAAAATCACTCCTTCGGGCAACTTGGATTCGAGCTTGGAGGCCGGGTGGAAGGAGTCGTTGATTACAAATCCCAAGAGTGTCGATAGATTGGGGACATCGCAGCGGAATGTGTCTGTCACATCCACCGGGATGTTTACCCGGGAAATGTTCACGCCGTAGTCCGGGGCGAACATATCCTCTATTGAGGTCTTTTCGAATCCTTCGGTATGGCGTGTGGGGAGATGGGCTCCGTCGAGCGATTGCAGTGCGTCGGGACGCAGTGCGTTCAGCACGGGGGCTGAATTGTCGTTGATGAGCTTTGTGTTCTCCTTGTACAGGTTGATATATTGGTTGAGTGCGTTGTCCATGTCGCTAATCGTTAGCTTCTTTAATCCAGTCGTAACCTCTTTCCTCAAGTTCGAGGGCGAGTTCCGGACCGCCGGTCTTTACGATACGTCCTTTATATAGAATGTGTACGAAGTCCGGACGGATGTAGTCGAGCAGACGCTGGTAGTGGGTGATTACGATGGTGGCGTTCTTGTCGGTCTTGAGTTTGTTGACGCCTCCCGCCACTATGCGCAGTGCGTCGATGTCAAGACCGGAGTCAGTTTCGTCAAGAATTGCGAGGCGCGGCTCAAGCACTGCCATCTGGAAGATTTCGTTGCGCTTCTTTTCGCCGCCTGAGAAACCCTCGTTGACAGAGCGGGAGGCGAGTTTGTTGTCAAGCTCGACTATCTCCCTCTTCTGACGCATCATTTTCAGAAATTCGCTTGCGCTGAGCGGTGCTTCGTTGAAGTATTTGCGCTTGGCGTTGACTGCGGCTCGCATGAAGTTGACCATGGAGACGCCGGGGATTTCCACCGGGTACTGGAACGAGAGGAAAAGACCTTCATGGCTTCTGTCCTCAGGAGCGAGTCCGAGCAGGTCCACTCCGTGGAGCTTTGCTTCTCCCTCGGTAACGGTGTAGGCGGGGTTGCCGGCAAGTACTCCGGAGAATGTACTCTTGCCTGAACCGTTGGGTCCCATGATGGCATGTACCTCTCCTTCGCGTATGGTGAGGTCGACACCTTTAAGTATCTCCTTCCCTTCTACGGAGGCGTGGAGATTGCGCACTTCAAGTAATATATTGCTCATTATTTATAAGTGTCAAATCTGGATTTTACTTATTTTGCAATTTTTCTGCGAAATTACTGATTTTCTCTCACCTACCCAAACATTTTTGATATGAGTTTTGTTTGTGTCTATCTTGCACCGGGAGAGAGGTGGAATGCCGGGGATGTCCATTATGGGCGGCTGTTTGTTTTGGAGTTGTTAATTATGGTCGGTAGAATCGTATAAAATTTGTTCTATAATTCGGAAAGTGGCATGAAACTCAAAAATCTTTTGAAAATATTTGCATGGTTTTGAAATAAGCGTTAACTTTGCACTCGCAAAACTGAAACAACGATAGCACTGAGAGCAGTGCGCTGAAAAATCGAAGTTTTCATGATGCGCCTCTAAAACTTGGTGTGGTAGTTCAGCTGGTTAGAATACCTGCCTGTCACGCAGGGGGTCGCGGGTTCGAGTCCCGTCCATACCGCTGAGGAGAGAGGAGAATGAGTAATTGTTAAGCTTCGGCTTACGTTACTCATTCTTTTTTTTATCTCTTTCCGTTTGCTGTCTCAGTGTTGACCAAAGCAAAATGACGCAAGTCCCGATGGGCACTGCTCCCAAGCGCCTCTCTTATAGGCAACTTTATAGTGAACTCGGCAAAATTAGAGTGAAAGAATAATCTCCAAATTGTTAAATTTAAGCTGCTTGGCGACTTTTACGGGTGGCGCACCAGGAATCGAACCGAGGCACAAGGATTTTCAGCCCCTTGTTCTTCTTCGGCTTCCGAAAGTTTGCTTCGCTCACTTTTGGAAGCAACCAACTGAGCTATGGCGCTTTATAAATCAGTCGAGTTACTTGATTCGCTCGTATTTGAATGTTCTTGCCATGCGGTTTACACCTCGGTTTACGCACACTGTAATTGTTAATAAATGTTTCGTTCTCTCAATTCAATATAGTATGCTGTATAGGATAGGTTACTTACAATCGGAATCCGTGTAGTTTTCACGATTGTATTGTTCTTCGTATTCAGCAATGATTCGCTCAATCTCCTTTTTGAGCTCAGGAATATGACGGACTACCAATCCCCACAGAAATTCCGTTTCCACGCTGTCATAACCATGTATTATGCGGTTGCGGGTATTGATAACTTCCTTAGCGTTTGGAATCTCAAAAGTAGGGTCTTTCTTCTTTATGCGGTTGATTGCTTCACCCATTATTTCTGTCTTGCGCTCCACAACACATCTTCGCATAATGTCTTGTTCAAACAAATCAAATCTGTTTGGAAAGCCAACAAAGCAACTTGATGGCATCTAACACGTCTTGAAGATGCTTCAGGATATATTCATCAGCCATAAATCATTTGTTTTGTGCGGTTGACATTGGCAATGAAGTATTTGTTCTTCAACCCTTTTTCTACCACCAAATCAACTTTTCTGCCAAAAATTTTTTCTAAAGCTTCCTGAAAATCGAAGTAGTTTGTAACGTAATCCCACTTCTCATGGTCAGTGGTGTCGAAGTTGACAAGCAAGTCCACATCGCTTTGGTCGTTGAATCTATCTGTGAGGATAGAGCCAAAGACAGCCAAAGTCTTGACCTTGTGCTTACGGCAAAGGTCGATGATTCGTTGCAGATTCAGTTCAATCAACTTCATAGGCTGTTGTGTTACAAGTGCAAAGATAGCGATTCTTTCTGATATAGAAACACTTGAATCTGAAAAATCGTTGAAAATTAGTGTTTCAGGTCAAATTTTAAATGCACGGTACATTTTCCGAATCCACCCTATAAAATGAAAATTCCTTGAAAAATGTACTGTTTTTCAATCCAATCTAATGTATTTTTCAATAGCTTCAAATACTCCATTACAGGTAGTTAGAAGTATATAGGCAAAATTAGGCATTTCTGCTTAACTCCTACCTATTAATTAACTTTATTATATTTACAATAGTTAACGCAGTAAAATAGGGCGATTTTGGGGACTCAATAGGCTGTATAGCCAATTTAGGCTCTTGTTTACATCTGAAATCGGGTCGAGGGGTTTCTCCTTGCAAGGGTATTTCCGGATTGAACACAATAAAGATATTTCTACTGATTGGATTATCGGATTTTTTATATAATAAAATTATTAAATATTCATATGTGAATCAGTCATTCTTTCCCTCATGGCTGCAATGAATCCTTCAATGTCCTGCGGATTAAAGTATAGGGGAAAGATGCTTTTAATCCAAGAGCGGTTGAAAGTGATTAAGACTCCGTTTTCAGGATACAAATCTTCGCCTTTGTTATTTAATGCTACCGGATATCTGGCATATCTTTCCTCGGCTTCTTTTAGAGATATCGCTTCAATGGATTTAATTTCTTTTATTGGGAAACTAACCTTTGGATATCCCAAGTATTTACATTTCAACTCGTTGTCACAAGTAATTTCCAGATATCCTTCCTCCAGTTTTCCTGTATACCAAACATTAAAAGCTGACAGCAAGCAGAAGAATGTGATTAGACCGAATAGCAACATCCATGATCCCGTAGCAGCGCAGATATATCCTGATAAAGCTAAGAACGGAGCAAGGTAAAACCATGGTATCAGAGCGTTACGTTTTATAGCTTTCTTGGATAAGGAACATTTAAACTTAAGATTATCGGAGTTCGACAGCCCATCCTGATTGCTCATTTCATTGGAATTTGTCATGTCAATATTATATTATTGGATGGGTTAGAGTAGATACCGATAATTAAATCACAGTCAGGACTCTCAAATGTAAGGCTATATCTCGCATAGGTTTAGGAATTTCAACATTCTCAAACTACAAGATAGGCTTCTTATTTTCCCGATATGTCGCAGACTGAGGATAGCTCATCCAATTACAAAATTACACAAAAGAGTTGGAATACAAAAAAATTAAGCCTTGAAAATGCGTACATTACGAAGAAAAAGTACAAATAAGAGGCAAAACCACAATCTTCCGTTAATAAACAAAGATTCAAATACGTTTTTCTTCTCCACTGTTTTACCAAATTATGGTTCCACACCACTTATGGATATCACTCGAATATGTAAAATCGTAATTCAAGTTGCTACCGTGCGGACTACAAAAGCGCAAATCAAAAGCTTTGTCGTTGGCATTTAATACAAACCACATGCCTTCATATTCATAAAAATAATCTATAGCAGGCTTCAAGCCTAACTCTGAAAGGGACTGACACTGTTTTCCGTGTGTTCTATTGTATTCGTCTATAAGCCTAACCACATCATTTCCTGCCTGCAATTTAGCATCGTTCAATTTCCCTATGCCACAGTTTTCTGAGAGGCATATAATCTCGATTATCAACACCACGGCATAAACAAATCCTTCATACTTCACCATTCGCTTTTTATTGTGATATCTCACAAACAACAGAGGCAGCTGAGATATTGCGAAAATCACTGCAACGCAAAATACGGTCACAACGACAGGATAAAGCAGATAATTCCTCCACGGATGGAGGTTGATGTTAAGTGCGGAAATATCTGAATTGCCTTCCAAGTAAAAAAATATGGCTACGAATAATACGATTAGCATAATTATAAAAACCGCTCCTTTATACAGCCACACACCATAATTCGGACTTTTAATCATAAGTCCAAAAGAAAGTATTATTACGGCAGCCAATATTAGCATTAACGATGGAACCATACTGTAAAGTTACATATTTTCTGCGAGATATTAATAAGTTGTCTATTATTTACAACGCTAATAACGAGTTTGATATTGCTTGTACATGAGTCAAGATCCCCATTTAACGTCTGAATCCCCGGCTTTGCCTCCGGTTCACTTCCTTCATGACAGAAGGGAGGTTGGAGGTCAGGCGATCAAGCTCCTTGCTTCCTTTATCATACTGTCGATTATCGAGGTGTGGTCGGGCAAAGACTTTGAGAGTATGAGCTGCATCTTGAATGTTGGGTGCATCGGCAAGATACTCAGTTATTTTCTCTCGGTGAGACATTGTAAACTCCTTGAATACGGATCTTGAAAATTCGATAAGGGCTGTTATTGCCTCGCGTAATCTTCGCTCAAGCATTTCAAGCATGGCTTTGAGTCGGGCGAGAAGATCAGCTTTCTCAAATTCAAGTCGTTCAATCCGTGTATTTGAGGTGCTTTCAAGATTGCGGTAAGCTTTTGAGAGTTCGCTGTATTTAGTCTGAACGGCAACAAGTTCATCGTTATGCTGCTTTCTTATCTTCTTTAGCTCAATCTCGTGTTCAGCCTCTTTCTTCTCAATGATAGTAAGGGCATATTTACCCTTGCCGAAGATATTGGCGAGTCCGCTCTTCAGTGCGCTGCCACTCTCTGCATCGAGGGCTTTCTGCTTCTCTATACGCAGAACTTCAAGTTCGGCAATCTCGGTTTCTTTGGTCGCCTTTTCTTTGAGCAGTTCGGACTTCCGGTTTTCAAGTTCCTCCTGCTCCTGCTTCAACTTCTTGACATGTGCCGTCGCCATCTTCTCCTTGTACTCGATAGCCGACAGCCCCTCAATCCCGGTGTCCACGAGGCAAAAATGAGCGCAAGTTTGTTGCCGGATTTCTAAAATTATAGATAAAATGCGTCATCAACTGCCGTATCTTTGTTCTATAATTCGGAAAGTTGGGTAAAAATTCAAAATTCTTTTGAAAATATTTGCATAGTTATGAAATCGGCATTAACTTTGCACTCGCAAAACGGAATCGACGACTGCGCTGAGAGAAGTGCCTTAAAAATCGAGATTTCCCATGATGCACCTCTAAAACTTGGTGTGGTAGTTCAGCTGGTTAGAATACCTGCCTGTCACGCAGGGGGTCGCGGGTTCGAGTCCCGTCCATACCGCTGAGGAGAGAGGAGAATGACTAATAGCTAACCTTCGGGTTGCGTTAGTCATTCTTTTTTTTATACCTATAAAATTCTTTATACTTATTGATATGGAGAAGCGTCAGACTGTCCGCAACGGGAAAGATTGTACGGATACATCTGCCTCGTTCTGATTTGCTTGGTATGTAATAGCTGCAAATATTGAATTATTGGATGAGATGTAGTATTTTTGCGAATGTAATCGGCATGGAGAAAACCAATTGAGCCGGTAACGTGTCATAAAGCTTTACAGAATAAAAAATTTATTACCAATGAAAAAGATTATTATTGCTATAGTGGCTCTGGGGCTTGCATTTTCAAGTGCCAGCGGTAAAAGTCGGGTGTCGAACGGATGGCCCTATTCCAGCTTTACGGAGACAGATACGATACATAGCGAGGTGCTTGGTGCGGACAGGCAATTTACCATATATCTGCCTGCCGGCTACGAAAAGGATACAGACAGGAACTATCCGGTGCTGTATCTGTTGCATGGAATGAGTGATACGAATGTGTCATGGTTTGAAAAGCATGGACTGGTTCCTGTGGCTGACCAGTTGATGGCATCAGGCGAGGCGCAGCCCATGATTATTGTCAGCCCTAATGCCGGAGGTGACCCTGCGGTGGAGTGGAACGGATATTTCGATATGCCCGGATGGGAATATGAGAAATTTTTCTACGATGAGTTTATCCCTTACATAGAGTCGGCATACAGGGTGAAGAAAGGGAAAGAATACCGGGCAATATCCGGTCTTTCGATGGGTGGTGGAGGCGCTACATCGTATGCGCAGCGTCATCCCGACATGTTCAGCTCCGCTTACGCCATGAGTGCGCTGATGGATATAGATGCCGGCAATCGGATTGAATCCGCTCCGGACAGCAAAGTGGCGTTGCTCACCAAGGCTGTCAAGGATAAGAGTTGTGTCGGTTACGTCAGAGATGCTGACGAGCAGACTGTGGATGCTCTGAAAAGCGTGGCGTGGTATGTGGATTGTGGCGACGACGATTTCCTGCTTGACTACAATCTCGATTTCTATAAACAGATGCGTGCCAAGGGTGTGCCGTGTCAGCTGCGTGTGCGTGACGGAGGGCATACTTCGGAATACTGGCGCACTGCGCTCTACGAGTCGCTCCCCTTTGCTTCACGCAATTTCGGCAAGTGATGATTTCCTGTTCGGCTGTCAGTGCCATCAGCGATGACAGCCGATGTTTTGTCAGGATTTCAGGACGGCGATGACATCCGAGCTGTACTGGCGTCCGATAGGTAGCGATATGCCTGAGGACAGAGTGAGCTCCTGGCGTGTGTAGGTCTTGATTTTTGACACCGGCACCACGTATGAGCGGTGGATTCTGAGGAAGTCCTTTTCAGGGAGCAGCGCACAGATGTTTTTGAGGATTACGCGCGATATGACGCATTTGCCTGACTGGCGGAAAATTTTTGAGTATCCCTCCATCGCCTCGATGTAAAGTATGTCGTCGAGCGGGATGGTCACGTTGCTGTACTCCTGCTTTACGGTGATGGAGCGAGGTTGCCCGGCGGTTGAAGTGCGGTTGTACTCCACACGGCGGATAGCTTTCTGAAAGGCTGTCTCGAAGCGGGCGTATGGGAATGGCTTGTGCAGATAATCCACAGCGTCGAGATTGAAACCCTCGAGGGCGTAATTGAGATATGCTGTGGTGAATATGAAGCATGTGCCCGTTGGCAGTTGCGATGCTATGGTGAGCCCGTTGACATTTTCCATCTCAATATCCAGAAAGGCTATGTCCGGGCGGGTGCGTTTGATGAATTCCAGTCCCTCGGTAGGGTCGGAGAATGTGGAAAGCTCCACATTGCCTATTCTCTCGCAGAACTTTGCTATGACATCCAGAGCCAGGGGCTCGTCATCAATGGCGACACATCTTATGGTCTTGTTCATGTCAGTTTAGTCGGATTTTCAGGTTGAGGTTGAAGGTGCCGTCGCTTTCCTCGGTGTTAAGCGAGTATTTTCCGGGGAAGAGTCCGTCAAGACGACCGCGGCAATTGCTGATGCCTACCGGCACTTCCGTGCGGAATTTGTCGGAATGCTTCATAATGGTGTTCCGGGTGCGGAATTCGAGGAGCCCGTCTCTGAGTGTCAGGCTTATGGACACTGTGCAGTCACGGCTGGTGGATGCGCCGTATTTGAAGGCATTTTCCACGAAGGTGAGAAATATCATCGGAGGGACATGTTTCCCGTCGTCGTCCACATCATGGTGCCATTCTATCCTGGTGTGTTCGTTAAGCCTTATCCCCTGGAGGTCGATGTAATTCTGTATGTAAGATATTTCATCCCTGAGGGGAACCGATTCGTTTTCGATTGTTACATAGGTATACTTGAGCAGCTCGGTAAACTTTATGAAGGCGTTTTCCGCTTTGGTCGAAGTCCCTATCACGAGGCTGTAAAGCGAGTTGAGGGTGTTAAACAGAAAATGCGGGCTTATCTGCGCTTTGAAAATCGCCAGCTCGGCTTTGTTGCGCTGGTTCTCGACATCCTTGCGCAGCAGCATCTGGTGGTATAGCTCGGTGATGAATGATATGGTGATGGAGTAGCACATCACGGCGAAGAACATCAGCCAGAGGCTTAATGACACGCTGTAATTCCTCACGCTTGTCTGGTATTCGCTCATGGAGGGTATCACAAAATCCATCTCAGGGTGGGGGTAGAAGGTCAGGGCGCAGTTGCATGCCGTGAGTATAAGTGCGAGCACTGCAATCCGCGAATACTGGCGGTTGATGAACAGAAGCGGGACTCGGACATATCTTATTGCGAAATAGCACCCGTACAGGTACACGCATTCGATGGCAAAGAACACTGGCCATTCCTTCATCCAATGATGTGCCGGACCCAATAATATGAGCAACGGCATAAATGCCACGCAGAAGATAATATCCAAAAATCGGGAAGTTTTGGATTCGATTGATTTCATATTACAAAATTAAGTTAACTTTGCAATCTCTGCAAGTGATGCGGACGTGTGTTAATTTACAGATTTATGTATTCTATTTACAATCATTGTGAAAAATTGTAGTTATTATTTATTTTTGCTAAGAAATTCATCATCATTGTCAATGAGACAGTTTGCAATCGTGCTTATAGCAGTCGCCATATCGTTCCTTTCTTCCTGCGAAGATAATACCAAGAAGGATACGGAGCGGCAGACCCTCTTGGAGGTATCCAAACAGGAGCTTGCCACTGCGGTGGAGGAGCGGGACCAGCTTATGGAGCTGGTGCGGCTGATTTCGGACGATATGGAGAAAATAAGACGCCTTGAGAATATCCTGACTGTATCCAATGCGGAGACAGCAGGAAATCCGCGCCAGAGAGCCCAGATACTTGCTGACATGGCTGCCATCAAAAAGACGCTTCAGCAGCGCCGTGCACGACTTGACGAGCTGGAGGGACGACTGCAGAACTCGGCGCTTTACAGCGAGGCTCTCCAAGGGGCTATAAGTGCGCTGCACAGACAGATAGAACATCAGGGCATTGAGATGGACAGCATGCGTCTTCAGCTCATGGCTGCCAACGAGCATATCGGTTCGCTGAACGACACCGTGGACTCTCTTAGCAACACTGTGATTGCCGTGACCGGCGAGAAAGTGGCTGCCGAGACTGCCGCTAACGAATTTGAGACCGAACTCAACGCATGCTACTATGTGGTGGCGAAAAAGTCGGAACTCAAAGCTCACAATATACTTGAAACCGGGTTTCTCAGAAAATCCAAACTGATGAAGAGGGATTTTGACCGAAACTTCTTTGTCGTAAGCGATAAACGAAATCTTGCCACGTTGCCTTTAAACTCAGATAAAGCTAAAATACTAACAAACCACCCTGAAAAATCATTTGAAATAATAGTGGACTCCAATAATCAAAAAGCACTTAATATCCTCGACAAAGAGGAGTTCTGGAGTCTCTCCAATTATCTGGTGGTCCAGATAGACTGACGAAAAGCACACAATGGAAAACAGACATGTAAAGTTGTGATATGCGAAGAACTGAATTTCCTGTTTGCAGTTCTTCGCATTTTTTTCATTATCAGATTCGGTTGTCTATTGACAGACGTTTTTCAGTTATTGGGAAGAACTGTACTTTTACGGCTGATAACGAAAATTGACCAAATTTAATGAGATTTTATACATCATTCATCGCTGTTTTATGCCTGCTGGCGCCGATATCGGGAAGTAAGCTCATGGCTCAGGAGGCATCAGTTGCCGGAGAGGCAACAGGGCAAAAAATCACAGGAGTAGTTACTGAAGAGACCGGTGACCCTATCATCGGCGCTACCATCAAGGTCAAGGACCGCCCTTCAGTCGCGGCAGTGACTGACTTGGACGGTAATTTCACACTTTCGGGTGTGATGCCTGACGACATTCTGCAGGTCTCGTATGTGGGAATGGAGTCGCAGGACATCAAACAGACCAGCGGAAAGACATCGTACCGCATAGTGCTTCACAGCAATGTGTCGGAACTTGACGAGGTGGTCGTGGTAGGCTATGCCACACAGCGCAAGGTCGATTTGACAGGTTCGGTGTCTACTATAAGCGCATCGTCGCTGTCCGACCGTCCGATAACAAACGCCACCAACGCTTTGGCAGGTCTTGCCTCCGGTCTGACTGTGACAAACAGTGGCGGCAACACACCCGGATATGAGTCACAGAGCATTACGGTGAGAGGTCTCGGCACGCTCAACAATGCAGCTCCGCTGGTGGTGGTCGATGGTATGACCGGTGTGGCAATCAGCGATATAAATCCGCAGGATATCGAGAGCATATCGGTGCTTAAGGATGCGGCTTCGTCTGCGATATACGGCTCGCGCGCTGCCAACGGTGTGATTCTTATTACAACAAAGGGTGGTGTGGAAGCTGCCCCGAGGCTGACATACAGTGGAAATGTGTCGTTTGAGACCGTTGCCAAAAGGATGAATCTCGTGACCGATTATGCCGACTTTATGGAAATCCAGAATGCCGGTCTGGTGGTCAACGGACAGGCTCCGCGCTTCTCGCAGGGTAAGATTGATGAGTGGCGCAACGATGCCGGACGGAATCCGACCATCTATCCCAACACGGACTGGCAGGACCATATATACCGCAACCCGTCGGTGGTGCAGAATCATAATCTCTCTGTGACCGGCGGAGGAAAGCGTGCGCGTTACAACATCTCGCTTGGCTATGTCGATAATCCCGGTATGATATATTACACTGACTATGAGCGTTACCAGCTGCGTACCAATCTTGATGTGACGGTCAAGCCCTGGATTACCTTAGGGACCAACCTGTTCGGGTATATAGATACCAACAATCCGTCGTCGGAGAATGCGGCTGCCGGCGGTGACGTGATTTTCGGTTCGGGTGCGTTCAACACTGTCCCCGGTATGACTCTCTATGACCCGGCGACAGGGCTTTACGGTGGCATACAGAACCCGGAAGAGGAAAATGTGAGCAACTTCAACCCTTACCGTCGCCAATGGTTCTATAAGAATGAATTTCCTACCAAGACCCGCCGCATGGTGGCAAAGGTGTATGCGCGTCTGCAGCCGCTCAAAGGTCTTACAATCCAGGGGTCATACACTTATAACTATTGGGACAGACGTGTGGAGCAGCATCTCACCGACAGGGATTTGTACCGTTTCACCGCCGAGGGACCGGTGCTGATTCGCGAAGGGGTGGTGAGGACGTATATACGCCGTTACAATTATGCCAATACATTCCGTTCCTCCGAGGTGACAGCTTCCTACAAGTTCAATGTCTCGAAACTCGAGGCGTCGGTGTTTGCCGGCGCGAGCCAGGAATATGACAAGGATGAGAATGAGTACTTTGTGCGTTATGACCTGATTGACGACTCCCTGACCTCGATTGGAGCCGCAACGACCAACGGACCGATTGACGGTAACTACACCGAATGGTCCATGCGCTCTTACTTCGGCAGAGTCAATCTTAACTGGGACGACAGATATCTTCTTGAGGCAAACCTGCGAGCCGACGGGTCGTCGAAGTTCGCTCCCGGACACCGCTGGGGCTATTTCCCTTCGGTATCTGCCGGATGGCGCATATCGCAGGAACAATTCATGCGGGGCTGTTCGTCGTGGCTCGACAATCTGAAGCTGAGGCTTTCATACGGTTCGCTCGGCAATAATGCTACGACAAGCTACTATATGTACCAGACTCTGTTTGCCACAGCTTCCTATATCCTTAACGGCAACATAGCGGGCGGTTTT
Organism: uncultured Duncaniella sp.; assembly: GCA_958352885.1. Taxonomy (GTDB): domain Bacteria; phylum Bacteroidota; class Bacteroidia; order Bacteroidales; family Muribaculaceae; genus Duncaniella. Next base: position 331,066 of record CATWQI010000002.1, read on the forward strand.
GCCCAGACTGTGCTTTCCAACGCCGAATTGTCATGGGAAAAGACCTATATGGCGAACGTGGGCATAGATTATTCGCTGTTTAACAGCCGTCTCAGCGGTTCGCTCGATGTGTATGACAAGAATACCAAGGGGATTCTCATCTCACTGCCTGCCCCGCTTGAACATGGCACAAGCATTGTCCCCAATCAGAATGCCGGAGAGGTGAACAACAAGGGATTCGAGTTTGATATAAACTGGAATGACAGGATTGGGAATGTGTCGTACAATGTGGGTTTCAACATGGGTTTTGTCACAAACAAGGTGACTAAGTTCCAGGGAGATGTTTCGTCAATCAGCGGTGTGTACAAGACACAGGAGGGAAAGCCGATCAACCAGCTTTATGTCATAACTGTCGACAGGATAGTGCGTGACGAGGCAGACCTTGCCTATGTGCAGTCGCTCGTCGACAGGAATCCGGATTATTTCGCTACCTACCAGCGTCCCGAACTCGGCGACTTCCTGTATGCCGATGCCAACGGCGACGGTGTGCTTGATGCGAATGACAGGGTGGAGATAGGCTATGGTTCCCTTCCGAGATTCACCTATGGCGCAAATCTGGGGCTGAACTGGAAAGGACTTGATTTCAGCATGCTCTTCCAAGGTGTCGGTAACCATCAGGTGTACTATAACAACCAGGCGTTCAGATTTGTGACCGTGATGGGGCAATCGCTCAACAAGGATATAACCGACAATGCCTGGACACCTGAAAATCCGTATAACTCAAAGTATCCGATACTGCGCAACTCGTCCAACGGCAAGAACAATATTGCGAGTGACGCTTTCGTGCACAATGCCGCCTATCTGAGATGTAAGAACATACAGCTCGGCTACACCGTGCCGAGGGATGTGACAAGGAAATTTTACATCGAGAATCTGAAGGTCTATGCCAGCATCGACAATCTTTTCACCATAACTGACTTTCCCGGATTCGACCCGGAGACCGGCGCTGATGTGGGGTATCCCTCGGTTCGCCAGTATTCTGTAGGGCTTAATATAACATTCTGAAAAATCATGAAACTAAGATATATATACGCATTGGCAGCTGCGAGCATTGCGCTCATGGGCTGCGAAAGTCTTGATTACACACCTGCCGACCAGATGTCGGGCACCACTTTCTGGCAGACGGAGGAGCACGCCCGTCAGGCTGCTGTGGGAATGTATGACGCCATGAGGGCGCCGTGGTGTTTCGGCATGGAGTTCACGTTTGACATGTGCAGTGATTTGGCTGACGGTACAACGCCTTGGTCGGATATATCCCGCGGCACTTCGTTTGCCTCAAGCAGCAGCGGGGTGCAGAACCATTGGCAGTATCTTTATGAGCTGGTGCACCGGGCAAACACTGTGATACGCAATGTCGCTGACATGCCTATCAGCGGCGAGACTATCGACCGGGTTACTGGTGAGGCGAAGTTTCTCCGTGCCATGGCTTATTTCCGGATGCTCAACTGCTGGGGCGGTGTCCCGTACTACGATGAGTCGTGTGACATAAATGAGGAGTTTGCCAGCCTTGATGCTCCCCGCTGCACAGCCGAGGAGCTCCGCGGGCATATACTTGAGGATTTGACTGACGCTATTGATAAACTCCCGGTCAGGTGGGATGATGCCGATCTGGGGCGTGCCACCAAAGGGGCGGCGTATGCGCTTAGAGGTAAGGTCTATCTGTTTGACAGTCGATGGAGCGAGGCAGCCGCTGATTTCGAAGAGATTGTGTATGACAAGGGGAATGATTACGGCTATTCGCTGCATCCTGACTACAATGAGTTGTTCAGGCTCTACAACGGCAAGCATAGCCCGGAGATGATATTCTCAATCCAGTCTATTGACGGCAATGTGTCGGGGCAGGCGCTTGACATTGTGTCATATTTCGGCAACAAGTCCACGATGCGTCTCATAGCCGGCAACTGCATTGTGCCTTCTGTTAAACTCGTGGATATGTACGAGAATCTTGACGGCACCACGTTTGACTGGGATGAAGTTTTTCCCGGATTCAATGCCGGTGACTCACAGACAAGACGCAAATATATGTGTGTGGCGATTGACCAGGGTAGCACTAAGGTGACAAGCACACTGGAGTGTGACACCACTAAGGTGATGGATGCTTACAGATTGCGTGACCCGCGTCTGTGTCTGAACGTCATAACACCTTATTCCCATTACCTTGGTACGGATGCGGGTTCCAATCCGATGGATAAGCAGTTTGTACTCGCTGACCCGACGCAAGGCGGTGCGCCTATGGAGGCGATGGCTTTCATTCGCAATTCCGAAGGCTGGAACTCATATTTCTGGCGCAAGTGGATTCCAACCGGAAATCTTGACGGTTACTGGGGGGAGTACAACCGTACACCCTATGAGTTTCCGCTAATACGTCTCGGAGATGTGATACTGATGCTTGCGGAAGCTTACAATGAGTTAGGGCAGACTGACAAGGCGATTGTCGAGGTCAACAAAATCCGTGCCAGGGTAGGGATGCCGGGACTTGACTCGGGGGCTGCGTGGCTTGCTGTGGCAGGTAAGGAGGATATGGCAGAGAGAATCAGGCATGAAAGAGCTTGCGAGCTTGCGGGCGAGGGGCAGCGATACTGGGATTTGCGCCGCTGGGGGATGCTGGAGCAGTCGGTAGAGAATGCTACTGACATATTTGGCGACCTGATGTATACCCGTGCATATCAGCCGCGCCATGAAGTCTGGCCGATACCGCTCGTCGAACTGGACCGTAATCCCAATCTGGTGCAGAATACCGGGTGGTAAGACCGGGTTTGGGTTTTCTTGGTTTTATTAACGTGGCTTAACTTGACTTTACGGCAAACCGGCACTATTTTTGCAGGGTAAATATGACGGAAAGTTATATAAAGGGGGCTATTTGACCGTAGGTGTTTTTTTAGCCTCCAAGAAACTCAGTTGGTAGAATCATGAAAACAAGAAACTGTTATGCCGTGGCGTTGCTTGCCGCTGTTCTGGTTTCGGGGTGTGCCCGGAAGGATGACTCCATGCAGGTCTACTCCGAGCTGAAGGATGTGAAGACTCTGACGCTTGCGGAGATGACTCTCAACAAGGTCGGCACTATTGATGATATGACCTGGGACAAAGCTCGAGGACTGTCACAGAGCATAGGCGCTATTGTCAATAATTTCAAGGCCGGAAAACGGATAGGCGTATATTCCTATAATACATATCTCCAGGCTTATGTGGAGCTTGGCGAGCTGCGTGACGAGGATGTGGTGGTGGATGAGGACCGCAGGTTTGTGAGACTGACACTCCCTCCTGTCCGTACACGTTTCCTCGGGCGGGATGTGGATATCCGTGAGGAACATCTGCGTGTCACGGGACTGCGTTCGTCCATCACTCCGCAGGAGCGCGCCCGTGTCAAGGAGGTTATGAACCGGGCGCTGAAAGCCGAGGTGGAGGGCAACAGTGCCCTTAAGTCGCGTCTTGAAGACGAGGCACGGACCAAAGCCCGTGAGTTTTTTACCATACTCCTTAAGAACAGGGGGTATGAGAGTGAAATCACATTCAGGAATTAATAGGGGGACGGGACTATGAAGAAAGTATTAGTATTGGTCGTGTTACTTGCGGTTGTTGCCGGTGCCGCATACCGGTGGGCTGAGAGCCGGCATACTTCGGCAGATACCATTCCTGCCACCGTCGAGGATATCAAGGGTATGGTGAAGCTCTGCGCTCTTGAGATTAATGATGATGTGCCTGTGCGTGATTCCGTCAACGGCAAGTGGATTTTTGCCAAAGGGAAGCTTACGGGATATGTGAGGTTTGACCTCGAACAGCTTAAGTATAAGCAATCCGGTGACACTCTGGTGGTATATCTCCCTCCCGAGAGCGTGGATATATATGAGTCAACCGAGCCGGGGGCTTATCGGGTGTTTGATGCGTGGGACGATTCTTTGTTCGGACGTGGCGAGCTGACCACCGCTGAGGAGAATCTGCTCAAACAGCGCATGAAGTCCCGCTACAGGGATACCGTTTATAATAAAGGATATGTCAGGCGGGCGCGCAAATCTGCGGTCGAGACATTGTCGCGTCTGTTCGGACATCTTGACGGCACGGTGGTGATAGTCGATCCAACCCCCGACGGTAGCAGGTAATCTCATCGCTTACCCAAAACTCCGGCTGTGTTGTCCCGGTGGAGGTGCCGGAATAGGCTATATATATGAAAAGCAGAAAAGGCTGTCGTTCGACAGCCTTTTCGAAATGTGATAAATTTTGGTTTTGTCTACTAAAAACTATTTTGCAACCGTAAATTTTCGTGTTTAGGTATTGATTTCTATATCTTGTAACCTTACGAATGAAGGTTTGTTTGTTTCGTACTGCAAAGGTAAAATGCGTAAGTTACAATTGTGTTACAATGATAATACAATGAAGTTACATAGAATTCTGTTAACGTAAATTAACTATATTAAGACTAAAATAGGACAAATAGTGGTGGGTTTGAGTGATAATAGTGTTAAATTTGCCAAAGAGATTATATCATAAAAACAGAAATAAGTATGAAGATAAGAATCATGATTTTTGCTTTTATAGCATCATTGTTCGGTCGTGTGGCGGCATCAACACCCGCTGCTGACCCAAGGCAGCTTGCCATATATCAGATTATGGTGGCATCGTTTCAGCATGATCCATCCGGAGCACCCGGCTATACAGCTATGTGGGGTCCGGACGATGCTATCAAGAATGGTAACCTGCGGGGCATAATCAATGCTCTTGACCATATAAAGAGCCTCGGGGTCAACGCTATCTGGCTGACACCGATATTTGACAGTTCTTCCGCATCGGGAGGTGAGAAGCTTCAGGCTACCGGCTATTTTACAAACGATTATTTTACCATTGACCCACACTTCGGCACCGAGGCGGACTTCCGTGAACTGGTCGACGAGGCTCACAACCGTGGTCTATATGTGATACTTGACGGTGTGTTCGGTCATCACGGCGGCGTTACAAAGCCTTCGCCGGCAGGCAATCGGCTTGATACGGCAAAGGTGTACAGTGACCGTGGTGAATCAGGTGGCACGGGTAATGTGGCTTATCCGGGCTCGTTGCCGTATATAAAGGAACTTGCCACTTACTGGATGGACAAGTATGGAGTGGACGGATGGCGTCTTGACCAGGCATATCAGGCTACTCAGGGTGGTCACAATTATTGGACCGAGATTACCGCTGCTGTCGACTCGCTGACTGCCGCGCGCCGTGAGCGTGGCGAACAGTGGGGAACTCTCGGCTATATGGTTGGAGAGGACTGGGGAACCGCCGATGTCATAAACAAGGGCGTATACCGTGACGGTGGTCTGATGAGCGCATTTGACTTTGACGGCAAGGAAATCATCAGCGGAGCCATGCAGGAACTCGGTTCCGAGGGATTGGAGAACGGTTGGGCTGATGTGATCACTGTGCTCTCGCCCCCGACTTCGCGCGGCTATCTCAATGACTCCGTGATGCCCAATCTGTTTCTGTCCAATCACGACGGATACCGTGTGGCTGACCACTTTGACCCGGCTGACCCATACTTCTATCAGAAATTGATGACCCGCAATGCCATTTTGGCGGCTTATTCAGGACCAATCACTTTATACTACGGTGACGAGTATGCCGATATGAGCCGTAACAGTATCGGAGCGCAGAAGGATAACATAGCCCGTACCACCGGTCACCTTGAGGCGCGCAATTCTCACGAACAGGAACTTAAGGATTACATATCGGACATAATGGCATTCCGCTCCGAGAATCCGGCAATGTGGCGCGGCACTTCGGAGTTCTATTCTTACCATCCCACAGAGGATGGCAGTGTGCTCGTTGTCACCAAGACGGATACTGAGAGTAACAATAAAGTGGTGGTGATATTCAGTGATGTCGACACAATAGTGCCTGTGAATGGGCTTGAGACCCCTGTGGATGTCAAGGCATGGGTCCCAGCCTACCGGAGAGTCATGTAATGGCGGCGCGCGGATGCCGGCAGACGCTCGATGGAGTAGCGTAGCATTGTTCGGGGCATCACGGCGGCATGGCGGTCGAGAAATTCGCACAGCAGCTGTTCGCTGACACGTTTGCCCATTTCGCGCAGCATCCAGCCCGTGGCTTTGCGCATGAGATCATGTGGATGACCAAGGAAGTGTGTGGCTATGCGTATGGTCGGCTCGGATATGCCGTGGCATAGCAAACCTAATGTGCTGACCATAGCTATACGCTGTTCCCACAGGCATTCCGATTCCATGAGACTGTAAAGTATCTCGAACTCTCCCGTCTTGGCGAGGTGTTCGCCAAGAATCTTGGGGGCGGAGAGATCCACCAAATCCCAGTTGTTGGCGCATCTTGCGTTCTTGATATAGAAACTCACTATTTCTTCCTGAATCTGCGGAGCTTTGCGGTTTTTCTCGAACCGGCGTACCAAAGCGAGAAAACCGGAAAGCCTGAACTCGTGGATGGGGGAATGGAGCATTTCCGTTATGATTCCGTAGGGGGCATCCCAGAAGAGTTGTGCCACTTTGCGGTTGTCGGGTACCATGACACCTATGAATATGTCACCTTCGCCATATTCGCCTTTGCCGGTCTTGAAGAATCGTTGCAATATTTCTTTCTTGCCCGGCACGGTGACTGCCCGCAATTCGTTTTGCCATAGGACTACGAGTGAGTCTGAGGTCTGGTCGGATGGTGTCATGGTCTGGTTCGAGTGGTGTTATGGTGGATTTTAGGAATATTTTTAAAAGAATGTTGATAACTTTCTGTGCAAATCTACGATTTTTTTTTGTAGATTGAAAAATATTCCCTACCTTTGCACCACTGAAATCTGAAAGGTCAATAGTTGGTTCCCTTTTTGAATTCAGTGATTGAGACATCTAAATGATACTCAAGGTCCTTTAGCTCAGTTGGTTAGAGCACCTGACTCATAATCAGGGAGTCGTAGGTTCAAGCCCTACAAGGACCACCGGTAAAAGCAGTCGCAGTAATGTGGCTGCTTTTTTATTTTGGTAAATTTTTTTTCTTCCGGTCGATGTCGGATGGACCTCCCTGATATCGTGGAGAGATGCTGTAAGGTTAGAATATTATGTTTTGGTTGCGGTTGCGACGCTGTTGCCGTGACAGTTCTCGTTCGTAAGCGCGGCGTTCGCTGCGGTTCATTATGATTGGGATGTCGTAATATACCGGAATGCTTCTTACGGGTGCTGACTGAGGGGAAGGTGCGGAATGCTCCTCCATGGCTGTTGATTCATCGGTAGAGACCGTCTGTTCGGTGATAGGGGATATGTCGTTATCGGAGATTTCCGGTTGCGAGGTCTGTGCCTTGGCTTTATTGTTGCCGGCGGTCTTGCGTAATGATGCCCGGAGACGTGCTGCGGAGGAGCGTGCGATTGCTTTGTCGATTTCAGCCCGTAGCATGCTGAACGCTATCTGCACTTCGGGGGATACGCCTGTCATGCTGTCGGAATTCCCTTCGAGATAGGAGTTGAGCAGTGCTAACGCTTCATCATAGGAAGTTTCAGTCCCGAGTGCCGACTCGATGAATGTGGTGTGCAGGCGGGCGGTGAAGCCGGCATAAGCTTTCCTGGATATAGGGAGATTGCGATTCCTGGAACAGGCTTTGGTGTGCGTGGTTTTAATCATGGCATTGATGGTTTGTATCCTTGTGACAGGCGGTTAATAATGAATTATACCGCAAAGATACAACCCGTCAATCCCTGAAATAGTGCGATAAAATAAAAAAGGTGTCAGGATTTGAATGTGATTGTACGGTTGTAGAGGTAGTTGGAGAGGGTGTAAACCACCATGCCTATTAGGGTGGCGATTCCGTAGCCGCTTATGACAAATCCCCACGGGAGGGTGTGCTCCCAGGTACCTATAAGGGCGTTAAGACACCATGTGACGCCAAACTGTATGGAATAGCAGAGCCCGAAACCGATGAGGAATCTCACCGCCTCACCCCTGAGTCCGGAACGGGAGTGGAACACCCATGTCTTGTTCCAGACGAATGAGTTGATTACTCCTGCTATGTAGCCGAGAGCATTTGAAACCCATGGGTTGATGCCAAGCATGGATTTGCACAGCAGTATGACCACGAGGGTGGTGAGTGTGTTCATCACACCTACGATTACGTATCGTATGAATTGCTTGACATCCATGAGTATCAGTCGGAATGGTTTAGTTGTTGGCAGAAGTGCGCTCGCGCATCTCCGGAAGATGCCATCCGTAGCGTAGCGCTCCCCAGCGCAGAAACAAAATGGTGAGGGCGCAGAGCAGTTGCTGGAAAATGGGTGAGCCGCCGAGGAGCGCCGTAATCCAATATACCACTCCGCCGGCTATGCAGGCTGTGGCGTAAATATCCTTGCGGAAGAAGAGGGGTTCCTCGTTGATGAGCACATCACGGAGTATGCCGCCGAAGGAGCCTGTGATCATACCCATGATGATGGCTACCCACATCGGGTAACCGAACGTGAGACTCTTCTGTATTCCGGTAATGACGAAGAGTGTCAGCCCCACGGCGTCAAACATGAACAGTGAGCGGGAATCGGATGTGAGTACGCGTGTGAACAGTATGACTGTGAGAAATGACAGCCCGGTCACGGCAAGGTACCACCATGTCTGCATCCAGAATACCGGAGCGTCAAGCAGCACGTCGCGTATGGTGCCGCCTCCTATGGCAGTGATGACACCGATGGTGTAGGCTCCGAACCAGTCGAAGCGTTTTTTAGCCGCCAGTCGCACACCGCTGACACCGAATGCCAGGGTGCCGAGGACTTCGATGATGAAAAGAAATGTTTCTTCCATTTGTCTGTGTTCCCGGTACGGGGGGAGATGTTTATTGCTTGGAGTAGAAACGGCACACTGAAGTGAGCCCGCAGTTGAGGCAGTCGGGACGACGGGCTTTGCATACATAGCGTCCGTGCAGTATGAGCCAATGATGCGCTTTCGGGATGATTTCCGCCGGGATATTTTTCACCAGTTCTTTTTCGGTGGCAAGCGGTGTCTTGCTGCCGGTGGTGAGACCGATTCGCTCGCTCACACGGAACACGTGGGTGTCCACTGCCATGGTTGACTGATTGTAGACCACGGCGAGAATCACATTGGCTGTCTTGCGTCCCACTCCGGGGAGGCTCATAAGCGAGTCTATGTCTGAAGGGACTTCCCCGCCGAATTCCTCCATAAGTTTTTTAGCCATGCCGGAGAGTGATTTGGCTTTGTTGTTTGGGTATGAGCAAGACTTGATGTAGGCATATATTTCGTCCACCGTAGCCCCGGCAAGCGCCAGAGGGGTGGGATATGCCTCAAACAGAGCCGGAGTAATCATGTTGACACGCTTGTCGGTACACTGCGCCGACAGGATTACCGCGACGAGCAGCTGGAAGGGATTTTCATAGTTGAGCTCGGTCTCGGCGACAGGCATAGCCTGTCCGAACCATTCCAGCACGCGGCGGTAACGTTCCTTGACAGTCATGGCTTGTTATCAGTGTGCTGCCTGGAACTGCTCGAGGAAACGGACATCGTTCTCGGAGAACATGCGGAGGTCCTTTACCTGGTATTTCAGGTTGGTGATGCGCTCCACGCCCATACCGAGCGCGAATCCGCTGTACACCTTGGAGTCTATGCTGCAAGCCTCAAGCACGTTGGGGTCCACCATGCCGCATCCGAGGATTTCCACCCATCCGGTGTGCTTGCAGAATGAGCATCCCTTGCCGCCGCAGAGGTTGCAGGAAATATCCATTTCGGCTGAGGGTTCGGTGAACGGGAAGTAGCTGGGGCGCAGACGGATTTTGGTTTCCGGTCCGAACATCTCGCGGGCGAAGTAGAGAAGTGTCTGTCGAAGGTCGGCAAACGATACGTTTTTGTCCACATAAAGAGCCTCGACCTGATGGAAGAAGCAGTGGGCGCGTGCTGATATAGCCTCGTTGCGGTAAACTCGTCCCGGGCAGATGATTCGGATGGGCGGCTGGGTCTTTTCCATCACACGTGACTGTACCGACGATGTGTGCGTGCGCAGCAGCACGTCGGGGTTGCGCTGGATGAAGAATGTGTCCTGCATGTCACGGGCGGGATGGTCCTCGGCAAAGTTAAGTGACGAGAACACATGCCAGTCGTCCTCAATCTCCGGACCTTCGGCAATGGTGAAGCCGAGGCGTGAGAATATGGAGATAATTTCGTTTCTTACAAGTGAGAGCGGATGGCGGCTGCCGAGCGGGAGAGGCGCGGCGGTGCGGGTCAGGTCAAGGTCGGCATCTACGTTGTCGGCTGATTCGAGAGCCTCACGGAGGGTGTTGAGCTTGTCGGTCGCGAGGGTCTTGAGTTCGTTTAGCTTCTGTCCGAGTTCGCGTTTCTGTTCGGCTGGCACTGTGCGGAAATCAGCCATGAGGGCTGAGATTTCTCCCTTTTTGCTCAGGTATTTTATGCGGAGCGCTTCCACTTCCTGGGCTGTGGCTGCGCTGAGTCCTTCTATTTCAGCTTTGAGCTGATTGATTTTTTCTATCATGATTGGTGATGTTATCTATCTGAATTATCGTGCAAATTTACGAATATTTTTTCAAATCAGCTACCGTTTTTTAGCCGGAGTCTCTTCGTCGGCGAACCTGTTGGGAAATTCCAGATGCTTGCGCGGGTGCGACATAGCATAGATTACAAGCAGTATGCCTATTATGATAAACGGTATGCTGAGCCATTGCCCCATGTTGAGGGTCATGTTGGCTTCGAATGCCACCTGGTCATTCTTGATGAATTCGATTAGGAAACGGGTGCTCCAGAGTATGATGAAGAACACTCCGAATATCAGACCGGGACGTTCCTCAGCGTTCTTTTTCCAATACATCCACATCAACAGTCCGAACAGGGCGAAATAACATAGAGCCTCGTAAATCTGGGTGGGATGGCATGCCTGTCCGAAGTACATTTCGTGCCATTCGCGGGAGCGGATGAACATGAAACCCCACGGGAGATCGGTGGCATGACCGAATATCTCTGAGTTCATCAGGTTGCCGAGGCGTATCAGTCCGCCTACAAGCGCGATGGGTATCACGAGGCGGTCAAAAGTCCAGAGAGGGTTGCGTTTGGTGGTGAAGAACGAGAAGCCGAATACTCCGAGAATCACACCTATGGTGCCGCCGTGGCTTGCGAGACCACCTTCCCACACGTAGAGGATGGAGATTGGGTCCTGGGAATACTTGTCCCATTCGTAGAAGAACACATGACCTAAGCGGGCGCCTATGATTGTTCCTGCCACGGTCCATAGCAGAAGCACTCCGAGCCATCGCTCAGGTGCGCCTTCGTGCTTGAACATGCGGGCTACTATTTCATAGCCGACAAGGAATCCCACCATGAAGGCGAGGCTGTACCAGCGTATGGCGATTGGTCCGATGTGGAACCATATGGGGTCGGCGTTCCAGACAATGAAATCCAGCATTGCTAAAAAGATGTTTGATAACGATAGTTAAAATTCTCACAAAATTAGTCAGAATTACACTCCGATTCAAGCTAATTTACAATTATTAACAAGCGCTGAACCCGCCGTTATGTATCTAATGTCCGGTAATCTTGGAAATGAGCCCGTTGTGCCGGTCGATATGCCGGGAGAAGTAGCTGTCGGCAGTGAACAGACGTACCACGCCGAACGAGATGGCACCTGCTATCATAAGTGGCAGGAAAAATGAGTAGGCAGCGCCCATTTCGCAGGTAAGGAATATTGCCATGAGAGGCGCGCGTATCGCTCCAGCCATTACTCCCGCCATGCCGAAGTAGGCAAACAGTGCGACCGGGAGATTGAGTCCGAACAGGATGTTGAGTATCGAGGCGAAGAAATAGCCTGCCATACATCCGGCAAACAGTGTGGGGGCGAAATCACCGCTGACACCTCCGCCGTTGTTGGTAGCCGAGGTGGCGAAGCACTTGGCGAGGAGCGTGCCTCCAGCCACAAGGATTAGCTCCCATGCGCCATGGGTGTCTCCGAAGAACAGGCTGTCGTCAAGCAGCGTCGAGTCGTCGCCGTTTATCACACTTCCTATGGTCGAATACCCTTCGCCGTACAAGGTGGGGAAGAGGAAGATGAGTGTGCCCAGAAGCAAGCCCGCCACAATGTTCTTTATCCACGGATTGGCAAGCATATGGAGCATCTGCGCAATTTTCTTGGTGAAATATGTGTAATACAGGGAGTAGAATCCGCAGAATACGCCAAGAAGACTTACCCATGGGATTAAGCTGAAATCAAAGCCTCCGGCGGGGTGGAAAGCTACCTCCAGGGTGCCGCCCGAGAGGACAAATGCCGTCATTGCCGCTGTGACTGACGTGACTGTCAGCACAAGAACCGACACGGTGGTCATCTCCATGCCGAGGACCTCGAGGGTGAAGAGTATGCCGCCGAGCGGAGCCTTGAATATGCCTGCTATGCCTGCGCCGGCTCCACACCCAATCATGATTTTTACAAGGTAAGGGGGGAGGCGGAAGCGCATGGCGAGATTGCTCCCTATGGCTGCGCCTGTGTTGGCTATAGGTCCTTCGGAGCCGGCGGAACCGCCGAACCCGAGCGTGACGGTGCTGGCGAGCAGAAATGTCACCATCCGTGAGCTTCTCAGCCGGTATATTTTCTTTGAAAGTTCGTGCATGAGCTGCTTGACACCGTTCGAGAGATTGTCATACAGCAGATAGCGGCACACTATACCGGTTAGAATTATTCCGGCGGTCGGGATAACGAGCAGCGCCCAGTTGCCTGAGCCGGTGTGAAGATGTGAAGTGAGCCAATATGACACCCCTCCGACCATCCTTTTGAGCAGAAATGCGCCCGTGCCGGCAAGCAGTCCCACCACTGTGCCGAGGATAAACACGAATGCCTTCCGGGGGATGTGTCGTCTGCTCCATGACCGTGTGTATCTGCCGAGTCTATGGAACTTGTGCCGGATTCCGTAAACGTGAGGTGTCATACATTTCTAACAACTCACATTTCAGGTTGGTTCTATTCTATTTCAGCTTCCGACATCTCGTCGTATTCCTCCCATTCGGGGTCGTTTTCGGCGTAGACTGTCAGGGGCAGAAGCGGATATGGGGCGAGTGTCTCGTTGAGCTTTTTGCCGAATATGTGGGTGCTTGTGGTGTAGAACACCCAGTCACGCTGGTCGTCGCCGGTGAATATACCTGTCATCACAGCGACCGGGTCCTTGGCGAAAACGCTTTGCAGTGCCTCCTGAACCTCCTCCATGAGAGCTGAAGTCTCCTTGTCGGGCATCCCTGAGGCATCGCCGGTGTACTTCCAGGTGACTTCGATACGGATTTTATACCGCTCGTTGGAGCGGAATTTCTCGATATCCTTGCGTCCGGTCACCATGACGAGGCGTCCGTTTTCGCTTTCGGTGGGAGCTGTCCACCAGTTTCCGGTTTCGGTTGACATATATTTTCGGTAGATGGGTGTTAAGGGTGAAGGATTGAAGTGGCTGTCATGCGTCGAGTCTGAATCTGTCAAGAGTGTCGGACAGGAGCTCCCGAAGCGGGTTCTTGTAGTAGCGGAAATCGTTCATCCCGGCAAGAGTCTTGTTGATATGCGGCAGATACTCGTCAAGCAGCATACGGGGTTTGAGATAGTTGAGTGTATCAAGAAAGAGCTTGTTGACAGCCTCATTGGTCGATTCCTTGAACCACTCGTCGGATGCCACTGTGCAAATTTCGGTGATGGTGTAGACCATCAGTTCCGCTATTGCTTCGTCGCCGGGTTCGATAATGGAGAATTTCTTCAGTATCGCACGTATTTTAGGTATGCGCGGACGGTGAGCCCGGCGGACGAATCTGTTTATTTCCTTTGCGAGAGGCTTTTTATACTCCTCTATTTTGGCATTGATGTCCGGATTGGCAAAAAAGTCAAGTATCTCCTTGGCTTCCTTGCTCTTGGCGTATACATCGAGCAGCAGTTCCCGGAGTTGTGCCGCATCAAAGTCGGCAATGGCTTTTTTGACAGTCGTTTTGCTCATTCAGAGTGGTTATTTGTACTTTTTTATCCCCTTTTCGAGGAATTTAGAGAAACGGGGTATGTTCTCATCGTAGGAGAACGGTCCTGACAGCAGCTCGCCTTCGTCGTTGAGAATTACATAGTACGGCTGGGCATTGGCATTGAACTTGTAACGCTGCAGGTAGCTCCAGCGGTCACCGTAAGTCCTGAGGGTCACCTCCTTCCCGTACTCATTAACAATCATAGGCTCGGGAAGTTCGGTTTTCTCGTCCACCATGAGTTTGATTACTACGAAATTATCCTCAATCATAGCCTTTACGTTTGACTCGTCGAGGACTGCGCCTTCCATCTTTCGGCAGTTCACGCAGCCGAATCCGGAGAAGTCGATAAGCACAGGCTTGCCTGCTTCGCGTGCGGCTTTCATGCCTTCCTCATAATCGTGATATTCCTTGAATCCGTCGCCGTAGAGATTGAAATCCTGTGTGAACAGCGGTGGAACGAATGCGCTCACACCTTTGAGGGGTGCGCCCCACAAGCCCGGGATAAGATATATGGTGAACGACAGAGATGCGAGTGCGAGGAAGAATCTGCCCACCCCCACGCTGCTGTCGGCGGGACCATAATGGGAGAAGTTGAATTTGCCGAGGAGGTATAGACCGAGGAGCAGGAATATCACAATCCAGATGGCGAGGAATGCCTCTCTGTCAAGTATGTGCCAGCCGTAAGCGAGGTCGGCAACGGAGAGGAATTTCAGTGACAGAGCAAGTTCCACGAATCCGAGCACAACTTTCAGCGTGTTCATCCAGCCTCCGGAGCGGGGAGCGGCCTGGAGCATGGTGGGGAACATGGCGAACAACATAAAGGGGAGAGCGAGCGCAGTGGAGAATCCGAGCATCCCGATGGCGGGTCCCCAGAGGTTGCCCATCGATGCAGCCTCCACCAGCAGTGTGCCTATGATGGGACCTGTGCATGAGAAGGAGACGAGAGTGAGGGTGAATGCCATGAAGAATATCGAGAGCAGACCGGTGGTACGCTCGGCGGTGGCATCCATCTTGTTTGACCATGATGCTGGAAGCTTGATGTCAAATGCCCCGAAGAATGAGATGGCGAATACTACAAGCAGAAGGAAGAAGATGATGTTGCAGGTGGCGGATGTGGAGAGTGCGTTGAGCGAGCTTGCGCCGAAGAGTCCGGTGATGAGCAGACCGAGCGCCACATATATTACTATTATGGATATGCCGTAGATGCTTGCGTCGGCTATGGACTGGCTGCGGTCCTTCCCTTTTTTGAGGAAGAAGCTGACGGTCATCGGTATCATGGGCCACACGCAAGGTGTGAACAGAGCCACGAGACCGCCGAGGAAGCAGGTGAAGAAGATGTACCAGAGGGACGTGCCTGAGAAGTCGTCGGCATCGCTCCCTTCCTCGAATGTTACAGGAGCCCAAAGGTCGGAGCCGCTTTTGGCTGGAAGTGCAATAGAGTCGGTCGCTACGGCTGTGAGCGACGAGTCCGCCGCAGCAGTCTCTGGCACCACGTCGTAGGGCTCAGCGGTTTCTTCCTGGGTGTTATTCTTATCCTCCTTGACCTGAGGTTGCTCGTTTGCATTATTCTTTGACGGTGCGACATCTTCGCGCGCGGGTGCCGATATCTTGGCTGTGCCGGTGAGGGTGAATGACGAGCGTGCGGGCGGTATGCAGTTTTCGTCATTGCATGCCGAGTATACCAGCTCCACTCCTATTTTAAATTCGGGTTTTGTCGCTGTGAATTTCTGAGTGATGGTTACGCCCTGTGACCACCAAGACAGCTCGGCGTCAAACATGTCGTCGTGCTGCTTGTGCGCCGGCTTTGACGGTGTGATTTTTCCGTCGAGCTGAATTCCGTCAAGAGTGGGGAATGTGACTTCCAGCGGCTGCGGACCGATGCCGGGGTCTACTTCGTGGGAGTACATGTGCCAGCCGTTGCCAATCGAGGCGGTGAGGAGTACTTCGCCGTGTGTGTCGTCAGTCATGTTCAATTTTGCCGACCAGCGGACGGGAGTCATAATCTGGGCGGTTGAAACACCGATACACAATATTATAAATGTCAGTAGAAGTGAAATTCGCTTTGTCATGATATTTATTAATTCCGGATATGATTAGTTCTTGAATTTGCGGCTGCAAAATTACGATAAATAGCTCATAGTCACAACCGCTTGTAATGACTCTGTAACCTGTGGGTGGTGTTACGAAGAGTGAAAAACCGCTAATATGAATAAATTTAGTACTATTTTAGCAATTATTTGTCAATAGTTCGTTTCCGGTTGTATATATTGGTGAAAATCATTATCTTTGTAACTGTCAAATTCTACCTGCTAAAACACAGCGATAATTTATTTCCATCATAACGCAGAAATTGCAAAATATCATGAATCCCCGCAAGTTTATTCTTCCGTTGGCTGCATTGCTATTGTTCGATGTGACTCCGGTAACAGCTGAAATAGTAAATATCTCCACACCCCGCACAGCTCTTATCCTTGATGCGGAGAAGGGTGGGGCGCTTAAGATATTGCACTACGGGGAGCGTGTGTCGGATACTGACATCGCCAATCTGAAGGATGCAGGCGCCATTAACCGCAACGCATATCCGGTCTACGGTATCTACCCTCAGAGCGAGGCTGCCCTCAGTGTGACCCACGCCGATGGAAACATGACTACAGATGTGGAGGTCATCGATGTGAAGACTGCGACAGTCGACGGGGCTGAAGTAACCACCGTTGCGATGCGTGACAAGGTGTACCCGTTCGATTTGAATGTCAATTACCGGACCTATCCGGGCGAGGATGTAATCGAGACCTGGGTGGATGTCAAGAATAACGAGAAGGGGACTGTGAAGCTCAACCGTTTCATGTCCGGTTATCTTCCCGTGCGTTACGGAAATGTGTGGATGTCACAGCTGTATGGCTCGTGGGCTAACGAGGGTAAGGTCTCGGAAGGTCCGCTCACCCACGGCGTGAAGATGATAAAGAACAAGGACGGTGTGCGCAACAGCCATACCTCGCATGCCGAGGTGATGCTTTCGCTTGACGGCAAAGCGCAGGAAAACACAGGTCGTGTCATCGGTGCGGCTCTCTGCTATCCCGGAAACTATAAGCTTTTCGTCGATACTGACGACAGTGACTATCATCACTTCTTCGCCGGTATCAATGAGGAGAACTCTGCGTATAATCTTAAGAAAGGTGAGACTTTCACCACTCCGGAACTTGCACTGACTTACAGCCCGGAAGGTCTTTCGGGTGTGAGTCGCAACTTCCACCGGTGGGGACGCAACTATCGTCTCCATGCAGGCGATAAGGAGCGCAAGATACTTCTCAACTCCTGGGAAGGTGTGTATTTCAGCATCAACGAGGAGGTCATGGCAGGCATGATGGAGGATATCGCATCAATGGGCGGCGAGCTCTTTGTGATGGATGACGGCTGGTTCGGCGACAAGTATCCCCGCGATGTCGACAATTCTTCGCTCGGTGACTGGGTTGTGGATACTCGCAAGCTCCCCAACGGCATAAACGGTCTTCTTGAGACAGCCCGTAAGAACGGTGTGAAGTTCGGTATATGGATTGAGCCGGAAATGACCAATACCGTGAGCGAGCTTTATGAAAAGCATCCCGAATATGTGATTAAGGCTGCCAACAGGGATGTGACCAAAGGCCGTGGCGGAACGCAGCTTGTACTTGATATGGCAAATCCCAAGGTGCAGGAAATTGTGTTCCAGGTAGTGGACACACTTATGACGAAATATCCCGAAATCGACTATATAAAGTGGGATGCCAACGCTCCCATCATGGATCATGGTTCGCAGTATCTTACTGCCGATAATCAGAGCCATCTTTATATTGACTATCACAACGGGCTTATAAAGACTCTTAACCGTATACGAGCCGCACACCCTGATGTCACTATACAGGCTTGTGCGAGCGGTGGCGGTCGTGCCAACTGGGGTATCCTCCCCTGGTTTGACGAGTTCTGGGTGAGCGACAATAATGATGCTCTCCAGAGAGTGTACATGCAGTGGGGTACCAGTTATTTCTTCCCTGCCATCGCAATGGCGTCGCACATCTCAGCATCTCCCAACCATCAGACATTCCGCCGTATCCCTACCAAGTTCCGTGCGGATGTGGCGATGAGCGGACGTCTCGGACTGGAAATGCAGCCCCGGGACATGAACGACGAGGATAAGGCGATATGCCGTCAGGCTATCACTGATTATAAGAAAATCCGCCCGATAGTGCAGTTCGGCGACATATACCGTCTCGTATCTCCTTACGACGGCAAGGGTATAGCATCGCTGATGTATGTCACTCCCGAGAAGGATGATGCGGTGTTCTACTGGTGGAAGATTGAAACATTCATGAACCAGCAGCTTCCACGTGTGGTCATGGCGGGTCTCGACCCCGATAAGGTCTACAAGGTGACGGAGCTTAACCGTATCGACAATGAGCCTCTCCCTTACGAGGGGAAGACTTTCACCGGCAAATTCCTTATGACAAACGGTCTGGAGATGCCGTTGACCTACAAGGTGGACTATCACAAGAATACAGACTTCGCGTCACGCGTGTTGCGCCTGACCGAGCAAAAATAAAAACGCAGTAGTAGTTAAATTATTTTTTAGAAAAATGCAAGGTATAAATAAGTAACGTAAAGTAAAGTAAGAAAGAATAGTAAATAAGGTATTTAATTGATTTTTTATAATCAAGGGAAAAGTTTCTTAAGAACGTACAATTTATAAGGGATAATCCGGCTCGTAGGTGACTATATGCCGGATTTTTGTTTTCCCGCCATTTCGCTCACAGTGCGCCGGAATGCTCTGTGGAGCAGAATAGCGGCAACGAGCAGCGCGCCTGAGAAACTGTAGTACACACCTACGCTTTCAAGTCCACACCATTTTGCGAGCAGGAGCAGGAAGGGTATGCCCACCACTATGTAGCTCACAAGTGAAATCCAGAGAAGGGGCTTGACATTTGATGTGCCGCGCAGGGCGTTGGCATAGGTGAGCTGTATGGCATCGCCGTACTGGTATAGAATCAGCGGCAATACGAGTGCCATCGCCGCAGAGGCGACAGCGGTATCGCTTGTGAAGGCATGTATGAGCCATTCGGTTTTGAAATAGAATACAAGTGAGGCTGCGGTGCAGAGCAGCAGGTTGAGATGTATCCCGGCGGTGGTGATACGCCTCACACCTACTGTGTCACGAAGTCCGGTATAATTCGCCACACGGATTGATGTCGCCACTCCGAAGCTCATATAGGTCATGAATCCGAGTTGGGCTATGGTATTGACTACCTGATAGGACGCAAGCTGTATCTTGCCGAACCAGCCGGACACGATGGCGCCGAACGACCAAAGGAAACATTCCACGCCGCTCTGTATCATCACAGGATAGGATGTCACCCATACTCTGCGCCGTATCTCTCCGTTGCCGTCGGTTGAGCGCAATCCTTTGCGGTAGGGTTTGTAGCGGCGTCCCAGGGTCAGCATGAGCAATATACCTGTCATGGCGATATAACGGGCTGTCATGGTGCTCAGACCTGCGCCGGCGAGTCCGAGTTCCGGAAACCCGAAGTTACCGAAAATCAGCATATAGTTGCCGAATATATTGAGCACGTTGGCTCCCAGTATCATCCACATGGGGGTTGCGGTGTCGGTGGTGCCGTTGGCGGTCTGCTGGCAGCAGTTGAACACGGACATCGGTAACAGAGTGGCAAGTATTATGAGGTAATATTGCCGGATTAGAGGGAGCAGTTCCTCCGGTTGTCCGAAATGGTCGAGGAAAAAGTACAGCACTCCCATTATAAAGGTGAACGAGAGGGACAGGAGTATGTTGATTTGGAGTCCGGCGCGCAGGGTGCGTCCGGTCTCGAAATGTTCTCCACGGCTGTACAGCGCACCGATAAGTGGCGTTATGCCAGAGGCGAAGCCAATCTGCATCACGGTGGCTATCATGAATAAGCTGTTGACAAAAGCTGCTGCTGCCAGCTCCTCTGTGCCGTAGGCTCCCACCATCATTGTGTCTGCGAAATTGACCACTATGATGCCTACCTGTGTCACCAGGACCGGCAATCCGAGTTTAAACAGATTCTTGTATTCTTCCTTATATGCCTTCCAGAATCCGGCTTTCTGTGCTAATTCCATAGGTATTTATGTGTTTCAGACTGCAAAGGTACGAATTTTAACTCATCTGTGCTTGGATTATGCCCATGGGAAGTATTAAATTTGTACCGGATAAGAGGGGTGAATGGCAGAAATGGGAGGGTAAATGACTCTAAATGACAAATGCGATGACTGAAGCTACACTTGGAAAATTGAAAATACTGGCTGCCGCCGCGAAGTATGATGTGTCATGCTCGTCGAGCGGTACTGTTCGTCGCAACGATGGCAAGGGTGTCGGAAACACCGTGGGCGGGGTGGGTATATGCCATAGCTTTGCCGCTGACGGGCGGTGCATATCGCTGCTTAAAGTCATGCTTACGAATTATTGTATGTATGATTGCGCGTATTGCATCAACCGTAGGAGCAACGATGTCCCGAGGGCAACGCTTTCGGTATCGGAGGTGGTGGATATAACGATGGAGTTCTACCGCCGCAATTATATAGAAGGACTTTTCCTCAGTTCGGGAGTGGTGCGTAATCCGGATTACACCATGGAGCGTATTGCCCGTATAGCCAAGGAGCTGCGCCAAGTGCATCGTTTCAACGGTTATATTCACCTTAAGAGCATTCCGGGCGCTTCACGCGAGCTTGTCAACGAGGCAGGGAGATATGCTGACCGCATGAGTGTCAATATCGAAATTCCGAATGAGGCTTCATTGAAATATCTTGCGCCGGAAAAGGACCACAAGAGCGTGTATGAGCCTATGGGCTACATAAGGCAGGGTGTGCTTGAGTGTGCCGAGGATAAGAAACGGATGGTGAAGGTGCCCGACTTTGTGCCTGCCGGTCAGAGTACGCAGATGATAGTTGGCGCGTCGGCTGACACTGACCGTGACATATTGCTGACATCATCCGCACTGTACAGTATGCCGACCATGCGGCGTGTCTACTATTCGGGGTATGTGGCTGTCAATAGTTATGATAACCGGTTGCCGGTGTTGAAGCAGCCTCCGTTGGTGAGGGAGAACCGCCTGTACCAGGCGGACTGGCTTATGCGGTTCTATCATTTCAAGGCTGAGGAGATAGCCGACAGTGACAATCCGAATCTCGATTTGGAAGTCGACCCGAAGCTCGGATGGGCTCTAAGGCATCCGGAGGCTTTCCCCGTGGATATAAACAAGGCTCCTTACGAGATGATACTGCGTGTGCCCGGCATCGGGGTCAAGTCGGCGATGCTGATTGTCAATGCGCGTAAGTTCCGCCACCTCACCACTGAGCATCTGAAGAAAATCGGGGTGACGTTGAAGCGGGCAAAGTACTTCATAACGTGCGGGGAGTTGTCGGTGCGTTCCATCGCCGATTCGTCGCCGGAGTATGTGAGGAGTGTTCTTGTGGCAGGCAAGGGGAGGAAGGACAATCCTTTGCAACTGTCGTTTGATTTCTCATAGGGATGATTGGGAGGATGCGTATATGGTTATATATAGGTTTGACGGTTCATTTGACGGGCTGCTGACGGCTGTGTTTGACTCCTATCTGCGCAAGGAGGAGCCCGATTTGCTGTGTACCGAGGATGCGCCTCTGCCATTGTTTTATGATGTGCTTCACGATGTCGTGACTGATTCGGACAAGGCCGGGAGGGTATGGAAAAAGTTGCGTGCAAAGCTGTCAAGGAGCGCAGCTTCAGCTTTCGCTACGGCATTCCTTACTGATAATGAGGATTACCCTACATTGGCATTGCGCTTTGCCAGGAGGGCTGTGGTGGCGGTGACGGCTATTGAGCGGGATTTCTCCGACCCCGCCGTACTTGCGGTGCTTAAGGAGAGCCGTCGTGTCAATTGGGAGGCTCACAGGCTGCCGCAGTTTGTGAGATTTCAGAAGGCCGTGGACGGGACATATTTTGCCATGATAGAGCCGATATTCGATGTGCTGCCTATGGTGATTTCCCATTTCCGGGACAGATTCGGCGACCAGAAGTTTATCATATATGACCGAGCCCGTGACTACGGCTTCCATTTTGACGGAGAGGGTCTTAACAGAATCACGCTGACATCCGACGGCGCCCATATGGTAACCGGTAAGCTGGCTCCTGAGCTGATGGATGCCGACGAGATGTTGTATCAGCAGTTGTGGCGGGCGTATGTCAAGTATACTGCCATAGCGGAAAGGATGAATCCGAGGAAGCAGCGTCAGGACATGCCAGTGAGGTTCTGGAAATATCTTACAGAGATGAACGGAATATGAAAAAATAAGCCCCTTTCCACCCGATGGTGGAAAGGGGCTTATTTTTCATATGATGTAATAATTAGGCTTCCTGAGCGATTTTCTTGAATTCGTCAAGTGACACAGTCTTCTTGTCGAGTGTCACAGCCTTTTCGATAGTGTCATAGAGCTTGGAAGTAAGCATGTTCTGGGTCATCTGCTGGCGAACTTCGTTCTTCTGCAGCTGCTCCTTGGCATAGCGGGTGATGATTTCTTCGTCAAGACCGGTCATGCCGTACTGAGCGAACTGACGGGCGGTAAGAGCTTTTGCCATCTCGAGAACTTCGTCGGCGTTGACTTCGATATTGAGAGCCTTGAGCAGGTTGTTCTCGATGATTTCGTGCTTGATGGCTTTCTCCTGTGCGTTGTAAGCCTCGTCGGGGTTCTCGGCGTCAGCGAAGAAGAGCTTCTTGATTGTCTCTGCGGGGAGCTGCATGTCGGCATACTTCTCGTCCATTGCCTTGTCGAACTGGTTGCGGAACAGAATGTGGCTGTTCTGGCTGAGTTCGTTGGCGATGAGTTCCTTCACTGCGTTGCGGTACTCTTCTTCGTTGTGTACCTTGTCCTCGCCGAATACCATCTTGAAGTATTCCTCGTTGAGTTCGGCAGGTATGTTTACGATGATTTCAGAGATGTTCATCTCGAAGTTGTCCTTCACGTCAGCTGCGATTGCCTTGTCGATGTGGAGCATTGAAGCGAGTTCGCCTGCGTCGCCGCCGGCTGCCTTCCAGGGGTTGAACACTACCTTGTCGCCGGGCTTCTTGCCGTTGAACTTGGCAGCTTCTTCCTTGTCCTTGAAGTAGAGGGGGAACACGATGCCGTCAGTAACCTGGATAGCACCTTCGTTCTGGTTTACGGTGCCGTCCTCGTTGAGCTGCATGAGCGAGCCTTTGACAACGCCGTCCTCGGTCATCTCTTCGCCGGGCTTCTGGGTGCCGAAACGCTTGCGCATGTTCTTGTCCTGCTCGTCAATCATCTCGTCGGTTACTTCGATTTCGTAGTAGGGGTAGGTAGATTCGCTGTCAACCTTGATGTCGAGCTGGGGTACGAGTGCGAGGTCATATTTGAATTCCTGTTCGCCTTCCTCAACGGCTTCCTTCACTTCCACGGGAACCGGGTGACCCATCACGGGGAGTTTGTTTTCAGTGATGTAATCAACGACTGCACGGTAAACCACATCGTTGATTACGTCGCTTGTCATCTGCTTGCCGAAACGGCGCTTGAGTTCGCCGAAAGGCACATGACCCTTGCGGAAACCGGGAATGACGTGGGTGCGACCAATCTCCTTGAGTTTCTTGGTCACATCGTCTTTATAGTCATTTTCGTCAATCGCTACCGTCAGACGTACGTCTACGGGAGAAATCTCATCCTTTGTAATCTTCATTTTTAGTCTGGATATTTATCTGATTTGTTAATATTTACGTGTTGGTGACCGGATTGCGCATGTCAAAGACAGACGCAATTCTCCAATCAACGTGCAAAATTAACAAAAAAATCGCAAAGAGCAAAATAGCAGAGCAAGTAATGCGAATGGATTCATTCTTCTTATCGGACTGCTACTTTGACAGGGGTTGAGTCGACGGTGACAATATAGATGCCTGGGGCAAGAACTGACTCTGCCGGGAGGCTGATGCCGCTGACGGAGTGGATGGAGAGCGTGGTGTAAGGTGTGAGCACCCGGATTCGTCCTCCGTCCACCACAATCTCAGGCTGTGTGCCGTTTTCATCGGCAGTTATATCATCTATGCCCGATTGGACTGATGCCCCGTAGACGGCGAAGGCTCCGGCAGGCAGTTTCACACCGCCGGATGCAATCGAAGGGGTGATTCCGTCGCTTGCAGCCAGGAGCGAATATTTTGAGTCCGCGAGGTTGGCGGTCGCATTGGTCTTGGGATTTTTCGGGAATGCCACTGTTACATCAGTTGTGGCAGGATTTACTATGAGATATAGCTCCCGGCTGCCGTCCGAGAGGGCGATGGTGCGACCGGCTGACCATCCAGAGAGGCTGACTGCTGTGGCAACACCTTCACGGAAAAGTTCGGGGTTGGATGTGCGTATTTCGTTGAGCCGGGCGTATGTGTTGTAGAGACCCATTCGGTAGCTGTCGTTAAGATAGGTGGTCCATCTCACAGCTTTCGGGTCGGTGTTGTTATTATTGGTTGTGCCGATTTTTGCGTTCTGGTCGTCGGCGAGTTCTTCGAACTGCCATATCATGTGGGCACCCGGGGTGAGAATCATCTGCGCAGCAAGCGAGCCGAGGCGGCGTGTGGTGTTGAGCATGTTCCCCTTGATACCGGCGGCTCCATACTGAGCCACTTTGTACGCCACTCGCTGTTCGTCGTGGCTCTCGGCATAGCTGACAGTGGAACCCCATGTGCGGTTGTCGTCCTTAGGGGCGTAGAAGCGGTCGAGCGATGAGTTGTCGCTGTAACCCATAGCAAACTGGCAGGCAGATTCGTTAACGTTTGCCCAGTTGATTTCACCGTCGGCAGCCATTTCGTTCTCTTCCTGAGCTCCGGCGAGATTTTCGTTGATGAAGTAAGCGTCGGGGCGGATGGACCTGATATGTTCGTGTATGGTCTTCATGCGTGCCACACGGGTAGCATTGTAGCGGTCAGTGTTTGATTCGGTCACATTGCTCCATGTGTTGTTGGCAGAGTCGTATTTGCTTCCATAACTGTCGTTGTCGCCGAGCCCTTTCACGAGATCGAAGCGGAAGCCGTCGACATTGTAGGCTGTCATCCAGTGGCTGACTGCGTCGTACCATTGCTGCTGTACCATGCCGCAGTCCTGGTTCCAGTCGTTGAGCACGCTGTAAGAGTGTGGGGCGGAACCGTTATAGAACGGGGTGTTTGTCTGGGTGTACATGCCGTACCATGGGTGCATTCCGTCACTCTGGTTGAATACGATGTCAAGTATCACAGCCAGTCCCCGTGCGTGGCATTCGTCAATGAACCGCCGGTAGTCGTCAGGGGTGCCATATGCTTTGTCGGGAGCCATGTAAAAGTTTGTATTGTATCCCCAGGAGTTGTTGCCGTTAAATTCCATTATGGGAAGCAGCTCCACGGCGTTTACGCCGAGTCCCTTGATGTAATCGAGTTTGTTCTTGCCGTCAGTGTCTTCGGCGAGGATTGCGGCGATGGTACCGCTGCCTTTGCCATTGCCGGTGAAGTCGCGGACAAGGAGTTCGTAGATTATGAAGTCGCTCTGTTCCACACCTTTGAAATCTGTGATTTTCCAGTCGTAATCATTGGCGGATGAGTTGTATACTGCCAGCGGGAGTCCGGATATGTACTTCACGGGATACGCCGGGAGATTTGGGAAAACGGTGGCAGGTATCGTAGCGTCGTTCCAGGGGTCGAGCACAAGGTTGGCGTAGGGGTCTCCGGCGTATGTGCAGCCGTCCACTATATAATAGTATATATAGTCCTTGGCATCGCTGATTCCATCGACGGTGGTCCAGAAGTAACGGAATCCGTTGTAGTCCTGATATTTCATCACCTGTTCAGGGGCGAGGGTATAGTCGTTCCATGAGCCGACGAGGAGCGCGGTGGATTTTGACGGGGCGCCGAGGCAGAAGGTGACGGAGCCGTCGGCATTGAGGGTGGTGCCCATTCTTGGGATTCCGCCGGGACAGGTCGCCTGAGTGGATGCGGAGGGGAAGTTGTCGGGATAGATTGGGACGAATATGTCACCGCCGGCAGCTGTCTTGGCTTCCTTTCCTGCCTTTGTGTGGAATACGAAGCAGAGTTTTTCGACAGTCTCCGTGGGGTCGGTTATGCCGTAAAATGTACGGATGTCTGGAATGGTGAGAGTCCAGGTATTTGCGCTCACGTAGGTCATTTTGTGCTTGTCGAGGAGTGTGTTCCAGTCAGTGGCGTGTTTCCAGTCACTGCTGGAGGTGCTCTTGTTGGTGATGACTCCTGTGTGGGCGTAGATTGGAGTGGTCGACGGTGTACCCATCAGACCTTTGTTGCCGCCGTCGGCATGGAGGGTTATCACGATGTTGGAGGAGTTCTTTGTCACTGTCACCGGTGTGGTAGTGACAATCTGTGCGTAGACGGAGGTTGAGACCGAGCACAGCAAGGTCAATAGAATAAGGCGTAGAAATAATCTCATAAAAAATAATTGAAAAGTATCGAATCAAAAAATAGGGTGCAAGTATGGGAGAGTATGTACTGTGAGTTGAGGATATGAGGGGGAGTGACTTATATGTCACCGTTGAGCGAAAGCATCGGGTCGAAGTCGTCGGCCTCCAGACGGTCGGTGGAGCCGAGTGCCTTGATGATGTTGCCAAGTATGGTCATGTGACCGGTGATTATGGCGTTGGTTGTCACCGGAGTGTACTTTACGGTGTTACGCCACGACTCATGGCTGCCGGTGTATTTCCGCAGGAAATCACGGCTTTTGGAGAGCGCTTCGTTCGCAGTGGCGAGTGCTTTTTCACGGTTGCCTGTGCGTACGAGACTCATTATGTATGGGAATGATATGCTCGGGATGGGGGAGTCAATCAGCTTGGAGTAGATTTCATGCTCGAACATGTAGATTATTTCGTCATAGAGACCTGCGTAATAGCATACCTCAAATGTGAATTCGTAACCTAACAGGAGTCCGTGCAGGCGGTGATAGGTGAGGAGTATGGTAGCCGCTGCCATGTATTGTTCCCGTTCGACATGTTCCTTTGCCCAGTCCATAGCCGAGCTTTCGCTCATGACGGTCTCTCGTATGAGGCTTTCAACAAGCGGGGCGGCAGCGGGGCGGTCGAGCACCAGCAGTATGTTGAGTGCGAGGCGCGGGTTGTAATGCGCAGGGATGTATTTCTTGAGCATCTCGATGGCTTCGGGCTGTCGGTTCAGCTCCACAAGTGCGGCGGCGAGGGTGGAGGCATCGCTGTCCTCAGCCTCGTTACTTTCGAGGATGCGGGTGTAAAGTTCAGCCACAGTCGCCATGTCGCGGTCAAGGCGATAGAGAGCGGCACCCTTGATGCGAGCCGCCATCATGGCTTTGGGGTCGATTGCGAGCGCGTAGTCCGCGGACTGGAGAGCGGCCTCGTATAAGTCCATGTTGATTTGCACGGTGGCAAGCCGCTGCCAGAAGTCGAGTGTGAATGGTTCAAGCATAGTCAGTTCCTCGAAGAGGTCGGCGGCGAGCGCATAGTTCTCGGCTTCTTCCGCTCTGTCGGCAAATTCGTAGAGGAATGTCTGCGGATAGGAGCATTTGGACTGAATCAGCTGCTTGCGTTCTGTCAGCCATTCCTCACGTCCGGTTTCCATGCAGAAATCCACCAGCTGGATTATCTCTTCGTCACCGAAATCGTCGGTGTCGGCTACGATCTGCTCGAGCCGGGGCTCTACTTCGGGTGAATTTGCCGGGAGGGAGACGCGAAGGTCGAGCACCCGGTTAAGCACGCCACCTTTGTTGACACGTCTGTTAATCTCGGTGGCGGTCTCGAAGTCGCCGAACGATGAGTAGAACCAGGCACGGCGTGTGGCGAGCGCCTCGCTTCTCGGGTAATGGACGGCACCGTAAATCAGCACCTCCATTTTCACTATGTTATTGTCAAGGTCCGAAGCATAGTCGAATATTTCGATGAGGTCGTTCTCATCGAAATATGCTTCCTGGTTACCATGTCTAACCACTTCCGACTCAAATTCGTCGTATAGGTTCTGGCGGTCGTTGTCTTCGTCCATGCTTCGGTTGACGGGTTTGCTATGCTATGATTGTCAGAGGTCTGTGCTGCGCTTGTTTAATGGGCGGTATTCAGGATGTCGCCTATTTGTTTGCCTTTTCCCAGCTGTCCTTCAATGCGATGGTGCGGTTGAAGATGAGATTTCCAGGGGTGGAGTCGGGGTCAAGTGTGAAGTAGCCAATGCGCTGGAACTGGATGGGGAGTCCGGGACGAGCTATTTCGGCGAGGTATGGCTCAACCTTGATGTTTTCGACCACTTTGAGCGAGTCGGGGTTGAGCATTTCACGGAAGTCACGTTCGGTTTCGGCTGCCGGGTTCTCTACGCTGAAGAGACGGTCGTAGATACGTGCGGTGGCGTTAACTGCTTTCTCTGCGGATACCCAGTGGAGGGTGCCTTTAACCTTGCGCATGCTGCCGGGGAGCCCGCTGCGAGTTTCGGGGTCATATGTGCAGTAGATTTCCTCGATGTTGCCTTCGGAGTCCTTCTTCACGCCTGTGCATTTGATGATGTAGGCACCTTTGAGGCGTACTTCGCCGTCAGGTGCGAGACGGAAGAATTTCTTAGGCGGGTTCTCCATGAAGTCCTCGCGCTCTATGTAAAGTTCGCGGGTGAAAGGCATCTGATGCGTTCCTGCCGTGGTGTCTTCAGGATTGTTTTCCATCTCTACTGTCTCAACCTGGCCTTCGGGGTAGTTTGTGATGATGACTTTGACGGGGTTAACTACCGCCATGCCTCGTGTCGCCACTTTGTTGAGGTCGTCGCGCACGGCGTGCTCAAGCAGTGAGATGCTGTTGAGCGCCTCGTACTTGGTGTAACCGATGGCATCGATGAAGTTGCGTACGGAGCGGGGGGTGAATCCTCGGCGGCGCAGACCTGAGATGGTTGGCATGCGGGGGTCGTCCCATCCTGCCACAAGACCTTCCTTGACAAGCTGGAGGAGCTTGCGCTTTGACATCACTGTATAGGTGAGGTTCAGGCGGTTGAACTCAATCTGGCGGGGGCAGTAGCTCTCATCAGCGAGTTCCTTGACGAAGTGTTCGTAGAGTGGACGGTGGGGTACAAATTCAAGTGTGCATATTGAGTGGGTGACACCTTCAAAGTAGTCGCTCTGTCCATGGGCAAAGTCGTACATCGGGTAGACTTTCCATGTGGTACCGGTGCGGTGGTGCGGGTGCTTGATGATGCGGTACATGATGGGGTCACGGAAGTGCATGTTGGGGCTTGCCATGTCAATCTTGGCACGGAGAACTCGTGCGCCCTCCTCGAATTCGCCTGCGTTCATGCGCTGGAACAGGTCGAGGTTTTCCTCTACCGAACGGTTGCGGTAGGGGCTTTCGGTTCCTGCCTGGGTGGGAGTGCCTTTCTGGGCTGCTATTTCTTCCGAGGTCTGGTCGTCGACATAGGCTTTACCTTCCTTTATAAGACGGATGGCAAGGTCGTAGAGCTGGGGAAAGTAGTCGGATGCGTAGTATTCACGGTCGCCCCAGTCGAAGCCGAGCCAGTGGATGTCCTCGCGTATGGAATCAACGTATTCCACATCCTCTTTCACCGGGTTTGTGTCGTCGAAACGCAGGTTGCATGTGCCTCCGAACTTCTCGGCGACACCGAAATCCATGCATATGGCTTTTGCGTGACCGATGTGCAGGTATCCGTTGGGTTCCGGCGGGAATCGTGTGTTGAGTCTGCCTCCGTTTTTGCCTGCCTGAAGGTCCTCGAGCACTAACTGTTCAACAAAATTCAAGCCCTTGGGCTCCTGTGGTGTGGGTTGGTTATTTTCCATATCCTTGCAACTGTGAGTTGGATTCAATTCTACATTATTAAAATGCAAAGTTAGTCAGATTTTTTGGAAAACAAGCTTCTGCGGTCGAAAAATCATTGTTTACGACCGACAAGGTCGTCGTTGGCGATGGATTTGGCGGTCTTTTTGACGGCTGCGTTGAGGGAGCCGAAACGGTAGCTCAGTGAAATTGTGAATTCCTGGCGCTTGCCCATGGTAGTAACGGATTCGCCGGTGTAGCCTGAGTTATAGGATTCGGTTCGCATCCTCATCGGTCGCATTCCGATGTTGTTTACACCGAGCGACACGGTTAGACGGTCCTCTTTGAGGAATGAGCGACGTAGGTTTACAGTGTACCATATGCCGTCCCAGAAGCTTGGCTGTGTGGTGCGGGAGTAAAGGCTGGTGTTAGAACCCATTTCCATCATGCTGAGGGACAGGTTGAGTTTCCAGGGGAGTTTCTGTGCCAGACGGATATATTGGTTTCGGCGCCATCCGTGTGCGCGGATGCCGAGTGAGTTGTTGGCGTAGTGGTTGTAGCCAATCTCGCCGTTGTACATCAGTGATGTGTTTCGTGTGATGTTCCAGTTGAAGTAAAGGGATGGTGAGAATGAGCGGTTACGCCCCCGGTTTTCGAATGTGGAGTAGGTGACGTTTCCTTCGGACCATTGTATCGGTGTGATGGCATCGTTTGTGAAGATGTAGGATAGGCTGAGGTTTATGTTGACTTTCGGGTGTATGTAGCCGTAGTTGAATGTGAAGTTTTGTATGCGTGCGCTTCCGAGGTCGGGATTTCCGTAAGAGACAGTTGTGGGTGTCTCGGTGCGGGCGGGGTTGAGGTAGGAGATGCCGGGACGGTTGATGGTGGTGTTGTAAGATAGTTTGAATGAGGAGGCGGGATTTGGTGTGTAGGACATTGCGACACTTGGGACAAAGTCGTTCAGGTCGCTGCCGAATGGTTCCTGTGAGCCGTCACGATATTTTGCAGAGAGGTGGGAGTATTCATATCTCATGCCGGCGCGGGCTGAGAGTTTGCCGAAGGATATGCGGTAATCTGCGTACAGGGCTCCGATGGAGGTCCGGTGGAGGAAATCGTAGTGCTGGTGCTCGTCGTTGGAGTAATCGTTGGTTGTGATGCTGTGGTTGTCGCGCAGGATGAATTTTCCTCCGAGGTCGAGTGTCTGTCGGGAGCCGATTGGACGGGTCCAGTCAGCTTGTACCGTATGTTCTACGAAGTTTAGGTCGTAATCCGATTTTTGCCATGTGTAAGGCACCGGGAGGTTTATGTAATCGTCGTAGTCGGTCTCGGAATTGCGTTGCTGGCTGGTGGTGGATATTGCGTAACTGAGTGTGAATGTCTCACCTTTGCGTCCGGTGAGGTGCTGGTAGTTGAAGTTGCCGTTGAAATCAAGGTATCCGTAAGGGTTGATGCGGGAGGCTGAGATGTAGGAATAGAGCGGGGTGCCGGAGCCTGTCATGGCTTTGACGGAGCCTGCTGATGCGATGTCGAGGACATAGCGGTATCCGCCGAATTCGGCAGTGAAGAGGTTGAGCGAGTCGAGCTCGTAGGATAGTTCGCCGTTGCCCCACACGATGTGTCCCGGGGATTGGGAGGAGGTTTCGGAGATGATTTCATCGCCTGTGGTGTCGTATTTCTGTATGCTTACAGATTTGTTGCGGGTACGCCGTTTGTTCATGTTGTTGTAACCGCCCGATATGGAGAATGTTACTTTGTCAATCTGGGAGGTTAGCCATAGGTTTGGGGCAGGGGCGGGGTTGAGTGTCGATGTCATAATGTTGGCAGCGCCCATAACGCCTTTTACTACTGTGTTTTCGAGGGTCACGATGTTGAGGATGGCGCCAACGCCTTCGGCGTCCTCGCGTGCGCCGGGGTCGGTGATGACTTCGATTTCCTTAATCATTGATGCCGGGATTGCCTTGAATATGTCTTTGGCGTTGCGGGTGAAGGAGTTGTTGGGGCGTCCGTTTTTGTAGATTTTAAAGTCAGATGAGCCTTTTACTCTGATGGTTCCGTCGGAGTCGACTGATACCATTGGTACTTTGCGCAGGATGTCGTCGAGTTGTGATGTCTTTGACTCCTCGTCGGCCTGCACGTCGTAGCCGATACGGTCGATTTCACGGCTTACGAGCGGTCGCTGCGCCACTACTTCGACTATTCCGAGGAGATTGGTGGCGACGTTTGTGGTGATGGTTCCGAGGTCGGCTACGGGTTGATTGGCGGTGATTGTGACAGGGAGAGAGATTGTTTCCTTGCCTGTAGCGCTGATTATCAAGCGGTATTTGCCTGCCGAACTAAGTGGCAAGGTGAATATTCCGTCTTCGTCGGTGACACCCATTGTCACGGGGTGGATGGTGTCGGAAGGGGTGAATATACGCAAGGTGGCAAATGGTTCTCCTTCGCCGATGGTGTCGAGCACAGCTCCTGTGATTCGGTATTTTGAGTCGGTAGGGAGCGGGTTGGCTTGGGCTGAGGATGATGCGGTGGATGAGAGGGCTGAAACGGAGAAAGTGACGCCGGTGATGATTAGGAGCGTGATTAAGAAATTTTTAACCATTGTTGGAAACATTGCTTGGGTCTGGCTTTGAAACTGTTAGCGTGACCTTGTGTTTGTTATTTTTATGAATTATTTCTGTATATGGTGTATGACGATGTAATTGCCGGAAAATTACAGACCGGGCTGTGTTTTAACAATAATTAATATTATTGGTCTGAGATGGTAGCTATTCAGTGGGCGTCTTTTAGTTATATGTTATTGGAAATTTTCTTGGAGTCCGTTGCACTTCTTATTGGAAACTTTCCTGAATCGAATACCACGTGAAAAACTAAGTTTCTCTACTCCAGCCATCGAGTTTTTCAAATATTTTCGCTAATATTGCATTAGCCCTTGGACTCTGCGTTCGCAAATGTCGGTTAACTTTGCATTTGCTGTTGGACTCTGCGGAGCTCGCCCTTCCGCAAATGTCGGTTAACTTTGAATTTACTGTTGGACTCTACACGAGGGAAACTTTCTTGGTCAATTGGAGGACAATTGGTCATGAAAAATTTGGAGAAATCAGAAATGTGTTGTAACTTTGCAGACGCAAAAGCCCAGGTGGCGGAATGGTAGACGCGCTCGTTTCAGGTGCGAGTGCTGCGAGGCGTGCAGGTTCGAGTCCTGTTCTGGGCACCACAAAAGCGACTTAACAAAGTGAACATCACTAAGTTAAGTCGCTTCTTTTATTTTCTACAGGCAAATTACAGGCAAAATTCAAATATTCTGCGTAACTTTTGGCCGCCGATACGCATAGACGGCATTAGAGAGTAAGAGCGCATAGTCATCACCTCCATAAAGGAAAGGTCGTTTATTTATTAACAACTTCTTGAAGCTGGATAAGAGTGCATCTATCTCTGATTCTCCAATGTTCAAGAACAAATTTATCAATCCTTTCCTTATCTTTGTCAGTGTGCCAACTGAATTCCCACATACAATCTTGTGGCGTATGTTGTTCTATCCAATCGAGGTAGTCCTCATCTACAGGTGATATAGAGAGTCCATATACATGTATCTCCTTTACGTTAGATATTATTTCTGGTAGCTTGTCATGTTTAAAAATATGTTCGTATGGATTCTTTTGATATCTACATAGTTCCGAACATGTATGGTCAACATCTACACTAGAAAATCTACCTCCATGAGGATGCTTGTTGTGCCCAAATATCAGACGTTCATGTTTAGATGCTCTACCATGTATGTGTAATACTCTTTCTTCCGGGATTTCATATAGCCATTCCAAAACATCGGTATAGTTGAAGTTTATAAAGAAGGATTCATCCTTCTCAATATGTGTGTATTTAGGGTCGGTGATCATGCGCTGACAATCATCAACCCACCTCTCAAAGCAAAATTGTAATATTTCCAGTAGTCCCCGCAATCTATTTGCACATGGATTTTCTGAACATAGATTTGGGATCACAGGTGTCTTTCTTTTCTTCTGTCCACGAGCTTCTAAATCTGCTATAATCTCAGCTATTGGCTTCTTTGGTTTGGAAAATCTTCTGACGTAATTTTCTACATCTAATTGTCCAAGTTGGGTCTCAAAATCATTCCACCATTCACCCTCCATATTGTATGCTGCTACCATATTCTCATACACGAAGACATAATTAGTTTCGAGCCAACGTCTAAAGTGCCCATAACTGGTATGTAGGCCTGTAAATAAATCAAAACCGTTGCCGATAATATATAGATGTTTCATTTCTGTTTTATGAGTCAAAGTGAGAACAAAAGTTAAGGAGTATCATATTAACTTCTCGCTCATTTGTTTCAATTTTTGCCTGTCGATACGCATAGACAGTATTAGTGAGTAATGCTACTCTTCCTCGTAGTAGTAGGAGTAGTCGATGCCTTTCATGAACATCTCGCGGTCGTCAATCTTGTCGGTCAGCGCACCTTTCAGCAGGGACTTGATATGTGTTGAATCCACTACACTTTCACGCATTGCCGTCAGATATTCATTCTTATCAATTTGGCTCCAGTCCACGCAGAGTTTCAATGAATGTCTCAGCATGAGATCAAGCCAGATTCGGGTGCTTCGCCCGTTTCCTTCCATAAATGGGTGCACCACATTCATCTCGACATACTTGTCGGCTATCTCGTCAAGTGTGGTTTCGGGCATTCGCTCAATGGTCGGTATGATCGTTGATAAATGAAGACAGTTGGCGAATGTGAATCCACCCTTTGAGATATTCTTGTTTCTTATCTGTCCGGCAAATTCATACAAGCCTCCAAACAGGCAGGCATGTATCTGTTGCAAACATTTCTTACTGCCCGGTTCAAGAGAATTGAGTAATCCGCTTTCAAATAAAGTGTATGCCTTCTTTCGGCTATGCCCGTCTATAGTATTGTCGCTGTAAGTGAACCAGTCAAGGAACTTGACGGCACGATTGTTGGGATAAAGCTTGGCAAGAAGGATAACGCCATCGCTATTCAAAACATCTGCCTTGCGCTGCTTTCCATCCGGAGCCTCGAATTTGAACCCGTGAGTGGTACTCACGAGTTGAACACCCTCCTGCCCCAGCTTCCGCTTCAGCCAACGCCAATAGTTCCCGGCCTTCGTATAGTCCGGCTCATCATTGATAGCCCGCACCACATCCGTAGCTGAGAACCACCAGCAGTTGTTCTCGTCATCCCATACCGCCCTCACCTCGCGATCATTGAAAAACCGTATCGACTTCTTGCTCATATATAACGCTCCTTATACGATAGTTAAAAATTCTCCGAAACAACTCTGCCATCTGGTCATCAACAGGCCACACCGATTCATTGGCAAGCCAAACCTCTTTCTTCGTCTCGCCGCCTTGCGTCTGAAAAGATAAATTCTCTCTGCCATTCATTCTATAAATTTGGTGTATATTTAATCAATTGATTGTATTTTTTGAACAATAGTGGACGACCTGAATGATCCTTTTCGCCTCATACTAGCCAAACCATAGAAAGATCATTCTTCTTTAAGAATTTATCCAAAATGTCTCTGCGTAAATAGGAATAATGTTGGGATTTGTCCTCGCCTAATGATCCAGTAACATTGTAAAATGCTAACTTGCCATTCGAATCTTGAAGGTCAAATGTTCGAGGAACAAAATACAAGCTTTCACTTATAATAATCTCTTTTGATAAAGTCATACATGAGCCTATCGAACAATCAAAAGAAACACAATAATTCATTGTAGGAACTAGAATCTCGATATCAACGAACTCTGAGTTAATAACTTCTATTAATTTGTCAAGTTTACCTTCTGAATCAAGTTCACTATTACCCTCTAAGTATGATTTTAGGATAGCCTCCATTTCTATGTATGAATTGATAATCTCATCATTCGGTGTTTTAAATGACATTTCCCCCCAATTAGAGTAGGTAGCTTGGGTAAAAATACTCATTTCCCCAGCAATACATGAAAAATTATCCTTTACATCTAATAGATTAAGTCGAGATAGTTCTTCGTCTTGGAGACAATCAACAAATTTATCCAGATTTTCTGTTTTGATGATTAAAGGTCTGATAAAAGCAAACCTTGATCTGTCAATGGATTTATCTTCCACTGACATATATCCATAAAGGCATATAAATTCTTCTATTGTATTCTCGTAACTATTGTGATTCACACATAGTTTTGGACCAAAATCAAATCCATCAGTTTCATTCAACCAATTGACCATAGAGGAATCTTTCCCCAATATATCAAGGAAAAATGTGTCGATTTCTGCACTCTCTGTAGGAAATGTTGGATCAATATCTATTCCAGCAGGACGCCACTTATCATATTCATCATATATTAGATCATTATCTTGAAGAATTCCTGCTACTTCATAATATGCTATCCATGAATACTTTTTGCCAAACCGATCAATTTTATCAGAATCATTATGCCGAGAATAATCAGAATAACGACTAATGTTGTTATCAACAATTCCAAAGCGAATTTCATTCCACCCCAGATCAGTAATGCATTGCATTATGTATCCTCTAACTCGTTGCTTTAACTCTGGATCAGAATACGAATGTCCGTTTCGGATAAGAGATCCGATAGTATAGTTACTGAAATCCATTTGCATGGGTCCACTCCATCCTTTCACTTTTTCCCAACTAGTTATATCCGTTTCTGTAGTTCCGTAAGGAGCATATATAGTATCAGTGTCATTCTTATAATCTTCAGGGAATAGTTTTGTTGCTATCTCAATTATTCTTTGAGAATAATATCTTATATTGATATGAGGGGTTTTTAGAATAGGATTAGAAGAATAAAAACTATTCCATACCAAATTTGCAATTTCAAGGATTAAATTCTTATGATCTTCGGAAGGGTGTGGGATATGATTTACAAGTACAAAACCGTATGCAACAGCTAACATACGTTCTGGCACATATAAGTCATTTATATATAGTGACTTTTTTAATAGAACAATAAACTCAATCGGTTGTTTTAGAGCATAAAGAAATAATGCTTTAGTTACAAGGAATCTTAGCTTATGGCAATTTGTTGTTAGAGTCCACATCAAATAATTAGCAACAACATTCGAAACCAAAAAATCAGAGTTAGACAGCGATAGTTCAGTAATTAAATCAGAGATAGATTCATCCAGATTTTCATAGCGCAAATCTTCCATTATTTTGGTTGTCCAGATTAGATCTCGTTCCCACATAGTCATATTCTCTAAAAGTGAGGACGTGAAATTGAAATTCAAAGGGTTTTCTGGAGAAAATGCGACAGCCCATGAGTGCGAAAAGATGTCTTTTGAAGATAATAAATATGTACGTAGGTAGTTCTTTATTTCTACTTCATTTTGTCTTATTGTATTAATACTTGATTGATAGATAGCCTTAATTATATGATATACAAGAGCTTTTTTGGTGTAGCCACTGTATATAAATCCGAACCTATCAATTGATAAAATTATAAGACATGACAGTATGTCATCAAATAACGGATGCTGATTGCTATTACCATCAATGGTTAGCTTGGGTAAAATTGTCGAATTAAAGTCTGATAGATAACTAGCCTTATCAGTGTATTTCCGTAGTATATTTTGAGCAATCAAGTAACCTGCCAGTAAATCATAGGTGAACAAAATATCTTCATGTC
This sequence comes from uncultured Duncaniella sp., assembly GCA_958352885.1. Lineage (GTDB taxonomy): Bacteria > Bacteroidota > Bacteroidia > Bacteroidales > Muribaculaceae > Duncaniella. The sequence goes on from CATWQI010000002.1 coordinate 368,507, forward strand.
CACACCATTCTCGATAGAGTAATAAATCTTCCCCTTCTATTGCAGATAATTCTTCTATAGATAGATTTGCATTACATAATGGTACTCGGTTGGTGTTATTTTCCCATGCATAATCACAGATTGATGATAACTTTCTAAAAAGGAATGATTGATTGTATCTTATAGGTAACTTAAGAGTATCAACAACATTCGCATTACAATATTTTAAATATTCCTCAAAGATATTAAATATGGTCATATTTGATAACGAAACAGTATTCCCTCTGTTCGTGATGCAAAAAATCCTAAGCGCTAAAGGATTTCCCCTAAATAATGACGTAACATTCTCGTCATTCGTTATACTGACGTTATAGTAATCGGTATATTTATTGAAGGCTTCATAAAAATTATCATTATCAAACCCATGTACATCTATGCATAAATCATGATTCCCCTTCTTATAAAAATAATCCCCAAATATTTCTTCTTCATAAGAGGAACGATATGTGGTGATTAAAATCAAATTTTCAAATCCTTCCGAATTGATTGCGGAACGGATTTCAGATATACCGTTCTTCCAGATTTGATTCCAATGTAAAGATTCATTCAATCCATCGATTATGAGCAATGTCTTTACTCCATGCATTTTTCCAAGTATATTGAGATTGGAAAGCAATTCATGGAAATTTATAGAAGATTGAAGGTCAAGTGCTTTTAGAATTTGAGTCTTGACGTCATCCTGCGTCTTTAAATCTTTTGCAGATATATATATATCGCTGGTAATTTTAAATCATGGTATTGATCTAAGAGATTGAGTACAAGATGACTCTTACCTTTGGAGGCATTCCCTTTAATATGAACTTCATTATTTTTGATAAGCTCAAATCGTCCAAAAACATAGTATATTGGACTCCAATAATTGCGTAAAACGAAATATGGTCCGAGAAATTTTTCCCGTGCGATTTTAATTCTATGCTTTAACTGTATATTTTCCTCTTTCTCTTCGGTCTCCCAATTTACTGGAGCTAATATTTCTCCAGTCTTAAAGGATGACAAATCCTCATATATCTGCTGTAATTGAGAAACATGTTTACATAATTCATCAATGTGCTTATTAGCCTCTGATGATGTATATGTACTATTTAATTCTGTTATAATTTGGTCAAATAGTACAAACATATTAGAAAAGATTGTGCTAGCGGGTGAGATAATACTAATAGCAGCTTTTTTAATATGAGTAAATTCTTCATCACAACAAAAATCATACAATTCCTTAACACTGTCATTAAATTCTCTAAGACAGTTGATGATTGTTGTATCTTCTATTCTTTTTTTAATTTTCTGCCTAACAATGGCCCACCAGTATAAAAATAAATATCTTCCTGCGAGTTTGTTTCTGAATGGAGATCCCCAACATATTTATCCCTTATCTCCACTCGATTCATTATTTTTAAGTAACGAGAATGTATCCACCCATCGTCTAATATAGTTGTTCCAAAAAACGCATTTCCAATTGCCGGATATTTGAATAAATATGAACACAAATCACTATCCCCGTAATGGAATAATTCCAAATCATTGCACGATGATGGGATAAGTGATATTAACTCATTAGTAAACCATCCATGTTCAGTAGGAGTAAAATCTGATATTGAACAAAGAAACCATTTCTTCAATGATTTTCCATGTACTTCACAAGCCTTTTTTAACGAATCTTTAATTTGTTTCTTTCGACCGCCTTCTGAAAGCCGGCTAAAAAACTTACACTGCCAACCCCATACATCTCCATTCGGTAATGTATAATAGAATTCTACACCATCTCCTCCACCACTATCATCAATAGGAGTGAAACGGCCTTCCTTAAATTCTTCTTTACAGATTAAATACCATAGCAGTTCAAAGCTTTGATACTGACTTTTATTATATGGTTTTAATTTTGAGAAATCTATTTCATCTACTGTCATTATTATAGACTTAGATAGTTAATTTAGATTATAATGTCAACCATAATGTTTAGATTATGGTAAGAAGCGATGGCGAGGATTTGTTTGCGTTTAGTGGCGGTGTCGGAACAGGTCATCAGTAGCCATCCGTTGCCGAGTGGCTTCTGAGCTGTTTGATATTTCTTATCCACTGTATTGCTGACAAGGGGAATTTTGTTGGCTATTAAACCTACGGCTCGCACTTTGTCAACTCCAACCTTAAGTACAAATTTATGCAATGATTCCCATGCAGTGCGTTCTTCGATGATAGAGCCGTCCGGCATGGTTATCCTTAGGCGAGTGCGTGGATTGGTCACAACTTTCTTACCTCCCTTCTTCTTTTCGGTGTGCTCAACTACAGGGTCAGGTTTGATTTCTACCGCATCGGGGAGAACGGAAGTAATGTTGCGTTTGCGGGAAAGACTAACCTTTAGAGGTGCACCGGGTACATAGTCAACGACTAAGACAAGTTCACGCTGAACCTGTGCCAATGCCGGTTCAATCTTCTCGGTGAGAGTCGGGAGGATCTCGGTACGAATGAGGTCCTCTTCAAGTTTGGCGGCTTCCTGTTTCAGTCGCTCATCAATGGGGAGATTAAGCTTTCGCAGATTCTCCATCGTGATATATAGTTCGCTTAGTGTTGACATAGTGATTTATATTATATGTATTCGCATTTGATATAGTTTATTATACCAATCGCTTTTGAGTCTGGTTGCTTCATAGTCAATTTCATTTGATTCACGAAGTTTCTCCGGCTCTTTCAAATCACGAAAAACTAATAGTGCTTTATTTACTTGTTTATAATATTCAACAGCATTGTCAATCGTCTTTGAGGGCATAACTGAATGAAACACCTTACCATTCAAGACATTCATCAATGTCCTGAAATCTGAACTAAAAGAGTCAGCTGAAATTGAGCGCAATACTGATTCCTCTTCTGGTTTCATCATTGGCGAGAATATTTCAATAAAACGAGAAAAGCCATCTCTACCATCCGACTGATTATAATTGAATTGATTCATATTCGTTATTGTTAAAGACTCAGGATTACAACTTAATATATAATTTGATGCTTTTGAGAATCTTGAGTATAGTTGAGATACTCTAAAGTTGGTAGAATAAATGCCTGAAGCTTTTTATTCATCATATATATTACGGTTAATTGGATGTATCGTTTTAAGGCATCTTCTGGGACATCGTGTCCACGTACATATGTATTTGGTTTAGAAAGTTTTTCTTTTGTTTCTGCTTTAATCTTGATGTTGTATGGTTCGTATCCATAAACACTATAAGGGCCACAACTCTTTTTATACTCCCAAGTATATGGAAAGGAATCGCCCATGTAACCTTCTTTGAATTCTGATAGGATACCGTTCAATCTCCGTATAAAAATCAAATACTTTATTAATTTATATATCAGATAGACTCCGACTGTTACGGACAACCAGAGCCATACGGGGAAATTGTAATTCCATAACCATTTTTCTGTTATGGAATAGAGAATTCCAGATGCAATTAAACTACTAATCACACCGACAATGATACCTTTAATGGTTTCTTTACTCATAGGTGCTGAATTAGTTATAATTTTAATGATTCAAACCCTTCACGAGAGATTGGTGTATGGGGGTCAATGATGAGGACTTCATTGTATGTCAAATCGTAAAGATGATATACAATGTTATCAATTTGATTCTCAAAATCTTGAATTGAGACATTTTCATCGGCTGATTTCCGATTTATTATATCCTCGACAATATGCCCAAGTTGAACTTGAGTCTCGGTCCTAGGAACTGCAATAGGAATTTGTTGCAATGGCTCTTTGTCAAGTTGATAGTTCAACCCTTGCATCTTGCCTCGATTTCTCAACCAAAATGCGATTAATTTGGAGTTGAGTAATCCCGTAAGATACATAAGATTAACTCGATTAGTCTTTATAATGTTAAAAGTCTGCGTAAGATAGCATTCACCATCCGAATAAGAGAATATCGGGAGTTCTGCACACTTCCTTTGGCAAATGATCTTCGTTCCAGAAAAGAAACGTGAATCTCTTGCTCGGTGAAGTCCATATGGTTTGTTATCAGAGGTGAAAATCTGTCTAAATTGATCAAGATGTGCTTTTAAGATTGGAAAGCTATCCATAGAAGATTCTTCTTTATATGTCGAATCTGTGTAGATTAGCCACTGAGTATTAGTTCCTGAAATCGTATAATATCTTTTTACTTGTCCAGTTGTATAATATGGTTTAATCAAAACCATTTCTTTTTCAGGCAGATTAAGATTGCTGAGTTCTTGATTGGTTAAGCCAAATATTCCATCGCCAACTTTGTGATGACCTAAAATCTTTTGACCTTTTTTATTAAGGAAATCTTGTGGAAAAACAATACCTTGGGCAATTTCTTTATTGTCAAGGTATATTACCCCAACAGCCGATTTTAGCTTCTTAAACAGATCTTCTGAATTAGAGAAAGTGATAAATTTATTTCTCATTTCAAGACGATTATACGTTGGCTCAAGGAATTGAGTCGTTGAAGCATCCTCGTTGTTTAAAAGTTTAATAACGTCTTCTAACTTGGATCCAAGCAGATTACGCAAATCAAACGGATATGATTGTTGGGATTTATTTTTCTTAAACTGCATAATCATAGTTTGTATACTTGCAGTTTTGAAAATCATATAATCTTTGAAATCACATAATTGAATGATTTGCGCGTCAGTATTAATTTTCTGACGTAACTTTTTAGCACCAGAACTTGTGACCCAATTATTGGTCGCAATAAAGCAAAGATTACCATCGGGTTTTAGCATATCAAGACCTAAGCAAGCGAACATATACCATATATCCATCTTGCCTTGATAATATGGAGAATCTTTGACAGCTTCGAAGATTGCCTTACTTGCACGACCTTCTTTGAGATAAGGTGGATTTCCGATAACAATATCGAAACCGCCGTTCTCAAATACATCAGCGAACCAAGTGTGCCATAAAAAGAATTTATCATTTGCACTTACGTCCTTAATATCTTTCAGAAGATTGGGATCTTGCGTTTCCTCAAAAATTTGGCTAACGACAGTGTTCTTTACTCTATTGAGTATTCGGTCGCGCTCTTCGTGCAATTCTGTCCCATAGAATCTATTAATGTCATCTCTGAGTAATTCACGCATTCCTGAAAAATCAAATCCACCCATTCCTGCGGTACTATTTATAAGGCAGATTTTAGACAAATCTCGGCCTTTATAGCTTTCGACCAAAGAATTACCTTGCATTACTTTGAAATGGAGGTTTGGCAAAGGTATAGCTGTTTCTTCGTCTACGACCATAGCTAACCAAAAACGGAGACGAGCAATGTCAACAGCGCCTTGCTCAATATCTACACCGTATATGCTATTTTGCATAATATGCCGTTTCATTTTTGCCTGATCTATGGATGAATATGTGCGTAGTACTACAAATATTTTCGCCAAAAGATTGACAATTCCAATCGGAAAAGCACCCGAACCGATTGCGGGGTCACATATCTTCACGTTGATTAGTCGCTTTTCAATTTCTTTTCTCTCATCTTCATTAAGGATATCTATATCGAGAGTTTCAATAAACTGACGAGCCTTTTCGTAGGTATAAGGGAGGGGATTTACTTGCAAATAAGCAATAATTGACTCACGGCACATATAATCAACAATCTCCTTGGGGGTATAGAATGCGCCCTTGTCTTTATTGTCTTCAAGCAGATTCTCAAAAATACGGCCGAGCATTTCAGGGTCAATACCTATCTCAGCATCTTCCGGGTCGTTTTCATCGATAGTAAAATTATAACTATCTAAAAATGCTAACAATTCCTTAAAATAGATAGCCGGGAATACACATACTTTGGGGTCAATACCATCCGGATTAAATAATCCGCCATTCAAAAAATCTATTTTAGACCATCCTGGTAGAATAGTAATGTCTTTTCCCCTTTCTCTAAATGCCTCCTCTTTTCGTTGTTCGGCTCCATCAGTATTAAGAACATAGAAAAACAAAAGTTCCAATACATCGTCAAGAAATGTATCAGCCAATCCGTCTATTTCAGCTTTCTCAAAGAGATGTTTCATATATTGAGGATCGCTCACACCGTCGTTATCGTAAAGCCATCCTTTACGTTGTAGAAAGTAGAGGAATACTATACGGCCGAACATTTTTTTGATATAGTCTCTTGCTTCTTTAGCCTGAGATTCAAAAACGGTTTCAAACTGGTTTGTATCATCTTTAACTAACCAATCAAACTTTTTGAGTTGGGTTATGAGTTCTTTCTCATCAGAATATCGTTCACCAGTTATATACTCAACGAAAGCCGCATAAAATGCACGGTATTTATCGAAAAACTCATCACTAAGAGCGGCAACGGAGAATGCCTTTTCAAAGTCTTCATCATTTCGCGGGCTCTTAGCGAGAACTTCAAATCGTTCGGCTGCTGTACGACCACGATAACCTTTGCCAAAAACATAGGTATAGCGTTTGGCAGATGTTGTGTCTTTTAATGAATCACCTTTGTATGCGTAAGAGAATCTCCACTGCTTATTTGCAACATTCTCGTAATGGAATACAATCATGAGATGCTGACGGTAATCCATTATGGATCGGATAAGCTGCTGAATATTGACACGTGAACGCTCAATATTCTTTGAATCATTAAGCGTAACGTCGAGCAGGGCAATATTACGAGCGTTGTAGTTCTTTTCTGTGAGATCGCCTATATACTTTATATGCTTAATACCGGCATTCTTAGCTTTTTCGGCATATTTTTCGTTTTCGGCAAGATCGTCGTTTATATATTCGATTTCATTACCGAATATTGGCACAATAACATCCGCTATGAAACGGTCAGTTCCAGGATAGTCACTGTTAAATATCTTTTCTAACTTATGCTTGAGTTCCATAGTCAGTTATTGTTTTTGGTTTCAGAATAAAGAACGAGTTTAGCCTCTCCCCGTTTTGCCTGAGCGAGGTTAGCTAAACGTGAAAGAACGGCTTCGAGGAGGGCATTGATATCTTCGTCAGTTCCGAAAAGCGAGCCTTGATAGTTCTCCAATTTCATAACTTGCTTAATGACGTAGTTATCTTTTGCCCTGACGAGCTTTTCAATTTGTTTCAAGAGCTTTTTAGACTCTTGTGTCAATTCGGGACGTGAGCGTAAATCATCAAGCACAGCCAGAGCATTTCTTGATTTTTTGCTTGAATCAGAGGCTGTGATGTAGTGGGCGACGTGCTTTTGATAGGCGCGCTTAGCTGCATCAAAGAGTATTGTATGTAACTTTTGGTTTGAGTATTCGGCGTCAGGGGCACATTTCAGTAGCTGCATAGTTGCAAGAGAGGAGATGATTCGTGAAGGGGTGTCTTCCTGTGTTTTCTCTACCTCTACAGAAATCAGCTCTTGTGAGTTGTCAGTAAATACGAAAATCCCATGAGTGTTTTCTTCATTCGTTTGTAAAACACCTCCAAGGCCGTCAGTATCTACAGAGGCGATATAATCGTATCGTTCAGGTGAATGAACTTGGAATGCTTTCAGCTCCTTAATAAACGGTCCAAATGGAGATTCGTCGCCATCAACGAAATGTTGCAGGTCATGATCAACAAGTTCCTCACGTTCACTGAATACCTTATTATCTTCGCCAAACATCTCATGGAATGATTGGAGTTTAGCGTAAGCCTTTTCAATGAGTCGAATCTGGCTGTTTCCTTCGTCGGACGGGAAGAAATTGAATACATGGACGAAATCTTCAGTGGAACCGATGCGGTTCACACGACCGATGCGTTGCATTAAGCGAGTTGCATTCCACGGAGCATCATAATTGAGAATGACATTAGAGCGATGAAGATTTATCCCTTCGGCAAGAACCTCAGTTGTGACTATCACATCATAGTCATCACGGCGATTCTCCGGCTTGCAGTTTGCATCGAAGTTCGCCTCAATAGCCTCCTGCATATCAGTGCGGTTCTGTGCTGAAACTTCGAGTACTCGATATTTTTTTGCTCTGAGCGCCCTTGCAACGTCTTTTTGAGTGTCGATTGCCTCGGTGAAGATAACCAGACGAGGCTTATTCACTCCAGAAGGGTTATTAATCTGTGAGTTAAATAGTTCCGTAGTTATCGCCTCTTTGAATCGATCTAACTTTGGATCATAGTTATTTGCACGCCACCGGTCAAGCAAATCTTCAATGAGACGTTTGTCATTTTGTAACTCATCGAGATAAAACTTATGAAAATCAGAAGCTTTGAAACTTCGATTGTTCCCTTGCTTCTTAGCTATCAGTGCGTCAACCTTATCCTTAAATTCGGTGAAGGTCTTTGACTCGGAATGAATTTTATTGATATCAATATCAGGGCAGATAAATACGCAGTCGTTTTGAAGCATATCTATCATAACGGCGTTATATCGGTTAAGATTTTCAAGTGTCTTTTTGAAAGCCACAATGCTGCTTTCAAGTCGCTTAACAAGGAGAATACGCATAATGCGCTGAAGACGTTGTGTAATACTATCAACTGTTAAGTTGCGTTTCTCATATAGCTTTTTGTAATCGTTATTGACAAACTGAGTAATAGCCGCATAACGGTAAAAACCGATATGTTTATCCGGGTCAAACGATTCTCCAGTTGCAGGAGGACAAATAGCATCAACGGTATCAGCAAAGAGCTTTGAGAGTTCCTCATCCATTCGGTATTCGAGCTTATGAGGACCTTTCACGGTGGGGAATTTCAGCAATTCAGAGTCTTCACCATATAGATTTTTAATATCGGCACGAGTGCGACGAACAACGAGGTCATTCAGGACGCAGCTACGGATTTTTTCAGACACTTCCTTTACAATAGCACGGGCTTCTGCTTTACCCTCGTCGGTGTCTTGGGAAATAGCTCGGGCTTCTTTAAAGCGTCTATCCATCGCATTGAATAAAGAGTCCAGCTTTCCACCCTCAACATTGGGTAAGTTTGAGTTATTGGGTGTACGTTGAAATAAACGTATCTGATTATAAAGATCTTTTGGTGAGTTATTTTGGGGCGTGGCAGACAGGAGTGCAACGTATGGAGTAGGATTGATAAGTCCAATCAGGTCATCAATCGCTTTATACTTTTGAGTTTCAGAGTTACGGAAGTTATGGCTCTCATCAATGAGTACCATTCCATAGTTTCTAAACTCGATGTTCTCTATTTCGTCACTGTCTTCAATATCATCGGCATTTTCCAGTTCGTCTGTGATTTTTCCGATACTTCCGGTAGTTACGAATTCAACACTGAGTTCAATATTATTACGAGGATTTTCATTATCAAAATCCTTTATTGTCTTTTCCCATGCTTTCTTAATCGCCGGAGGAGTTACAATCAGAACTTTCCGAGCGCGACCAAGGGATTCGACATTTTCAAGAAAATGACGGATCAGTAATACTCCAACTACAGTTTTACCAAGTCCGACAACATCACCAAGAATAAAGCCTCCGAATCGTTTCATCACGGAAAAGCACTGTTTTACTGCGTCAAGCTGATATTCAAGGGTATTGAATGACGGTGGCAAATACGATTTAAGGACTTCAGATGTATTAGCATCAACCATATCTCCAAACTGCAATTGGAGATACTTGATATAGACTTCGTAGGGAGAAAGGGATTTTTCAGCTTCGTTATCTCTCTCAATTTCTACACCAATGGGGGACGGTTTGAGAATGTTCTTAATAAACTTGCCAGACCACAATTCACTGTTCTGCCAAAGTTCTTCAAACCAAGCTTTGTGAGATTTTGTATTTGAATATTGGGTAAAATCTGCTGTAACGCAGTTGCTATTTTCCTCGAGGTAACTTAGTTCCGCATTACTCTGAAGACCCTTTGCAGTAAAGTTAGAGCTACCGATAATACCTGTTCCAAGTCCATTTCCAAGGAAAATATAACACTTGGCATGAAGGAACTCCTTATGTTCGCCTTGACCGTACACGCGAATCTCAAACTTTCCAATGGGATTCTCTTCTGTCAGGGCATTATCAATAATAAGCTTGCCGATAGGCTTATACTCATCGGTAAGCGATTCAACATCTCTTTGAATATAGAAATCTGGGAATTGATGCGCCTCTCTAGACGCCTGATAATATTGTAATTGTGGTTCCTGACCTATCAGTAAGTCAAGTTTACCACCTCGTGTGAAGAAGTCTTTAAGTTCTTCATAGACCAAAGCCGTGCCTGGCAAGTCCCAATAGCCTGTTGCAATCATAATGTGATTACATTCAGGGCGTGAGACCAACTCTTTGATATATTTAACTAGCAAGAATCGCTCGGAGTTATCTATCAAGGCATTCGCCATATCTATGAAAAATAAAAACTCCGGCGACAGTTGTCTGAGGGGCTGGCCGTGCCTGCAACGACTGCTTGGGAGTTTAGGGATTTGTTTGGTTTGGCGGCATCGCTGCCTGTGGATTTAAACCGTTTCGGCCATACTCAGATTTTTTTGGTTGCTATTTATGCAAAGTTACAAATAATTTTTGAGATGGCAATCGGTTATGTCGTAAAACACAACCGATTGCCATGACAGTGTTTGCTACTTTATTGATGCGATCCGGTGCTGGCGGAGGAAGGCGTTGAGGTCGGCGCGGTTGACGTAGATTTTGCGACCTATCTGCGAGAAGGGGATGAGGCGTTGGTCGCGGTAGTTCTGCCACGTCTTGGGGGAGATGCCGAGGATTTCGCGGACTTCGTCGGATTCAAACCAGTCTTTGCCGGGGCTTCCAATCTGGGTTTTCTCGACTATTTCAATGAGACGGTCGAGTTTCTCGTGCAGTGATTGCCACTCCTCCTGTGGAATCATAAGCATGAGCGATGTCGGAGCGGAGTTTTGCTGAGATTTACTCAAGGGGTTTGTCATATTCTTTAGAGAGCTTGACGATTGCGTCCTTGCATTCGTCGAAGTGCTGTCTGAGCAGGTTGTTGATGAAGGTTGTAAGATTGGCTTTGCGGTTTCCACATATGAGTTGCAGCTGTCTGATCTGCTTCACAAATTCAGGCCAGATTCTTACATTTGAGCATCCGGAGGGTGGACATAGATATGTCAGATCATCAATAAATCTTCGTCTGTATTCTTCCGCTTGTGCCGTTAGAGCCGAATTGCGGGATTTTGATGTAGAACTTCCCTTATGGTTGGATTGCACCGATGAGGGAGGTTCTTGCGCTGTGGAAAGTGATTCTTCAGTGTTATTTCGAGGAGCGGAAATCGGAGCTTCCTTAGCACGAAAATTCTCCACAAAGGCTTCGGCATCAAAGTCGTTGTCATATCTTTTTGCCATAATTCACTATATCTTGGGGTTTAACATACATCAGGATAATTCTATTGGACGCTTTCACTACTACACACCTCGGGCTGTCTGAGCTTACGGTTGAAGCCCGGATAATGGGGTCGCGTTTCGTTCTGAACAGCATATTCCTTTAGACATAGGGCGGTCAATCATTCCAAAAATCATCAACTGAATGTGACGGCGTATGCACTCGGAGAAATATGCTGATTCAAAAGAATCTGGTATGTAGCGGGAAGCAGATTTCAGCGAGCACGGATTCCGTGTTTTTTCTCAAATAGTCCGGCAGTGGAATATGAGGAGGCTGAAATTCTACGACAAAGATAGCATGACGCCGTCTGTCTACCCAAATTTTCAGACCAGTCGGGATTATGTTGCCTCGCATTGCCTGAATCTGCCGCGATTTGTGGCTATGAATCCGCATGGCTGCAAATCCACATTTATACGTATAAATGTTTGAATGAATAGATATATACCTTTGCTTTCTTGCAAATGGATATTCATATATTTTCACATCAGCACTCTCAAACTTCCATTTATAAATAAGTCAATTATGATTTATGCCTATAAGGATATATTAAAGCACTTAAAAGCAAATTGATTCATCGATGTTTATCAAGTCGTATATACATTCTTATAATAGGAAGTATGCTCAAAAGAGTGCATATACTGACACACTTATCTCCGCATAAGAATACGACAAAGTTAACATCAATAGATATGCAAGTCCAAATATCTGAATATATCGGGCATCGGGGGCCTAAATCTGCCGTCAAATGCCGTCTGTTACGCCGAAATTCGTGTATGACACCCCTTGCGCGGTCAGGAAAGTAGATGGAAACTTCAACTGATTCACTCCCATTGATCGCCTAATTTCAACCCTTGTCTAATCAGATTTTCGCCACATGCAGATGACAGGACGCGGAATTTGGCTGTTTCGATAATTGTTTGTATCATTAATATGACATTCGTGGAAACATCCAAGATTGAATGAGGTTACTCGCTGAAAAACAGGCATCCACATGGATGAGCAAGGTATGTTGCTAGGCACTCGAAATAAAACCGGTGCCTCGCAACCCTTGCTCTCCGAGGGAATGGTTTCCTCCATAGTCGGAACCCCCTTTCAACGCCTGCGGCTTTTCAGTCTGCGATGCCATCTCTTATTTTTATGGGTAAATACTCAAACAACGGAGGTCGAAGGTCAAAGGCAGACCCTTCTGTGAACCGCTACGTCGTGCGGTTCAACGCAGAGGAAAAGGCTCGAGTCCTCTCAATGTTCGAGCAATCCGAAGCCATCAACAAGGCTGCCTTCATCAAAAACTTTCTTTTTTCAGAATCCTTTCACGGTCTTTGTTGTCGATGAAAACACACGGATTTTCATCAATCAGCTATCCTCGCTGAACGCACTCTATCGGACTTACGGTGTCAGTTACGACAGCTTCGCGAGAATTTCAGCGAAAAGAAATGCAATGCCGCAATCGAGAGGCTGCGAGAAGCAACGATGAGGCTGGTGTCTGTATGCCTCGACATTCAAGACCTAGTCAAACAGTTCGACCATCGCTGGCAACAAACCATGCAGGACTAATAAGATCATCGAAAGAAAACGTCGGCAGGGAGCGACCTCTTTGCCGACGTAATCTTTCTATTCATTGTTCCGCATTGTTACGGTTATTGTTCCGCATTGTTCCATTGGAGCCGGATTGGTGACATTATTGGCGCCATGATTGGTGTCATCGGTGCCATTATTGATGACAACAAAGAATTCATTGGTGACATTATCTATGACATCACCTATGACATAAGACAATTTACTATGACATTTATCCCATTTTTATATGACACCAAACATTTGTATGGCTATTTCGGCACTAATAATCAAAGTAGCTTCTTTAATTCTTCAACGTCAGGCAATGCCTCGCGCAATTTTTCCGGCATATCCTCACTGAGACGATATGTTGCTACCCCCATAGGCTTAGCATAATCCTGAATAACGTACTCCACGAAGTCTTTATTGGCGTTCTTGCACAACACTATGCCGATTGAGGGATTCTCATGAGACTTTTTCACTTTGTCATCCAGAATGCGAAGATATGTCATAAGCTGGGCAAGATAACCGGGTTTGAAATCTCCGGTCTTAAGCTCCACAACGACCAGACAGTTCAGTTCTCGATTGAAAAACAATAGGTCGGGAAAGAAGTCCTCTGAAAATGCTTCCAGATGATATTGGTTGCCGACGAACGCGAAGTCTCGTCCGAAAGTCATTATGAACTTCTTGATATTGTGGATTATCTCTTTCTCCACGACTCGCTCATCTATATCTGCAAGGTCTCGGATGCCGATTTCTTCGGTGTTGATAAAGTCAAGCAGATATTCATCCTTAAACATGTTGAGTGCTTTGATCGCATCGCGGCTGTCCTTGATTGTTACGCCAAAGTTTGATGGCATAGCCCCATACTTATAGGCAACATTTTCCTTTATTTGTGTTTTAAGGAAACGCTTATCCCATTTATTTTCAATTGCCAGACTGATATATTTCCAACGCTTTTCAATATTCTTTTCTTCTGCCAAGATTATAATATGGTGGCTGAAACTTAAATTGAGAAATCTTTCCAAATCGTCAGCCGTGGTTGACGATTTAACAGGCAAAAGAGAGTCTGTGTCAATTTCGTCAGCCACGGCTGACGATTTATGGTTCTTGGCTTCGATAATTGGCGACCATTCCTCATAAAAAATTCTCATGTATTTGAGATTGGTCTGAGAAAAGCCCTTTAGTCCCGGTAGCTCCTTGCGAAGTCGCTCTGAGATAGTTTTTATGGCTCCAGTTCCCCAGAAGCCCTCACGAGAGTTCGCTGAGATATACCGACCTATACCATAGTATAGAGACAGCATTTCCCGGTTGACCAACTTCGCAGCCTGATACTGACTGCGAAGAATCGCTTCTTTTATTGTCTGAACAGCCGCGTTATAATCTGCTGTATCTTGTCGTATAATTGCTTCCTTTGCCATAATACTGCAAATTTACTGATTATTTGTCGGTTGGTCAAATTTCCTTCGGAATCGCGTACCGAGCTAAGGCTCGACATGCGCTATTTGCCAACTCGCGAATAAGATTATTTGTTGATTGCCGAAATCACAGCCATGATTTGTTCCGGGGTCATACCCTTTAGCAATTCAATGGCTTGCTCTTCTTTTGTCGCTTCTGATTCCTCTGTCACTGTTACCGAGGATTGTTTTTTGGCGAAGACATTGCGTAGTGTCTCATCGGTCTTGGAGGTGTCGAAACTACCCATATAACGCTCGGTTGTGGCGAGGTTGCTATGACCGAGGATATTCTTTATCGCAGATGACTCCGCCCCGGACTCCTGCGCTATATGAGCGAACGAGTGACGGCTGATGTGCATTGACAGTGGTTTCTCTACCTCTGCTTTCTCTGCAATCTTCTTCAGATATTTATTGATAAGCGCGTTCTTGGATGAAATGTCCTGATACATCTTATGGCGCAATTCCGGACGCATTCTGTCTTTGTCGGCTTGCGCCACATATCCGGCATATTCAGCATCATTTGAGAGCAATGGAAAAATATAATCCGTGGCCTTTGCATCCTCCCGCTGATAATGGCGCAGGATTTTAATGGCCTGCTCAACGAGAAGAAGGTCGCGCTCTTTATGGTTC
>CATWQI010000003.1 GCA_958352885.1 uncultured Duncaniella sp.
AACGTGACATAAAGTACGGACAGGTGGACGCCCCGTCACAGATACTACGCACCGAAGCTCTCAACCAGTGGCATACGGACAAGGCGCCCCGCTTTGTGGTGACCTACCCCGAAGCGCTTGCCGAGAAGGTAGCCAAACGGGAGGTTATCGACAAACACACTCTGCATCTGAAAAAGGATAAGGCAGCCGACCTCACAGAAACTGTAGGATGGCTACGTGAAAACGGGTTTGCCGAGGTGGATTATGTGTATGAACCGGGGCAGTTTGCCGCCAGAGGCTCCATACTTGACATATTTGGATACAGCAACGAGCTTCCCTTTCGCATAGACTTCTTCGGCGACGACATAGATTCGATACGCACATTCAACATAGAGACACAGCTCTCCGAGAAACAGCTTGAAGAGGTGGCAATAACCTCGGGAGTAGCATCTCAGTCGGCAGGCGAGTCACTGCTTGACTATGTGGATCCCTCCACCCTCTTTGTAGTCCGTGATGCCGCTTATACCGTGGAGCGTATCGCAGCCATATCCAGAGAGACATTCTCGGAAAGCGCCATGATAGCCGGGGAGGGAGACTGCAACGCCATGAGGCAAGTGGTCGATGCCGAAGAGTTCGGCAGGAAATTCGCCGGATTCAAACAGCTGAGATTCACTTCCGCGTCGCAGCCGGATTCGTCAGCCAAAGCATCCATTGACTTCAAATGCTCGCCACAGGTAATATACCATAAGAATTTCGAACTGATAAGCGAGTCATTCCACAAGTTCCTTGATGAAGGGTACAAGCTATACATACTCAGCGACAGCGACAAGCAGATAGAACGATTGAAGGCAATATTCGAGGACCGAAGCGACAACATATCCTTCCTGCCGGTACTGACCACTGTCCATGAGGGATTTATAGACCACTCGCTGAAGATATGCGTGTTCACTGACCACCAGATATTCGACCGTTTCCATAAATACACCCTGAAAAGCGACAGAGCCCGTTCCGGCAAACTCGCACTTTCCTTGAAAGAGCTAAGCGCCATCGAGCCAGGTGACTTCATAGTACATGTCGACCACGGAGTGGGTCGTTTCGCCGGACTGCTCCGCACCAATGTCAACGGCAAGACACAGGAGATGATAAAGCTCGTCTATGCGAATGACGACATCATCTTTGTGTCAATCCATGCCCTTCACAAGCTCGCCAAGTACCGTGGCAAAGAGGGTGTGCCCCCGAAAATAAACAAACTCGGTTCGGGCGCATGGAACAAAATGAAGGAGCGCACCAAGTCGAAGCTTAAGGATATAGCCCGTGACCTCATCAAGCTTTACGCCGCCCGCAAGGAGGAGAAAGGGTATGCTTTCGCTCCTGACAGCTATCTCCAGCAGGAGCTGGAAGCCTCATTCATATATGAGGATACTCCTGACCAACTCACCGCCACAAAAGCCGTGAAGGCCGACATGGAGAGCGAGAAGCCGATGGACAGACTGATATGCGGAGATGTAGGTTTCGGCAAGACAGAAATAGCTATACGAGCCGCATTCAAGGCTGCGAACGACGGGAAGCAGACTGCTGTGCTTGTCCCGACAACCGTACTGGCCTACCAGCACTACAACACATTCAAAGAACGACTGAAGGAACTGCCCGTACGCGTGGACTATCTCTCAAGAGCCCGTACGGCAAAACAGACAAAGGATGTGATACGTGATCTTGCCGACGGGAAAATAGACATCCTCGTAGGGACGCATAAGCTTATAGGAAAGGAGGTCAAGTTCAAGGATTTGGGACTGCTCATCGTGGACGAAGAGCAGAAATTCGGTGTTGCCGTCAAAGAGAAGCTGAAACAGATGAAAGTCAATGTCGACACACTGACCATGAGCGCCACACCTATCCCGCGCACGCTCCAGTTCTCGCTTATGGGAGCTCGTGACCTTTCATCAATCAATACCCCGCCACCGAACCGCTATCCTATCATCACCTCGGTAAACGCCGGAGGCGACGACATAATAGCCGAAGCCATAAACTTTGAACTGTCACGCAACGGACAGGTATTCATGATTAACAACCGGATTGAAGGGCTATATGAGCTTGAGAACCAGGTAAAACGGCTTGTCCCGGACGCAAGAGTCATAGTGGGACACGGACAGATGCCGCCGGAGAAACTGGAAAAAGCGATAATCGACTTTGCCAACCATGATTACGATGTGCTGATTGCCACCACAATCATAGAAAGCGGCATAGACATGCCAAATGTCAACACCATAATAGTCAACAATGCGCAGAACTTCGGACTGAGCGAACTGCACCAACTCCGCGGACGCGTGGGGCGCAGTAACCGCAAGGCATTCTGCTACCTGCTCGTACCGCCGCATATACCACTATCGCCAGTGGCTCGCCGCCGCCTCCAGGCTATCGAAAGTTTCAGCGAGCTCGGCAGCGGCATACACATAGCCATGCAGGATTTGGACATACGAGGGGCAGGTAACCTGCTTGGCGCCGAGCAGAGCGGATTCATAGCCGATTTAGGATACGAGACCTACCAGAAGATATTGAAAGAAGCCGTGACGGAGTTGCGCACAGAAGAATTCGCCGACCTCGACAAGGCTGACCGTCTTGACGAGGCAGAGACCGAATTTGTTGCCGACTGTGTGATTGAAAGCGATATGGAGCTCCTTCTTCCTGCGGACTATGTGCCTACTGAAAGCGAGCGAATAGCCTTATATCAGGAACTTGACGGGATAGAGAGGGAGACGGATCTGATGGAATTCAAGAAACGGCTGGAGGACAGATTCGGCACTGTGCCTGATGTAACTCTCGAACTTCTGCGCATACCGCGTCTGCGACGGCTCGCACGACGGCTCGGCATAGAAAAGGTGTCGCTGAAGCAAGGAAAAATGTACACATATTTCGTGGACGAGAGCAACAAGGCTTACTACCAGTCGGACATGTTCGGCAAAATGCTCAATTATCTCACAGCAAATCCTCGGCGCGTACAGATACGTGAGCGCAACGGCAAACGCTCGTTTGCTATCAGCGACATAGGCAACGTAGAGACAGCCGTAGCCATACTCCAGCAGATTATAGACAATTAACGCCGGCTCTGCGTGGTAACAAGATACTGTTAAAAGGAATCAAGGGTCTGAAGTCAAAAAACTTCAGACCCTTGATTATTATGAACCGGGGAAACCGGATTACTTCTTGAAGTAACGGTTATAGAGACCCTGGAAGCCCTGACCGTGACGAGCTTCATCCTTTGCCATTTCATGAACGGTGTCATGGATAGCGTCAAGATTAAGTTCCTTTGCACGGCGTGCGATACGCATCTTGTCAGCGTTGGCGCCTGCTTCGGCTGCCATGCGCTTCTCAAGGTTTTCCTTGGTTGACCATACGCATTCGCCAAGAAGTTCTGCGAACTTTGACGCATGCTCAGCCTCCTCGATAGCGTAACGCTTGAAAGCCTCGGCAATTTCAGGGTATCCTTCGCGGTCAGCCTGGCGGGACATGGCGAGGTACATACCTACCTCAGCGCATTCACCTTCGAAATGAGCACGGAGGTCAGCCTTCATCTCATCGTCGGTGTCCTTAGCTATACCGATAACGTGCTCGGTCACGAATTCGAGAGCGGCGCTTTCGTCAAGTTCCTTGAACTTGTCGCGGGGAGCCTTGCAGAGAGGGCAGAATTCGGGAGCTTCGTCACCTTCGTGTACATAACCGCATACGGTGCAGATAAATTTCTTCTTCATAAATTAGGATTGTGATTAGATAGTTATACGAAATTTTTTTATTGTGATATTGTCTGGTTCATTCAGTTTGCTTGCCTCCGGTGTAGACACTCAGGGCACATGCCTCTTAGATTAACCTCGGTCGCCTGGACTTCGAATCCGCCCGGCGGAAGAGGAAATGAGGGGGTATGATTCTCAAAATCAATGTCAGTCACACGACCACAGCTCATGCAAAGGAAGTGCGCATGGTCATGGTGGGAAAAATCCCATCGGGCACCGTAGCTTCCTCCAACATCTATGCACCGGATGATTCCTGCCGCTGTGAGGAGCTTAAGTGTGTTATACACGGTGGTCCTTGACAGTGTGGGATGCTCCGGCAGAAGAGCCTGGTAAATCTCGTCGACATTGGGATGTACACGGTTCTCCATCAGGAACCGGAGTATCAGCAACCGCTGAGCCGAGGGCTTGACGCCATGGGCGGAGAGCTGCTCCAAAAGGTCCGATGTGGTGTAACTGTATACTTTCATTTCTGAGATTATTACTACTTTGTACTGATTACAATTTTAATTGCGTTACAAAATTAGAATATTTCCACCATACATCCAAACCTATTAATCATATTTAACTAAAATGCGAACCGACAACCGGACCCCTGCACATCCCCTACAAGCCCACTGCACTGTCAAACTTAGCGTTAAGGTCTGTCATCCAGCCCGGAAGCATAGAGAGGGATTTATCTACGAGCTGCTGAGGCATTTCCCGGTAGAAAGCATAAGCCATAGGCGCAGCTATCGCCGCAAGTGTGTCCGCGTCACCGCCGAGAGCTATGACGAGCCTCAAGCTGTCAGCAAAGTCAGACGATTCAAGAAAACAGATTATGGCAGGGGGCACTGTGCCAGGACAGGTGGCATCAAAGCCAAAATTATCATGAAAATCCGCATAGTGCCTGTCTGCCCACTCAGGATAATATTTACCCAGTACCTCACGGCGTACAAATTCCTTATCCTTCCCTGTTTTCAGATGATAGATGGCAAGCGCAGTAGCCACTGCTCCTTTAATACCCTCAGGATGATTGTGTGTGGGCATAGCCGTATCTGTGGCAAGCTTTATACACTCCTCCTCGGTTTTGGCAAGCCAACCGGCTGCCGAACAGCGCATGGCGCTACCATTGCCAAAACTCCCGTATGGCTTTGGGTCGCGCGAACGCAGCCACTGCATGAACTTACTGCCATAGCCTGCAAACAGATGGTCGACGCAACGCCGATAGAGCGTAGCTCCCATATCAATACCACCGAGCAACGCCTCGGCACAGGCAAAGGTACATACAGTATCATCCGTGAAATGCACGTCAGGGTGGAATAGGCGCACTTCCTCATAACGTTTGGTTGAGTTTTTAATGCGTTCATATGCGCTCCCGGCAATATCGCCAATAGCTGCACTAAGCAAGAGATTTTTCATAATCGGTTGAGAATGATTAACGTGAGTATCCGATTTATATCTATTTGAAAAGGTTTAAAATTCAAGGCGGAAGCCCTTATGCTTGAGTTCGGCGTACTTTTCGGCATTAAATTTATAGAGCACGGATTTGCGCTTCGGAGAACGCCATTCCGCCTCCTCGAGTTGCGTCAGGATGTCAAGATGGAGCATCTTCTTGGAAAAATTTCTGCGGTCGAAATGCACACCAAGTATCGCCTCATAGAGATTCTGAAGCTCCCGAAGAGTGAATTTCTCAGGTAGCAACTCAAACCCAACAGGCTGGAAATGTATGCGCTCACGTAACCGTGACAATGCAGTACGCAGAATCAAATCATGGTCAAAAGCCAGGTGAGGCACCTCGTCAAGCGCAAACCATTGCGCCTTGGCGGCATCGTCGCCGGCCTTGACTTCGCTGATATTAACCAGCGCATAGTAAGCTATGGTGATGACACGCTCACGGGGGTCACGTCCGGAGTCACTGAACGTGTGGAACTGCTCTATATAAGCGCCTGTAAGTCCTGTTTCCTCTCGCAATTCACGCAGAGCTCCTTCCTCAGCCGATTCTTCCATATTCAGAAAGCCTCCGGGAAATGCCCAGCAACCTTTATAGGGTTCTATCCCACGCTCTATCAGCAAGAGTTTCAGTTTGGTTCCGTCAAATCCGAATATCACACAGTCGGTAGTCACCGCCGGATGGGGATATTTATATGTATAGCCTTTGCTTTCCATAATTTATTCTCGTGTAAATTTTACGCCACAAAGTTAATATAGACTTCTTTAATCTCCAAAGATATTGCGTAAAATTCACACATGATACAGTGTTTTATTTCACCGGTATTGCGCATACATTTTCTTAACATTTATCAATCAAACAGTTAAAATATCTCAATCATGGAAACTATTTACTTCACGCAAAAGTTGTAAGAATGGAAACAAAATCAATAAACTCATTAAATATATAAATCCTATGGACTGTAATTGCAAAAAAGAGAAACATTCCTACCACTTCAACATAACTGAGGTAGTAGACGGTAAAATACAGGAAGTGATGAACTTCAATTTCGGCGGTCACCATGACCTTGCAGCTTTGGCACAGTACGCCGCCGAGAAGGACAATCTCAAGGACAAACATGCCAAGGAACTTGTAGTAGGCATGCGTCTGCTCCACCATGTACTTAAGAAATACCCTGACAATGAACTGTTTGCCAACTTCCTCAATTCACTCAACGACTTCAAGCATGCGCTGAAAGGCAAATAAATCAGGTAGGATATACCAGATAAAAACCGGTGCAGGAACCCATACGAGATTTCCTGCACCGGTTTTTATCTGGAGGCTTAGAGGGCGGTCAATTGTCAAGCATGAGACGGCGCCATTTGCGGTAACCGATTACAGCTATCATAGTGTATATGGCATAAAGCACGGCATAGAGATAAATCCCTTTGTAGGCATAAAGCCCTACGCAAACGGCATCCACCGCAATCCAAGCCAGCCATTGCTCAAGATACTTACGCGCAAGCATCCACATGGCAACGATGCTAAGAGCCGTTGTAAAAGCATCGGCAACCGGAACCGTACTGTCAGTGAACCAGTGCAGACCGCAGTACAACGCCACCCACAGTAATGCGAAAACAGATGCACACAGCATCATACTTCGTATCGGGATATGCGCTATAGGGAGCGCAGGCTTCTCAGCTTTGTCCTCATGCCCGGCAGATGCCCGGCGCATCGATTTGGTCCACACTATGTAGCCGTAGATGGCTATGACAAAATAATAGATATTGATGGCAAAGTCAGCATACAGCCCTTTACCGAAGTAAATCCACATGGATATGGTCGGCATTATTATTGATGCGAACCACAATCTCGAATCGGCATGGTACTCCCACCACAGATAAAGAAGCCCGACACTAAACCCGAGCACTTCGAGCACCTTGTCCCATGGGATGTCAGATAATCCAATCATAATGTCAGAGTTACGGTCGCAAGAAAATTAGTGGTCGCCTGCGCAGCAAAACCGGCATATCGGTAAATGACAGGCGAACCGTTTTCCATATAATACCCGGCACCGGAATATCCGTTGTTACAATACTTCTCGTTAAAGATATTATAGACGGTCACACCGACACGGAGCCCTTTGACCGAAGGAAGTTTGTCGAAGGTGTAAGCCAGCGAGAGGTCAGAGACAAAATATGAATCGAGTTTAGCCTCGGCGGAACGGGCATTGTTCATATACTGGCTTGAAACATACCTGCTCATCAGCGATGCCTCAAATCCCGACCTATGAAAATTAAACGCATTGTGCAGGATTAAGTCGGGCGAAAAAGCTATCGGAGTATCCCCGCAGTCGAAGGATATAGGGTTAGTCCATTCGTCCTCATAGATATACTCTACAAAATCACGTATACGGTTACGTGACAATGTGGCATTGAGCTGCCAGTCAAACCATTCCACCGGACGCAACGCACCTTGCAGCTCGATACCCATACGGTAGGATTTCGGGACATTGACACTTATCGCATTGCCCGTGTCGGATAGCTGCCCGGTGACTACAAGCTGGTCCTTGTAATCCATGAAATACAGATTGGCACCGACCGAGAGAAGCCCGCTATTATAGAAATAACCCATTTCGTAGTCAAACATACGCTCAGCGGAGGGATAGTGCTCCGGATCACTGTCGGTAAAGTTGTCACGCGTGGGCTCCTTGTGCGCCACACTCCATGATGCATATGCTCTATGATTACCTTGATTATAAGCCACACCAAGTTTCGGATTGAAGAAATTCCAGTTGCGGCTTATGTCAAGATGAGCCATCGATTCAGTGTTCCAGTCATAATTGTCACTTACTCCCCGTATGGTGTAATCTATGTGACGGTACTGCACATCGCCGTAAGCTGAAATCCCGTTCCAGATATCGTAATCGGCACGCAGAAATAAATTAGAGTCAAATTTGCGTCCTATATTATGGTAATACTGCTGCAAAGGGTCAAGCTGTCCGATATAATTTCTCACCCATTTTATCTGACCGAAATGATTGCCACGATGCCAGTTTGCCGCACCCCCCGCCGTAAGCGAGAAAGCGCCCCGCATATAACGCAGATTTACCATACCACCTCCGAAGTCGTTGTCGTTGTTCTTCAGGCGTATCAAATCTGACTTGCTCACGACATTTCCGTCACCGTCAACAAAAGGTGAAAGCCCGTACTCAACAAGCGTTCTTCCGGTCTTATACTGGTCATAATAGCCATCACCCTTTGTGTAATGCAGCGCCGCATTCAGCGTGATATACTGCCCAATCCCCTTGGTGAGAAGAAGCTGTATGTGATGCTGGGTGAAATTGTCACACTGGTCAGGATAGAAGGCCGTCTTACCGTCTGAAGCGGTATATTTTCCGCATGGGTTATAGCGTCTGCCATACTGTTCCATTTCCTCCTTTGTGGCGTAATCCCATGCCATATATGTGCGCTCCTTACCGCCGAAGGCAAGAATACGCAGGGAGATGTCATCACCCCTGTAAGCCAGTTGCCCCATGTAGCTCCATAGCTTTGAAAATGCACGGTCAATGTAGCCGTCCGAACCGATATGGCTGAAACGGGCATCCACACTCCAATGGTTCCCGAAAAGCCCTGATGATACTTTTACAGTCTCCTTGTTTGAATTGAACGAACCGTATGACGCCGACACCATAGCCGAACGCTCATAGGATGGAGCATCAGTGAGCATATTGATTGAAGCACCAAACGCACCGGCTCCGTTTGTGGAGGTTCCGGCTCCGCGCTGTATCTGAATGTCACGCAGCGATGATGCTAAATCAGGCATGTTAACCCAATATACATTGTGGCTCTCGCTGTCATTAATCGGAATACCGTTAGCGGTGATATTGATGCGGGACCCGTCACTGCCCCGGACCCTTATGGAGCTGTAACCTATACCCCCTCCGGCATCGCCGGTAGCTAAGACTGATGGGGTCATCTCCAGAAGGCTCGGGATATCGCGACCGTCATTGCCGCGTGAAATCTCTTCCCGGGTGATGGTGGTGAATGCGACCGGAGTCTTTGCACCCGCCCTGTTGGCTGTTATTTCCACCCCATTGAGCTCAACCATCATACTGTCTGCCGCCATTTCCAGCGCAGATTCGGCGGTAGTTTCCGCCATACAGGGAAATCCGGTCACAGATGCCATGACCGCTCCCCATGAAACGATTCTATTCATGCGTTCTAATTTTTCTTTACGCCGGTACTAACCGGATCAAGTTCCAAGGGTCTGTTCTCAGCCTCATCTTCCACCATAGCTGTTTATAAGCCACACAGGCGACGATGATGCACCCCCAAATACGTTACGCCTAAGGACAAAATGAAATTCCTACATCCTTAGAGGCTGCAAAATTACTAAAATTCCCGGATAACACTGTAATATCCAGCTATAAATCTCACTATACTTTCAGCAGGAGTAACGTCCGTAACAGTCACAGCCCCTATCGACGCCCACACATATGACATAAATAACCGCCGGGGCACGCATTCTGCGCCCGGCGGTTATCACATCTAATTGATATGTCATCGTTGTTTCAAGTCATCACAGCTATCCTTTAAGGTATTTACCGACAAGGAAAGCTTCGGCTATAGGCTCTCCCAAAGTACGGTAAACCTTCTTTTCCTGGTCAAAACATATGGGATGGAGCATTCCGAAGTCTACTTTACCATCCTTGTCGACAATAGTGTCGTCAGCCACAGTTCTTACAACCTCTCCTATCACACGGGTGCCACCGTCGCCATTGTCGGTCATGGAAACAATCTTACATTCCATGGCAAGCACGAAATCCTCAATAATCGGGGCATCGACCATCTTGCCCTTAACTACCGATGATTTGACATGCACCAGTTTCGGCTCATTATGACCGGACACTATACCCAAGTAATCAGCCAGCTCCACACGCTCTGCGGTGGCGATGTGTACGGTAAACGCTTTCTTGATACGCATATTTTCCGTAGTCTTACGGCTGGATGATATGTTCAGAGCTATATGATTGTCCCAGCATTGACCACCCCAGGCCACATTCATTGCATCGGCAACGCCATTCCCGTCATATGTTCCGACTATCAGCACCGGCAGCGGGGCTATAACCGGACGAGTCTTTATTTCTTTCAACATAGTATAAGGTTTTTATAGTTTTGAGTTCCGACATCCATGAGGATGAGATATGCTTTTTCAAAACTATAACCTGCCCCTGCTGATAAAAGTTCCCTTTTTGACATTTATTAAGCAGCCATACTCACAGGGAATGTGGAGTGTAGGAATAGTTCTCAGGAATTTATAATCCTGCCGCTCGTGTCAAACAGCAAAGAACTGCCGTCGCTCAGCAGAACGTCATATCCGACTCGCGGCACTTTAGTTATTCTCTTTATTGCTGATTTTATATCGTGCGACGCAATATAATCCAGAATACCTTTATGCACCATCGAATCGGGAATAACAGCCCCCGGGGAGAGCGCCTCGACTCTAATCCAGTTGAAATGTTCGTTGAATTTCAATGATATATTGTCAGACAATGTCACTATGTAATGGTCGCCATTTTCCTCAGGGACCACTTTCAGCCCCTCCACAGATGCCCCGGGAAAATGAGAGCTCACAAAGTCGGCAATATCAGATGGGACCTCGGACACAATTCCACTCCCGCTGAAGGCTCTGTCCCAGAAAGAAAAATCATATTGATTTACCGAGGGGTCAAATATCTTTATTGGATTGTGCGAAGCGCCTGGAACCACAGTCAGGGTGTGAGGAATGCCAAGCCGGTCGAGGAGCAGATGAAACTTCTCGGTAATCCTGTTACCGTTCTCATCATACAGTCGGTCACGGTCACCAACCCACATGCGCACTTTCATGTCACCGGATATAATCCTGCGGAAATTACGGCACGCTGCGGTCTTGGGGTGCCAGGCTTCGAAATAGGTACGGGAAAACGGGTCATCGACACTTCCGAAAGTACATTCCAGCGCCCTTCGGAGAGGCTCTTCGTCCCAGTCGACAACAGCTCCCGCAATGCTGCTAACGGCACCGAATACTTCAGGATGGCTGAATGCCAAAGCCAAAGCTCCGCGTCCCCCCATAGAGAAACCCTCGATGCCACGCCCCGAAGCATCTGCCACGGTACGGTAATGGGAATCTATATATGGTATCAGGTCGTTCATCATCACGTCCTCGATAGGTCCGGACTGCACGGCAGAATCCGAAGGATTGGCATTAATATACCATCCTATCGGCAGAGCCTGTGGCGACACGATAATCACAGGCGACATCTCGTTTTCAGCGATAGCCTTATGAACCCGCTCTATTAGCCAGGATGCCTCCCGCTGATTACCGGTGCCTCCATGAAGATAATATATCACAGGGTAGCGATGGTCTTGCAAGCCATCATACCCCTCAGGCAGGTACACGAGACAACTCCCTTCAGTGCCTGCGCCACGCGACGGAGTTGGATAAGTGACATAATGGGTATTGACCGGTGTCGCATGTATGGGGTCGACCCAGTCGTTGTTTCCGGTACGCATAGACAATGAGTCGGCAACTGTCTGTGCCGGCATCTGATTTGCCGATAAGGCACACAGACATAAGCATAACATTAATTCCTTCATATAATATACGGATTGATGATTGAAACGCAACTTTCACGTCCACGCACAAAAATAGTCAAAACCCCGCAGGAGGACAATTTATCGGATTGTCGTTTACCATTACTAACGGTATATTGACAAATCAGCCCTTCCCTATCAATTGATTATGATACCAGCTTTTTAATGCCTCCCCATTTTACTCGCTCAATTATAATAATTTGTCTATTACGCAACATAAAGGAACAAACTCGCTTCCACATCATAGTATCAACATGTTGCGAAATCTTCGATGAAATGCGGACATAAATTGCGACATCTGAGACTATAAGACAATTTTCGGTTTATTATTCGTTATTATCTAAGGTCTTTGAGTATCTTTGCCGGAAGAATTTTTAGTTTGAAAATATATTTTTGTGCGAAAAGTTGAATGTCTTCACGCAGATAAGACATGCTTGAAAAACGAAACAAGATAATGGTTATGACAAATAGAATTTTTACGATAATTGCATCCTTAATGCTTATTGCATCAGTTCCATGCATGGCAAAAGGGTCAGATTCTTCGGCTGAAACATCAACACAGGACTCGATAATAGTATCAGGTCGCTTCCGGAACATCGCAGAAGGGATGCCACGCACCGCTACGATAATCGAATGTGATCCATCCGACAAGAGTGTGAGGGAAATATGCGAACTTGACAGCAATGATTCTTTCTGCCATAAGATTCCACTGTCCTATCCTCACACATTCACCGTAAACTATAACAGACGCAACTTCATCAACGCATTTGCTGCTCCGGGCGATTCCATATATATGGATATCGATGCCTCCACCTCTCCGCTTTCAGTCTCATTCTCCGGAGACAATGCAGAAATAAATCAGCAGTATGATTCTGCATTTCAGTATCTGAGCTCACTAATAAATGCGGTTCATTTGCCAGCTGATACCGTTGCATTTGAAGAATATATGCATGCATTTAAGGAATATGTCAGGCAGGGGCGAGACAGTATTGACATTTATGCACGGAAGCACAATTTGTCTGACGAAGTAATTTCGATGTTATATGCTGATAATATTTATGCTATTGCAAATTCCGCATTAGATTATAGTGGCAGGAGTATTGAAGAAAAGCGTGCCTTTTTCCTTGATCCCATCTTTGACATCTTTAATGATGAAAATACAAAGGTAATGATCTTTCCATTTCACCTTAGCGCAATTATGAATCATTTCCCTGATGTCAGGGACAATGCCCCGATAGGAACTGTACGCGATATAATGTACGCATGTGATGAGGATGCTCCTGCGCCGGATAGATCTGTGTTTTTCAATAAAAAATATTATGACCGGCTTTATGGACATGATAAGCATGTCAACGACATTTCAGTCGACGGGATTAAGCACGGCGGCATCATTGTCTATGCTGATGGAGAAATCAAGGAACTTATCGATGAGAATCCTGTGAAATGGCTTATAAATGAATACGAAGGACACCCTATATACCTTGACATAAGTGCGACTTGGTGCGGCGCATGCCGTGCGGGACTAAAAGGGAGTGAGTCACTGAGAGAACATTTCAAAGACAGCGACATCAGATTTGCTGTAATCTGGCTTAATTCGAGCAAGGATAACTGGATTAAATTAGTCCCCACTATATCAAACACTATACATATTTTTATAGACATAAACGATGTGGAAATGACCGATCAGATTTTGGGTCATCTTAACGTTCAAGGCTATCCGACTCATATTATGATTGATAGAAACGGCAATATGACAAAAGATGGCGTGCCACGGTACCTGTCTCCGGAGCTCCCCGACTTCCTAAATCTCTATAAATAGTATCTGCAAATAGTATCTGCCGGAATGTGAAACTGATTAACTCAGGCATTGAAGTATTAAACACTATATATACGAAAAATAAGATTATCCATATTCTAACAATCTGCATTTGCGGATATTTGTCACTGTTTGGTCAGATTGACACAATTACCATGGAGTTTCAAGAATATGCTGAGAGTTTGGAATAAGGTTTGACGATGTAAAAACAGCAAGGGACAAACAAATTGTAATTTGTTTGTCCCTTGATTATTAGTTGATTATGTGAAATTTATTTCTTAGTATTCCTCCTCGTTGAAAAGTGCTTTTAATATTGATAATCAATGTATTAGATATTATAAACAGATTTTGGCAAAGAAAACTATGGTGTATCACAGCGTAAAATCGAATTGGCAAAGAATATTCTGCCGTTTTTTGTACTCCTCAACTTTATCGCTTAACTCATCAAGCCGATGTTATTATAATTTATTGTCATAATGTCATTCAAAATTTAGTTCCATAAGCCAGTCAACGCCAAAGCCGAGCATTATGGCGATTGTGAAACTGGTGAATGTGCCGATTAGTACATACTCTGTAGTCTTTATATCTTTTGCCCTGTTTAGCTCGCCGAAACGGAATACAGATTTTGCGGCTAACAGGAATCCGACTCCTTCAATATTGCTGGTGAAAACAAATGTCAGTATTAGTATTCTTTCAAGATAACCAATCCATTTTCCGGCATTGGGCAATCCTTTTAAAGAAGCATCTGCCGGCAACCATTTCTCATATTCAATGAAGGATTTTATCAAAACTGATGTGGGCGAGAGTACCGCGATATACGCCGTTGTAACAAACCAAAAATTTGCAGAGAAGGTTTCCGTAGCAGGATTGAAGTCATGATTAGCGAATGCTGTAAACCATAGAACAATGATGACACAATAATGGACCAACTGATCGCATAGAAAGCCGACAAAATCTTTTCGCTTGAAGTGAGTCTTTATCAAGTCTATCAGAAAGTGGCTGACACCAATAACAAGCGGTACAACCCAGTTTGTCCATTGCGCGACAAACAGATATGCCAATGCCGCTTGAATAATAGCATGCTCAGACAATGCACGATATCTGACAGTTTTATTTTTGGAAAACTTATCCGCACACATCTTGTCAGACTGCAATATGAAATCTCCTACGAGATGCGCCGCTATCAGTTTTATAAGAATTATTACTGCGCTCATATCGTTTTATGATTAATCAGTTCCTCAAATCTTTTGACATATACAGAAATCAAAGCATCTTTGGCTGCCTTCAAGGACTTGCTGACCATCTGCCTGGAAACACCAAGTATATTGCCGATTTCTTCCTGACTATTATTCTTGACAAGTTTCTCAAACATTATCCTGCTTTGACTTTGAGTCCACCCTGTCACTATATCATCCGCAAATAGAGTGGAAACCATTAGCTCTTTATTAACATCTTCCCAAGGAGTCTTAATGCATAAACGAGCCTTACCTATGGAGTCAAGACATTTGCCTGATAATCTATATGCTTCGCCGTCACTTGTGGATAGTAAGTCCGTTTCATAGTCTAATGTCCCGATACCAATTGCCATGCGAGCATCCCATTGATGATTATTACCTGCAAATTTATTGGCGCGGATAATAGCCCGTATCGTAAGTGCCATATGCAATGCCTTACTTGGTTCTGCAACTTTCACCTGGAAACTATCCCCTCTGAAAATCACAATATCTGTTTTACCCAAAGGTGACAGCAATACCGGCAGAGACTGCAACAATCGTAACATCGTAGCACGCTCTTCCGCTGTCATTTTTGTGGAATCCACAATATCTCCTGTTATTATAGCTCCAATTTTCATGACTACAAAGATAAGAATAAATCGCAATATTCGCAACCAATTTTGGTTGATTTTATAAAATCAACTATTTTAGGTTGCCTTGTGTGCAACTTCCGGTACTCACAAACCACGAAATAGGATCTGAATTTAGTCAAGTAAACGTAATTTAGCCAAGTAATCGCCTTGGTGCTTTACCTATGGCAAATAAAACTATGGGGTAAAACGGGATAAAACAGCAAGGGACAAGCAAATCATTCCTTGCTTGTCCCTTGATTATTAGATGCTTGCGTAAATTTATTTCTTAATACTCCTCCTCGTTGAAGAAGAAGTCTTCTTTAGAGGGGTAATCGGGCCAGATGTCCTCGATGCATTCGTAGGTTTCCCCTTCATCCTCCATCTCCTGGAGGTTCTCAATCACTTCCATGGGTGCGCCCGAGCGCATTGCATAGTCCACGAGCTCTTCTTTGGTTGCGGGCCAGGGAGCGTCCTCAAGCTTTGATGCCAATTCCAATGTCCAGTACATGATATAATGTTTTTAGTGTTTAACGATTTAGTGTATTTTCTGCGGTCGTTTCTACCGATATTTTCAGACTACCGGAAAATTTCGCGCAAAGGTAGCTATTTTCTAATTATATACAATCGAAAACAAACAATGATGTGTTAAATCTTCTTAACCGTTAATTATGGTTAAGCAAT
Source organism: uncultured Duncaniella sp. (assembly GCA_958352885.1). Classification (GTDB taxonomy): domain Bacteria; phylum Bacteroidota; class Bacteroidia; order Bacteroidales; family Muribaculaceae; genus Duncaniella. The sequence goes on from CATWQI010000003.1 coordinate 16,151, forward strand.
TAATATTTCTGTAACATTTTTGTTCATAATTTGTAACTTACTTGTAACTTTGCGCAGTAATAAAGTCAAATTATCACAGTCAACCAGTAAAGTAGCTATCAAGATGAATCACAAGAATGTTGCCGGCATTATCATGCTTGCCGCCGGGTTCTTACTTGTCGGGTGCAGACTATCTACATCCACAAGCCAGTCCGACAACCAGAATAGCACAACTGCCACTATCACCCCTGCTGTCAATTTTGACAGCGATACAGCCTACGCTTACATTCAGGACCAGCTTGCGTTCGGACCAAGAGTGACCGGTTCCGAGGGCAACAGGCTTTGCCGTGAGTACATCACAAGCACGCTTGAACGCCACGGCGCATCCAATGTGACCGTCCAAGAGGGAACTGTGACCACATTCAATGACAAAACTCTTCCGATAGCCAATATAATGGGCTCCTACAATCCCGGGGTCAAAGACAGGATTCTGCTTATAGCACACTACGATACTCGTCCCTGGGCTGACAACGATGACAAAGAAGAGAACAGACTCAAACCTATCCCGGGTGCGAATGACGGCGGCAGCGGTGTGGCGGCACTTCTTGAAATAGCCAGACAGCTCAACGCTTCGAAACCCAAGGTAGGTGTGGATCTGCTATTCGTCGACGCCGAAGATTACGGACAGGCATCCGGATTCTCAACCCACGATTCATCTTGGTGCCTTGGAACACAGTACTGGATTGAACACATGCCGTACAAACCGGACTCTTTGCCTCGCTACGGTATATTACTTGACATGGTAGGCGGATTCGGAGCAAAATTCCACCGTGAATATTTTTCTGACCAAGGAGCATCAAAGCAGATTGTCGACAAGGTATGGTCAATCGCCTCTCGTTCCGGATACGGAGACAGATTCATAAATAAACCTGGCGGTTCCGTAGTCGACGACCATATATTCTTGAATGATGCCGGCATACCAACCATCGACATCATCGAATCCAAAAATGACGGCACAGGCACATTCACTCCCACCTGGCACACAATGGACGACAACATCAAGAATATTGACCGCTCATCGCTCAAGGCGGCGGGACAGACCGTGCTGAACGTAATCTTCAACGAAATACGTTGTATACAGTAGCTCTACCATCAATTAAGGCAGAAAACAATTGCCCTGCAATCTTTCACCGACCTCTCTGAACCGTGAGAGGGAGTCACATCTACCATGGATTTGTCCATGGCGGTCAACATAGAGTTAAATAATTGGTAATCCAAGGGATTTTTTATAATTTTGTGGCTCAATTACGCTACATCTATATTGGATTCGCACAATTAAAATCACACAAACCGCCTAAGAACCAAAACTATGGCTGATTTCCCCTATATCCACATAGCCCTCAGAGGCGAGGTGCAAGGATCTACCCGCACCTTATACTCTTATCCGACCGGCAGTGACCACAATCCCGCATGGGACACAAAAATGGTAGAACCGGCAGCCGCAATCCGCCGTTTCCTCAATGCCACCGACTGCTATGTCATTCAGTCAGATCCCACCGGGCACTATTTCTCTCTCATAACCCGCGACACTATAAATCCCCAGCGAGGCTACATGATGATATCCATCCTTGTGGACAACGGTTGCGCCCTTACCGGGAAACAGCTAATGGGGATATTCAATAACCTCAAGCGAACCTTTATAGAGGACAACAACCTATCTGACGAAGCTGTCGACACCGCTCTGCATCAGGCATCCGTGCCGGTAGAGCCTCTGAGACTCGAATCATGGGACTACCGTGCTCCGGCGGAAAATGAGACTGTCGGTGAGGCAGCCTACCGTACCTACATATCCATCCAGGAGCTCGAATCAATCTTTTCATTCCCTGCGCAGCCTGATTATGCAGGATATCGATGCATAATAGTGGTATCCGCCTCAAGCTCACTCCGTCCCGGAGTGAAAATGCCTCGCATCACCTCGCAGGTCAAGAAACTATACACTGTGGTCTGTCCCCCGGACGTTATCGCTTCACCTTCACAGATATATGACGGAGACAGACTTACTCTTTCATATACCAAGGAGGGATTCACACCCCACACTGAGACTGTAATAGCCGGCACACCTTCGGCTTACGTGAAAAATGACGGTTCCACTCTTCTTGTACGCACATCCGAACAGACCGGCATACGTTTCATACGCCGTGTGGGACTGAAAGTCACCTCATCCAAAGGCACTGATATCAACGGTTTCACTGTATCAGTCAACGGACGCTCCATAAACACCATGGTGCCCTACATCGAGTTCACCGCCCGTGACCTCACTCCCGGCGAACAGATTGAAATACAAGTGGCATCCAACAATTACCACCCGCTCAAGCTAAAGAAACCGACCGAAGAACTCCTTACCACTGAACAGCTTGACCTTAAGCTGAATCCGGTAGAGCAAGGGATAACACTGCGTCTCGATTTCGGAGACGGACGTATCTTCGAGCAGCAGATATCAATAGAAAAGAACACCTCTGAATATAACCGTCTCCACTCAGGAAACTTCCACGGCTTCCGCGCCCACCGGCAGGTGACTCAGGACGGAAGCGAGGTCTACAATGTGGATGTGCGAATCACCTCACGTCCTTTAGCACCCAATTTCGAGACAGCTGAATCACATGAGTCTCAGCAACAACCCACCCACAAGGCTCCGGTATTTGAAAAAATAGCCGACGACGAACCGGTGGCAGCCACACCCGACAATAAGCCCCCTACGACAAAATACGAGACCAACGACGAGGATGAAACCGAGACTGAAGAATACCGCCCATGGTTCAAGAAGGTATGGCTCTGGGTAATCATCTGCCTCTTCGTAGCCGCCATAGGCGCATCCCTCATATTCATGGACTGGAATGGTGACAGCACCGGAGAAACAGAACCTCAGCAGGAAACCGCCGAAGCAACAGGTGATACGGCACAGACTCCTGTAGCAGCCACCCCCGAGGAGCAGGCTGACATCGACTATCTCAACTCATACCCAGTCTGGGAGGTCGACAAACTGCAAAGCGATATGGGCAAGCAGCTGATAGCCGCCATCACCGCAGGCGACATTGACGCCATTATCAACAATCCGTATTTCGCCGTGACCGGACGATGCACCAACGACAAGGCAAACCTTGTAGCCGAACTGATATGGCGCGCCAAAGGGTCATTCAGCGAAAGTTCAAACAGACGCATCCTACGCTCAGCTGTAAAAAACGGCTCCATTACCCTGCACGAACTCTCCGACAACCTCGCCAAGCGACGTCCCGCCGAAAAGGAGAACCAGACTCCGCGTCCCGGCTCCGGCACTGCCCCCAATAATCAATAACCGGCAAACACCGAACCAGAAACCGAACCACAACGGCACCCGGAATCCATATAACACTCCGGATGCCGTTGTTTTCGTATATTCACGCAGGCTATAAAGATCTTTTAAATCAGCCACTGCGATTTCATTTGGATTTCCGGGGAATTGTGTGTAAATTTGTGGATATGGAAAATTACATTGTCTCTGCTCGAAAGTACCGTCCGGCGACGTTTGACAGCGTGGTCGGGCAGAAGGCACTGACCGCCACCCTGAAAAACGCCATAGCCACCCACCGGCTGGCTCACAGCTATCTCTTCTGTGGTTCACGAGGGGTAGGCAAGACATCATGCGCCCGAATTTTCGCCAAGACCATCAACTGCGAGCATCCTACTCCGCAGGGCGAGGCCTGCAACGAGTGCGACAGCTGCCGCGCATTCAACGACGGCAACTCCATGAACATCATAGAGCTTGACGCAGCCTCCAACAACGGTGTTGACGACATCCGCCAGCTTGTGGAACAGGTGCAGATACCGCCTTCTCAGGGACATTACCGAGTGTTCATTGTCGATGAGGTACACATGCTCTCCGCTGCGGCATTCAATGCCTTCCTCAAGACCCTCGAAGAACCGCCGAGCTACGTGATTTTCATACTTGCCACTACCGAGAAGCACAAAATCATCCCCACCATCCTGTCACGTTGCCAGATTTACGACTTCAACCGTATCACCGTGCGTGACATGATAGAGCACCTGAGCTACGTGGCACAGCAGGAAGGGATGACCGCTGAGACAGCAGCCCTCAACATCATAGCCCGCAAGGCAGATGGAGCAATGCGCGACGCTCTGTCGATATTTGACCAGGTAGCAGCCTCGTCACGCGGCAACATAACGTACCAAAGCGCGATTGAAAACCTCAACGTGCTTGACTACAATTACTATAACCGGCTGCTCGACTGTTTCCTTGAGGGACGTGTGCTCGACACCTGGATGATATACAAGGAGATTCGTGACCGTGGATTTGACTCCCACTTCTTCATAAACGGACTGGCTGACTACATGCGTGACCTCATGGTGGCACGTGACCCGTCGACAATAGTGCTGCTCGAAGCCGACGACGAAGCACGCGCGGCGATGGCGCAGACCGCAGCCAAATGTCCGCCCGACTTCATCTACCGGGCTATGAATCTCTGCAACGACGCCGACCTCAATTACAGACTGGCATCCAACAAGCAATTTCTTATCGAGCTGACACTCGCAAAGATATGCCAATCGCTAAGCCCCTCCCCCGATAACAGCGGCAATGGAGAGGGGCGATTACAGAAAATAGCCGCCGCTCCCTCACGACCCGCCTCTACTTTAGGACACACTGCGCAGCCTCCGGTAGCGCAGCCGGTCACCACACAACCCGGTCCCGCCCAATCCTATCCGCAGCAGCCTGTCCCTGCTGTATCCATCGCCGCCGAACCGCAGTCACCTCCCGTCACCCCGCAGGCACTACCTAACAAGCCTGCCATAACTCCACCAGCCCCGGTCGCCACTCCGAAGAAACCGCTGAGGAAAGTATCAACCTCAACATTTTCAATCAATGGAGCGGCACAGACAGGCAAGGGAGCAGAGCAGGCACCGACAGCGCAGACAACACAGACCCTGCGCTCCACAGCGTTCACACAAGATGCGCTTAACAACTCCTGGCAGGCATACATCAACGCCCATCCCACAGAGCACATCCTCATCAACACCATGCGCGCCTCCTATCCGACAAAGGTAGAGGGCTACACATATGTGATAATGGTGGAGAACGAGATGCAACGCAACGTAGTGGCGCAAGCCACACCATCCATACTAAGGCATATTCATGACGCTCTGCAAAATGATTATTTCAATCTCACGATAGAGATAAACCAGGGCGAGGCATCACCTCACACATGGAGCGAGCGACAGGTACTGAACCACATGATAGAGAATTCTCCTTCGTTCAAAGCCCTTGTCGACGACTTCCGCCTCACACTTTAGTAGTCGGTCAGATAATGATTTTTTGAGGTACCGGAGCCTCAAAATACGGGCTTCCCACAGACACCGGGAAATCAGAATTTGAATTTCACCGTAGCTATGACCTCCCTGCCGCGTAGAGGCAGAGACCGGGTCGACTCGTTGACCGACGAGAAGTTTGTCACCGTGTAATCCTTCACGTCAAAGAGATTGCGGGCAGAAAGCATTAATGTCAGCTTACGGAAGGTATATGTACCCGACAGATCGCAGAAAAAGAAATTATCGTGCCCGGCGGAGGCATTGTCAAGCGTGCTAAGCTCAGCTTTCATGTCTATGCTGAACTTCTTAACCGGGAAATAGCTCACATCCAGAGTATGGAACCAATTGGTGAGCGAACTGCTCCCGAACCCTCCGCTACGATTGTGCATATAGTATCCGGAAAAACGATACTGCGCATAGAGCTGGAAGAACCAGCGGTTGGAAATGTGCAGATTCGCCGAGTATATCGAATATATGTTACGGCTCATGATATCCTGTTGAGCCACATCCTGCCCCATCCGCGAGAACGATGGCTGGAACTTCACCGTAGTCTTTGAACCTGTGAAAGTTTTGGTCAGTTCCGCAGAGATATCAAAGGAATTCCCGCTGTTATCCTTCAGCCGGGTGGAGATTACGCTCATGTCGGAAGTATAGTACGACACCGGCATATAATTACTCTTGCGATACGCATATGATAGATTAAGCACGGCAAACAGCAGCGACACCGAGTTGCGGTAACTGAGTGTATAGTAGGCGGTATAACTGTCCGTGTGCTGTAGTTCCCCCGAAGGGACATAAACCGTACGGTAATCACTCATGAACGGTGCCGGAAACAATGACTGACCGTTGAGATATGAAAATGTGCGTCTTGCACCCAGGCGCGTCTCCCACCTCGACGTGAGACGGTAAGTTAACGCCACCGCCGGGAGGAATTTTACCGAATGCTCGCTGATATCCCCTGCCGATGCCGATGAGGCATAACCACTTACCGCCGGGGTCAGCTTCAGGTATATCCGCTCACCTCCCCACCGGAATTCCAGCTTCGGCTCCACACCATAGTTCAGCAACGAAGAGCTGCCATACGCAGTCTCGCCATCGGCAATCATCCCGTCCGGCAGCCGGACACCTGCCATATGCACCGAATAGCGTGGCTGCCGGCGTTCGTAACCTACAAAGACACCTAACCCGAGCCTGTGTCCTAAAAACGGAAATGAGCTCTCGAGTTTATTCTTCGTTACAAGCCGTTCCATCCTCATCCCCTCCTCTATGTCAATATCAGGCAGCGACGGATACAATACCGACATATGCTCGGGAGCAAGCCCGACCTTGAGATTCGAAGCAAACGACACCAACTGTGAACGCCCGAAGCGGAGATGGGCATTGAGCTTGTTATAGAACTCTCGGGGTGAATTTTCAACGGTATAGTCCACCGAATCCGACTGAGTGAACATCCTCGACACACCTCTCTCCTTTTCCGAAAGGAATCCGAATTCGTCACGTAGATAGTGCCTTGCTGCATTCAGTTCATATATCCCCGAAAGCTTAAGATTGTCAATAGCATTATGTGTGCTGCCACGCTCGAACAGATACAGACTTTCGCCCGAACCGAGATTCACACGGCTGTCGGAACCGAAATGCTGCCTCATACGGTCGGCAGTATAGATGGCGTTAAGCTTAAACTCCGATTCTTTGCCGATAGGAACGAGGATATTGATACTCCCGAGGCGCGAGCGGTTGAATAGATAGCGGTTGAGAGGCAGGTTTATTGAGCGCATGTCCGGTACTGACAGCACGGGGGAATAAGAACCGATGTAAGTATCAATATCCGAGAAACTTAGCTTATCAGCCGACTCCGACATGAAATCCTTGCCTGTATTGTTTGCCTGGAGAGTCACCAATGCCTGCGCTCCCCGTGTGAGCAGCGTTGCGAGTAGCCCCGCATCGTATACGGGACCGTTGCCGGCTCCGGCACGCACCTCCCCGAAAGGACGCACCAGGAACCGCTTGTCAAGTTTGAGATTGACCGCAGCCCTGTCCGACGGCTGTATGTCCTGAAGGCTTTTCACATGCTGGTTGTGCTCTATAATCTCCACTGACTTTACAGCATTGACATCAAGCCCGTTTGACGCGAGGGTATATTTTCCCTCCAGAAGGTCACGGCCTTCAATATAGAACTTGTTGATACCCCTGCCCTGATACTGTATCGCACCATTGTCACTCACAGTCACCCCCGGAAGTTTCTTCAGCACATCGGAGATATATTTGTCATTTTGGCTTTTGAAACTGTTCACGTCGTAGACCAGCGTGTCGCCACGCTGGCGTATCGGCGGAGCCTTGACCACTATCTCCTTCAGGGCGAAATCAGCTTTGCCGAGACGTATTACAGCATCCTCACCTAATGAGGAAGCGGATACCATATATTTTGCATATCCTATCAATGAAAATGACACCGAATCGGTCGGCTCTGCAGTCAGCATGAATTTGCCGGAATTGTCCGTAAACGTATATGCCACCGGCGCACCCTTGCCGCGCCTTACACTGCACAGCACATTGCTTATTGCCTCACCGTCCTCATCATCGACCACCGTTCCGCCTATTGTGACAACACACCACAGCGGAACAGCCATTACAACCGCCCAAAGCCATAGCAATACTATCGCAGATATCCTTACCATAAATATAATATCAGACTTTATTCCCGTTCAATCGGATTATATGGACGGGGAGAATTAATACGTTGTATATCTTCAGGTGAAAGTTCCATCTTTATGTTATTCAACCCGGTAAAAGCCGCGGCACGGTCTGCATTGTAATAGTCCTTGAGAAACTTGAAATCTTCACGCGAGACCTTCTCCACTCCACTATCATCGTAGAGAGTAATTGGAAACGGTTTATCAATCATCTCAAGCCCAATCAATGAAAATTTATAATCACCATCGCTATCGGACAAACGCACTATAAGTCCCGGCAATCCTTGGAAATAATATGGACCTCTCGGCATCGGTAAATCCTCAGCGTACCATGCCTCATATTTCCGTCCTCGGAAGGAGCATTCCGCCTTTCGGCATTCATAGCCGAGAATATCAGTCACATCATCCGTAATTTCCCATTTCTGACTACAGTCAGCATCATAAACCCTCTGGAAGTCACCTGAAATGGATTCCTGAAAAACGAGTTCGCCAACAGATGGATAGTCCAGAAGTATTTCCTCCCTGAAAAATCTGTTACGCTGTACACTGAGCCTACGCTCCATGATTTCAGCATTTGAGGCATTTTGCGCCACTAATACCATGCGCAATGAATCGGAAACGAACGTGTAGTAATCTTCGGCTTTGGCTTTCTCCTTTCCAACCAATGTCACCACATACGCAGATGTCACATCTTCACGGTTGGCAGTATCACGTACAATATCCACATTGTAAGTAATTTTATATAAGGCACTGTCAACAGTAAGATACCGCAGATCCGCATAACCACGCCTCCCGGACTGTCCGTTACAAATCCCGACGCTTATCAAACAGGCAATAATGATTGCTAATAATTTATAATACATAGTAGTTTATTTATATAAATAACGGACACAATATACCCTTATCAAAATCTTGTTGGTCTATTCCCGTTCAATCGGATTATAGGGACGGCGGCGATTGATGCGCTCCAAAAGTTCCGGAGTCAACTCTATCTGTGACCCCAATGGCGATGACAGAATTACTGCACCGGCATCTTGTGAATAATAATCTTCAATATATCGCAAATCCGCTCGATTAGTAACCTCAACCGACTTTGAATTATACATCTCTATCGGAATGATATACTCCACTTTTTCCAAACCAACCAAAGAAAACGTATAATCGTGCTCGGTGTCGTAAAGTTCAACTATAAGCCCCGGTAAAAAACGAAAATAATACGGGCCCGTTGAAATGGGAACATCCTCGGTATACCATGCCTCGTAACTGCGTCCACGGAAATCACACACAGCCTTACGGCATTCATATCCCAATATATCTTTGGTTTCATCCATCAGATACCAATCCTGCTTACAATCATCATCATAAACCCTAAAATAATCGGCAGCAATAGCTGTCTGAAACAAGTTTACCCCTTTCTGTGGATAATCCATTATTACCTGTTCCTTAAAAAATCTCTTGGAATAGACCTTGTATACTTCATCGCTTATCGTTTGTCCGTCCAGTTTTTTTGCGATTAATGAATCAGCCAATATCGAACTTTCAAGTATACAACGGTCAACAGACTTGGAAGTACGGTTACCAATAAGGGTTACAATATATGCTGACTTCACGTTATCACGGAAAGCGGTGTCACGAACCACCAAAACTTGATAGGTAAGTTTATATTTTGCAGTGTCAACTGTCAATTGCGGTCCCCTACTGTACTCCCATGCAAAACATATTCCGGGAACGATAATCATTATTATTCCGAGGATTAAAGTCTGTATGTAAAACCTATTCATATATTTTATTTATTCATATCCTCCCGAACAATGATATTCAAATATGGACCGGGAGGAATTTTTTTATTCGCTACATAATGTGATAAGTATTATCAGAAATGTAATAATAAGTTTTTTATCATATTTTTCCATATTTGGAGTTTCTGCAAATTTACAATTAAAAAACTACCACATCAAATATTTCAACAAAATAAACACATAACATTATTACAGCATATACCCTTATCAAAATCTTGTTGGTCTATTCCTTTTCAATCGGGTTATAGAGACGTTTCTTCGAGTTCATACGCTTGATGTCGTCAGGCGTAAGGTTGATTTCTATACCTGGGACGTTTTTGTAGTTGAGTTCAGGGTTCTCGTTAAACGCTTTCTTGATTTTCCTGTAATCCTTCCGGCTCACATTTTCCACATTTCTGTCGGTTATGGTAATCGGGAACGGCTGATTTACATTTTCAAAACCTGCGAGCGTGAAATTATATTCATTTTTGTCATCAGTGATTTCGAATATCAATCCAGGCAATCCGCCAAACAGATACGGACCCGACGAGAAAGGAAGCTCTTCGGAATACCACGCTGTATAATTCCGACCTCGAAAACTCATTGTGGCTTTATGGCATATAAAACCGAGAATCTCCTTCTCCTCGTCCACCAGTTTCCAGCCGAAATCCGGAATAGGCTCTTCATAACGGTATTTCCGGACACCACCCTCATCCTGAACCGTCAAGAGCCCCGCTTCAGGATAATTCATAGCCACCTGATTATCAAACACTCTGTTTTTCAAAATGCCGAGCAGCCTTGAAGCCTGAGCAAATCCCTCAATCCCCTCCGCCTCCATTTCAGCCGTGACAGAATCAGCTTGAGCGATATAATAGTCGGTAAACAATGAGCACCTGTTCCCCATGACCAGCAGACCATATCCTTCAGTCCGCTCATCATTTTGAGTGCTATCCTTGACTATGCTCATAAGATATGTCACCTTATAAACCGCACTGTCAATCAGCAGCTTCTTATTGTTATTATTGTCTTGGATTGTGACCTTATTTGAAACTATTGTTTGTGCCCTTACCTCAAAAGTTGAAATAAGTATCAGACTCACACATAAAATTATTTTATACATATCACACTCTTTAAAACTTGAATAATATTAAAAGGACGATGGGTGTCATATCATTTATAGGATAATGCAATTACAATGCTAACCTCACTATTGATATGACACCCCACATCTATAAATCAGATGTTTTGAAGGAAACTTCTATTTAGCAAAAAGCTTCTTCCATTGTAAGCAGAAGCTCAACCAAGTCCAGTACGGTAACTGAGTCATCATAACCAACATCTTGAGATACACCACAAGAAGTGTTAAGTTTAACGGTACCTTTTACCTCAGCGTTAGCAGCAGTAGCGCCGGCGATTGCGAGGATGGCGATTGCAAGTACTTTTTTCATACTGTTTAAATAAAAAAATGATTTGTTGATTGGCATTATCTTTTCCTGTAATGCCTTCAGGGGATTATAATCGCAAGGCGCCTTTGAGATTATTCAGAGTTAGTAGTGTCGTGGTTTATTCAGAAAGATAGCCAACGTAGGTGTTGCCATCTTCGGTGGTGAGTTGGAGGCGGAGTATGCCTGACGGTTCACCGACATATACGGCAAAAGGTGCGGAGGTGCTGAAAGTGTAGGTTGCTGACTCGGAAGTCACCATATCCTCCAACAGCAATGAGGCGTTGCCTTCAGGCTCGTTAAACGCTATACATATATATCCGTCATAATAATAGCATTCGATGTCGGCAGCTTTAGCCGGGGAGCGGGGACGTGTGGTTGGCAAACCTATTTTATCAAGCACTAAAGGTAGATACTTAGGTTCCTTATTGCCATCTTTATCCTTGGGATTATCATCGGCATAAGCACCTACCGACATCAGCATAACCAGAAATGTAATAATAAGTTTTTTTATCATAGTTCCCATATTTGGAGTTTCTGCAAATTTACATTCAAAAAACTACCACACCAAATATTTCAACAAAATAAAATCCCTCGTCATCTTTGTATACAGCTGATTATCTGCGATTTACAATGCGCAAAATAATCATTTTTCCCTCATCTATTCTTCGTTTCGTATCTATTTGTGCCACAGCTGATTACAGAAACACAATATTATTCTTTATAATTATTGAGTGAATACTTTTTTACTTTAAGATTCTCAGCAAACCACTCTTTATCCTCAGCATTTGACGCCAGAATCTTGTTACGCAGTCTTCCGACCTTATTGGATAGATTATGAAGAGTGCTATCAATAAGCAGGCATATGGTACGTAACGACAAACCCGCATATACAAACAGAGCCAATTGATAATTTGCATCAGTGAGTCCCGGCACTTCCGCACGGAGTCTCTGCATAATATTGTTCATATTCTCATTGACAAGTACTTCTATCGTCTGAAGAGTCGACGGCTCCCTCAAATATGCAATTTCCTTTTTAGCATGCCTATGAATCGGCTTAAGCTGATGAGAAATCTCCCGGCTATCAAAATATTCATCTCCTAACAGACTCACTGTCCTGAATCTATCTTGATAAAGCAAATGATTAAACAGCTTCTTTTCATTCTGATTTCTCTGTAGCTCGGTGTAAAGTCTGACCTTATCGTTAAGCATCTTAATCTCATCCATAGATTTAGTTATCTCAAGATTCTTGACTTTCATTCTAAGACGATAGATTACGATACCAACAACCATACAAAACACAAATGCTATGGAAACCAACGTTATCACTAATTTAAACCAATATACCTTCTGTTTTATGACATTCGCCTTGTTATCATAATAGTTTCTTTCTATATTAAGAGGTGATTCACTCTGAATCCTGTTCATCCTGTCGACTTCACATTCAAGCACCCCATGCATGATATCATAAGCGCCTTTATAATCACCCTTCAATACTGCATAGTTGGACTTTGCCAGTCGGAGAAAATATGATTCGTTATCCCCAACAGTTAATCCGGATGCCATTTGTAGCATTTCAGAAGCCGACAATGTGTCACCCTGAGCAATGTATATTTCTGCAAAATTGGTATAATCATTCGCTGTGGGATAGTAATATTCCATAAGATTATTATACATGCTAATATATTTTTTTGCAGAAGAGAAATCACCTTTATATAATAATGTAGAAATAGATATCTTAACGCAATAAGCTACCAATGCCGAATCTGTCACAGCTTTTTCATTCTCATCAAGGATATTATCTATAAGGTTGAGACTTTTGTCATACTCCTTCATCTGTGTATATAACAGAGCTTTATGAACCTTGACATAACAAGCATTTAAGTCTTTTCCTGCATCCTGATAATAGATTTCCGCCACTTCAGTATGCTTCATTGATTCCTCCCAATTGTAATTGTCGTAAAAGATATCCGAAAGCAGCTCGTTGGTTCGTGCTATCCACAAGGGAGAGTCAAATCTGCGAGCCAATTCTTCGGCATGGAGGGCAGACGGTATGGCAGATTCATAATCACCATGCTCCCGGTCAACGACACCTTTATAATAGAGTGCCCGCATGAGACGGGCATCATCCCCGGCCCCCTTGTAGTAATCGACGGCAAACTGTATCACAGAATCAGCAGGCAACGGCAGATAATTTTTATAAAGAGACTGAGTGATAAGCAGATTATAGAGAGCCTTGTCGACAGACCTTCCGAGCCTGTCGGGATTTATACTTTCAATCACCGCCGATGCTGAATCGGGGGATTGCTCCATCATACGCTCGGCTTCAAGCAACGCAGCCGACGGTGTGGATGAGCATCCCGCCACAAGTATCGACAGGTAAAACATTGTGGCAAAAGCCAATAAATTAAAGGATACGGTACGAGGCATATGATTGTAGAGCATGCAGTGACAGTGATATATACCACAAAGTTACAGCAAAATAAGCAATATAACAAAACCGGTACCCCGGAGCGTAAAGCCGTGCGGTACCGGTCAGAGAATCGAAATCGTCGTTATGATGATGAGTTCAAAATGGTCCGAAAGGTGGTGGTCCGGGCACTCCTCCCATAGGCGGAGGAGATGGCGGTCCGACAGGAGCTCCGGGAGGTGGTCCCGGCGGACCCGGCGGAGGTCCCGGATTGGGATTCATCGCATTCCAGCCACCGCTTATACCAATATTTATGCCGCCCGGTCCTGGCTGTGTAAGTCCCCAGCCATCGCTGCCTACCCACCAGCCTGCGCATGATGTCATGCCGGCAGATGCCGCGACAGCCACCAGTGCGACCGCAATCTTCTTAAGGACTTTAGTTTTCATATCGTTATCCTTTTAATAGAAAAACGATTGAGACCAAAGTTCGGTTCAGACTGCCCGGCTAATCGGATGTTTAAAAATTATTGCTGACGCACAGGGTCGTCACTCCCTACGGTTTCTCACAGTGCCGTCTTTTAGGATTGGCGGGAAACCATCCCCGCTCCACACGGCGGCGCTGCTCGAAGAGTTCTCCGATGGTCCAGAACGATGAGAAGGAGAATACTCCAAGAAGCGATGACCAGAACACATCGGCCACATAAAACGATGCGCACACACCACACACGCCGAGCAGGAGGAACCACCACCAGCACCGGCAGCCGAAATGGTACTCACACTTGATGACTACCGGATGAAATATACCTATGATAAGAAACGTACTGATGCCGATGGCAAGCCCAAGGAGATGATATTGTGACAGAAATTCAGTCATATAATCTATTCTTATTTATTCTATTTGGATTGCAATGTATTGATTGATTGTTTAACACCCGGAGATGCCTTATGGATTAAGCACACACGAGTTCACTATGCAACGCACTGTATAGGGGGTTACTGCGTCGACCCTCGGCTTCTGTCCGAGATAGTAATAGTAGGACTTCTGCGCGTCCCACGATTTGAACCTGACCGCCCTGGTGGCTCCGGGAGGGATTACCGGACGTAATTCCACTTCCCGCTCATGAAGCTGCCTCCCACTGATGTCCGAATATGTCAAGGTGACAGAGAGCTGTAGCATGGTGCGGTCAAAGCCATTGGTCACAAGCACGGTCTCCACCGACGAGCGCAGCGGCTTGTCATAGCCCGACAGACGCACCAGCGAGTCGGGAGGCGCAACGATAGTGTCGAAAACCGCGGCGTCCGCTCCGGCTTTTCTCCCCGGGGAAGCCACAGAAGGCTCCACAGGCTTCAGTTTTCCCCGCAAAGTATTGTCACCCGTCACGGTGACCGACAGGGCAGCTGAAGCCATTAAAATGATAAATGCCGATACCACACGGATAAGTCTCATAGATACACAGGTTCTAACGGCACTGCCGGTTCGGGAAACACCCTTACACATCCCTCTATATCGCCGGAAGAGCGTTCGCGCCGTGAAATCAGATACCGGTACATGTAAGGAAGAAGCCTCCACCAGTTGAACACGAAACTCTTACCGTACTCCTTTATGACGAGCCGGGAATCCTCGTTGGTAAGCGTAAGAGTGAACGTCTTGGCTGATGAAAGCACCGTGCCGTCGTCACTTCTGGAGGTGTAGATGCGGGCATCGTAAACGCCCCGCTTCGATGTGGTGGAGAGATAGCCCATCACAGTGCCCGGACGCAACGCCATGTCAGCCCCGCGCACAGCCACCATGCGGTAAAGCGTGGCAGCCGAAGTCCTTCCGCTGACAGTGCCGTCCACCCGCTCGATTGCCATGAGAGTCCCCTCGGAGGCAAATTCCCATATCCCCTCCACAATGTGGAGCGGCATCTCGCCAAGCCTCGACATAGCGCTGTCACGCTCATACCCTGCAAGGACCTCCGAACGCGAGGGTATGCCGTCAAGCATTGATTTGCCGGGGACGGCTCCGGTCGCTGACAGCGGATACAGAGCCACAATGAACGGAAGCCAGAGGATGAGACGGAGAGAAGCAGACATAAGCCGTGACTGTTTTTTAAGCGTGGAAATAGACCGGTGCGGTGGATAGTGGATTACACCTGATATCAGATAGTGCTGAACTTATAGGAGAATCCGAACGACAGGATTTCCTTAAGCTGGAATTTATGCCAGTCGGAATCCTCCACAGCCGGAGTAGACGAGTCGTAACGCATGTGCACGTATATCTGGGTGGAGAGGAAGCGGTTGATGGCAAATGATATGGTGTTTTCCCAGTCAGACTGGATGTAAGAGTAGTCAGAGAACACGAACAGACGCGAGCGCAGGTTGATGTTGTCACAGATATTCCACGATAATTTACCCTCCGCGCTCGAACCAATCTCGCTGACAGTCTTGTGACCTGCCTTTATGCCAAACGCAGTCTCGTCCATGCGGGTGGTGATACAAGTCTTCATGTTCCATGAGAGCGGCGATATTGAAGCATCAAATGTAACAGTCTTCTTCGGATTGACATAATTGTAGGTCATACCGAGACCGACATTCAACTCACCGGGCGACAGGAACGACGACTTGAGTTCATGGGAATTAGGCTTGAAATTATTAAGTAGCTGTGTCTTGAACGAAATATTGGTAGAATAGTACCAGCGCTTGCTTGCCTTGTAACCGAGCAGCATGTTGAACTGGAAGATATCTTCCGAGATATTGTAATCGTGCACCTCGTCATCAGGGGCATTGTTCATGCCGAGCTTGTACTGGAATGTAGTCTCAAAAAGGAATGTTGGGTGAAATGCAGGATTAAGCTTCACATTGTAGTAGAGATTGGCGAGCATATTGATGTTGTTGTTACCGCCCTGGTACCAGTTTGGCGACACGTAGGCCTGTGAGAACTGTACTGCGCCGGTGAATGTCTTAAGCCAGTGCTTCTTTTCGAAATCAACCTCTATCTTCTCCTTTTCCTTAAGCTCCACGGGAGCCTCCGCAAGCACTATTTTGGCGGTCTCAGGGTCGACAGTAGCCACAAACTTGCGTGGCGGCTCGGGGAGAGTCGCCTCGTTGTACAGCACATACTGCGGGCTGTTGACCACAAAGTACTGGCGCGCGCGCTTCATGAGGTCAGCCTTGAACGCATACTCGTCAAGCCACTCGTAAGCCCCCGAGTTGGTCGGGTCGGGCGTCACCTGCACATTGTCAAGTCTAAGAGAGTCCATGATGTGCAGCTTGTCGAACACCACGCGGCGGAAACTGTAATCGGGGAGCGGATTCACCTCCTCGTATTCAGGCCACACATTCATCACCATCTCAACATCCTCGTCCGCATCGAAAGGTGTCACCACACCTAATGAATCGGAAGCTATCGTGTCAGGGAGCACATAGTTGTATATCTCCGCACGGACAGGTATATCAAACAGGCGGACGGGCTGTAGCGACTGAGCGGCGACCACACCGCCGGCTGCCATGGCGGCAAGCAGGAAAGACAGCTTTAATTTCATAATTTACCCTTGAAAATGTGAAATGATGGAAAGTTGTGAATGAAAATGCTGATTATTATGCGCAAAATTAATCAAAAAAACCTTAAAAACAAAGAGATTGCGGATGTCTGAACGAGAATGCCTGAAAAAACAATCACCTTCCGCTCTGAACTAATCAGAACGGAAGGTGACTGAAAAAAATGGGTTCTATCCGAACCGGGACAGACACTTATCTCTTAGTGTAATGCCCGGCGAAGAAAGCCGCCACTGAGAAGAGTGCGAGGGCGCATATCAGATAGTGCTGGATGCGTTCGCGCTTCTCCTTGCGCACCAGTTGTTTCTCGAGTTCCCGAAGGACCTGCAATTCGCGTGCTTCTTCATTTTTCAAGAGTGCCATGTCGTGTGTGTGTGTTTGATAGTTAGTTATACTTAAATCTTTCCTAACTTACCAAACACACAACCTTGCACGCAAGTTGTGGCGTTAATAATCTTTAACTCCGGCAAGTACCATCACTTGCCGGAAGTGAGGCTATTACCAGATGACGATGCGCTCGTTCTCTGGACGGAACATGGGCTGACCCTCAGTGATGCCGAACGCTTCGAAGAAGGGAGCGATGTTGCGCAGGGTTACGTTCACACGGTTCTTGCCGAGAGAGTGCACGTCGCCGGTTGTGAGCGAGCGAATCTCCTCGTCACGGATATTTCCTGCCCAAAGGTTCGCATAGTTCATATAGAACACCTGCATGGGATCAAGACCGTCAATCTTTGCTTCGGGCGACTTAACGTCAACACCCTTCTGCTTCTGAGACTCGAGGAAAGCTGTCATTGCGACACGCAGACCACCCTGGTCGGCTATATTCTCGCCAAGTGTATACTGACCGTTTGCGTGTACGCCGGGAAGCACCTCTACTTCGTCGAACTGTGCGATGAGACCCTTGGTCTTCTGCTCGAACTTGGAGGCATCCTCGGGAGTCCACCAGTCGGTCATATTGCCGGCGGCATCGAAGTTGCGGCCCTGGTCGTCAAAGCCGTGAGTCATCTCATGACCGATTACCACCCCTATACCGCCATAGTTCTCGGCATCCGAAGCCTGAGGGTCAAAGAACGGAGCCTGGAGGATGGCAGCCGGGAACACGATTTCATTGGCAAGAGGGTTGTAGTAAGCGTTGACAGTCTGAGGAGTCATGCCCCATTCTGTACGGTCAACAGGTTTGCCCCACTTGGAGTAGGTGTCCTTCTGGTGCCACATGCTCACATTGTGCATGTTCTCATAATAGCTGAGGGCAGGATCGATTTCCATTGAAGAATAGTCCTTCCACTTGTCGGGATAGCCAATCTTGACGGTGAACGCCTTGAGCTTGTCAAGGGCACGGGCTTTGGTGGTGTCGCTCATCCAGTCGAGATTTTGGATGTGCTGACCGAGAGCTGTGCGGAGGTTCTCCACAAGACCAATCATGTAGTCCTTGGACGACTGGGGGAAGTACTTCTCCACATAGAGCTGACCCACAGCCTCGCCGAGAGCGCCTTCGGTAGCGCTGAGGGCGCGTTTCCAGAGGGGACGCATCTCCTGCACGCCACTCATCACCTTGTTGAATTCAAACGAAGCGTTTGTGAAATCATCGCTCAGACGTCCGGATGCCTGTGAAACATATTTCCAGAGATAGTAATCCTTGATTTCACGGTCGGTAAGCGAGCCGAGCAGATTGTTTGCCTGCGCAACTGACTTGAGTTCGGTCACAATCACAGTCTCAGGGGAGGGAATCTCCATTGTCTCGATGAAGAAACGGTCCCAGTTGATGTTGGGATACAGTTCCTTGAGCTGTGCGAACGAACGGGGATTGTACATGGCGGGGATGTTGCGGCTCTCCTCGCGTGTCAGAGCTGAGTCAGCAAGGGCAGTCTCAATCTTCATCACATTGTCCACGATGCGTTTTGAATCGGCTTCCGAGTAGCCGGCATTCTGCATCTGAGTCCGGATTAATGTCTTGTAGGCATTGCGCACGGTTGTGTTACGCTCATCGTCAAGCAGATAATAGTCACGATCACCGAGACCCATACCTCCGCCTGACACATACATGGCGTAGACATTGGAATTGGTCAAATCCTCCATGGGACCTGCTCCGAAGAACGGGCTGGCATAGTTGCCGTGCATCCAGAGGAAAAGGTCTTCCATACCTTCGTGAGGTGTATTCTCAATCTTCTTGAGGTCAGCGAGAATCGGCTTGGCGCCCTCGGCGTTGCGACGGGCGGTGTCCATTGCCTGTGAGTATACAGTCCATACTTTGTGGGCCACGGTTCCCTTCTGAGGATTAGTCTCGCCAAGGTGAAGTATGATATCCTTCACACGGTTCTCTGACGAATCGTTGAGGATGTTGAACTGGCCGTAACGGGCATATTCGGCGGTGAGGGGATGAGCTTCCATCCACCCTTTGTTCACGTGGGTGTAGAAGTCCACACCGGGAGCAGTCGAATTGTCAATATAGGCAGGATTGAGGCTGTGGAGATGCTCCGCCTTATTGGCGGCATCCGCTCCGGCAGCTGTTCCTAAAGCTAATGTCATCGCAATTGCTATGTTAATTGACTTCATTGGTTAATAATTTAATTATGGTAATTGGTTTGTTCGTCACTGTCACTTCACTTCGAGCGTGGCAAGGACAGTGCGCAGCTCCTCCTCGGTGGTTGTGAGGCGTGAACGGCATGCGCGCAGAAGCTCGGCGGCTCTTCGTGTATAGGCGGCAAGATGGTCTATGTCGCAATTGTCGCTCTGCATCATTCTGAGAATATTCTCAAGCTGCGCCACACACTCCGCATAGCTCAACCCCTCCACCGGAGCGAATTCCGGTTGCTTGTCTGCCATATCTTCGTTACTTTAATGGTGGTTAGTGAAGTCGATATAATTGGTCCATTACTTACCGGGAGCTGACGGATGACTGTCGATTGCCTCGGAAATCTTTCCGAATATCTCGTCAACGTGTCCGGAACCTTGTATGGCGTGGTATTTGCCCTCTTTCCGGTAATATTCGCGCAGAGGCGAAGTGGTGTTATGATATACCTGCAGACGTTTGTTGATGGTCTCGGCATTGTCGTCGGCTCTGCCTGACACTGCGCCGCGCTTGATAAGACGCTCCATCAGTTCCTCGTCGTCCACCTCAAGCCCAATCACCGAATGCACTTCCTCGCCTCGGGACTCAAGCATCTTCTTGAGGGCTTCAGCCTGGGGGATAGTACGGGGGAAACCGTCAAATATGAAACCTCTCGCCTCGGGACGCAGACGGTCCACCTCGGCTGCGAGGATATCAACCATAAGGTCATCGGGGATGAGCTGGCCTTTAGATATATATCGGTCAGCTATTTTACCTAACTCTGAGCCGGCAGCAATCTCCGCGCGGAGTACTTCGCCGGTCGAAATGTGAGTGAGCCCGTAGTGGGCGATGAGCTTTTCGCTCTGGGTGCCTTTGCCACTCCCGGGGGCACCGAAAATCACAAGATTAAACATTATTTACCTATCTGAAACGCGTTTATGGAATTATTCATCCAGAATATAGATGTCATTCAGGTTTCTTGCCAGGCCGTCGATATCGAGACCATAGCCGATTATAAACTTCTTTGGAATTTCAAAACCCACATAGTCAGCCTTCACATCCACCTTCAGAGCCTCAGGCTTGAAGAGCAGCGTGGCTATTCGGATACTTGCCGGCTCCATCTCGCGCAAATCGGCGAGCAGCTTCACCATAGTGTTGCCGGTGTCTATGATATCCTCTATCAGGACTATGTCACGCCCCTTGATATCCTCGCAGAGTCCCATCACCTTCTTGACAGCACCTGTCGAGCCGGTCCCCTCGTAGCTTTTGAGGCGTATGAAGGTGATTTCGGCATCGATGTCCACCGCCCTGAACAGATCCATTGCAAACGGGGTAGCTCCATTGAGAACACATATAAACAGAGGGGTAGAGTCTGCGTAATCCCTGGATATCTGTTCACCAAGTTCCTTTACGCGCGCCTGTATCTGCGGGCTCTCGATATACGGACGAAACTTCATCCCCTGATATGACTTACATTTCATGGCTGGCTATTGAAAATTTGTGCAAAGTTACAAAAAATATCTAACTTTTTCTGTCAAATTTATTTTATCGCACTCTTTTGGCATTTCCATGACATTAACTTTGCACTGTAATCAGTCACAAACCCCTAAGAACACTTAATCACAATGGAAACAGACATTCACAATCAACCGGCTACAGACCCGCAAAGCATTCCCGACCCACCTGAGACCAATGCCGCTCCTACCGCTCCTGAAACAGAGGAGCCGGCTGTATGCGACACAAAGGAATCCCCCACCCTGCGCCCGCTCGGACTGTTCGAGATGCTGCGTTACGAGAACACACGACATGCCGACCCTTCAGCCATCAAAACCGCCGAAGAGAGGGATGCGACATCAGGCGTGCTCACCCGCCGGCGCAGGAGCGTGTGGGACATCTGACCACGCAACTCGTATTTTCCGACAAAAAACTTAACCTTTAATCCCCCAATTTTATCAAAATGAAATCAATCCACACATCTGACAACGGCGCACATCTCAGCGGTGCGCCTCTTACCACTCTTGATACTGAAACCCTTTCTCCCGGGCTTCTCCGAAGCGAAGTGGACGAACGCATCACCAAGATTCGCCCCACCTCGACTCCAATCGACCAGATATCACGTCTCGCCGGAGCACGCCGCGCCGGTTCGATGAAGGTAGACTATTATTCAGTCGATACCAAAGCCGGCAGTAGCGAGACTTCCAAGGCTATAATGGAAAACACCATCCCCGCAAGCGGAACATTTGAGCTTTATGTCGACAACGGTGCCATATTCTCAAAATCCGAGACTGTACTCATACCCTCGTCGGTACACACGTCAGGGCAATTCAAGGACCGCCCCCTGATTTGCTATGTCAAGGATGTAAACGGTGACAGGCTCGTGCTCAGACCTGTCCAGATTCCGGCTGAGGCAGAAGAAATCACCATCCCAAGAATCAACAAGGGAGCCCTGGTGGTACGAATGGGGCGAGCCGCAGGCGAGCTCGACGTGCAGACCGACCAGTATACCGCCCTACCGACGAAGGAATTCAATTACTGCCAGATATTCAAAGCTCAGATAGAGGAAAGCGTATATCAGCGTCTCTCCGACAAAGAAGTCGGATGGTCATTCTCCGACCAGGAAGAGGTAGCAATAATCGATATGCGACTCGGCATTGAGAAATCATTCCTGTTCGGCAACCGCTGCCGGCTCAGCGTATCGGATAGTTCGAATGAAGAGGTGTTCCTTACAGGTGGAATCTGGTACCAGGCAGGGAAGGATTTGAGTTATGACCCGTCCGCATTCAGCACCGATGATTTAATCTCCATGATGCGCCAGGCATTCTCGGGAGGCACAGGCTCCACCCGCAAAGTGCTTGTCGGAGGCTCGGGACTCATCGAGGCACTCAACAAGCTTGAACACACCAAGTGCGTAACCAACATGGAGCACCAGGTGGTATGGGGTGTCGATTTTACCAAGCTTGTGTCAAACTTCGGCACATTCTATGTGGCACACTCCGAGATTTTCGACCTATGCGGAATGCCTGACCACGGTTTAATCCTTGACCCGGAGTATATCACCAAATATTCGCATCTGCCATTCAGTGCCGAGCGTATCAGTTTCCGCAAGCAAGGTCTGCGCAACACCGAGGGCATAGTGCTCACCGAAGCCTCCTGCCTCGTGCTCCGCTATCCACAGGCTCACGCACGCATCACCCCATCGACCACAGTAACTCCCTGAACAGACCCTAACGGGACGGATGAGGCGACGTAAATGCTGAAAAAATAACCCGTTCCGGCTAATTCCGGAACGGGTTATCCAATATCCTGAGTATGTATAGGACGTCTTACTTGCCTGCGGGAGTCACATCTGAAGTCTCAACCTCGAATACGAGAGTTGAGTTGGGACCAATCTTGCCGTCGGGAGTTCCATCGACACCGTAAGCGAGGTTAGCGGGGATGTAGAGGATGTACTTGGCACCGTTCTTCATCATAGAGAGACCTTCACCGAAACCGGGAACCACCTGACGGGTAGAGAAGGGAACCCCTTCGGTATTGCTGTCAAACACAGTTCCATCGATAAGCTTGCCTGTATATTTCACCACAGCGCGGCCACCGTCACCGACAGCCTCACCGGTACCTTCGTTAATCACCTTGTAGGCGAGACCCGAGTCAGTAACCTTGATTGAGGGATCCTTGGCGATAGCGTCCTTGATGAAAGCTTCACCCTTTTCTTTATTTTCCTTAGCCTCAGGTGAGTTCTCCTTGGCTGCCTTGGCTGCTTCTTCCTGCTGACGGTAGTGCTCCATCATTTTCTCCTGCGCCTGCTGGGCGAGCTGCTGGAATTCATTCTGAGCTGCCTGGAGGGCAATCATGTCAACTGAATCTGCGCTGAATGCCTTTGCATATGCGTTGTAGACTTTGTTACGGTCAATATTGATACCTGCCTGCTCGTAGCGGAACAGCTGACCTGCAAGCTGGAGACCTACTGACAGACCGGTTAGATAACCTTGCTGTGTGGTATCAGTCATGATGACCTGCTTGAAACCACGGAGGATGTCATCCTTCTTGAATGCTTTCTTCTGGTCCTCGGGAAGTGTGTTATAGTCAGATGCGAGACGTGCACCCTGGCTGGTACCAAAAGCCACAGCGAGCGAGTCGCCGAAGCTGTCGCTCCCTGCGGAGCTACCTGAATTACCGCATGAAGTGACTGCGGTAAGCATCATTGCGGCTGCGCCGCAAAGCATTACGATTTTTTTCATATATTTTTAGTTAATGGGTTACTTTATTAATAGACAAATGACGATAAGCGCTTGTATGCGCCAGTCATCCAAACACCTGAAGTCCTATTCAATTCCTAAAAGTGTCACAGTGAAGTCAAGAGCCGCTCCCGGAGGTATCACTCCGCTTGCTCCGCGCTCGCCATATCCAAGTTTGGCGGGTATGACCAGACGATAAGTGCCGCCGGGCTTCATCATCTTCAGTCCCTCTGAGAATCCGGGAATGAGATTTATGAGGTCAAACACCACCGGCTCCTCAGTCTTGTCAAAGACCTCGCCGTTGCTCAGTTTTGCCTCGTAATCGATTTTCACCTTCTGCTCTTCAGTCGGGCACGCCCCCTCACCTTCCCTGATGGTTATGAACACCAGTCCGGTAGGGGTAACCACGGCATTGGGCTGCGAGGCGGCTTCGGATATGAATTCTGCCTGTGACTCAGGTGTGAGCACCTCACGCTCGGGTGAGATGAGGCTGTCAAGGTAACTCTGGGCGGTAGCGGCTGTGAAACCCACATTCTCACCGTTGAGTACCCGTGACAGAGCCGCAGCCACCTGCGCGGCGTCGGCTTTCAGACCTAATTCCGCCATCTCTGCCAGGCTCGCACGCAGACGCGCTCCATAAAACACTCCGCTTACGTATGCCTCACGCACCGAGTCGGTGCCTGCTGCCACAGCCTCCTCCATACCGCGGCTGAACTGTTCGCGCTGCTCAGCCGTCATGGTGTTGACTTTGATTTGCGCACCCCAGTAAGCTGCCAGCGCCCTTGACAACGAGTCACCGGCTTCGGCTGCGTTGGCAGCCAAAGCCAGTAACATCATTATAAGTGATATCGCTGTATGCCTCATCTTACTTCTTGATGACCTTGAGAAGCTCTACATCGAATATGAGAGTTGCATTCGGACCTATCACGCCGCCTGCCCCCTGGGGACCGTAAGCAAGCTGAGAGGGGATGAACAGACGCCACTTAGAACCTGCCTTCATGAGCTGAAGAGCCTCGACCCATCCGGGTATAACCTGGGTCACACCGAATGTTGCGGGCACTCCGCGCTCCACAGAGCTGTCAAACACTGTGCCGTCAATCAGTTTGCCGGTATAGTGTACCTCAACCTGGTCCTGAGCTGAAGGCTGTTCGCCGTCACCCTCCTGGATTACTTCATACTGAAGTCCTGAAGCGGTGGTCTTCACCTCCACACGCTTACCGTTCTCCTCAAGGAATTTCTTGCCTGCCTCCTCGTTTACCTCAGCCATCTTGGCTGACTCGGCACGCTGTTTCTCCTCAAGCGCAGTGAAATACTTCTGAATCTCAGCCTTTGCCTCGTCATAGGTCATCTTAGGCTCCGAACCGTAAAACACTGCTGCCACACCGTCGGCAAAGTCCTCTACATTGATTTCATTAATACCGCTGGCACGGAAGTTATTGCCCATGCTCAGACCGAGGGCATAGCTTATACGGTCCAATTCTTTCTTTTCCATGATTGTTGTGAGTTGTATTGTTGTGTTATTGGCGTGTTACAGACACGCCCGAATCCGTCAAGTGTAAGTTGTGCGGGTTACAGCGTGCAAAGATAGGGGATTTTATCCGCTAACTTTTAATTTTTTTAATTAAAAAAGTTAAAATCACATCATTGCCTCCGCAACCAATCACAAAACTCTAACACTCAACAGCCTATTAATGTTTCACTATCGACTTCCACCGCATACGGCGAACGCCTCCTCTTTAGAACTCTGAGAGGCGAGCAAGATACTTCCCTATGATATCAAACTCGATGTTTACCTTTGTCCCGACCTCGATATTCTTGAAATTAGTATGCTCGAATGTATATGGTATGATTGCCACACGGAACGAGTAGCGCTCGGAGTCACAGACTGTGAGACTCACACCGTTGACAGTCACCGAACCCTTCTCGACGGTGACATATCCCTTGGCTGCCATCTCGGGAGCCACATCATAGCAGAACTTGTAGTACCGGCTGCCTTCGACCTCTTCGATTGACTCGCATACGGCGGTGGTGTCGACATGTCCCTGCACTATATGCCCGTCAAGACGCCCGTTCATCAGCATCGAGCGCTCAAGATTAACAAGATCACCCGGACGGAGAAGACCGAGATTGCTGCGGTCAAGGGTCTCACGGATTGCAGTCACTGTGTATGTGCCGTCACCCGGAAGAGCCACCACCGTGAGGCACACACCGTTGTGCGCTACGCTCTGGTCTATCTTAAGCTCATCCACAAAAGAGCATTTTACCTTCAGGTCCACATTGCCGTCCCGATTGATTACATCAGCCACCACGGCTGCCTCTTCTACGATTCCTGAAAACATATTGTTATGATATTGGGTTTTTATATTACTTACCGCACAAAATTACGAAGAATTTCCCTAAATTTGCAAATTATGAAAAAGAGCATACTGTATACACGCACCGGCGACGCCGGCATGACTTCGCTGGTCAACGGAGTGAGAGTTCCCAAAAATTCGCCCCGTGTCAATGCCTACGGGACACTTGACGAGCTGAACTCGCACATAGGTCTGGTACAGGCACACACCGCCGGTCTTGACAACTTCGTCAACGAAGCTCTGGTGCGCATCAGCAACATGCTGTTTAACATCGGGTCCTATCTCGCCGACAGTTCCGAAGGCGCAGTTCCGATGCTTACACCCGACGACATCACCGCACTCGAACATGATATCGACACGCTTGACTCGATGATACCGCCACTCAAACTGTTTGTACTGCCTGGCGGAAGCATCGGTGCGTCACACGCTCATGTGGCACGCACTGTTTGCCGTCGCGCTGAGCGTGAGATTCTCAGCCTCATCGACACCGGAGCCACGGTATCACCGCTTGTCATAACCTATGTCAACAGGCTTAGCGACTACCTTTTCGCTCTCGCCCGTTACATAAACCACGCCACCGGCACTCCGGAGATAATCTGGCGCAAGAACGGTTAGCGTTTCTTCTTTTTACGGTCGTTGTGGATTTTGATCGCGAACACTATGACTGACGATACTGTTGTGATGGTGTTTGTGATAATCAGAGGCCAGTTTCCGAGCATAAATCCCTGCACCACAAAAAAGATACTTCCGAATGCCAGAAGCAGAAACGTAGGCATAGCTATACCATCGGTGTCACGTGTGCGTATGGTGTAGACTGCCTGCGGAAGATACCCGCACACCATGCAGATGGCGGCGGCATAGCCGACTATGTTGATGATTAGGGGACTCATATCATTTGGAATTTTTTAGTTTTATTAACTGCGTTCTTTAACATTATTAACGGACACAGAGTTGAATTAGTTGTATCAAGCACGCTTTTTTGACAAAAAATTCCTACTTTTGCGTGATATTCCCGAGACATCAGTATCGTTTTAACGTTTATTTCTCAAACACCCCTATTCTAAGATATGCGTTCCGCATCGACAATGAGACTCCTGTTCATCATGGTTGTGGCAGCCTTCATGGCGGCATGCGCCAGCATGGGGCGTCCTGAGGGCGGTCCGCGCGACGAGACTCCACCGGTCTACGTCCGCTCCAACCCCAAGCCCGGACAGCTCAATGTAACAGACAATAAGATTATCATCGACTTCGACGAGAATATCGCCCTTGACGACGCCATGAACAAGATTGTGGTATCGCCTGCCCAGCGAACCACTCCGGCTTTCTCATCCAATGCTCGGCGCGTCACCGTAGAATTGCGTGACTCGCTTATCCCGAACACCACTTACACCATTGACTTTGCCGACGCTATCAAGGATTTGAACGAGTCAAACGTTCTGGACGGTTTCGCGCTCGATTTCGCCACGGGCGACAGCATCGACACCCTCCGCATCTCCGGAATGGTCTTTGAAGCCCGCACACTTGAGCCGGCGCAAGGGATGCTTGTGGGTGTGTACTCCAATCTCTCCGACACAGCCATAACAACCCTCCCCTTCGAACGCATCACCAAGACAAATCAGCTGGGACAGTTCACCATTCGCAACCTTAAGCCGGGAGCATACAGGATTTTCGCCCTCACCGACAATAACCGGGATTACCACTGGGACCGCTCGGAGGATGTGGCATTCTATGATGTCACTGTCACTCCGTCAAGCCACCCCATCACTGTCACCGACACCCTTGTGACTGACGACGGCAGAGATTCGCTGTATACCCATGGCGCGACACATTTCGTCCCCGATGACATACTTCTCACCTGGTTCAACGAGAATTACAGCAACCAGTACATGAAGGAGCACCAGCGTCCCGAACGCCGGCTCATCCAATTCGAGTTCGGCACAAAGGCCGACACCCTCCCTATCCTCAAGCTCATCAACACCCACCGTGCCGGTGACGACATATCGAAATGGAGCGTGCTCGACGCATCGGCGACTCTCGACACCCTCACATACTGGATAACCGACAGTTCACTGATAGAACTTGACACCCTCCTGCTCGAAGCCCGATACATGCGTACCGACACTCTCAACCAGCTCTCGCTCACCACCGACACTCTCCGATTCATAATGAGAGGAGAGAAGAGCAAGAAGCGCGAGGAAGAGCGGCGCATCAAGGCGGAGGAGGAAAACCGGAAAAAAGAAGACAAATTGCGAAAGGAACTTGGCGACTCGGCATACCGTGTGGATTCCCTCAGCCGTGTGCCGGCACCACCATCCATTGAATTCAAGGCTACCACCGCCAACACACAGGAACTTAATCTGCCCCTGCGATTCACCGCAGGGACACCAATAGCTTCGTTCGACACCACGGCAGTGCATTTCGAGATGTTGGTAGACTCTGTGTGGCATCCTCTCGCCGCACCAAAGATTGTACGTCCTGATTCACTGAGGCTGATGAACTTCGTGGCTGAATACCAGTGGGCTGAAGGGACCAAATACAAGCTTACTATCGACTCCGCAGCAATCTACGATGTGTACGGAATACCCAACAAGACATTTACCCACGAGTTCACCACCAAGAAACTCAACGACTATTCCACACTGACTTTCAACATCCAGGGACTTGACGGCAGACCTGCGATAGTAGAGCTCCTCTCCGGCTCCGACGCTCCTGTGCTCACAGCTCCTGTCAAAGGCTCGTCAGCCACCATCGAGTACATAAATCCCGGCACATATTATGCCCGACTGTACATTGACGCCGACTCCAACGGCATGTACACCAACGGCAACCTGCTTGATTCAATCCAGCCTGAAGAGGTATATTACTATCCTAAAAAGATAAATCTGAAGAAAAACTGGGGGATGGAGCAGGCATGGAACATCTACGAACTCCCGCTTGATCTCCAGAAGCCACAGGAAATCAAGAAGAACAAGCCAAAGAAAAAGAAGGGTGACAGAGACAATACAAACGGAAATGACGATGACGAGGAAGAAGACGAATTCTTCGACGACCCATTCATGAACTCCGCTACCCGCAACGGTGGCTTCTCAACCGGAACTGACAACGGACTTGACCGCCGCAGGTAGCCGTAATGTATAATCCCAAAACATATCAAAAAAAGATTATATAACCACATGCGATGACAGATGCGCAGACCGACATACAGAGACGAAAGAAGAATATCGGCTCCAGGCTGATAAGCTTCGTCATACCACTGATAATCACGATAGGACTGTGCTGGCTCCTGTTCCATAACATCGATATGAAGCAGATGTGGGATATCATACGCCACGAATGTGACTTCTTCTGGATAGGGCTCAACCTGCTTCTCGGAATACTCGCACAGATATGGCGCGCACTCCGCTGGGGCATACAGCTTAAAGCCATAGGGGTACGCCCCACCACCTGGCAGCTTATTCTGAGCATCTTCGGAACATATTCAGTCAATCTTGTGTTCCCCCGCCTCGGTGAGGTATGGCGCACGGGCTACATAGCCGAACGCCGTAACGCACCGTTTACGGAAGTATTCGGCTCAATGGTAGCCGAGAGGCTTGCCGATACCCTGACCGTAGCTCTTTTCATGCTCGCCACCCTCATTGCCTCCGGCAGCCAGCTCAAAGAGTACCTTGCCCAGGACCCTGACAAACTTGATTTCATCACGTCGGTAATAGGCTCACCAATATTCTGGGGTGCGGTAATAGCCACACTGGTCGCAGTGTGGTGGATATTTGTCCGTTTCCCCGAGAACAAGGTGATAGCGCTTGTACGCCGCATATGGACGGGACTATGGAAAGGCTTCTCAGCCATCTGGAGGATGCCCGGCAAAGGATTGTGGCTCTTCTACACAGTGTTGCTCTGGGGCTGTTATTTCATGGCGCTGTACTGTGCGTTCCGCTCCTTCCCGCTCACCTCACGCGTGCTCGACATATACGGTATGCAGGCATTGCTCGTTTGCTACGTATTCACGAGTCTTGCAATGGCTGTACCATCCAACGGCGGTATCGGTCCCTGGCAATGGGCTATGATATTCGGGCTGAGCTTCTATGCGTCGGGAATTCCGGGACTGACCACCGAGTACTCCACATCATTCGCCAATCTCGTGTTGGGAGTGCAGACTCTGCTTCAGATATTCCTCGGCATACTCACGTTCGGCTGGATTGGAATTGTAAAACGAACTGAAAAATCATCGAACCAATGAATTTTGACGATAAAGGGAACGACTATTTCCTCCATGATTTCAAAGCGGGAAACGCCCACACCTCGGATACAGGGAATAATGGCAACGGAACATCCGGACAGGATACCACCGGATTCACCTTTCCGGAATCCGAACGCGACGGGACCGGACAGGGTGCATCAGGACAGGCACAACAGCCGGTCAAACGCAAAAAACGCCACGGATGGTTCTGGTTCTTCTTCATCCTGCTGGTGATTTTCGGCGTATTCTTCTACATACGCTACTGCTCACCCTACGTTGTCGAATCACGCACAGCCGGATTCATAACACGGGTAGAGAAGAAAGGCTACATCTTCAAAACCTATGAAGGCGAGATGATTTCCCAGGAACAGCTTACCGATACCACCCGAATCTATTCACGGGATTTCCTCTTCTCGATTCCAAATGACTCTCTTGCACGAGTGATTCAGTCATACCAGGGCACCGGACGGCCTGTAACCATAATTTGCAACCGATACCTCGGCACACTCCCTTGGAGAGGCGAATCAAACACCATAGCAGTAGCTGTCGAGCCCTGACAACAATCTAACCTATCCCCTATTCATATAGCAAATGAACTACCGCATCATACCTCCTGAAGGCTTCGTGGAAGCGAGACTTAACCTTCCGCTGTCGAAAAGCATGAGTAACCGCGCATTGATTATCAATGCGCTCACCCCGGGAGCCGCCCCTCTTGCCGAAGTGGCGGAGTGCGACGACACAGACGCAATGCTCAACGCACTTTCCGCAACCGGGGCTGATGTCATCAACATCGGAGCCGCCGGCACGACCATGCGCTTCCTCACCGCCTATTACGCCACATGCGAAGGCTCAACCGTCCTGCTCGACGGAAGCGAACGTATGCGCCATCGCCCCATCAAAGTGTTGGTGGACGCTCTCCGCTCTTTAGGAGCCGAAATAGATTATGCCGGCGAGGAAGGCTTCCCACCGCTCCGAATCACAGGCAAAAGCCTGAAAGGCGGCGCTCTGACCCTTGACGCTTCGGTGAGTTCACAATATATCTCCGCGCTACTGATGATAGCCCCGCTGATGGAAAACGGGCTGGAACTGACTCTTGACGGCGACATCGTATCACGCCCTTACATCAACATGACGCTTAAGATGATGAAGGACGCCGGCATCCGGAGCGAGTTCTACCTGAACACCATCACTGTGCCCCACGGAGAGTACCGCCCCACCCTTCCTCCTATCGAAGGGGACTGGAGCGCCGCCGCCGTATGGTATGAGATAGAGGCTCTCTCATCCGGCATGGTCACCATCGACAATCTCTGTTGCGACTCATGCCAGGGTGACCGGAAACTCGCTGATATTTTCACGCATATCGGTGTCGACACCGTGTGGGAAGGCGAGGAAGGCGGAACCGACCTTTGCGCCAACCCGGACGCCGACGCACGCATCAATGTGGATTTCACTGACAATCCTGATTTGGCACAATACATAATGGTGACATGTGTGATGCTCGGTCTACCATTCCGCTTCACAGGACTTTCCACCCTCGCCATCAAGGAAACCGACAGAGTGACCGCAGTGGCAAATGAGCTTGCCAAGGTGGGCATACTCCTCAACGTGGAGTCACGTGACACCGTGAGCTGGGACGGAAGACGGGTTCCATTCATGGAAATACCACAGTTTGACACATACGAGGACCACCGCATGGCAATGTGTCTTGCCCCGATAGCCCTCTATATACCCGGTATAGTAATCCGCGATGTAGAAGTGGTGAGCAAATCATATCCCGGATTCTGGGACGAGCTACGCAATGCCGGCTTCATTCTTGAAGAATACACCGGAGAGACCGAAAACCACACCGAGGAGACAGAATGACAGGGGCATTAATCATACTGGCAGTAACTTTGCTGACCGGACTTGTACTATACCTCACCCACAAGCCCGACAAAGCCGGCGACGCAGAAACAGTAACGACAGCCGACAGCACCGGAAAGGAAAATGACGGAGAATGCTGCGGACTTCACGCCGTATGCGAGAAGGTGATGACAGGAGTGGAGCAACCGGTCTACTTTGACGACGAGGAACTTGACCGCTTCGCCCGGCGCGACCCGTCGACATATTCACCTGACGAAGTGGACGAATTCCGCGACATACTCTACACACTCCTGCCCGAGGATGTATACCAATGGGGAGCGAGCCTCACACTGCGTGAGATAGCACTACCCCACCAGCTGCGTGACGAGTGGATAATGCTGTCACAGGACAAGAACGTTTAGAGACTTTTAATCCCGACCAAGAGATGGAACTGTTTGCTTACGACTTCTTCCGGAACGCACTTATAGGAGTAGTGCTTATAAGCATTGCCTCCTCAGTAATAGGCACCTACATAGTGTCACGACGCCTTGTCTCGATATCGGGCGGTGTGACGCACGCATGTTTCGGCGGACTCGGACTCGGATATTTCTTAGGATGGAATCCACTTGTGGGAGCCGCACTCTTTGCCATAGCATCCTCGCTCGGCGTGCAGTGGATGTCATCACGCCACCGGGTGCGTGAGGACTCCGCAATAGCGGTGGTCTGGGCTCTTGGCATGGCAATAGGCACACTGTTCATATTCCTGACTCCCGGATACGTACCTGAACTCAACACATTCCTGTTCGGCAACATCCTCACTATAAGCCGCGGGGACCTGTGGGCGTTCGGAATCTTCACTGTTGTATTACTCGTGTTTATGGCATGTTTTTTCCAGACCATAGTCATCTGTGCGTTCGACCCTGATTTCGCTCGCGTGAAGCAGCTGCCGGTCACCTTCATATCGACCGCCATGACAGTGCTTGTGGCAATATGCATCGTGCTCACAATACGTCTCGTGGGAGTGATGCTGCTGATGTCAATGCTAACCCTCCCGCAGATGATCGCCGAGACTTACAGCCACAGATTCCGCTCCATCATGCTTCTGTCCGTCGCCATATCGCTGATATGCTGTGTGGCAGGAGTCATGCTCGCCACAGTCATTGATGTGCCATGCTCCGCACTCATAGTACTCACAATGGCTGCCGCCTACATCATCACCCGTATTTTCGCCTTATTCAAGGGGTGAGAAGAACCGGAAAGGGTGATTTTAGGAAAATTTCCAAGTTTTTTCGTGCCAAATGTGGCTTTTTGATGCGTGAATGACACAAATTATTGAAAGTTTGGGGGTAAGGGATTTTGAAGTAAGGGGAAATTATAGTACCTTTGTGCGTTAATTGCGTCATTGAACGTCAAATCATACCGCAACCTTAAACGAATAAATCAAAAATCATCTAAACATAGAATGGCAACACTCGAAAAAATCCGTAGCAAGTCTGTGCTCTTGCTCATCATCGTTGGAGCCGCCTTGCTGGCTTTTATCATCGGTGACTTCTTTACTTCAGGCCGAGCCTTCTTCGGCAACGGCACTACAATCGCAAAAGTAGGCAATCAGAAAATCGACGTACAGGAATTCCAGCGTCGAGTGCAGGAAGCAGCCCAGGAAGCTCAGTCCCGCGGTGCCCGTATGGACAACGCCGTGCTCCAGCAGCAGGTTCTCAACGCCATGATAGCCGAAAAGCTTTTCAATCAGGAAATCGACCAGCTCGGTCTCGTTGTCACTGACGACGAACTTACCGAGATGATGGTAGGCAAGAACTCGCAGTACGTTGACCGCATGGTACAGCAGCAGCTCGGTGCTCCTGATGCCGCTACCGCACATGACATGGCATACAACCCCACCAAGTACGGTATCCAGCAGGCTCAGGCACAGCAGCTCCAGCAGTATTGGGTAAACCTTGAGAAATCTGTAGAACAGATGCTTCTCCAGCAGAAATTCCAGAACCTTTTCGCCGGCACTCTCGTGGCCAACGACCTTGACACCAAGGCTCTATACGATGACAATGCCGCCACTTCCCACATCATCTACGCAAAGAAGGACTTCGCTACCCTCAACGATGCTGATTTTGAAGTATCCGAAAGCGACATCAACAATCTCTACAATGACGAGAAAAACCGCTACGCCATTGACGAGCCCCAGCGTGTGGTGAACTACATCGCAGTCAACATCCTCCCCTCCGAAGCTGATATTCTCGCCGGTCAGAAAAAAGTAGAGGACGCTATCCTCGCCCTCAACTCGAATCCCGAGACACAGGGTCTGTCAGAGATGCCCGAATTTGTTGTCGAGCGTGCCAACCTCACTCAAAGCGACGTCGAGAAACAGCCCCGCCTCAAGAATGCGCTCGACTCCCTCTCTGTAGGCAGCGCAGTGCTTGTAAACAAGAGCGGAAACGACTATACAATCGCCAAGCTCCTCGGCAAGAGCCAGCAGGTAGACCAGATTAAGCTTGACTATCTCACCATCCAGGGCAGCAAATCACAGATTGATTCGCTCGTAGCCGCCCTTAACAACGGCGTTGCTTTTGACTCAATCGCAGCTTCGCCCCTCGTAGCCCAGTCACAGAAAGATATGAGCGTGTCGCTCATCGACCCCAACTTCGCTCCCGTGAAGGATATCATTGCAGAGCGCGCTACCGGTGTGTACTTCACTCCCGACACTCTCGCTGAAAACGGTCGCATCTTTCGTGTAAGCGAGCGCACAGCTCCCGTAACCGTTTACGAGATTGCAAATGTGACATTCACTACCGAGCCATCAAACGCAACAATCAACGAGCTTGAAAGCAAACTCCAGCAATACCTCGCTGTCAACAAGACCGCCAAGCAGTTTGCCGACAGCGCACAGTCAGCCGGCTACACAACTTTCCCCGCTATCGTATCGGCTTCCACTCCCATGGTTGGCAACCTCAACGATTCGCACGCCGCAGTAGCATGGGCAATGGACGCAAAGAAAGGTGAGGTTTCTCCCATCTTCGGCGACATCCAGTCAGGCCGTTTCCTTGCTGTCGCACTTGACGACATCTACGATGGAGGTTACACTCCGGTACGTGACTCACAGCTCCACACCATGCTTGCCACCCGCGCACGTAACGACAAGAAGGCTGCCAAGCTGATTGCCGATTACCAGGGCAAGGCTAAGGACGTTGCCGGTTATGCACAGGTTATGGGCACAAGCGTCGATACCACCACTGTAAACTTCGGTCAGTACATGATACCCGGTCTCGGCATGAATGAGAGCGCAATGATGGGCGCCGTGTCAAATGCCGCAGTCAACGAGCTTGTAGGTCCAATGCAGACCAAC
This sequence comes from uncultured Duncaniella sp., assembly GCA_958352885.1. Lineage (GTDB taxonomy): Bacteria > Bacteroidota > Bacteroidia > Bacteroidales > Muribaculaceae > Duncaniella. Next base: position 51,916 of record CATWQI010000003.1, read on the forward strand.
AATGCTGTAATCGTATTCCAGGTTACTGAAGTTGACAAGGAAGGCCGTCCCTACAACGCAGAGGAAAGCGCTATCCGCTTTGACCAGCAGCGCGGTGCGATGCGAATGCTCAACACTCTTGACCGCATCCTCCTCGGCAACAAGAAAATCAAGAACAATATCAACACCTTCTATAAATAAGAAGTCAGTCTGATAAATCGATAAAAAACAGTCTCGTGTCCAAATCTGGACACGAGACTGTTTTTTTATTGTTTGTAACCGGAAGAATCTCCTTAACTTACATACCTGCGGACACAGCAATCAATGATATCAGACACCCTCCGATTATCATTCCAAAAGCAATTTTCCTGCTTGATTGCCATCGGGCCTTAAGCTCATCCAATTTAACAGGCATACTTTTAGTCTCCCTGAAAGCAAAATAGAACTTAACGGCTTATACACCCAGCAATATATCACCTATTATATTTATAGCTACCCCTATGTAAAACAATACCATCATGTGAATGAAACACTATCCACAATCTAAATGTGTTTATATCGATATCTGAAACTTTAAACCTTCAGATGTTTCCTGGCGGCAGCCGCATCGTCGGCAAGCTGGGATTTAAGCTTATCGGTTGTAGCGAATTTCTTCTCGGGGCGCATGAATTTCACAAACTCAATCACCACCTCCTCGTCATAAAGGTAACCCACGTAGTCAAATATATGAGCCTCAATCGAAAGTTTACCCGGAGCATTTTCATCTGCGACAGTGGGACGAAAACCTATATTCACCATGGCTTTCCGGCGTTTACCATCGGGAGTTGTGACGAAAGCGGCATAGACACCCCCCTTAGGTACTATCGATGCTGAATCGACAGGAACCACATTGGCGGTAGGAAAGCCGATTGTCCGTCCCAACTGATTGCCATTCACCACAATCCCACGCACCGCATAGTGATGACCGAGAGCTTGAGCTGCCTTTTCCGGCTCGCCTGTACGTAAATACTTTCGTATCACGGAAGAGCTTATCGGCGCTCCTTTCCCACGATACTCAGGCGCACTTATGACATCTATACCCAGCTCCCTGCCTATCTCCCGGTATTGCTCGAATCCCTCAAGGCGATCATGTCCGAAACGATTGTTGAACCCGACTATGAGAGCATCAATGCCGAACTTCTTCCGGAGCATACCGAGAAACTCGCGGGCAGACATATAACGGATATTATCATTAAAGGAGAGGAGAACTATATCCTCCACTCCCGCATCACCGAGGTAGCGCACACGCTCCTCAAGCGTGGTAAGCAAACCCGGCGCTTCAAGGGGACGCACGAGAGCAAGCGGGTGCCTGGAGAAAGTGACAACCGACGGCACAAGACCGCGCGATTTAGCTTCAGCCTGCATGTAGTCAATCAGAAATCTATGACCAAGGTGAACACCGTCATACATCCCCACGGCGGCTATACGCCGCCTGTCCGTATTGCTTTTCGTGATAATATTCATGATGATATATTATTTAGAAGCCGTCTTAAAAAAGATTGTCAGTCGCAGATGGCATTTAACCATCATTGCTAAAAACCTACTGTTTAACAACTTGTAAGCCCAAGATGTTTTCCTGCAGACAGCATATATGGGAACATCAGCTCTTGTACTTCCCAAGCAAGTCAACAAATTCGTCACCGGGATTTACCACCACAGCCTGAAAACCGTAGCGGCGTGCAGCCTCCACATTTGATGGCGAATCGTCAAAAAACAAAGTCTCCTCAGGCACTATGCCACACACTTGTTCTGTATAATCAAATATACCCTTTGCCGGTTTACAGCATTTAGCCTCGTAAGAAGTGACAATACCATCGAAATAATCACCAATCTCCATACCCTCTTTGCGGAATTCCTCGGCAATTTTGGAGTTCATCATTATGGGGTTGGTATTGGAAAGAAGATATACGGGATAACGCTTCCGCAACTCACGCAACGCACGCAGACGCTCCACGGGAATCCCCACGAGAAACTCATTGAAAGCATCGTCAATCTCCTTGTCGGTAACGGGGTGCGGGAACATCCGGCGCACACACTCATGAAATTCATCAGCGTCAATCTCACCGGCCTCCAGGGCAAGGAAAGCGCCCTTCTGACCGTACAGACCGAGAAAATCCTCGGCATCCTTCATGCCAAGAGCCTCAAAGGCTCTCACACAACGGCTGCGGTCAAGATTCATAATCACACCGCCCAAATCAAAAAGCAAGTTCTTAATCATACGGCAAAGGTAGTGAAATTTATTGTGATTTTTATTCAAATTTTGTGGTTCTTTGCGCCAATGTAACTTTGCGTGAACCCACATTTTTTACTAATTTTGCAGCTTAATTAACTTATCACTCTTTCAGCGTGGAAACTAAATACATATTCGTGACCGGAGGCGTGGTTTCATCCCTTGGCAAAGGGATTATATCATCCTCACTCGCCTGCCTGCTTAAGGCTCGCGGTTACAGAGTAACAATCCAGAAGTTTGACCCCTACATCAACATCGACCCGGGGACACTTAATCCTTACGAGCACGGCGAGTGCTATGTCACTGTCGACGGGCATGAAGCCGACCTCGACTTAGGACATTACGAACGCTTCACCAATATACAGACCACCCGCGCTAACAATGTGACCAGCGGACGGATATTCCAAAGCGTCATCAACAAGGAGCGCCGAGGCAACTACCTCGGAAAGACCGTGCAGATCATCCCCCACGTGACCGACGAGATAAAGCGGAATGTGATGGCCCTCGGCAAAACAGGTAACTTCGACTTCGTTATCACCGAGATAGGCGGTACCGTAGGCGATATCGAGTCACAGCCCTTTCTGGAGGCTGTGCGACAGATGAGATGGGAGCTCGAGGACGACTGTGTATGCGTACACCTCACATACGTACCTTACATACATGCGGCAAAGGAGCTTAAGACCAAACCCACGCAGCACTCTGTGAAGCAACTCCAGCAAATCGGCATACAACCCGACGTGCTTGTGCTCAGGACAGAGCATGACATACCTGCCGGAATGCGCAGGAAGATAGCCCAGTTCTGCAATGTGTCGCCCGATGCAGTGGTGCAGAGCGTCGACGCACCGTCAATCTACGACGTTCCGGTCATGATGCATGAACAGCACCTCGATGAAATAGTGCTCCGCCAACTCTCCGTGACACCCGAAGGACAGCCTGACATGGCACCATGGAAAGAATTCCTCACACGGATGCATTCAGTAAAGGATTCCGTTAAAATCGGACTGGTTGGAAAATACGTTGAACTCCAGGATGCCTACAAGTCAATCAACGAAGCCCTATTCCAGGCAGCCACGTACAATGACCATAGCCTTGACCTGAGATACATACATTCCGAACGTGTTACCCCCGACAATGTCGAAGAGCAGCTCAAGGACCTGGACGGCGTAATCATAGCACCCGGATTCGGCATGCGAGGTATAGAAGGCAAATTTGTGGCGCTCGAATGGTGCCGAAACCATGACATCCCCACCTTCGGAATATGCCTTGGCATGCAGTGTATGGTAATCGAGTTTGCCCGCAACGTACTCGGACTCAAGGATGCCAACTCAACCGAGATGGAACCACACACCGCACACAATGTGATAGACCTGATGGAAGAGCAGAAATCAATCTCCAATATGGGAGGCACAATGCGTCTCGGGGCTTATGACTGCAAACTCGCCGAAGACTCGCATGTGGCGAAAGCATACGGTAAGACAGATATAAAAGAGCGTCACCGTCACCGTTTCGAATTCAACAACGACTACCGTACTCGCTTCGAAGAAGCTGGCATGAAATGCGTGGGCGAGAATCCGGAGACTCATCTTGTGGAAGTAGTGGAACTCCCCGACCACCGTTGGTTCATCGGCACACAATACCATCCCGAGTACTCATCCACCGTACTCTCCCCTTCCCCACTGTTCCTTGATTTTGTAAAGTCAGCCATAGAATATAAAGAAAGTAAAAACAAAGCATAGAATAATAAATGGACAAAAACTCACTAACCGGCTTATTGCTGATGGGTCTGGTGATATTCGGGTTCATGTATCTCAACCGTCCGTCGGAAGAGGAACTCGAGCGCCAGCGCCTGGAACGCGAAAAAATGGAAGCCCTGGAGCAGCAGAAATCGGGAGAACCCGGCCTGCTGACTCTTGACTCAATCACACCGGCTGAAATCAGCAGTATTGCAGCCACAGTGCGTGAGCTCGGCACAGCCGACACCCTGACAGGTGTGACCACACTCAATTTAGACAAGGTTAAACTCTCAGTGGCAGCCGACAATGCTCTGACAGGTACAGTAGAGGCTCAAGGTGTGAATGTGCCTGTAACCTCAATCATAACCAACAGCCTCGACAGCGTGAAACGGAGTGTGGCGGTAGCAGCAGTCAAGAACCTGCGTGACGGACTCGCCACAGCCGCCCGCTACCGCGGACTCGCCCGTCATCTGTCAGGTGACAGCACCACCGTTAAGCTTGAGAACAAGTATCTGTCCCTCGAACTATCTAACAAAGGGGGTGTAATCTCACGGGCAACCCTCCGCGAATATGACAGCTACGACTCCACCAAGGTAACGCTTCTCGATCCGTCTACCGACAGTTACGGATTCACGCTCACCTCCGCCACTCAGCGATTCGACACCCGTGAGTTCTTCTTCACACCCACACAAGTCAATGACTCTACCGTGCTGATGCAGCTTGATATGGGCGACGGAGCCAAATGGGGCATACGCTATACCCTCCCAGAGAACAGCTATCTGGTAAACATCGATGTGGTGCAGAGCGGCATGCAGGCAATCATACCTTCGTCAGTGGCAAGCATGGACTTCAGCTGGCATCAGAAGATGCGCCGCTACGAGGCAGGCCGTGTGTTTGAGGAACGTAATTCCGCTTTATATTATATGTATATTGACGGTGACGTGGACAATCTGAGCGAGAGCTCAGACAAGCATGAGGAAATAAACCAGCGTCTCAAATGGGTGGCATGCAAGAACCAATTTTTCTCTGCCATACTCATGGCACGCACCAACTTCTCGTCAGCCGACCTCAGCAGCAAAGTGCTCGAGGCTCCTGACTTCATCAAGGATATGAATATTGACCTCACCATGGAGTACTCGGCAGGACTCGAGAATCCGGCATCGTTCGTGATGTATCTCGGTCCCAACTCATATCCCTTGATGAGTGATGTGGAGAAAAACATCTTCCCCGACGAGAATATGCACCTTAACAAGCTTATTCCGCTCGGATGGCCTATATTCCGCTGGATTAACACATTGATTATCATCCCTCTGTTCACTTTCCTTGGCAGCTTCATAAGCAATTATGGCATTATCATCCTGATACTCACTATCTTTATCAAGATGATACTCTTCCCGTTCACCTACAAGAGCTACATGTCACAGGCACGCATGCGTCTGCTTGCGCCGGAAATCAAGGCAATCAATGACAAGTATCCCGGAAACGAAAATGCCATGAAGCGCCAGCAGGAAACTATGGCACTCTACTCGCGAGCCGGAGCCAATCCTCTGTCAGGCTGCCTCCCGTTGCTGCTTCAGATGCCCGTGCTGGTAGCCATGTTCTGGTTCTTCCCGTCCGCTATAGAACTTAGAGGAGAATCATTCCTATGGGCAAAAGACCTTGCCGCACCTGACGCCATAATTTCCTGGAACGCCAACATACCGTTCATATCAAGCACGTTTGGCAATCATGTCAGCCTCTTCTGCTTGCTCATGACCGTGACCAACATAATCTATACACGCATCAACATGCAGAATCAGCCTTCACAGTCGGCAATGCCGGGTATGAAGTGGATGATGTACCTGATGCCGGTAATGTTCCTGTTCATTTTCAATAACTATGCCTCAGGTCTGAGCTATTACTACTTCCTGTCACTTCTCATCACCATCGTTCAGACTTACGCTGTGCGCAAGTTTGTCTCTGAGGACAAGATGCGTGCCAAGATGGCTGAGAATGCCAAGAAACCCAAAAAGAAATCCGGCTTCATGGCTCGCCTCGAAGAGGCTCAGCGCCGCCAGCAGGCTCTACTTAAAGAGCAGCAGAAGCAGAAAGGCAAAAAAAGATAACTCTATCCTACCGGATAAATAATCCTACCATAAGGGCATAAGTATGTCAAATCAATGATTATGATGTACTTATGCCCTTATTCTATACCTTATAACGCATTTCACATCATAACTATAAGCAGTAAAACAGGATAAAAAATCGGAGTTTCAGCACAAAAATATAGTTAAATTATGTTTAATAATTTGGGTATGTCGGGGCATAGGGCTACCTTTGCACCGATTTTTTAATATGAAAAGGGGCGGGTGAGCCGTGGTGGCAATACCGATGTCCCTGAGAAATTCCAACATTATTTTATGAATAAACTAATCATCTCAGCGTTGGCTTTAGCTCTCTCGGTCGGCGCTGCCCACGCAGAAGGCTACCAGGTAAACTCGCTCTCAGCAAAGCAATTAGGCATGGGTCACACAGGTGTGGCACAGAAGCTTGGAGCAGAAAGCATGTTCTTCAACCCCGCAGGCATGGGATTCATGAACAAAACACTTGACCTCTCTGGTTCATTCACAGCCATCATGCCTACAGCCACTGCAACTGTCGATGGAAAAGATTATAAGACAGACTGCGACCCCGCCACTCCCCTGGGAATGCATGCGGCATTCTCTATCTACGATAACCTCAAGGCGGGCGTGTCATTCTACACACCCTACGGTTCATCAATAAACTGGACTGACAATTGGCCCGGTGCCGTACTCAACCAGAATGTGAACCTCAAAGTTTTCACCATACAGCCCACCATGGCATGGCGTATCACCCCTAAGCTATCGGTTGGTCTCGGCGCAATGATAACCTGGGGCACGGTAGATCTCAACAAAGGACTCGTATCAGCCGCAACATTCGACAAGGCACTTCCGCTCCTGCAGATGCAGAATCCTAATCTTGCCGGCGCCCAGCCATTTGGCAATACAACTCCGGCATCCGTGAATCTCAACGGAGAAGCAGCCGTAAAGGTAGGGTTCAATGTGGGTGTCATGTATGATATCACCGATAATCTCTCATTCGGCGCTTCTTACCGTTCCAAAATGGGCATGAAAGTCAAGGCCGGTGATGCCAGCGTAAGATATGCCAACAATGTGGCACAAGGTGTGCTCGGCGGAAGCCTCGACCTGATAAACAAAGCCAATTTCACCGCTGAGATGCCAACCCCCTGGGTACTCGGTCTCGGAGTGTCGTACAAACCGGTCAACCGACTGACACTCGCCTTTGACGCACGTCTTACCGGATGGCACGCTTACAAGCGTCTGGATATCGAATTCCTGGCAGAGCAGCTCACACCCTACAATCAGAACATAGAGAAGAACTATAAAAATTCATGGTGCTACTCCCTCGGTGCACAGTACGCCGTTACTCACCGTCTTGATGCCCGTCTCGGTCTCATGGTGGACACATCACCCGTTAACAAGAGCTACTACAACCCCGAGACACCCGGTATGACTAAGATAGAGCCTACCGTAGGTCTATCATTCCGCCCCATACCCCGTCTGTCAATAGACGTAGCATTCATGTATGTGGCAGGACTCGGCGTTGACAACGCATCATGCGAGTATGAGGACCTTCTGGGCAAGCAAATGTATCAGATGCTTGGCACAGAGACCGCATCGCAACTCGGCTTCCAGCCCACAGGCAAATTCACTGCTGACTATAAGTTGCACGCTCTCGTCCCCTCTATCGGTATAAGTTACAGTTTCTAATTACGAAAGAAAACGTTATATCAATCCGGCAGGAGCCATTCCGGAGATTCACTCCAACCGCACACCACCGGAATATACAGTTAAGTTAGGTTAGATAACGGAAGCTCTCAAACTTCCAGAATCAGCTCAACGGCAGCAGGCGACCTGCATCCCGTTGAGCTGATTTTTTATGGATATTACCAACCCCGGATATTTATTCACACAATATTTTTCCAGACGGCATCTATCTATAAATTTAATTGTCTTGAATTTTGGAATTTTAAATATTTAATGCTTATATTTGCAAAAATAATGCTTTAACCTATCACATTATGTTTAAATCAATCAGACATTTATGCCTTTTCCTTGCAACCATGCTAATATGTGCATGCGGAAGTAGAGAATCACAAAATTATGATTATGATATCTACGAAGTGGATGTCAATACCTTCCTATGGGTACGTGCGGAACCTTCTAAAAACTCACGACGTTTAGGAAGCATTCAACGAGGTTCGGAGGTACGTATCTACAACATCGAAAATGGATGGGGACGCCTGTATTTTGAAGGCAACACCGGCTATGTTTCCACAGACTACCTTGTACTGCGCCATAAGCTCAAAGCCGAACCGACAGAATTACCGGAACAGCAGCTTGCTGAAAACACCATACAGACTGATAAAGATGTGTCAGACCAATTGCCAACATCAGTGTTTATCGAAGATTCCGCCGGCGTACTCAGTGAGACTGACCATATACGCCTATCCCGTGCCACAGCTACATCAGGTATGAAATGGCATATACTTACCACATCTGAAATTCCTCGTGAAAAAATTTTCGACTATACATCCGAACGCCTCGACGAATTTATAGACAATCTAAACAGTGGCAAAAGTTGGTGGGGCAACATGACCGGTAATGCAACTGACAGCGCCGTAGTGGTATGTTACGATGCCACCAACCGCATGCTATCCATCGAATCAAAAAACACGGCACGCAAATATATGTCCTTAACCCTCCCTCATGAACTCTACGCAGCCCAATCAGCCGTACGCCACGGACGCTCGCCAGGTGAGGCTATCGAAACCCTTGCAGAGCTATTTTTAGAGCGCAAAAGCCACTATTCCGATCGGTGGTTCGGAGTAAGATGGGCTGTAAGCTCAGGTTCCTTTTTTGATTATGTGTGCGATGAGATATTTGTGGAAAATATCCTGCCACGTGATTCTTTCTGGCACACATGGGTTTTCGGCTGGATATTTGCCATACCGTTCTCAATAGCCAATACCATAATGAATATGACGGGTACCTTGTGCGGAACACTCCTCTTGTTTATCGTACTATATGGTATGGTTGCATTCGCACTTAACTATTTTTCAATCAAGTATGCCCGGTATAAAGCCGGGAAATACGTTATTGGTATTTTTAGTTTCCGTATTTTTCAATTATTATTATGGCTTACGCTGATATCCTTTGTTGTGTACATGCAGCCTAAGCTTGAAAATATAGTTGTAATGGAAAATTACGGCTATCCACTTTCAACCGTAGATAACATATCGTTAATCTACACTGACAGCTCCGTGATTTCCGGTTGGTTTATCTGGGTTCTATTTCTAATAGGCGTACTGATAAAATTCTGTGTAAATTCCAACTATGCGCTATATGCCCTCTTTCCATCAAGTTTACAACGTAAGATATACAGCAACGAGCGCAAAAACATTGAGTATTACCTAATCAGCGATAACGACATTGAGCTTAGCATGGATGTACTCGACAATGATGAAACACCATTCACCACTCTTACATTCTCCATTTTCACAATGCGTTTCATAAAGGTGTTTATCCCTGCTGTACCATTATTATTTGTATTAAATGACTCGCTCTTAATCTATGCTACCATGTTTATGTGGACTTCAGTAGTTGCCAAGACTATAATAATGACACGTTCCTACACATTCATTCGCAGTCATAGTCCAGTCTGAACAGCATGGTAGATGAGCTGATTTTTTATTTTGAATTCTTGATTGCATTAGTTATTTTTGTAGTTTGATTGGGCTTTTATGTCCGATAATCATCAATTACAACCAGAGATTATCTCAATATAACGAAATGGAGCAGGATTTCTTACCAAAACTCAGACGCCGACCGGCAGCGACCGAATACCGGAAAGGGATAGACACCCCCAAGGATTTTAAATTCCGGATACTTGTGACACCTACCGGAGCGACTGTTGCTACAGTTGACAGTAATCTATCGCCTGTCGTTCCTGACCACCGCTATTTCAACGGCGATGTCTCAAACCTTTTGCGCACACTCGAAGGTATAGACCGCCAGCAACTGTTCAACATATCCTGGGGAGAAGATACCGGCGGAATCAGCCTTGATTCGTACCCGTATCTGATGTACCAGCTGGTAAGATGCCATAATATCGTGGACGGTGAAGGCAATCCGATCTCGGCGTCAGCTACGGCAGCCACTGTCAATCTCTCTATTTCCGAGGGAGAAACAGGCGGAACACTCCAGCCGGAATGGGGGCTGATACTTCCCGGCGGAGAGCGGAAGACTAATTTCACAATGCTGACCGACAGTTTCGCCCTGGCTGACGGCATCATCTATCCTGTCAATTCGATGGATGCCAACTACCGCGATATGGGCTATTTCATATCTCCTATAACGGAGGGGATGCTCGAACGTTATCTGTCAGTCTTATTTTCGTACCTCGACAGTTTCACCGTGACCTACGGCAACTACGTCACCGAAATGTCCGATGAAGAAATAGACCCTATGCCGGCACTGATATTTGAAAAAGTAGACAGCGACCTGGCTCTACACCTACGAGTATCCCAGTCACTCCCGGGAATCGACGAGGATTTTCTGAAAAGATTCGATCTGTCAGCCTCCGCATCGGTATTGCCGGAAGGTATCATAAGAGTCAGACGTGTGCGCCGCCGAAACATTCAGGAGGATATAGCCAACCTAAATAAGCTTCTGCGACAGTATTCACCGTCCAGGCGCGATACAAAGAGTCTGTATAATGACGAAGACTATTTCATCATACCACACGAAATAGCCTCACCGTTCCTGCTAAAGGGACTTCCGCAACTGCTGCGCGAATACATGATACTGGGGGCAGAGAAACTGCGGGAGTATAAAGTGAGACCGCTCAAACCAAAGCTCAACCTCCGCCTGAGTTCCGGAATAGATTTCCTGGAAGGGGAGGCTACCGTAGAACTCGGTGACGAACAGATGCCGCTCCGCAAACTCTTTGACGAGTACAGGGAAAATAAATATATCACCCTGACCGACGGCAGCAGAGCTGTGATTGACGACGCATACATGCGTAGACTCACCCGCATATTCGGTGACAAAAAGGATGCCGGAAAGAACGTGAAACTCACATACTTCGACCTTCCGGAGATAAACGAGCTGCTGTCAGGGAAGATAGACCCGGGACTCTTCGCAGGGCAGCGCGAAGTATACGAGGGATTCAACCGACTGAGCGAAAATGACATTACCGTACCCGGTCTCAGAGCCGAATTGCGCCCATATCAGAAAGAGGGTGTGAAATGGATTAAATATCTCCATGACAATAATCTCGGTGGGTGTCTTGCCGATGACATGGGTCTCGGAAAGACCATACAGACCATCTCGATGCTTTCGCTCCTTTATCCCTCCGACAAAGCACCGACACTGATTGTGATGCCACGCAGCCTGCTGTTCAACTGGCAGCAGGAATGTGCGAAATTCAATCCCGCACTGAAAGTATATTGCTATTACGGCAACACACGTGACATTGAGGAGGCGATGAAACACCACATTATCATCACCACTTATGCGCTGATGCGCAATGACATCGAGGCTTTCAGCAATCAGAGATTCCACTATGTGATACTTGACGAGAGCCAGAACATCAAAAATCTCACCGCACAGGTGACACGCGCAGCTCTCCTTCTCAAATCCGACCACCGGCTTGCCTTGAGCGGAACTCCCATTGAGAACAATCTGACGGAACTCTATTCACTGTTCCGATTCCTCAACCCCGGGATGCTCGGCGACATTGATGAATTCAACCGCCGCTATGCGCTTCCTATACAGAAGGAAAACGACAAGGATGCCACACGCTCACTCAGGCGCAGAATTTTCCCGTTCATGCTCCGCCGACTGAAGAAAGATGTACTCACAGAACTGCCTGACAGGGTAGAGCAGACACTCTATGTCGAAATGGAGGCTGAGCAGAACAGGCTTTACGAGCAACGGCGCCGTTATTACCTCGACCGTGTGAACGAGAATATCCAAAACGAAGGGATACAGAAGTCACAATTCGTAGTATTCCAGGCTCTGACCGAGCTGCGCCGCATAGCCTCGGTGCCTGAGAGCATGAGCGATGGAGCCATAACTTCGCCCAAGCTGGAGATGCTGATTGACAATATTTCGGAAGCGGTAGCCAACGGGCACAAGTGCGTTGTGTTCTTCAACTATATAGCCGGACTGGAACTGACTGGCGAAAGGCTTAAGGAGCTCGGCATAGATTACGAGAGTATGACAGGCGCCACACGTGACCGTGCGGGAGTAGTGGAGAGGTTCAACAACGATCCGAAATGCAGTGTGTTCCTGATGACATTAAAGACGGGTGGGGTAGGGCTCAACCTCACGGTGGCGGATACCGTTTTCATATTCGAACCTTGGTGGAACAAGGCTGCCGAGGAGCAGGCAATCAACCGTCTGCACCGCTTCGGACAGAAAGCTAAAGTGCATTCCTACTCACTCATAACCCGTAATACAATCGAAGAAAAGATTTGCCGCCTACAGGAACAGAAATCCCAACTGTTCGACGGTCTGATAGGCACAGACACCACCTCATCCAAGCAGCTCACCCAGGAGGATATCAACTTCATCCTCGGATAACAGAATCCTATACCGAAACCACATATATTCAATCAAGTTAACAAACAGGAAGGAACATGGCAGGAGATAAATCAGAATATATCATTTCACCACCTGATGTCGAAGCTCTGAAACAATGGGGCGATATGCTCAACAGCAGTTTCAACAAAGGGGCTCTCGTGAGGATAGCGAATACATTAAGACCTCTGTTTGACAAATTCAGAATCACCCAACAATGGATGGGCAAGACTGACGTGCTCAACGATACATTCGAGGAGATTTTAGCCCGCACGTCAACAAAAAAAGGGGATTACGTTAGCTTCCTGAGCCGCTTTTTCTCCGACCCGACCAATAGAACCATGTACTTCAACTCTCTTTCGCCCGAACTGATTGCTGTATGGCGCGAAATAGAGCGGAATTACTACGTATCGGCAACCAAAGTAAACGGACTGCTGGGAAAGGACTGCGTGATAAGCTCCGAAAAGTCATATTACTACGGATATTCGCGCGACGAATCCTACATTCCGGAAACCGGATGGTTCACAGCCGTGATAAGTGGCGGATGGTCACGGAAAGAGACCTCCTTCTCTCTCTCACCGATACTCCGTAAATATCTGCTACCGTACCTTCCCGGCAACTCTGCGGACGACAAAGGTCTTGACGAGCTTCCTGACGAAAACCTCACTGTGTTTGACGGAGAGAAAGACACGCTTGCCGCCATTCCGCTGATACGCAATCTGTTCATGAACGGTACACTCCAGATGGGAAAGACAAGAATTCCAGCCACATCTCTTAAGAATATGTCCAAGATGCTTGACCTCAAGGAATTCTTTGCTGAAGCGGAAGATAAGGATGACAAGGAGATACGCACTCGTTTCCTGCTGACAGCTTTCGCACTCTACGGCAGTAATACTCTGATGCGCACACGCACCGTAGCAATGTCAATGACATCACACGAACTGATACACGAAATGCTTCCGCACATCATGTATTATTCCCATCATCTTACAAACATGATATTGCCGATGCTGAGTAAAATCTACACGGCATTCACACAATTCTCCTACGTTTCCCAGGCTTTCACCCAGGTACGCAACGCCGTGTCTGAAAAGTGTGCTGACAACAAATGGCACAGCTATGAGTCTCTGGAAACATTGATACGCAAGCACGAGAACAATGAGTTCATCTGCACCTTCGTAAAGCCTAAACTTATGGAGGAGAATGACATCAGCAACACCCGAACCGGAAATTATATCACTCACAGCAATATATACGCTGAGGTCGGACTCCCGTTTCTCCAGGGAATCATATTCACTATGGCTGCACTCGGAATGGTACAGATAGCCTACTATCCCACAGAAAGCTACGAACCATCACCATACCAAGGTCTGAACTACATACGGCTTACTGCTCTGGGTAGATATGCCCTCGGACTTGACAAAGAGTATGTGGCGGAAGGTAACAGGGAAGAGGAACAGTTATTTGAGCTAAGTGATGAAAAACTGATAATCCGCTCACTGTCCGAAGCCAACCCTTATGAATCGATGTTGAACGACATAGCCAATCCTATAGGCAATCACCGATATGCGGTGACGACATCGTCATTCCTGCGCAGCTGTACGAGCGTGATAAACATCACACAGAAAATATCCACTTTCAGACAACTTATATCCCCAAAACCGCCTGAAAACTGGGAAAAATTTTTCAAACAGCTAAAGGACAATACCGGCAAGGTAACCAAGACAGCCGGTGTCTACATGATATATGAAATAGACCCTTCCGACCTGCGTCTGCACGAGATTATAGCCACCGACCCGACTGTGCGCAAAATCACACGTAGAGCCGAGAATTATCTGCTGCTGATAGAAAGCGGCAAGTTCGCCCTGTTCCGCGAACGGCTCAAGACCTACGGATACCTTGTGTGAACCATCCAAACCGGAAATATGTAATAAGTATATTATGATAGGCTCATTTGCGTACATAGCAGGATGCATACTCCTACTGGCGATAGCATTGGTGATGGCTTTCAGGTCAAAACGCTATGCTGTGGCAGTCGCCTACCTTTCACTCTGTGCTGTAGCCCTGATAGCACCACCAGAAGTAAGGATGTCACCTCTGCTATTCTGGGGGGTGGCGATGGTAATAGTGCTGGTGATTGACAGGTTATTGCCATCGGATATTTCCAAATCACGCATGGGACTCGGCTACATGGCAGGAGGCGGTCTGGTGGGACTTATGGTCGGGCTTCTGGTTCCCGCAGTGGTGGTAGGGACATTTGTCGGAACATTATTAGGCGGGATAGCATACGCAAAAACTCCCGAAGGAAAGGCTTTGGAATTTCCATCTTCCAAATTTTTAAGCTATCTTTGTGCCAAGGGATTTCCGGCTATGATAACGCTGTGTATCATCGGTATCGCCATTATGTGGCTCATCCCTGATTTTTATTCATAAACATCCTCTCACCAACAATATTTATTACAAAATGCGCACATTCATTATAATCATACTCTCATTTCTAATTGCAAGCGGAGCATCGGCACAGAGCATCAGCGACCTCAAGCGCGAAAAACCTGATTTGGAACAGATCAAGCGTGCGACCCTCGACAAAAACTCGCCATATTATTACCCTCGCCTGATGCAGGAATTCCAGCGCAACGACACATTAATGAAGATTGACAAATATCGTCATCTATACCTCGGCTACATGTTCCAGGAGGATTACAATCCCTACCGTTCCTCGCAACGCAGCATACAGTACAACGTGCTTGACAAGTCCAGGAAACTGACACGTCAGGAATGTGACTCTGTGATAGCATATACCGAAAAAGCGCTTGCCGACAATCCGTTCAATCTCGGAGAGATGGTAATGCTCATAAACGCTCTCCGCGAAAAAGGCAAGACCAACCTTGCCAATATCTGGCAGTACAAGCTAAACTATCTGCTCATGGCAATAGTATCGACCGGCACAGGAGAGGATGAGGAAAATGCCTGGTATGTCATAGAACCACAGCATGAATACGTGCTGCTCAACATGATGGACTATACCGTTGCCGACCATCTCTTCTATGACCCATATTACGAATATCTTACCGTCACCGACAAGGACGGTAAAAAGAGGGGAGGATACTATTTCAACATCAAAACACTTCTGGAAGAATATTACCGCAAGCATCCCGAGGAATTATGATGAATTTCACTCCTATAATCAGACCGTGGTTCCTGCATAGAGTAAGAGAGGCGGAAAGCTGGCGCGGACGCATCGAAGAGGTGCAGCGTGCCGAACTTGACCGTCTGCTGTCGGTAGGACGACACACTCGCTGGGGTGTGGAGAACGGGATGGCGGAAGCACGGGATTATGACAGCTATAGGAAAGCCGTGCCTGTCCCTGTGGCTTACCCGCAGCTCCGGCCATGGATTATGCGGATGATTGATGGAGAAAAGGATGTGCTGTGGAAGGGAGTGACACGAAACTTCGCCCAGTCATCGGGAACATCAGACGGAAAGAGCAAATATATACCCATAACAGACGAATCATTCAGACGCAGTCATTATAAAGGGGGTAAAGATGTTGTGGCACATTATCTCAACCAATATCCGGACAGCCGAATCTTCTCAGGCAAAAGTTTCATACTGGGAGGCAGTTTCGCCAACGAGCTCACACTTCCTGAAAATGTGAGGGTGGGGGACTTGTCCGCCAATCTGATTGACAACATAAACCCCTTGGCGGAATTGGTGCGTATCCCTTCAAAAGAAACAGCACTGATGCAGGACTGGCTTGCAAAACTGCCTGCCCTTGTGGAGGCTTCCATAAACCATAATGTCACCAACATATCCGGTGTACCTTCATGGTTCCTTACAGTGCTTAAGGAAATATTGAAAAGGGCAGGGGTATCATCCATTCACGATGTATGGGAGAATCTGGAAGTATTCTTCCACGGAGGCATATCAATGACTCCTTACAGAGAGCAATATGCCAAGATAACCTCACCACAGATGAGGTATATGGAAACTTATAACGCATCGGAGGGTTTCTTTGCCCTGCAAAACGCTATAGACGACCCGGCGATGCTGCTTCTGCTCGACTGCGGGACTTTCTACGAATTCATACCATTGGAACAAGTCGATTCCGACAGACCGGAAATACTCCCGGCATGGAAAGTGGAGGAGGGAAAGGTATACGGACTTGTCATAACATCGTGCAACGGTCTGTGGCGTTACCCTATAGGTGACACCGTAAGAATAGAATCGGTCGACCCGCTGAAAATCACGATAGCCGGACGCACCAAGAGCTATATCAATGCCTTCGGAGAAGAGCTTATGGTACAGAATGCCGAAGCTGCCCTCTCGAAAGTTTGCCACGAGCTCAACTGCGGGATAGCCAACTATACGGCAGCTCCTGTCTATGCCGCCGACAATTCAAGAGGAAGGCATGAGTGGCTGATAGAATTTACCCGCAAACCGGCATCACTGGAGGAATTCGCTGACAGACTCGACATCGCGCTCCAGAACGAAAACAGCGATTACCAGGCAAAACGAAGCCATGGGATATTTCTTGACCGTCTCACTGTGATAGAAGGCACTCCAGGAGTGTTTGAACGCTGGCTCGCCTCTACCGGCAAACTTGGAGGGCAGAGGAAAGTACCGCGTCTTTCCAACTCCCGTAACAATCTTGAAGGGATACTAAAATTCAACAATATAGATTAGGCATACTCTGAATCTACAAACAAAAATACCACCAAGAAAAAATGAAAACCAGATTTATCACATTTATCCTTACCCTGGCGATTTCAGCCGGCGCAGTTTTCGCTGCAACCCCTAAATATATATTCTATTATATCGGTGACGGTATGGGTATGGGACAGGTAATGAGTGCCGAATGTTACAACCGTATGGTACTCAAGAGCGACAAGCCACTGCTCATGATGCAATTCCCCATAGTATCCACCTGCACTACCTTCTCCGCATCGTCGCCTGTCACTGACTCAGCGGCTGCCGGAACCGCACTCTCAACCGGACACAAGACCAAGAATGGAATGCTCGGTATGAATCCCGATACCGTAAGTGTGACATCAATAGCAAAACAACTCTTCGGTATGGGATATGGAATCGGTATTGTCACATCCGTAGCTCCTGACGATGCCACACCAGGTGCATTCTATGCCAACGTACCCAAACGTTCAATGTACTACGAAATCGGGAAGGATGCCGCCTCATGCGGATATGATTTCATCGGAGGGTCAAATCTCCGCGGCATAAAGGACAAGAAAGGGAACCGAACAGACCTTATGGAGATATTCGCCGAGAACAATGTTGCGGTAGTACGCGGAATCGAAGGTCTGAAAGCCACCGATTCACGTAGAGTGGTACTCCTCAACACCGATTCTATCAATGTAAATGACATAGGATATACCATAGACTCGGTACCCGGTGTCCTCACATTACCTGTCATGACTGAAGCCTGCCTGAGCCACCTCGAAAAAAATGGTCATGAAAAGTTCTTCATGATGGTGGAAGGTGGTAATATCGACCACGCAGGGCACAGCAATGACGGCGGTACCATCATCAAAGAGGTATTGAATTTCCAGGAAGCCATTCAGATTGGATATGACTTCTACCTCGCACATCCCGACGAAACACTTATAGTAATCACAGCCGACCATGAGACAGGCGGTATGGGTCTTGGCAATAATGCTGTAGGCTACAACGCACATCTGCACTATTACGACTACCAGAAAGTATCCAAGGACATGTTTTCAAACTATTGCCATGCCATCATGAAGTCACGCCGTATCTATGACTGGGCTGACATGGAGGAATATCTCACTGACAACCTCGGATTTTGGAAACATGTACCTCTGACCGAAGAGCAGACTGCATGTCTGAAAGAGGAATTCGAGAAGTGCTTCAAACGTAACGAGGGTGTGGACCAGAAGACTCTCTACAATAGTTTCAACGAGTTCACAAACACTGTGTTCAACACACTTGACAGCTTCACCGGTCTCGGATGGACCACCAACGGTCACTCGGGCGGACTCGTACCTGTCTACGCCATAGGTGTCGGAGCCGAAAAGTTCGCATCGTTCAACGATAATACCGACATACCCGAACGTATCCGCGAACTCGTCGGAATCAAATAACCAAGTAAGAATAAATCCCGGCATGGGCAGCATATATGTCTGTCCATGCCTATAAAATATTTTCCCGGTCAGTAATCTGATTACCAAACCGGGGATTAACCACGAAAAAAATCTCATAACAGCCTCTTAATGCTAATAAAGCAGCTTTCATTAACAAATTTCAAAAACATACCGGAAGCCATACTGGAATTTTCGGAGAAGGTAAACTGCTTTCTCGGAAACAATGGCATGGGAAAGAGCAATCTTCTTGACTCCATCTACTTCCTCAGTTTCTGTAAAAGCTTCTCCAAAGTCAACGACAGAATGCTGATACGTAGGGGAGAGGACTTTGCTATTGTACGAGGAGAATATGTGCGCAAAGGCGTGGACGAGGAACTCATAATGGGGCTCTCATCCTCACGTCGCAAAAGTCTGAAGCGCGGGGGCAAAGAGTATGACCGACTCAGCTCCCACATAGGTAGTTTCCCGCTGGTAATGATAGCTCCACAGGATATAGACCTGATACGTGAAAGCGGTGAGGAACGCCGCCACTGGATGGATGTGGTGATATCGCAGAGCGACCCTGTATACCTCGACAATCTGATACGCTATAACCGGGCTCTTGAGCAGAGAAACAAACTGCTGCGCGAAGGGAGTGTGGACGCCAACCTATACGGGGCAGTCGAAATAATGCTTGAAATGAGCGCTGCTTATATCCACGATGCAAGAGCTCAATGGATAGACAGGCTGACAACTATTTTTGACAAGTATTATAACACCATAGCCGGCGACGGGGAACATGTGAGCCTTGCTTACCAGAGCGGATTGAACCGTGACGGAATTACCATGCAGACACTTCTTGACGAAGCACGGAGACATGACGAGATAGTCAGGCATACATCTGTCGGCATCCATCGTGACGACATAGATATGCAGCTCGAAGGGATGCCCATGCGCCGCACCGGCTCCCAGGGTCAGTGCAAGACCTTCACGATAGCTCTGAAACTCGCACAGTATGAGTTTCTGCATTCAGCAACAGGTATGCGCCCGCTGCTCCTGCTCGATGATATATTCGACAAACTGGATGCCACGAGGGTAGAGCGGATAATGAGTCTCGTCACAGACGATTCATTCGGTCAGATATTCATTACCGACACCAACCGCACACATCTTGACGAAATAATGAGCCGTACAGGAGGTGATTACCGTATGTGGAGCGTGGACAACGGTGTATTCGCCCCCACTAAACAATCATAAAGTCATGAAACGCACATATCCGAAACAGATAGGCAATATAATCGATGACGCCATGGCTAAAGCCGGTCTCACCGACACTCTCAACGAACAGCGAGCTTCGGCAGCATGGGTTGACGTGGTTGGACCCGCAATAAACCGCTACACTTCACGCCGATATGTGGACCACGGAGTGCTACACGTATACATGACATCAGCACCGCTGAAAAATGAACTGATGTTCAACCGTGACAAGCTCATACAGGCTCTAAACCATACTGTCGGTGCCGATGTTGTGAAAGAGATACAATTTCACTGACAATATAATACAATCAAAAAACATACTCAGTAAACACCAAAACGACATGTCTGATTATTGCTCACCGCATATTAAATCATACAGGCACCACATGCCTCTCCAGATGCGCTTCAACGACATCGATATGCTCGGACACCTCAACAACAGCGTCTACCTCACATTTATGGACCTTGCAAAAACCGATTATTTCCGCAAAGTACTCGGGGAAAAGCTCGAATGGGACAAGATAGGGGTAGTGATAGTCAACATAAACTGTAATTTCTGCGCTCCGACATTCTTCGACGACACGATAGAGGTCGAAACCGCCGTAGTGGCGATAGGGGAGAAGAGCCTCACTCTGGAGCAACGCATATACTCTCCTGACAACGGACAGGTAAAATGCGAATGCCGCACCATAATGTCGGGATTTGACATGACCACAAATACTTCCACTCCTATTCTTCCCGAATGGATAGAAGCTTTCGAGGCATACGAGAACCGTACTTTGCGCAAATCCAAAACATCTAAAGAAGTGTAATCCACAATGGCTGACAAAAGAGAATTGCCTGACAGATTCGTGGAAATGATTGACAAGCTCGGACTTGAAGGGCTTGCAGAATCGTTACGTACCGGAGAGCCATCGGTAGCCATAAGAGTCAACACAAGGAAGGCTGCCGGATGGATTGAAAACAAATATTCAGAACCGGAGATAACCGATACTGCCGACTCGAGTGTGCCCTGGTGCGATGCCGGAAACTATCTGCCTGAACGTCCGGCTTTCACACTTGACCCTGCATTTCACCAGGGACGGTACTATGTGCAGGAGGCGTCGTCGATGTTTCACAGTCATGTGGTGAAAACTCTGATTGAATTTCTATCGCATGAACGGTCATGCACTCCTGAGATGACTGTCACACTTCTTGACGCTTGTGCTGCTCCAGGCGGCAAAACCACAGCCGCTATTGACGCACTTCCTGAAGGCTCCGTTGTTGTTGCCAACGAATATGTGCCCTCACGGGCAGCTATATTGCGTGAGAATGCTATCAAATGGGGCTATCCGGGCATAATAGTGACAAGAGGCGACACCCGTGACATCGGAAAGCTACATGACACATTCGATATCGTGATGGCTGATGTTCCATGCTCGGGCGAAGGTATGATGCGTAAGGACGATGATGCCGTGGCACAATGGTCGGAAGGTCTGATAGAGGAGTGCGCCGAACGTCAATGGGAGATAGTGTGCAACCTATGGAACTCACTGCGTCCCGGCGGATATATGATATACAGCACATGCACTTTCAACCGCCGCGAGAATGAGGAGACTGTATCCCGAATAATCAATGAGCTCGGAGGAGAAAGCATTGAGATACCGACATGCGAGAGCTGGGGTATAGCCGGCGGAATAGACACACCTCACCACTGTTACCGTTTTCTTCCGGGTAGGATAAGAGGCGAGGGGCTTTTTGTGGCTGTTATACGCAAGAACGGGGATATGACCTCGTCCATACGTCAGGAACGTCCTGCACGATTAAAATCAAAAGCTGCCAAAGGGGATAAAGCCAAGAGCGATACAGCGCTGGTATCAGCAGCTTCTGAATGGATTAAGAATTGCGTGGATATGGAGGTATATGTCGATGCCGACCGTGTGACAGCATTTCCCAAAGCGCATATCCGATTACTCCGGGAGATTAAAGGCAGACTGGACGTGATACATGAGGGTGTGTTGCTCGGCACTGTGAAGGGGAGGGATATAATACCTTCACAGTCGCTTGCCATGTCATTGTCTGTAGCCGCTGACAAGTTCGAGCGACATAATCTCAACCGAGAGGAAGCGTTGCGCTATCTGCACGGTGACACCCCCACTCTCCCCGAAGGGATGAAACGTGGATTTGTGCTCCTCACATACCGGAACATGCCTCTCGGATTCGTCAAAAATATCGGGAACCGTTCAAACAACCTCTATCCCGCCCCGTGGCGAATCAAACACCTGTAACTGAAATACAACTGTTTAAAACATACCATAACACAACAATATATCTATCATGAGAATTGACATACTCACAGTGCTGCCGGAGATGATAGAGTCTCCTCTCAACTGCTCCATACTTAAACGCGCCCAAGACAAAGGGCTTTGTGAGATTGTGGTACACAATCTGCGTGAATATACCACCAACAAGCATCGTAAAGTGGACGACTATCCCTTTGGCGGAGAAGCCGGAATGGTGATGCAGATTGAACCGGTGGACCGTGCGATAGCCGACCTCAAGTCACAGCGTGAGTATGACGAAGTCATCTTCACCTCACCCGACGGTGAACAGTTTGACCAGCCGATGGCAAACTCCCTCTCGCTTGCCAACAACCTCATAATCCTCTGCGGGCATTACAAAGGGGTGGATTACCGCATACGCGAACATCTGATTACAAAGGAAATATCAATAGGCGACTATGTGCTCACAGGGGGTGAAATACCTGCCGTCGTCATAGCCGACGCAGTGATTCGACTTATACCCGGAGCCATAGGCGACGAGCAGAGTGCGCTGAGTGATTCATATCAGGACAACCTGCTTGCCCCTCCGGTATATACACGCCCTGCCGAATATAAGGGATGGAAAGTACCCGACATTCTTCTGTCAGGACACAAAGCAAAGATTGATGACTGGAAACACGAGCAAGCCCTTGAACGCACTCGCCGCCTGCGACCGGATTTACTGACAGGGGACTGAAAATCTATCTATTCTATCAATATTTTCCCATCTATAAGCCATGTCCGGGCATTCCATAAAGCATCGTCTATGAAACCGGGCTTACTGAGCTTTATTGTCCGCGCTTTAAATGTTTTATTTACAAGACCCTGAATAATGCCGGTCTTGTAATCACTCTTGCATACCAAAAGCATATAATGCGCCGACGGATCATAAACCGAGGGATACCAGTCCACTTTTAATTCAGACTCACCGCTGATAAATATATTCTCACCATTAACACCGCCGTCAAACATAAACTGCGGAGCCGCACCCGGGATTAATCTGATAACGTTGACATATACAGTATCATTCCCGGGAATGCGATCAGTGATAATGTATGACACCACAGAATCCTCAGGTTCAACTACTATATCAAGACTTATTCTGAGACTGTCAGGCTCTGTAAGTTGCACTTTTTTAAAAATAAGGTCATCGAGCATGTTTCCGAAACGGTTACTGTAAGCAGGCTGCACAACAGAGTCAGTATCAGCGTTTTTTTCAGCAGGACCGCGCATTACTGAACCTGTAACCACACCTGTCACACGCTTGTTGCGTCGCGACTTACTGCTATCGCCACTATTAGTATCCACCATAGCACCGGTGAGAAGCGATGTAGTTGATTTTGATTGTTTCTTAGCTGCGATTATTATATCAGACACCACTGTCTCGCCCGGCTCTGAACTATAAAATATACCTTTTGTTTCTTTATCCTTTATTCCGATGACAGAATTATCCCCTATCTTCACTTTATCATTGATTCTAACAGCCTCACGTTTCTTTGCTGTAACCCATTGATAATCTTTGAGGAGCTTTACATCACCTGACGTACGAAACACCTCATAACGTTCGGCTGAGTAGCCTGTCATTATGGAAAGAAGCAAAGATATCATCAACAGTAATGCTTTCTTTTTCATTTCATTTATTCTTTAGAAGTGACAATGGATTTTTTAATTTTCTGAACAGAGACTGTGATTTTTTACAGATTTTTGATACAATGACTGGTACCTCTTCGGCAAATTCCCATATATCCACAGCCAGAAGTGACAGAGCTATCATAAGCAACGGAAGCGTCAGGTCAAGCGAATAACCGTAAGAGATGAACACTATTGAGCCGAATGACACCATTATAACCAGAAAGCCTACCTGCATCCATCTCACCACCATATTTCCAGGCTTGGTATCACCTATAGTCAGCTGGGTAACTATGAAGATTAATGCTAAAGCTATTGCCAGCATATATTCAATCCAGTCGGGCACAGGATTGATATAATTACCGTTGAGAATAGTCGCAGCAGCGTATGCATGGATAAATACACCCGGAGTCGCCTCATCTATAGGAGTGGAATGTATATCGTTAAAATCATCAACAGCTCCCACCATCACTATGCGGTCAGTCAATAATTCGGTATTGTCAGCAATCTCGTCAGCCATCACTACATCAAACTCATGCGAATGGAATGAAATGATTTCCGAACTCTTGCCACGAGCGAGGAGTTTCGCATACTTTTCAGGAGCGTAAATATCCACTGCGGCAGCTGCAAACGAATCGAAATGGTTGCCGTCGACATCCGTGAAATATGGATTGAAACTACGGATTACACTTCTGACCGACGTTGCGTCAAGATTGACCATTCCGGGAACGCCTGCATCCACATAGTCGTAAAGGGATGCAGGCAAATTCCCGGGTTGTTCTTCCTCGTCCATGAATAAATCGGCATACACAACATCGCCAAGCATATTCATGGCATTTACAAGCACCGTATCGCTCATGTCACGCTCAGGAAACATAATGTCAATAGCCGTCACCCTTGGTCGTGCGGCAGCAATAGTCCGCAATGTCTCGGCTATCTCCGGTCGGCTGAGATTATCGACGCCAACCACTGTTATCCTGTCCTCGTAATGCTTGACATTTCTACCGTCCGCCACAAGGGTATAGAAATCGGAAGCAAGGAAATCGGAAGCTTTCTCAAGCGGTGAAAAATAGGACAGCGAAGTGAAGTCGTAAGCTATGAACCACGACAGACAAAACGCTAACACAGCTATTCCACAAACTTTAAAATACTTTCTCAATTTCATTATATGTTGCCATCCGGATTGCGGACGTGGCACGCCACGTCCCTACTATTATTTCGGGGTTTGTTTGAGGAGACCGTTGATATAGTTGTACATCGGAGAGCCCTTCTCCCCTTTCTTCTCAAGATAGCTGAGGTACTCGGTCATCATCTTACGGCTCTTCTTGTAATTCTTTTCCTTGTAATATGCGATTGCGACATTGGAACGGTAGGCATTTCCAAGACCTGTTTCCATCATCCCCAATGCCTCAAGATGTCTCATCATATCTTCGGAACTCTCGATTGACTCCTTGTTGAATCCGAATGCACGGCTCGTAGTAGTGATGTAATATCCCAAATGAGCATTTCCGCAGACTGCAAGAGAATTAATCTTATCCTCCATTATATCCTTATTTATCTTGATAAAGATGTCGGACGAAGCCTGATATCCGGGGACCATATCATCCCATCGCTGAAGATTGGAATAGAACACAGACTGAATTATATGAAGGCATCCGTTAAGCCAATGGTTTTCCATAGAAGTGCCTGTATATGACTTCTGACACTTCTCGGCAAGTTCCAATGCCTCTTTGATTTTTCCATGCTCAGCCAGGATTTCAGTCTGACGATACACCATGGCTGCATATTGCCACGATTCCTGTCCTACCTCATCCTCAATCGCCTGAAGAGCAGCCTGAGAGGTTGCCCACGCAGGTTCGGTAAATTTATCATAGATAGTCTGCATGGTAAGGGTCATATAATGGTCATCGCCAAGCACACGACGGTTGAAGGCTAATTTCTCCTCCTTGTCATCGATATTTTCCATGAGGAACTGAGCTGTCAACGCCTCATAATAGTTGCAAAAAGCCAAATCCATCTCGCTGAACGCAGCGTAACCATCATTTGCAACTGAACCCCGTATCATCGGTAGCGTCTCTCTCACGGTATAGAAATCACCTTCGGGAAAATTTGCGGTCATTTTAGACACCAATTCATTCAAAGCCGATGCCGATAAAACTGACAGCATCGCGAAAACTACTAATAAAGCCTTTTTCATAGCAATAATTATTTGATTAAGTTGCTATCAATACCTTATTTATTTGGCGTTTTTGAAAGCATATCTTTATATATCTTATAGTTATAGCCATCTTTTTCACCAATGCTTTCAAGATATTGCAAATACTCTATCATCATTGGACGACTTTTATCGTATTCTTTTTTTAGATAATACGCATTACCTATATTAGCCAAATAACTTTTTGCAAGTCCACATTCACCCAGCCCCATTTCTTTTAGTTGTGATAACGAAATCTCAGACATTGTAATTGCCATATCTTCTTCACCATGAGCACGAAGCAATT
The DNA here is from genome assembly GCA_958352885.1 of uncultured Duncaniella sp. Lineage (GTDB taxonomy): Bacteria > Bacteroidota > Bacteroidia > Bacteroidales > Muribaculaceae > Duncaniella. The sequence goes on from CATWQI010000003.1 coordinate 78,348, forward strand.
GTGACAAATTAAAAGTTAAAGACGTTATGGCTCCATAACATAATGATGACTGTTTTTTATTCTGTACATCCTCAGCCATCTTATTCATAAAATCATGAGTAATATTCATACTATCCTCCATCTTATCATATTTACCTGTATTATTATACAATACAGCCTGAATGCCATATAGACTTGCATGGAACCAATTTTCAGGTAATTTATTTCCGAATGATTTATCCAAGTGAGTATTTAGCAATTTTAATGCATCCTTAATTTTACTTCTTTGAGCTAAAATTGACACTTTATGTTCAATCATAGATGCATATTGCCAGCTGTCAATTCCAAGTTCATTCTCAATAGCTGCAAGGGCTTCATCAGCATATTTTGTTGCATCATTGGATAACTTCTTATATATGGCTTTCATAGTCAGAGTCATATAATGGTCTTTGCCAAGTACTTTTTCAGATAATTCAAATTTACTGTCACAATCTGATATTCTATCATATGTATATATGCTAAGAACAGCCTCATAATAATTACAAAAGGCATCATCCATCTCACTAAATCCCAATGCATTTCCCTCCGCTATTTTTTCCTTTATATCTTTTATATTCGTACTCACATACGCAAAATGTCCCTTGCTGAATTCTTCACCCATTTTGGAGGTAACAATGGATAGCGCCGAAGCCGACATGACTGACAGCATCGCGAAAACTACTAATAAAGCCTTTTTCATGGCAATAATATTTGATTAATGTGATTAATATGGTTATATTTGCAAATATAGACATTAGATTTTAATTAATCAATCAAAAATCTGTTTTTAAGCCACTTTTTAACAGATTGAACATTGCTTCATCCCATGAAATTTTCCTTTCTGACCTTAATTTCGGCTTTAATATTATCCTTCTTACCTCTAAGGGGAGCTGCTGTTTCGGCACAAAGCTATGAAAAAGATTTCGAGACTCTGATGCTTACCGGTAATTACCTGGATTTCAAAAATTATTACGATAATTTCTTAAAGCAACCAGTACCTAAGACCGAACCTGAGAAATCAGGTCATTACGCAATGTTGACACGCCTGTGCGCAAGGCTCGTACTGCGTGACAAGTCCAAGGAATACCTATCTAAGATAGATTTGAATAAGATAGTCAACTCTGATTACAAGCGATTAGTTGACAATGCCTACTGTGAGGAGATGATTCAACAGATTCAAGGATTTGAGACAGTCGACATTGACTATATGTTCAAAAGACTTGTAAATATTTACGGTCAGAGCGGGATTAAGACTTCCGAATTTTTCCGTCTTATGGGTCAAATGGAACAATATCTCAATAATTATGCTGATGCGCTTAATACCTACGAAGCTGTATTTGCCCTTATGGAAGATACAAATGTTTCCATAGCATTTAAAGCTGAGATAATGCTTGATTATATTGAAATATATATTGCAGCAGGACAATATGAAAAAGCTTCTGAACTTTTGTCATCAGTCATTTCACTCACAAATAAAAATTGCTCTGACAAATCAATCCTAAAAGCTCGTACAGCCTACGTAAGTGGGCGTATGTCAACCTCATTAAACGAACTTGACAAGGCAAAAAAATTCTATGATGATGCAAAAATCAAGATGGAAAACAATGGAGAACTCCAAAACAGTCTTTATCCGCAGATTCTAAAGAATATGGGAATCATTTCCATGACCCAAGGAGATTTTAACACAGCCATAATACACTTCAACAATTATAGAAAATCAGCCATAGAAATATATGGTCAAAATACTTTTCCTTGGTATGACGCAAGCGTTTATCGTCTGGATGCTATTCTTGCAGCCGGCGATTTTGAAATGTTCGAGAAAGAATCATCTAAAATAGAAAACTTCACAGATAAAGCCAATTTCAAATGGACACCATTGTCTATAAAATCCGTCGGTCATTTTTATAAAACCGTTGGAGATAATATGTGTAGGTACAATATGCCAAATATAGCCGTTATGATGTATCAACTGATACTTGATATGACTAAGAATATAGATGCAGAAAATGAGATAGAAATTAGAAATATATACAATTTATTGGGCTATACATATATTAGTGCAGATAACCATGTGGAAGCTGCGAAATGTTTCACCGCTCAGCTCGACATTGACCGCAAATATGCCCATGATGTATTCATGTTTCTACCCGAGGCGCAGCGGTCAGCCTACTGGGGACGGCTTGAGCCGATGATGAACCGTCTGTTCAACCTCAACCGCGAAGGGTCGGTGACGATTTCGGACGGCACAGTGACAGAAATAAAGGCTGAATTGCCACAGTCGGTAACCGGAAGTCTGCTCTATGACGCATCCCTGCTCAACAAAGGTTTGATGCTGGAAGCATCTGTCAACCTGCGCCGGCTGCTCCAGAAATCCAACAATCCGGAACTGCTGATGCTCAGCGACAGACTGTCGCTGCTTCGCCGTAAACAAGCCTCAACCGGTTCACTGACTCCGGAAGAAAAAGCCAAAGCCACATCGCTCGAAGAAAAAATCATGAAGGAATCACGCCAGTATGGCGATTTCATGAACTTCGCCAATATAAAGTGGCAGGATATTCACAAGAAACTGAGGAATGACGAGGTAGCGGTAGAGTTTGTAATGTCACGCAACGGTGACATCGAATATTATTCAGCCGAATTGCTCCGCAAGTCGTTCGCCGAACCGAAACACATATTCCTGTTTGCCTTGAAAAAAGGTGACAAACGGTTTGACCGTGCCAATATCTATGACTCCAAAACCATCCACTCAAAGGTATGGAAAAAGATTCTCGCCCACGTTAATGAAGGTGAGACAATCTATTTCGCCCCTGCCGGTAAACTCTATAACCTCGCCATAGAACACGCCATGGTGACTGACGGAAAAAGAATGAATATGATGTACAACCCCGTGCGCCTCTCTTCCACACGAGAGCTTGCCATGAACCGTCCGTCAAATACCAACCGCAACGCCGTGCTCTACGGAGGGCTGAACTACGATACCGACATAGAGGATATGCAGCTACTGGCTCAGACCGTATCGCTCTCACGAGGCATCCCGAGAACGCTCACTGTGGATATGGAGAGTCGTGACGCATGGGGATTCCTGCCGGGCACACTTTCGGAAGTCAACTCCATATCAGAACATCTCTCTGCCGGTTCGAAATACAAATACAAACTCATCACCGGAGATGAGGGCACTGAGGAAAGTTTCAAGAGTCTGTCAGGCGGTGACAATCGTATACTACATATAGCAACCCACGGATTTTACCTGCCGCCGGATGTCAGAGAGTCGGATTTCGTGGCTGCCAACTATGCCGTTGACGATAATTCACTCTACCGTTCGGCATTGGTGCTCAGCGGTGGCAACAACGGATGGCTTTTTCCTGAACTTATACCGGAGGATTTGGAGGACGGCATGCTAACTGCAAAAGAGATTTCCGAAATGGATTTATCCAATACTGATTTAGTGGTAATGTCGGCTTGCCAGACAGGTCTGGGTGATGTGACAAGCGAGGGTGTGTTCGGACTTCAGCGCGCATTTAAACTTGCCGGAGCAAAGACCCTTGTGATGAGTCTGTCACCGGTTCATGACGATGCCACACGAGTGCTTATGGAGGAATTTTACTCATCATTATTCAATGGAGACTCTACTCGTGCTGCTTTCGCAAAAGCGCAGAATAAGGTAAAAAATTCCAAATTCAATATTGACGGTAAGACTCTACCAGGTTCATTGCCTCAGTTCTGGGCTCCGTTTGTGATTATGGACTAAAATAACGACCTTTGCATATAATTTACTAAAAGCATATACATAATTTAGCTAATACCACAACTTACCATGTTGAAAAGATCATTATCACTTATTGTCATGCTCTTAGGCATTCTCTCCGTCGGAGCGGAGGAACGCCATTATGACTTTGTAGTTGCCAAGGACGGGAGCGGTGATTTCACCACTGTGCAGGAGGCTATAAATGCCGTACCTGATTTCCGAAAGGCAAACCGTACAAACATTCTTATTAAAAAAGGGAACTACAAGGAAAAACTAATCATACCCGAATGCAAGATTAATCTCACCATTACGGGTGAGGACGGTGCCGTAATCACTTATGATGACTATGCCTCTAAACTCAACCGTTTCGGAGAGGAGAAATCGACATCCGGGTCCGCTTCATGCTATATTTACGCTCCTGATTTCGTAGCGGAGAATATCACATTCGAGAATACAGCCGGAGCTGTCGGTCAGGCTGTGGCGTGTTTCGTTAGCGGTGACCGTGCCACATTCCGGAAATGTCGTTTTTTAGGGCATCAGGACACTCTTTATACTTACGGATATCCTACACGTCAGTATTATGAGGATTGTTACATAGAAGGCACCGTAGATTTCATTTTCGGCAAAGCTACAGCAGTGTTCAACCGCTGCACTATTCACAGTAAGGGTGACGGCTATGTGACAGCACCTGCTACTCCCGAGGGGGAGAAACACGGATATGTGTTTATGGACTGTAACCTCACTGCCGACCAAAATGTCAAGCGTGTATATCTGTCCCGTCCATGGCGCCCGTTCGCACAAGCTATCTATATACGTTGCAATCTCGGCAAGCATATAGTACCCGAAGGATGGAACAATTGGGGTAAGACTTCAAACGAACAGACCGTTAACTATGCCGAATACCAAAGTATAGGCGAAGGTGCAAATCCGTCAGCTCGTACGGGTTATTCGAGACAGCTCACAGACATAACTCCATATTCAATCCAATCTGTTCTCGGCGGAAACGATAACTGGAATCCGACTGACAATTGAAAAGACAGACAATAATCATCAAGACACAACTAAAAATAAATAGCCGGGTGAATAATTCACCCGGCTATTTATTTTTTTGTAATGTATTTCTTTTCTTATGAATCTTAGCCTACAACAATATTCACTATCTTGTTGGGGACAACGATAATCTTACGTATAGTCTTTCCTTCAAGCCACTTGGCAGCAGATTCATGTTCGAGTGCAAGTTTCTCCACTTCTTCTTTGGGTGTTTCTGCAGGAACCTGAATGTTGAAACGAGCTTTTCCGTTGAATGACACAGCATAGTTCACACTGTTCTCCTTGAGGTATTCCTCATTCCATACAGGCCACTTGGCATCGTTTATGGTAGTGGTATTTCCAAGTGCCGAATGCCATAATTCCTCTGCTATATGCGGTGCGAACGGAGCAAGAATGACGAGCAGGTCGCCCAGTATCTCGCGTGAGTGACACTTGCAGGAATTAAGCTCATTCACGCATATCATAAACGCCGCTACCGAGGTATTGTAGCTGAATGACTCAATGTCACCTGTCACCTTCTTTATGAGCTTGTGGAGGGCCTTAAGAGCCTCAGGCGACGGTTTGGAATCATCAACGAGACATTGGTCACCCTTGTAGTAGAGACCCCAGAGTTTCTTAAGGAAACGGTTTACTCCGTCGATACCGTTGGTATCCCATGGCTTGCTCTGCTCCAGCGGACCGAGGAACATCTCATACAGACGCAGTGTATCGGCGCCGTAACGCTCCACTATATCGTCGGGGTTGACAACATTGAACATCGATTTCGACATCTTTTCTACCGCCCAGCCGCACACATACTTGCCATCCTCAAGGATAAACTCTGCATCCTTGTAGTCAGGACGCCATGCGCGGAACGCATCGACATCAAGTATATCGTTGGAAACAATATTCACATCGACGTGTATAGGAGTTGTCTCATACTTGTCTTTCAGACCTAACGATACGAAAGTATTGGTGTCCTTAATACGGTATACAAAGTTACTGCGCCCCTGAATCATGCCCTGGTTGATAAGCTTTTTGAATGGCTCAGGCTCGCATACATATCCGAGGTCATACAGGAATTTGTTCCAGAAGCGTGAGTAGATAAGGTGACCTGTGGCATGCTCGGTACCGCCTATGTAAAGGTCCACATTGCGCCAGTACTCGTCGGCTTCCTTTGACACGAGCGCATTCTCATTATGCGGATCCATGTAGCGGAGATAGTAGGCGGAAGAGCCTGCGAAACCCGGCATGGTATTCAGTTCGATAGGATATCCGTCCTGTGTAACCCAATTCTTAGCGCGTCCCAGCGGCGGTTCGCCAGTCTCGGTGGGTAGGTATTTGTCCACCTCAGGCAGAAGCAGCGGGAGCTGTGACTCATCCATAAGAGTAGGTATGCCGTTCTTATAATATACAGGGAAAGGTTCGCCCCAGTAACGCTGACGGCTGAAGATAGCGTCGCGTAGACGATAGTTGACCTTGACCTTGCCTACCCCCTTTTCTTCAATAAACTTCTTGGTGGCAGCGATCGCATCCTTTACCTCCATACCGTTGAGGTCAAGCTCGTCGGAGGCACTGTTAATCATCTTGCCGCTCTTGGCATCGAAGCTCTGCTCCGAGACGTCACATCCTTCAATAAGGGGTATGACGGGCAAATCGAAATGTCTTGCGAAAGCGTAGTCGCGGCTGTCATGTGCCGGCACAGCCATGATGGCGCCTGTTCCATATCCGGCGAGCACATAGTCGCTTATCCATACGGGGATTTCCTTGCCGGTAAGAGGATTGATGGCATAGCTGCCCGAAAATACGCCACTTACTTTCTTGTCAATCATACGCTCACGCTCTGTCTTATGCTTGATGCTGTCAAGGTACTCTTTCACAGCGTCAGCCTGCTCCGGAGTAGTGACCTGCTTAACGTATTCGCTTTCAGGCGCAAGTACCATGAAAGTAACGCCAAACACTGTATCGGCGCGTGTGGTGAAGATTTCGAGGTCTATGTCGCTTCCTGCTATGTGGAATTTCATTTCTGCGCCCTCAGAGCGTCCTATCCAGTTACGCTGGGTCTCTTTGAGCGAGTCAGTCCAGTCAATAGTGTCGAGTCCGTCCAGCAGACGCTGCGCATAAGCTGAAACACGCAGACACCACTGATACATCAGTTTCTGCTCTACAGGATATCCGCCGCGTATTGAAAGCCCCTCGCTCACCTCATCGTTGGCAAGTACTGTGCCGAGCTGCGGACACCAGTTCACCATCGTGTTGCCGAGATAAGCTATGCGGTAGTTCATAAGGGTGTCGCTTTTCTGTTTCTCGTCCATAGCGTTCCACTCTTCGGCTGTAAAGTCGAGTTCTTCGGCGCATGCAGCATGAATACCTTTGCTTCCCTCCTTTTCGAAATGTTTCACCAGGTCTGAAACAGGCATAGCCTTGTTCTTCTCGGTGTCATAGTAACTCTCCACCATCTTCATGAACGCCCATTGTGTCCATTTATAGAACTTAGGGTCACATGTGCGTACCTCTCTGTCCCAATCGTAGCAGAACCCAATCTTGTCGAGCTGGCTGCGATAACGGGCTATATTGTCAGTGGTAGTCTTTTCAGGATGCTGCCCTGTCTGGATGGCATATTGCTCTGCCGGCAGACCGTAAGCATCGTACCCCATCGGATGGAGCACATTGAAACCCTGAAGACGTTTGTAGCGGGAATATATATCGGAGGCTATATATCCTAACGGGTGACCTACATGGAGTCCGGCACCCGACGGATATGGGAACATGTCAAGTACATAAAACTTCGGACGCGATGCGTCAATCTCCGCTTTATATACCTTATTTTCGCGCCACGCTTTCTGCCAGCGTGACTCTATTTCTCTATGATTGTATTCCATTATATTATGTTTTTATATATTTTACTTACTTAATTCCAGCATACGGGTGATGGGTCTGCGGGCACGTTCTATTATATTCTCGTCCACATGCACCTCCGGAAGCTCGTAACGGAGGGAATTGTAAAGCTTCTCAAGAGTGTTCAGCTTCATGAAAGCACAGTCGTTACATGCGCATGTTGAATCATTGGGCGGTGCAGGTATGAATGTCTTGTCGGGACATTGGCGACGCATCTCATGGAGGATACCGCTCTCGGTTGCCACTATGAATTCTGTATTGTCCGATTCGGTAGCCCACTTGAGCAGAACAGCTGTCGAACCAACCTTGTCAGCCACCAGGCGAATTGGAGCCGGACATTCGGGATGAACCAGTATTTTGGCTTCGGGATGGAGTTTTTTCAGCTCTATTATTTTGTCGAGCGAGAACTGCTCATGCACATGGCACGCACCGTTCCATAACACCATGTCACGTCCGGTCTCACTATTGATATAATTGCCGAGATTACGGTCGGGACCGAAGATGATTTTCTCGTCAGCGGGGAGAGAATTGATAATTTTCATCGCATTGCCCGAAGTCACAACTATGTCGGTGAGAGCTTTCACGGCAGCCGAAGTGTTGACATAGGAAATCACCGTGTATCCCGGATGTTCGTTTATAAATTTCTCAAGCTCATCGGCAGGACAACTGTCGGCAAGCGAACAACCGGCATTGAGGTCAGGAACCAGCACCTTTTTATCAGGGCAGAGAATCTTGACAGTCTCTCCCATGAAGTGGACGCCACACATCACAATCAAAGGATTGTCGAGTGTCTCGGCTATCTGAGCCAATGCAAGAGAGTCGCCGACGAAATCAGCCAAATCCTGAATTTCACCCACCGTGTAGTAATGTGCGAGGATGACAGCGTTTTTCTCCTTTTTAAGTCGGAGTATCTCATTCTTTAAATCGAGACTTTTGTCAATGGGCGCTTCCACGTACCCTTTGTCAACATTCATCTATTTTTATGTTTTGAAAAAATTTTTTTAAAAAAGTTCTTTAAGAGGAATAATATTAGATGTTAAAACATGAAGTAACTTTTTAGCCATTTGCTTGCATTATTGGGTTATTGCACTCCAATTAACAATATCTTCATGGTTATAAACATCATAACTCTCTAAGAATCCGATATTTGATTAGTTTATTAACATTGTGTTAATAATGTGCAAAGTTAAAAACTTTTCAGCAGATAAACAACCGTAAAATGTTGAAAACCCTATTGAAAACCTATCAGCAGATTATTAATAACTAATTTGTTTTCCAAGGAATAATATATATATCGTATTGAGTCTGAGATATGCAACAGTAATCTTTTAAAAACCATTGAAACCTTTTCAACACTTATCAACATAGTTATCAACAATGTTAATAACGTAAAAAAACAGAAGAGCAGACATGACAGATTTTAATGATTATCTGTATTGTCTGCTCTTCTGTTTTAGCGATGAAATTTCTTATCGTATATAAAACAATAAGTAATGAAAAATATAGGGGGTTATTGTATCTTTTACGTTTAGTTTTTTGTATAAAAAAATGGGGGAACTTCACAGCCCACCCCATGCTTTAACCTAACTTTTGTTGACTTTAAACTTATTGATAGTAGCTAAATTCCACTGACGTTATTCGTGTGCAAAATTATACATAAAAAATTTAATCGGAAACATATTGTAGTTAAGAATAGTTAATTGTTATACATGATGTGACATTTTGATTACAAAAAGGTAAGAAATGAAGCTATATGGTAAATTATAATTACAAATTGTAAAAAATGTGGCTCAAATTGGAAAAAATAGGGTAAAAGATACTGTAACTCAAATTAAAATATTATATTTGCGTGACGGGAATTTTTCTGACCGTTTCAACATTTATAAAACATTAAGACCAGACCTTTTACCATGGTAAATATATCCGCCACAATATTAGCATATAATGAAGAGAGGCGCATGGCTGCCTGTCTGGAATCTCTGCGCGGTGTGGCTGATGAAATAATAGTTGTGGACTCCTACTCCACTGACCGTACAGTTGATATATGTAGCAAGTACGGCTGCCGGATAACCCAACGTAAATTTGACGGGTTCGGTGCGCAACGGCAATACGCCACTTCTCTTACCTCCCATCAGTATGTGCTTTCAATCGATGCTGACGAAGTACTTTCGCCGGCGCTTCAGCAGAGCATAAAGCGGCTTAAGGAGGTGGGATTCGGACACAGGGTATACAATGTGTCACGCCTCAATTTCTACTGTGGCATTCCGGTTAGAAGATGTGGGTGGTACCCGGATCTCCAGATACGTCTGTTCGACAAGCGCTATGCCAACTGGAATCTGCGCGACGTGGCGGAAAAGGTTATTTTTCGAGATTCCGTCCGACCTGAGCTGCTTGACGGGGATATACTTCATTATCGTTGCGACACGAGGGAACAGTATGAGGATGTGATACGCCATCATGCAGCCATTAAGGCCCGTGTTCTTGCCTCGGGCAACGACAGTATAGGGATACTCTCTCCGTTTTTTCATGGAGTGAAGGCTTTCTGGCATACTTATATAACCGAGGGCGGTATTCTGGAAGGTAATGTAGGGAGAGAAATTGCATTTTCCCAGTACCGGTCGGAGCTCTTGGCTTATTCCGCTGCAAAGTCTCTTTTAAATAAGAAATAAGTATGAAAGCTGTCCGTTGTTTTAGATGTGCGCTGGCTTTGGCTATGATTTCGTCAGTGTGCGTGCCGGCGTTCGCCGACGAGCCATTTAACGGGCTCGTGCTTGACTCCGACTTGAAACCGGTAAAGAAAGTCAAGGTGTTCAATCGTGATGAGCAGCGTTATGCTACTTCTGATAAGAAAGGGCGTTTCGGACTCACTGATGTTATGCCCGGCGATACCCTTACCCTTATAGTAAAGAAACGAAGGATAAATATACCTGTGGATGGTAAGAAGAGCATGAAAATCATTCTTGCCGATGAGACAAACTATGTGGCTACTCAGGATGACGAACTTGTCAATATAGGCTATGGCTATGTGAAGCGCAGGGAATTTACCGGTGTAAGTTCAGGCATAAGCGGAGCCACACTTCGCGGAACGGGAGAAAGGTCCATATTAAAGGCTCTGGTCGGTCTGGTACCCGGGCTGAACATATCGCAGAACAATGGTGATATGAATGTCAATATCCGTGGTGAGCGCTCGCTGATGCTTTCAAGCACCCCGCTTTACATAGTGGACGGTGTGCAGGTTTCGTCGCTTGATTTTATAAGTATCTACGATGTAGATCATGTGGAGGTACTGAAGGATGCATCTCAGTATGGTTCGCGTGGCGCTAACGGAGCCATACTTGTCACAACCAAGAGCGCACTGGAACGTAAACAGTCCAAGTAAAGCGGGCGATAATTTCTAAAAGGTGGTCCGATAATAAATATTAAAGGCCATTGGTTTACTCGTCGGGAAGAAGCCGGAATGTGAGGCGGTGCAACGGAGTAGTGCCGAGAGTTGCTATTGCCGTCCGGTGTTCTTTTGTGGGATATCCCTTGTTGACCTCCCAGTTATATCCGGGATACTCAACGGCAGCCTTTCTCATGAACTCGTCACGGTGCGTCTTGGCAAGTATTGAAGCTGCGGCTATATTGCCTAATTTGCCGTCACCTTTCACCACAGTCAGGTATGGGATATCTTTGTATGGTTTAAACCGATTGCCGTCCACTACAATCTGACCCGGCATCACGTCAAGTTTATCGAGAGCCATGTGCATGGCAAGTATGGATGCATTGAGTATGTTAATGCGGTCTATTTCCTCGTTGTCGACCATTGCCACAGCCCACGCTACAGCGTCACGCTCAATTATGGGGCGCAATTCGTCGCGTTGAGTCTCCGTAAGTTTTTTTGAATCGTCGAGAAGTGGATTTGTGTACCCGTCAGGCAGTATTACTGCAGCGGCGCATACCGGACCTGCAAGGCATCCTCTTCCTGCCTCATCACACCCTGCTTCAAGTATGAATGGTGTGGTGGATGACGGTAGCGGCTGTCTGTTCTTTTTATTACTTGTCGATGAAGCCATATCCGAGACCTGAGCGGTTGACAATGTTTGCACCGTAAGCATTGAGTTTCTTGCGCAGGCGTGATATATTTACATCCACCAGGCGCGGATTTGTCATCTCCTCTCCGGGCCAAGCTGCTGTAAATATCTCTTCGCGGCTGAGCATTTTGTTACGCGAGCGTAACAGAAATGTGAGAATGGCAAATTAGGTAGGGGAGAGCGATACCGTCTCTCCGTCGATAATAAGGCTATGGGAATCTATGTTAAGGATGAGCGTACGGTACTCTATGGTACGTGCGGTAGCCTGCGGAGCCATGTTACGGTGGCGTCGGAGTACCGAGCGTATGCGTGCCAGCATCTCGCGAAGCGAGAACGGCTTGGTGATATAATCGTCTGCGCCGGCATTGAGTCCGCGTATTATGTCATTCTCCGAATCATGTGTTGAGCAGAACATGACCGGCACATTAGCTGTAAGACGGTTTCCCTTTATTCTTTCGATTAATTCCCATCCGTCTATCTCACCGGGAAGCTCGGTTTCGGTGATGACCAGCAGAAAATTTTCGAGATGCGTAGTGAGTGCTGATTCAGCCGATTCGCAGACCTCTACCGCATAGCCTTCGGTCTGCAGATTGACTTTCAGCAGAGAGCAAATGTCATCATCGCTGTCAACCACCAGTATGGAATATGTGGAAGTACTCACTTTTTACTCGATTGTTACAATTAGTTCTTAGATATTTTCTTATGCAAGGATAAGATTCTATGTAAGTGCAAATTTAATAATAAAAGCATTAACTAAAAAATAGTGTAACCACATTGTGTGAATTTTGAAATGGAATTGTCATCTGTTTTAACTTAAAATATATGTCATAACTATACGTAATTAGTCAAATTTTTAAGTAACACATTTCATATATTAAAAGAATAATGATTACCTTTGTTCGTGGAACAGTTAAACAAATTTGATATGAGCACCAAATATAAAAGAGTACTGCTCAAACTGAGCGGAGAGTCGCTTATGGGCAAGCAAGGTTATGGTATAGATACCGAACGACTGAATGACTACGCACGCCAGATAATGGAGATTGTTGGAAAGGGCGTAGAGGTGGCAATCGTCATAGGTGGTGGAAATATTTTCCGAGGCTTGTCAGGAGCGGCAAAAGGTTTCAATCGTGTCAAGGGCGACCAGATGGGTATGCTCGCCACTGTTATCAATTCGCTTGCTCTCTCATCGGCTCTCGAAGCTATCGGTCAGCCGGCAAGAGTATTCACTGCTATTAATATGTTCCCTATCGGAGAACATTACTCCAATACACGCGCCATCGAGGCTATGGAACGCCGTGAGGTGTCGATCATTGCCGGAGGTACCGGTAATCCGTTTTTCACCACTGATACCGGCAGTGCGCTCCGTGGCATAGAAGTAGGTGCCGATGTTATGCTCAAGGGCACTCGTGTCGACGGTATATACACTGCCGACCCCGAGAAGGATCCCACAGCTACCAAGTTTACCGAAATCACTTACGATGAAGTGTATAACAGAGGTCTGAAGGTAATGGATCTTACCGCTACAGCGCTCTGCAAGGAGAATCATCTGCCGATTGTCGTGTTCGATATGGATACCACCGGTAATCTTGCCAAAGTCATTGACGGCGAACCTATCGGTACTACCGTCTACTAAAATTATAAAAGTCAATAAATTAAAAAATTATCTCGTAATATGGAACCCTCTGATTACCTTAATCCCGCCGAAGAAAAGATGGAATTGGCGGTGGCTTATCTTGACGAAGCTCTCGCTCATATCCGAGCAGGTAAAGCGAACCCGAAGATTCTTGACCCAATCCGTGTGAGCTACTATGGCACAAACGTGCCTGTATCACAGGTGGCAAATATCTCAGTACCTGATGCACGTACCATCGTCATCACACCATGGGAGAAACCTATGTTCAAGGAGATTGAAAAGGCTATCATCAACTCAGAGCTTGGTATAACTCCCGAGAATAACGGTGAGGTGATACGTATCTCCATACCCCCGCTGACCGAAGAGCGCCGCCGTAATCTTGTTAAGCAGTCGAAAGCCGAGGCTGAGACCGCCAAGGTTTCAGTGCGCAATGCCCGCCGCGATGCAATTGATGGTCTTAAGAAGGCTGTAAAGCAGGGCATGAGCGAGGATATTTCAAAGGATGCCGAGAATGATGTACAGAAACTCCACGACAAGTATCTCAAAAAAATCGACGACCTTTTCGCTGCCAAGGAGAAAGAAATCTTGACTGTATAAAGGATAAAGGAATCCTGACAGTCATTTCAATCTTTATGCTGGGACTCTATATGTAGAGTCCCAGCATATTTTTTAGGATTATGTTCTTGACAGGTGCTATACGTATGGTCAGCGCATACGGTATTTGGCGGGCAACACACCGTATTTTTCCTTGAATGCCGATGAAAAATACTTGGTAGATGAAAAACCTGTGCGTACAGCCACATCATGTATAGAAAGGTCTGTCTTATCCAGAAGACGTGCTGCAACCGCAAGCCTCATATTCTTGATATATGAAGATGGGGACTCTCCCATGACAGTCTGCATTTTCCTATAAAGGCTGGTTCTGTCCATAGCCATCATAGAGCTTAATGATACCACACTCAGGGATTCGTCATCGATATGCGCCTCTATTATCTCGTTTATGCGTGATTTGAATTCCATATCTGCCAATCCCGAGGTCTTTGAATTCGTCTTTGCCGTGTCAAAACACTTGCTTACGAGATTGTCACATACACGCTCTATGTTTCCGGAATCGTCATATCCATGACCGGCTCCGGTAATTTCAGTGTCATCAATATCGGAAATACGGTTTCTCTTGCGCATATAAATATAATACGACAGTACGATTATAATCGCCAGTACCGCCACACATGTCAGAATCAGATAAAAGGGTGTATTTCCGGCTGCATTGTCATTTGCAATAATATCGTCATTCCTGTCAGGGAATCTATGCACCACGTAGTCTATATCGTCTATTTCGGATGGATTGAATCTCCATGACCCTCCAGGATAACCTGCCACTATGTAACCGAACGAGTCACATGACATGGTCTGCGACGGCAGTTCTTTACCGTTCAAATCCATACCGTCAAGTATGCCGAGAGTTATTACCTCGACTGTATCGTCTGGAAGATGGCGTAGTCTTGAGAATCCGGTTGTTGTCGAGAACCATACATCGTCCGCTATCCCGGTTTTAGCATTGCCGCTCCTCACATTGGCGAGTACGCTCTGTACATTTATAGGGGAAAGTCCCACATTCTCGTCAAGCACTGCCACGAGGCAATCTTTGTTGTCAATAACCATAAGCCCTTTTCTCGTCCCGAGATATACATATCCGGTTATTGAGTCCTCTGCGCTGCAGTTGATTATTCCGGTGGCATATTTATCAGCGAGCATTCTGGCTCTTTCCGAGGTATAATATCCACTTTTAGGATAGGGATATGCCTTGTCGGAATATTCCACGAGACTTGAGCGTGCTGAATTAATGTAACGCAGCCCGCTGTTGCGTGTACCTATCCATAAACCTCCTCCACGGTCCGCAGTCACGCAGAATATACTGTCGTCCATACCCGGAAAACTGACAGTTATTTCACCTTTTGTATCCACGGTGAAGTCATAGACCAGTTTGTTTATATGGCTGACCTGCCATTCCCTTGACAAGGTATCAAGTACGGCTATCCAGGTATTTGACCTGTCATTATGCTTATGATATGGAATAAGTAGCCTGCCGCCTGCCCATTTGGCTCCTGAGTTGGCAAGCCTCATCCCCTTCTTGGGGAGTTCGGGACGTGACATATATTCCAATTGACCTAAACCGGCATCTATGACACACACATTTCCGTTGTCGTAGCAAAGATATATTTTATCATCGGTGCCATACAAGGCTGACGGCAGGTCATTGCCAAGTGAATCAAGATTAAGAATCTTTTTCCTTTCACCGTTTCTTACGGCGCACAGATTGTTTTCCATGTCGATGACCCATAATGAACCGGCATCGTTGACATATACGTCTCTTATCCCACCTTCGCCAAGTATCCGGCAGATATCGGAAGTTATCTCTGCCCCGGTTTTGGAGTCGAATATGTGGAGTCTGCCTGTCTCTGCCTGTCTTGTTACAGGAGTCTTAAGCCATATTATACCGTTGCTGTCGCATGAGAGCTGCCGGTTTTTGCTCATTGAAGCGAGAATTACCCCGTTTTCCGGATTTACAGGTTCGTTTGTGAATATTACCCCATCAAATATGCTGAGGCAACCGGCTGTCGCTATCACAAGCTGTCCGTCGGGCAAAGTCAGCAATGCCCGTACTCTGCTTTCCGGTAGACCGTGACGCATGTCCACAGTCACCATGGGTGATGATGGTGAGCTGTGGGAATCGGCTGCCATAGATGTGATGGCAATCCAGACTGTGATTATCGTCATCAGGTATCTCATAGTAGTACGCAACTTTTCCGCAGACCCTAAGCCCCGAAGTTACCGCAAATTTATGAAAAAGCCGAAAATGTTGCAACAAAGAATCCGAAAATGTTGCATATGCCACTGATTATGTACATTTTCAACAATTACAGACTAAAGTTTCAACAGGTTCGGACTTACACCACACTTCCCCTCCCTAATTTTGCGGAAAATTATTCCAGACCAAACAATCATTAATACCGGCCTTTTTATGAAAATACAGTCTTTGAAAAAAGGAAAATCATTACTGATAGCGTTTGTGCTTTTTTGCATGGCGGCACAGCTTGCGTCAGCACGTCAGACATTCAATTTCAATTCCGGATGGAATCTGTCATCCTCTGACAAGGAAGTAACCCGAATGTTGAAAAAACATCCCGTGACTCTCCCTCACGCATGGAATGAAGATGAATCGTTCAAGGTCTCTACATACGATATGCCTACCGGCGAGGTATGGTACAAAAAGAAATTCAGACTACCCAAGGATGTCGAGGCGGGGGTGACCGGAGAAGGCAAGAGAGTATTCATTGAGTTCGAAGGTGCGCGTCAGGCTGCCGAGGTGTTTCTCAACGGTACGAGAATAGGAATATCCGAGAACGGTGTCATGGCATTCGGATTTGACCTCACACCGTATCTTAAGTCCGGAGAGAATCTGATAGAAGTGCGTACCGACAATGCTTGGGATTATAAGGAACAGTCGACAGGTTCGACCTGGCAATGGCATACAAAGCCTTTTAATGTCAATTATGGCGGTCTGCCCAAAAACGTATGGCTACATGTAACCGACCCGGTATATCAGACATTGCCTATATATTCTAATCTCGGCACTACCGGAACCTATATATATGGTTCGGAATATGATGTGCCTACCGGTTCGGTAACAATCAATGTGGAGAGCGAGGTACACAATTCCGGAACTGAGCCTGTAACACTGTCATTGGCTGTGGGTGTGAAAGATGCCGACGGAAAGACTGTCGCTTCATTCGACGGGACTCAAAAGACAATCCAGCCCGGTGCCACTGCCACGCTTTATGCGAAGAAACGTGTCAGCGGAATGAAGTTTTGGTCGTGGGGATATGGATACCTTTACGATGTCACCACTTCGCTGAAAGGAGCTGACGCACCTGATGAAGTGACCACAACCACCGGTTTCCGTAAAGCGGAGTTCAAGAACGGCATGATATATCTCAACGACAGGGTAATGATGGTACACGGATATGCCCAGCGTACCACCAACGAATGGCCCGGTGTGGGACAGGCAATGCCTGCATGGCTGAGCGATTATTCCAATAATCTGTTTGTAAAATCGGGTGGTAACCTCGTGAGATGGATGCATACATGTCCGGGTAAACAGGATGTGCAGAGCTGTGACCGTGTAGGTCTCATTCAGGCGATGCCCGCAGGCGATGCCGAGAGGGATTCCGACGGCAGAAAGTGGGAACAACGGCTTGAACTCATGCGTGATGCAATAATCTACAATCGTAATTCTCCATCGATACTTTTCTACGAATGTGGCAACCAGCGTGTTTCCGGACAGCACATGAAGGAGATGCTTGCCCTGCGCAATCAGTATGACCCTCACGGAAGCCGTGCCATCGGGTCACGTGAGATGCTTGACAAGCCTGAGGCTGAGTATGGCGGTGAAATGCTGTATATCAACAAGAGCGATACCAAACCAATGTGGATGATGGAGTACTGCCGCGACGAAGCCCACCGTTTCAACTGGAATTCATGGTCATATCCTTTCCATCAGGAGGGTGACGGTCCTCTGTACCGCAATGCCCCCGCCACAGCTTACAATCATAATAATGACGAATTTGTCGTGGAGCTTGTGCGCAGATGGTATGACTACTGGATTGAGCGTCCCGGAAGCGGAACAAAGGTTAATTCAGGCGGTGCCAAGATTATATTCAGCGACACACAGAGTCACGGACGCAGTGCCGACAATTATCGTGTCAGCGGTGTGGTTGACCCTATGAGAATAGAGAAAGATGCGTTCTTCGCCCATCAGGTGATGTGGGACGGTTGGGTTGACGACCTCAAGCCTCGTACATATATTGTGGGTCACTGGAACTATGAACCCGGATTCACCGTGCCGACTGTCTACGTGGTTTCCAATGCCGACAGTGTCGTGATTAAGCAAAACGGCAAGACCATACATCCCGTAAGCCACGACTATCGCTTCCTCTTTACATTCAAGGATGTCCCCTACGAGGCAAACACCCTGACAGCCATATCATATGACAAAAACGGCAATGAAGTTTCACGAGACGAGAAAGTCACCGCCGGAGCTCCGGTTGCGCTTAAGCTGACCGCTATACAGAATCCTACCGGATGGAAAGCTGACGGCAATGATGTCGCTTTAATTCAGTTTGAGGTAGTTGATTCGGAGGGACGGCGCTGTCCGCTTGACAATCGTCTGGTCAAATTCTCTCTTAAGGGTCCTGCTGAATGGAGAGGAGGTATAGCTAAAAACAAGCCGTTCGGATTCTCACCCAACCAGGCGGCTCTTACATCAACTTCGGCTGCTGATGCCGGCAAAACTCCTGAGTTTGACAAGAAGACTCTCGCAACGCTCAATCATGTGCTTTGTGACACCCTGCCGGTGGAATGCGGTGTGAACCGTGTGATAATCCGCTCGCTTGACACTCCGGGAAAGGTACGCCTTACAGCTAAGGCAGAAGGACTTCCCGAAGCATCCATAGAGTTTACTACTCTTCCGGTGGAAGTTAACGGAGGTGTGTCAACCTACATTCCCTCTGCCGGTCTGACATCAGTGCTTGACAGGGGCGCTACTCCCGCTACTCCGTCGTTCACACCCTGGCGTAAGGAAGTGGCTATTATGAGTGCCACAGCCGGTTCAGGTGACCCCACTCTCAGTTATGACACATACGAAAATACATCATGGGAAAGTGATGCGGATATAGAAAAGGCTTGGGTTACATATACCTTGTCCGAATCAACCAATATTGATGAGGTTTGCCTCAAGATGAAAGGCTTCCGTTCATCATCATATCCGATTGAAGTGTATGCTCATCCTGAGGATTCGGATGTTCCCGTGAAAATATGGGAAGGTTGGACGCCGAAGGGACTTGGTTTCGCCCACTTGCCTATATCTTCCGATGCGCCGAAGTCACGGCGTTACACTATAAAGATGGCAGGAGCCTCTACTGACAAGGATGCCTTTGGCGAGATAAAGGAGATGGATGCCCGTAATGACGAAAAGAAAGCAAAAGGCGGAAAGTCGCTCAAGATAATAGAGATAGAGTTCCTTCGTAACTTGAAATAATTTAGGGACTGGTTAGATTCTTATGGTTCCTTGGTTTTAATACAAGGTGAATGGTGGTGATATGAGTTGTTAGCCTCTTATCACCACCGTTTTTTAATCCGGTTCCTTGCTTAAAAATTCTCCGGTCAGTTTGACTGACTTGTCGAAAGCTGTCGGTTGTCCGGGGACAGTTATGAATAAGTGTGTGGTTCCCGGAAATACTTCTCTGCGTGCGGTCACTCCTGCTTCGGTGAGGCGTTCGTACATCTCCTTTCCTTGGTCTCTCAGAATATCATGGTCGGCATTGATTATAAGTGTCGGTGGCATCTGTGACAGATGTCCGATAGATGCGCAGTATGGCGAAATCAACGGAAGTTCCGGAGCGTTTTCCCCTATATAGGCTTCGTTAAAAGTATTCATAATCATGCTGTCAAGTCCGTAGCCGAGTCCGTAGTTCTGCCATGATTCCGAACCGTCGTTCCAGGCTTTAACCACTGGATAAAACAGTACAAGCGATTTTATATCCGGTAATTGGCTTTGTTCCGGATTGCCGTTAAGCTGTTCCTTGGCATAGATTAGCCATAGGGCAGTCGCAAGTGCAAGATTTCCTCCGGCGCTGTCACCACCTATTGATACAGCTTCCGGGTCTATGCCCAGTTCCGATGCGTTTTCGAAAGCGAAATTCAGAGCTTCAACACAGCTGTTGAGGGCTGCCGGATAAGGATGCTCGGGTGCGAGGGGATACTCGACAGCGAGTACCTTTATTCCTGAATTTCTGACCAAGGATGAGCAGAAACGGGAACAGCTGTTTATGCTGCCGAAGCACCATCCGCCTCCGTGAAGATAAATGAGCAGTGGCGCAGAGGCTGCTGACATGGTCTCCGGCGAGTACAATCGGTATTTTCCGTCAATATCTGTGGATGCTACACCTTCAGGCAGTTCCGACGGACTATTTCTGGAATTTCTCACTGCGTCAAGTGCAGCACAGTCACCGTTTATGGCTGCTCTCACGGCATTCTCCTGTTTTACTTGCAGGTCGGATGGCATTCCCGATATAAATTCGATAGCCTCCGATTCCATTGACTGTGCTTCAATAGCCATATACGCCGGTATCAAGGCAAAAGCCAATAATAATACCTTGTGATTCATTATTTTGTCTCGTCCTTTTCTATCGGTAATCAGTCTCAAGAAAATCTCCTTCATCCGACTTGTCAGGCATATTTGAGGGACTTACTTTAACCTTTATGCCCTTGCCGGCAAGTGCTCCTATCGGGTTGTCGCTTATGGCGCGGAGAGTGCGTAGGATATCCTTGCGGTTGGACTTTTCATATTTATCCGCTCCGTAGATTCCTGTGATATTTTTGGCAGAGTGCTCAACGCCGTCGGCAAAATATCCCAGGCCGTTGTCGTAATAAGCCTCCAATATCAGCCCCGGCAGTCCTCTGAATTTCCATGGTCCGTCCTGGATTGGAATTTCGGGTGTGAACCATGCTGTCCAGTGCCGTCCATGATAATCTGTTTCGGCTATTATACATTCGTAGCCAAGTACATTTTTTGTGCTGTCACCGATAGTCCATGACAATTCATCGAACGGTTCGGTATAATATACATGTTCGTCAATAATCATGCCATAGACCGTAATCATGGAGTCGGCAGAGTTTTTTATCACATACATGGTTTCTTTTTTCCGTGGCAGCTTCTCCACAACTATAGAACCTTGTTCAAGCATGGATTTTAATGCTGCCTGCTGGGTCTCCTTCAGTCTGGCAAGACCTTCCGGTGTAGATGATATGGAATCATATCTTTCGGAGTCGGGGTTGAAAAACTTGGATTGTGTCGCATTAGCGAGCAGATGGTAGCTACTCTTGCGTTCATTGCCGTTCTTGTAAAAAGAACGTCCCCGGTAGCTGACCTCTATGTCAGCTGTCTGTGCGGTAGTGGAGATAGCTGCGATGCACAGACACAGTGATGTAAGGATATTTCTCATTTTTGTAAGGATATTGATATTAGAAACTCTCGTCCGCGTAAGCGACGCTGGCTTTCGAATGAATTTAGCTGATTATACGTAGTATAGTTGTAGGTACGCCTGTTGAACACGTTGCTCAGGTCGGCAGACAGTCTTATGCGTTTATTGAGTTTGAAAGTAAGCTTAGTGTCAAGGAGTACCACATTCTTGAAATTACCTTCTGTAATCTCATTACGGTAGTGTTCTCCTGATATTGCCCATTCCCATTTCGGGTGGGGAAGGATGTTTAGCAGCAGTTCGTTTTCCATATTTCCAAGCCATGAGGCTTTGGTGCTGTTCATGGTCATACGGCTACGGTTCCACTCTATGTGGTAGTCAAAGCTCATCCATCTGAGAGGTGTGCCGTTTATGCTTCCTCCCATTCCCCACGAAGTGTGTACGGAATTGACCGTACGGTTGTCAGTACTCTGGTTCTCACTGAGTGATAGCAGGTGTGATTCGTTGCGGCTGAATCTACCGCTGATACTTGCACTGCCGCGTATGAAATCAAGGGTCTTGCCTACGCTGCCGTTTGTCATCAGTATTTTGCCGTTGTTTTTGGCGGTAGAGTAGGAGTACACTATGTAATCCCCGTATAGTTGCTGTGCAAGTGTGAACGGTGTATGAGTCCATGATTGCATGGCGTAGGCATTGGCAAATACACCGTGGCGCGGGTGCTTGTATGATACGCTCACCGACAGATTCTGGGATGCGGAATTATAGAATTCATCCACACCTTGCCTGAATGAGCGGTAATCGGTCATGATGAATCCGGGCTGAATCAGATTGAGATTCATTGGAGAGCGTCCGGTCCCTCCTCGCAGCCCGAATGAGAACCTGTTGTTTGGTTTCCAGTTGATATGCAGCGACGGTGAGAAATACACTTCGCTGCGGTTTGCGATAGCTTTGTCAAATCTGTAATGAGCAAAACTTACCGGTGCCTCAAATGATATGTTGACTCTGCGTATCCAATACTCGAAATCCGGATTTACATATACGGTGACATAGTTGGTGTTTAGCACATTTTCGGTAAGGCCCGGAATCTCGTCGGGTATGTCGGGCAATTCGGTATTGAGTGTGCGCAAGTACCCTTTTATCCCTCCGTTCAGACTCAGCGTCACACCATTGATTGAAAAAATGTATGAGGCGCTCTCATTGGTGTAGAAAGCGTGGTCTCCCACATGCTGACGCATGGATTTACCATCCGTTGTCACATTAAGTGTCTGAGGCAGGGATTCCCATTCGTTCACACTCTCGAACGTGACAAGGTGGTTACCTTTGAAGCGTTTGATAATCTTGAATTTGTTGCTGACATAATAGTCTGGAAGCGATGCCGATTGGTCATTAGGCAGGGAACCTGTCATGCCGAGACGGATATCGTCCCAGTTGATATTGGTTTTGAGCGTATTGTTGACGAATGCGGTCCTGTTATTCAGTTCATACACCATCTTGCCCGATACGCTGTGATTGCGTTCCACACCGCTGCGTTTCTCTGTAACCACACGTTCGCCGTTGCTCAGGAAGTAAGTTGTAACGTTGGTAGCGTCAGCGGTGACGCGGTTGAATGAATAGTCGAACTGAGCTTT
The DNA here is from genome assembly GCA_958352885.1 of uncultured Duncaniella sp. GTDB lineage: Bacteria > Bacteroidota > Bacteroidia > Bacteroidales > Muribaculaceae > Duncaniella. Next base: position 101,414 of record CATWQI010000003.1, read on the forward strand.
GAACTCCCCGCGCTTGAGTTTCCAGAGATTGTTAGTCGAGACAAGGACCGAACGGTTGAACAGGGTGCGTTTTCTGTTCAGATTGGGTACTCCGGGGAGGGATACACCCACGTAACGGTTAAGTCCGGTGTTGCGTCTTGACGAGAAGAAGTCGGTTACCTGTGCCGAGAGGTCCTCCCCTATGTTGTTAGTCTTTAATGTGGTGATGTTCTGAAAATTCGGCATTACTGCCATTGCAAACAGCTCTCCGTCCCAGATCGCTCCTTCCGGTTGCCATGAGTAACCGCCTCCGGCATCGCCATGGAAAGTCCATGTGGCTTTCGATTTGTTTTTCAGTTTCAGGTTGAGTGCCGCTTTGTCGGAGAAACTTATCCCTGATAGCACCTGCATGGGCTGATGATTCTCCATCACTTCTACCGACCCTACATCTTCATGGCTGATTCCGTTGGTGGCTATGCCGTATTTTCCTCCGAGCAAGTCTGAGCCCTCGATATAGAATTTATTGATATCCTCGCCTTGGTATTGGATTTTACCCGATTTTTCTACGCTGATACCTGGCATTCGTTTCAGCACATCGCCGATTGATCGGTCTTGCGACTGAGCAAACGAGCTGACCGTGTAGGTTATGGTGTCACCCTGCTCACGGATACGGTCGGCTTTTACCGCGACTTCTTTAAGTTTGATGGAACCGGGTTCCATGTATATTTTCAATGGAAACGATGCGCTGTCAAGTGAGATTGTTTGTTTGCTGAAACTCATCATTGACACTTCCAGCCTGCATCCTGCCACTGAAGGTAGGCTGATAGAGAAGTCTCCGCCGGCTTTTGAGGTGGCGTATTTCCTGATTTTACCGTCTGCGCCCTTGACAATAACCGATGCGCCGGTCAGTGGCTCATCGTTTTCCTTGTCAAACACAATACCGTTGACATTGATCTGCGCTGTCGCATATATCGTTGAAAGTAAGCAGACTATATATGTGACTATATATTTCATTCGTGAGAGTGTGATGCGTGATGAATTTTGGTTTCTCTGTAAATTGATTTGCTATCGTCATGATATTACTGACAATCCAACTATCGATTTAGTTGTAATGCAAAAGTGCGATTAAAATTTTAGTTATGCAAATAAAAAACATAAAAATGTGATATTGGATAAAAAAAGCCTCGGTTGTTGTTACCGAGGCTATATACATTAATACGGTATGTATAAGAGGATTCACTCTTGAAATCTCCGATACGTCATAATTCTATTTTATATTCGTAAACACCCGGAATGGTTTCAAATAGTAGCAAATCCCCTTCCACCCTGGTGTCTATTTCTCCGGAAGTGGTTATAGCTCTTGGTTTTGCACTGTCCCAGTCACCTTTTACTGCAACAGTAAGGGGCACATTGAACAGTGTTTCGTCAAGGTTACATTCCATACGCAGTGTGATACAGCCTTTGTCACGGATGCTTGCGATGTGCGTATGGTCCCGCTGTTCGCGGTATGCTGCCACATCCCTGAATGTGGCTACCCATATATCCTTTTCCTTTGATTTCACATAGTCAAACATATCCCACAGCACCTGTGGGTTGTACCACTTGTCATATCCCACATTTATGCCGTGTCCCATTGTCACTCCCCAGTCACCTGCAGCGATAATATCCTCTATCCAGCCTTGCAGTTTTTCAGGTGTAGCTTTGTTGTTCTGCTGTCCTGTGGCGAACTGGTGGAGGCGGGTGCCCACTCTGTTGGCTGATGCGAGTTTCTCCAATATTGGTGTAGTGGCATTGAACGGGTAGCAGAAAGTCACCGGCCTTACACCCACATTATGCTCTATAGCACTGTCATTCATTGCTATCTCTCTCGAAATTTCCTGAGGTGTCATGAGTACGAGTTTGCCGTGGCTCCATGAGTGGTTTGAAATCTCATGTCCGTTTTCAGCCATTTCCCTGAGCTGTGACCATGAGGCTCGTGGTCTTTCAGGGTCGCCGCTGTCAGTAGTCCTCCCTATAATCCAGAATGTGCCTCTGAAACCACGTTTCTCGAGTTCAGGAGCCACGAGGGAAGCATGCTCCTCGTCACCATCGTCAAATGTGAAGCTAATAGCAGCATTTCTATTGCCTTGGTACTTGGTCACATAGATAGAATCAATCTGAGGTATGATTGCGTCGGCATATCGTCGTCCGAGCTCCATTTGGGCTTTACGGCTGAAATGAGGGTCACGGATTTTGTCTTTGTAACGTCTGGTGAGTCGGAAGCTGCTTACAGGATGGCAATTATCCGTGATACTGCACATCTGTGGCATTATGGAGTCAATGAAATTTTCTATTTTCTCAGTACTTTCCCATTGCCACCTGCCCGGCTGACCCACGGCTACCGGAATGTCGGTGGCTCCGAGTTCCTGACGCAAGGATGTAATCATAGCGTTGAATTTGCCTGCGTAATCCTCTGTAGAGCGTTGTATGTCGGTCTCTCCCTGCTGCCATAGAATACCTCGTAGAGTTCCGTACTGTAATGCCTGTCGTGTGCGTCTGATAGCTTCGTCAAGGAAACCGTCAGAAGCTCCGGGGAGCCATTGGAGTATTGATGAGCCACCCTTGGCATTAACCACAAGGAGTATTTTGCGTCCTGTGCGGTTATGCATTGTTTTTGAGAAAACTTCTCCGGGTCCATACCCTTGGAGACTCAAATCCTTTCGTATGGTGGAGTAGCGGTTAAGCGGTGAAGAGGCCTTTACGGGTACACCGTCGCTGTCAAGCAACCATACTCCGTCAATAGTTCCTACCGTGTCGGACTCTTCGAATAGCCCTCGTCCTGCCATGTTGGATTGTCCTATCATCAGATATACATCATACTCTTTGTTGCTTTCCGAACCGTGTAATGCGACTCCGGTAAAAAGCATCATCAGCACTGACCAGATTAGTTTTTTCATTACTAAGATGATATTAGAGGTATTGGTTTTATATTTACTGCAAATATACGCATATTTTGTGGAAATAGGTAGCCGAAGCCTGAACCGGTTGCGAATCATATTCCGTTCCGCCCGGTTCAGGCTGTCCTGTCAAGTTCACGTGTAAACTTTGCGGGTGCTTACCACCCTTTTGTGATGAGTATGGAAGGTTATTTCCAGTCAATTTTCATGTGGCTGAGGATGGTGGCAGAGGCGCCAGTCGAGCCGGTATGCTGGATTCCGGTGCCACCGAACGTATTGGGGGATATGGCTGCAGTTAGCCGGACACTTTTTGCAAGCTCCGGGCGATGCGGTTCGGGTGTATTGTCGGATGATACCGTGGCAGTGAGCCTGTCACCGTCTGCCGACAGGTTTATCTTGCAGCCGCGGCGATAGCATACAGCCGATACCGGTTCGCTTATCGGGGTGGTGGTTCCGTTGTCATAGCGCATCAGCAGGAAGTCGACAGCCTTGTCGTTCTTGGGGGTACGGATTATTCTTAGTGCGTAGCCGGTGAGCGTGGACGGGTCAAATTTGATATATATGTCCATATATTGCCCTGTGGCGCTGCCGAATCCCTGTCCGGCACTCTTGCACGGGTTGGCTGTGAGGTTCACTTCCATATCGCCATAGCTGCTTGCGGGAGGTGTATACATAAGTCGTGCACCTCTGGAGGACTGTATTAGTCCGTGTACACCTGCTGCGCCATCCACACCTTCTCCATATGACCAGCCATGGGTTGTATCAGGTATCCAGTCATATCCGGATGTATCAGTTGGTTTGAATGCATCGACAGTCCAGAATCCAGGTCGGATATCAGGTTGGCAGACGGTGGGAAAGTCTGTGAAATCAGTTTCAAGATGCATCTGTGGCGCCACCACATTGACCTTTTTGGTGGTGATGACTGATACTGCCTTGCCTGTGTGTGAGCGGTTGTGGCGAGGTTCGACTTTTGCGGAGATATAATGACCGTTGTCCGCTTCAGAGAGGATATAGGATTTTCTGGGTTTGTCACCGCGTGTCACAGCCACGGGTATGGCATCTGAGCCGTCGGATTTGGTTGATCGGTACCATGTCACGAGCGAGCGGTCCGGGCGTCCGGCTATATCTATGAAATACTCCACACGCAGAGTGTCGCCTCTGCGCATCAATCCCGGACGAGTTGTGAATTCCGGGGCAGGAAGGGTAGGCGGATTGACCTTGACCACACATGCGGCTTCAAGTCCTTCGGGAGTAGATGCGAGCAGGTTGGCTGTGTGTGCTTCCTCCCGGATGTTTATCCCTTTTATCAGGCAGCTCCCGTCGGGAAGGGTGCCTATGGCAAGGCTCTCTTTGTCATCCTCTCCGACGCTCCATGTCACACCGGGGAGGTCGGCACGGATGACAAGACTGTCCTTTCCGGTTTCTATATCGACTTTGCGGTGTGAGAGTGTCAGCATGGTGGGCAGAGAGGGTAGGGCGGTGGTGTCCTGAGCGGTAGGATTCCATCTGTCTGGACCTTTGAGCAGGTTGTAAATATTGTATGTTTCACCGGCTTTGTATGCCTTTAACAGTGGTTTCCCATCCATGTCAACCGTGACTTTCGGGCGCATTGAATCTACCGTAATCTTCCTGCCGTTGAGGCTGACATTGTACTGGTAGCTGCGCAGGTCGTCAGTGGCATCCTGAGTCCAGCCTATATACAGTTCAGGGTCATCCGAGCTCCACCTGCAGTCCACCATGGCAACCTGGCTCCCCACCTTGACCAGATACTGTCTGCCTGAAGTAAGGGTATGTATGTCACAGTCAATCAGCCGTGCTCCCTGTGCGTAAGTGTTGTAGAACGGTTTTCCGCTGAATAGTTTGAATCTGCATCCGAGGTATACACCGGTGCCGCATAAGGCATCATCAGTGCATTCGAAGTAGCAGTTCTCGAACAGGACTCTTTTCGCACCGGCGAACGGGCAGAGGTTGAGTCGGCTTATGAACCTGCAGTTCCGAGCCGTGATACGGTCACCGTCGCAGATTATAAGCTGGGCCTGGACTATTGCATCTTCTCGTTTTGACCGGTTGAGAGATGTGTCACGAGGGTATACCAAATCGACGTTGCAGTAATTGCCGAAAGTGATATTCTCGACTGTGATATCATTGCCGGTTAGGTGCATCATTGTGAAATTGCCATTTGCCCCTTGTGTCTGTCCTCGGTTGCATGCTATCACCACATCTTCCGGATTTTCGCATAGACCTATGAGCTTCAGATGGCTTAGTTCAAGTTCCATGCCGAACGGAATGTTGCTTCCCGGCTTCGGGTTGCGTGTCTCCGTCCCGTCGGGATCGTCGAGCCAGTATACCGAGGGAGCTATCCGTATGGTCAGCGGATTATTCTCGGAATAGCTGTGGACTTTTTGCCACCTCTCGGCGGCTAACAATGCTTCTTTTAGCGATGTGTACCGTGTACTGTCGCCCACTGTTTCCTGTCGGGAAAAGTTAGGGTCGACATTTATAACGGCAGGCTGGGCTGCGGCATAGAGAACCGATGCCGCCAGGATATATAACACTGTCAGCACTCTGTAAATCATATCGTGTATGTTAGCTTAATGTTTCAATGGTCGCCCCCGTGGAGCTTACATTCAGTCTCACTGTTGACGAGCATACCATAGGTATGTTGTGCTCGACATGCCCGATAGGGACATTGTAGGCTACAGGGTAGTCGTATCCGCTCACCATTGCCTCAATCATATCCTCCATTGTGGCATTGTCACGGTCAGCCACATAATTGGTGAACCGTCCTACTATCAGGCCTCCGAGTTTCTCCAGTGTTCCGTTGAGACGTAGGGTGTACATTATGCGTTCCACCTTATATATAGGTTCCGACACATCCTCTATGAAAAGTATCGAGCCTGGTTTGAACACATCAAACGGGGTGCTGATGAGACCGGAGATGACAGCGAGGTTTCCGCCGTAAAGTACACCTTCGGCACTTCCATGGCGGTTCTTGCTGAATGGTCTGACGGTGATGGTCGGGGTCTCTCCTCTCAGCAATGCGAAAAGTCTCTGCGAGTCTTCGTCTCTGCCGTGTCGCTCGGCTATATGCTTAGCCATTGGAGCGTGGATTGACTTGATGCCGTGGGCTGACATGAGGGCGTGGAGAGCTGAGATGTCGCTATATCCTACTATCCATTTAGGGTCATCGCGCAGGGGGAGCCTGTTGAGGCGATCGAGTAAATGCACTGCGCCGTAACCTCCACGGGAGCATATTATAGCTCTTGTGTCGGGGTCAGTGAGGGCGGCCTCGAGGTCGCTGTAACGCTCGTCGTCAGTACCGGCATACGTGCCGTGACGGTTGAATGTGTGTTCGCCTACGTAAGGAACCCATCCTTCATCGGTAAGGACAGGAAGAGTCGTGTATACGAGCTGGGGCTTGATGATGCCGGCAGGCGAGACTATGGCTATTCGGTCGCCATGTTTCAGTGGCTGTGGTGTCAGTATTTCCATTGTGTGTCTGGTGCTATGCCACCTGTACCGGAAGTCCGGTTTCGGCGACTATCTTGTCGGCTATCTTCTGCAGTTCTTCCTTGCTGACTTTTTCAAGTGTCTCAGCAGGAGTCTTGCGGTCTATGGAGTAAATCATCACCTCGCGCGGATTAATTCGCTTGTAAGCATCAATGAGGGCATCGACCTCTACAGGTGTTGTGTTGTCGATTCTCACTCCGTCGTACTCGCCTCGCAGGAACATGGTCTGCACTATGCACTGCTTGCCGAATTTAGCTATATCCTCGATGGCAGTTTCGGATGTGAACGAGGGTCGGGTGGGGCGGTCGATAGCACGCATTGTAGGAGTGATGGCAGAGTCGAGTTTCAGGATATTGTTATCGACCAACCTCAAGGCGTCCGTCACATCGGTATTTTCAAGTCGGGTAGAGTTGGAGAGCACGCTCACCATTGCGTTGGGATAGTAGTTGTCGCGTATACGCAGTGTGTCCTCGATGATACCTTTAAATTCGGGATGAAGCGTAGGCTCGCCGTTGCCGGAGAAGGTTATTACATCGAGCGGTTGCTCTGCGTCTTTCATATTCTTAAGTCTGGTCTCCAGCAGGCGCGCCACACGTTCGCGTGGAGGGAAGCCTGTGGTGCCTGGTCCCTGGGCATTGAATCCCGCCTCGCAATACAGGCAATCGAATGTGCATATCTTGCCGTCGTCGGGAGTCAGGTTGATTCCCAATGACACGCCGAGTCTTCGTGAGTGAATCGGTCCGAAAATAGTGGAATGGAATAATACAGTCTGCATACCGCAAAGTTACAATTTTTATACCGACACGGAGGGCGTGTTTAACTTTTATTATTACAAGCTGTCTAATTATTATAGGTGGAGGAATACTCTTAATGGAAGATTGGCATATTTTATTTGGGGTGAAATACTTGTTTTTTGCAAGAAAAATCACCAAATTTGCATATAGGTAACTAACTAATAAACTTTGACCATGAATTTCGCAAAAGACTCCTTTAAGATTTTCCGCGACACCACAGCGCTCTATCATGTGACCGATGATGTTGATGCCAAAGTTGCGAACCCATATCCCGAGGGCACTATTGAAGCCACACTCTTTGCAAAGAATTGGATAGATGCAGTGCAGTGGCATCTGGAAGATATAATCCGTGACCCAAATATCGACCCGGTAGCGGCGCTTGCGCTTAAGCGACGCATTGATAAGTCCAATCAGGACCGGACTGACATGGTGGAGGAAATCGACACCTACTTCCGTGAGAAATATAAAGAGGTGAACCCGCTACCCGAGGCGACAATCAATACCGAGTCTCCGGCATGGGCCATTGACCGTCTTTCGATTCTTGCCCTCAAGATATATCACATGTCCGACGAAGTGGCTCGTACCGATGCGTCCCCCGAACATATCGAGAAGTGCCGGGCGAAGCTTGACATCCTCCTGCAGCAGGAAGAAGACTTGACAACTGCTATTGACCAGCTGCTCGATGACATTGCTGCCGGCAAGAAGTACATGAAAGTGTACCGCCAGATGAAAATGTATAATGACCCCTCAACAAATCCGGTACTATATAAAAAGTAGCGATAGGGTAGGGGAGAGCAAGCCGTTTTTGAGCCACAAAATCACGCCCATCTCTCCGAATCCGGGCAAATATTCAATTCTCAGAGGGCTAAGTTGAGTGTAAATATTTGTAAAATAGATTGTTAGACCGATTTTCGTTGTTTCGGAAATCGGTCTAAATAAATTAATTTGACCGAAAATGAAAAAATAGCTATCTTTGTGTCACGATAGTTTCGCAACTGAGTAAAAAAATCATACAGAATGAACAAGATAGAATGGACTACTGACGGAGGCACCCTTATGCCGGAGATTGACACGGCTCTGCTCGACGAGTGGATTGCCGGGGTGGCATCCTCCCACTCAAGGATAGTTGGTCCGCTTGTCTATATATTCTGTGACGATGAAAAGATAATCGAGGTCAACCGTAAGTTTCTAAATCACGACTATTACACAGATATCATTACCTTCGACTATTCGCGTGGTCGTATGATTTCAGGCGATATGTTTATCTCGCTTGACACTGTGCGCACTAATGCTGAGATGGTGGGTGCCACATATTCTCGTGAGCTTCATCGGGTAATAATCCACGGAGTTCTTCATCTCTGTGGCATAAACGATAAAGGTCCCGGTGAACGTGAAATAATGGAAAATTTTGAAAATCAAGCTCTTGCTATGCTTGATGAGATGCGTTGACCGCTAACCACCCCCTGTATAAAGACAATCCATATATAATTCATAGATTATGAATTTCGACTATGACGTGATAGTGATAGGAGCCGGTCACGCCGGTTGTGAGGCTGCCCATGCGTCAGCCAAACTCGGTGCGTCCACGCTGCTGATCACTATTGATATGAACAAGATAGCCCAGATGAGCTGCAACCCGGCAGTCGGAGGTATCGCCAAAGGGCAGATAGTCCGGGAAATAGATGCGCTGGGTGGCATGATGGGTATAATAACAGACGAATCGGCGATACAATTCCGTATGCTCAATCGCTCCAAAGGTCCTGCCATGTGGAGCCCTCGCTCTCAGAGTGACCGTATGGAATTTTCACGCCTGTGGCGCCAGACTCTTGAGAATACCAGAAACCTGCATATATGGCAGGATTCGGTCAATGAGCTCCTTATAGAGGATGGCAGGGTCACCGGTGTGAAAAGTTGCCTTGGTGTCACCTTCACCGCAAAGGCAGTGGTGCTCACTGCCGGCACGTTCCTGAACGGTCTGATGCACATAGGACCTGTGAAGCATCAAGGGGGGAGAGTGGCAGAACCGTCATCTCATGGCATTACCGAGCAGCTGATTTCGCTCGGATTCAAGGCCGACCGTATGAAGACCGGCACTCCGGTGCGTATTGATGGGCGTTCGGTGGACTGGAGTCTCACGAATCTGCAGGAAGGGGACGATGATTTCCATAAGTTCTCCTATCTTCACAGTGTGCGGCGCAGGCTGCGTCAACGTCCGTGCCATACAGTATATACAAGTGAGGAAACTCACCGTATACTCCGTGAGGGACTTCCCGAGTCGCCGCTTTACAACGGGCAGATTCAGAGCATAGGTCCGCGGTATTGTCCGAGCATTGAGACCAAAATAGTTACTTTTGCCGACAAGAACGAGCATCAGTTGTTTCTTGAACCGGAGGGTGAGACTACCACTGAGTATTATGTGAACGGCTTCTCCTCTTCGCTCCCAATCGGTATCCAGATAAGTGCGCTGGAGACTATCCCGGCTCTCAGAAATGTGCATATTTTCCGCCCCGGATACGCTATAGAGTATGATTTCTTTGATCCTACTCAGCTTTATCATTCGCTGGAGACAAAGAGTGTGAGCGGACTCTATTTTGCCGGTCAGGTAAACGGTACCACCGGCTATGAGGAGGCAGCCGGACAGGGGTTGATAGCCGGTATCAATGCAGCACGCAAGGTGATGGGGAAGGAACCTTTTACACTTTCGCGTGACGAGGCATATATAGGAGTGCTGATTGACGACCTTGTGACCAAAGGTGTGGATGAGCCATACCGCATGTTCACATCCCGTGCCGAGTACCGTATACTTCTCCGTCAGGATGATGCCGATATGCGTCTTACACCGAAAGGCCATGAGATTGGGCTTGCGTCTGATTTCCGCTATGAACAGATGGAATCGAAGCGTGCCCAGCGTGACGGACTTATGGATTTCTGCCGAGAGTTTTCGGTCAAGGCTTCCATAATCAATCCTTATCTGGAGGAGCTTGGAGAGCAACCGTTGAAGCAGGGGGTCAAACTGTATGACCTTGTGCTCCGTCCCGGGCTTACCATAGATATTTTGTCCAAGGGTATACAATCATTGGCGGATTACATAGAGTCAAACATTGAATCTGCACGGCGTGAGGAGATAGTGGAGGCTGCCGAGATTCTGATGAAGTACCAGGGCTACATCCAGCGTGAGCAACTCATCGCAGATAAACTTCGCCGTCTTGAAAATGTCAAACTCCGGGGAAAGATAGATTACTCTGCGGTCAATTCCATATCTACCGAGGCAAGGCAAAAACTCATGAAGATTGATCCGGAGACAGTGGCGCAAGCGTCGCGAATCCCGGGCATATCTCCGGCAGATATAAACATTCTCCTGCTGCTCTTAGGCAGGTGAAAATATTGTTCCACGTGGAACAATTCGGCATTTCAGATAGCTGAAATGCCATTCTCTCTTCCGAAAACATAGTGAAACATATAATAATTTAAGATATCATGGAATATTTAAAATCTCACATTCGTGACGTGTATGACTTCCCTCAGAAGGGTGTCATCTTTAGGGATATCACCACTCTTTTCAAGGATCCCCGTGGGTTGCATATAGTAGGTTGGGATCTATCTCAACTTTATCGTGATAAAGGCGTTACTAAAGTAGTAGGTATCGAGTCCCGCGGTTTCATTGGAGGCGCGATTCTTGCATTTGAGCTTGGCGCCGGATTTGTACCTGTGCGTAAGCCCGGCAAACTTCCTGCCGACACCATTCAGGCTTCATACGACAAGGAGTATGGCAAGGATGTGATAGAGATTCACCGTGACGCTATCGGTCCGGATGATATCGTGGTGCTCCATGATGATGTGCTTGCGACAGGAGGTACCATGGCTGCGGCTTATAACCTGGTGAAATCTATGAATCCGAAAAAGATTTACATAAATTTCTTAATCGAGCTGACTTCGCTCAACGGACGTGCGAATCTTCCCGCTGATGCCGAAGTCACATCGCTGATTTCGTATTAATAGTCTCTAAATCCCGATTGTCTCCCCATGGCGATGCATAAAAAATCTGCCGAACTGAGGGAAAAAATCTCAATACTTCCCGATACCCCCGGAGTCTATATGTACTATGACTCCGAGGGTACGGTGATTTATGTAGGCAAGGCAAAGAATCTCAAAAGACGTGTATCGTCTTATTTTAACCGCACCCACGATTCCCTGCGTACCAATCTGCTTGTGCGCGCTATCGTGGATATGAGTTATATCGTGGTTCCGACGGAGCAGGATGCTCTAAATCTCGAGGCATCCATGATTAAGGAGTATCAGCCTCGTTACAATGTGCTCCTTAAGGATGACAAGTCCTATCCCTGGATAGTTGTTACCAACGAGCCATATCCACGGGTTTTCATGACTCGACAACGCATCAAAGACGGGTCGAAATATTACGGTCCTTATACCGACGCTGCTTCTGCGAGGACGACACTGGAACTTATCAAGCGTCTTTACCCGGTGCGTTCTTGCCGGCATCTCATCACTCCGGAATATATAAGCAGGGGCAAGGGGCGCCTGTGTCTTGACTATCATCTCCACAGATGCAAGGGTTGTTGTCTCGGTCTGATTTCAACTGAGGATTACGGTAAGGATATCGACCGCATCCGGGCAATACTTCGTGGCGATACCGGCGAACTTCTCCAGTACCTGCGTGACGGCATGGAGAGTCTTGCCATGGAACTCAAATTCGAAGAGGCTCAGGAGCTCAAGGAGGAGTATGACATGATAAAGCGATATCAGGCAAAGAGCGTGATAGTGTCGCAGACCATCGAGGCTCTCGACGTGTTTGGAATCGACGACGAGGACACCGATGTCTACATCAATTATATGCATGTGCGCCGCGGTGCTGTGGTGAAGTCTGTGACGCTTGAGTACAAGCGCCGTCTGGAGGAGACGCAGTCACAACTGCTGGCTTATGCCATGACCGAAATATCCGAGTCGTTTGGCGTGAAATTCGACGAGGTTGTGGTGTCGGAGCTGCCCGATGTAGAGATGCCTCAAGTCAGATTCACCATACCGCAGAGGGGTGACAAGGCAAAGCTTCTCGAGGTGTCGCAGAAGAATGCCCGGCAGCACCGTGTGGATAAAATCAAGACTATGGAGAAGCGAAATCCCGAGACGAGAACCGACCGTATACTCCGGCGTATCCAGTCTGATTTCCATCTGAGCGAGCTGCCTGTGCATATAGAATGTTTTGACAACTCGAACATACAGGGTACTAATCCTGTGGCATCATGTGTTGTATTCAAGGATGCAAAGCCGAGCAAAAAGGACTATCGGCATTTCAATATAAAGACCGTAGTCGGACCGGATGATTTCGCATCGATGAAAGAGGTGCTTACACGCCGCTACACACGTCTTGTGTCAGAGGGCAAGGAGCTGCCCCAGCTCATAGTTGTGGATGGCGGCAAAGGGCAGCTGTCGGCTGCCGTGGAGGCTCTCGACGATATGGGACTGCGTGGTGTGATAGCTGTGGTCGGCATAGCGAAGAGACTTGAGGAAATATACTTCCCCGGCGACAGCATACCGCTTTATATAGACAAAAACAGCGAGACGCTGCGTGTGGTCCAGCATCTGCGTGACGAGGCCCACCGTTTCGGTATAACCCACCATCGCAACCGTCGCAGTAAGAGCCAGGCAGTGTCCGAACTTGATTCAATAAAGGGTGTCGGTGAGAAGACCCGTACCGCTCTGCTGTCTCATTTCAAGAGTGTGAAGCGTCTGCGTGAAGCAGATGTCGACACTATAGCAGATGTAATCGGTCCGGCAAAAGCTTCGGTAGTATATGGAGCCCTCCATGCCGGCGAGGAGTCTGTGGAGTCCTGAAAAATCCCGGTAACAGATTTACGATATCGCACTCATACGCATGTGTCAGCGGAGTATCTTTGCGGTGATATTTATATTCCCGTAATTTAATCAGATGCCAGAATGACACACTGTATTTTCACATCCGCCGCCCCGTTTCTCCTGCTCGTATGCCTGGAGTATCTGGGCGTTTTTATTGCCGTCATCGCCGACCTTGTGAGCGGCGTGTGCAAGTCGCTTTCGTCAGGAAACCGATGTACTTCCTGGGGGCTCCGCCGTACTGTCGATAAGCTTGCCCGTTATTATCTTGCTCTGTTCTCCCTTTCGTTGATTGACGGAATGTATGTTCTCGCTGCGATAGCTCTTGCCGAAAGTGGTTTCTCATCGCTTCCTGCATTTCCATTTCTCTCCACTTTCGGCTCCATAGGACTTGCGCTTATTGAGGTGAAAAGCATCCTTGAGCGCAGTGATGACAAGGGGGATTTGTCGCTTGCTGCTTCCTTGCTCAAGGATTTGTTGTCACGTCTGCCCCGAAAGTGAAAAGTCACGGAAATTTTCATTAAATTTGCCGTACGAACCAATCTTGAGAATCCAATGGAAACTGCTTTTGATTTTGACCTTGAAATTAACCGCGACGGTACAGGTGCGGTTAAGACTGACTCGCTTGTAGAGTTTTTCGGTTGTGATGGGCTTGAGCCTCTTTGGGTTGCTGACATGGACTTTGCCGTTGCCCCACAAATATCTTCTGCCCTCAGGGAGAGAATGCGCCATCCGGTGTATGGGTATGCCGGTGTGCCCGAGAGTTTCTGGGAGTCAATAATCCAATGGCAGAAACATCGTCACGGATGGGGAATAAAACGCGATGAATTAACATTTGTTAACGGTGTGGTCCGTGGGTTCGGCTTCATTCTGAATTTCTTCACACAGAGAGGTGATAAAATTCTTATTCAGACTCCTGTCTACCATCCGTTCCGCCGTCTGACTGAAGGCAATGGCAGGATATGCGTCACCAATCCTCTCAGGGAGTTTGACGGAAATTACGAAATGGATTTTGATGATCTGGAACGGATGTTCTCCACGGAGCGTCCAAAGCTCATGGTGTTATGTAATCCTCATAACCCAATCGGCATACAGTGGAGCCGTGAAGATATGCTTAAGGTTGCGTCGCTTGCAAAGCGGTATGGCGTGAAAGTAATTTCCGATGAGATTCACGGTGACCTCATGCTGTGGGGGAAGCCGCACATCCCCTTCCTGTCGGTGAGCGATGAGGCCCGGGAGGTAGGAATTGCGATGGGTGCGCCTTCCAAGACATTCAATATCCCGGGGCTGGCAAGTTCGTGGATTGTGATATCCAATCCCGAACTACGCAGGCCATTCTATGAGTGGATGACTGTAAATGAATTTTCCGATCCTACATTCGTGGCGACTGTCGCTACCGAGGCTGCTTACCGCCATGGAGAGAATTGGCTTGACTCGCTTATAGGGTATCTTGAAGGCAACATCGAGGCTGTGGAACGTTACTGCGAGGAGCATCTTCCCGGTATACGGGCCATACGCCCACAGGCTTCCTTTCTTGTCTGGCTTGATTGCCGCGGGCTTGGTCTTGACCATGACGGACTGATAGACCTCTTTGTGAACCGGGCCCGTCTTGCGCTTAATGACGGTGCGATGTTTGGCGAGGAAGGCTGCGGTTTCATGCGCCTCAATGTAGCCTCGCCACGCTCTGTAATCATGCGCTCGCTTGATTCCCTACGCATGGCTGCCGGTTTGTAAGTATGACCGGTACTTTCGGTAAATTTCAGGACACAACATTCTGCGGAGAACCCTTGGCGAAAGCCTTGAGGTTCTCTGTCGCTATATCCACCAGTCGTTGGCGTGCCTGGGTGGACTGCCATGCGATGTGAGGTGTTATGTACGCCCCGGGACATCCGATGAGCGGTGAGCCTTCACGTGGTGGTTCCTGGCATAGTACGTCGATGCCGGCTGCGGCGATTTTACCGCTTCGCAGCGCTTCGGCAAGAGCCTCTTCATCGACCAGCGGACCCCTGGATGTGTTGATGAGCATTGCACCGGTTTTCATTTTCGACAAGGTGTCGCGGTTTATTATCCCTTTTGTCTCGGGAGTAAGGGCGGAGTTGAGCGATACCACGTCGCTCTCACCAAGCAGTCTGTCGAGGGTTACTCTCTCCACCCCTTCGGGGAGCAGTCTGCCTGATGTGGTGATGACTTTCATGCCGAACGCCTGCGCTATCTTAGCCACTCGGCTCCCTATGTTTCCGAATCCTATAATTCCCATCGTCTTACCCGCAAGCTCGTCAAACGGACGCAAACGGTAACTGAAATCAGCGCACGCTCCCCATTCGCCACGCTCAACGGATTCGGCGTAGTCCCGGATGTCGTTAGTCATGTTCAACAGGTGGGCGAATACTATCTGGGCTACGGAATCGGTAGAATAAGCCGGCACATTCGTGACTGTTATTCCGAGCCTGCGTGCGGCATCGATATCCACATTGTTGTATCCGGTGGCAAGCACTCCTATATATTTCAGTTCGGGAAGCTGCTCGAGAATGTCGGCTGTATAGAGCACCTTGTTGGTGAGTATGGCCCATGCCCCCTTGGAACGTTCTATTACATCCGCAGCCTCCGTGCGGTCATATACAGTCAGCTCGCCAGACTCTCTGAGTCTGTCCCAAGACAAGTCGCCGCTGTTTGCGACATATCCGTCTATAATGACTATCTTTTTCATCTTTGCTGTTGTTGGTGGTGAGTCGTTCAATCCCTGTTGGACTTGGTATCGGAAAAGCCTGATGCCAAATTCAACATTCGTACCCCCAAAGTTAAAAAAAAATTGTAACTTTGCGGATTATGCGGGCGGCAATTAAGCAGTCTGCTCTAAAATTTCCTATTGAATATGAAAATCGCCCTTATAGGATATGGAAAAATGGGGCATGCCATAGAGCGCATAGCCCTCACCAGAGGCCATGAGATAGTGTCAGTCATTGATGCCGACAATACTGCCGACATGGATGGCGATGCGTTTGCCTCAGCCGATGTCGCTATCGAGTTTACCACACCTGCCACAGCTCCCGGCAATGTGGTGCGTGCCACATCCCACGGAGTGCCCGTGGTGTGCGGCTCCACAGGTTGGGCTGCCGAGAAAGAGAATGTGGAGAAGTGCGTCGCCGAGGCAGGAAGCGCACTGCTTGCGTCGAGCAATTTCAGTATCGGCGTGAACATATTCAATGTCATCAACCGTCGTCTTGCACGCCTGATGAGCAAGCTCCCACAGTACACGCCTTACATGTCCGAGACACACCATGTGCATAAACTCGACCATCCTTCAGGCACCGCAATCACTCTTGCCGAGGGTATCATCTCGGAGAATGAACGCATATCCAAATGGGTTGACGCCGGTATGGTGAATGCTGACAGCGATGCCCCGACAGCCGATGAGAAGCTTGAGACAATAACAGTGAAGGCTGCCGATTCCGATGAGCTTCCTGTGGTCAGCTACCGCCGTGGAGAGGTGCCGGGTATCCATACCGTGCTCTGGGACTCTCCTGTCGACAGCATAAAGATAACTCACAGCGCCAAGTCGCGCGACGGGTTCGCTCTCGGCGCAGTTATGGCTGCCGAATGGCTTGCCGGCAAAAAGGGTATATTTACTATTGACCAAATGATGGAGGAGATGCTGTCATGAACAATTTCATGCGTCGTGTGACTGAGAACAAGCGGTCACGCTGGATACGTTTCGGCATAGTGTCAGTCATCTTTTTCCTTTGGGTGGCATGGCTCGGCAACTGGTGGGTGGCACTCTTCTGGTTTCTGTTGTTTGACATCTACATTACCGGCTATATACCTCTCACCTGGTGGAAGAAATCAAAGAGTGCGGCGGTTCGCGGCGTGATGAGCTGGGTTGACGCCATAGTCTATGCGCTGGTGCTGGTGTACTTCGTGTTCACTTTCATCGGACAGAATTATCAGATACCCTCCTCCTCGCTCGAAAAGTCACTCCTCGTTGGCGACTATCTTTGGGTAAACAAGATGGCTTACGGACCGAGAGTGCCTAATACCCCCATTCATTTTCCTCTCGTGCAGAACACCTTCCCGATACTCAACACCAAGTCATATCTTGAGAATCCGCAGTGGAAGTATCATCGCCTCGCCGGTCTCGGCAATGTGGAGCGAAATGATATCGTGGTGTTCAATTTTCCCGCAGGCGACACCGTGGCTCTTAAGGTGCAGAATCCCGACTACTATACTCTGGTGAAAATGTATGGAAGGCAGACTATACTTGACAATCCGCAGACCTTCGGCGAAGTGATATACCGTCCGGTGGACAGGCGTGAGAATTACGTTAAGCGTGCGGTCGGTCTTCCGGGCGAGAGACTCAAGATTGTTGACGGGGTGATTTACATAAACGGAGAGCCCCAGAAGCAACCTGAAAACGTGCAATTCAACTATTATTTCCAGCTCCGGCAGGGACGCATGTCTGATGCGCAGTGGGATGCTCTGGGTGTCGCTGTTGACGACCGTCACGAGGTTCCTGTTACTCCATCCGATATCCCCGGACTAAAGACACTCGGATTCGCAGTTAACGAGGATGGTTCGGTGCCCGCTGTTTATGTGGCTCCGCTTACGGCGGCTATGGTCAAGCAGCTTGAGGATGACAAATCGGTAGCCAAGGTAATGAAGGTCCCCGCACCGCAGGGTGATATGCTATATCCTGACGGAGTGGCAGATTCATGGACCCGTGCCGATTACGGCGAGATATGGATTCCGAAAAAGGGTGCTAAACTCCGTCTCACACCGCAGGCATGGAAGATATACGGCCGTGTAATCCGCGATTATGAAGGCAATCACGATGCCGAGCTGAAGGACGGTGTGGTATATATCGACGGCAAGCCTGCCGATACATACACATTCAAGATGGATTACTATTTCATGATGGGTGACAACCGCGACAACTCTCTTGATTCCCGATACTGGGGACTTGTGCCTGAGGACCATATAGTGGGTCGTCCCGAACGGGTGCTCATATCCTTTGACAAGGACAGGTCGCTGTTTGACGGGGGCATACGCTGGAACCGTATATTCCGTGATGCCAATCCCGACAAGGAAACCCTTAATCAGGAGTAAGGAATTACTTAAATCATAAAGCGACTGCAGAGAATATGCGCCCTATACTCTATCCGGACAAAATTTTGGTAATGCCACCGAGGCTATGCGCCTCGGTGGGTCACTATGCTCAGGCTTGGCTGTACGGGAATTATGTCCATGATTGGGAAAAGCGGTTTGACAAGCGTGAGAAGGATGCCCACCGTTTCACCATTGCCGACACAAGGGGCAGCTTGCAGCTCACTGTTCCGGTGGCAAAGCCTGAGAGTTCTTCGTGCCGTTGGTCTGATATACGGGTATCCACGCATGGTGCCTGGTGGGATGTCCATCGGGTAGCTCTTGAAAGCGCATACGGACGCACTCCATACTTTGAGTTTTACATAGACAGATTCCTCCCTATGCTCACTGTCGGAGTGGTGGATCGCTATCCGTCGCTATCGTCACTTGCCCTCGCCTGGGATAATGAGATACGCCGTATACTCACTCTTTCGCCTGCGCCTTCCGGAGATAGTAATGCAGATATGCAGGAGCAGGCATGTGCTGCGTCGTCCCATATTATCCCGGAGTATTATCAGGTCAGGGCGGATAAACTCGGATTTATCCCCGGACTTTCCATTCTCGACCTGATATTCAATATCGGTCCTGAAGCTCCTCTCTATCTCCACGCCATAGCTTCGCCGGTATAATCGCTGTGACACAAGCCGGAAACCTAACTATTGTGATATAAGATACGACTATACTCTAAACAGCCTTAAAACACTAATATGATATCTGTCATAGTGCCAGTCTATAATACCGGCAAGTATATCAAAGCTTGCCTGGAGAGCGTTGTAGGGCAGACGTTCCGAGATTTTAGTGGGTATTTTTATAGGAGAGGTTTGTCAGACAGCCTGAGTGTTTTGAAACTGAATCACAGTTATGTCTCCGAGCTGGATTATTGGAATAAACTTAGGAGCCTGTTTGTTTCCAGAGGGTTTACGTCATTACCTGTAAGGCAATTATTGGCTCATCGCTTATTCTTCATTATATCTGACTCTGTAGTGGCAATAACACGTAAGAGCAATATATATGCCTCTGTAAAGGGGATTAGAAGGCTATTTGGTCATGTGGCAGACTGGGATTTCCTTAATGCAAATTCCAATCTGATACAAGCTCCTAAAGTTTTGAAAACGTTGATATTGAGTAAGCAGGCTTTAGCATTGTCACTCTATCTGAAAATGAGATAATAAAGTATAAGAAATGACAACACCATTGGTCTCAATAGTTGTTCCGGTATACAATGTTGCAGAGTATTTGCCGAGATGTATGGATTCACTGCTTGCGCAGGACTATCCGAATATAGAGATAATTCTTGTTGATGACGGTTCGACGGACAATAGTCTGGAGATATGCCGAAGTTATGAGTCAGACAGGATTCGTGTGTATACAAAAGGGAACGGCGGACCTGCATCGACACGCAATTTTGGAATAGAGCATTGCTCACAGGATTCCGAATATTTAGCTTTTGTAGATAGCGATGATATGGTAGAGGAAAAATACATATCAAAAATGTATGATTGTAATGAGGATTTTGTGGTATCCTCAATAAAACATATCTATGGTGGCAATACAAACAATCCGGTGATACAGACGGAAGATAATGTCAGATGTGAACACTTAAGCAATAACCGGAATTTTATTGAATTGTTTAGGAACGGAATAATGAATTCACCATGTAATAAGCTATTCCGCCTTGAAATAATCAGGAACAATAATCTCCGCTTCAAGAATATCAAGACTTTGGAGGATATAGATTTTGTATTTAATTATATCAAGCACTGCTCGTCTGTCAGATTTATTTCTGAGCCATTATATAATTACATACATAGAGCCGGCACTGAGTCAGGACGTGTGGCAACTGACATTTACGACAACTATATGATTCTCCACCGGGAGATGCTGGATTGGTTTGATAAATCCTTGGAGAATGAAATACACAGATTTGTATACCCGCAATATCTGGCTGTGACCTTGAGATATATGCGTATAAATGATTTCAGTACCCCTCTCGGATACCTCGGAAAAACGCTTGTAAAGAAGGCTTTTGCAGCACACAAAAGTTCATCTGTAGGAGAAACCGGATTGCATACGCTTATAAGATTGCGACTGCTTGGACTTGCCAAAAGGATTTTTTTAAGATAAAGGAAATAGTCAGTCTGAATGGGAGAATCAACAGTTATGTCCGAACCAAAGCTGGTAAAGAGAAGAATCGTTTACATCGACTACCTTAAGGGTCTTACAATCCTGTGGGTGGTATGGTATCACACAGTTCACCCGGAATTTGTGGAGTTCTCGTTCAGGATACCTCTGTTCTTCTTTGTTTCGGGTATCTTTTTCCGCCCTTACGGTTTCGTGACATTTCTTAAGAAGAAAGTCAACACATTGCTTGTCCCGTTTGTGCTCTTCTATCTGATATATTATCTGTATTATATCTGCCTGTGGGTTGTATCCGGCAGGGATATTTCCACATTTGATTTTTCAACGATATTCAGCCTGTTCGGACTGTATAAGGGGCATGCGAGTTTTGTGATTAATCCTCCTCTCTGGTTTATATTTGCTTTGGTCAATCTTCAGTTCCTGCTTTATTTTCTTGTCAGGATTTCCATCCCGAAGATATGGATTGCCGTTGTAGCCGTGGCGATTTCGTTGGCGGACATACTTTGGTTCTATGATGTGCCTACTCTGTTTATGTGGGGGCGGTGTCTGAGGTATTTTGCATTCTATTCATTCGGTTATCTGTACGGAAAGGAGCTGCTTTCGGTAATAGAATGCGAAAAGGGGAGGATCGCATCCTTACTCACAGGTTTGACAGGGTTTGTCGTTTTTCTTGTCTGCTGGCAATTGAAACCGCTTGCGGAAGCCGGCACATTATTGGTTGAAATGGTGAATTATATCGAAATCTTTGCCTTGATTCTGTTCATGGTGTATCTGTTGAAATATATATCACCCCTTCCGGCGTTGCGGTTTCTGAAGTTTTACGGTCAGAATTCCTATATAGTTCTCGGCATGCATGAGATAATACTTACGCTGCTTCTGCTGATATATCACAGAGTGATAGGCGGTACGCCCGACGTGATAGGTGGAATTGTGATGCTTGTAGCCACTACTTTGCTTCTTTATCCTATAATACTTCTGTTCAACCGTGTGTGTCCGAAATTGATCGGAAAGAATGAATTATGGAAATAATAGGGATTATCTGGCTCACAAATTGATGATTTTTCGTAATTTTGCAGGGCATGGAGGGTTCATGATTTGTGAATGTCTAAAATAAGTATGTAATTATGAGAGTTATAGACCATCTTAGGAGCAATGAGGGGCGTACAGCGTTCTCGTTCGAGATTCTACCGCCTCTTAAAGGAAACAGCATCGAAAAGGTGTATGGAATCATTGACAAGCTCCGCGAGTTCGATCCTAAATATATCAACATAACGTCCCATCGCAGCGAGGTGATATTCAAAGAGATGCCTGACGGCAGTTTCCAGCGTCAGAAGATGCGCAAGCGCCCGGGGTCAGTCGCCATAGCTTCCGCCATACAGAACAGGTATGGTATCACTGCTGTGCCACATATTATCTGTAAGGGATTCACCCGTGACGAGACTGAGTATGCGCTGATTGACCTTAACTTCCTCGGCGTGCATGACCTGCTGTTGCTGAGAGGGGATGCCAAGGGTGCTGAGATTTCCACCGATCCCAAGGTTGTGAACATGCATGCCACCGATCTCCAGCGTCAAGTGAATGATTTCAATAATGGTATTTACGCCGACGGTGAGCGGTTTGAGGCCAATGCCACTCCGTTCAGCTACGGAATGGCATGTTATCCGGAGAAGCATGAAGAGGCGCCTAACATGGAGTCGGATATCCGCTACGCCAAGGAGAAGGTGGCAAACGGGGCTGATTATCTTGTCACGCAGATGTTCTTTGACAATGCCAAATATTTTGCGTTTGTCGAGCGTTGCCGTGCCGAAGGTATAAATGTTCCGATTATCCCCGGAATCAAGCCTGTGGTCTTTAAAAACCAGCTTACGGTGCTTCCTAAGATATTCCGTTCTGATATCCCTGAGGAATTTGCCTCCGAGTTGCGTAAATGTGTTACTGACGAGGAGGTGAAAGCAGTCGGTGTGGAATGGTGCATAAGCCAGTGCCGCGACCTTATAGCACACGGGGTTCCGAGCTTGCATTTCTACACTCTTATGGCATCGGAATCGGTACGTAAGATTGCAAAGGAGATATATTGATTCTTCTCTGACATTCAAAGGCAATAAAATAAACCACACATGGTCTGTGTCCATAATCTGCACAGTCCATGTGTGGCTTATTTATATCGGATACCAATTCTTAGATGTCCTCCTCGATGGAGAAATCGTCGGGCAGGTCAGCGTCGTCGAATAGGTCGGCAGGTGCTGCGTCGTCAAGTGCTTTGAGGTCGTCGTCGTTGGCATCATCTTCCTCCTTGGCTGATGATTTCTTAGCCGGTGCTGCGGCTTTCTTACCCTTTTTGCCGGGAGTTGTCTCCTTGAGGGCTTCCATGATTTTCTCTTCAAGCTCTTCGGCGAGTTCCGGATTGTCGAGTATCACACGCTTGGCGGCATCGCGTCCCTGGGCGAGTTTGGAGCCGTTGTATGAGAACCAAGAGCCGCTCTTGTTGATGATTCCGAGCTCTACACCCAAATCCACAATCTCTCCGCTGCGGGATATGCCTTCTCCGAACATAATGTCAAACTCGGCACGCTTGAAGGGGGGAGCTACCTTGTTCTTGACCACTTTCACCTTGGTGAGCCTTCCGAGCACGTCATCTCCATCCTTGATGGATGTGCTGGAACGGATATCGATACGCACGGATGCATAGAATTTCAATGCGTTGCCACCGGTTGTGGTCTCTGACGGACCGAACATCACACCGATTTTCTCACGGAGCTGATTGATGAAGATACATGTGGTGTTGGTGCGCGCTATGGTGCCTGTGAGCTTACGCATTGCCTGCGACATGAGTCGTGCGTGTACACCCACATTCTTATCGCCCATGTCGCCGTCAATCTCGCTCTTTGGAGTCAGAGCCGCTACGGAATCGACCACGAGAATATCAATTGCTGAAGAGCGGATAAGTTGCTCCGCTATCTCGAGTGCCTGTTCGCCGTTGTCAGGCTGAGCCATAAGCAGATTGTTGACATCCACACCGAGTTTCTCGGCATAGAAACGGTCAAAGGCGTGTTCGGCATCGATTATAGCTGCTATGCCACCAGCTTTCTGGGCTTCGGCTATAGCATGGATGGCGAGGGTTGTCTTACCTGATGATTCCGGACCGAAAATCTCGATTATTCGCCCGCGGGGATATCCGCCCACGCCGAGAGCGTAGTTGAGACCGATTGAACCTGTGGGTATCACCTCCACATCCTCTATATTCTCGTCACCAAGTTTCATTATGGCTCCTCTGCCGAAATTCTTCTCGATGTTACCCATAGCCTGTGCAAGAGCGTTGAGCTTTGCCTTTGCCGGGTCGAGTTCTTTCTCTTTGGTGCCCTTTGCTGCGGTTTCTTTCTTTGCCATTGTGGTAATATGTTTTGTCTGTTATTTGATACAATTTTGATTAGTAATGCAAATTTACCATGTGTGCCGTGCCACTTTGTTGCACGGATTACTTAACTAAGGTTAAATCACATAAAACGGTCAGATTTTTACTGACTGCTAAGTTAGCTAAAATTCAGGAGGTTGGCAAAAAATTTTAAAAATAATAGGATTTTTTCAATATTTCTGTGAACTATCCTGCGTGTCGCTCGTTTTATAAGTACATAGCAAAATTACTTTTTCCATTGCAAGAAATGTGATAATGATTGGTTTATTATCTAAGCGAGAAGACGATGTGAATCATCTTCTCGTTTGATTTTGTATATGTAGCACATCATAGCCCGACGGAGCCTGGTAGACACGCAGGTTGAAGCGTGATACCGAAGCGAGGATATGGTCCATTATTTCCGCCTGAGTCATCTCGTACGATTTCCATGCCGTGTGGGAGGTGAACATGTATACTTCCACCGGTATGCCGTAGGGGGTCGGTTCGAGTTCGCGTACCATATAGAGGATTGACGCACCCTTTTCCCTGCTCCTTTCCTGCTTTCCTTTAGGATGTTTTTTGCTTAGAACGAGCGAAGGGAGACGGGATATATAGTGCTCGAGATACATGCGGAACACAGTAAGGTTGACATACTGCTTTGCCGGATCGAGTTCCTTGCCCCATGGCTCGTTTCTGAACGCCTCAATCATCTCAGGCGTACAGAACTCCACTGTGTTGACATCTATGGTGACAGAGCGCATTATACGCCTTCCGTGAGCCGTGTACATCCCTCGCCAGTTCTGGAACGATTCACTTACCAGGGCGTAGGGTGGCACAGTGACAATGGTCATGTCGAAATTCTGTACCTTGACAGTGTTGAGTCCTACCTCCTGTACCACGCCGTTGATGTTGCGTGACGGTACTGATATCCAATCACCCGGGCGAAGCATGTCGTTTAGCGTGAGCTGTACGCCTGCCACCACCCCCATTATGGAGTCCTTGAACACCAGCATCAGCACTGTGGCCGCAGCTCCGAGACCAGATACTATTATAAGCGGGTTCTTGTCGGCAAGAATGGATATGGTGATTACTATTCCCACGCAGATGGTGATGACCTGGAGCATCTGGCGTATACCCTTGAGAGTGGATGCCCTTGCTGACTGGCTGCTGTGTTCTATGATGTTGTCGAGCGCCACAAGCAGCCTGTTGACGAGATGTATTATAGTCCACACCAGCAGCAATCGGCAGCACAGAGCCGCTATGGAGGCGCATCCTGGATAATAGGCGAATGCATCCGGGAGCATGCTTTTGAGCAGCAGCACGCAGAGTAGCTCCGAGATTACGCGGAGTATGGGCGGAGCGAGGATTTCGTCGTCCCATTTGTTTTTGCTCTTCTCTACGAAGATTGCTATCTGCGGGAACACGAGGCGCGAAATAACGGAGTAGAAAAGGGCTATGACGATTATCAGACCTGCCGTGACGAGCAGTGTGGAGCACAGGGCAAGATACTCGACACCCACTCCCCAGTCAGACAACAGGGAGTGGGCGAGTTTTAGAAAATAGTTGGGATGCAGAAGCGTCTCAGCGTTCATGTGGCATCATATTTAGGAACCTAATGACCACTCTACACCGTCCTTGGTGTCCTTGACGTTGAACCCTATGGCTGCCATGCGGTCACGTATGAGGTCGGATGTAGCCCAGTCCTTGTTGGCTTTTGCCTTGGCACGCATTTCAAGGAGCAGATCTACCGCCTCTTCAAACGGGCGCATGGCGGCAGAATTGTCAGCGCCTCCTGCTATTTCGGTGCGTATGCCGAGAATATCCACAAGGAATGTGTCAAATACCCATTTCAACTCGTCGATGTCAGCCTGTGTGGCAGTGGCTTTGCCGTCCTTTACCATGTTCACAAGGCGGAGCGCGTCGAAGAGATGTGCTATGACCATCGGAGTGTTCATGTCATCGTCAAGAGCCTCATAGCACTTGCCGCGTATGCCGGTCACGTCGATTGTTGATGTGTCCGAGGGCTTTAGCTCCTGGAGGCGGCGATAGCCTTCAAGCATGCGGTTGAGAGCTTTCTCGGAAGCCTGGAGTGCCTCGTTGGAGAAGTCGACAGTGCCGCGGTAATGAGCCTGGAGGATGAAGAATCGTATGGTCATCGGGCTGTAAGCCTGTTCGAGCAGCGGGTGCGAGCCTGTGAAGAATTCGTCAAGAGTGATGAAATTGCCCAGCGACTTGCCCATCTTCTT
The DNA here is from genome assembly GCA_958352885.1 of uncultured Duncaniella sp. GTDB lineage: Bacteria > Bacteroidota > Bacteroidia > Bacteroidales > Muribaculaceae > Duncaniella. The sequence continues at coordinate 127,413 of CATWQI010000003.1, forward strand.
GCCATTGATGGTTATCATATTGTTGTGCATCCAGTAGTTCACGGTGTCGTGACCGTTGTGGGCTACAGATTGTGCTATCTCGCACTCATGATGCGGGAACATCAAGTCCATGCCGCCGCCATGTATATCGAATGACTCGCCAAGGTATTTTTCGCCCATGGTGGAGCATTCGAGATGCCATCCGGGGAATCCTTCGCTCCAGGGGGAGGGCCAGTGCATGATATGCTCGGGAGCCGCCTTTTTCCACAGGGCAAAGTCAGCGGGGTTGTGCTTCTGCTCCTGACCGTCCAGGGCACGGGTGGTAGAGAGGAGTTCCTCTACATTTCGTCCCGACAGTTTGCCGTAGGGGTGCTCGCTGTTGTACTTCGGCACATCGAAGTATACCGAGCCGTCCGAGATGTAAGCGTATCCGCTGTCGAGAATCTTCTTGATGTACTCAATCTGTTCGATTATGTGACCTGACGCATGAGGCTCAATCGAAGGGGGGAGCACGTTAAGAGCTTCCATCGCCTTGTGGTAGCGTGTGAGATAATATTGCACCACTTCCATCGGTTCGAGCTGCTCCAGGCGGGCTTTCTTTGCTATCTTGTCCTCTCCGTCGTCGGCATCGTGTTCCAGGTGTCCCACATCGGTGATATTGCGTACATAGCGCACCTTGTAGCCGAGGTGCTTCAGGTAGCGGAACAGGATATCAAAGGTGATGGCGGGACGTGCGTGTCCGAGATGCCCGTCACCGTAGACGGTGGGACCGCATACGTACATGCCCACACGTCCTTCGTGTATCGGCTTGAAGAGCTGCTTGGTGCGGCTCAGTGTATTGTAGATGGTGAAGTTGTTGGGAATCATTCAGTTGTGGTGGTTAAGAGTATGTTTCAGATTCTGGCTCTGCTGTCCCAATCCGTGACGGACGGTTGTCAGGCTTTGCCTCCCATTATAAAGGGGTTGGGTATTTCCCCTCCGCCTCCGTTGCCGTTGTGCCCGGGGTTTACGGGACGTTTCTGGCGTATTTCACCGAAGGTAGCCTCGTACTGGCGCACATTGTCCATCAGAGCTGCAAGAAGGTTCTTGGCGTTCTCGGGTGTCATGATAATGCGTGACTGCACTGTGGGCTGAGGTGTGTTGGGTGACATGGTGATGAAGTCGATGAAGAATTCATTGGCACCGTGTGACAGCACTGCCAGATTGGAGTAGATCCCTTTAGCCACTTCAGGAGGGAGCTGTATCTGTATTTCTTTGGGTTTGTTTTCCATCTTTTTATAGGGAATTTAGTGAGAGTGAACAGTATATGATTTATTTGCGACCGACGTATATGGTGCAGGTCCCGAATGTCATCGGGATATATTTTGCCTCGCTGAATCCGGCTGCTGCGATTATGCCTGTCATTTCCGGTCCTTGAGGCACAGCGGCTATCGACTCCGGAAGATAGCTGTAGGCCCTTACATCTTTTGAGACCATCCGACCCACCGCAGGTATGACATGGCGGGTATACAGGTTGTAGAATGGCCTTACAAGCGCCGAGCGGGGTGTGGACAGTTCGAGTATGACTGCCACGCCTCCGGGGCGGAGCACCCGGTGCATTTCACGGTAGCCTGCTGGGAGGTTCTGGAAATTGCGGACTCCGTAGGCGCAGGTGATACAGTCAAACGAGGCGTCGGGAAACGGCAGCTGGAGGCAGTCGCCTATGCCGAGTGTGACCACATCGTCAAGCCCGGCTGCGGTGACTTTCTTTCTGCCTATTTCCACCATGCCTGACGAGAGGTCGACCCCGACCACTGTGAGCGGGTCGAGTTTGCGCGCCAGCAGTATGGCGAGATCGCCTGTGCCGGTGGCAATGTCGAGTATGTCGTCATGACGCTCACCGGCAAGCAGCTTCACCGCAGAGCGTCGCCATAGCTTGTCGATGCCGAATGTCATGGCTCTGTTCATGAAGTCATAGGCGGGAGCTATGGAGTCGAACATCTCCCTTACCTGTTCGCTCTTGTGGCGGGTGTCGTCGTATGGATTGACGTTCTCTACCTGCATCGGTCTGTGGTCTCAGGGATTGAGTGTGTTGAGGCAGTCGAGCACGTTGGTGGCTATGCGTTCGTCAAGCTTCTCTTCGGGAGCCTTGACAAATTCTTTGCCTGTAATGTGTTCGTAGAGCTCTATGTAGCGTTCGGAAACTTCTTCGCAGAACTCATCGGTCATCTCGGGAACCTGCTGACCGGCCTTGCCCATGAAGTCGTGGGCCATAAGCCATTCGCGTACAAATTCCTTGGAGAGCTGGCGCTGTGGCTCACCCTTGGCGAGGCGTTCCTCGTAGCCGTCGGCGTAGAAGTAACGTGAGGAGTCGGGGGTATGGATTTCGTCAATGAGTATCACTTTGCCGTCGCGGAGACCGAACTCGTACTTGGTGTCGACAAGGATAAGACCCTTTTCGGCTGCCATTTCAGTGCCGCGCTTGAATAGGGCGCGGGTGTAGGCTGCCATGGTGTCAAACTGCTCCTCGGTGACTATGCCTTGGGCTATCGCCTCTTCGCGCGAGATGTTCTCGTCATGGCCTTCGTCAGCCTTGGTGGTCGGGGTGATGATGGGTTCCGGGAAACGCTGGTTTTCCACCATTCCTTCGGGGAGTTTCACGCCGCAGAGTTCACGCATTCCGTTCTTGTAGTCACGCCATGCGCTGCCGGCGAGATAGCCTCTGATAATCATTTCCAGGCGCAGACCTTCGCAACGGTAGCCTACTGTGACCATAGGGTCGGGCACTGCGAGCTTCCAGTTGGGCACGATGTCGGCGGTAGCGTCCAGGAATGAGGCTGCGATTTGATTGAGCGCCTGTCCCTTGTAAGGTATGCCTTTGGGGAGGATTACATCGAATGCCGAGATGCGGTCGGTGGCTACCATGACGAGGATATCGTCGTTGATGGTATAGACGTCACGCACTTTACCATGATAGACTGCGGTCTGACCGGGAAAATTGAAGTCGGTGTTAACCAATGTTGTTGCCATATATAACTCTGATTTGGATGGTTTTGATTTTTTTATGAATGCAAATTTACGAAAATTACTTATGTATTCACCGTGATTGCGTCAAAATTTTTACAGTGCCGCTATCCTGCGTGCGGTGCGTGCTGCAAGGCGGTGCATGAAGGGCGAACCGGTGAGTTTTCCAAGTCTGATTATTGCGATTGCAGCCACGGCACGCAGGCTCACGGCGGCGATGGCTTTCCTTCCTGTCCGGGATATGAGTCTGTTGATGCGTACACTTGTTTCGTCATTGTCGGCGGTTCCGGCTTCACCGGCAAGGCGGGGGGACGCGAGGATTGATGCGAGATGGGTTGCTATGTTGCGAAGCTGCGGGTGCATGTCGGCAGTGTCAATGGTTAGGAGCTTTGTCTCTATTATTTCCAGGGAGTCGGTGAGATGCTTCGGGGTGGGGCGGTTTACTATCGAGCCGGGGTTGTTGAAATAAACCATGGTGGGTTTGCTGAGGAATACTATGGATTTCACTACTTTTGCGCAGTCCCATCGCCATAGGCTGTCCTCGTGATATATTCCGGTGCGGAAGCGGAGTTTGTTGTCGGTTATAAGATTTCGGCGCACCAGTTTGTTGTGGGCGGTATCGAGCAGGGTGCCCTCGCGCAGCAGTTCTCTTCTGCATGCCTGAAGACCTTCCACATACGGCAGAGTATGGCGGGAATGGTAGGCGGCGTAATTGCGGCACAGGTAATATTCGCCTGCCACGATGTCAACTCCCGGGTGCTTTCTGACTTCATCTGCCATTAGCGATAAGGCATGGATTGAGAGCTCGTCGTCACTGTCGAGAAAAAGGATATAGTCACCGGTTGAAGCTTCTATGCCGGTGTTTCGTGCGTCTGACAATCCACGGTTGCTGCTATGTCTGATGATGTGGAATTTCACCGTGCCGGAGTATCTTCCGATTATCTCGGCTGCCGTCTCGGCGCTGCTGTCGGTGGAACAATCATCGATGATTACACACTCTATGTTCCCTGAGTAGGTTTGTGAGACAATAGAGTTAAGGCAACGTTCTATATATAACTCAGCGTTAAAAACCGGAATGATAATAGAAATACTAATCATATTAATTAAAATAGAGGATGAAAATAAAAAATTTCCATCCTCTTAAAAGGTTATATCAGAAAGAATTTGATTACTTCGCTGCGGCTGTCTTTGCGCGGTCGAGGTATTTCTGAATATCCATGCCGATTTCAGCGCCGTAGTTGGGGTAATTCTTCATGATTTCCTCGTAAACGGCAGCTTCCTCCTTGTAGTTCTTCATCTCACGGTACACGGTAGCTTCCTTGAGGAGGAAAGCGGGAGTGTAGTGGGGATTGTTGTCGGATATTTTCACAGCCTTCTTGAAGCAGTCGATTGCTTCAGGATACTTCTGGAGGTTGACATAGCAGTCGCCTTCGAGTGACTTGGCTGAAGCGCCGATGATGCTTTCGGATGAAGAGTAGTTGTTGAGGTACTGAATAGCCTCGTCATATTTCTTCTGCTTGTAGAGGAGTATAGCTGCGTTGAGGTTGGCGAGGTTGCCTGCGTCGTAGCCGTGATTGTCAGCCACCTGCTGGTATTTGGCAAGAGCTATTGAGTCGTTGCCCATCAGGAGCTCGATGTCTGCCTGACCGAGAGCCTGGTTTGCTGAAGCCTGTCCGGGCTGGCGGACAGCATAGACATATATAAGGATTGCAGCTACGACTGCAGCTACAGCCACGCATGACCAAATGATGATTTTAGGATTGTTCTGTACCTTTTCGCTGATGCCGGTAAGGGTGTCGTTTACCTCGTCGATTGAGGTACGGTTTTCGTCTTGGGGCTTGTTATTTGCCATTGTTATGTGAGTCTGTTTTTTGATTTAAGTGGCTCCGAAAAATCAGAGCCCGGTTTATTACATGTGCAAAATTAATACATATTCCACAATCTATGAAATTTTTAGCTCTATTTTTTCGCCGAGGCATAGACTCCGACCATTGTGCCGGTGAAATTCCCGGCGGTTGAGGTGCTGAGGTTTGAGGCGGGGACCGGGGTGCCGACAGGGGCATATTCTTCAGTGTTCTCGGCGGCAAAGAAACGGTATTCGCCCTTCCCGTCCGCCACTATCTTGAGCCTGAGTTGCGAGAGGTGGGAGCGCAGACGGTGCGAAGCTATGTGGGTGATTGCTCCTTTGCTGCGTGCCACGAGCTTGACGCAGGGTGTCCCGTCGGTGTCCAACGATTTGCCTAACAGTATGTTGCAATTGTCATCCTGAAACAGTACCAAACCTGCTATATGGTCGGGTGATGCCGGTAAAAATTCCTTTAGTGTAGTGGTGATTTCGAAGGCGTTTTCGGTTGCCCAAAGTCCTATTGCGGCAGGCGATTTTCGGTCGGTGATTCCTGTCGGGAGGGCTTTGAGGCGGAGTGTGCCGGCTGAATCCACAGTGTAGAAATCAGGCTGCGGATTGCGGATGAAAAATGCTTCTTTCACCAGTCCGTCGGCGGTCCAGAGAGCTGATTGCCGCTCTTGTTGCGATTTTGGCGACAGTGTTTCGCCCGGCTCGGTTATGACCGGTTGTCCATTGGTCCATTTTACAGGGTGGATGTACGTTTCGCGTCCCATTATGTCATGACCGGCTGCGTTGTACGGGCGCACTCCGAGGAATACGCTCCACCAGTTGCCGTCCTTGTCCTCCACAAGGTCGGCGTGTCCGGCGCATGTCACGGGGTCGGGACGGGCAGGGGAGAGGTCGCGCTGGGTGAGTATCGGGTTTATGGCGCATGGCTCAAACGGACCTTTGGGGCTGTCGGAACTGAATATCACTTCCCTGTGGTCGGGACCGGTGCCCCCTTCCGCACACATGAGAAAATATTTGTCACCGATATGGTAAAGGTGCGGACCTTCAATCCACACCGGCTTGTCGTCTATGTTAACCCCGCCGTTGACTATGACTTTCGACTTCCCGTCCACCTTGCTGCGTCTCCAGTCGAAGTCGTGGATGTGGATGGCCCTGTGTCCCTCGTAGAGCGGTTCGCCTTCGGGGGCGTCGTTGTTCACTATATATCCTCTGCCGTCTGTGTCAAACAGTATGCTCGGGTCTATCCCTCCCACTTCAGGTAGCCACACCGGGTCACTCCAGTCGCCGATCAGCGGGTCAGTGCAGGTGACATAGAAATTGCCGCCGTTGTCAACCAACGTGGTTATCATGTAGAACAGTCCGTTGCGTGGATTGTAGGAGATGTCGGGGGCGTAGATTCCGCCCGATATCCGCAGTCCGTCGGGCAGGTCGAGCTGTTCCCGCCGGTTAAGCACATACCCGAGCCTTTCCCAGTTTTTCAGGTCTGTGCTGTGCCAGATAGGCACGCCGGGGAAGAATGCGAACGACGAGTTGACAAGGAAATAGTCATCCTCCACGCGTACTATCGACGGGTCGGGATAGCATCCGGCTATCATGGGCGTGCCTGCTCCTGCTGTGGTGTCGGGTGCTGTGACATGATAGCTGAAATCGGAAAATACGGCATCGTGAGTGTCTTCTGCGGCTCCCTGGAGTCCCATGGCTGCCATCGTGGCTGAAAGAAATACGGTGAATAGTTTCATGGCGTGGTATTTATCTTTTCCGCAAAGATAATATTTTTTGCTTAAGTAATGCGTTAATTCGGAGTAATGAAGTAACTTTGCAGCCGTTTTCTAAGGATTAAAGATATCGTTTTAGGTCCTACGGGTGTTTTACACCCCGCTGATCCCTCCGGGGGTGGACAATAAGGAATTTAATAAACGTCTCACAGAGAGTTGTATGATTCATTTTCAAAGGATTCGCAGTTGGTTCCCGCTGATTATACTGACTGTCGCCGGTTTCACGTTCAATACGTCCGAACTCATTCCGATAGGTCTTCTTAGCGACATAGCCGCCGATTTCGGAGTCACCGAGGCTCACGCCGGTCTGCTCATCACCATCTATGCCTGGGTGGTGGCGTTGCTGTCGCTCCCTCTCACGCTTTATTTCTCAAGGGTGGATTTCCGCAAGCTGATGCTGTGGATAGTGGCGCTCTTCTTCGTGAGCCATATAGGCTCGGTGTTTGCCCAGGGCTACTGGACGCTTATGGCATCGAGAATCGGAGTGGCGTGTGCGCATTCCATATTCTGGTCCATCGCTCCCCCCATGGCTGTGCGTGTCACCGCTGACCATTCCAGGGCTACGGCGCTCAGTGCGCTCGTTGCGGGCGGAGGCATTGCGTTGGTAGCGGGTCTCCCTCTGGGGCGTGTGCTCGGGCTTCTGGCGGGTTGGCGCATGACATTCGCCGCCCTCGGCGTGCTTGCCGGTCTGATACTGTTCGGGCTATACCGTACTCTTCCATCGCTTCCGCAGAAGGATGCCTCGGAGTCACGCAAACATATACTCAAGGATGTGCTTGGCTCGCGTCCGCTGCTCATGATATATCTCATCACCGCAGTGATGGTGACAGGGCATTACACCGGTTACAGTTACATAGAGCCTTTCATGTACCAGGTGGTTCACATGCAGGAGGAGGCTATCACGCTTACCTTGTGTCTGTTTGGTATGGCGGGTCTGTTTGGCAGCTACCTCATGTCGCGTTATTTCCAGCGTTATCCTCGCAAGGTCATCCTGGCGGCATGTTTCGGACTGCCGGTCATAATGCTTATGCTGCTACCGTCATCACATATCCATCCCGGGCTACTCGCCATACTATGCGTGCTTTGGGGACTTGCCATCACGGTCTACAACATAGCGTTTCAGAATGAGGTAATAATTTTTGCGCCCGATAATTCGGCGGTGGCAATGAGCATCTACTCAGGTATTTTCAACCTCGGCATAGGGAGTGGTGCGTTTGTGGGGGGTATGGTGTGTACCCGTGGTGCGATGGCTGACATCGGGTATATCGGCGGTGCCATAGCTCTCTCGGCTGCCATATATACTCTGTTCCGCTTCATACCGAGGATGAAGATTTAGACCATTTTATTATCTGAGCGGTTCTTGCGGAAACGGATAGGGGAATGGTGGCACACTGCACTTTGCCATTTTTGATTGTGTCCACTGGCAGGTATGCAAAAAATCAACGCTGCGGGGCTACATTCTGTAATGTATGCCTCGCAGCGTTGATTTTTGTGTCGGGGTGAAAGGATTCGAACCTTCGACCCCCTGCTCCCAAAGCAGGTGCGCTAACCGGACTGCGCTACGCCCCGATGGAATTTGCTTTCCGACTGCAAAGGTAGGGAGTTTTTTTCAGTTCTGCAAGAAATCATGCAAACGTTTTTTAAGATATGCTTAGTAGCCGTAACTCATACCCTTGACAGGACGGACTGTAAAACCATAGGCATTGTTGGAACTGGCGTTGAAATATATGGTGTTATATCGGTGGTCAAGGTAAAATATAGAAACCTGGGCGTCATTGCCATGATTAATTGATGTAGTGGCAAAAAATGTGATTTTTTTATGTGCCGCCCATGTATAGTTAAAGTTGTCAGTAGAGCCCGGATAATCCCAGCAATTATATTTCTCATCATTAAGTAGTGATGTCAAAGATTCATCGTATTGTGTTACTGTTCTTGGTCCCATATCGCGAATACCTGTAAGGGGAAAGTACATTTTTTCAGAATCACTGTCTTCAATTACAGCATTATAGCCGACAGTTTCACCATTGGATACCACAGGTTCTATTAAGTATCCTGCTTTGTCAATTCCATGCTCGTTAATGTTGTAATCAGAGGCTACAATTTTGGAAAAAGCGTTTACAGGTGGAACTCGGTATCCTCTTGGTGATGGGTCGTAAATCGATTTCAATTGTTTTTCCGGGTCTGTCGCCGAATTTTTTTCCTTAGGGAATGTATGATTTGATGTAACACCTTGAGTCATATTTACATCCCAGGCATTTATGACTTTACCACCGTCATGCCAGTGTCTGCGTGTCTCTGCTCCATCTGTTTGACTAGCTGATTGATGGGTGCCAAGTATAAATTCGTTTGGATTCGCAATGGTGTAAGCAAACGTTTTCTTGCTTGCAGCTCTCTTGAAATGTTTTATTCCCGGATAATAACGTTTGTTTAGCATGTCGAATTCATTTTGAATTGAACTCTCGGTGTGGTCTACGGTATGGATGCCGCCGAGCATTGGGTCTTTTCTGCCCCACTGATAATATGTATTGTCGCCGGCAATCGATTCCTGGAGGGCTTCCTGGGTATATTCACCCACCTTTACAGCCTTGACGGTATTGTCGGGCATTCTGAAGTTGGCATACAGTGTCACCGTACGCTCGGGATTGCCATCATGTGGGTCGCAGTAGCCCACATTGGCACGACCGAACTCGTAGGGACGGTTCGTGACGCGTGCAATAGTTTTATGTCCTTCGTCAAAATTGTAGTCTGTGTGATAATACTCCGGTTTTGTAGCCCAGATATGCCAGCTCCACATGATAACTCCTTCGGCATTGCGCACGGCTACGAGTGCATTGCCCTGAGCGAATGATTCGGGACGTGCCCGGAATGTCAGATAATCCCCGTCAATTTTCACATCGGTTATCAAAGCCGGAGAGTCCTGCCACAGCAGCACGCAGTCATATGGTATGTTGCCGTTGTTGTCTTTAATCCAGGGAGAGGTTATCTCGTTGTTGTTATGGTCTTTGAAATGAAACCATACACCGTCTACGCCGTCAGTGCCTGTCAGCACTTCAGGGTGTCCTAAAGAGTTGCCATAGACAAGTGGCAGTTTGTAATATCCGGGATTGTTGATGACATAGCAGTTTGATGATTCTGTCCCTCCCGAAAGGTCATAGTAGGCATTGGCTGAGCCTGTCTCGTCGGTATATGGGAGTTTGAGCCAGGAGGGCTGGGCGGCTATTTTTAACCGTCCGCTTCTGACTGCTGTCACGGGGTCGGCATCTGCGTCGGGAGTGGAGTCTGCGTTGTCATCTGCCAGAAAATCCGCTTTTTCAGCCCCGCCTTCGCCTGTGGAATAGCTCAGCCACCAGTCAGCTTTTATATTCTTTGTGGTGACTGTGCCGTCGTCGGCGAGCGCGCTTGTCTGGAACCAGGCTTTGGCGCTTACACTTTCAAGTATGCCTGACACGGGAATCATAGGGGTGGGATTTCCATCAGCGTCAGTCTTTTTTTCGTTATAGGCTCCGTATGAGTTTATTTCAACCTCGAATTTAGGCGTGAAAATCTCGTTTGAGGTCGACAGCGAGTAAGTGTAGAGCTTTCCCGCTTCCCATTCTTTCCCGCTTCCGCCTATTTTGGCGGTAAGGGCTCGGTGAGTTCCGGAGAATTCATCGGTAAACTCAAATGTTATGGTGGCATCCTCGCCAAGCTTCTGTGGTATCATGAGCAGGGTGAGGTCGCGGGTTAGAATATCTTGTTCACTTTTGGCATAGTAGTTGTCATCACCCTTGGCGGGGATGTTCAGTTCGGAGTCTGGCTCATAGGTGTATTCCGCTTTGTCGCCTGAGGTCTCCCATGCGCCTGAACCGATTTTCGAGCTTCCCGATCCATAGACACCGCTGACGGTTATCTTTTTTACGTCGCCTGCGAGCATTCCTTCATTGGTCTTGATTCTTACCGCCGATAGGGCATGCGTGAAATTCAGTTTTACGGCTCCGTTTGCTTTTGTTTCAGTCAGAGGGTCGGTGGCGCAGTACATCAGGTCTATCTGTTTCTTGATGTCTGTAGTCGCAGTGTAGCTCACTTCGGGAGCTCCGGTGGTGACGTAGCTCAGATTCTCGTTTTCGGTTTCGTACGGTGCGTAGGCAAAGAATTTTGTCTCTTTGCGTGGGGTCCATGTAAGTCCCCAGGGTGACACCCAGTCGCTTCCCGATGCGGATACCTTGGCATTGTCGGTCAGGCGTTTCCCTGTCCCGTCGTCGGTGTCGGCATCGTAGGTGTCACCCGTGGAGAGAATAGATGTAACGCCAAATCCCTTCCAGAAACCATCGACAGATGTGATGCATGTCCCCCGGCTGGCGACTGCGGCGGTGCGCGGGCTGAGAGTGGCGGTGCTGTCGTTGCGCGACATCACCTCGATGACCAGAAATAGGCTGTTGTCACTCACTACGCCAGGCTCAATTCTCACTTCATCGTCATTTCGCGACGCTATGCCGAGTCCGTCGCTCCATGGTTCGGCTACTGATACGCCAAACTTCACAGAGCTGTCGGTCCCTTCGGCTCCAGGAACGTCGATGCGGTCATCGCACGATGTCATGACGAGTCCGGTCAGGGCTGCTGCGACGGATATGCTATATGTTATTGCCTGTTTCAGATTCATGGAAGTTAAGAGGCTGTTTGGTGTTTTATTCCTTGTAATGGGTATATGCGGGGGATGACTACCTCATAGGTGTGTCACCAGGGGTTGTTGTGGTGCTACCATCACCCGGTTTCCAAGTCTCGTCCCAGCCTTCGACTGTTACTGAGAACTTGATAGGTTCGTCAAGGATGGGGTCGCCGGGCTTTTTGCCATTAGGTACGTCGGGTGCTTCGGGAATGTCTCCGCCGGTGGGGGGGTACAGACCTGCGCCGCTGTTGGCACCGCAGAATTCAAGCGTATACACATATTTCTTGCCTGCCTGCCATCCGCCTTCGGGATTGGTGAGGGGGACACATACATAGCCGTAGAGATTCTCATTGAATGACTTGTCGTCATCGGGAGTGGGGAACATCTGGTGGATATGACCGTTTGTTGCCTCTCCGACATAGTCGCCACCGTTATGTTCGTCGCCTTCGTGTGTTACCTCGACACGGCAGAGAATAAGGATGTATGCGCCATTTCCTGTATTTTCCGGGTCTGTTTCGATATTCCACGGTGCAATATCCTGAGGTATTACCATAAGACCGGATTTTCCATTACTTTCAGATAGAAGTCCGGTGGGATTACGATTGAGTGGGATAGCTTTGTCATAGGAATAACCATACAGTGATTTAGTGCCGTCATTAGCCCATATGAATTTGTTGTCTGTGTTGTCGTCAAATGAGATATCTCCCTTGCCATATATATTTCTGAACCAAGCACCCTTTATTTTGACGGCGTAATCATTTTTATTGCCGGTGCCGAGTTTAGCTTGGAGCTCAATCTGCGAGAGTGTGTGCTTGAAGTTGAGTGATACGCTTGAACCGCTCTCTGATTTGAGTGCCTTGCTGTATGCCACAATCAAATCGTTGTGTGATGCTCCTGAATTTGTTTTACCCTTTGAATACTCATACTCGGCAGGCTCAAATCCGGTAATATTTGCCTGATGGGATCCGTTGATGTTAATTGTCGTCCCTGCTGCCGGTTCCTTGGGCGCATATGCCCAGAATTCAATGCTTTGCGCATCCGAAGGCCAGCGATAGGTGCTTGCAAGGTTATAGATGTTTGAATCATCTTCTTTTGTGGCTGTTTCTCCGTTGATGAACAGTCCGGTGTAGCCATCGGCTTCAGCAAAGACTGTAAATTCTTTCAAGTCCGCTGTGCTGTTGATGATGTTGGCGCGTGACATGCGTGTGGTGAATTTAATTTCCGAACCGGTGTTGATTTGCTCGGTCACATCTTCGGAACATGAGGCTGCTATGGAGAGTAACCCCATTCCTGCTACTAATGCTTTAAGATTCATGTTGATAAGTGATTTTTTATTGTGTGATGTTGTTACTTCTTATGTTGATACTATTGTCGAATTTTTTTGTGAGATGTCACTTTATTGTGCTTGGTTTAAGGACTGTCAGTCCATTTCGATAAATACGTCTACCACCTCGTCCCATCCGTCCACGTCGGGCGCCATGCCGGTGCCGGTATCAGGGTCTGTTTTCGGTATGGTGATGTTGCCGATGCTGATATTGACTTCATGGAGCCCCTGGGTAAAAGCCTCATGGATTTTGTCGGTCACATCGAAGTTGAAATAATACCGGTTGGAGGTGTAGATGGTAAGTGTATGCTGGAGAGAAGTCTCCGGGCAGTGCCCGAATATGTCGATTGAGCCGTAGAGGGAGCCGTCAGGCATGATGTCCAGACCAAGAGGCATAGTGGCGCCTTTGCCGTACGGTAGCCTGTCTGACAGGGTCATAGCTTCAGCCATTCCGGTTACTGCCGCGCTGAGGGTGATTCCCGGTTCGAGGTTTTCAACTCCTTCCACGGTGACGGTTAGGCGCGTCGTGGCTTCCACAGGGGTCATTTTTACTCTTTGTCCGGATTTTGCCGGTACTACCGTGAAACTCTCGCATGCGTCAGCCCATACCCTGTCGGGAGCACGGCGCACTTCCTCGCCTCTGCCTGTGTCGGGGCGTGGAGCGCCGGTCATCATGGCTCCTCTCATTGGTGCGAGTATATCCTGGCCTTCGGTGGTGAGATGCAGGTCGCTGAAACCGGAACCTCGTTCAAGGAGGCTCTCGGTGCCTCCGTTGAAGCATACCACTTTGTAGTTGCCCGCCACAAGCCTTATGGTGCCGCCGTTTCTGCCGTCAAATTCAAACGAGCGTGAATGGTCGGAGCGTGAGCCTTCGTCGTCGGGGAAGAAGTATACCACCATTGTCACAGGTTCTGCGTCGGGTGCCTTGCTCCAGTCGAAATCGATGTGTACGTCTACCCAGTGCTCATGGTCGTAGCACAATTCGCGCTGGCTGCACGAGGTGGTGGCTGTCACGGCAAGCAGCGCCATGATGGCATGAGTGGCTGCTCTCAATAATGTGTCAGCTGCTTTACGTATCATCGCTTGCCTCCTTTCTTGGATTCGAATCCGCTGATATGCCATACCAGGCTAACCTCTGCCTTGGTAGGACCGAACCATCGGCGGGAATGGGTGGATTGCCATACGTCGCACTCGTCAATGCGTCGGTATTTCATGTAGTGCCCCCACAGATACCCAATGCCTACCGAGAAGTTCAGGCTAAGGCGCTGTGTGAGTGGAAGTGTGTAGCCGTAGCTGATGCCGGCGGCATAGTTGTATCCGTCGGACATCTGCCCTTCGCTCGATGCGCCGAACCGGAAGTCATATTTCACGGTGGAGGCATAGATTCCCACGTAATGTCCTGAGTATGCCCGCATGCCTGGGGCGGTGAAGTGATAGCGTCCCTCAAGGTTGCCTCCAGTGATGCGCCAGCATCTGGCTGACGAGGTTTTGCTCCACCATCCGTACATGAAATCGCCTGCAAGGGATATGTTGCGACCCAACCCGATGCTCATTCCTATGTCAGGAGTGATGGCAAGGTCATATAACGCATTGGTGGTGAGCGAGATATGCTTGTAAGGGGGGGGTGGAATTATATGAATCAGCCGCCGATGCTGCCATTGTCGCTGCACCGGTTACTGCAAATAATAGTATGCCTCTCTTGAGGACCATACCTGAAAATCTAATATACGATATCAGACTTGCACCTAAATTCATAGGACTTAGAAACGGATTTTAAAGGCTTTTATCCAAACGATGTGTAATATGAATACTCCTATCTCAAATAAAATTTGTTTGCAAAATTACGCCTAAAAAACATACTCTCAAACATTTATTAGGTTAAAAACAGTTAAATATAGATTTATTGTGTGAACTTTTTCATAGGCTCCTTTTTGCCTGTGTGGCGAGGAGACGGTGACCAAGGCGGCAGTACAGGCATTTCCTTTTCTCGCAGTAGTTGCGACGGAGCTGGATGAGCGCCTGCGAGGTGAATGCGCTGGTGCTCCTGATACCGGCGTTGCCGAACAGGGTAACAATCGAATTGTTCTCTGACGGTAGCTGTTGCAGCCATTCGATACCTCTCTGTGCCAGGACCTCGTCTCCATGGGCGTTGCCATAGGCTATCATCAGCGGGACTGCCACATTTATTATAAGGCTTGCAGCCGATGCTTTGCTCAGAGTCTCGTATGTGCGTTCGGAGCCGGGTGAGAATGTGAAATGGTTTGCCCAATAGCCGGTCAGTGGGCGGGTGAAGAACTGCATGGCTTCCTCGGTGGATTTCATGGCGATGATCCGGTGTACAGGGCGGAAGTCGCCGCTGACGAGCAGGGCGAGGAGGGCTATGCGGCGGTGTGGGAAGTTGTGTGGGCGCATGCGTGCCATTTTCCACCCCAGAGGCTGAAGTGGGCGCAGCGAAAATTTATGGGCGAAGAAACTGTGCTCGCGTATGAGCTGTGTCACGTAGGGGTCGTGGGCGGGTGCCTTGTCAAGTAGTCCGGCTTGACCGAAGAATAGTGCCTCGAGTGTGGTCAGCGAGTCGCTGTGTTTGCGCAGGAACCGTAGCGGAAGCGACTTGGCGAGCCGTTCCATAGGCTCGGAATTGGTGCTGAGCCCCAATGCTCTTGCCAACACTATGTAACAAGTCTGCTCCCAGTCGCCAGTATACTCCTGCAGCAGCTCCATGATGTGGTCGGCTTTGGCGTGCATGCGTTCGTAGGCGAGCCCTGTGAGCCAGTCGGTGAGGTAGAGTGACGGGATGGACGGAATCTCTGCGGCGCACGGCAGGTCCAGGTCAGCACGGTCAACCAGCTGATGGTAGCGAATGTGGAACTCCCGGTCGCAGTTCATAGTCATCTGGGGTATCACTTCGCCGTTGGGACGCCTGATTTGGGCGTCGTCACGGTCCACCACATGGAGTATCACTGAGTTATAGGCGGGGTCGCCGTCATGGTTGTGGCGGTGCCAGTCACTCGCTCTGACATGGATTTCCACGTCTCCGACCCACATGTTGTCGCCTATGCGTACCTTGGCGTTGAAAAAGTCGGGTCCGGCATCGGTGTTAAGCCGTCCCGGGTCAATGACGGCGATATGTCTGCCGTCTACTGTGGTCATGTCGTTGTGCAATAGCAACCGATGCTGCCACACGTATTGCATCAGGCGTTCCATATAGGGGGAGAGGTTGTTGTTATAGAATAATGTGTCGGATGGTAAAAGGGTAGTGCCGCCGCAGTCCCTTGTGTGGGAGCTGTGGCGGATGTGCGGAACGGGTAGGGTGCGCAGAGCTTAGAGCTCGCCTACAGCCCTGTTGAATGCTATCATCTTTATGGCAGTTTCGGCAGCCTCGACACCCTTGTGTCCTGCCTTTCCGCCGGTGCGGTCAAGAGCCTGCTGCTCGTCATTGACGGTCAGCACTCCGAATATCACGGGGATGTCGCAGTCGGCGTTAAGCGCTGTTATGCCCTGCGTCACGCTTTGGCACACGTAGTCGAAGTGAGGGGTGTCGCCTTTGATGACGCATCCTATCACTATCACTGCGTCGAAATTTCCTGTCTCGATGATTGATGAGGCTCCAAAGGTCAGCTCCACTGCTCCGGGGACATTCATTACAGTGATGTCCTTTTCCTTGAATCCGTTTTCCTTCAGGCATTTTACGGCTCCGTCGGCGAGGGCAAATGTGATATGTCCGTTCCACTCAGCCACTACGATGGCTATGCGGGCGTCATTGACTTTGGGGAGAGCGCTTGAGGGTGCGAATGTTGACATGGTGATATGATTGTGTTGGATTTGGGTGATTACTTGGGAAATACCTTGTGCCACAGCCCGAGTATGTCGAGCGAACGGCTCTTGGCGTTGAGGAGGCTGTCCACTATGCGGCGGTGCTCTTCGGAGGCATTGATTTTAGTTGCCTTGTGGAGCATGGTGTTGAGCAGGTGTACCCCTTTGTCGCGCATGGCCGCTATGTTGAGCATCGATTCGCCGAGCGATATGGAAAGATTGAGCTGCTGGAGCGAGAAGTCAGTCTCCATCTTGGTGAGGTACTTCAGGGCACGGGTGTAGTACTGTATCGCCTCGCGGTGGCGTCCCATCTGTGCGAGCGTGTCGCCTTCGGAAGTTAGCGATTCCACAAGTCGTGCGGCGGCATCCTCTACCCCCGAGTCCATCATGTGGAGGTAGGTGGAGGTGGCTACCTGGTAGTGTGCAAGCAGTTCAGCCTGCTTGACACGGTTGCGGTATACGGCGGTGGCTGAGTTGAGCGCCATCACGTGAGCCGAGGCATACCGTTCGGGGTTTGTCTTGGCGAGACGTTCGAATATTTTCAGCGATTTCTCAAGCTCGCGTTCAGCCTGCTTGTACTCCTTGCGCTCACCGTGCAGGTGCGCTATGTCGTAGAGCAATGCGCCGAGCACTGCGAGAAAAGGCTCATCCTTCCTTTTGGGCTCCTGGGCAAGGAGGTTTAAGGTGGCTGCGGCTGTAGCCATTGCCTGCTCATTGTCACCTTTCTCTATGTAGAGTGCTGTGAGAATCTGCATCAGCGCTGCGTGGATGTTGAGGAGGTGTCCCTCTTCTTCACCGTTGCGAGTTATCAGAGAGTCAATCTCATTGATAGTTGATATTGCCCTGTCGATGTCACCACGTTCCACCATTTCGGCGGCAGTGGTGCGGAAAAAGTCGTAGGCGGTGTTAAATTCGGTTTCGCCAACGGCATGGCGTATTTCTGCCATGGAGCGTGTGCGCTTCATGAGCGTGCGTAGACCTGATGTATCGGTGGTCGTGGGCGAGAATACGGATTCGAGCGATATCTGTTTCATCTCAATATATTGGCTGGGCGATTTCGGTGCAGTCTATAAGCTTGCAGCAAGTTCGGAATGGGCTGTCTCGTTGGCGGCTTCCATTATGTCATCGGCATCGTGACGGGTTTCGGCGATGGCTCTGACGGCTCCGGCAAGAGCTCCGGCATACCATTGGAACGGAGTGTTGGCTGAGGGGTGGCATTTCTTGCTCCATGACTCCTCTCCATCAAAGAATCTCATTTCCTTGGCTGCGGCATCCATACACAGGAGCTTGCGGCAGTAGAAAAGTATGTGGCTCTTGAACGTTGCGGCTATGTCATCGCCCGGGAAGATTGCCTTGATGTCATCGATGGTTGTGATTACGATATCGGCAAGTTCCAGGGAGTCGAATATCTGAGGCATTACCCTGGTGATGCGTGGTACCTGGTAGGGTGCGAAGTAGGGGAGATATATCACTGTCGCCTTGCGTGCTTTGGCATATTTGAGTAATTCGAGGAGGCGCTGGTGATTGCGTTCGTCAAGCGCCATATAGGAGCCGAACACCACCACGTCGCCCTCGTCGATACGGGGCCAGATGGCATTGACAGGCTCGGCGGGAAATTTCTCATGTCCCACCACCTTGGCTTGCGGGTCGGTTCCGTAGATTCGCACCGGACTTAGCCCTTCGGTGTAACGGTCAATGGATTTCACATCGACTTTGGAATTGTCGAGATGGGCGACGATATGGTCACCCACGGCATCGGCTGCCACTTCTCCTATAAAGACTGTAGGGACACCCATGCGTCCGTCAAGCACGGCGGCGTTGACAGCCCAGTCGCCCACCTTGGTCGAGGCTGTGGCATCAGGCTGCAACGTGATGTTGAGAGTCAACTCTCCTATGTAGATTGCCTTATTCATAGTCTGTCTCGTTACGGGATTTATGTCCCAGGTATCCGCCGTGGTGGCGCTTCGCATAGTCCTGGGCTGTAAATCCTATCATGCGGGTGACATTGACCACCAGCACATCTCCTATCACGGTCATTACCGTGGTGGAGGTGGTGGGAGTGAGTCCGAGGGGACACACTTCGGCGGCGCCTCCCGTCAAGATTGTAACGTCTGTTATCCTTGTAAGTTCACTGTCGGGATTTCCGGTGATGACAATCATTGGAATCTGGGGGTAGAGGTTCTTGGTGAGTGTCACCAGTTCCACTACCTCGCGTGTGCGTCCGGAGTTGGATATCAGGAGCATCACATCGTTTGGCTGCAGGACACCCAGGTCGCCGTGCTGTGCCTCGCTGGGATGCAGATTGACGGCGGGAGTACCGGTCGATGAAAAAGTCGTGGCGATGTTCATGGCTATCTGTCCAGCCTTGCCCATACCGGCGGTTACCAATTTGCCCCCGCGGCGGTGCACTTGCTCTATGATGAGCTCTACGGCACGGTCATAACTCGGGGTGTAAGGAATGGATAAGAGAGCCTTAGCCTCGGTCTCCACGATGTTTTTCATTGACTCTTGAATAGTCATAATAGGGTCTGCTTATTGTTTTTAGACCGCAAATTTACTAAACTATTGACAATTCTCCAAAACTAAGACCCCGTTCCCCAATATTTGTTAACGCCGGCGTGATGGTAACCCGATTTCACACACACTCCAACTCCACATGTGATTCTTCCCTTCAAGTATTTTACTAATGGGCTGCGATAGCCGCTGTCAGCCGAAAATAAGTGTAGTGAGTGAAATTTCGCCTTGCGCGCCGGTGACTCGCACTGCTTCGATGTCGGCGGTAGCCGACGGTCCGGTGAAGAATGACCCGTAACGGTTGGCGCGCAGGTCAATCATCTGGTAAGCGGTGTGCATTCCGTCCACTATCCGGGAACGCTCCAGGAGCAGGTAGAGGTCGGTGGAGAAGAGAGCGCATGCAGCAAGTCCCAATGACTCGTCGGTGACATATACCGACCCGGTCTCGCCGACACCTATCACACCTTCCCCCACGCATACGTCTACTATGTGGGCATTGTGAGGGTCGGCTACTTCGCTGTCGGCAATATTGCCCTCGTAGTCGGAGGCAGAAGAGTACACACGCTTCCCGGTGCGGTCAATGTTTTTTTCAAGCCAGTCCAGAGCCTCGCTGCGCGATGCGAATCGCATGGCTTTGCCGTCGAAACTTTCAAGATGTCTGATAAAATTGTCCACGGGATCACCTTCGATGCCATACATGGGTACTTCGGGATGTGCTACCTCCGATGGGTGGGAGGCACGGATGCGTCCGAGGATTATGTCGCGGGATGATTTTTGAGCGTCCATTATGATTGTGTGCATGTTAACGAGTTGATATAGAGCGGTGCGGCATGGAGATGCTACGCTATTTGCCTGGTTGCTTGTCGTTCTTGCCGGATGTCCGTGCATAGTATTGCCTGAATGTTTCTTCAGGAGCTTCCGGGTTGGCGTGGGATTTAGCCCAGGGGTTGAGATGCGGGTTCTCGGTAAGTGATTTGGGCAGGTTGCGCAGTGCCCATAGTCCGAGCTTCTCGGCATGCGAGAGGTTGGTGGCGTTGCGGAGCACCATCTCCATCCCATCCTCTTCCATGCGGTGGGTGAGCTCGTCCTTTCTGGCTTTGACCACTACGTCACGCCAGTAGAACACATAGTCGGGTATGGGGATTTTCATGGGGCATACATCGCCGCATGAGCCGCAGTGGGTGCATGAGTAGGGTAGGCGCGCATAGCGGTCAAGGTCATAGCTCGGCTCAAGCACTATCCCTATCGGACCCATATAAGGGGCGTCGTAGCTCAGTCCGGACGTGCGCCGGAACACCGGGCATGTGTTCATGCATGCGCCGCAGCGCACACATTTCAGCACCTGCCAGTAGTCGCTGCCGAGTCGTCGGGTACGACCGTTGTCCACTATGATAAGGTGCATTTCCTGACCTTTGCGAGGTCCGTGATAGTGGCTGGTATACTGGGTTATGTCAAGCCCAAGCGCACTGCGTGAGAGCATGCGGATGAAGAGAGCCAGGTCACTCTGCGAGGGTATAAGTTTCTCTATGCCCATGCTCGCCACAAAGAGGGGAGGAATGTTGGCGCTTATGTCTGCATTACCCTCGTTGGTGCATACCACTATGCCTCCGGTTTCGGCTATGCCGAAGTTCACACCGTTCATACCGGCGTCAGCTTTGATGTAATTCTTGCGCATGTCCTTACGCATCACGCTGTTGAGGTATGTGGGGTCATCGATGTCTGGGTCGCTGCCGAGCTTTTCGGCGAAGAGTTTTGCCACGTCGCCGCGCAGCTTGTGTATAGCCGGCATTACGATATGTGAGGGACGCTGGTTGTCGAGCTGCTGTATGCGTTCGCCCAAATCAGCCTCATAAACCTCTATGCCGTTGCGGGCAAGGAGCGGGCGCATGTCGCATTCATCCATCAGCATGGATTTTCCTTTGGTGACCACTTTGACATTGTGGCTTTTGAATATGTCGAGCACGATGCGGTTGTGCTCCTCGGCGTCGATAGCCCAGTGGACTTTCACGCCGTTCTCTTTCAACCGGGTCTCGAACATCTCCAGATAGGAGTCGAGATGCGAGAGGGTGTGCATTTTAATTTGCGATGCCAGGGAGCGCATCTCCTCCCATTCGGGTATCCGGGCTGCCACACTGTCACGTCGCATCCTCGCTGCCCATAGGCAGTGGTCATGACTCACTCTGTGTGGGGTGTCAGCAATGAACTTCGCCCCCAGTTTCACTTGATTTACCTGGCTCATATGGCGTCTCCGTTAAGTATTTCAGCAATATAATAAGTCTTTATGTCCACCCCGTTCTTGCGTGCTATGCACTGTTGGTGCATCAGGCAAGAGAAGTCGGCGGAGGTTACATATTTCAATCCGTTCCGCTCATAGTCGCTCACCTTGTCGAGTCCCTGCTGTGCGGCACAGCTCTCGTCCCAGATGGAGAATACGCCTCCGAAGCCGCAGCATTCGTCACGGCGCGAGGCGTAGGCTACCTCGAGACCTTCCACGAGATTTAGCAAATCGGCGGTTTTTGAGTAGTCGGGCACCATCAGTTCCGATGATTTTGCCTGGCGTAGCGAGCGCAAGGAGTGGCAACCGTTGTGGAGCGCCACTTTGTGGGGGAATCGAGCCCATGGAAGGCTCTTAACCTGAAGTACATCATGTAGGAAGTCGACTATGTCATGAGTGGTTTCTCGAATATGCTTTACCTCAGGTGTCTGTTCCACGGCTACAAGATGGTTGCGTATCTGGTCGGTGCATATCCCCGACGGTATCACAACATAGTCATAGCCTTTGAGGTGAGTCACCAGATTTGTCTCCAGCACGCACCCTTTGTGGTCATATCCCATGTCTGTGAGCGGAAGCCCGCAGCATGCAGCCTGTTCTATATATGTGATATCCAGGTCAAACCGCTTGAGCAGCTTGTAGCTTGAGATTGCGGCTTGTGGGGCAAGCATGTCCACATAGCACGGCACGAAAAATCCTACCTTCATCTCTCGTATGAATTTTTTTGTTGAAACGTATTGAAATTTATACGTTTCACCGCCGTCTATTGTTCACGCTTCGTTAAGCTTATTGGTCACAAATAGGTCGAAGTATCCCCCCTCTGACTTTAAGGGAAAATCGCATAGGACCTGTCCGCCTGACGTTAACTCTGTTATGAGCCAGTGCTCAATCTCTGGAGCCGACCGGGAGGGTACCCATCCGTGGTATGGGTATGGTGGGATTCGAGCGGTTGTGGCTGTTGCCGCCCCGGTTGTTGTAGAGGATGTTGTATAGTATCCCTCCGACATCCATCCCTATTTTTGTGTGCTTGTTTATTCGGTAGTAGGGGGCTACTATCGGCTGTGTGTTCCAATGTCCGTTGTGTGACGAACGGTAGCTCTGGGCTCCTACTTCCACGCCCCAGTGCTCGTTGAAGCTGTAATCAATGTATCCGCCTATTCTGGGAACACTTACATAACCAGCAACGGCTCCCTGTGGTGAGCGCAGCGGTGAATAATAGCTGCCGAACATGGTGATGCTCACTCTGTCCGACGCACGGTAACTGATTGAGCCGCCAAAACCTACCGTTCGGTCAAGTCCGTTGTAGTAGCCATACTTCTCTGCGCTGCCGTAAGCTGTCACGCTGAATCTGCCGAAATGCTGCACAAACGTTATCCGTCCGCTTTCCTTACCCATAAGCCCGGGCATGGATTCCATGCCTGTGTTTCCTATTATTCCCCCACTGCCCCATGAAGCTATGACACCGGGTGTTAACGGCAATATCCGGAAATCGCCGAAGTTGTTCTCGGTTCTATTGACAGTGCTCTGCTGCATGGCACGGTACACAGCGTTGAGACGGTATACCTCTTGCTCATAATCCTGCAGATCGGCAGTGGCTGGAGCTGTGTTTTCTGGCGCATGTATGCCTGTATGCAGCGAGTCGGCACTCTCGGTCGTGGGATTGACCGTTGTGTCAAGATGAGTGCCGTCATTGGGCTCTTGAGCCTGTATATGTGCCGATATGGCAATAATAGATGCGAGAAGGAGGGGTTTCTTTAACATGGTTTACTGACATTGGGGGTTGGCTGTGTGTGCGCTATATGAAGCAAAGTATAATCAGTTGGGCAATAATCACTCGGCAGAACATCGAGAATGGGTAGACCGATGCGTAGCTTACGGTGGCATAGTCGTCGGGCACGATGTCATTTACATAGTTGAGGGCCATAGGATTTGCCATGCTGCCGCAGAGCATTCCGCAGGTGAGAGCGAAGTCGAGGCGCAGGAATTTCATTGCCACGGCGCCCATTATCAGTACCGGTATGATTGTGATGGCGAATCCGAGGCAAATCCACAGCAGCCCTTCGGAACGCATTATGGTGTCGAGGAATTGTCCACCCGCCTCCAGTCCGAGGCAGGCGAGATAGAGCGACAGACCGATGCCGCGCAGCATGAGGTTGGCACTGCGTGTGGTGTAGGTCACGAGTCTGAAATGAGGACCGAAACGTCCGATGAGCATCCCTACAATGATTGGTCCGCCGGCAAGCCCGAGTTTGATGGGTGTCGATATGCCCGGGACTGCGATTGGAATGGAGCCGAGGACGAGTCCCATTACTATGCCGATGAAAATCGCCGCAAGGTTCGGGTCTTTCAGTTTTATGGCTGTATTGCCGAGGATCTGCTCCACTTTTTCGATATCGGCTGCGCTTCCTACCACGGTGAGTGAGTCGCCAAGCTGAAGGATGAGTCCTGGCGTGGCAAGTAGATGGAGCCCGCTTCGGGTCACTCGGCTTATGTTGATGTGGTATTGGTTTCTCAGACGTAGCGAACCGAGTTTCTTGCCGTTTATGGAAGGTCGGCTTACTATTATGTGGCGCGATATAAGCTGGGTGTCGATGGAATTCCAGTCGATATCCTTCTTGTTCCAGTCACGGTCTATCTGTCCGCCGAAGAGGACTTTGAGTTTCGGGCTGTCGTCAGGGGTGGTGATTACCAGCAGATGATCATCCTTCTGCAGCACGGTGTCAGAGTCCGGTACGCTCACGGAGTCGTTGTGCCACAGGCGGGAAATCACGAATTTTGTCTTTGTGACTTCTGATATCTGCTTGACGGTCATATTGTAGACCGCCGGATTGCTAATCTTGAATTCGGCAATATATGTCGCGTCTGCCTCTTCCTGCCGGGAGGAAAGCGGCGAACCGGGAGCAAGGAACATTTTACGTATTAGAATCACCGCAAGTATCACACCTACCACTCCGAACGGGTAGGTCACGGCGCAGCTGAGTGCAGCTCCGTTGGCTGAGACTCCCATCTGTTCCAACACCTGCTGGGCGGCTCCGAGAGCCGGTGTGTTTGTGGTGGCACCGCAAAGCAGCCCTGTCGCATCGCCAATGGGGACATCAAGTCCTACGCTGAACATTACGGTCATCAGTGTGCCGAGTATTACCACTCCGAGTCCGAGCAGGTTGAGCTGCAAGCCACCTTTGCGGAAGGAGGTGAAAAAGCCCGGTCCGACTTTGAGCCCAAGCTCGTAGACAAATAGCACAAGTCCAAGATTCTCAGTGTAATGTAGTATCGTGGGGTCAATCGACAGACCCAGGTGACCCGCCAGAATCCCGGCAAAAAATACGAATGTGACACCGAGAGAGATGCCCCAGATGCGTATCTTGCCGAGCGCAAGTCCTACAGCGATTATAATCGAGATGATAATCACCGCCTGGAGGGGTGAATGGTTGATGAATATGTCTGATACCAAATCCATGCCACAAAATTAATAAAATTAAAACAAATCATCCGATGGCAATGTTAAGAATTGTATGGAAAAGTCAAAGTCATCACCTCATTCATCCCTTAAGCACGTTTCAGCCATGGGGCTTCTCGTCACAATGGGCATCGTCTTCGGCGATATAGGCACTTCCCCGCTCTATGTCATGAAGGCGATAATAGGTGTGAATCCGCATTTTGACGCAGACTATGTGATAGGTGCTGTGTCATGTGTGATATGGACACTGACGCTTCAGACCACTGTTAAGTATGTGCTCATAGCTCTCCATGCGGACAATAAAGGGGAGGGCGGTATACTGGCGCTGTACTCGTTGCTCAGACGTCTGCCCCGGCGGTGGCTTTATGTAGTGGCTGCTGTCGGAGCATCGACTCTGATAGCAGATGGCGTGATAACTCCGGCAATCACAGTGACATCTGCCATAGAGGGACTTAGGATTGTAGAGCCGGCAGTCCCGGTGGTTCCTATTGTGGTTATGATAATCATTGCCATATTTCTGATGCAGCAGGCGGGAACTGGGAAGATCGGCAGATATTTCGGTCCGTTCATGCTGGTCTGGTTTACCATGCTGGGTGTGCTTGGCGCGCTCCATCTGGGTGACCATATAGGCATACTCAAGGCATTCAATCCGTGGTATGCCGTGAAGTTGCTCATAGATTATCCGGGTTGGTTCCTTATACTTGGAGCCGTGTTCCTGTGTACTACGGGAGCCGAGGCGCTCTACTCGGACCTCGGACACTGCGGGAGGATGAACATATCAGTGAGTTGGATTTTCGTGAAACTGATGCTGATTCTCAACTATCTGGGGCAGGGCGCATGGATAATAAACGGTTATGCCGAAGCTCCGGCGGGAGTAAATCCCTTCTACGGCATAATGCCCCACTGGTTTACTGTGCCAGGGGTGGTTATGTCGACAGGAGCGGCAATCATAGCGAGCCAGGCGCTTCTGAGCGGTTCGTTCACCATATTCTCCGAAGCAATCAACCTCGGCTTTTGGCCGAGGCTGAAAATCAAGTACCCGTCTACTGAAAAAGGACAGCTATATATACCGGCTGTCAACTGGACTCTCCTGATAGGTTGTCTGCTTACAGTGGCAATGTTCCGCACATCATCGCACATGGAGGCTGCCTACGGTCTCGCCATAACCATAACCATGCTTATGACCACCATACTGCTCACATTCTATCTGCGCCACCACGGGGTGAGCCGTTGGCTGTGCGGGGTGTTCCTGGTGGGATTCGCCTCGATTGAGACAGTGTTCTTCGCGGCTAATATGGTGAAATTCGCTCACGGCGGATGGTTTACCATCATGATAGCCGGATTGGTGGCAGTGGTTATGATAGGGTGGCGAAATTCGACGCGCATGCGCAATACGTTCATAGAGTATCGGGACCTGGCTGACTATCTCGGGATTATAAAGGATATAAAAGCCGATGCCGACATACCTAAATATGCTTCCAATGTCATATATTTCAGCCGATCCGGCAACGATGCGCTCATAGAGAGCAAACTCATCTACTCCATAATCAATAAGCAGCCTAAACGTGCCGACCACTATTGGATTATACATATAGAAAATGTTGACGCACCCGAAACGCTTGAGTATTCCGTCAAGGTGATAGTGCCGCAGACGGTCTATTTCGTCACCCTCCGTCTTGGTTTCAGGGTTGACCCAAAGGTGAGTGTGTATCTGCGACAGATAGTGGAGGATCTGGTGGACGAAGGCTCGCTTGACCTCGTGAGCGGCTATCCCTCACTGCGCCGGCGGGGCATAGCCGGCAATTTCCGGTTTATCATCATTCACCGTATCTTTTCACCCTCAAGCAGCTGCAGGAAAGGGGCGGCATTCCTTATGCGCCTTCATGAATGGCTACGTCGTCTCGGTATATCCGACCAGACTGCTATGGGGCTTGATACCAGTGTGGTAACTCTTGAAACAGTGCCGCTTATAATCAACAACACCCCACTCCGCCGCATTGCCAGAGTGGAGTGTGTCTGAAATTAGCGTTGCAAAGTAACTCCCATCAGCCCTATGACCACATCGTTGGAAAGTGTGGTTACAGTAAGTGACTGAAGTTCTTTGTCATAGTTGAGCGGCATGTCAAGTATGATGCCCGCTCCTTTGTCGAGTGTACGGTCGTCATGGCTGCCCGCTCCGCTTTCCGTTTTGGGATTTCCGTAATGCTCACCAATCTCAATGAGCTCACGGCTTACGCTGCCATTTGCGAAGCTTACTCTATAAGGACGTGGTGAAGCGGCGGAGAATGCCAGCCCGTCTTCATAATAGTCCTGTTCTATCGGGCACCAATTGTGGGGATTGTGGAGAGGGAGAGTGTCGATGCTGCCATCGGTATAGCGTACGGTGATGATTCCATTGTCAATGCGTGACTGCATATGGTTGGTGCTCCCCGCCATCATAATATACGCATGGCTTGCTTTCCCGTTCAATCTTACAGTCACTGAATCGGGATAATTGTCCCAAAGTGATGTGTAGGCGATGTTTCGTCCTGTCTTGGGCGAGAGGAACTCTATTCCGTCCCCTATTGAAGCAAGGAATTTTCCGTCCTTGATGGTATGTCGCATTCCTCGGTCATCAATATCCGGCATGGTCTCGGGATGGCACCATTCACCTATGCCATGCACCGGTATCTGGAGTGTGGTGTAAGGGGAACGCGGAGTGAGATAGAAATTCTTGAATATGTCGCTGACATTTGAATTAAAATGCCGGGAGATATCGACAGGTTCGAGAGATGCGGAATTTACGTTATCGAAGTTATTTCCCCATTTTGTACCGTCTACATCATATGATGTCACAAGTGGGGCAGGAGCCTTGGCTTTTGCAGGACGTGTCACAACTATCCTTTGTTTTTTGCGGTCGGAGCCTGCGGTTTCGATATAGCTGCCATCGCCGGTGTTCCTTCGGAGTACTATCTGTAACGGACGGCTGAAATGTTGTTCTATCTCATAGACCTCACGGTTACCTTCGCGCCTGAAAGAATATGAGAGGTAAGGGGTTTTTATAGAGGCATGTTCCCATTCGTCAGGGAAACCTGGACGTATGTAGCATTTGCCGTCCAAGGCGTTAGGGATGATTCCGAATAGCCCTTGGATGAATGTGCGTGAGGATATGCCTACATTGTCGGAAAAGTCACGGTATAGTTCACCTCTTGCCTTGTCATAGTAGCTTATCTGTCCGAAATTGCCAGGGCTGTTGCCGAGGTATGCCTGGTCCATTATGTTTGCTTTCATTAGCCTGTATCCTTCATTGTTTCTTCCCGCCTGGAAATAGGCGAGAGCTGTGTGCATTACTTCATCGGCTGCCACATTGTTGATACTCCAGTCATAGGGAAGCCAGTCAGTGGTGCTGAGAGTATATAGATTGGTGCCTTCAGGGGCGTTTTCCCACTTTACGGGGATGTGAGGAATACAGCTGTCGATATACTGTGTGGCTTGGAATGCCTGCGTGGAGGTTGCGGCGTCGCAATCGATAGGGGTGTATATGCTCCAAAGTGCAGCATGGGTATGCTTGCGCTTTTTCCCCATGAAATCCTCGTATTCTATCCAGTGACCACGTTCAGGAAGCCATAGTCGCCGGTTCATTGCGTCAAGAGTTTTCTTTGCCTCGTTTTCGTAATAGGTCGGGTCTTCTCCGATTATAGAGGCTATCTGTGCCGCAGTCTTGAAAGCGCGGTAATTATAGGCTGTGGAATGGGTCACGGCACTGCTGTTGTAAAACAGTGCGTCGCTTGCCCAGATGCAGCAGTAAGCATCGTATAGACCGTCGTCATCCGGGTCAAAATTCCTTTTCTCCCATTTTAGATGAGATGAAAGTGTGTCCCACATATCACGCATATAGGTGGTGTCGGCATCATATTGGAAATGCCAAAGCAGTTCGTCGATATAGTTGAGGTTCATGTCGTAATGGTGCATTACGTCATTCCGGTTCGGGTTACGGCTTATGTATCCGTTGGAATACATCTGTGTACCCCATGTCTTTGCTGCTCTTGCGAGTCCGTTCTCGGGGCATTGGGTCGGGTGTGGTATGACCGGCTCGACATCTTTTACCTGACTTGCGGCATAGGCTGAGAAATGGGAGCGGGAGCGTTCCGGCATTCCCAGCACATCTCCCAGATAACCGGCACGCCAACCGTTGAGCCACATGCGCCATACTATTGCTCCGTGGAGCCATACTTCACCGTCCCATGCTCCGTCGGCAGCGCTTGTAAGTACTCCGCCTAAAGTGTTGATGTAAGCGTCGGGCGTGTCAAATGATATATTGTTCTCGAGCCATTTGTGGTGGGAGAGAGCGTGCTCGTATATGTCTTTACCCTCCTTTTCAGTCAGTGCTTTTAATATGTATGAGTTATCACCTTTACACTCTGCAAATATATAGACTGTGTCGTTGCGCAGGCTATACACTGATGTCTGGAGGGATGTGTCATTATCAGCAGGTTCAAAGCTATCTGCCGGGTCGGAGCCCATATCTCCCCACCGCTTGAAGTCGGGGTGGCGTATATCGCCCATCAGTGTGTTGATTTTCACATCACTTCCGAATCCGTTTAAATCGAATCTCCAAATCGCACCTTCTGTTTCGGGCATTGCAAGTACAGTAAGATTTATGGTGCCTTTTCCCAATCGTTCATCGTTGATGGTGTATGTGCGTTTGCCGGAATTATATCGCGCCTCGCATCGGGCTGCTGAGTCAAGTCTAAAGGTTGTGCCGTTGTGTTCGATGGAGAACCGTACGTTACGATGGGATTTGCTCCTGAAGATTCCGAATATCGGACGGTCGGATGTCTCCACCCGGAAATCTGTATATCCACCGTAGAGTGCGCGTGTGTACTTATTATTGCCGTTCATACAGACTATGTCATGTCCTTCCGGGTAATATTGCATCACCCGCTGTCCGGTTGCGGAGGTTGTGAGTGCTATGAGTGCTGTGAGGCAACTCAGCAATGTTGGTTTTAGATTCAGTTTCATGTCGCTTATGTAGTTTGGTTGGTTTATTTTGTTGTCGCAAAATTACCTATGCGGATACTTGCGAACGTTTGAAAATGCATCAAAATATTTGAATTTGTCTCAATAACTATGTGATTTTTATTATTTTTGCATAACCTTAGATTTGCAGTAACAGATGAAAACCGTTCTGACAGCATTATTTTTGATTCTGGCTCATTTTCGGCTGATGGGTGAGGTTAATGAGAGAATTGTATCGGTGAAGTTGTCGTGTAATGACGGTTTGCCTGACAATGCCATGCGTTATATGGTTCAGGATTCTGCTGGAAATATGGTTTTCATCTGGCTGACTGGCGCATGCCGGTATGACGGATATAATTTCACGATTCTTGACGATGATGAGTTTCGGAATCTTGAATCGCGTTATATGTCTCGTCCGGAAGTTCCACCGGAGGTCCATACAGATAATAAGGGCAATCCTGTTGAGGTGGATTATAAGAAAGGAGCGGTCTGCTATATGGATAGGATGACCGGCAAGAGGTTTACCATAAGAGGTGCTTTTGACAATAAGATGCTTACACTCAGTAATAATGTTAAAGTCTCGGTGTTGACTGACAAGCGCGATATGGTATGGGTGTCGATAAACGGAAATGGTGTTTTTCTTCTTGACAAAGGATCGGGAGAAGTCAGGCATATCAGTGCCGGAGACCCTGAAAAGCTGATTGATTCCGACTATGTGGTGTGTATGGCGGAGGACGCGTTGGGAAATATATGGGTGTCACAGGATAAGTACGGTGTTGCAATTCTTAGTATTGTGCATACGCCCTATGAAGCCATTGAGACAGCATCAGGTTCGGCAATAGAGCGTCAGAAGTCTGTGAGATTGCTCCGCAGGCTTGCTGACGGGCGTATAATCATAGCTGACGACTATGGTTCGGTATATATGTCGGATGATGAACTCGGGACATTGAGCTCCTACATACATGGTGGAGAGGAAAACTTTATATCTGCCGAAGTTGATGCTTCCGGACGTCTTTGGTTAGGTTCAAGGACAAAAGGGGTGGTATTGCCTGACACCACGCTTGGAGAGGGGAGGATTGATTGCGTCTTCCGGGATAGCAAGAACCGTATGTGGACATGTGGATTGGATGGGGTGGTGGCTATGTACGAGTGCCTGTCGGATGGGGCTTTAAGGGGAAAGCATTATTTCACAGATGTAAGCCATTTGATGCCGAGGGATATAATTGAAGGGGATGAGGAAGGTGTCATGTGGCTTGCATCCGGAAAGGGTGTGTTCAAATTTAAAGATGATGGAAGTGGATATGAGAGGGTGTCCCAATTGCCTGCGCTCGCAGTCTGTAATGATGGAAATGGTGGTCTATGGTACGGAACTCAGGGATATGGAGTGGTTCATCTGGTTCATGCCGAAGAGGGTTATAAGGAAGTTTGCTACACTGTAAATGATGGTCTGACACATAACACGGTTAATTCTCTGCTGATGGATGGCGAAGGTAATTTATTGGCAGGCACAAACGATGGCATCTCCATCTGCCGCTATGATGGAACCCACTGGCAAGTGATGAGAGCCTACGAGAGTCAATTACGCAATTATTGTAATGAGAAGTGTGTGGTGGCTCTTGCTGACGGAAGATATGCTTTTGGTACACTTGATGGGATTCTATTGGTAGATGTGGGTGCGGTTGGTGCGGGATACTTGGAGCCCGGATTGCCGATCGCCGTTTCGGGGATTGATATCAATGGTCAGCCGATGACTTCTGATGATATATCCTGTGTAATCAGAGATGGGATGCTTACGGTTGCACACGACAGGAACTCGCTTGCGTTCAGGGTGTCGGACTTTGGTTTTGGCATTGCCGGGAAGAGTCTTTATTCTTTCATGCTTGAAGGTTATGACAGGAGCCGGGGTCCATGGACAGATGTCAATTTTGTGTCCTATCCTAATCTTCCACCGGGAAAATATAAACTGAAGGTGTGGAGCAAGTCTGTTGGTGACAATCCTTTTCTTCTTGACGTGGTGGTAAGACAGTCGCCCTGGGCTACCCCCTGGGCTATTGCGGGATATATCGTATTGACATTGGCTGTCATCTGTGCGGTAGGGCATTATCTGCGTGAAAAGGCTTTACTGCGCCAGTCGCTGGTTCTTGAAAAGCGGCTTACAGAGTTTAAAATAAAATTTTTCACCGACATAAGTCATGAGTTCAAGCTATCGCTTACGTTGATAATGGCATCTCTCCACAGGGTCAAGATGCAAATCGGCATGACTGGCGGTATGCGTTACCGGGTTGGACGGATGGAGCAGAATGTACACCGTATGACAAGGCTTGTGAATCAGCTCATGGATTTCAAACGGCTTGAGGATGACAAATTGCGTCTGTCGTTACAGCCAACGGCAATAACACCATTTTTGAGAAACGTATATTCTGAGTTTCAGGACTATGCAAGACGAAAGGGTGTTAATCTCAGCTATTATTCCGAATTGAAATCTATCGTGATGTATATAGACAGGGGAGTGTTTGACAAAATCGTATATAATCTGCTGTCAAATGCCTTGCGTTACACGCCGGAAGGCAATTCTGTGATTCTTTCAGTGAGGTTGGATGGGGACGTGCTTGTCATAGCTGTCACAGATACCGGGGCAGGGGTGCCGCCTGAGCTCAGGGGCAATCTCTTTGACCGTTATGTGACATCAAGGCTTAATCCGGAGGGTATGGGTATCGGGCTTGGATTCACAAAAGAGCTGGTGTCCGCTCATCATGGTGCTATACGCTATATGGAGAATGTTCCCCGCGGGTCTATATTTGAAGTGCGTATCCCAGTGGGAGATGGAGAATATGACAGGTGTGATTATCTTGAGACAGTCTCCGGCGGGATATGTGCCGTTGATGAGAAATGTGGTCTGACCCATATGCCTGATTCGGAAGAATTGCCGGTACGTCCTGTCAATCCTCATCGTATTCTCTTTGTGGAGGGCGGGGTGGAAAATGTGGAAATGGGGGAAGAGATAGGATTGGAGCTTAAGCGCACATTTGATGTGGAGGTGTGTGTGGTGGACAGAGTCAAGGATTTGCGGGTGGATGGGAAGTTTGATTTGTTGCTGTGTCATGATCTTTCTGTCACAGATGTGAAGAATATCAGAAAGATTGAGGGGATGATGGCTGTCCCGCTTCTTTTGCTCGCCGACCCTGATATCCTTGACCGCTCTGAAGCTCTGAGGGCAGGAGCTGACGTGGTGATGGATAAACCGGTTGGTATCGGACTTCTTGTGTCACAATGTGTCGCACTTATAATCCGTTGCAGTCATCTGTCTCAGAAATCGCATTCAGATGTATCTGTGTCCCATCCCGGACCTATGCCGGTCATGAGCGAGGCTGACAGATTGTTTGTGAACCGTCTTGATACTCTGATACATAGTAATCCTGCGCTTTCGATTGATTTCGTGTGTGACCACTTTGGCTTTAGCCGTGCGAGCCTTGCGCGTAGAATCAGCATTGTCGCTGGATGTAGCTCCAAAGAGTATTTGACAAGGAAGAAAATGGATATTGCCAGCCAATGGATTAATGAGGGGGTAAGTGTGGGGGAAGTGGCGGACCGCCTGGGATTCTCCAATGCCCAGAATTTTGCCACTTCGTTTAAGCGATATTTTGGTAAAACTCCTTTGCAGTATAAATCCGGAAAATAGGATGAAAGGGTAGCTTGTCTCAGAACATTTGTTCATGACTCGGCGTTTGGATTTTGTAAAAATTTATCGGTAGACATGAATAAATCGGCTTCGCCGTTGCTTCTTGGCAACTTTTTTATATTTCTTGCCACGGTGTTTTTTGGCGTCAATATCCCTGTGGTAAAACTCCTGATACCCCATTGGATGACATCAATGGATGTCACGGTTGTGCGTATCATTGGCGGTTGTGTGCTGATATGGCTTGCTTCATTTTTTATGAAGGGTGACCGCATAGCACGCCATGATTACTTTCGCATAATCCTCGGGGGTGCTCTCGGGCTCTTCCTGTTCATGTTCTTCTTCAATAAGGCGCTTGCTTATGCCGACCCGATTGACGTGTCAATCATCATGACATTCCCTCCGGTTTTCGTGATACTCATAGGTGTCATTTTCCAGCATAAACGCACATCATGGCTTGAAATTGGGGGAGTGGTGGTAGGTTTCATAGGTGCATTCCTGGTCATAGTAACACAGCATTCCGGCGAAAAAGGTACTGACAATATACTCGGCGATTTGCTTGCGCTTGCGTCCACCTTGTGTTATGCCTTTTATCTTGTGATACTTGAGGGTCCCACGCATCGTTATCGCCCCATACCTTTGCTTCGCTGGGTGTTCCTTGCCGCATCTGTGCCTGCTCTGTTCCTGCTGCCTTCATTCCCTGAGGCTCCGATACTTAGAACTACGGAGTGGCTTCCATGGACATGCATAGCATTTGTGCTGATATGCCCGACATTTCTTTCTTATTTCCTTGTCAACCCTGCTATCAAACTGATAGGCAGTGAGCTGGTGTCAATGTACCAATATCTTCTTCCGGTTGTAGCTGCCATAGCTTCGGTGCTGATGGGAATATCCAGTCTTCATTGGATACAGGTGGCTGCCATGGTCATAATCATAGCCGGGATGCTCATGACCAACAGGGCAAAACACCGCTCCTTACCACAGTAGGGGCATTGACCATTGCAGCAATTCTTAAACCAAGTGCGATGGTGCCTCTTAAAATTTGTTAACAGCTTGCAAAAGCCGAAAATCCTCCCTAACTTTGCAAAGCAAAATGGCAACACTCCATCAACTTATAGTTGCCGGTCACTACGGGGTATTAGCTCATCTGGCTAGAGCGCGACACTGGCAGTGTCGAGGTGAGCGGTTCGAGTCCGCTATACTCCACAAATTTCGCTGATAATTGGCGATTAACAAGCACAACACCCAGTTTTACACCCATATCGGTTGAAATTGGGTGTTTTTCTATATCTCTTAATGTCTTCCAGTGCCTATGAGCCACTCCATAATTAGTTCTCTTGTTGCCATAAATTCACAATATTGTCTGAATTGGTTCTAAATCAATCTGCATTTCGTGACATTGTTCAGCCATGTAGCGGCTCAAAGAAAAACCTGCCGATTATTCAGCTGGAAGGATTGGGATAATGTGGACCTACCGGCGACATATGGCTGACGCTAACAACGCCATCCTTCATCCAAGGTGCGAGAGTGAGACAGACCGCGGCAATTCGGCTGAGAGAAAGCCTCCCACCGGATGTTGCATTTCAACGACTTCAAAGACTGCTATTAATACTGAAATAATGGATATAAAATCATTCACAAGCAATCTGCAGAAATATGCAGATAATTATAATCCCGGAGCTTTATTCGAGAAGATAAAGGATGTGGCTCGAAAGGCAGGCGTAAAACTTATCTATATAGTCCTGCTTCTTTATTATTCCACCCTTGACAAGGAGTTGCCTATGAAGGACAGGCTTATGGTTCTGTCAGCTTTGGGATATTTCATACTTCCGGTTGACTTGATTCCTGATGTGTTGCCGGGCGGTTTTGCGGATGACATGGCAGCCCTGGTCTATGTGCTTAAGCAGGTGTGGGTTAATCTTACTCCGGACACAAAGCAAAAAGCTCATGAACGCCTAAAAGAATGGTTCGGAAATGTCTCTGAAAAGGACCTCTACATTCCCGGTCTGTAAGATCTGCTCCAACCCATTTCCGGAACTTATAATATCATCGACACTGCTCGACAGCCTCGATGGATGTTGCGCATTTTTTTGTTTTGCGCTTTGCCCTTATCGGGCGAGTCGAAGACCTCATCAAGATGGACATCTGTTTCATGTGGCTTGCCGGCATAAAGCGTTCAGACTTACGTACGATCAATTAATAGATGTAGTTTATATTGGACTAATCGAGTATTTGAAGATTGTTCAATATCAGTGATGGCGGTATTTCCATTTTTGAGAAAGCGAATAATTTCGCTCCAAGGTCTTTTATTGAAGCTCCAATATGATAAAGAGTGTCATCAACAACAATAAAACGGTCGTGGATCTTAGTAGTTGTCTTCACCTCAATCGGAGCGTATTGACAATTGTGTCAGTCAATACCCAGTTGAAATGCGGCAGTAATACGGCGAGTATATATAGTTGCCTCCACCCCGTTTTTGCGATTGTCAAGCTGTGTTAGGACGGTATCATCAACATAATTGTCAATCAGGATTATTCTCCTTTTTGCCGAACGAACAAGCTGGTTGATAAATCTGTGAGCATCGAATATCTGACCGTCAAACAGTACTCCTTCTTTCGGAGGTAACGAAGTGCGGAGGAAGAAATCCACCTTGCCGGACAGTTCCTTTATCTGGTAATCATGTTCCGATAGGCGACTGTCAATCCGGCTCTCCATGTGCTGCAACCGTTGATTGACACTGTAACCGCGCAAAAGATACTCTTTTAGGATCTTGTTGGCCCACTGACGGAATTGAATACCTCTCTTGGACTTCACTCGATATCCAACCGAAATAATCACGTCAAGATTATAATGCTCGACATTACGTGTAACAGTCCTGTCACCTTCTTTTTGAACTATCGCAAATTTTGCGATAGTTGGAAGATCTGCCAATTCTTCTTGTAGGGCATTATTGATATGTCTTGACATCTCTGCCAAACAGCACGGCTATCTGATTCCTGTTTAGCCATACAGTCTCGTTCTCAACTCTTACATCTAACGAGAGGGTTGAGTCTGGTTGATACAGTATTATTTCATTCCCATCTTCCGGTATGAGCTTCTGATTGGTGTTGTTTTCTTGCATTGTGTAGCGGTGTTTCTGGCATAAAGTTAGTAAAAATATTCGGATTCTCAATGATTTACAGGCTGTTGGAATCTTTTTGCCATCAACATGGAATCCTCCTTGATTTCATCAAAGTCCTCTTTCAGCTTTTTAGTTGGTTAAGAAATCGTTCATCATTCTTTGACGGGCGAGGCTTCAACTCGGTATATTTGGAATCATAAGTTTTGGATGAGTCTTAACCCCTTCCCTATGCACTACTCTATAATCAGTTCTGTCGCCATAATTTCATAATATTATATGAATTGATTCTCAATCATATTCAATCATTCTGCATTTCGTGATGGTGCTCTGCCTTGTAGTGGCAGTTTGTCTGTATATGTTTGTAAAAAACAGACGCAGGCTATACCAATAACCTGCGTCTGTTAAAAGATGTCGGATGCAGTGGTCGCTTATTTCTTGTGAGCGAGCATATACTGTGCAATCTGGACAGCGTTGAGAGCGGCGCCTTTCTTGATTTGGTCACCTACGAGCCAGAATGTGAGTCCGTTGGGGTTGGCGATGTCCTTGCGGAGACGGCCTGCGTACACGGGGTCGCTGCCGGCGGCATCGAGAGGCATGGGGTACTTCTTCTCGGCGGGCTCGTCGATTACCACGAGTCCCTCGGCATTTTCAAAAGCCTTGCGTGCATCGGTAACTGAGATAGGCTGTTCGGTCTCCACCCATACCGCCTCGCTGTGGGCGCGCATCACCGGTACACGGATACAGGTTGCGCTGACCTCGAGGTTGGGTGCATGCATGATTTTCTTGGTCTCGTTGTACATTTTCATCTCCTCCTTGGTGTAGTCATTGTCAGTGAACACGTCGATGTGGGGGATGAGGTTGTAGGCGAGCTGGTAAGCGAATTTCTCGACTGTGGGCTCTTTACCTTCGGCTATTTCGGCATACTGCTTCACAAGCTCGTCCATTGCCACCGCTCCTGCGCCGCTGGCAGCCTGATAGGTAGCCACGTGAACACGCTTGATGGGGGAGATGTCATTGAGAGGCTTGAGTGCCACCACCATGATTGCAGTGGTGCAGTTGGGGTTGGCTATGATGCCTCGGGGTGCGTTGAATGCGTCATCACCGTTGACTTCGGGCACTACCAGGGGCACATCCTCGTCCATGCGGAATGCGCTTGAGTTGTCAATCATTATGGCACCGTGGCGGGTGATAGTGTCGGCGAAATTGCGTGACACGCTTGCACCAGCCGATACGAATGCGAAGTCTACCCCCTTGAAGTCATCATTGTCCTTAAGCTCCTTCACTGTGTAATCCTTGCCTCGGAAGTTATAAACCTTTCCGGCACTGCGGCTCGAACCGAAGAGCACAAGTTCGTCCATTGGGAAATTCTGCTCGTCAAGTACTCTCAGGAATTCTTGTCCTACGGCGCCACTGACGCCTACGATAGCAACTTTCATTTCTCTTTTTTACTTAGTGTGTATATTCTTTGTTACGTTATATCCGTTATCTCAGCAATACATCGCCTCTATCTCCCTGGCATAGTTGCGGTTAATGACGGGGCGGCGTATTTTCAGGGTGTTGGTCAGTTCCCCTGACTCCATGGAGAATGCTTTGGGGAGCAGGGTGAATTTCTTGATTTTCTCGAACGAGGCAAGCCCCTTCTGGAGTTTTTCCAGGCGCTCGGCAAGCATCTCTGTGATGCGGCTGTCACGCACGAGTTCCTCCATGGAATGGTAGGATATCTTATGTTCTGCGGCAAAATCCTTGAGGGCTTCAAACGCCGGGACTATTATGGCTGTGACATACTTCCGCTTATCACCGATTACAGCCACCTGCTCTATATATTTGTCCTCGCCGAGAAGAGTCTCGATAGCCTGCGGAGCTATATATTTGCCGTTTGATGTCTTGAACAGATCCTTCAGGCGGTCGGTGAGGAAGAGCGCGCCGTTATCGTCGATGTAGCCGGCGTCACCTGTGCGGAACCATCCGTCCTCGGTAAATGCCTCGGCGGTTGCCTCGGGCTTGTTGTAATATCCTTTCATCACCATCGGGCTCTTGACCAGCACTTCGTTGTCTTTGCCGATTTTCACCTCTACGAATGGGATAGGGGTCCCCACGGAACCAATCTCGTAGCCTGTGACCGGGAAACAGCTTACTGTCGCCGTGGTCTCCGAGAGTCCGTAGCCCACCACTATGTTTATGCCGCACGAATGTAGGAATTCAACTATCTTGGATGATACGGGGGCACCTGCGGTGGGAAACATCTTGCCATTGTCGATACCTATCACCCGGCGCAGCAACGAGAATATCTTGCGGTCGAAGAACCGGTAGCGAGTCTCAAGCCACCATGGCGCTTTCTTGCCCAGACGTGCGTAATCGAGGTTGCGGCGACGTCCCACACTGAGCGCCTGTCTGACCATGAATCGCTGGAATGCGCTCATGCCGGCTATCTTTTCATTGACTCCTGCATAGACCTTTTCCCAGAATCTCGGAACGGAGCACATGCATGTGGGGCGTACTTGCTGGATGGTCTGCTGGATGTCACGCGGGTCACGGTTGACCGATACCTTGGTGCCGACAGTGAGACAGAAATATGTCCATCCCTTCTCGAATATGTGGCTGAGCGGCAGGAATGCCATCGATGTGTCGTCGGGGGTCACGAAGTCAAGGCGCTTGTGGTGACTCTCCATTGCGGCATTGTAATTGGCATGTGTGAGAACTGCTCCTTTAGGCTCGCCTGTTGTCCCTGATGTGTAGACGAGCGTGGCAGTGTCATCGGGGGTTGCCTCTGCGGTGCGCTTGTCCACTTCGGCTATGATATGTGCCGGAGCTTCCTCTCCAAGTTTCATGAAGTCGCTCCAGAGCATCGAGCTGTTATCATCGGCATCAAGTGCGATGGGCTTGATTACTATGATGGTTTTGAGCGAAGGGCATGCGACCTGTGCCTCGCGTGCTATATTGTATTGGGTGGTGTTGCCCACAAACATAAGCGGGCATTTGGTATCGTTGGCTATGTAAATCACCTGCTCAAGCGAGCTGGTGGCGTAGATTGACACGGATACGGCGCGGTTGCGGTAACAACCGAAATCGGTTACAAGGTTCTCCGGGCGGTTGGCTGAGAATGTAGCCACATTGTCGCCCTGTTCCACGCCCAATGCTGCAAGCGCGCGGGCGGCAACGGTTACCTGGCGGGAATATTCGTTCCAGGAAATATCGTACCATTTGCCTGCTTCGTCCTGCCCTGCGAGAGCTGCCTTGTTGCCGAATCTTTTTGCCTGTTCAGCCGTTAAATTAGTTAAAACGTTTGACATAATAAAGTTATTTACCGTCACATACGGTTTCTGCTAACCGATAATTATGATGGTTTTGCAGAATCCGAGGGCTAAAATAGGGGATACCTTGTGCATTACCCTCTGTGACAGAACAAAATTTCGGCAAATTTAGCCACAATTTTTTGCTAAACACCTATCAGGGCTTCAAAAAGTTTCCATTTGTTAACATTTCCTTGTAAATTGCACACTTTCATTAACAAATCATTACAATAGAATTGTCATTAGGTTGCCAATGTCCAAATGTCCCAATATTAGCGAAATTTTTCTTTAAATAGGGGAGCGTATTGTCAAAACTTTTCATTACTTTTGCAATTGAGATTTGCGGCTGCTTGTCACGTTGGCTGCCGCATTGGCAGAAAGGTACATCATCTAATTCTAAAATATATAAAACCAATACATTATGTCAAAGGTAACAGTAGTAGGCGCCGGTAATGTGGGCGCAACTTGCGCTGACGTGATTGTTAAGCAAGGTATCGCTGACGAGGTAGTGCTCCTCGACATCAAGGAAGGCGTTTCTGAAGGTAAGGCAATGGATATCATGCAGACCGCCAACATTCTCAACATCAACACCCGTCTCACAGGCGTGACCAACGACTACGAGGCAACCAAGGGCAGCGACGTTGTTGTAATCACTTCCGGTATTCCCCGCAAGCCCGGTATGACCCGCGAGGAACTCATCGGCGTTAACGCAGGTATCGTTAAGTCAGTTACCGACCAGCTTCTCAAGTATTCACCCGACGCTGTAATCATTTGCATCTCAAACCCCATGGATACCATGACTTACCTGATTCACAAGGTGAGCGGTCTTCCCAAGAACCGTATTATCGGTATGGGCGGTGCTCTTGACAGCGCACGTTTCAAATATTTCCTCAGCATAGCTCTCGGCGCTAACCCCACTGAGGTTGAAGGTATCGTAATCGGTGGTCACGGTGACACCACCATGATTCCTCTGGTACGCTACGCTGCTTACCGCGGTGTTCCCGCTTCCAACTATATCTCTGCCGAGCAGCTCGCCACTGTGGCTGCCGACACAATGGTAGGCGGTGCGACCCTTACCAAACTTCTCGGCACCTCTGCATGGTATGCTCCCGGTGCGGCAGGAGCCCAGATGGTAAAGGCAGTGCTTCACAACGAGAAGAAACTCATCAGCTGCTCTGCTCTCCTTGACGGCGAATACGGCGAGAAGGACCTCTGCATCGGTGTTCCCTGTATCATCGGCAAGAATGGTATCGAGAAGATTGTAGAGTTCGAACTCAACGATGAGGAGAAGGATCTCTTCAAGAAGAGCGCTGAGGCTGTACACAAGACCAACGCTGCTCTCGCAGGCGCACTCTAATTCATTCGATTACACTATAATCATCCCGCACTCCCCACCCAGGCTGCTGCCGACGCGAGGTCTGCGGGATGTTTGTAAACATTAATAACATTAAAGCCGTTTATATAGTATGAAACTTAAACTATTAGCTATCGCAATATTTGCAGCGGCTGCAATGGCAGCTTGCGGAAGTGGCGACAAAGCCGGTGCCGAGCAGAAGGCTGAGGGAATGACCGAGTTTGATGCGGGAGGTCCGGTAGTGTTTGTCAATAACGCTACGATAACCCCTGACAAGGCTCTCCCTACCATTATTGACTTCAATGCGACATGGTGCGGTCCTTGCCGTCGTTTTGCCCCGATATTCGAGGAGGTTGCGAAGGAGTACAAGGGAAAGGCTATCTTCATGTCGGTTGATGTCGACAATTCGCCTGTTGCCGCACAACAGTTTGAAGTGTCAGCTATCCCCCAGGTGAGCATCCTGCTCCCCGACGGCACTTACACATCGTCAGTAGGCTTCATGGAGAAGCAGCAATTTATCGACTTTATTTCCACCGCCATCAAGTAGGCTTACGGCG
Organism: uncultured Duncaniella sp.; assembly: GCA_958352885.1. Taxonomy (GTDB): domain Bacteria; phylum Bacteroidota; class Bacteroidia; order Bacteroidales; family Muribaculaceae; genus Duncaniella. Next base: position 169,046 of record CATWQI010000003.1, read on the forward strand.
GCGCAATGCACAAGGAAGCGGGCGGAAGTCTTCAAGATTTCCGCCCGTTTCATATGCATGTCGAGTATCGGCTATTCGCCATCGCTGTTCAATTTAACGCTCTTGTGCGCTATGCGTTGGCGTCGCCAGGTGTAGACGGTGTGAAGTGTCCCGTCTGAAGTCTGGATGATGGCAGGATATGAGTATTGGCTGATAGGAGAGTCCTCAAGTGTGACAAGATGCTGCCAGTGTCTGCCGTCATCGCTTATGGCAAGACTTAATGGCGTGCGCGGACCTTTCTTTGTGCCGGGGAGAGTGCGGAAGTTATTGTAGACAAGTACGTGGCGTCCGTCATTCAGTGTGACGGCATCGGTGCCGGATTGGTTATTTGGTATGTCGGTGAGCGTCACGGTACTCCATGTTTCGCCGCCGTCAAGGCTTGTGGATTCGGCGAGATAGCCATTGCGGGTACGCATCAGCACTTTCAGCCGACCGTCGCCGAGGCGCAGTATGGAGGGTTGAATGCAGTCGATAGGCTTTATGTCTGCCGGATTCTCGGTGCGTGGTGCTTTTTCAGCAGGTACGGGACCTACATACTTCCATTTGCCGGTTCGTAGGTCGAGCGTTTCGAAATGAAGTTTCCAGCCCCCTTTCTCAGTACTTGAGGCGCAAATCAAGCGGTCATCAACAATTTCAGGCTTGTTCTTCACTGGACCGAGGAAGCCCTTAGGAAGGGCTTCACGTTCGCCCCAGCTTTTGCCTCCGTCATCTGATTTCACCAGCCATCCTGTCCAGTCGCCTACGTTGGAGCCTATCTTGTAGAATAGCCACAATTCACCGTCAGGCATCTCATATAGTACCGGGTTCCAGCACGCTTTGCGTTTCAGGTCTTTGCTCCCTTGGGGAAACACTGACTTGATTGGTCCGACAGCCGCATCATAGGCAGTGCTGTCAATTCCGGCTATGAGAGCGTCTGCTGTACCGGGCATGAATACTCCGTCGGCTGCTAATATTGGTTCGCTCCAGCTGTCTGCTCCTTTCGGCTTGCGGTTGACCCAGATGCACACATCGGGATGGCGCTCGTGTGTACCGCCGAAATAGGCTGCCACAAGGCCGCCGTCCTTGGTCTCGACAATGGTTGAGGCATGGCATTGCGGGAATGGGGCGTAGTCGTATAGAAATTCGTCAGTGATGATTCTTTTGTCCTTTGACGGAATTCCGGCTGTGAAATGATGTTTGCCTGAACCGATATGTTCAATCTTTCCGTCCGGAAGATATACATCGGCGTTAGTGTTGACCGGAATCTCGATTTCCCATTCCACGGTGGTAAGATTTTTCTTCCATCTGCTTGTTATGGTGCCGTAGGGTGATTCGAATGATGCGTCAGCGTTGAAACAGTCTTGTATGTCGAAGTCGGGGCGCAGTTCTATGCGTTTGAATCCGGGTTCGGCAGGGCGGATTCCTCCGAGATGTTCGTAGACCCATGTAAGGAGGTCGCCGAGTAGCATCACGTGATTGGCACTGTTCATTCTCGGCGATGCCTTGTCGCCGTTCCACAGTTCCCATATGGTGGTAGCACCGTTGTCTACCATGTATCCCCATGAGGGATAGCTGCGGTTGGTGGCAAGCAGGTATGCCACATCGGCTCTTCCGTGTTCCGACAGCGTGCGCATCAGCCATGATATGCCTATTACTCCGCATGGTATGTGCCCATTGTTTTTTACAAGGATGTTTTCTGTCACATTGTCCGCCACATTCTGTCGGAGTGAGTCAGGAACGATACCGAACGCTAGCGGAAGCAGGTTGGCTGTGGCTGTATTGTTGCCGTAGAAAATACTGTCGGGGTACAATGGGTGTCCGGGTACAAGTGATGTGCCCCTCTTGACTGTGAGGAATTTGCGGTTGAAAGCGCCTATCATCTCCGATTCAAGACGATTCCACTCGGTTGCGTCGCTGTCGAGCCCCAGCAGCGAGGCGAAATCGGACAGAAGCCGGAGTGAGCGGATGGTATAGGCGGTGGCTATGAGTGAGCCGTCGGTTTTGCGGGTGTCGTCCTCGCTGTGGATTAGCTCGAGCTTTTCTGGTGGCAGACACCAGTCGCCATACTTGTCCTTAGTGACTATTCCGTCACGGGTGTGCTCGTCAAGCATATGTCGCATCCACAGGGCTATGGCGGGATAATTTTCGGATATGGGTGCTATGTTAGCATATTGACGGTAGAGCATGTCACAGATGAAAGGTAGTGCGGCAGGCCATGTCACATCGTCAGTGTAATAATTCCAGAATGACGGTGCCACATCCGGAATGCATCCGTCCTCCCTTTGAGCCTCGCGGATATCACGCATCCACTTTGAATACAGTCGTTCATTTCCGGTCATGTAGCTCTCGCCGAGTGCTCCGACGGTACGGTCGCCCAGCCATGGCTGACGCTCGTTGCGTTGCGGGCAGTCGACAGGCATGCCCTTGTAGTTGCTTCTCACTCCCCACAGTGCATTGCGCAGCACCTGGTTGAGTGTCGTGTCAGAGCATTCGAATCTGCCTGTGAGCTCCATCCTGTCGGCTACCATCCGGGCTTCGACCGGACCAAGTCTGTCGGCATCGGCTCCTGAAATCTCCACGTAGCGGAATCCATGGTATACGAATGACGGATGCCATTCGCTCTTATTGTTGCCTGCGCAGATATATGTATCGGTCGAGAGTGCGTCACGCAGATTCTCCACATAGAGTGCTCCATCGGGAGTGAGTTTCTCTGCATATCGTATGCGTATGGTGTCACCCTCGTTTCCGTCAGGTATGAATGATATCCATCCCGCCATGTTCTGTCCGAAATCTATGATGGTGTTGCCGTTACGTTCGGTGATACTGACAGGGGAGACCCTTTCCACCACAGTCATTGCAGGAGTCATCTGCCCTCGCAGCGTCCCGGTTGGTAAATCTGTACGCTCGGCATGCATCCAGGTGCTGTCGTCGAATCCCGGCACGCTCCATCCCGGCATCTCCATCCGTGCGTCGTACTCTTCGCCGTCATACTCGTTATTGGCTCTGACCGGACCGTCTGCTGTGACTTTCCAGCTTTCGTCTGTGACAAGGCGCTGTGTGGTGCCGTCTGCATATTCCACTATTATGTTCAGCCGGCATTTGGGATAGCCGAATACCGGTATCTTGTGTGGCTTGTTCTGGCGCATAGGGAAGTATCTTCCGTTGCCAAGTTCCAACCCCACGGCAGTTCGCATTTGCATCAGCTCTGTAACATCGTAGGCGTTGTAATATATTGTGCGGCGGTAGTCGGAGGGAGCCGGCTTCAGAACTTCATCTGGAGCAACTTCGGTCCCATTGATATGAAGGCGGTATAATCCGAGCCCTGATACGTATGCCGTGGCTCGCCGTACAGGTATGTCCTTGAGGTCGAACTCCTTGCGCAGCCGGCGTGAGGCGAGACGTGTGCGTAACCCTTTGTTCTCGCCCGGCATCATTCTCTCCAGCCCTATCCAGCGTCCGCCCCAGTTGCTTTCACCGAGTAATCCTATGCCGAATTGTTGCGGTTCGCTCCATTGAGAGCGTTCCTGGTCGGTCGCAATACGCACTTTCCAGTAGCCTCGGGTGTTTGATTTGAGCTTCTTGCCTCCGTATGGTATCCATAACTGGGCTGATGAGTGTACCTCGCCGGAATCCCATAGGTCGCCTTCGTCGTTAGCGAGTTTCTCGGGGGTTGAGGCTACAAGTATGCGGTAGGAGGTCTGTGTGACGTCCTTTCTGTCAGAGATGGTCTGCCATGAAAAACGTGGTAGGGGTGTGTCAAGCCCCAGAGGGCTTTCAAGTCCTTCGACGCGGGGTTTGGTGACTTTTGTCATCGCCGACAAGCAGAACGGCAACGCCGTAAAAGCGAGTATGGCAGATAAAATGCGGTGTAGTGTCATAGAACTGTATCTTTCAGGTATTTTTCCAAGGTATAGGCTTTCAGGGAATATAAGCCGTAACGTATATGCAAATTTAGCCAACATAAGCATATAATCCAAATGTTAAAATAAAAGGACAGGCACGGAAACCCGTGTCTGTCCTTGATATTGGTTGGTCAATCGATAATTGTCAACGACCCTTGCGCGAGCTGAGGTAATTGACTGTTATCAATTGTCAAAGTTCGATTGAAAATTACTTCTCAACGTGGGGACCGGCTGCTACGAGAGCCTTACCGGCTGCATGACCTTCAAACTTCTTGAAGTTGTTGATGAACATCTCAGCGAGTTTGTCAGCCTTGGTGTACCATTCCTGAGCGTCAGCGTAAGTGTCGCGGGGATCAAGGATTTTGGGATCAACACCGGGGAGCTCGGTGGGGATGGTGAAGTCGAAGATGGGGAGCTGCTTGGTGGGAGCGTTGAGGATAGCGCCGTCAAGGATAGCGTCGATGATACCGCGGGTGTCACGGATAGAGATACGCTTGCCTGAGCCGTTCCAGCCGGTGTTCACGAGATAAGCCTTTGCGCCGCTCTGTTCCATGCGCTTAACGAGTTCCTCAGCATACTTGGTGGGGTGGAGTGAAAGGAATGCTGCGCCGAAGCAAGCAGAGAATGTGGGAGTGGGCTCAGTGATGCCGCGCTCTGTACCTGCGAGCTTGCTGGTGAAACCTGAGAGGAAGTAGTACTTGGTCTGCTCGGGAGTAAGGATAGAAACGGGAGGAAGAACGCCGAATGCGTCAGCTGACAGGAAGATAACGTTCTTTGCGGCGGGACCGCGGCTGGGAACGATGATATTCTTGATGTGGTTGATAGGATAGCTTACGCGGGTGTTCTCGGTCACGCTCTTGTCGGTGAAGTCAATCTTGCCGTTTGCGTCAACAGTAACGTTCTCGAGGAGGGCGTCGCGGGTGATAGCGTTATAGATATCGGGCTCGCTTTCCTTGTCGAGGTTGATAACCTTTGCATAGCAGCCGCCTTCGTAGTTGAACACGCCGTTGTCATCCCAGCCGTGCTCGTCGTCACCGATGAGGAGACGCTTGGGGTCGGTTGAGAGTGTAGTCTTGCCTGTGCCGGAAAGACCGAAGAAGATAGCGGTGTTTTCGCCCTGCTTGTCAGTGTTGGCTGAGCAGTGCATTGAAGCGATGCCACGGAGGGGGTTGTAGTAGTTCATGATTGAGAACATACCCTTCTTCATTTCGCCACCGTACCAGGTGTTGATGATAAGCTGCATGCGCTCAGTGAGGTTGAAAGCAACGCAAGTCTCGGAGTTGATGCCGAGTTCCTTCCAGTTCTCAACCTTAGCCTTTGAAGCGTTGAGCACCACGAAGTCGGGAGTGAAGTTCTTGAGTTCCTCTTCTGTGGGGCGGATAAACATATTGGTCACGAAGTGAGCCTGCCATGCCACTTCCATTACGAAACGTACGGCAAGACGGGTGTCGGGGTTGGTGCCGCAGAATGCGTCAACAACGTAGAGAGTCTTGTCTGAAAGTTCTTTGTCGGCGATAGCCTTGAGGGCAGTCCATGCTTCGGGAGTGATGGGCTTGTTGTCGTTTTTGTACTCGTCGGTGGTCCACCAGATTGAGTTGGCGCTGGTGTCATCCTTAACAAAGAATTTGTCCTTGGGAGAACGTCCGGTGTAGATACCGGTCATTACGTTTACTGCGCCGAGCTCGGTTTCCTGACCCTTCTCGTAGCCTGTGAGGGCGGGGTTGGTTTCATCGATGAAAAGCTGGTCGTAGCTGGGGTTGTGTATCACCTTAGCGCCGGTGATGCCATACTTGGTTAAATCAATTGTACTCATTGTACTCAACGTAAATTAAAGAGTTTATGTAGTTGATAATCTTTATCTGTCCACTTATTCGACTGCAAAGTTAGTGACTTTTTTCGGGATAGAGTGATAAGATTAAAGAAAAATTTCCGTATTAATTATTTTTAAATAATTTTGGTAAATACGGAGGTTGTTTCGGCAGAAACTGCTCCAAACTATATAACTTGCATGCTTGTGGGAAAGTTTTGACCTAAATCGGCATTGAAGCCTTTTTAGCTTTTTTTAATATATTTGAACGCGAATTTTATGGCGGGATTCTTTGTGAATCGGCTAAAGGTCACTAACTTTGCACATGCTGCCGTTTAACTGTCGAGGTGGCTTGTGCATCCCTATTGTTGTGATAGGTGTGGTGACTGGCTTACTGTAGGCAGTAGCAGAAGTTCCCTCTGTCTGGAAACCGCCAACTTCCTTCAGTCCACGGGGAACCCAAGATAAAGAATTAGTTATATGCTCGAAATACGGGCTGAACTCATTTCATACTTGTTCCGTGGAAAAGGCGCTTGGCGGTGCCACAGACTAGGGGCTATGTTGAAGGGTTCAGCCCTATTTTTTGTAATGCCGCCCGTTTTCTATCGGGAAACCTATGATTCACTACGGCTCTACAAACCACGCTGACGCTCATTGGAAATGAATTCACTTACGGTCGTCTTGTAACCCTTGGAAGACGGTAGCATGCACAAACTAACAAGTACAAATCACCTTAGGTAAACGATTAACTACATGACGACTATCTTCATTGGTAAGCTCATCAGAGACGAGCTTAAAGAGCAGCATAAGTCGGTGGTATGGCTCTCCAACGAGCTCGGATGTAACCGTACGAATGTATATAAGATATTTAACCGCAAGAGCATTGATGCCGAATTGCTCCTGCGTATTTCCAAGGCTCTAAACCGCAATTTCTTCGAACCTTACATATCCGGACTGACCTTTGACCGATAGCTGTTTTCATTCTCCTGTCCCTCATCGGGTCGGCAGTCCGACAACACCATGAACTACCCCTCTCTCCTTTAATTTTTTTACTCATGACTTTGCGTAGCCCCGTGGAGGATGTACAATCAGTGCATCTCCTCTGCGGGCTATGTGGTTTTACGGGGAATGATATAGGTGCCCCATGGGTGGAGCTGTGGCGGTCAGACGTTGCTTTCACGTCCGCTGAGCATTCCGCAGGCGGCTTCTATGTCCTCGCCGCGCGAAGCACGTATGGTGGCTGTGATTCCAAGGCTGTTTAGGCGGTCGCGGAATGCCTCCATCGTGCGCAGATCTGATGTCACATGCTCGAAACCCGGTATGGCATGGAAGCGTATAAGGTTGACGCGGCAGTCCATCCCTTTGAGGAGCCCGGCAAGCGCGTCGGCATGGCGGAAATCGTCGTTTACTCCTTTCCACATTATATATTCGGCTGACAGTCTGCGCTGGTGTGCGAAGTCGTGATTTTTCAGCTCTGCCATCACCTTGCGTACCGGGAAGCCCTTTTCGACAGGCATAAGCCCCTCCCTTTCGGTGGCAAACGGGGAGTGGACGCTTATAGCCACATGTACTTTAGTCTCGTCAAGGAGACGCCGCAGACCGTCAAGCTTCCCTATCGAGGATACGGTGATGCGCTTGGGGCTCCATGCCAGCCCCCATTTGGCGGTTAATATGTCGATGGCTTTCAGCACTTCCCCGATATTGTCCATCGGTTCACCCATACCCATGAATACCAGGTTGGTGAGTTTCTCGCTTTCGGGTATTGAGAATATCTGGTTCAGGATTCCTGCGGCGGTGAGGCTTCCGTGGAATCCCTGCATGCCTGTCATGCAGAAGCGGCAACCCATCTTGCATCCAGCCTGTGACGACACGCATAGTGTGGCGCGCTCCTTGTCGGGGATGTAGACAGCCTCCACGTCGCGTCCGCCCCTTCCGCCTGCGAGGAAGTCGAATCCATCGCCTCTGGTGGCGAACAGGTACTTCACGGTGCCGTCTGTCGAGCGGGCAGCATCCTTTGGCGCAACCCTGCCTATGCAGTATGCTTCATTTAGGTACTCGCGGGCATTCTTGGACAGATCGGTCATTTCGTTTATGTCGGTGACCCGTTTCTCGTACAGCCAGCGGGCTATCTGTTTGGCTGCAAAGGGGCGTAGCCCTGCCTCTTCTGCTACGGTCTTGAGCTCGTCGAGCGTCATCCCGAGCAGCGGGCGTTTGTTGCTGTTGGCATGGAGGGGTTTATCGATATTCATAAATTCTGGTCTTTTTTTGTGGAGTGTCCTGTTCTGTTTGGCATGTGACGGGCAGCCGGTCGGCTGCATACCCGTTTTCACGGCAAAATTATGAATATTCCATGAATCGCCCAAATGGCAAATCGATGAAACCGATTTCTGAAAAATTGCTGCCGGGTGCGGTCTCCGGCGGAAGCCTGATGCTGCCCTGCGGTGGTTTATTTGTTATCGTCTGTTATTTTTTTGGGAGAGAGAGATTTTTTTTGTATTTTTGTGCCGATAAACACGAAAACAGTGTGTTCACGGAACGGTCGCCGTAATGTGACCGTAGATTACCTTAAGTTCCTGAAAAAGACCGAAGAAATAATTATCTCTATTTAAATAGATTACATTAACCACTATGAGTAAAGAAAAAAAATTCTTGACCTGTGATGGTAACCAGGCCGCTGCCCACGTGAGCTATATGTTCTCAGAGGTTGCCGCTATTTATCCCATCACTCCCTCGTCAACTATGGCAGAATACGTGGACGAATGGGCTGCCGCCGGTCGCAAAAACATCTTTGGCGAAACCGTGCTGGTACAGGAAATGCAGTCAGAAGGCGGTGCCGCCGGTGCTGTGCATGGCTCGCTCCAGGCAGGTGCGCTGACCACTACTTACACTGCTTCGCAGGGTCTGCTCCTGATGATTCCCAACATGTACAAAATCGCCGGAGAGCTACTCCCCTGCGTTTTCCATGTTTCCGCCCGTACTCTGGCATCGCATGCACTCTCAATCTTCGGTGACCACCAGGATGTGATGTCATGCCGTCAGACAGGTTTCGCAATGCTTGCCGAGGGATCGGTACAGGAGGTTATGGACCTCGCCGGTGTGGCTCATCTTGCTACCATCAAGAGCCGTGTGCCTTTCATCAACTTCTTCGACGGTTTCCGTACATCACACGAAATCCAGAAGATCGAGGCTATGGACCAGGATGACCTCGCTCCCCTGGTTGACCAGCAGGCTCTCGCCGAGTTCCGCTCACGCGCATTGAATCCCGCCAACCCCGTTGCACGAGGCATGGCTGAGAACGGCGACGTTTTCTTCCAGCACCGTGAATCATGCAACGAATACTATAACCGTGTTCCCGAAATCGTAGAGGAATACATGAAGGAAATCACCCGTATCACCGGTCGTGAATACGGTCTGTTCAACTACTACGGCCACCCCGAGGCTGACCGCGTGATTATCGCCATGGGTTCTGCTACACAGGCTGCCCAGGAGGCTATCGACCATCTCGTAGCTAACGGTGAGAAGGTTGGTCTCGTTGCTGTACACCTCTATCGTCCCTTCTCTGCAAAGCACTTCCTCGCAGCAGTTCCCAAGACTGCAAAGCGTATCGCAGTGCTTGACCGCACCAAGGAACCCGGCGCAAACGGCGAGCCCCTATACCTCGATGTTAAGGACTGCTTCTACGGTCAGGCTGACGCTCCCGTAATCGTTGGTGGCCGCTACGGTCTCGCATCCAAGGATGTGACTCCCGCACAGATTCTCTCTGTATTCGAGAATCTCGCTCTTCCCGAGCCTAAGAACCACTTCACCGTAGGTATCGTTGACGACGTTACCTTCACTTCGCTTCCCCTCAAGGAGGAAATCGCACTCGGTGGCGCAAGCACATTCGAGGCTAAGTTCTTCGGTCTCGGTGCCGACGGTACTGTGGGTGCCAACAAGAACTCTGTGAAGATTATCGGTGACAATACCAACAAGTACTGCCAGGCTTACTTCGCATACGACTCAAAGAAGTCAGGCGGTTTCACTTGCTCTCATCTCCGCTTCGGTGACGACCCCATCCGTTCCACTTATCTGGTGACCACTCCTAACTTCGTGGCTTGCCACGTACAGGCTTACCTTCACATGTATGATGTGACCCGCGGTCTGCGCAAGGGTGGTTCATTCCTTCTCAACACCATCTGGGAAGGTGAGGAACTCGCCAAGAATCTTCCTAACAAGATTAAGAAGTACTTCGCTGACAACGATATCACCGTTTACTATATCAACGCTACCAAGATAGCTCAGGAAATCGGTCTCGGCAACCGTACCAACACCATTCTCCAGAGCGCATTCTTCCGCATCACCGAGGTTATTCCCGTTGACCTTGCAGTAGAGCAGATGAAGAAATTCATCGTTAAGTCCTACGGCAAGAAGGGTCAGGATGTGGTTGACAAGAACTATGCGGCTGTTGACCGTGGCGGCGAATACAAGCAGCTCCCCGTTGACAAGGCTTGGAGCAACCTTGAGGTTGAAGCTCCCGCTGCCAACAACGACCCCGCTTTCATCAATGACATCGTTCGTCCTATCAATGCTCAGGATGGCGACCTTCTCAAGGTCAGCGCATTCAAGGGTCGCGAGGACGGTACATGGGAGCAGGGCACTGCCGCTTACGAAAAGCGCGGTGTGGCTGCCTTCGTACCCGAATGGCTTGAAGAGAACTGTATCCAGTGTAACAAGTGTGCATATGTCTGCCCTCACGCTGCAATCCGTCCGTTCGTGCTTGACGCCAAGGAGATGGAAGCTGCCCCCGCAGGCACAAAGGCTATCCCCGCTATCGGCAAGATGTTCGCAGGCATGCAGTTTATCCAGTCAGTTGACGTGCTCGACTGTCTCGGTTGCGGCAACTGTGTGGCTGTATGTCCCGGCAAGAAGGGCGTGAAGGCTCTCGAAATGAAGCCTCTCGAAACTCAGCTCGACGTGCAGAAGGAATGGGATTACTGCGTTAAGGAAGTCGCTTCCAAGCAGAATCTCGTTGACGTTACCAGCAATGTCAAGAACTCTCAGTTCGCTACTCCGCTCTTTGAGTTCTCAGGCGCTTGCTCAGGTTGCGGTGAGACTCCTTATGTCAAACTCATCTCACAGCTCTACGGTGACCACGAAATCACTGCTAACGCTACCGGATGTTCGTCAATCTACTCAGGCTCTGTGCCTTCGACTCCCTATACCCGCAACGAGAAGGGTCAGGGTCCCGCTTGGGCAAACTCGCTCTTCGAGGACTTCGCTGAGTTCGGTCTCGGTATGACTCTCGCTCATGAGAAACTTCAGTCACGTATCGCAGGTCTGATGGAAGATGCTACCAAGTGCGATAAGTGCTGTGGTGAAATCAAGGAACTCGCTGCCAAGTGGCTCGAAAACCGCAACGATTTCGCTGTGACCAGCGAAGTGGCTGAGAAGATTATTCCTCTCTGCGAGGCTTGCGGCTGCGATATCTGCAAGGGTATCATTGCCAACAAGGAGCACATCGCTAAGCGCAGCCAGTGGATTATCGCCGGTGACGGTGCCGCATACGACATAGGCTTCGGCGGTCTCGACCACGTGCTTGCTTCAGGCAAGAACGTTAACGTGCTCGTTCTCGACACCGAGGTTTACTCCAACACCGGTGGTCAGGCATCTAAGGCTACTCCTATCGGCGCTATTGCTAAGTTTGCCGCTTCAGGCAAGCGTGTCCGCAAGAAGGATCTCGGTCTGATTGCTTCGACTTACGGTTATGTATACGTGGCTCAGGTGGCTATGGGCGCTGACAATGCACAGACTCTCAAAGCTATCCGCGAGGCTGAGGCTTACGACGGTCCGTCACTCGTAATCGCTTACTCACCCTGTATCAACCACGGTATCCGTACCGGTATGGGCCATGCACAGGAAGAGCAGCAGAAAGCGGTTGAGTGTGGCTACTGGCACCTCTGGCGTTACAATCCCGCACTCGAGGAAGAGGGCAAGAATCCGTTCTCGCTTGACTCCAAGGAGCCGCAGTGGGATAAGTTCGAGGACTTCCTCAAGGGTGAGGTTCGTTACGCATCAGTAATGAAACAGTATCCCGCAGAGGCAGCTGAGCTCTTCGCAGCCGCTAAGGCTAACGCTCAGTGGCGCTACAACAACTACCGCCGTCTGTCACAGCAGCAGTGGGGTGTTGAGCCTAAGCCCGTTGTTGAGTAATACTCTCGTCTGAATTCATAGTGAAGAGCCAGCGAGGCTCTTCACTTCAGATACTACGAGAGCCGGACACAATTGTCCGGCTCTTTTTTTGCGCCGGTCGAAAATGCCCGACCCTTTAAAATCTTTAGGATTCTCGGGATCTTAATTCTGTTGACCTATAAAGAAATGTGGTAAGATATTGTTTTAACTTATTTTAACAATCGGGGGGGGTAATTTTGATAATTTTATATACATTTGCGGAATAAACCAATAATATTTATTCACGTTAAAAACACAGTATTCATGAAGAAAGTAGTATTAGTAGCGTTTGCAATGATGATAGCGCTTAGTGGATTCGCCCAGGTTATGCTTTGGGATTCGGAAGTCCCTGAAAAGAGAGTGACATGGGGTGTAAGAGGTGGTCTCAATGTTTCCAACATCCATGTGAGTGTCGACAAGCTTGGAGTAAGCCTTGACAGCAAGGTCGGTTATCGTTTCGGCGTGTCGGCTGACATATCTATTGTAAATAGCTTTGCAATCAGTACAGGTCTGTATTATTCAGCCAAGGGTGCCAAGTCGGATGGTGGCTTCGTTGATGATGAAGGGGATTTTGTTGACGCAAAAGTCACTTTTTCACCGGCATATATTGAATTGCCGATATATGCGTCATATCGTCTTAATTTTGCCGAGGCATCACAGCTCCAGATTAATTTCGGACCATATCTCGCTTACGGCGTGAACGGAAAAGCAAAGATGGGGGACGAGAAGGTTGATGTGTTTGGCGATGATGGTTTGCGCCGCTTCGATGCCGGTCTGGGCGTAGGTGCAGGATACACATATCAGCACTTCTATGTGGGATTTGACTATCAGTTCGGTTTGGCAAATATTGCTGATACCGGCGGTTTTGGCAAAATTACAAACCGCAATTTCAACATCTCTGTCGGCTATAATTTCTAAAAATATCTGATTAAAAAGTAATCGAGCCGGGGTATGCGTATTGCATACTCCGGTTTTTGCTGTTGCGATTGTTATTTTGACAGGCATTTCGTAACTTTGTCACCGTGCGGACGTGTAACAGGGCTGCACGGCAAACATATATATATGACTGTATCGGAATTTGCGGGATTGGTGAAGGGGAAACTCCCTTACGAGCCTAATGGGCAGCAGGAGCAGCTCATAGGGGCGTTGGCGCGTTTCTGTTCGTCTGCCACTCCGAGTGATTCGGTATTCATAGTCAACGGTTACGCCGGTACGGGTAAGACATCGCTGACCGGCGCACTGGTCAAGGCATTGGAGGAGGTAGGGCGCAAGGTGGTGTTGCTCGCTCCTACGGGTAGGGCTGCGAAAGTATTCAGTGCTCATGCCGGACATCCTGCAAGCACCATTCACAGGCGCATATATCGTGGTCCGAGCGGTGATTTGACCGGCGGATGCACTATGATGCAGCGTAACAATCTTGAGAATGCCGTGTTTATCGTCGATGAGGCATCGATGATAGGTGACAATGAGGCTGCCGACCGCATGGAAGCGGGAAGTGGTCTGCTTGAGGACTTGCTTGAGTATGTTTTCACCGGTGATAACTGCCGGCTGATATTCCTTGGCGATGTGGCTCAGCTCCCTCCTGTCGGTAGCACAGAGAGTCCCGCAATGTATCCCAAACGCTTCAAAGAACTTGGACTTCATGTGTCAAGAGCTGTGTTGACCGACACTGTTCGCCAGTCGAGAAAATCCGGAATCCTCCGGAACGCCACCTGGCTGCGTCGTGCCATGCTTATGGAGCCGTTGCCTGTGCCAAAGCTTATCACGGAGGGTTACAGCGATGTGCACAAGCTTACGGGTGACGATGTGATTGACACCATAGCGAGATGTTACAAGGAGGACGGTGCGGGAGAAACCACGATTATCACTCGTTCCAACCGCAGAGCCACAGCGTTCAATCTCGGCATCCGTTCTCAGATTCTCGAGAGCGAGGAGGAGCTCTGCAAGGGCGAAAGGCTTCTGATAGCCAAGAATAACTATATGTGGTCATCGAAGGTCAAGGAGCTTGATTTCATTGCCAACGGTGACGTTGCGGTGGTAAAGGAGATTCACAGCTCGGAGATAAAGTATGATTTCCGGTTTGCCAATGTCACGCTTCATCTGCCTGACCGGGAAGTGGATGTGGAATGCAAGATATTCCTTGACACGCTGACTGACGAAAATGCCTCGCTGTCGCGAGATAGTATGCAGCGGCTGGCGGAGGCATGCATGATGGATGCCGATGTGTATGCTCCGGAGGTGCCTTACGAGACACGGTTGCGCAAACTGCGCAATGACCCGTACTTCAATGCGCTTCAGGTGAAGTATGCCTACGCTGTGACCTGTCACAAGGCGCAGGGAGCTCAGTGGCGTAACGTGATAATAGATTTGGGAGGGATTCCGCCGGAGTCGCAGGGCCTTGATTTCTACCGCTGGCTATATACCGCAACATCGCGTGCCACTAAGAATCTTTATTATCTTAATCCACCGGAGGACTGAGAGCCTAAGCTTTTGACCTTATACTTCTTGCATAAGGCTATGATTTAGTCGATGTTCAGCTCGATGGGTTGAAATATTAACAAACGCAAATATAGTTACAGTTTGCGCTAAAAGCAATATTGTTTAGAAAAATTTGTGTAACTTTGTCCTTGTCTAACTATCAGTGTCATATATTTATCAATCAAGCAGCAATGGATAATCCGTCATCCATCACTCCGTCGGGCGCGACGCCCAAGTGGACAGAGATAGAGCATCTTCCTGAATGGGACGAGGAGTTTTACCACGTCTATACCGCTAAGAAGTATGGCAAATGGCTCATGCTTAAGACTCTGCGCCCTGAACTGAAAGGGCAGAAAGAGTACGAGGATATGATAGAGAAGGAGTTTGAGGTGCGCTATAATCTCGCTCATCCCCACATCATCATGATTAACGACTTCGAGGAGGTGTCTGGGCTGGGCATGTGCATCATCACGGATGACGTTTACGGTGATTCGCTAGCTAAGTTAATCAAGGAAAAGAAAGTCACCGACGAGCATATCAACAAGTTGCGTCATCAGCTTGTGGATGCTCTCGATTATATCCAGACAAATCATCTGGAGCATCATCCGGTGTCTACTTCACGTATCATTTTCACTGAGAATATAGGAAATCTTAAGCTTATAGATGTGGGGTTTGATCAGAAGACCCATATCACTCCGGCTGATGCGAGCGAGGACATCTATAATTACGGCAAGGTGCTGACCGAGGCGCTTGATGCCGTGGATACCCCTTACCCCGCTCTCCGTAAGGTGGCTGAGAAATGCATCAATCCTGACCCGGCGAAGCGATACAAGGATATAGCGGCATTGAAGCTGGCGCTTGCCGAGAGGCAGTCAAACCGGCTTTACCTGCTGGTGATTGCATTCCTTGTGTTGATGATTTGTATACTGCTGTGGCTCAATTCTCCGTACCGGCCGTTGCCAATCGGCGATTGACAGGTATGTGCATTCTGCACTGTGGGAGGGTGAATTTGAATTATCTAAAATTATTGAACTGAAACTAATGTCTGTAACAGTTAAAGCTATTCCTGCTACTAAAAAGGCTATAAATGAGTATGTCAAATTCGGAATTGACCTGTATGAGGGCAATGAGCAGTTTGTTCCGCCGTTGATATTTGACGATGTGCATACGCTTCTTCCCTCAATGAATCCGGCTTTTGATTACTGTTCGGCGCAATGTTTTATGGCTTACCGTGATGGAAAGCCTGCCGGACGCATCACAGCCATTATCAATGACCAGATTAACGAGAAGAGCGGCAAGAAGGAAGCCCGCTTCGGTTTCGTGGACTTCATTGACGATGCTGAAGTTGTCGACGCTCTGTTCAAGGCTGCCGAGGAGTGGGCTAAGGAGCGTGGAATGACAGAGATGATAGGTCCTATGGGATTCTCAGATATGGACAAGGAGGGGATGCTTGTAGAGGGCTTTGACGAGATGGGAACCATGGCAACCATCTATAACTATCCGTACTATCCGCGTCATGTCGAGCGTCTGGGCTACCGCAAGGATACAGACTGGGTGGAGTACCGTATCACGATTCCTGACAAGGTGCCTGATAAGATGACACGTATAGCGGAAATAGTGATGAAGAAATATGACCTGAGGATACTGAAATATACCTCCGGCAAGAAGATTAAGAATGACTATGGCAGAGCGCTGTTTCAACTCATCAACGAGGCATATGCCGATCTGTATGGTTACTCGTCGCTCAGCGAGAGGCAGATAGAGTATTATATTGACATGTATCTGAGCATACTCCGGTTGGAGTATGTCAGCGTTGTTGTGGACAGGGAAGGCAAGCTTGTGGGTGTGGGTATCACGCTTCCGTCACTTGCAAAGGCGTTGCAGAAGTCCAAAGGGAAGCTTTTCCCGTTGGGATGGTGGCATATATTGCGCGCCATGAAGGGTTATAACGACGTGGTGGACCTGCTGCTCATAGCTGTTAAGCCTGAATACCAGTCCAAAGGTGTCAACTCGCTGTTTTTCTATGACCTGCTCAACCTGTACATAAAGAACGGCGTGAAATTTGCCGAGACAAATCTTGAGCTTGAGAGCAACAGTAGCGTGCAGTCGCAGTGGGAATATTTCGAGCGCCGCCTGCATCGCCGCCGCCGTGCGTTCAGAAAGAAACTGTAGTCAGGATGTATGGAGGGGGACAGGCTGAGGATTCTGTTGGTTGGCGATGCCAGTAATTGCCACAATGCCCTTGCGGCAGGATTACGCAAGCTTGGTCATGAAGTGACGGTGGCGTCGGACGGAACCCGGTGGATGGATACCGGACGTGACATAGACTTGCGCCGCCGGTGGGACAATAAGCTCGGAGGACTTGAACTGTGGCTTAGGGCGCTAAGATTGCGTGACCGTATGTCGGGCTATGACGTGGTGTCAATCGCTACACAGGGATTCATAGACTTGCGTCCGGTGAGGCAGAGGAAACTGTACGACTATCTGCGACGGATGAACCGAAGCATCTTCTATACCTCGCTCGGCACCGATTCAAATTATGTGGAGCAGGCTCTTGACCCGGATTGCGGATTGAGATATACCGAGTACAAATGGAGAGGGGAGCCCACGCCTTTTTTGCGGGAGTCGCGGCATCTTGCCGACGCATGGCTTTCGGAACCGTTAAAAGGGTTCTGTGACTACATATATGATACTGTTGACGGTGCCGTGTCGGTACTATATGAATATGATGTGGCGTTGAGGCGCAGGCTGGCATCTGACAGAGTTGCTTACGGTGGGATTCCTGTCGATGTGGATTCGCTTGAACCTGTCGTGTTGCCTGACAATATAGATTGCGTGCGCTTCTTTCTCGGACGGCATAAAGGACGATTGCTGGAAAAGGGTGGGGAGATTATGGAGGCGGCTGTACGCGAGGTCGTGAGCCGTTATCCTGGCAGATGTGAGGCGGTAGTGGTCGAGAACCGTCCGTATTCGGAATACATATGTATGCTGAGGTCGGCTCATGTGGTGCTTGACCAGCTTTATAGTTATACCCCTGCCACTAATGCTCTGCTGGCTATGGCATATGGTCTTGTCGTCGTGTCGGGCGGGGAGGAGGAGTACTATGATTTTATAGGAGAGCATGATTGCCGTCCCGTCATCAACGGTCTGCCCGATTATGATTCGCTTGTGTCGGTGTTGGAGGGTCTTGTGCTGAATCCTGCCGAGATAGCGAGGCTGGGAAGGATGGGGCGTGACTTCGTGAAGAGGCACAATGACGATACGGTGGTGGCACGGCGTTTTGTGGATTTCTGGAAGAAGAGGCTCGAAGAACGGGGATAAATGTTTTTCCGTTTAGACTCAAATTTGCTTGAAATGCAACACTATAGTTTTGCTGTTGTGAAATTTATATCTATTTTTGTAAGCATAAAAACCAATCAGCCGATTTACTATGAAGAGAAAGATTTTCTATCCGCTGCTCTGTGCGGTGGTGATGCTTGGGGTGATGATGACATCATGCTCCAAGGAGGATAAACTGTTGTCAACCATCCCGTCAAATGTCAGCACGGTGGTTATGGCTGACGTAAAGGGTATACTCGAGAACTCCGGGTGCAAGTTCACCGCCGAAGGGGTGACGCTCCCTGCCTCCATAACTGATATCGATAGCGATGATGAACTGCTTGTGGCTCTCGGCAAGCTTGATGCCGAAGGGGTATGCTCGTTTTCAGAGGTTGCCGTGGTGCTTGACAGCCGCAAACGTACCGTATGCACATTTATGGTTAAGGACGGAGGAAAATTTAAGGAACTGACCCCCGATTTCGATTGGAAAGACGGGGAGGACGGCTATGACGAAGGCAAGGTTAAAGGTAACATAATACTTACTGACGGCAAACAGGCGTGGATAGTGCTCAACGGTAATGCCTACGAAGCTGTCAGGAAACTCAAAGAAGATGCCAAGGAGGAATCAGTCGACAAGCTCGCCGGTATCAAAGGTGCGCTTGAAAGCGACAATCTTGTGAACGCCGCTTTATCCGGACTCAATTTCGGGTTCACTACCAACAAAACAGCCAGTCAGGAGACTGTGTGGAATGTCATGAGCGCCAACATTAAGGACAACAAGATAGTCATGTCGAGCCAGTCGATGAAAGGTGACGGCGAGGTAGCTGATGTGAAGGGTCTCCAGCCTATTAATCCTGCGGTGCTTGCATATATTCCCGGAAGCTTTAATTTTGTCGCTGCAGCCGGACTGACCCCTGAGTTTGACTGGAAAGGGCTTATGTCGGCACTTAACCCGATGCTTGTGCGTGACTTTCAGATGCAGGGTATCATGGCTATTCTTACACCGTTTCTCCAGTCGCTGGACGGTACCGTGATATTTGGTGCCGGTCCGGTAAATGATGACGCATACACCGACATGGAGCCTGCCAACTGGCAATTCGTGTTGATGGCTCACCTCTCGCAGGAACGTATTAACCAGGTGATGAAAATGGCGCGCGGAGCCATGTTCCAGGCAGGTATCTCACCGGTTGAAGAGAAGGACGGAGTGATGGTGGTGCCGCAGTATGGCATGAATTTCTATATAGGCAACGTGGACGGCTACCTTGCAGTCAGCAATATGCCTTTTGATAACACTCGCAGCAATTCACTGGCTCCGTTGTTTGTCAACAAGGAAGCTGCTGTTACCGTTGAGATTCCGTCTCTCAGGGAACTCTCGTCAATGGCGCCTGCCTACGGGATAAAACTTACAGTGAATATGGAAGGAGCCAAGGGGAGCGCCGAACTCTCGCTGCCAGGCTCTGACACCCCGATTCTGGAGACAATTCTCAACACCATATATGATTGAAAAGATAACTTTGCGCTGTGTGCTCCCCCGTGTCTTCAGGGGGAGCGAGGCGGAGGCACCTGTAAAGGATTCGCAGCTGTGGCTGCGTGAGGAGGTGACCTTCGCACGTCCGGCAAACTATATTATCGAGGCGGAGAGCGGCACCGGCAAATCATCGCTCTGCGCCTTTATCTACGGCTCGCGCCTGGATTACGATGGGGAGATTCTTTTTGACGGCGAGGAAACACGCCGCTACTCCATAGAGCGGTGGTGTGAGCTGCGCTGCCGTGCTCTGGCGTATCTGCCCCAGGAAATGAGACTCTTCCCGGAGCTTACAGCTCTTGAGAATATCCGGATAAAGAATAGGCTTACCGACTGTAAATCGGAAGTGGAGATTCGTTCCATGATGGAACGGCTTGAGGTGGAGTGGAAGGCTGACTCTCCTGCCGGACAGCTCTCAGTCGGACAGCAGCAGAGAGTGGCTATAATCAGGGCGTTATGCCAGCCGTTTGATTTCCTGCTCATAGACGAACCGGTCAGTCACCTCGATGTGCGAAACAACCGCACCGTGGCGCAGCTTATCGAGGATGAGGCTGCCGCCCGCAATGCGTCAGTGATAGCTACTTCCGTGGGCAACAAAATTACGCTCGGTGAATACGAGCTGATGAAGCTTTGATACAACAATCTTTTAACCAATTGTTATTAAACGCCATCTGATGAGTAATAATATGGTGTGGCGGCTTCTGCGTCACAATATCAGTGCCGGTCAGCTTGCCGGATATGCGTTAGCCAATCTCGTGGGACTGGCTATAGTGCTGATTGCGGTACAGTTTTACCGTGATGTGACTACTGTGTGGAATGACGAGGATTCATTCATCTCCAATGACTATCTGATTATATCCAAGAAAGTAACGGGTTTAGGCTCGATATTCGGGGCGGACGAGGATGCCACGAAATTCACCTCCGGAGAGATTGACGATATAGCCTCTCAACCGTGGGCAAAGAAGGTGGGGCAGTTCACATCTGCGGCGTTCAACGTATATGCCAAGGTCGATTTCGGTGGCAACGCTCTCCAGTCTGCCCTTTTCCTGGAATCTATCCCGGACGATTACTTTGATGTATCGCCTCAGGGTTGGGATTACAAGGTTGGCTCCGATGCATCAGTGCCCATAATAATATCAAAGGATTACCTGACCCTCTATAATTTCGGTTTCGCAACGTCAAGGGGTATGCCTCAGGTGTCGGAAGAGATGATTGGGATGGTGCCGTTGAAGCTTTCGCTCAGCGGTAACGGAAGACAGCAATGGGTCAATGCGCGTATTGCCGGTTTTTCGTCACGGCTCAACACGATAGCTGTGCCGGAGGAGTTTATGGAGTGGGCTAACCGAACATTTGCCGATCAGCCGGTCGGAAATCCGTCGAGGCTGATAATCATGCTTGACGGCGCAGGTGACCCTGCGGTGGAAAGCTATCTTGACAAACACGGTTATGAGAGCGCAGGCGACAAAGCCGACAACGGGAAGGCAGCTTATTTCCTTTCGGTGGTGACCACTGTGGTGATTACCGTCGGGGCGATAATAAGTGTGCTTGCCTTCTTCATACTGCTCCTGAGCATATATCTGCTGTTGCAGAAAAACCGTGATAAACTTCATGACCTTATGCAGCTCGGATATTCTCCCGCAAGAGTGTCACGCTACTACAAGTTGATAGTGGTGATGGTTAATGTGGCAGTATATCTGCTGGCTGTGGCAGCGGTGGTTATTGCGGCGCATACATGGAGCGGCACGCTTTCAGCTCTTGGAATAGAAAGTTCGTCGGTAATACCCACGCTGCTTATAGGACTGGGCATTATGCTTGTGATAACAGTTGGAAATCTGATTACCATATCTCGCAAGGTCAGACTCGCATTCAGAAATTAGGAGGTTGAATCATCGCCTCTAATATTATATTGGTATATCCTTAAATTTTCTCTAACTGCAAATCTGTGTCATGAAAACTTTATTACTTGCAATTTCTTTTGCCTGCTGCGGAGCTGCATTAGCCTCTAATGCCCTCCCTAAGGCTACAGCTCAAACAGCGGCGCAGACCGGACGGTCCAACGATATGTATGTGTTCCGGGACACGGCGCTTACTGATGATGAGAGGGTGGATGCGCTCATGAGAGTGCTGACTCTCGACGAAAAAGTAGCATTGCTGTCTACAGACCTCGGTGTGCCGCGGTTAGGCATACCGCATTGCAGGCAAGTGGAGGGATTGCACGGTTTGTCGCTTAGCGGACCCGGCAAGGAGAAACCGGATACCATACCTACCACTATCTTCCCGCAGGCGTACGGTCTGGGTGAGAGCTGGGATAGGGATTTGATTCGTCGCATAGCATCGCATGTCGCCGACGAGGCAAGGTATTATTCACAGAGACCCGGCGTGGAGCGTGGCGGCATACTGGTGATGCGTGCGCCTAATGCCGATTTGGCGCGTGACCCGAGGTGGGGACGTACTGAAGAGAGTTTTGGTGAGGATGCTTACCTTACGGCTGAAATGATAGTTGCTAAAATCAAGGGGCTTCAGGGGGATAACCCGAAGTATTGGAAGACCGCTGCGCTCATGAAGCATTTCCTTGCCAACAGTAATGAGTTCGGGCGTGACAGCACGTCGTCCGATTTTGACAGCAGGCTTTTCCGTGAATACTACTCATATCCGTTTTACAAGGGGATAACCGAGGGTGGTTCCAGGGCTTACATGGCAGCCTATAATAGTTGGAACGGAGTGCCAATGGCCATGCACCCGTCACTTGATTCGATAACCCGTAAGGAGTGGGGGAATGATGGAATCATATGCACGGACGGTGGAGCTCTGGGACTGTTGATAACCGCTCACAAGCGTTTCCTGACTCGTGCCGAAGGTGCTGCTGCAATCGTGAAGGCGACTACCGGACAGTTCCTTGACCGGTATAAGGAGGATGTGGAGGAGGCTCTGTCTCGTGGCTTTCTGACAGAGAGTGACATTGATCGGGCAGTCAGGGGAAATATGATGGTTGCTCTTAAGCTCGGTCTGCTTGACGGCGAGGATTCTGCCAATCCCTATCTTGCCATAGGTCGTGACTCAGCGGCTACACCTCCATTCCTGACGGACTATGCACGTGATTTGGCACGTGAGGCTGTTGTCAAGTCAATGGTTCTGCTTAAGAATGAGCCGGCGCCTTCGGGAAAGAAACTGTTGCCGATTGATGCTTCGCAGGTGAGAAAGGTGGCTGTGATAGGTCCATATGCCAACAAGATAGTGCAGGACTGGTACAGCGGCATGCCTCCTTACGAGGTCACTATACTCGACGGAATCCGTTCTGCGCTGACCGGTACGGATGCCGAGGTGGTATACGCCGAGGACAACAGGATGGATAATGCAGTGGATGCCGCACGGGATGCTGATGCGGTGATAGTGTGCGTTGGCAATCATCCTTACGGTACCAAGCGGGACTGGTTTTTCTGCCCTGTGCCGTCGGATGGCAGGGAGGCGGTGGACAGACGTTCCATGATGCTCCCGGATGAGGATATGGTGCGTCAGATTATGGCGGTGAATCCCAACACGGTCCTGTTGTTGGTGAGCAGTTTTCCGTATACTATTAACTGGAGTGCTGAAAATATACCTGCCATCCTGCATGTGACTCATTGCGCGCAAGAGCAGGGAAACGGTGTGGCTGATGTGGTGTTCGGCATGGCAAATCCGGCAGGACGTACTACTCAGACATGGGTGGCGGATATCCTTGACCTTCCGCCGGTGATGGACTATGATATCACCCACGGTCATACTTATATGTACAATAAGCATAAGCCATTATTCCCATTCGGACACGGACTGAGCTATACCGATTTCGAATATTCGGCACTAAGAACCGGGATAAAGGATGACAGGCTCGTTGTGGATTTCACAATAACCAATACCGGTGACCGTGACGGCGAAGAGGTGCCGCAGCTATATGTCGCTCTCTCGGGTGAAGACGAGCCTATGAGGCTCAAAGAATTCGAGCGGCTGGCGATAAAGAGTGGTGAAAAACGGAGCGTGCGCTTTGAAATTCCGGTCAGTGAACTTGGCGGATGGGATGAGGGCTCGAAGAGTTTCACACTCAAACCTGGGAGTGACTTGCGTATTGCTGTCGGTGCATCCTCGTACGATATCCGACTGAACGGTGCTGTAAAGTACGAGAAGATTTAAAATGAGTGTTAAATTTTAACAACCGTGGTGGCATTGACGGTCAAATGTTGCCTATATGTGAAATAATAGTTAACTTTGCGTTATGAAGGTAAAGATACACCGCGAGGGTACAAACATCCTTATTATACTGATGCTGATATTGATTGTAGTCAATCTGTCGGCATGGATGTTCATACGTCCTGCGGCGATACCGGTTGCATTCTCGTCCATCTCTGGAATACTTTATCTGCTGGTGGTTAACTTCTTCCGTTCACCGCGCCGCACATTCCATGGAGATCGTGAGAATGTGGTGGTGTCGTCGGTGGACGGTACTGTGGTTGCCCTTGAGGAGGTTTTCGAGCCTGAGGTGCTTCGGCGCAAGGTGAGGATGCTGTCGGTTTTTATGACGGTGTTCAATGTGCATGCCAACTGGTTCCCGCTTGACGGCGAGGTGCTGATGGTGAGGCACCACAGCGGCAGATTCCTCAGTGCGTATCTGCCCAAGGCAAGTATAGAGAATGAACGGTCCACCATACTGCTCCGTGCCACTAACGGTCAGGAGGTACTTGTAAGGCAGATAGCCGGCGCTGTGGCAAGACGTATAGTTACTTATGCCGAGCCGGGCGATGCTGCAAACATCGAAGAGCATCTCGGTTTCATTAAGTTCGGTTCGAGAGTCGATATATACCTGCCTCTTGATGCTGAAATATATGTGAAAATCGGCGACAAGACGACCGGAGGTGTCACCGAAGTGGCGCGCCTGCGAAGCCAGGGCTGACGTTCTCCATCGGTTTATTTAAAATACTCAAGGAAAGGGAAAAAATTTGAAACCTGTAACATCATTCATACCGAATACAATCACTTGTCTCAACTTGCTGTCAGGATGCATAGCAGTGGTGTGTGCCTTCCATCTCGACGAGTATATATGGGGGCTCTCGATGCTTGACTGGGCATTCATCTGCATTGGTGCAGCCGCAGTGTTCGACTTCTGCGACGGACTTTCCGCCCGTACGCTTCATGCCTATTCCCCTATGGGCAAGGAGCTCGATTCATTAAGTGATTTGGTGAGCTTCGGTCTCGCACCCGCGTTCCTGGTAATGAATACCATGCGTGAAAATCAAGGGATGACATTCCTCCCCTGGTGCGCGCTTCTCATAGCTCTTGCCGGTGCCCTGCGACTTGCCAAATTCAATGTGGACACACGTCAGGCCACCTCTTTCATTGGGCTTCCGATACCTGCCAATGCGATATTCTGGATTGGAACCCTCGCATGGCTCCGATGCCACGCCTATCCTGGCGATGTGGTGATGCTGATACTGATTGTCCTGATGTCGTTTCTTATGGTGAGCGAGCTGAAAATGTTCTCCTTGAAGTTCTCGTCGCTTAATTTCCGTGACAACGTGCGTCGCTACACGGTGCTTGCCGCTGCAGTGCTGTTCGTGATAACAGAGGGCGTGGCGGGACTTGCATGGACAATAGTACTGTACATCCTCATCTCCCTGTTCGGAAAGAAAACCGACCCTGACAATCAGCAATAAGGGAGCATGGGATACGAAACTTAATGCCTTGTCCGGGTGTTAGGTATGTGTTAACTTAATATTTGGCTCAATGTTTACTTTTCTGGCGACAATATTCATAGTTTATCTTGTCTGGCTGCTGGTGAAGCCTCTGCTTGTGGCATATATGCGCCGTAAGTATACGCAGCGTATCAATGATATGTTCGGTCAGGCGTTCGGCACGCCTCCTCCTGGCAGTGATGATCGCCGCCGTCGCGAGAATCCGGCGGGTGGGAGATACACCGGCTACACACAGCGGATGAAACGGAAGATTTTCTCGCGTGACGATGGTGAGTATGTGGATTTTGAGGAGATTGACGGGAAGGTGGACTACTATTCGGCTGAGGAATCCGGTAACAAGAAGTATTCACCACGTGAACCTCAGGTGAGCGATGCCGAGTGGGAGGATATAAAGTGATACGACCGGAATAAAGTGGAGACACTGACAGGACGGAAAGAATAATAAGACAGAGACCCTCGGGTTCCTTCGCGGAAGCCGAGGGTCGTCTTTTTTATAGCAGTGCTTATTAAATCGGATATTATTTGATAGGAGCTATAAAATTAGCGTGTGCAACGTAGTACTGTGCTGATTTAATAGGTCTAAAATATAACATACATCCTTATTTTCATTAATTTTTATTTTGCCGGCATGAGGTACTGCACGTGCACCTTCACGCAGCGGTTCATCTTGGCGTTCAGACCGCGGGTCGACGGGTCGTCGACCTGACCTATGCCATGATAGGCGTTCTTGAACGTGCTCACTCTGTACACTTTGGAGTCGACGTTGTTGAAGTAGCCGCTCTCACGGAGCCAGTTTAGCACAGTATTGGCGCGGTTCTCCGAAAGTGCTATGTTGCGTTCGAATCCGATGCGTTTCGCGTCAGGACCGGAGTGGTTGTCCTGGCTGGTGGCAAGACCTTCGACATGTATTGCTGTTATTACGCCGTTGCTGATGATGTTGCGAATCATATCGACTGTTTCGGAATCAGCATGCTTGGCAATCTGTCCCTCGTTTGAGGTGAGTGCGGCATATACGTCCGCGAGACTTACGAGGTACTCGCCACGGTCAATTTCGAAGTATTTGCGTATAGTTTCGAGTCCGTGGTGGGCGTTCAGTCCGAATGTCTGAGTCTCAAAGTAGTTGTTTTCGTCCAGAAGTTTCTGGTCGAGTGTGGCGTCATCTATACGATAGTGCCAGAGATGGTGGTCACCGTAGATAGGTGAGTAGTAGTAGCCAGCTTTCTCACGGAAATTTGCCATATCAGCCACCTTCATACTGAGTGAGATAGGACCTTCTCCCATTTCGTAGCCGCGCGGCACAAAGTTGATTGCCACATCCTGGTTGGCGGCCTCAGTCGGGATATCCTCGGTGCGGAGTCCCTTCAGACTCTGTCCGTTGAGGAGACGTGTTGCCACATCGCCCCTGTCGGAGAATCGTTTCTGGGCATATATACCGTTTGTCAGGTAGTCAATGGCGTGTACGGGCTGTCCTGATATATTGGGAGCATCGTTACGTCCCGAGTAGTTGTTGGGGTAGAAGACATAGAATGTCATTTCGGTATACTCGGATGCCGGGTCGGCTTCCTTGACACGTACTTCACGAATCTGGCGTTCGCGGTAGTCGCGGGTATAGGTGTGCGTGGCTCCCATCTTCCAGCTGCGGGCGCGGTTTTTGCCGAGGTAGAAGGTGAAACCGAGATCGACGCCGAGATTTGTGTCCCACTTGTTTGCCGCATGGTCAGCCTGACCGTATTCGAGGTCGAAGTTGGTCTGGTAAAAGAGTGCGCGTATTTTCATGTCAAGCGACCAGCGCTTGGAGGGTGTGAAGAATCGGCTGTACTGTAGCTCGAGGTGACCTGACCATTCATTGTCAGAGCCGTGAGAGTGTCCGAAGCCCATATGGTGTACACCGCCGATACCTGCCGAGAACATGAACTGGTTCATGAGCCTTGGGCTCATAGCCCCTTCATAGCCCATGATTAGGCGTGTGAGATTGAACACTACGCTGCCGCTTATATCCCACCAGCGTGTCTTCATGCGGCGATAGCCGGTGCCGTCGGGTTGCTGCATTATAGGCCCGTAGCCATAATGCCCCGTGAGGTATTCGGTATATCCGCGGGATTCGGAGCGGATGAATTCGAGTTTCACAGCCACACCCGGAGTGAACCATTTGCCTATGCCGACACCCCAGTCGGGTGAGATGGTTCCGTTGAATTTTCCTACGGTCGAGTAGTCGCCGCGGAATGAGTGGGCACCTGCTGTGGCGAAGGCAAACCAGTTTTTGCCGAATTTGTTTGTCACGACCGAGAATGGTTCGTGAGTTTCCTTGATTACCTGGTTGACTGTGGGTGCTACCGATTCGGTGGTGTCCTGGTAAATAATGTTGTAGTCCTTGTAGCGTTTGTCAAACTCCTCGTAGGAGCTTTGGGCAAATGCGGGGATGGCTGCCGTAAGAGTTGCCATCCCGAGGGCAAGTGGTTTGATGATTCTTAAAAGATTGCACTGCTTCATAATGCGAAATGTGATAAGGATGTTTAGGTTACTATCTTAAAGTTAGAGTTATGGTTCGAGGCGTAGAGTTTAAGTGAGGATAGCTGCACCGGGTACCGGCTCCGTAATTGTGGCAATTTCGGTGTCCGGAGGTGATTCCTTGCAGTCGAGGAAAGCATATGGGGAGTTGGGACTGCTTACATATTCAGGTACTATTCTCTTCATCATCCTCACGGTTGCGATAGTATCGTATGTGCGGGATATGGAGATTAGCGACCGGACGAGGCTGTCGGTAAGAGGGTAATCGTTTGCCATGACTTTTGCCCTCCGGATTTTAGGATGGGAAGTCGGGTAAACGATTTCGCTGTCGGTCAGCACCTCTTCATATAGCTTTTCACCGGGTCTTAGACCGGTGTACTCGATTTTCACTTCCAATTTGCCGCTTAAAGCTATCATTCTTCTTGCCAGATCGGCGATTCTTACAGGCTTGCCCATGTCGAAGGCGAAAATCTCCCCTCCCGCACCTAATGTGGCAGCCTCAAGGACAAGGTTGCAAGCCTCGGGGATAAGCATGAAGTAACGGATTATGTCCGGATGGGTTACCATCACCGGACCCCCGCGCCGTATCTGGTCCCGGAAGGTCGGTATGACCGAGCCATTGCTGCCGAGCACATTGCCGAACCGTGTGGTGATGAACTGGCATCCGGTTCCGGTGGTGGAGAGGCTCTGGCAATACATCTCGCAGATGCGCTTCGAGCATCCCATCACATTGGTCGGGTTGACAGCCTTGTCGGTACTTATCATCACAAACTTTTTCACGCCGAAAGCCACTGCGAGGTCAGCGAGTTTCTTGGTGCCGTCGATGTTGTTGAGCACACTCTCTACGGGATTGTCTTCCATCATGGGCACGTGCTTGTAGGCTGCGGCATGGAATATGAGTTCGGGCCGGTGGGTGCGGAATATCCTTTCGAGTCGGTGCGAGTGACAGATGTTTGTCACTATGGTCTCGCATTTAAGATTCGGGAAATTGCGTTCCATGCTGATTCGCACGGAGTGGAGCGGGGTTTCGGCAATGTCAATGAGAACCAACAGCGATGGACCGGCTGCTGCGATTATGTTTGCAAGCTCGCTTCCGATACTCCCGGCAGCTCCTGTGATAAGTATGCGTTTTCCACGGAGGCTTGCCTTGATTTCCTCCTGGTTCACTTCGATAGGTTCGCGTGGGAGCAGATTTTTCATCTCAAGGTTGATGAGGGTATCCGGGTTGAGTCCGTATGCGCCGCCGTTGGAGTTGCGCAGGTATATGTCGTAGATAACTTTGGCTACGATTCGGAGACCGCACATCAGGGCTGCGGCAATGAGGATAAGCATCATCAGGTCACGCATTCGTATGGCGAGGAGAAACGAGTCCGCCTGGCAGAAGAGCCTTGCGGCTGCTATCAGTCCGGCTCCTACCGAAAGCGAGGCGCAGATGCGTGCGAGGTCAATGACAGAGGTATGGCGTATTATGCCGGAGTAGGTTCTGAACAGACGTATTCCAATCACGAAGCACAGCATGTAAATGAGCAGGGTGGGGAGGAGGCATCCGAGATTACCTACCGAATTGGCGAGACCGTGATTGATTACATACGCCAATATGCCCGACAGATATATTATCGTGCAATCGGCGGCAAATACGAGCCAGAATGGCAGCGCAGCCTTTGATATGTACCAATTTACAAGTCTCTTGTGCATTGTGTTGTTACTTTATGCAGCGTTTGATTTCGGAAATAATCATTCGTACGTCGTCAGGGGTGATCCATGGACCGGAGGGGAGGCACAGTCCTCTTGAGAAGAGATGCTCGCTCACGCCGTTAGTGTAGGCGGGTGCAGATGCGAACACGGGCTGGAGATGCATCGGTTTCCAGAGTGGACGGGTCTCCACATTGAGTTCCTGAAGGTGCAGACGCACATCTTCGGGTGTCAGACCGGTTTTGTCGGGGTCGATAAGTATGGTGTTTAGCCAGAAATTACTGTGGCTGTCCGGATTCGGGTTATCATGGAACTCTATGCCGTCGATATCTGCGCATAGTTCCTTGTAGAGTGCCGCAAGCGCCCGATGGTGGGCTATATGCTCGTCGAGGATGGTCATCTGACCTCGTCCTATTCCGGCGCATATGTTGCTCATTCGGTAATTGTACCCTATATGCTCGTGCTGGTAATAAGGGAAAGGCTCTCTTGCCTGAGTGGAGAAGAATACCGCTTGCTTTTTGCTTTCAATGTCAGGGCAGATTAAGGCTCCCCCTCCTGAGGTGGTAATCATCTTGTTGCCGTTGAAACTGAGTATGCCGAAATGCCCGAGAGTGGAGCACTTGCGCCCTTTGTATTCCGAGCCGAGTGCTTCTGCCGCATCCTCGACCACAGGGATGTCCCATTTGGATGCCACGGCGAGTATCTCGTCCATCATAGCCGGCATGCCGTAAAGGTGTACCGCCACAATGGCCTTCGGCTTTCTTCCTGTCACCGCCACACGGTCGGCAATGGCTTTGTCGAGCAGTTCAGGCGACATGTTCCAGGAGCCTTCCTCGCTGTCGACGAACACGGGCACAGCGCCCTGGTAAACCACCGGGTTGGCAGATGCCGAGAATGTGAATGACTGGCATATCACTTCGTCACCCTGCTTTACGCCGAGGAGCACGAGGGCGAGATGTATGGCGGCTGTGCCTGCCGACACTACGGCGACTTCCTTTGAGGCGGCAGAGGGATTGCCGGCGGAGAGATAGTCCTTTAACTCCGCTTCGAATGCGTCAACATTCGGTCCGAGGGGCACTACCCAGTTGTCGGCGAATGCTTCGTCGATAAAGCGCTGTTCGTTACCGCTCATGTGTGCAAGGCAGAGATGAATTTTCTTGGTTGGCATATCTCGTTGTCAGTGTGATTGGTTAGTGTTGGTCAATATCTAAGTTAGGAGGGGAGAAGTGTGTCGAGGATGATTCGGAGGTCGCCCATAAAAGAGCGGTTGGAGAGATAAGAGAGGTTTATGCGGACTTTGTCAGGAAAGATGACTTCGTCATTGTAACGGCGGGGGTCCGGCTGTGAGGCGAGCAGTTCCTCCTCGTTCCGGTATTTCAGTGTTGCCGGTCCCGTAATGCCGGGTTTGAGCTTGAGAATGTCCCGGTCGGAGCCTGTGAGTTTGTCCGCATAGCCAGGCACATCCGGTCTGGGTCCCACGAAGCTCATATCGCCGCGGAGCACATTCCATAATTCCGGTAGCTCGTCAAGTTTATACTTGCGCATTACGGCTCCGAGTGGAGTGATTCGTGATTCACCTGCAACACTGACCGATGAGCCGGAGTGGGAGGGAATCATGCTCCTGAATTTCACAAGAGTGAAAATCCTGCCGTACTGTCCCACTCGCTGCTGGCGAAACAAAACCGGGGCTCCGGGCATCATGATTTTAATCAGAAATGCCAGGATAAGCATAACAGGCATGAATAATATCAGACCAAGTAATGCCATAGTACGGTCAAATATTTCTTTTAACATTTTAGGGTCGTATGCCGGAAGTTAGGAGATGAGCTACTACATTTGATTCTCATTCGCAAAATTACAAAAAAATTTCATGGTAAGGGTAAGATTTATGAAAAAACGACTATGTGGAAAAGTTAAAAATAAGGGATGATATGATATTTTAAGCAGATTCAACGTCATTCGGCATTTGTCTTGGGAGAACACGCAAGTACGAGATAGCCGTCGGGTAGAGTCTCCACTACCCGTGTGTCGCATCCTTTACGGCATGAGGCGAGTGACGGATAATTGGAACTGCTGATGGTAGCGAACATGCGGAGTCCTGCGTTCCGGCATATTTCAGCACCGAGAC
Organism: uncultured Duncaniella sp.; assembly: GCA_958352885.1. GTDB lineage: Bacteria > Bacteroidota > Bacteroidia > Bacteroidales > Muribaculaceae > Duncaniella. The sequence continues at coordinate 200,349 of CATWQI010000003.1, forward strand.
TCCACATATCGGTGCCTATCCCGCAGCCCGCACATGAACTGTCTACTATGAGCCCGTGGAATGCCTTGCCTATGAAAAAGCAGCGTAGGAAATGATAGCCTATTATGCGGTTATCCCGTGTGACTTTCAGCATCACGAACGAGCCTCCCGATGCCATGGACCGAAGTGTGTGGATGTCAAACGGGTGTGGGTTGAAATATCTCAGTCGGTCAGGGTGGATGGATTCCAGGAAGCTGGACAGATTGTCGGCATCGTCGGGAGTGACGATGCTCCATTTTATGCCGCCACTGGACCGGGAAGCGGCTGCCCCCTTTGCGATTTCGGGAAGGCGCGGGTAGCGTAGCCTCATGAGTATGGAATTGGCTCTCTCTACCGTGCGCCATAGCGAAGGATAGCGGTGTTTGATTTTAACGAGGAGTCCTGTCATTTATGATGTCGGTATAAAATTGTTTCAGACAGTCGCGCACGTAGCGTTGTGAATATCTTGTGACGACATTGCGGCGGGCGTTCTCGCCCATTTCCTCCAGTCTGTCAGCCGGTAGGTCGAGCATCTTTAGCATGGCTTTGCGAAGAGAATGGGTGTCATGGGAGGGGACTATGAGTCCGTTAGTGCCGTCAGTGATGATTTCGCGCGAGCCGTTTATGTCTGTCACGATAGAGGGTAGGGATAAGGCTCCCGCTTCAAGAACAACATTGGGGAATCCCTCCCGGTAGCTTGGGAAGATGAATATGTCGGCAGCGGCTAACCAGGGTCGCACGTCGTCAACCCATCCGCCCGAGAGGTGAAGGCAGGATATGCCGGTCAGCTCGTCGGGATGGAGATCGTCCGCACCACCTTCAAAGTCGCCCACGAGGATGAGATGGCAGTCGTCACTACGGTTGAGGGTGGCGAATGCTTCGAGCAGCTCCCGGAGCCCTTTGTCTCCAACGAAACGCCCGATGAAGACAAATACCCTTGCCTCACGGCTTATGCCGAGACGGGTACGCAGGATCTCAGCCTCGGCATCAATTTCCGGAGTGTGGGTGTAATGCCCGGGGTCGATGCCACGCACATTGCCGTTGCCGAGCACACGCATCGGTTTTGTGGTGATTCGGTTGCTGATAAGGTCGGCTTTTACGCCCTCCCCTTCGGGGATTATATGGGTGGCGCATGCGCATGTGACTCTGTCGGTCAGTTTCAGCAGTCGGCGCTTTAAGCCCCGTGATGTAGGGAATACCAGACCGGTAAAGGTGTGGACTCGCAGTGGTACCCCTGCGATTTTTGCCGCAAGCATCCCGAGGAGCCCTGCTTTTGGAGTCATGGTATGGAGCATGTCCGGACGTTCCCTGCGCATGACACGCACAAGCCGGAACAGGGATATGAGGTCACTTAGAGGTGAGATGTCACGCCTCATGCTGACCCCGATATATCGGACACCCTCGCGGTGTCCGAGCTCCGATAGACGGGAGTCGGGCGAGGCGAGGGCGATGACTTCATAGTCGGCGGAAAGCTCACGCAGCAATCCGCGGCAGAATATGTCGAGCGACAGCCCGACAGTGGTCATACGGATTATTTTCAATTTCCCAAGGGATTGACTGGTGCTTCGATATTTAGACCCCGTTCCACAATATTTGTTAACGCTGGGGTCGCATATCTCTGAGTGATTTTTGTCTTGTAATGAAGGAGCGTAGCCGTAGCTACGTGACTGAAGAACAGGGCAAAAAGCGCCAGAGAGATGCGATGATAAGGTAATTACCTTCGCCTCGGCCAATCGTCATGCATCTGCGTCCGCTTGTTTCGGTCACAATGCAACCGCATTGCTCCCTCACTGTGCGAACACATCTGCACGACGCTTGACCGCCCCAGCGTTAACAAATATTGTGGAACGGGGTTTTAGAATGTTACTGATAAGGAGAGGGCAGGGGAAAATTCGGTGACAGGGTCATAGACGATAGCCGGTGCGAGGGCTATGTTTGCGCCGTCGGGCCTGGATACCACCACTCTGCGCGCACCTTTGGAAAGGGCGGCGTCAAAAAGGTTGTAGACGTAAGTGGCGGCTGCGCATCCTATGGCGAGATTGCGCATGGTGCGCCAGCTCTTTGCCTTGCTCCGGTAACTCGGGGCTACATCCTGGTGGTCCCTGGCGTTCTGGAGGTGGTCCCTCCGTTTCATGTCACAGATGACAGCGGTGGCGGCGAAGACTACATCGCCTCCGAGAAAGCAGTAGCCTTTGGTGTTCTGCCCTTTGTAGAATTGTCCCAGTCCCGGGATAATGGATAGGGCAAGTGCCTTGGCGTTGTATGTGCGGGTGAGAGTGAAGTCGTCAAATGCTGGTTCGTTGCCGCCGGCGTTGGATGATACGGCATAGAGCTGATAGAGCGTGTAGTCGTAGCTCATGTCGACGTTTTCGTCAAATGTCACATACTCGTCCACGAGCTCGGCATAGAATTTTGCGGGTCTGTTTCCGGCGAAAGTGACGAGATATGTTCGCTGCACGCGGCTGTCGCCATCAGCATCGTTCGGCATGGACTGGAATGCGTCCTCGCCTGAGATGGTTGTTACGGTACCTGCGTCCTCGTTCAGGCTATAATGGTCAGCGAAGTATCGGATTAGAGTGTCGAGCCGTTCTTTGCGCAGACGTTCGAGGTCGCCCCCGAATGTCTCGAATTTTACAAACTCGTAGGTGTCGTTAGTGCGCTCTTTGTTTAGGGAGGCTACACCTTTTTGCGCCCAGCGCGGTTTGTCCTGTGATGATACATTGAAAGCGGTTCCCAAGAGAAGAAGAAGGAGCAAGAAACGCGATAAAGTTTTCATAATTGGTCTTTTAATTAGGTTAGTATGCTGCTATACAGGTCGATATATTGTTTAGCTGTGGATTCGACGGAGAAACCGGAAGCTCTGTCGAGCCCGGATTTGATTAGCGATGCCCTGAGCTCGTGGTCGGTGATTACCCGCTCTATGGCACCGGCAAGAGCCTTTTCATCGGCAGGAGGGACGAGGATTCCGGCGGAGGAGACAAGTTCAGTTACGCCTGCTACATCTGACGCAATCAGCGGTGTGCCTGACGCCATGGCCTCTAAGGCTGAAAGAGGCAACCCTTCGTGATGTGTGGATAGAAGAGCGCAATCGGCTGACTTGAATATGCCTGCCACGTCGGTGACATTTCCAAGGAAATGGACTCTATGGCTTAGATGTAATGACTCGGCAAACTCCTTGACAGAATCTATCAGTACACCATCACCTGCGAAGTAAAGGTGGTGGTCTTCAGGAAGCAGCGCAAGGGCTTTGACGGCGGTTATGTGGTCCTTTTGCGGTCTGAAAGCCGCAACCATTGCGATGGCTCGATGTGAGGGGGTGAAGGTCGGACTTGCCGATGAACAGGCGGAGAGATTTATACCATTCGGAATAGTTGTAATTTTAGACTTATATTCACCAAATGTGCCGATAAGTTCTTTTTCTGTTTCAATGCTGCACGAAATTATTTTCTCGTAGCAGCCGTACATAAAATGGTCAATGCCACGATACCAGTTCCATTTCCTGCGGCGGTTTGATGTGTTGTGCTCGGTTGTCACCAGGTGGGTCTTACGGGCATTCAGCCGATTGGCTATTGCGGTGAAGAGTTGACACGAACTGTTGTGGGTATGAACTATATCAAAGCCACTGATAAGATTTCTGAGTTTTAATATGTGGAGCGGATTGTACATTGACCGGTACCCGCTACCCAATTTGTGGATTCTTATCCCTTCCGATTCCAGATTGGAGAGAAACGCGGATGGTGTGGAATCAAACAGAGCCAGCTCCACCTCTATCCCCCCGTTACGGAAGTGAGGAAGTAGCTCTGAAACCAGCCTTTCAGCCCCCCCTATGCGTAAAGATGTGATAATGTGGAGTATACGCATCGGCTAAATTCAGTTGAATAGAATACTTATGAACTGTTTTAACCGCAATTTCAACTTATTCTTGCGGGCTCGAGATAATCCGATACCTAACAATGTATCAGCATCAGAATTCCTGATCGCTGTTAAGTCCGGCTCGTTTAATAATCTTTTGAAACCACTATTGTCAAATTGTAATATATCAGAGAATAAGTCAGACTCTAATTGCTCGCTAATCCATCCTAAAATATCGTGTTTAGACTTTGTTCTGTGTAATATCATCATTTCAATTTGAGACAGAAAAACATTTTTCAGCTCAATTTTCAGATAGTCAGTAGCTTCAGGGTGAGGATATGTATCCAGGAATTTGCGACGGAATCTGTACAATTCAACCAGATTTGGATAGAAATAGGGGTTGTATTTAGTAGTCATTCCACCCCATCGGTAATTATATCCAACATCAGGAATTATAAAGATACTTTTAAGATGTGGGAAAAGTCTGAGATTAAATGCATGGTCTTCGCACATATTTAATCCCATAGGAGATATGTCTGCCTTTAGAAGAGTTGATTTCCGATATAATTTCCCCCACATATATGTGTTAAGCAGGGATTTGCCAAAAAATGACAAATAATAATTATTATGTAAATCAGGTTGATTAATCAGACCGGATATCTTTGAGGTGCTTACCTTTTTGATTAAACCAAAATTATCTAATACATGATTGCTTGCAAATTCGACGTAATCGACATTTGTTTCATTCGCAATTTCAACACAAATCTTGATTATATCGCTATTGCATAACCAGTCATCGGAATCAACGAATATAACATATTCTCCATTAGCTTTAAAAAGAGCGTCATACCGCGTCTTTTCAACTCCTTCATTTTGTTGATTGGAAAAATAGCGGATTCTCGGGTCTTTTGCCACAAATTGGTTGATTATATTCCGGCTATGGTCTGAAGAACAATCATCAATTATGATTATTTCAATATCGTTAAAGCTTTGGCTAATGCATGATTCAATACATTGCCGAATGTGCTTCTGTTGGTTATAGACCGGAATAATAATTGAAACCATTATTGTAGGATATATGGCGGTAAGTTTGTATATTCAGTTGATTTGACGAATTTAAGCCCGTCACGCAGTCCTTTGATATGTGAAGTGAATACGGTCGGGTTCAATAGGTATATCGTAGTCCCTGCCATTACGAATGTGAGCCAAATAAATTTAAGCATCCCGAAAATGAGTGCTTTACGGCTCCCTTTACGGGTGTTGCCATATGGCTTATAAAGCATTCGCCACCAGGTGGTAAACATTGCTTTGGAACGGACATAGAATCTGTCGGGGCTGTTGCGGTAAATGTTACTTGATGATTTAGAGTCGAGATTGCGTACAGCGGCATTGAAGCAAACCCCCAGGCAGTATCCGTTGGCATATACCTTGTATGTAATCAGTGCGTCGTCACCATAAGCAAAACCAAGCTTGTCAAGCCATAATTCATCGGTCAGCCGAACTGAGTCGATAACTTCTCTGCGCCACATTATGGCGGGACCTGCGCAACTCTGCGACGGATAGGTGGTTGCTTCGGGAGCGACCAGATAGTTAAACGAGCCGTTTGCCTTGATACGGAAAGCATGGTCCGTGGAGCGTGATGGAAACACGAGATTGGTTATGCCTGCAAAAAGCTTGAATGTGGCACTCATGCCATGTATGTGGAATATGTCGGCTCCAAGTACATCCATGCCGTATGTTTCCATTGATTCAAGCATTGTTTCGGCAAATGTCGGGGATAGTTCCACGTCATCGTCCAGTGTAAGAATGCAGTCGCTGGTTATTTCGGTGTAAGGAAGTGCACGTTGGGCCATCATTCCCTTTTTTACCCATACATATTCTTCTTTTCCGATTTGAAATTCTGGGCGTTTGTACCCTTCAGCTATGTATACGATTGTTTTTTCCGGCTGAACAGTCTGGTTGGCAATGGATAATAATTCTCGCCGGAAGTTCTCACCCCCTGTTCCAAGTGTCCGTATAGCTACTGAATAGGTCAGCATTTCGAGGCTTTGCGACGTATATAGGATGCGAGCAGAATCCCGACCGGATATACTGCGGCGGTAAGGAAGGGGAGCGGGGAGGAGGATACGCAGTTCGGTATTTTGCCGAGACGGCAACTCGCCACATAATGGATGGCACACCGGATTTTGTTGCGTAACGTGTTGCGCTTGAGGGTCATTTCGAGAATGCGTAATTTGGCAAAACTCCTCGGCGAGTCAATATATTGTCGGAATATCCCCTCTGACATGCTGTCGATACCGGTCTGGTAATCAACGAAACATAAATTCTTGTTTATCACCAGCAAAGGTAAACTATCGCCGGCTTTCAACAGAGAATATACCGGATTGAAATTCTTTTCACAGGGGAATCCGGTTTGAGGCGAGACCTGTTTCATCAGGTCGGTTCTCAGCACAGGCTTGGTGTCGCCCCGGTGTATATTCTTCAGATATAGGTCTATGAAGTAGCATTCCTTCAGGTTGTCAGGGAAATATCCTCCAATCGGCAGCATCGAGTCGGCGGAGAAGTCAAGACCTATCAATCCGAGGTATTTTCCGTTATTTCGTCCGCGCCATTCGGCGATTATGATTTCCACAGCATCCTCAGGCATGAAGTCATCGCTGTCGACACATACGCTGAGTTCGGTGTCTATGTTGGCGTATGCGGTATTGTATGCGGTATGGAGTCCTCCATTCTCCTTATGGATGTACCTGACCGGAATACGGTTTTCCCTGATGAATCCATTGACAAGCTGCCCGGTGAAGTCGGTGGAGCCGTCGTCAATGACCAGCCATTCGAAGTCGTCGCATGTCTGTGTACACAGACTTTCGTACACACGTCGCAGTGTGTGTGCGCGGTTGTAGGTAGGGGTGAATACGGTGAGGGTCTTCATGAAATGTGGAGAATTACCAGAAAAATGTCAACATGAATATAGAGAACCCGCAGTAAGCCAGGAGAATTTGTCCTGCGATTCGGTCCTGATTTTCCCAAGCCCTCATATTGCATAACGGATATACAATCACTATCGGGTAGAGGAACCATGACAGATATGCGAAGCGGTTGCTGAATGCTGCTCGAATTACGATAATCCAGAAGGAATTGGCAAGAAGATATGTTATAGATATTATATTGAACCAACCGTCACGTAACCCTTTTTTGACATTGACATACCAAATCATCCATACGGGCATCGCACTGTAAAGTAGGAAGTCCCAACGGAAGCCACGTTGTGAAAACTTATAGTCGATATCTGTCAACGTTGTGTAATGTGACATGCGGTCATCAATTCCGATGGTGGAAATGAAACCGGTAAGCTGTTCTCCCCATAGGAGCGAGAGTGCTATTGAGGCGAGCCAGATGTAAAATGCATGACGTGGTTGCCTGATGACTGTCATTGCCGCGATAACTGCGGCAATCGGCAACATGACGCTCTTGTGTATGCCGATAGCCAAAAATGCCAGTACGAAAGCTATGACGCGCTTGTCCTCCATCATGAAAGCCATGGCAAGGAGTAATATATGGCATGCAAGTCCATTGCGGAGTCCGTTCACACCGAATGTGAAGAACATCAGAGATGAAAACAGGAAAAGCGTGCCCAGATAAGGGCTTGTAGGAACGAACTTCTTGACAGCCCATACGGCGGATAACACGTATCCTAATTCCACGATAAGAAAATAGGTGTTGACTGAGAGTCTAAGATTATTACAGCCGACAGTGAGCATGGACCATACCCATTCTCCGCTCCAATTGACTTCGGATATGGTGTATTCGTTTAGATTCCGGTATATTCGTGCATAATTGACAGTGTCGCCGAACACGAAGCTTACAGGGCGTAGTCCAATCCAGATGGCGAAACAGATGGCTAAAACCATCGGGAATAAGAAATGACCTTTGTTCTCCTCGCCGATTGCCAGGGTGTTGCCGCCGGTTGACATCAGTTTGATGCCGAATGCCAGAGCAAGCATGGCGACTATGGTGAGATAGATCGGTTCGTAAAGTGATGGGTTCACGGGCGTGTGGTTGTTTTATTATTGCCTGGGATTGCTTTCAGAAGCATTGCTTTGAGGCGTGACAGGAAGGTAACCCCGAACAGTCGATGAAGTCTGCGCATGACGAATGTGCGTACCGGACCATAATTATCACACCATGTTTTAGCGTAATGGTGTATACTGCGGGTGTTGGGGGTTGCGTTCAATACTCCGGTGGCATCGTCCAGCGGGTTGAAGTAGTCATTTGGATAGATGTCTATTCCGGCGATGTGCTGTCGGGTATTCTCGAGTTTCAGACCGTGCTCAAGGAGCAGGTTGGTGATATGTGTGACTACGGTTCCCGGAAAGGGGATGCCGTTCTCGTCAGTATAATGCAACTTTGAATAGAGGGTGATAACTTCATGGTAAAAAGGATGCTTTACCGGAGTTGAAATACCTAAACCTGGATTCACCCCTATGGCTGCATGGCTTTTTTCAAAGCCCATGAATGCGCCTTTATCAATCAGGTCCTCCATAGGGCGTATGACCTCGACATCAGTGTCGAAGTAGACTCCGCCATGATGGTATAATATCAGGAAGCGGGCATAGTCGCTGACGAACGCCCATTTGCCTGCTGAGGCTGCCTCGCGTGTATAAGGTATGGCGTCAATGTCGAAGTTTGACTCGTTCCATTCTATGATTTCCCATCCGGGAAAATGTTTTTTCCAGGAATCGATGCACCTGACGGCGCTTTTGGGGAGTGGCTTTCCGCCAAACCAGCAGTAATGTATTTTCCGTGGAATCATAGTAATGCGTAAATTTTGTCGATTTCCCTACGGTTGCTGTAATCCCTGAGTGCGGTGTTGTGTGACAGCTGTTCCATGATTTCCTTGTGGAGTATGACATGGGCGATGCGTTGCGAGCATCCGTCATTGTCCGATGGTGCTATTATGCCGTCAATGTTGTTTTCAACCTGCGATTTTGCTGTGGGATAGTCGGTGATTATAACAGGTTTCCCAAGCATCTGTGCTTCCCTGACAGTAACAGATTTTCCTTCGTAACGAGAGGGCTGGATGTATAAATCACAAGCCTTGATGTATGGGTATGGGTTGCTCTTTTTTCCGAGTATAATCACATGCTCCTCCATTCCGGTCTCTCTGATGCGCTGCCTGATTAGCCCTTCGTCACCTCCGAACCCTATGATGTGCCACCTCAGGTTCCGCATGCCGGTGATGCTGATTATTCTGCGGCAGATGTCGGGGATGTTGTCGAAGTTCTTAGGGTAGGTGAATCTGCCTATTGACAGTATGTTGAAATGGGTGGGGGAGATTTCCCCGGGCTTATATGCGTCAGCCCGTTTCCGTATTATTTTTTCCGGAAGGATATTTTCTATCTCAATGATTCTGTCATGTAGGGATGGAAATATGCGAAGGAAATTTTCAGTCACTGTAGGGGAGATGGAGACTATGTTGTCATACCTGCTCCAGACCGGTAGCTCAAGATCCGTGTCGGTGTCGATGCGGGTATAGTCGGTGTGAATCCAGCAGATTTTTCGCTTGGCTGAGACCTTGTCGAGCACTACGTTGTGAGGCGTGAGGAATGAGATGGCAAGGTCGTAGTGCCTCCGGCTGATTTTTGGAAGTCCGGGTGTCACGTACTTGCCGACGTATCCGAATATGGCATTTCCGTCGGAGGGCTTTTTCTTGCTGATGTACCGCTTGAATCTGATTTTGGATTTCAGCCTTCCGTATACCACTCGGAGGCATCCTCTTCTTAGCGCCTCAGTCATAGGGGCTTCAATCATCGAGTATTCCTTTATCTGTGGCAGCAGATTGACTTCCGGGGGAATGAATTCCATCAGCTCGCCACGATGGCTGTACAGGAACAAGTCCACATCAACCCTGTCAAAGTCAAATGCGTCAAGCAACCCTATGAGGGCAGCCTCGGCTCCTCCGAGCTCAAGATAGTGCATGGCTATGAAAATGGAAGGTTTCTGCATTGTGGAGTTATCGGCTGCTGACAAGTTTCTCAAAAATTTCCTTCCAGCGGTTTATAATCTTATCTATAGTGAATTCTTGTGCCATAATTCTGGCTTCCTTCCCCATGGAGATTCTCAATTCTTCATTTTCGATTAATTGGCAAATACGGTCGGCAAATAAGTCCTCATCACCAGGTGGAATTAAAAAACCATTAAGGCCGTCAGTGATAATGTCCTTAGGTCCGGTAGGACAGGCATAACTGACAATAGGTAATCCGCATTCGGCAGCTTCGATTAATACTAAGCCAAATCCTTCAAATTTTGATGTCAAGGCAAATATCGAGGCATTTAATAATTTTGAAGGGATATCCATGGTTAATCCTTGCAATGTTATTTTCGAGCCTAATTGCCGTTGTTCGATAATGTCGCTGAGTAACGTATGTTCATTGCCTTCGCCCCAGATAGAGAGATGCCAGTCAGGGTGCCTGCTGAAAACCTTATCACATATTCGGATAAGGGAGCTGAAATCTTTTTCGGATGTCAACCTGCCAATCGAAATTATTTCTTTATTTAACAGTGCGCTTACGTCAGAAGATGCAAAGGTGCTTGGATTCGGCATGACAATGACTTTAGGATTGTCACCCCAGTTACATTCTTTATCTTCCTGTGTCAGTACGGCAATTAAATCATAATTGGAAATACTAAGACGATAATCAATTAAAGAGCTTATTTTTGCGATGCATTTATTGATTAAAGATTTGTTTTGAGACATTATGTCCCTGTAATTGCTCACAAAATGAATCTCTCGTATAGATTTCGCCGAACCTTTTATGGAATTTATGAAATATTTTTCAGACGTGCCGGTGGCGATTATAATGTCGGGCTTAATCTGTTGGAATACCTTTTTCATCCGCCGGCGATGCTTAAGTCGCTTGAATATTATCCCCTTGATAAGATGGTAGGTCGATTTCCAGTCATCTTCATAGTAATTGATGTCCAAATCAATCAGATGGACTTTTGGTGAAAGGGGGTATGACATATCGCCTGTTTTGTTATCGGAGACTATTAGGTATACATTATAACCGGGGATTTGGGCTAATGCGTTAACTTTTTCAATAGTTACACGCTGTATCCCTCCAAGATGCCGATAACTGTCAGTGCAATATACTATATTCATGTGTTTTTTAGTTATAATTGGTCGAAAAGCCGGTGGACTTTGTTGATTTCCTCCGGGTTGCCTTTTTTCTCGGATTTCAGATATGAGGTGATTTCGTTGAATAGATTCCTGTCGGACAGGAGCGAGGTGATTTTGTCGGCGATATCTTCCGGAGAAAATGAGGCTACGATGCCGTTCTTCCCGGGTATGATTTGGTTCTCCACTCCCCGGTAAGGGGTTGTGACAACAGGTTTGTCCAGCAGCCGGGCTTCGGCGATTGATATTCCGAACCCTTCGGCGCGTGATGTCTGCACATAAACAGTGGCTGCATTCAGGAAGGGATATGGATTGCTGACAGCGCCATGGAGGAACAGAAAGTCGGAAAGTCCGTGGTCGGTGATGAATTCTTCCATCGTTCTGCGGTAGGGTCCGTCGCCAAAGATGTGCCAAGTGGCATGCGTCCCCCTCTCTTTGAGGGCTTTGGCGGTTTGAAGTGTTATGTCCATACCTTTGTCATTGCAATCAAGGCGCGACAGAGTCACTATGACCGGTTTGGTTTGGTCGAAGTCTATTCCAGCGGGGAGCAATGACATCTTCCGGATGATGGAGGGGTTGATAATGTCCCAGATTACTGTCATCCTGTCTGAGAATTCAGGATAAATATCGGAAAATATTTTATTCGCTCCATCGGATACCGGCACTATGCCATGGAATGCTGAATATATGCGCCGGAGGTAATCCCTGTATTTGCCCTCGGGGGCATAGCATGCGTTAATCCAGGCAAATTTCCTCTCAGCTGTTACCTTGTCAGACACATACATTGTAGGCGCCCCTTGACCGTACCCTACGGCTATGTCATATCTCTTTCCGGCTTTCTCAATCTGTGGATTGAGGCATTTCCAGTAAATACAGGAGGTCTCGATAAGGTTGTAACAGTTTCGTCGTATGAGCCGGCTATATGCATATGCCGGCAAGAGTTTGAAAGGGTTGAGGCATTTCAGCTGTTCTTTCAGAGGCTTGCGCAGAAAGGCAATGTAAGGTATCTCAGGTAATATGTTTACCTGGGGCGGGACAAATTGCAGCAGTTTTCCCCATATGGCGAACAGTTGGAGGTCAACATCGTATTTTTCGTAATCAAGCATCGACAGGAGTGTCACGAGGCTTTTTTCGGCTCCTCCGATAGACAATGAGTCAATTACGAACAATATTTTTTTCTTCTGACGGCTCATGCTGTCTGTCGGACAATTCGGTATTTGGATTTCAGATATAGTATCAGCTGCTGCTGTTGGGACCTGGATAAAAGGAGGGTCACTGACGCCACGGTGAATAGTATCACGGACAGCGAGCAGTTAATCAGCAGGGTGAGCAGTGATTCGCCAAGTGCTGTGTGTACCCATCGAAGTATGGTATAGACGGCAAATTCCACTACGAATACACGGATAACTGTCCTGTAAATAAGGTGCAGGACATATCTGATTCCTGTGCGCCTGGAAAGCAGGTAACATGTGGCGGTGAAATACCATAGGATTCCGAAGTTAAACACAATGCAGGCTATGAGGGGGGAGTGCCATATATACAGGGCTGCAAAAACGACTGCGATGGTAAAAAGTCCGTCAAGGCACTGGACAAGGTTGATTCCCATGTTGGCACCCATTGATTTGAGTGATTCGGCGGTTACGAGGGTGACCATTAGAATGGTGTTGGCGAGGAGTTGGATTATACAGATTTCACGAGAGTATTCGGGGATTTCCGTGAGCCAGATACCCATCACGTAGTTCAGTTCCACAAGAAGCGGCACCCCGAATATGCCGTAGAGTATCATGGAGATTAGGCTTGCGTTTGTGAGCGATTCCTTGAATTGTCCGAAATCGTTTCTTGCGAAATGCTTTACCATGCCGGGTTTGAATGCGGTAGTGACTGTGAAGGCAAGTCCGGTGACCGCTCCGGCTACAGTGTTGCCGATTCCGATGGCGGCATTGATCGCCACGCCGAAGAACATGTTGATTACCATGTTGAATCCGGTGCCTTTTAGCATCCGGCTGACGGAACCGAATATTTCCCAGAATGAGAACTTCAGCATGGGCTTGAGCAGCTCCTTGTCGAATTTCCAGTGGAATCGTGCTTCCGGAAAGCGTGTGATGCAATACCACCGGCTGTATGCGAGCGTTGAGAGCCCGATTATGAAGTTGAGGATGGCATAATATATTAGGTGGTCAAACGATGACGCCGACACGAGATATAGGATTCCGAGTCGGGCGAATGACGAATACAGGCTGAGATAAGCGGATATGTTGAATTTTTCATGGGCAATCATGCAGGCATTGTATGGAGCCTGGGGGATGCCTATCGCAGTACCTATTACCGAAAGGTGAAACACCCACTCGGCGGCTGTCTCCCTTCCGGCGGGGATAAGTAGCTTGGTGCGGAGTATCCACAGCCCGACAGTTTCACCGAGTATGACCATCAGCACGGCTATGCCTATGAAAATGAACATAGAGGTGCAAAATGTGTCGTTGATGCGTTTCAGGTCACCACGTCCAAGCTCGAAGGTGATGTAGCGCGATGTGGATGTGCCGAGGCTTTCGGTGAGGAATGCGAACATTCCGAGCACTCCGCCTGCTACATTGAGCAGCCCGTAGTCATCCACCCCGAGGGCTTCGAGCATGATGCGCACCGAGAAGATGCCCACAATCATCGACACGATGGTGCGGATATAGAGGTAGAGGGCGTTTTTGGCTATTCGGAGATTTCCTGCCACTGCGGTGTGGGATGATTGTTTCGGAATTCTGTGGAGAGGGTGGCTCGGAGGGTGCGGTTATGCCGACTCCTCATTCTCGCCGGATGATATGTATTCGCCATAATGACCGTAATGGTAGCCATAGCGATGATATCCGTATTTGTTGTATCCGTAGTGCGAGAATTCCTCGTGGGTTCCGTTGAGGAGAATGGAGAGGTTGGGGAAACGGCGTTCCTGATACCATTTCTCGATGTCGGGAAGGAATGCCCTGTCAAGCAGGTGGGCGCGGATGACAAAGAGTGTCATCTCGACATATCTGCTTATGATGGCAGCATCAGCCACAATTTCGACAGGCGGACAGTCAATGAACACATAGTCGTAGTGTTCCTTAAGCTCTTTCATCATTGAATCGAAACGGCTGTTGAAGAGGAGCTCCGACGGGTTGGGCGGAATGGTGCCGACCGGCATTACGTCAAGGTCGCCGAGCTTTACGATTATGTCATTGTAGTCTGCCACCTGGGCGCTGAGATAGTTAGACACGCCTTGTGCCGGCGAGTTGACATAAGAGGAAAGTGATGCTTTGCGTAGGTCGAGGTCGACGGCTATGACTTTTTTTCCTTTTATGGCGAGCGATGTGGCGAGGTTGGCGGTTATGAATGTCTTGCCGCTGCCCGGATTCATCGATGTCATCATTATGACATGGTGGCTCCCCTCGAAACCGAGTATGAACTCAAGGTTCGTGCGCACTACACGGAATGCCTCGTTCATGACGTTGCGGCTCTTCTCCTTCACCACGAGATGGAAGTCATTCACTTCCTTGGCAACCTTCTTTGAGCTGTTGCGCTTCTTAGCCACGGTGGCGAGAGGTATTTCGCCTACGAACGGAGCGTGCAATGATTCGAGATCCTTCCGTCCGCGCACCGAGGTGTTGAAGTTCTCAATCAGCATGAGTACCAGACCCGGAACAAGCAGCCCGATTCCGATGGCGACGGCAAGCACAACCGGTGAATTGGGGAGTATGGGGACCGGATTGGAGCGGGGGTGCTCAATCACTCGTGTGTTGTAGGCGGTGAATGCCTGTGAAAGCTCGTTTTCCTCACGCTTCTGGAGCAGGAACAGGTAGAGTGATTCCTTGACTTTCTGCTGGCGTTCAACCGAGAGGAGGTATTTCGCCTGCTGGGGGTTGGCGACAATCCGTGACACAGCCTGCGACTGCGCCGAGGTTACTGTGCGCTTCTGGGTGTTGAGCATTGTGATTTCGTTGTCGAGCGAAGCGAGGATGGATGTTTTCATCGTCTGAAGCTTCTGGTCTATGTCCATCACAAGCGGATTCTGTTCGGATGATACCGACAGGTGGTTGTTGCGCTGTAGAAGGAGGGCGTTGTAAGCCTGAATCTGGGCTTCGATACTCGGATTGTCGATTCCGGAGTTAGCCGGAAGTTGCTCTTTCTCATGCAGTCCGTCGGTGAGGTAATTGCGGATATACTTGGTCATGTACATCCTGTTGTCGATTTCACGTCCCTGTGATTCCGATGCTGTCATCTGGCTGACTGCGATACCACCCATGGTGCTTACGTCGGTCATTAGGTTGCGGGACTTGTAATCGGATATGTCGTTGTCGACGTTGCCGAGTTCTCCTTCGATTATGGCGAGTCTGTCCTTGATGAATTCCGTAGTGCTCGTGGTGATTTGGTTACGGTCCTTGACCCAGTTCTCATTGTAGACGGCTACGAGTGTCGACAGGATGTCCTCGCCGCGTGCCCTGGAAACGTCATTGAACGAAATGTCGATAATCGATGCTTTCTGGTCGCGCTGTGTGGCGATTATCCGGGAATGAATGTCGTTGACAGTCTCACGCATGCTTTTGCGCTCCACGGTGAGATTGTCCTTCATGCCGCCTACATAGTAGGATGTGGGGACTACCTGCATTATTCCGAGAGGAGTCTTTACGGTCTGTCCGAGTTTGAACGAATAACTTCCGTCGAGTTCCTGGTTGTTGAGTGTCAGTGAGGATATGGATATTGTGCTGTCGCTTTTCAGCTGCAGGTCGAATTTAGCGACATCAGTTTCGAGCAAATCGGGCATCTCCACTCTTACAGGGAGGTCCATGGCGTAGGCGAGATTATCATGGAAAGCGCCTGAGTGGAAATAGTCGGTGTTAAGTTTCAGCCGTTTCACGATTTCGGAGGTCACAGCTATGGTTTTCATCGACATGATTTCGTTGGTGATGTTGACGCCCTGCGGACGTATGCCGAGCTCGTTGAGCAAATCCTCCGACGCTCCCTTGCTGTCCTCCGCCTTAATCATGATGGATGTGGTGGATACGTAGACATTGGGCGTAATCTGGAGGTAATAATAGGCGGCTGACAAGGCTATGATAAGTGATAGCACAAACCATTTCCAGTTGCCGGCGAATAGATAGAGGGTGTCCTTGAATTTGACGAAACCTTCATTGTGCCGTCGGGTCGGTACCTCTGTGTTGATTATTATGCTGTTTTGTTCAGCTTTGTTAAGATTGCGTTCCATCGTTTTTCAGCTTGGATGATTTTAAAAGTCAGGAGATTAAGATAGGTTTGTGAGGAAGTGGATTTGCAGGGGCTGATTTCTCCGCTCCATCGTGTGAATGTATAATGTAGCTAACCCCTACTTAGTGAAGAGGATTACAAGAGTAGTGGCGAACGAGAACATTGACATCCAGAAGCTTGGGGTCATGTAGCTGTTGCCGTTGGCGGTTGACTGATTGGCTTTTACCTGCGTTGGCTCGATGTAAATCAGGTCGTTCTGGCGTACATAATAAGCAGGCGACGAGTATACATTGTCGGCGCTTGTGAGGTCGACACGGTAGGGGACCTGGCGTCCGTTCTCTGTGCGCAGCACAAGGATGTTGGTACGCTTGCCGCTGATGTTGAGGTCACCGGATATTGACAGGGCTTCAAGGAGGTTCATCTTGTCGGACGGGAATATGTGCCGCCCCACGCCGGACTCACCGATGATGTAATATGCCATTTCAGGAAACTCGACAGTGACAATGGGGTCACGGAGCAGGCTTCCTGCCAGCAGGCGATACTTGACGAGCTGTGCCACCTGGAGACGGGTGAGTCCTTCTACCGAGATTTGTCCGAGAATTGGCATGTCAATCTTGCCGTTTTTGTCCACTGTGTACAGCGATACCTGCCCGGATGAGCCTGATGAGCCTAATGAGCGCTGGATGTTGAACATTTTTGCGAGTTCTTCGTCGCGGCTGTGTACGGTTATGTCAAGCTTGTCGCCTGGCTGAAGTCGTAGTTCACCTCCGTCCTGGAGAGTCAGGACGGCATTTGTTGGGAGGTCCTGCATGTAGACGATGTCTTTTGCAGGTCCGCAGCTTGTGGCTACGGCAGCGAGGATTATTAAGGCTGTGAGCCAGAGTTTCTTTCCGATTGCGATGAGTGATTGGTTCATGTGTCTGGTCTGTTAAGTAGTTTCTATTTTCTGGAGGAAGCAGCGTGGTATGTAGCTTGTGGCTACGGCACACAGCCCTTTTATGGTCACCACGAGCCTGTGGTCGTCTTTTATGCGGATTATGTGTCCCTCCGAGCCTTTGAACGGGCCTTCGGTCACCCTTACGAGGTCGCCTTTGTGATAACGGGGGGAGTCTTCGCCGATGTATTCCACGCCTGTTTCCCCGTTTGATGTCACGAGCATGAACACGTTCATCTCATGTTCGGGTATCGGCACCGGTTCGCGGCGCAATTCGTTTCGGCGCGAGTATATCATAGCTTTCCCCTCGAACATCGGTTGGAGTGCTTTAGCTTCGTCCGGGGTGGAGCGGAAGAACATTAGTGATGATATGAGCGGGCGGGTCAATTTCTTTTTTGCCCCGTCACGCTCGACCATTATTGTCGTCATGGGGATATAGCTTTCGATGCCTTTCTCCTTCAAGCGGGCTTCCATGTCAAACACTTTGTTGTAAAAGACCTTGAGGGCAAACCATCGGAGTTGGGTCAGGGACATTGGCGTAGTGGTGGATTTTAAGGTGTGTAACTTTTTTGAAATCAAATGAGTATATTTCGGTCAAAGCAACTATTGTTACTTTTATGTGTCCTGCGTAATATTCGCAAAGGCGTATTTCTTTCATTCCCCGCCTCATTTGTGGGGCGGGTGTCGTCAGGTCAGTCCGGCTATTTCAAAATCTTCATTCAATTCATTTGAAACTTCGAATCTCAGTCTCCTTCCCGACCCGGGAAGTACCGGCTGTGACCTCGAAATCTCAGCATTGTTCAAGCAAGATTGTGATTAATAGACTCTTGCTACTATCTCTATGTTTCTTTGTCAGAGAGTGAGCATTATTTTAACACGGAGAAATGAATGGTGATGTCATTCGCCAGGAGTCAGAATTAAACACACTCTAATGGGTGAAATTAGTTACTTATGCCATGGTTTCGTATATGCAAAGTTACAAAAAAATGCGAATTTCTAATATTAATTTTGCTGAAAAAACAGTAGTTAAATTTATTATTCGTAACCAGCCACTATGAATGGTGTGAAAAAAAGAGACCTCGGGATGTGCCGATTGTCGGTACATCCCGAGGTAATATGTGTATGCTGTGAGGCTTAAGCCTGTTCGGCTGCTTGTTTCAGAAGGTCGATTTTAGTCCATTGGGATTCATAGTTGAGACCCTGGCGTTCACGGTCGGCGACTTTGAAACCGCATGTGGGGCTGATGGATATGAATTCCATCGGCACATATCGGTTTGCCACATGTATTGCCTCTATAATGTCGTTGACATTCTCCATGTTGGGGAGGCTTCCATCCACGAGTCCGAGTATGGCACGTTTGCCTGCGGGAAGCCATTTCAGCACTTCGATGTGCTCAGGGCTATTTATGTCGAACGGGAGGAGGAATGCGTCGGCATCGACCTCTTCGAGCATCCGGCGCAGGTGGAGGAGCTCCTTCTCGTCGCCCCAGCGTGGTATCGAGGTCTCGTCGGCGGCTATGTTCAAGGTGATTTCGAGGTCGGCAGGACGGTTTCCCACGGTGCGGTTGAGCAGCCCGATGAGGGTTTCTGTAACTCTGTCGGCGTCTATGCCACCGAGAAGCAGCATCTTTTCATAGTGCGGGTCTCCGAGACGTCCCCATACGGATGTGTCAAGCTGGATATGGCGGCACCCGAGTCTGTAAAACTCGTCAATAGTGCTGCGGTATGCATCCACGATGTCGTCAATCAGGGTTTCGGGGGTGTCATATATCTTGGATATATCCCCGTTTCCAGAGGTGAGTATCCGCATATATAGCTCGCCCGGCGAGGGGACGGTCTGCCTTATCTCGGCGCGTCCGGATGCAAGTTCCTCCATGTGGGCGTATTTTGCAAAGAACGGGTGCTGCGGGTTGAATGCGATTTTCCCGGTGAATCGGAGAAGGTCGTGGCGTGTCACCTCGTCCTGGTACACACGTCCGGTGTCGATGCGCTCGCGGCTCATGCCCTCAAGTCCTTCCCAGAAGTCCTGGTCCCATCTTTTGCGGCGTATTTCGCCGTCGGTAACTATTTTAAGCCCTGATTCGATTTCGCGGTCAATGAGGCGGTTGATTACCGCATCTTCGATTTCACGTACTTCCTCAACTGATTTGGCGCCATGCGCCATTTCGCTGCGTGCGATTTCCAGCTCTTCAGGCTGGAGAAAACTACCCACGATTTCTACGCGGGGTCTGGTCTGTGATAATGTCATAATGGCTAAACTTTTTCAGAATTTAGTCTGTCTCTGCCAACTTTTCACATGGGGTAAATCCATGAATATCACGCAAAAGTATATAAAATGATTGTGCGGATGTGTATTACCTGTGTTAAAAAATGCAAAATAGGGTCTCGGTCTATCGGTCTATGCTGTTGATTTCAAATGTGTTGAATGTCATTGTTATGGCGTCGAACAGGAGCATGCGGTTGGTGAGCAAATCGCCCGTCTTGACTATCCATTTCACCACTTCCGTTGCCTGTAGCGTGCCGATGACACCCACTACGGTGTTCATCACTCCGTCAATGACGCATGGCAGCTCCTCGGTGGGGGCTGTGGTGTCAAATATGTCCCTGTACGTGGCGTTTCCCGGTGTGTGGGTGAATATCTGTCCTGAAAACCGGGATACGGCTCCATAGACAAACGGTTTGCCGAGGCTGACACATGTGTCGTTGATAAGCAGCCGTGCTTCCAGATTGTCGGTGCAGTCCACCACAATGTCATAGCCGCCGATGAGTTCCACGGCATTTTCACCTGTAAGGAAAAATGGATACAGCGCAGTCCTGACCTCGGGGTTTATGCGGGTCATGGCATCACGAGCGGATTCCACTTTAGGAGTGCCTATGTCTGGTGTGCCGTGCATTATCTGCCGCTGTAGATTGCTCAGGCTGACAGTGTCGGCATCTATAATCCCTATGGTGCCGACCCCCGCTGCCGCAAGATAGAGTCCTACGGGTGAGCCGAGTCCTCCTGCGCCAACCATCAGGACTCTGGCGTCGCCAAGGGCTTTCTGTCCAGGAAGGTCAATCTCGCATAGTGAGATGTGCCCCTTGTAACGTATCTGCTGTTCCCGTGTGAGGGTGTCAAGACTCATAGATGTATCCTCCCTCAGCCACAAGTTCCTTGTCCTGGGCTATCTGTGCGCCGATGGTGGTGAGCAAGTCGCCCATGATTGCGCCGTTGATGCCTATGCGCATTGCCTTGATCTGGGTCTCGCGTGTCATCCGAGCCCTTCCTCCGGCAAAGCGCAGCACTATCCTGGGATGCGCCATGCGGAATATTGCCACAGTGGTGAGAATTTCCTCCTCCGATAGGGCAGGCGCGCCTTCAAGAGGCGTTCCGGGGATTGGCTGGAGTATGTTTATAGGTATCGATATGGGATTTATTTCACGGAGCGTGACGGCAAATTCGGCACGTTGCCTCATAGTTTCCCCCATGCCTATTATGCCTCCGCTGCAGATTTCCATGCCTGCTGCCGCAGCCGCTCTGATTGATTTGATTTTGTCGGCTATGGTATGGGAGGAGCAGAGGGTAGGGAAGTGGCTGGGGGCTGTCTCAAGGTTGCAATGGTAGCGGCGCACACCTGCGGCGTAGAGTTTGTCGAAGTCCTCCTTCTCAAGCAGTCCCATGGATGCGCACAGCCCCATGCCGGGATGCTTGCTATGTATCTCGCGGTAATAGTCACACAGGGTGTCAAGTGACTTGCCGCCGAGGCGCCTGCCGCTGGTCACCATTGAGAACCGTCCTATGCCCTGGCTGCGGTTGTAATCGGCAAGATCGGTGCATGTGTCGTGGTCCACAAGGGGGTAGAGCGCTATGTCGGTGGTGTGGCGGGCGGATTGGGCGCACCATTTGCAATCCTCCGGGCATTTGCCGGAACGTGCGTTGACTATGGAGCATGAGTCGAACTTGCGTGAGCTGAACCGTGCGGTTATCTCCGCTGCGGCATCCCATAGTTCCTTCTGACGGGATGGCTCCAGTTCTGCCAGTTCCATTACTTCGGAGTCGGTTATGTCCCCTCCGGATAATATCTTGTTTTTGAGTGCCTGAATGTCAATCATGGGTGCAAAATTACTTAAATTGCATATAAAATATGTGCTTTACGGGATAAAATTTTTATCACATATTTATTTTACCGCACTGTTTACGCATTTCCGGGAGGTTAACTTTGCACAAGTATCTTTAACTGTTAATCTTGATTTTTATGGAAATGCACCTTGACCGCAGCCGTATGCTGGCTGCATGGAAACTGCACCGGGCCTTGGAGCCTGTGCGCAATGACTCGGCAGTGACTCGCACAGACGGGATAGACATTGACGAGTTGCTGTCAGCCGAGATGGATTTATGGTATGTCAATCTGCTGCTTACCGCTCCGGAGCATCTGCTTGTGCCCAGGGACTTATCGGGTGTTGCCGGACTTGAACGTACGGAGCGTGGCGCTACGGTGGTGCCGCTTCCTGCCGATACGCTCCGTGTCCCGGAGGTGAAGTTGAGCTCGTGGGGAGTGCCGGCTACTGTTGTGCTTCCGGATACGCCGGCTGCAATGCGCCAGTGCTATCCTTACACCCGTGCCACGGCTGATGCTCCCGTTGCCGTGAAATGTGGAAATGAGCTGAGGCTATACCCCGCCGCAGTCCAAGGGGACACTATTGAGTCGCTGCGGTGCATAGTATATGTGCCCGGCGAATATGAGTTCATGCAGTCGGCTCTTGCCTTGATTACCAATACTTAACCTTTTTAACCGATGAATCCATTCGATGCGGCGGTGACGGCATGGCGTGATGCCGCCACATTAAGAGCTTCGCGTTCACGCCTTAAGAATTATGCTTATAGCCGGCAGTGGAACGACCCTGTTACCACTGATGACGGTATGACACTTACCGAAGGGGACAGAGTGCGCCTTGGTGGTAGGACGCCTCAGACCAACAATCTGATTCGTCCGCTAATCAAGAGTGTGGTGGGGCGGTTCAGATATAATCTTGCCTCGGAGGAGCCGATTACTGACGAGGTTCTGAAATCGGTCTATGACCACAACCAGATTGATGAGCTTGACTGCCGTGCGCTTGAGGAGTTCCTGATTTCGGGGTGTGTGGTGCAGAGAGTAGGGTGGGAGCATCTCACGCATGGCGAGGGTGTCAGCGTGGAGAATGTCAATCCGGGGCGTTTTTTCGTCAATCGCTTTCTTGACCCCCGGGGGCGTGATATCCGTCTTGTGGGTATGCTTCACGATATCCCGCTTGAACGAGTCAAGATGACTTTTGCCCCTGATGACTCTGAGCTTGCCAAACTGATAGAAATGGTCTATGAGCAGTGCGCCTCGATGCAGCCCGGCTCTGTGGCTGACATAGGGAAGCCTGGATTTGAGGAGCTGTTTCACCGCCCGTCCGACCGATCCTTGTGCCGCTTGATAGAGGTGTGGAGCTATGATTACGATTCCGGCGCTGACGGTAGCTTTGACCCTCACTGGCATTGCCGCTATTATGCGCCTGACGGCACTATGCTTGCCGACACACGCTCGCCATATATCCACGGGTCTCATCCGTTTGTTGTTAAATTTTATCCTCTTACCGACGGTGAGGTCCATGCGTTCATCGAGGATGTGATAGACCAGCAGCGCCACATCAATCAGCTTATCACCACGATTGATGCTATTCTGGTCAACAGTGCCAAAGGAGTCCTCCTTTTCCCGACCGATGCTATACCCGAAGGCATGACGATTGCCAATGCGGTTTCCGCCTGGCATCATCCGGGTGGTGTTTTGCCAATAAACCCCAATGCTACACGGCTCCCGGTAGAGATGCATTCCGGTGGCAGGAGCGAAGGAGCATCGCAGCTTCTCGACATTGAGATGAAGCTGTTTCAGCAGATATCCGGTGTGTCTACAGCCATGCAGGGGATTGCGCAGAATCCTTCGATGTCAGCCTCGCTCTATGATAGCCAGGTCTATAATGCCGCTATATCGCTACTTGATATATTTGAGACCTTCAATGGGTTCCGCAGGCAGCGTGACAGACTTGTGAAGATGTCATTGTAGCCTATCGGGGTAAGGGGAAGTGACGTTAACATCTGTTCACACTGCCGGGTATAATATCCGCCTATATGGCAGGGTAAATTTGCCAACGAAACAAAAGGTAATATAACCAATAAGACAAACTGCAAACCAACTAAAAACACATTACTAATGAATTGCTTGATTGAAACCCGAAACCGCCACTTCATGGAGGCATGTCACCGCCTTATTCTCAGCCTTGACCCGAAGGAGCCTATCAATGTGGCGGAAGTGGCGGCTAAGGCGGCGGAGATGCCGGCTCCTCACTATTATTGTACTTTTGACTATGCGTTGCGAATGCTTAGGGTGCTACGTCACGGACGGCTGAAGCTCCGCAATGACCGCAGGCTTGCGCAATGGCGTGAAATCAATGAAAAAGTGGACGTGGTGATGAAGAGGCGTGGATGCCGCCTCATCGAAGCTCTGACTCACGTGCTTACATTCGAGCCTGCTTCCAGATTTTTCATCACGCCATCCACAGCGTGCGGTCTGCTCTACAAACTTATGCGCGGTTGATAGGGAGGACGTGCCTTGGAATACGGGCTATCTCCACCAATTGATTATTTATTGACAATTCAACTCATTATGCCATGACTTATGCCCTCTCGTTCTCTTCAGTACTCACAACTATGCGTGCTCTCGCTTCCGTCAGTCTGCTATCGGCACCGTCCGATATCCGACGGCCTCTCGCCGACATCATAATGGCGGACCGCAGTGAACTCCATGTGCGGCTTGCCAAAGATGCCTTTGCCGAAATCCTCCTCGACCTGCTCCCTTATGTCGAGAATTCCAATCTTGATGATGATGAATCGCCTGAACTTATGACCTTTGAGATGCCTTCGGCGGATTCGCTCGGGAATGCCTCGGTAACGGTGCTCCGCCATGCGCTGGAGCAATCGCTCGCTTATAGAATTTTCAGGCTCTGTCTGCTCTCGCTCCCGGAGCCTCCGGCGGCGCTTGTGGGGGAAATCGGTGCTAAAATAGACTCCTGTCAGTCCCGGGCATTGGAACTGCTCCGTTCGCAAGACTTAAATTACTCTTTTATCCGTAAGATTTTGTGGTGAATAAGCGGATAATATAATTCATTTTTCGTACCTTTGTCACCAATTTACTAACACCAATTAACCCGGCTTCCGGAAGCCTTTTAAACATAATGGATAATAAAGAAGTAGTACTCTCAGGCATTCGTGCCACCGGCAATCTTCACCTCGGCAACTACTACGGTGCGCTGAGCAAGTTTGTCAAAATGCAGAACGACTATGACTGCTTATATTTCATCGCTGACCTTCATGCGCTGACTACCACTCCCGATCCTAACATTCTTCACGAGAATGTCAAGAACATTCTGGCGGAATATCTTGCCGCAGGTGTCGACCCTGACAATGCTACTATATTTGTGCAGAGCGACGTGCCTGAAATCTCCGAAATGTACCTGCTGCTCAACATGCATGTCGGAATTGGAGAGCTCATGCGTACCACATCGTTCAAGGACAAGGCGCGCAAGCAGCTCGGCATCAAATCGGATAAGGACGACGAGGATATCGAGAAGCAAATCATCGGCACAGACTCCAACAAGCGTGTCAATGCCGGTCTGCTCACATATCCCACGCTTATGGCGGTGGATATTCTAATCCAGAAAGCCCATAAGGTGCCAGTGGGCAAGGATCAGGAGCAGCATCTGGAACTTACCCGTAGATTTGCCCGCCGTTTCAATTCATTTTACGGTGTTGACCTTTTCCCGGAACCTCAGAACTTCAATTTCGGCGACCATGCGGTAAAAGTGCCCGGTCTCGACGGCTCCGGCAAGATGGGCAAGAGCGAGGGCAACTGTATCTATCTGATTGACGAGGAAAAGGTGCTCCGCAAGAAGGTGATGCGTGCCGTTACCGACGAAGGACCTAAAGAACCCAACCAGCCTATATCCGAACCGGTGCAGAATCTGCTTACCCTTATGGAACTGACAACCGCCCCGGAGATTGTGCAGCAGTACCGCGACGCTTACGCTGACTGTTCTATCCGTTACGGTGACATGAAGAAACAGCTTGCAGAGGATATTCTGAAGGTCACCACTCCAATCAGAGAACGTTACCATGACATACGCAACGATGACGCTTTCATAGCCCGAGTGGTGCGTCAGGGTGCGGAGCGCGCACGGGAGCGTGCTGCCAAGACCCTTGCTGAGGTGCGTGAAATTATGGGTATCCGCAAGTTCTATTAATATTACCATTAGCCGTAATGAAAAGATATAACCTTATCAACGACTCCCTGGGCTGGCTCTGCTTCGTAATAGCGGCGGTGACCTATCTCCTTACGCTTGAGCCCACGGCGAGTTTCTGGGACTGCCCGGAATTTATCTCTCAGGGTTACAAACTGGAAGTGGGGCATCCGCCGGGCAACCCTATCTTCATGCTCGCAGCCCGCTTCTTTGTCAATTTCGCTTTCGGCGACATATCAAAAGTAGCTCTGATGGTCAATGCCATGTCGGCATTGCTTTCAGCGGGAACAATACTTCTGCTGTTCTGGACCATCACGCATCTGGTGAAGAAGCTTGTGGTGTCCGACGATGCTGAAGAGGTGCCGTTGGTGAAGATGCTGGTGATATTCGGTTCCGGTATCTGCGGTGCGCTGGCTTACACCTGGAGTGATACTTTCTGGTTCTCGGCTGTCGAGGGTGAGGTTTATGCGTTCTCTTCGTTCTGTACAGCTCTGGTGTTCTGGCTTATCCTTAAGTGGGAAAACCGTGCCGATAAACCGCATAGCGACAAGTATCTGATACTCATAGCATATGTAATCGGTATTTCAATTGCCGTACACTTGCTTAACCTCCTTTGCATACCCGCCATCGCACTGGTGATTTACTACCGTCTTTGGAAAAATACCACTGCAAACGGTTCGCTCGTCACTCTTGCCCTTTCGGCTCTGGTGGTCGGACTGATTCTTTACGGTCTGGTGCCGGGATTCATCGAGGTGTCACAGTATTTTGAACTGTTCTTTGTCAACGTCGTTGGTTTCAGCTACAATGTAGGTGTGCTTATCTATGCGGTGGTTGCAGTTGCGGTGTTCATATGGGCTATCCGCTCCCTGTACCGTCAGGACAATCCTTCGGTAATCAGGATGAGTGTGGCTCTCAGCATACTTGTGTCCGGCATACCTTTCATCGGTGACAGCCTTTGGATTCCTGTGATTATAATGGCAGGAGTGATTGCTTACCTTTACATGGCAAAGAAGCTCCCGGTACGTATACTCAACCTTGTGGTGATGAGCATATTCGTGATATTCATTGGCTATTCGTCATATGCGCTGCTCCTTATCCGTTCAAGCGCTAATCCTCCGATGAACCAGAATGCTCCTGACAATGTGTTTGCTCTTTCATCCTATCTTAACCGTGAGCAGTATGGAGAGCGTCCGTTGTTCTACGGTCAGACCAATAACTCGACTGTGGTCTATGAGGTCAATTCAAACGGCAGCGTGTCACCGAAGTTCAATCCCGGTAAGGCACTGTATGCCAAAGTGGTCAAGACTTCTCCCGACCAGCCTGACAAATATGAAATCACAGGTTATAAGAAGGAATATGTGATGGCTCCGGAGCTTAACATGCTGTTCCCCCGTATTTACAGCGGTCAGCATACAGCTGCATACGCTGACTGGATCGGCGGTCTGCAGGGACGTCCGGTACAGGCTACACAGTATGTCAGCCCCGACGGCGAGGTGATACAGACTGTTGACCGCATAAAGCCTACAATGGGTGAGAGCCTTCGCTTCTTCCTGGTATATCAGCTCAATCATATGTACTGGCGCTACTTTATGTGGAATTTCGCCGGCAGACAGAATGATATCCAGGGCAATGGCGAGGTAAATCACGGCAACTGGATTTCGGGTATACCTTTCATTGACAATCCCCGTCTCGGTGACCAGTCGCTGCTCCCGTATAGCGACGGAAAAGGGAACAAGGGACACAATGTGTTCTATCTCCTTCCGCTCATCATGGGAATCATTGGTCTGGGATGGCAGGCATTTACCTCCAAGAGAGGTATCGAGCAGTTCTGGGTGATATTCTTCCTGTTCTTCATGACCGGTATCGCCATTGTGCTTTACCTTAATCAGACACCTACACAGCCGCGTGAGCGTGACTATGCGTTTGCAGGTTCGTTCTATGCTTTCTCAATATGGGTTGGTATGGGTGTCGCCGGTCTGTGGGCATTGCTTGAGAGCCTTTTCAAACCCTCTCACAAGAAGCAGGCAACTGCGGGTGAAGCGGTGTCCGGGAATCCAAAGACCGGAAATAAGCTTGTCACTGCTATTGTTGCATGCGTCGTGGGTATCCTTGTCCCGATACAGATGGTGTCGCAGACCTGGGATGACCATGACCGTTCAGGACGTTACACCACACGTGACTTCGGCATGAACTACCTGGATTCCGTGGATGAGAACGGCATCATTTTCACTAATGGTGACAATGATACATTCCCTCTATGGTACGCACAGGAAGTAGAAGGACATCGTACAGATGTCAAGGTGGTGAATCTCAGCTATCTCACCACTGACTGGTATGCTAATCAGGTGAAGCATCCTTCATATCAGGCTGCCGGAATCGAAACACTTGCCGAACCGGTCAATTACGGATATGACCGCATGAATTTCAGTTATTTCGACATCAATGAGGATACAACGGCTGTCAATGTGTTCACTTCCCTGCGTCAGGTCTATGACCCGAAATCAAGCGAGAACGCATGGAATGCACCGATGATGAAATATCCCAATATGTTCATACCTGTCGATATTCCTGCGGCAGTCAAAGCGGGACGTATCACTGAGGAGGAAGCTGCATTCGCCGACCCGGCAATCATTGCCAACATGCACAATGACAATGAGGCGCAGCGTCACGGAGGCATGACTCTCAGCCAGATGCTCTCGTTGGATATGCTTGCTACAAGTGTCAAGAACGGCTGGAACCGTCCGGTCTACTTCGCGTCCACCGTGCCTTCCGATTATTACCTCGGTCTTCCCCCTTATATGCGTTCGACCGGTATGGCTTATGAGGTTACTCCTGTCCGCTTTGAAGAGAATGTGAGGAATCAGGATGGCAGCTGGGATATATCGGCTGTGAATACCGATAAGGCTTACCGCAACATCACAGAGAAGTTCCGTTGGGGCGGTCTTGACAAGGTGACTTCGCCTGACCAGATTTATCTCGACGAGACAGTGCGCCGTATGGTCACCACCACACGCTCGTATATGCTCGACTGTGCCACAGCTCTTGTCAACGAGGCTGTTGGAGCCGAGCGTGCCGATACCACTGCTATGAGTGCCGACGATGTGAAGAAACTTGCTGATTTCAAAGCTGACCGCTATGCGAAGGCTCTCAATCTGCTTACCCTGATGGAGGAGAAACTTCCCGAGGCGGCATCCCCCTATGCTATACAGATTCCGCAGAAGATGGCGCAGCTCTATGCCCGCATCGGTGCGGTGACCGGCAACAAGGATGCGAGTGCCAAGGCGCTGGATTTGCTGGGTAAGGAGCTTCACCGCTATGCCCAGAATGTGAAGTACTACCAAAGCCTCAACCCCTGGCAGTATGCCACACTTCCGCGTACCGACCGCTTTATCGAGACTTATTACATGGTATATCTTCTCCAGGATTACGCTGATGCTGGAGGTGACACAGAGAAGATGATTACGGAGCTTGAGGATATGGGCGTGAATTTCGATCGCATTGTATCCATAATGCAACAATAGAGCTAATGTGGATTGAACAGCCACCTGTATTTTATAGATTGCTTTTCCCCGAAGCCCTCTGGCGCATCAAGCGCCGGGGGCGGAAAGTGGTCTATCTGACATTTGACGACGGCCCAATACCGGAGGAGACTCCCTGGGTTCTTGACTTGCTGGACAAGCATGATATAAAGGCTACATTTTTCATGGTCGGGGACAATGTGCGCCGTCATCCTGAACTGCTTGAGGAGGTACGTCGCCGTGGTCATTCCTACGGCAATCATACGATGCACCATCTGCAAGGTATCAAGGAGTCTGCCACTACTTATTTCCGTGACATCACTATGGCGTCGGAGCTGATAGACTCATCGTTGTTCCGTCCTCCGCACGGAATTATTTCTCCTATTCAGGCGAAATTGATTCACCATCATTACAATGTAGTGATGTATGACCTTGTTACCCGAGACTATTCCAAACGACTCAACGGCGAGCAGGTGTTTAAGAATGTGAAGAGGTACGCCCGCAACGGGTCTATAATTGTTTTTCACGATTCGCTCAAAGCCCACGATAACATGCGCTATGCACTTCCTCGCGCCATTGAGTGGCTTAAGGAGCAGGGTTATGAGTTCGAACCTCTGCCTATGTAATCTATTCCGGTAAATTATCACACTGAGTTTATCCGCTATGACCTCCGAAGCTATAAAGGCACGTTTGCGTTCCGAGGGCGTATTCAAGGCAGGTATTGCGCATGTCGCACCTTTGCCGGACGGTGAACTTGCGCTATACGAGGCATGGCTGTCGGAAGGCATGAACGGTGGGATGGGGTATATGGCTGACCATGCAGACATACGCCGTGACCCGCAATTGCTGCTTCCCGGTGCTGTGAGCATAATCTCGTGTGCGTTCAGTTATTACTATCCTTTGCGATGGGGGACTGACGCTCTGCGCTGGGCGCGTTACTCCCTGGGACGTGACTATCATGAGGTGGTGAGGGAGCGCCTTGGGAATGTGGCTTCGTGGATTGCTGCTGAGACCGGTGCCGAATGCCGTGTGTGTGTTGATACGGCGCCGCTTCGAGAGCGCTATTGGGCGGTGCGGAGCGGGATTGGGTTCATTGGGCTTAATGACCAGCTGATAATTCCGGGTGCCGGGTCCTATTTTTTCCTTGGTGAAATTCTTACCACGCTTCCTCTTGAGGCTGATGCGCCATGCACGTCGACATGCGGTTTATGTCGGGCGTGCCAGCGTTCGTGTCCCGGCAAAGCGCTTGCATTGGCGCCACCGGAGTTTCAGCAGGACGCAACTCATCCGGTACCTCTTCTTGATGCCCGTAAATGTCTGTCGTATCTCACCATAGAGCATCGTGGCGAACTCCCTGACGGAACGGTTCTCGGCAACAGGGTGTACGGTTGTGATGTTTGTCAGGAAGTATGTCCGCATAATTCCAACCCTCCGGTCACTGAGATATCTGAATTTAAACCGAGAGCTGAAATACTTGCCCTGACACGTGCTGACATCCTCTCGATGGAACAGGCTGATTTCTCACGAATCTTCACCCATTCAGCCATCAAGCGCACTAAACTCGCCGGTCTCCGTCGAAATGCGGGCTGCGGTGAGCCTCTGTGCGATAACTGACAGCGGCATGTTGGATTCGTCACTCTCCACCAGCAGTCTTGACGTAGGAGTGACAGCTACGGATGCGGGATTGAATTTCTCACCGTATGAGAGGTAGAAACCGTGGCGGAGCAGCTCCCCGGCAAGTTCCGCTTTTCCCCGGAATCCGTGGATAATCCAGGGCTGTGACGGATGCAGCTCTTTCCTTAACCGGATAATTTCATTGAAGCGCCTTACCACATGCAGTATCAGCGGTTTGCGCAGTTCCTCGCTCAGAGAGACGTGAATGCAAAGGAGCTGTGTCTGAACTTTCAGCAATCCGCTCTGGGCTGACGTCCGCTCTGTCCGCATTGTGTCAAGTCCGGTCTCGCCTATGGCTGCTACACCCGGCTCTGCCGCCATGGCCCGAAGCATAAGCAGGTCCTTGTCAGTGGCGAGAAGGCAGTTCCATGGATGTATTCCTACCGAATAAGTGTATCCGGGTCTGAGCGCATATGGCTGGAGCTCGGAATACGGGCGGGCAGTTGCATAATGTCGGGGTAGGTGGTGCAGTCTGAGCTCTACGGGGTCAATATCGACGATTGCGTTGCGCCTCAGGTGGTGGGTATGGGAGTCAAAGAGTCTCATGGTACCGGGTCATAGCCGGAGCCACCCCAGGGATGGCAGCGGAGTATGCGGCGCGTTGCGAGCCAACAGCCTTTTAATATGCCGTGTTTCATAATTGCTTCCACTGCGTACTGGCTGCAGGTAGGTGTGTAGCGGCACGCTGCCGGAAGCATGGGGGAAATGCACATCTGGTAGAAGCGTATAGGCAATATGAAAATGTGTCGGAGCATACGTGGTAATCAATCAGTATCCTTAGGTATGGCAGCCTTAGCTCCTATATTGCCCAGAATCTTCTTTACTGCGCTCTCGACACGGGAATATGGAAGTACCTCGTTTGCCACGTAGACAAACGCCAGGTCAATCGGCATGTCGGAGGGGAACAGGTCACGGTTGAGGCGGTATGCCTCACGTACTCGTCTGCGCATCAACACACGGTCTACCGCATGTCTGATACGCTTCTTGGGTATGGAGACAAGGAACTGTGGACACTGTGCGTCACGGTGCCCGTTTAGTTTCCATGATGCCCGTAGCGGGTATGCCATAATAGAGTCAACAGCGGGATTGCTTCGGTCAAAGAGTTGACCTATGGCAATCTCGCTGCGGAGCTTTTCTATTTTGTATAGTCTTTGACCTTGCATTGCAAAATTTTACTGTTTGTTGGCTCAGGTCTTTCTAATGTACGGGTTGTCCGTTATTTCTTGGCATCCTCCTTTAGGAAGTTGTCCAGAGCTGCTGTCATCGACGGAGACTTCACTGAAGGAGCTTCGAGGTCAAGGCGCAGACCTGCGTTGCGTACAGCCTGTGCTGTGGTGGCACCGAAACATCCTATCTGGATATCTTTCTGCTCGAAACCGGGGAAGTTCTTGAGAAGCGAGTCAATGCCGGCAGGGCTGAAGAAGAGCAGCATGTCGTAGTCGAATTTCTCATCTGGACCGAAGTCATTGCTGACTGTGCGGTACATCACTGCCTTGGTGTAATTTATGCCGTTCTTGTCAAGGATGCTGGTGTCATCCTTGTGCACGTCAGACACGACATAAAGGAAGTTCTCCTTTTTGTGCTTGACGAGGAAGGGGAGGAGACCGTCAAGTTTGCCGGTCTCGCCATGGAATATCTTGCGTTTGCGGTACACAATATACTTCTGCAGGTAGAGGGCGATTGACTCTGTGGTGCAGAAATATTTCATGGTATCCGGAATGTTTATACGCATCTCTTCGCATAGACGGAAGAAATGGTCTATCGCAGTGCGGGCAGTGAAGATAATTGCCGTGTAATCGGAAATTGCGATTTTAGACTGGCGGAATTCCTTCGCTGTCAGACCCTCAACCTTGATGAATGGTCGAAACTCGATTTCGACCCCATACTTCTCTGCAATGTCATAGTAGGGCGACTTATCTGAGGATGGTTTCGGTTGCGATACTAATACTTTCTTAACTTTCACGAGACGTTATAGCTTAGGGTTTAAACTGGTTAGAAACAGTACTCCACGGTAGATTACGACAAGGGGTACTATTTCGAGAGTGCAAAGGTACAAAATAAAATAAAGCAACGAGCCGAAATTGTCGTAAAAAAGCCTAAATCCTTTGCAAATAAATAATAAACGGCATATGATGTAGATGGCGGCTCCCATAGGGACTACTATCGGGGCGGCGTCGGGATTGAAGAGCACGAAGAGTGCGGGGATGGTCATTGACAGCCCCAGCAGCACTTGTGAGGCATTGAATCCTTTTAGCCATTGCCGGCTGGTAAACTTGTCAGTGAACACGAATCCTACTGTCCGGTAGGCTGCCACTTCCCACAGATAGTAAAGCAGGGAGGCGGTGCTGAACAGCACTATCTCGACAAGTGTGTTGAAGAAGGTTGTTCCGTTGTATCTGGTGATGGCTGAATTGATAATTATGCCTTCGCATATTGATGCGAGCATGACGATTGACACGAGCATGCCGGTCTCGCTGAAGGTGCGTACCGAAAATGTGTCGTCACGCTTCCTTACTGACCACAGGTCGCTCCAGAAGTGCTTGAGGAATGTGGAATAATGGCGGGAATTGTAGGCAAGCAGGAGAAATATGCCTATCACGAGAGACAGCACTCCGGAATCGTAGCCCGGCAGGAGTGTGCGTGCGTCAGGTTCCTCTCCGAAGGTATAGGGTACCTTTCCGAGTGTCATGCCGAGCTGCTCGCGCTCCGAGGATGGAGCGTCGGGCTCACGGCACACTTGTGGTTGCCATGGATTTGCTATGCTATCGGTTGTCTGGGGCATCTGATTCTGTCTGGGGCGATGTGCCGTTAGAGTGAGGATGTGATTATCTCGATTGCTTCCGCCGGAGTAGTTACCACATGAGCCGGAATGATGTCATCGCGCATGAAGCGCTCGTCATTCATTTTGCGGAACATCTGCAGCAGCGGGTCGTAGAATCCGTCGGTGTTCACTATGATTACCGGTCCTTGGAATAGACCGAGCTGATGCCATGTCATGATTTCGGCAAGCTCGTCAAGTGTGCCTATGCCGCCGGGGAGTGCGATGGCGGCTACCGACAACTCTGCCATGGTGGCTTTGCGGACATGCATGGTCGGGGTGGACAGGCGGGTGGTCAGACCGGGATGTGCCCATCCTTTGTCAATCATGAACTGAGGCAACACACCGGTAGCTGTGCCTCCTGCCTCGATACATCCTTCGATTGTGGCAGCCATGAGTCCCATAACGCCGCCTCCGTTGACGAGTGTAAGTCCTGCCTCGGCTATTAGCCTGCCGGTGGTGATTGCCACTTCGATATATTTTCTGTCCACACGTCCTGACGATGCGCAGTAAACCGCCACACCGTTCTTCTGTCGTGGTGAATTCTGATTGTCCATTTCAAAGATTGTCAGTTGAAAATGTGTTAAGAATGGATGAAATACTTGGGAGAGACGAATTCCAACATGCAAAATTACGGAAAAATTGCGATTTATGGGTTATCCCGCACGTTAAAAGCCGACAAAACCCGGATAATACCTGATTCTATCGGCTTCTATTGAGCGGCATGGGTCCTTCCGGTGTCAGAAGGTTACTTGCAGCATGGTCTGGATACGGTTGTCATGGTGGGAGCAGCCATTCATATCGACTCGTCTGCCGTAGATGTATTCGAGGCCGGTGGAGATATGCGGGGTGATGTTCCAGATGACGTTTGCCAAAGCGTATTGCGCATATTTATATTGGGAGTCCCATGGAGTGCTTCCACCGTCGTAATGTTGTGCGTAATTACGCAGATGGCTGTATGTCGTGGTGGCATATACGGTCGGTGAGAGGTTGTACTGGAGACCCAGGTATCCTCCCCATGCTTTCACGCTCCTGAGTTTTCCGCTTTCGTCAGACACGGGCACCATGTCGAGCCCTCCTTCGTATAAATCCTGGAAATAGCTTGTTATGCCTTTGCCGTAGGCTGCCTGATAGTAGGCAGTGACAAACGGAGTCATGGAGGCGCTTCCGCTCATTTTTACGCCCCAGCCTACCATGTCGCGGTTTTTGTCGGCGATGACGTCACGGTAAAGCATGTTGCGGACAATTCCCGAGAAGCGGAGCCAGCTTTTACCCCCTCCCCACGAGTACTGAATGTAGGCGGGGATGTCAGGGACGCGTTGATTGACTATATAGGTGTTCTCGCCGGTAGTGGCTGATACCATAGGCATTTCAGCGCCGACACCGATTGACCAGTGGCTGCCAAGATTGTGACGGTAGTCAAGCACTCCGTGTGGGATAGCGGTGAATCCGCAAGGTCCCTCGAAGTCGATGCTTGGAGGGGCAGCCGCCATATCGGAGAAGAGGCTATAGTCATAACCGGCTGTGAGACCTCTGTACTTGACATAGGCATACATGAGGTTGAAGCCGTAATTGTTGCCGGTGAGGTTAAAATCAATATAGAATCCTACTTGGTTCTTGTCGCCGGGAAGGGCTACGAAGTTTAGATACATGCCGCTGGTGGCACCGCTTAGCTGGAATAGGCCTCCGTCACCTTTGCGAGGGTTCATCGGGATTGCAGATGTTGTGAAGTCGAACGCATTGTCGATTGGGTCTCCCCAGTCATAGGAAGCTGTGACTTTCGCTGTCGCGCCCACGCCGAGATAGAATGTTCCGTTTTTACCCTTTATGGCAAAGCTGGGGACTCCGGATTTTTTTGCAGTCTTAGGAGCGTTCTCTAAGAACAGCTGATAGATATTTATTACTGTCCCCCCTTCGGTGACTGAATCGGTGTGTGAATTCACTATGTTAACTTTGCCTTGGGTGGGAATGACCGGTGAATTCTGGGAGTACGCTACCTGCAATGAGCAGAGTGCTGACGTGAGAAGGATGATACGTGATAGATTTCTCATAATAGTTTAGTAATACGATGGGTCAATGTGGAATACAAATGATTTTCGGAATATAATCATTACCACCAGGAATATAGCCAGTAGGATTGCATTTAGCGCAAACGGGAAAGCGTTATTGAGGTGATGCGGGTCGAATATGCTTCTGAAAAAGTCGACTATGAATGGTGTAGCGCTGATTGAGATATAATTTGCCGCCAGTACGATTGCCAGAGCGAGCGTGGATTTGGCAGGCACGGTTACAATCTGCGTCGCTTTATCATATATGACAGGCTGGAACACTCCATATCCGAATCCGATAAGAACGGATGCTACGCATAGCATGCCGAACTTATGGAATCCCACCATCATGATTATTCCGGCAACCATTACCAATGTGGATATTACAAGTGTATGCTGCTTGAACAGTTTGATTACAGATGGGAGGATGAATCCCGGGAGGAATACGGCAAGGAAGAATATAGCGGTGACGGTTCCTACATCCGAGTCACCGAGTCCCTCGCTTTTCATTAGGAACGGTGCGTAGTAGCTGACAATCACAGTGGCATAGCATACGAAGAAGTAGACGGCAACCAGTGACCAGGTCCTTGAAATGATGAAATCGTTTTTCACATTTCCGATATGCCCGTAGGTGTCACCGGAGGTTCCGGCAGGTGGTGTAGCTCTGATTGCTTTTGCCGGAGTTCCGGCTGCTGCTGCTTTAGCGGCAGCCTTGGCAGTGGCTATCATGTGGCTGTCGGGATTGACAGTGGCGGGATAGAGGTCCTCTTTCGGTATCCTGCGAAGGAATACCGATAGTACGAGAGGTATGGCTGGTATCAGATAGACCAGAAACGGCAGATGCCAGTTTCCGTGGTTGAGCCATCCGACTATATATGTCGCCGCCACGAGAGCCATGTTTGAGATGCCGGACTTGATGCCAAGCTGGCGCATGCGATATTTACCGACAAATGTGTCCGCAAGTAGACCGGCGGCAAAAGGTATGAGCAGTCCGCATCCCATTCCGAGCAGGCAACTGATGACGATTAAGGCGACCATGCTTTTGGCAAACAGGTACAGGATGCCGCTTGCAAGATAGATGGCAAGGGCGATTATAACGATGTTGATTTTATCCTTAGACAGGGACAGTTTGCCTGACAGCAGTACAAATGGAATAATGAAGAGATTCGGCAGGACGGTGAGTAACTGAATCTCCAATTCAGATGTGTGCGGGAATATTTTGTCAAGATTGCCCATCATGGGCGTTATAGCGAGTCCCGGCAGGTTGACAGTGAGAGATATTGACCATATTGCAATCAATGTCATCAAGGAGATGGTCCCTTTTCCGGTGTTGATTTTCATTTTTAAGTCTGTTTTATTGTGTCATTGTTGATCTGTGCTAAGAAGACTTGGAAATAAGAGGGTCGTCCATAACACGACCCTCTAAGAAATAGGATGTAGGGATTGCCGTGGTAGCGTTCCATACATCCTGTCATAATTATTCCATATAGGTGTCGCGAAAAAAATCACCGCTGCTTATTTGGTCGCAATCTCGCTATCCTTGTGGTATACTTCGTAAGCCACAGCCTGAGGGGTTTGGGTGCCGTCGTAGGCTTTGGCTGCATCCGCGGCGATTTCTGCTGCCTTGGCAGGAGAAACTCCGTTTTCCTCGGCAAGGATTCGTGCATCGGTTGCGGCTATCTCTGAATCGGTCGGGACATAACTTGCGCTCCATTTTGACTTTTCGGACGGTTTGCGGTTTTCGATTTGCCAGTCAAAAGGATAGAAGTTTGCCTGTGGATTTCGCCATGAGGGTTTACGTTTGGAGAATACAATCAGTGGCACGCAGAAGAATATGAGCGCTCCGCAGAATATTATAAGTACATAGACCACCGGGCTGCCGGTATTGATCTGAGACGGCGGAATGAAGCTTAGAATCATGGCGATAACAGCACCAATTATACCGATTCCGGCTACGACTACTTCACCGAATTTGCCACCGGGGACACGGAAGCCTCTTGGTTTCTGCGGCTGGGTGTGACGAAGGCGGACAAATGCAAAGTAAATCATCAGCACAAGGATAAGGTAGATTACGGTAGCCATCTGTGACATCACCTGATAGGCGGATTCTACCGACGGCAGAACCACAAGTACCAGAGATAGGAGGCTTACGAAAATAGCCTGTACGTAAAGAATCGGTTTGTTGACGCCGCGACTGTTTGTTTTTTGCAGACTCATGGGGAGGTAACCGCTTTCGCCCACTGCCACCAGACCGGTGGAAGGACCGGCGATGATTACGCTGACCTGTCCGATAACTCCGAATGTGATCAGAAGTGCCATCACATTACCGAGCCAGGGAACACCGATTGATGCCCACAGGTCATTGTATGCAACAAGCAGGGATGCAAGAAGATTTATGTCTTTTGCCGGTACCACGAATCCGATTGCGAGAGTTGCAAAAACAAATAACAGTACAATGACTGCTACCGCCGTGAATATTGCCTTCGGGAACTGGCGAGCCGGGTTCTTCATGTTCTGTACATGGACCGCATTCATCTCCATTCCGCCATAGAACAGAAATATAGAGGCGGCGAGCACGATTGTACCTATTTTTGTGAAATCGGGGAAGAATGATTCATGTGTCAGCATGATGGGCTTGCCCATACAGAAATACGCCACACCGAGAATGATAAGGATGGCGCCCGGGACGATAGTTCCGAAAAGACCTCCGAGAGTACTTAATATTTTAGATGATTTCATGCCTCGGAAAGCAATGAAATTCGTAATCCAGTAGACACCGAGTACTACAATGAGGGTGTAAATTTTATTGGATGATAGTTTGGCATCGAATGCCTCCGGCCAGAAGATGTAAGCCAGTGATACGGCGGCAAACATGAGCACCGCCGGAAACCAGATTACAAGGGTCTGCCATTCAAGATACATCGCAGACCATCCCCATTTAGGTCCGAATGCCTCGGCGACCCATCGGTACAGACCGCCTGAATGCGTGTAGGTCGAAGCGAGCTCCGCGCAGACAAGCGAGAACGGAATCAAAAAGACAATGGCGGCAAACAGATAGTAGAAAATAGACTGTATGCCGAATTCTGCCTGGGAGGGAAGACCACGGAGGCTTACTACTGTGGTGATAATCATGACGGTCATCGCCCCTGTTGAAATCAACGCCTTCGACGGTTTGCTTTTCCCTTGGTTGTCGGTCGGTTGGGAAGTATTATTGGTAGCCATACGCCTAAGTTATAATTTGTTAGTTAAAAGTGATTATTGTAAGCCGATGTCCCTGAGTCGTTTTTATGGGACTGGGCAGGCTAATCAGGCTAAAACGAAAAACCGGGTTCCGGCGGTGAGGCCGGGACCCGGTATGTCACCTCGTTATTTATATAGTCGGAATAGCTCCGGCTTTATGTTGGCTTCTAAAGTTCAACCACGGGATATACCTCGCCAATCTTGGTGCCGACTTTGTAGTGTGTGCCTTTATGTGCCGACATTGAAACGTTCATGTTGGCTGAGAAAAGGTATACTATATCAGAGCCGCCGAACTGGAAGTAAGATATCTCGTCGCCTTTCTTAAGAGCTACGCCTTCCTCGGCTGTTACGACTACGGACGATACCTGAGGCATGGCGATGGGTAGAATTGCGACATAACCGTATTTTGTCTCAAGGACGATAAGTCCACGGGTCTGCATGAATTCATATCCTGCCTCGTCAGGAGCAGTTGCTTTCCATGCCTCCACCTGATTGGTTTCCGGATTTACTTTGTCAGGAACGGCTACAAGGTCAACGTAACATGCACCCTGGATGACACGTGCCTCGCGGACAATACCGGAAAGAGGTGCGTGCTGACGGTGGTAATCAGTCCAGCTAAGGAATGAATGGCACCACATGCCGCCTTTGAATTTGTCCTTGTATGGGCTGCCTTCGAGAAGCTCGTCGATACTCCAGTCAAGACCTTTTATGCGTACTTTGGTGTCAGGGCGGATTTCCCATTGTCCGCCGAAACAGGCATCTGCCGGGTGTACTATGATTTTATCATCGTCGATAGCGGCAATGGGGCGGTAACCCGGTTTGACGTGACGGGCGAACATCTGGTTGAATGTCTTCCATCCGCCACGGGGCTCCAGGTATTCATCCATATTATAAACGGCGCAGTCATAGAATGACTTGACACTGTCGTCGGTAATTGATTCCGGGCTGTCGAGCCAGTCGCCGATAGCGTAGCAGTAGTTGACCATCCACTTTGAAAGCGGGGTTAATTCAGGCTGCCGGTCGGCAGGCGCACATGGTGTCTGGAGTGATTTGACAGGTTCCTGGTCGAGGAGGAAGAATGAGCGGAACAGGTGCTGGTATACGTGTGTTCCTTCCTTGTTTTCAGCGGGTACCCAGTGCATGTATGCCTCAAGGTAATTCAGATAATCCTCAATGGTGCTTATGTCCGAGAGACCGGGTATTTTATACGATACGACTTTGGCGATAGCCTGGTTAAACTTGTCCTCCCAATTGTTTTCCTTGATGAGGTCGGCAAGCTCTTGAACTGCTGGAGAGTACTTCATGTCAGCCATAGTAAATGTGTGTTTTTTAGTTTAAATATGTTGTTTTTTCAGGTCACTATGACCTCGGGGGATAGATGCCCCCGAAACCACAATGATAACCCGTTTATGGTTGTTATTATCTCTGAGAGACAGTGATTTTAATTGCACGTACTTATATTAAACCAAACGGCTTGTCATAAAGTTTTGGCGGCTGACACATTTAACTTGCTGAAAAAAATAATGTTAATTTCTGATTGTCCGGATGAGATGTCGCGTCGGCATTTTAGGATTAGGTGTCTTGTCGGGTCAGAATGTGCAGTGGAGGGTGAAGCCGGGGGCACCGTGAATTATGGTGGGGATGAAGGAGGAGGTGAAGCCGGTGGTGGAGCTTGCGGTTTTCCGTCCGAGGTGCAGCCGGCGCTCGTCGCTGCCTCGGAAGAGGTTGATGACTTCGTTGACCGGGTCAACGATAAATACCACTATGTTGCCGAGCAGCCGGGAGCCCCAGAGGGTATAGTCGTGGCTTACTATGTGGCGCTTGGTCATGTAGAACAGTTCGCCGAGCGCACTGCCTGCCACAGGTGTTATTATGATATCCTCGTAGCTCGGGCGTTCCATGCATGCTTCTATTCCGAATTCCCACCCGACGGTTGAGATGGCGGCACAGTAGAGCATTGATTGCCAGAAGCTGAATCCGCATGAGCGCGCGCTCATGAAATAGGCGGCTCCGGCGTAGGGGTGGAGGATGTAGTTGAACGTCGAGTTGTCGTGGTCTATTTCAGGTGACTTGACGAATATGTTCTCGTACCATCGTTTGTAGAATGGTTTGCTCTGGATGTCGTCACGGTTCCATGCGGTGGCGTCTTCGGGGAGGCATTCGAGCACAAACAGGGAGCTGACGAATGCTCCGGTGAGCACTGCGGTGTTGATCCACATTTTGTGCCAGTCGGGGTGTGCGGTTCCACGCAGGGAGTAGGGGTCAAGGTAGATGCTGTGGCGTGACGGATCGACCGGCGCGAGAGTCGCCGATAGCGAATCCCCTATGGAGAGGATGGCTGATTGGCAGTCGGGAATGGGCGTGCGGATTGTAGCCGCTGCTGTGTCGGCGGATATTGTGTATGCCCTTGCCGGGAGTGAGAGGGATACCAGCAGTGTGCATAACGTGAGTATGACGGATGATTTGCTGATGTGAGGCATAAATAAAAGTCTATACGTGTGCTTTTATAACGCCCGAGGATGTGTGGTGGTTTTAGGAACTTTTTGTGTCGGAGATGTGTTATAGTGTTGAATAAAGGGTTAATGTATATTAATAAAAAAACTATTAGTTATGAGAGATAGGAAGAAAAATACCGGTCTGTGGGTTGCGATAGGGGCTGTGATACTGATAATACTGCTTCTTGTGTGGCTCACTGTCGCCGATTTCTTCGGTGACACGGATGTGGCGGCTATAGCGGTACCTCTGTTGTGAGCCTCTGTCAGCTTGTTGGGTTTATGAGAAAAATCAGAATCCCGGAAACAGCACAAAAGACTGCTGTTTCCGGGATTCCGGTTAGTTTTGTGTCGGAGTTTAGTCCTTCTTGGCAACACGACGCTCTTTGATGCGAGCTTTCTTGCCGGTGAGTTTGCGCAGGTAGTAAAGTTTAGCGCGGCGTACCTTACCATACTTGTTGATGGTGATTGAGTCGATGAAAGGTGACTCGATGGGGAAGATACGTTCAACACCGATGTTGTCAGAAATCTTGCGCACTGTGAAACGCTTCTTGGTACCCTCGCCGGAGATGCGGATAACCACACCGCGGTACTGCTGGATACGTTCCTTGTTACCTTCCTTGATGCGGTAAGCCACTGTGATAGTGTCACCGGGCTGGAAGTCAGGGTGCTGCTTGCCGGTAGCAAAAGCTTCTTCGGCAACTTTGATTAAATCCATTTTTCTATTCGAATATTAAAAATGTTAACACTGCTCGCAATATAGCTAAGCCGCTTGTCTTGCCAGAGATTGCGAAATCGGCTGCAAAGTTACTAAAAAATATTGTGAATGCAATAGTTATGAAGAAATTTATTGTCGTTGTGTTTGCTGTTGAGCGTCCGGAGCGGGTGTTGACGACCACGGGTTTTTGCGTCGTGTTTCTGTCTGCTCCATTGCTGAATGGCAGAAATCTTCTGTCAGGAAGCCTATGGTACGTAGCAATGGATATTGGAAAAATGGTGTATTTATGATGTTCATCCGTAAAGAGGTTTAAAGTGTCAGGGATTTTGTGTAACTTTGCAGAGATTATCATTATAAGTAGGTTTATTATGGGACGACTGATGGCAATAGATTATGGGCGGAAGCGTTGCGGCGTGGCTGTGACGGATGTGTTGCGCATAGTTGCCACTGCGCTTGCCACTGTTCCGTCGGCTCAGCTCATACAGTTTGTAAAAGATTATGTGTCGCGCGAGCCTGTGGACGAGATTATAGTCGGTCTGCCCAAAACCCTCGGCGGTGAGGCGTCGGATTCGATGCGGTACATCACTCCGGCAATCAACAGGCTTAAGAAAGAGTTGCCGGATATCCCCGTGAAGTTCCATGACGAGAGGTTCACGTCCACTCTTGCCCACCGTGCCATGATTGATTCGGGTGTTAAGAAGATGGACCGGCGTGACAAGGACGCTATTGACCGCATGGCGGCTGTCATAATCCTTAACGGCTATCTCGAGAGCAGGAGCTATGGTGGGCTCTGACCGTTGAATTGCCGCAAAAGGGAAATACAGGCAGGGATTATTTTAGAAGAATA
The DNA here is from genome assembly GCA_958352885.1 of uncultured Duncaniella sp. Classification (GTDB taxonomy): domain Bacteria; phylum Bacteroidota; class Bacteroidia; order Bacteroidales; family Muribaculaceae; genus Duncaniella. The sequence continues at coordinate 243,202 of CATWQI010000003.1, forward strand.
AACAAACAAACGAATATATGTTACCGATATATCTTTACGGACATCCTGTGCTCAGGAAGGTGTCAGCGCCTATAACTCCTGACTATGAGGGGCTCAAGGAGCTGATAGAGCAGATGTTTGACACCATGTATGAGAGCGAAGGCGTGGGGCTGGCAGCTCCGCAGATAGGTCGCAATGACCGCATAGTGGTTATTGACGCCGACCCGGTCAAGGATTCATTCCCGGAATGCGAAGGGAAGAAGTATGTGCTAATCAATCCGGAAATCGAGGTGCTCGACGGTGAGAGCGTGACACGCTCGGAGGGGTGTCTCAGTCTGCCCGGACTGTCGGAAAATGTGCCCCGTGTGGAACATATACGCATGAAGTGGCTCGATGAGAACCTTCAGGAGCATGACGAGGAATTTTCAGGATTCCTCTCGCGCATCATACAGCATGAATGCGACCATCTGGAGGGAAAGCTCTACATCGACCATATATCCATGATACGCAAACAGCTTATCAAGGGGAAGCTTAATAATATGATAGCCGGAAAGATCCGCTGCGACTATCCGGTGAAGTATGCTCCTAAGCCCAAGAAGAAATAAATAATAACCAAACAGATTAATAATTATTATAGACGGTCACAGAACTATGGCTGACGACAAGAAGATTATATTCTCGATGGTAGGTGTCTCCAAGACCTATCCTCCTCAAAAACAAGTGTTGAAGAACATATACCTATCGTTTTTCTACGGTGCCAAAATCGGTATCATAGGTCTCAACGGTTCGGGTAAGTCATCTCTGCTCAAGATTATAGCCGGTATTGACAAGAGCTACCAAGGTGAGGTGGTGTTCTCACCCGGGTACTCGGTGGGATACCTTGAGCAGGACCCTAAGCTTGACCCTGACAAGACTGTGATAGATGTGGTGCGCGAGGGTGTGCAGCCTATCATGGATTTGCTTGCCGAGTTCGACAAGGTCAACGAGTCGTTCTGCGACCCCGATGTGCTTGAGGATGCCGACAAGATGGATGCCTTGCTCGCCCGCCAGGCGGAACTACAGGACAAACTCGATGCCGCAGATGCATGGAATATAGATTCCAAGCTCGAGAGAGCTATGGATGCTCTCCAGTGTCCTCCTGACGACCAGCTGATTTCGACCCTTTCGGGTGGAGAGCGCCGTCGAGTGGCATTGTGCCGTCTGTTGCTCCAGCAGCCTGATGTGCTGTTGCTTGACGAGCCTACCAACCACCTTGACGCAGAGTCAATCGATTGGCTCGAACAGCACTTGCAGCAGTATCCCGGCACTGTCATAGCAATTACCCATGACCGCTATTTCCTTGACCATGTGGCAGGCTGGATTCTTGAGCTTGACCGTGGTGAAGGTATACCCTGGAAGGGTAACTATTCGTCATGGCTTGACCAGAAAACCAAGCGCATGGCGCAGGAGGAGAAGCAGGCGAGCAAGCGTCGCAAGACACTTGAGCGCGAGCTTGAATGGGTGCGCATGGCTCCCAAGGCACGTCAGGCAAAAGGCAAGGCGCGTCTGTCGTCCTACGACCGTCTTCTCAACGAGGACCAGAAGGAAAAGGAGGAACGTCTGGAGATATTCATTCCCAATGGACCCCGTCTCGGTTCCAAGGTGATTGATGTCCAGGGGTTCTCTAAGGCATTTGGCAAGAAGCAGCTTTTCAAGGACCTTTCGTTCTCGTTGCCACAGGGCGGCATTGTTGGCGTCATAGGTCCCAACGGAGCCGGAAAGACTACGCTGTTCCGACTCATAATGGGGCAGGAAACTCCTGATGCCGGCACATTTGAGGTGGGCGAGACTGTCAAGATAGCTTATGTGGACCAGACTCACCATGACCTACTCCCTGAGAGGAGTGTGTACGAGGTAATTTCGCAGGGTGTCGAGTCGTTCCGTATGGGCGGCAGAGATGTGAATGCCCGCGCTTATCTCTCTCGCTTCAATTTCACAGGCGCTGACCAGGAGAAAAAAATCGGAGTGCTCTCGGGCGGCGAACGTAACCGTCTGCATCTTGCCATGGCGCTCAAGGAGGAGGGCAATGTGCTCCTGCTCGACGAACCGACCAATGATATTGACGTGAACACGTTGCGTGCGCTTGAGGAAGGTCTCGATGACTTTGCTGGATGTGCCGTTGTGGTAAGCCACGACCGCTGGTTCCTTGACCGTATCTGTACGCATATCCTCTCGTTCGAGGGTGACGGCAACGTGGTGTTTTACGAAGGCTCGTACTCGGATTACGAGGAGTATAAGAAAGCGCACAACGACGGAAAAGAGCCTACTCGCCGCCGTTACCGCAAGCTTATGGAATAAGGGGTTGTAAAAAATTAGCGATAATTTTAAAACGGCCTGTAAGTCCCGGTCCGGGATGGAAATTTACAGAAGGGTGTGTCAAAATGTATCCTTGCGGTGACAGGGATAGTTGCGATGCACCCTCTTAATTTAATTTTAGCTGTAGAAATTAGGAAAATAGGATAATTTTTAGTAACTTTGTTCCATTATAGGAAAATTGACAGGCTGTTGGAGAATTTATATTGGATTTTAGAAACAGTCGGTAAGAGCTAACCTGGAAATTTTCGTGATAATCGTTAAAAAAGAAAACTTTTAATGTGCGGGACGCCGCACGTCTAATTCGAAACTACTAAAACACAAATTTTGTATGTGTGGAATTGTTGGCTATCTGGGCACACAAGGGGCCTATGAAATTCTGATTCAAGGTCTCAAACGCCTCGAATACCGGGGCTATGACAGTGCCGGAGTAGCACTTGTCGACAATGACGGGAGTCTGAATGTACACAAATCACAAGGTAAAGTAGCTAACCTTGAGCAGAAAGCCGGGGCAGGTAAGACTGACGGCTGTCTGGGCATAGCCCACACCCGCTGGGCCACTCACGGTGAACCGAACGATATCAACGCTCATCCTCATGTGTCGCAGAGCGGCAGCATAGCGATGGTCCACAACGGAACTATCGAGAACTATGCGGTGCTGAAGAAGGTGCTCATGGAGCATGGGTATGAATTCAAAAGCGAGACCGACACCGAGGTGCTGGTGCAGCTGATAGAATATATCAAACTCACGTCGTCGTGCTCATTGCTTGAGGCGGTACGCGAGGCTCTCCTTCAGGTCGAAGGCGCTTATGCCATAGCCGTGGTGGAGCAGGATGACCCTGACACAATGATTGTGGCGCGAAAGTCCTCCCCCCTGGTAATCGGTGTGGGTGACAATGAGACATTTATCGCATCTGACGCAACTCCAATCATAGGTTATACCGACAAGGTTATTTACCTTAAGGACAATGAAATCGGAGTAATCAAGCGTGGCGAGCCGTTACAGATTCTTTCGCTTTCTAACAATCAGCCCTCCACTATCAATATCCAGAAACTCAAGCTCTCCCTTGCGCAGCTTGAGAAGGGTGGCTATGATACGTTCATGCTCAAGGAGATATTCGAGCAGCCGACCACACTGCGTGACTGCCTCCGCGGGCGCATAGTTGACAATTGCCGCAGGGTAGTGCTTTCGGGTGTCGAGCTGAACAAGAATAAGTTTCTCAATGCCGAGCGCATCACGCTTGTGGCTTGCGGTACCTCATGGCACGCGGCTCTCATAGGCAAGCGTCTTATCCAGGATTTCTGCAAGATACCTGTCGAGGTCGAGTATGCTTCGGAGTTCCGTTACGGCAATCCGGTTCTCAATGAAAAGGATATAGTGATTTCGATTTCCCAGTCAGGCGAAACTGCCGACACTCTGGCTGCAATACAGATAGCGAAGGAGAAAGGCGCTTTCGTATATGGTATCTGTAATGTTGTAGGAGCTTCAATCCCCCGCAACACAGATTCCGGCACTTACATACATGTGGGCCCTGAAATCGGAGTGGCTTCAACCAAGGCTTTTACAGGTCAGGTTACGGTGCTGACTTTGCTGGCGCTCTCCGTTGGTCATCTGCGCGGAGCCATTGACGGCGAGACTCTTCACAAGGTCGCGTCAGCTCTTGACAAGATGCCTGCTACCATCGAGAAGACACTGAAGGTCGACAAGGAAGTACAGAAGCTGTCAAGGATATTCACTTACGCACACAACTTCCTCTATCTCGGGCGCGGTTACAATTATCCGACCGCTCTTGAGGGCGCTCTTAAGCTCAAGGAGATTTCCTATATCCATGCCGAGGGATACCCTGCGGCTGAGATGAAGCACGGGCCAATCGCTCTGATTGACCATGAGATGCCGAGCGTGATTATTGCGCCAAGCGACTCGCTTTACGATAAGATTATATCAAATGTACAGCAGGTCAAGTCGCGTGGAGGAGCGGTGGTTGCCATCGTGTCGAAGGGCAACAAAGCTATGAGTGATATAGCCGACTTCTGCATAGAGATACCCGAAGTACCTGAGTGTCTGACACCGATAGTGGCATCTATACCTCTGCAGTTGCTTGCTTATTACATAGCTGTCAATAAGGGTAAGGATGTAGACCAGCCGCGTAATCTCGCTAAATCTGTTACAGTAGAGTAACCGGGATGCCGTATGTAGGCAAGACTCTTACGGTCCTGTGAATGAAAATAAAGTCAAGAGACTGTCCGATGTTCAATGAACGGACGGTCTCTTATTTTTTTAATTATTCGTTATCCACCCGAAAAAAAGAGACCGACTTGTCAGCCGGTCTCTTGATTATGCTTTGTATTGTCAGGCTTAGAGCCTGCATCCTTCAGGGGTTAGTCCTCGAGTGTGCAGATTGAAACTCGGTTCCAGGATTCCTCTGAGAACATGTGGCCGATACCTTCGCCCTTAGCGCTGATGCGGTCGGCTGAAATCTTGTAGCGCTTGATAAGAGAGTTCTTTACAGACTCTGCGCGTGCGGCTGCGAGACGCTCGTTAACTTCAACAGAACCGTCGGGAGAAGCGTAACCACGGATTTCTACCTTTGCCTTGGGGTGGTTCTTGAGGTATGCGGCGATCATTTCTACGTTAGGCTGCTGGTCGGCAGTGATAACGCTTGAGCCAATCTTGAAGAATACATAACGTACGCTGTTGAGAGTATTGTTGGTCTCCTTCACTACCTCGGCGGGTTTTGCCTGGCAGGCTGCGAGAGCTGCCGCGAGTTCGGCATTCTGAGCGTTGGCTGCTGCGATGGCTGCGTCACGACCGTCGATGTCGGCGCGGAGAGCATTCACACGGCCATTGAGTTCGGCAATTTCGGCAGAGTTATCGGGGCAGGTTACGCACTCGAAACCGGGACCGAAGTTGTAGTTGAAGCCGACCATCAGGTTGAAGTTGGCACGGTGGATGTTTAGGTTGTTTTTAGCGGGACCTCCTGAAACATTCCAAAGCACGCTTGGCTTAAGAGAGATTGAAACGTTTTCGGCAACTGCATAATTGAAGTTCAAGCCCACCTTTGCGCCGAGGTCATTAGTATCGTTTGCGCCCGGACGGTAGAAGTGGAGCCAGCCTATACCTCCTACGAGGTCAACAGTAAACTGGCGAGGTTCACAGCTGAATCCGAGGAATGCGTTGGTAAGATTAAGTGTACCGTAGCCGCCTACATATGAATTGTCAAATGCTGTCTTGCTGCGGAGTCCGCCGTTGACAGTGGAAGTGTTTACGCCCCAGGCAGCCTCTGCACCAAGACCGAAGAGGGGTGAAATCTGCTTTTCAACATGAAGGCCAAAGTTGCCACGCATATTGCCAAAGAATGAATGGCCCTTGAGAGGAGTGGTTAGACCGGCGTCCAGACCAACCGACCAGTTGTCGGCTATCGTGGGTCTTTTAATGACATCCTGAGCGTTTGCGGACATCATGCAACCGACGCATGTGGCTGCGAGTAACATTTTCTTCATTTTTAATACTTGTTTTTACGTTTAAAAATCGGAGCAAAATTATGAATAATCTATTAAAATCAGAATATATTTAGTAAAATTTATATAAATAGTTAAAATTTAGATATTTGGGTAATTCCGGTGCCTGGCGTGAGAAGTGTCGTAGCGTTGCTCTATCCATAGGCGTATATCGCGGGATGCATTGCTTAAACGGGCTCTTGCCGTGCGATAATTTAAACAACCGCATGGGGGATAAAGTTGAGTTGAGAAGACTGCGGCAAGTTCCGGAATGCTGAAATCGGCAGTCACTCTTCCTCCGACAGCAATTACCGGTATGTCCCTCTCAGTTCCGTAATCGGCAAGTGCTGCCACAGCTTTTCCAAGCTCGGTCTGAGAGTCGAGAGAGCCTTCGCCGGTGATGATAATGTCAGGACTTATAGACGGAATGTCCATCATGTCAAGCAGATAGCTGGAGCCGGCTACCATTTCCGCTCCGATGGCGGCAAGAGCGTAGCCGAGTCCTCCGCCGGCTCCGTCATATTTCCCTCCTGTGGAGGGCTGAAGTGTGCTAAGGTGACGCAAAGATTCTCGGAGGGAATTTATTTCTGCCGGTGTGGCTCCTTTTTGTGGTGCGAATGTCAGCGAAGAGGGTTTGTCTGTGTCCGCTACGAGTGGTGCGGCTACGTCGCTTAAGGCTATGATGGGTGGCGAGCAGACAGGGGACTCCGGCGGGAGGACACGTGTGACGGAATTGAGCATGGCTGCGGTAACCGGATGGGGCAATTCGTTGTCGCCGCTGAAAAAACGGAAGCCGATAGCCTGCAGAAATCCGGCACCGGCATCGACAGTGGAGGTTCCGCCGATACCTATATATAATAATGTAGGAGAATCCTTTCGGATAATAGATAACACCGCCTCGCCGAGTGGATAGGAAGAGCGGTGCATAGGTGATGGCGCACCCTCTTTAAGCAATCCGAGTCCAAGCACTGCGCTTGAGTCAATGGCTGCCGTTCGAGAGGCTGGGTTAAAATAGTAGGTCGCGCCGCCCGGTATAGGCTCCATTGCTGAATTCCGTGCTTCGATAAAGCGTGTTTTCATGCCGGTAAGTCCGGCTATGGCTTCTGATGTGCCTTCTCCTCCGTCTGCCATCGGGCGTGTTATTAGCCTGGCTTTTAGCGGTAAAAGCTCTTGTGCAATCGTGTCTGCCGCTTCCCGGGCTGACAGGGTGCCTTTGAATTTATCGGGTGCTATGAGGATGGTAATCATGGTACAAAGTTATGGGTAGTTTCCGGCAGAAGAGTATGAAAACGCCTTGGTTAACAATATTTAACAGGATGCTTTTTAGCATGTTAATCCATTAGTTTTAACACATCGGTTCTTGTGATGAAAAACAGAGGTGTCTTTGGGGAGGCGACGTATAATTTATAGTTATACAGCGAGTTTGCGGAAATGTGTCATGGCATCTGTCTGACTTATTGTATAAAATACGTTAAGTAGTGTTACTTATCGTTGGATGTAAGAAAACTAAGGTGGTATAATTTAATGTTTTAAAACATAAAATTAATTTGGAAATTTATTGAAAAGATTTGTACATTTGCCATACCATACAGAATCTAACTATACTATTACCTAATCAGACCATGGCCCCATTAGCCAATAATCACATATCAATTGACTGCGTTGTGTTCGGGTATGACGGCGAGCGGATGCGAGTGCTGCTCCTGAAACGCAGCGGAACAGACGCTACAGGAGATTTCAATGACATGAAACTCCCCGGAAGCCTTATCTATCAGGATGAGGACCTGGATGAGGCTGCATCACGAGTGATGGATGAACTGACCGGACTCAAAGGCTTGCAGCTGACACAGTTTAAGGCATTCGGCTCGAAGGACAGAACCCGTAATCCACGAGACGTGCACTGGCTCGAAAGGGCTCAACAGGCAAGAGTGGAGCGAATCGTCACAGTAGCATACTTTGCTATGGTCAAGCTCGACCGATCGTTGGAGAAGTCGGTGGCAAAGCACAATGCTGTGTGGACGCCTCTGAACGAAGTCGGCGATCTGGCATTTGACCATAATCAGATAATAGAAGGAGCCAAGGAAGCTATCCGCCGCGAGATGGACAACAACCGCTCACTCCTGTTTGACCTTCTCCCGAAGAAGTTTACTGCCTCACAGCTGCGCCTGCTCACAGAAGTAATCTACGAGAAGCCTCTCGATGTGCGCAACTTCCACAAGAAAATAGCGCAGATGCCTTATGTGATACCCCTTGACGAAAGAGAGACCGGGGTTGCTCACCGGGCGGCGAGGTTCTACAAATTTGACAGGAAAGTCTACACCACATCACGCTGATGCGGATGCCTGAAGAATATAACGCTAATAACATATAAATACAGAATCAACTCTAACTTTAGAACGCTATCATGTATCTATTAGGATATGACATAGGAAGCTCGTCGGTGAAGGCGAGTCTGGTCAATGCCGAGACCGGCAAGACCGTTGCCTCGGACTTTTACCCGAAGACCGAAGCTGAGATTATAGCAGTGAAGCCCGGATGGGCTGAGCAGAAACCTCAGCAGTGGTGGGATTGCCTCAGGCATGCTACCGAGAGCATACTCGCAAGTTCCAAGGTAGATGCCTCGGAAATCAAAGCGATAGGTATATCGTATCAGATGCACGGTCTGGTGTTGGTTGACAAGAACCATGAGCCGTTGCGCCCCGCCATAATATGGTGTGACTCCAGAGGAGTTCCCTATGGTGAGAAAGCCTTCAATGACCTCGGCGAGGAGAAGTGTCTCAGCCATATCCTTAATTCTCCGGGCAACTTCACAGCTACAAAGCTGGCATGGGTGAAGGAAAACGAGCCTGAGACATTTGAAAAAATCTATAAGATAATGCTTCCCGGCGACTATATAGCCATGCGCCTTACGGACCATATCTGCACTACCGTATCGGGTCTGTCGGAAATGATGCTGTGGGATTTTAAGAATGGCAAAGTGGCAGATTTCCTTATGGAATACCTCGGATTCAGCGAGGACATCATTCCTGAAATCGTGCCTACCTTCTGCATCCAGGGCACAGTGACGGCAAAGGCTGCCGCCGAACTTGGACTTGCCGAAGGGACCCCTGTTTCATATCGTGCCGGGGACCAGCCTAACAATGCCCTTTCTCTCAATGTGTTCAATCCCGGAGAGATAGCATCGACCGCCGGTACTTCAGGTGTGGTTTATGGTGTGCTCGGTGAAGTCAATTATGATGTTAAGTCGCGTGTCAACACATTTGCCCATGTCAACCATACAAATGATGAGACCCGTCTGGGGGTGCTGCTTTGCATCAATGGCACCGGAATCCTTAATTCATGGTCAAAGCGGACAGTCGCACCTGAGGGGATTTCCTATGCGGAGATGAACGATGTGGCTGCTTCCGCTCCAATCGGTGCCGGCGGAGTGTCAATCATCCCATTCGGCAACGGCGCTGAGCGTGTGCTCCAGAACAAAGAGGTGGGATGCTCCATCCATGGCGTCAACTTTCTGACACATACCAAATCACATCTGTTGCGTGCGGCTCAGGAAGGGATAGTGTTCTCTTTCATGTACGGAATGGAAGTGATGGAAGGCATGGGTATGGATGTCAGGAAAATCCATGCAGGGCATGCCAATATGTTCCTGAGCCCTCTGTTCCGCAACACTCTTGCGGGGGTCAGCGGGGCCACCATCGAGCTTTACGATACAGATGGCTCGGTAGGAGCTGCAAAGGGAGCCGGAATGGGTGCCGGCATCTACCGTGACCATGACGAGGCATTTGCATCCCTTGAAAAAATCGATGTAATCGAACCTGTGGCAGCCGACACAGCCGCCTACCGCGAGGCTTACGAGCTCTGGAAGTCGCGTCTTGTGCGGGAACTCTGAAAAAGTCCGGACGACACGGAATATCAATAACAGAAATCAAAATAACTAACAATCAATAACATTTAACTCTTCTTAAATTATGGCAGTTAAAGAATACTTCCCCAATATAGGGAAAATCAAATTTGAAGGCAAGGACTCAAAGAATCCTCTTGCTTACCGTTACTATGACGCAGAGAAGGTAATCCTCGGAAAGCCCATGAAGGAATGGCTGAAGTTCGCCATGGCATGGTGGCACACTCTCTGCGCTGACGGCGGTGACCAGTTCGGCACAGGCACTAAGAAATTCCCCTGGGCTGAAGGCGCTGACGCCCTCACAATCGCAAAGCAGAAGGCTGATGCCGGTTTCGAGTTCATGCAGAAGATGGGTATCGAGTATTTCTGCTTCCACGATGTCGACCTCGTGAGCGAGGGCACCTCGGTGGAGGAATACGAGCACAATATGAAGGAAATCGTGGCTTACCTCAAAGAGAAGATGGCTGAGACAGGCATCAAGAATCTCTGGGGCACAGCCAACGTGTTCAGCAACGGCCGTTATATGAACGGAGCTGCAACCAATCCCGATTTTGACGTAGTGGCACGCGCGGCGGTTCAGATTAAGAATGCCATTGATGCTACTATTGCCCTCGGTGGTACCAACTATGTGTTCTGGGGTGGTCGTGAAGGTTATATGAGCCTCCTGAACACAGACCAGAAGCGTGAGAAAGAGCATCTCGCAATGATGCTTACACTCGCACGTGACTATGCCCGCTCAAAGGGCTTCACCGGCACATTCCTCATCGAGCCCAAGCCTATGGAACCTTCAAAGCACCAGTATGACGTTGACAGCGAGACTGTAATCGGCTTCCTTAAGGCTCATGGCCTTGACAAGGATTTCAAGCTTAACATCGAGGTTAACCATGCAACTCTCGCAGGTCACACATTCGAGCACGAACTGGCTGTGGCTGTTGACAACAACATGCTCGGTTCTATAGACGCAAACCGTGGTGACTACCAGAATGGCTGGGATACCGACCAGTTCCCCATCGACAACTTTGAACTTACCCAGGCAATGATGCAGATTATCCGCAACGGCGGTCTCGGCAACGGCGGTACCAACTTCGATGCGAAGACCCGTCGCAACTCTACCGACCTTGAGGATATTTTCATCGCCCACATCGCAGGTATGGATGCTATGGCCCGTGCGCTCGAAAGCGCTGCTGCTCTTCTCGAAGAATCTCCCTACAAGGATATGCTCAAAGCTCGTTACGCTTCGTTTGACAGCGGCAAGGGCAAGGAGTTTGAGGACGGCAAACTGACTCTCGAGCAGGTGGCAGAATACGGCAAAGAGGTTAACGAGCCCAAGCAGACTTCAGGCAAGCAGGAGCTTTACGAGGCTATCGTGGCTATGTATTGCTAATCAATGTTTGCATCAATCATGACTATTTTGTAAATTTGCATCCAAATGCAAATTGCAAATAGTTAGATAACAGATAATAATGTTCGTGCGGGAACCGTGAAAATTTCCGCACGGACATTTCATCTTTTTATATATTCTTTCTAAAGTTGCTAAATATTAGACTAATACCCTATGAACTATCCCCAACAAGGCAGCAGACTGTATCTGTTTTCCATAGTGCTTGTCGCAGTGCTTGGAGGTCTGCTCTTCGGCTATGATACAGCAGTAATCTCCGGAGCCGAGAAAGGCTTGCAGGCTTTCTTTCTCGGAGCAAAAGACTTCGTCTACACTGACACAATTCATGGCATCACCTCGTCAAGCGCGCTTTTAGGCTGTATAATCGGCAGTGCGCTCTCAGGTTTTTTCGCTTCCTACTTCGGACGTAAGAAATCACTTGCAGTGGCAGGTGTATTCTTCTTCCTGTCCGCACTGGGCAGCTATGCTCCCGAATTTATGTTCTTCGAGCATGGCGTTCCCTCTGCCTCTCTTCTTGTGGCATTCAACATCTACCGTATACTTGGCGGTATCGGTGTAGGTCTCGCATCGGCAATCTGCCCGATGTACATCGCCGAAGTCGCTCCATCCAACATGCGTGGCACGCTTGTGTCATGGAACCAGTTTGCCATCATTTTCGGTCAGCTGGTGGTTTACTTTGTGAATTTCCTTATTCTCGGCGAACATACTCAGCCGGTCATCGAGAAGGTCGGCGAGGCTGTCTATGCCGTATCGGCAAGCTCAGACCCCTGGACTATCACAACCGGTTGGCGTTACATGTTCGGTTCCGAAGCATTTGTGGCAGGAATCTTTACAATACTTGTATGTCTTGTGCCTGAATCGCCTCGTTATCTTGTCCTTATCGGTAAGGATGAGAGGGCGCTCGGAATCCTCTCTCGCATCAACGGATATGAAAAGGGTAAGGAAATCCTTTCGCAGATTAAGAATACCGTCGAGGTCAAGAGTGAGAAGCTCTTCTCGTTTGGAGTCATGGTCATATTCGTGGGTGTGATGCTCTCTGTGTTCCAGCAGGCCGTGGGCATCAACGCGGTGCTCTACTATGCTCCGCGTATCTTTGAATCGATGAATATGGGCAACCCGATGGTCCAGACAGTCATAATGGGAATCGTCAATATCGCCTTTACGCTTGTGGCTGTGTTCTCCGTTGAGAAGCTTGGCAGAAAACCCCTCCTCATCTGGGGCTCTATCGGCATGGCAATCGGAGCGTTCGGTGTATGCGTCTCAAATATTGTCGAAGTCGCTCCTATCGTCCCGGTAATCTCAATCATGGTTTACTCGGCGTCCTTCATGTTCTCATGGGGACCGATATGCTGGGTGCTTATAGCCGAAATCTTCCCCAACACCATCCGATCACAGGCTGTCGCTATCGCCGTTGCCTTCCAGTGGATTTTCAACTTCATCGTGTCATCGACTTTCGTGCCCATGTACAACATGCACCTCGGTGAGATGGGTGACAGGTTCGGACACATGTTCGTCTACGCCCTTTACGGTGTAATCTGTATCGTGGCTGCTTGGTTCGTGGCATCGCTCGTACCCGAAACCAAAGGCAAGACTCTGGAGGATATGACCAATCTCTGGCGTAACCGTGACAAAAAGTAGTTGACGATGTTATGAAATGTACTGTATAGAAATCTTTTAAGTATTTTAAGATATTAATGCCATTAAAAATTTAACACCGTGAAGAAAATAATCCTATCATCCCTTCTTGCCGCAGCTGCGGTATCTGCCGTGGCGGCTGATAAGGTGACTGTCACCCTCCAGCCCAATGATTCCGCTCCGATAATAGCCAAGGAAATCTATGGTCAGTTCACCGAGCATCTCGGAAGCTGTATCTATGGCGGTATCTGGGTAGGCGAGGACTCGCCCATACCCAACACCAACGGTTACCGTAACGATGTCCTTCAGGCTATCCGTGACCTTAAAGTGCCCTTGATGCGCTGGCCCGGAGGCTGTTTCGCCGACGAATATCACTGGATGGACGGCGTAGGTCCGAAGGAGAACCGCCCTCGTATGGTCAACAATAACTGGGGAGGAACTGTGGAGGACAATTCATTCGGCACCCATGAGTTCCTGAATCTCTGCGAGATGCTTGACATCGAGCCCTATATCAGCGGTAATGTAGGCAGCGGCACTGTCGAGGAACTTGCCAAGTGGGTGGAATACATGACAGCCGCCGACGGACCACAGGCAACGCTCCGCAAGCAGAACGGACGTGAGAAGCCGTGGAAACTGAAATACCTCGGTATAGGCAACGAGACCTGGGGTTGCGGTGGCAATATGACCCCCGAATATTATTCCAACATCTATCGCCAGTACTCTACATATTGCCGTAACTTTGACGGCAATAAGCTGTACAAGATTGGCTCAGGTGCGGACGCTTACAATTATGAGTGGACTGATGTGTGCATGAAGAATGCCGGCAGAATGATGGACGGTATCTCGCTCCATTATTACTGTGTGGACAACTGGAAGGACAAGGGTTCGGCACGCGAGTTTGACGCCGATGACCATTACTGGCTCATGGGCAAGGCTTATGATATCGACACCCTCATCTCTACCCATTCGAAAATAATGGATAAGTATGACCCCAAGAAAAGGGTAGGTCTGCTTGTTGACGAATGGGGTACATGGTGGAACGTGGAGCCAGGCACAAACCCCGGTCATCTTTACCAGCAGAACACCATGCGTGACGCTCTTGTTGCGGCGATATCCCTCAATGTGTTCCATAAGCATGCCGACCGTGTGCGGATGGCTAACATAGCCCAGTTCGCCAATGTGCTTCAGGCTATGCTTCTCACCCGTGGCGACAGCATGGTGCTCACTCCGACTTACTATGTGTTCAAGTCATACATACCTCACCAGGATGCCAAGCTCATACCCCTCAAGGTCGACTCCGAGATTCTGACCGTGCGCAAGGGTAGGACAGTGCCTGTTGTGACAGCCACCGCTTCCGAAAAGAACGGAGTGGTCACTGTGTCATTGGTGAATATCTCTCTTGACAAGGCAGCCGATATCGACATTGATCTCGGTGGTATCAAGGCAAAGAACGTTAAGGGTGAAATCATCACTGCGAAAGATATCCATGACTACAATGACTTCGGTCAGGAAGAGAAGGTGACTCTGAAGCCGTTTGACAAGGCCAAAGTAAAGAACGGTCGTCTGACTCTCTCTCTTCCCGCACATTCAGTAGTGACTCTCTCTCTTGATTGATTGCGAAAGAAAGCATTATTAGCATTATCACTATATCAAATCATTAAACTAAACAAAAGAAATGGCAAAATTCGATAAGGTTGCGGTGCTCGCCAAGATGGGCGAAACCGGAATGGTTCCCGTGTTCTATCACAAGGACGCAGAAGTGGCAAAGCAGGTGGTAAAGGCTTGCTATGACGGTGGTGTACGTGCATTTGAGTTCACCAACCGTGGCGATTTCGCCCATGAGGTATTTGCCGAGGTTGTTAAATACGCAGCCAAGGAGTGTCCTGAAATGGCTATGGGTGTAGGCTCGGTAGTTGACCCTGCCACTGCCGCCCTCTATATTCAGCTCGGCGCATGCTTCGTGGTAGGTCCGCTCTTCAACCCCGAAGTGTCACGCGTATGTAACCGTCGTCTTGTTCCTTATACTCCCGGTTGCGGTACAGTGAGTGAAATCGGTGCCGCCCAGGAAACCGGCTGCGACCTTTGCAAGTGCTTCCCCGGCGATGTGCTCGGAACAAAATTCGTCAAGGGACTCATGGCTCCGATGCCCTGGTCCAAGCTTATGGTAACCGGCGGAGTGGAGCCCACCAAAGAGAATATCGAAGGCTGGATTAAGGCTGGTGTATTCTGTGTCGGTATGGGTTCAAAGCTTTTCCCCAAGGATCGTGTTGCCGCTCAAGACTGGCAATATGTCACTGACAAGTGCCGTGAGGCTCTCGGTTACGTGGCTGAGGCAAGAAAGTAAAAATTCATATAATTAAGTAATTGACAATGGACAATTGACTCGGTTGCCCATTGTCAATTATATATAAGTCGCTCTTGAGAATGTATTCGACAGGACTGCTACGAGGGTACTTATATTGATTGAATAATGATTTGAATCTAATTGTCAATTGAAAATAGAGTGTAATTATGGAAAAAACATGGCGTTGGTTTGGTCCCAACGATAAGATTACTCTTGATATGCTGCGCCAGATAGGCGTGGAGGGGATTGTCACCGCTCTCCATCATATACCGAACGGCGAAGTGTGGAGCTACGAGGAAGTGATGAAGATGAAGAATTTCATCGAGGCTGCCGGTCTGCGCTGGAGCGTAGTGGAGAGCCTTCCCGTATCCGAATCCATCAAATATGCCGGTCCTGACCGTGACCGGCTGATTGAAAACTACAAGGAGTCGCTGCGTAATCTCGGCAAGGCAGGTGTGACTACCATCTGTTACAATTTCATGCCTGTGCTGGACTGGGCGCGTACAGACCTCGACTATCCCAATCCCAACGGTACTTCCAATCTATACTTTAACCAGGGAGAGTTTGCTTACTTCGATATCCATATCCTTAAGCGTGAAGGAGCGGAGGAAAGCTATGACGAGGATACCCTCAAGCGTGTCGACGAGCTGAAAAGCACTATGACACCTGAAGGAGAGCATCGTCTGGTCGAGAATATTATTGTCAAGACCCAGGGATTTGTCAATGGCAATATCTCAGAAAATGACCTTGACCCCGTACAGAAATTCCGTGACTTACTGAAGCTTTACGATGGCATTGACGCAGAGCAGCTTCGCAAGAACATGGCATATTTCCTAAGTGCCATCATGCCTGTGTGCCGTGAATACGATATAAAGATGTGCGTGCATCCTGACGATCCTCCACGTCCCATTCTCGGATTGCCGCGTATAGTGACCTGTGACGCTGATATAGAGGCGTTTCTCAACGCTGTGCCCGATCCGCACAACGGCTTGACATTCTGTGCCGGCTCACTGAGCGCCGGTGCGCAGAACGATGTGCCTGCGCTTGCCCGCAAATATGCTGACCGTACATGGTTTGTGCATCTGCGCAGTACTGATGTGCTTCCAAACGGCGACTTCCGTGAGGCTTCGCATCTTGGCGGCCGTGCTGATATCGTGGAGCTCGTCAGAATCTTCGAGCGTGTCAATCCGTCGCTGCCGATGCGTGTAGACCATGCCGAACTTATGCTCGGCGACGAGAAGATGGGCTATAATGCCGGTTATTCATTCCATGGCAGAATGAAGGCCCTCGGTCAGGTGGAGGGTGTGATGGCTGTTGTCAGCCGGGAGATAGCCGAAGGAAAGTAACAATCCTGAATCATCCAATCAATCCTCAACAAAACTAATAACTCAATCCAATGAACGAAATATTTTCAGTCAAGGACCAGGTAGTGGTCATAACCGGAGGCACCGGTGTGCTTGGATGCTGCATAGGCGAATATCTTGCCGCTCAGGGTGCCAAAGTAGTGCTCATGGGGCGTCGCAAGGAAGAGGGCGATGCGATAATCGAGCGTATCACAAAGGCTGGAGGCGAGGCTATTTTCCTTGTAACCGATGTGATGAATCCCGAAGTCGTACAGCAGAATTGCGATGAGATTCTTGCCAGATACGGCAAGGTGGATGCCTTGCTCAATGCTGCCGGAGGTAATATGCCCGGTGCTACAATAGCTCCCACAGGCACATTTTTCGATGTGCAGATAGAGCAGTTCCAGAAAGTGCTCGACCTCAATCTCACCGGCACCGTCATACCGACCCAGGTGTTCCTCGCTCCCATGGTGAAGGCAGGGAAGGGTTCTATTGTCAACTTCTCGTCGATGGCTGCATTCCGCCCTATGACACGAGTGCTCGGCTATGCGGCTGCCAAGGCGGGCATATCTAATTTTACTGCATTCCTTGCCAATGAGGTTGCCACTAAGTTCACACCGTCAATACGTGTGAACGCTATCGCTCCCGGATTCTTCCTCACAAACCAGAACCGTGCGCTGCTCACCAATCCTGACGGTTCTCTCACCGAAAGAGGTGCTGACGTGATACGTCAGACTCCATTCAAGCGTTTTGGCAAACCAGAGGAACTTTGCGGTACTATCCAGTATCTCATTTCCGATGCGGCTTCATTTGTCACCGGCACTGTAGCAGTTGTTGACGGTGGTTTCAATGCCTTCGCGATGTAAGGAACCGCACAGACAGATATACTCAGAAGGAGCAGATACGGACGAGATGGGGTTGCCATTCAGTCCTTATCTGCTCCTCTGTTTTTTTATGGAGTCCCTTGCAGTCTGCGTTTCCGGACGGGGTCTAATTATTGCGTGCGATTACGTAATCAAGAAGTGAAAGAAGCGACGATGTGGTCTCGCTTGGAGGGAATGTCGCAAGTATGTCGGCAGCCTCGTCACGCAGGCGTTTCATGGTGGCTTCGGCATATTCGATTCCGCCGTTGTCCTTGGCAAAGTCAATGAGGGTGGAAATCTCGGTTTCGGTCAGACTCTCCTTGTGTGACAGTTCTACCATTGCTGAGCGCCGGGTTTCGTCGCCGCACGCAAGCGCATGAAGCAGCGGGAGGGTGATTTTTCCCTCACGCAGGTCATTGCCGGTGGGCTTGCCTATTCTGTCATCGCTGTAATAGTCGAATATGTCATCACGAATCTGGAAGCACAGTCCGAAAAGTTCGGCGAATCTCTGCATCCGGTCAAGGCGGTCGTCGTCCACATCGACACAATAAGCCCCGACAGAGACGCACGACACGAATAGTGAGGCGGTCTTGTGGGAGATCACATTGAAATAAGCCTTTTCGTCAAGCTCGTGGAAGCGAGCGTTGTAAATCTGGTCCATTTCGCCAAGCGACAGCATTTTGCCGAGCGACGCTATGGTATTGATGACACGGAGGTCGTTGGTACGGATGGCAAGCTGGAGTGCGTTTGATACGAAGAAGTCACCGACGAGCACGGCTATATGATTGTCCCATACGGCGTTAATGGTATCGTTGCCGTGGCGTGTTTTGGAATCGTCCACCACATCGTCGTGGATTAGTGACGCATTGTGGAGCATCTCAACTGCTGCGGCTGCGGTGATGACCGACTCGTTTACATCGGCAAACAGCTTGGCTGTGAGCATTACAAGCATAGGCCGGAGCTGCTTCCCTTTATGTCGGAGATAGTTGGAAATCACTTGATTCATCAGTTTGTTCGATGAACCCAATGATTCCTCTATAAGGGCGTTGAGCCTTTCTATCTCAGGAGCTATTGCATGCCTTATGTCTTGGATTGCTGTCATAACAATGTGCAAAATTACAAAAATCTTCCTAACTACGATAACTGTTTTGCCGCTAAATGGCATCAAAAATTGATTTTATTTAATTTTTGCTAACTAAATGTTAGTTTTTCATGGTAAATCCTTAACTTTATGCCTGAAATTGATGTCGCCATCCCTGTCACGGGCGTATGGTGAGTGACTAATGACTGAAATTAATATGGAGAAACGCCTTTTCCTGCTTGACGCCTATGCGTTGATTTATCGTGCCTACTACGCACTGATTCATAGCCCGCGTGTGACAAGCAAAGGATTGAATACATCTGCCATTTTCGGCTTCTGCAATACTCTTGACGACCTTCTCCGCAAGGAGGATCCTACGCATATAGCTGTCTGCTTCGACCCAAAGGGTCCGACATTCCGCCATGTTGAGTATCTGGAGTACAAGGCGCAGCGAGACAAGCAGCCGGAGGATATCACTCTGTCTCTGCCCTATATCAAGCGCATTCTTGAGGCATACCGGATACCGGTGCTTGAGGTGGACGGATACGAGGCTGACGATGTGATCGGCACTCTGTCTGTCATGGCTGAGAAGAAGGGCTATGATACATACATGATGACTCCTGACAAGGATTACGGGCAGCTGGTGACCGACCATGTGTACATGTACCGTCCCGCGCTCCGGGGCGAAGGGTTCGAGGTGCGTGACCCTCGTGCCGTGTGCGAGAAATATGGCATATCAACCCCGTCGCAGGTCATTGACCTGCTGGCGCTTGAAGGGGATGCTTCCGATAATATACCCGGTTGTCCCGGCGTGGGGGAGAAAACTGCACGCAAGCTCATAAGCGAATGGGGTTCCGTGGAGAATCTCCTCGACAATACCGACATGCTAAAAGGAGCGCTCCAGAAGCGTGTGATTGAGAATGCCGGCAAAATACTCCTGTCAAAACATCTCGCCACCATCAAGACCGATGTCCCTCTGGATGTTGATATCGATTCGCTATGTCGCAAACCTCTTGACGTGGACATGCTTATCGACATATACCGGGAACTTGAATTCCGCACTTTCATAGCTCGCCTGAAGGATAATGCGTCAGCATCCGCCGGGCAGTCGGCTGCAACACCCCCTGCGCCGTCCGACGGTATGGCGTCACTGTTTGACTTCGCAGCCGATAGCGAGGAGCGGAAACCTGAGCCGGTATGCGAGGAGCGTGAGTATGTGACCCTGACGGCACCAGCCGATATCGCCGAGGTGATAGAGAAGGCTTCGGGTGTCGCTCAGGTAGGAATAGCTTTGTACGCTGTAGGTGAGGAAGCTATGACAGCCCGATGGCTGGGACTCTCGCTGTCGTGGGAGGCCTGCCGAGGATATTATATCCCGCTCCCTGAGGATGTTGCCGCCCGTGAGGAGGTCCGTGCTTTGGTAACCCCACTGTTCAGCGGAGGCAAGACTATGCTGGTGAGCCATGATATAAAGCGTGACTATCTACTGCTCAGGAACGAGGGGATAGAGCTTTCAACTCCTTACTATGACACGTCGGTGGCGCATTATCTCATCGATCCGGAAATGAAACATGACCTCCGCCAGGTGGCAGGGAAATATCTTAACATAGAGCTTTCAGGTATTGCTATTGACGCCCGTCCCGGACACCCGAAGGCGCCGCTTGCTCCCGACGAGGCTATGAACCGTTACTGTGAGGAGGCGGATGTGGCATTGCGTCTGCGACCGTTGCTTTCGGCGGAGATAGCCGAGCGGGAAATGTCGGACTTGCTGACTGATGTGGAGTTCCCGCTTATCCGGGTGTTGGCTGAAATGGAATATACCGGCGTGCGCATTGACCCTACTGTGCTCAAGGAATTGTCCGACAGGCTCAAAATACGCTTGCGTGACATGGAGGAGGAGGCATATGAGATGGCGGGTGGACCGTTTAACATAGCGTCCCCTGCCCAGGTCGGCATGGTGCTTTTTGACCGTCTGCAGATTGACCCTAAGGCAAAAAAAACTGCCAAAGGCTCATACTCCACCACCGAGCAGGTTCTGGAAAAATATGCCGCCAAAGTGCCGCTGGTGAGTATGATTCTCAAAATCCGGCGTCTGCGCAAGCTTATAACAACCTACCTCGATGCGCTCCCCGCACTTATCAATCCTGTGACCGGGAAGATTCACACTTCCTATAATCAGACTGTCACAGCCACCGGCCGCATCTCTTCCGCCAACCCGAATCTTCAGAACATACCTATCCGTACCGATGACGGAAAGGAGATACGCCGCGCATTCATAGCCGACCCCGGGGATATGATTATGAGTGCCGATTATTCGCAGATTGAGTTGCGGTTAATCGCTGACCTGAGCGGTGACAGGGACATGATAGAGGGATTCCTCTCCGGCGATGACATCCACCGCATCACTGCCTCTAAAATATACAAGGTACCTCTTGCCGATGTGACCGATGACGAGCGACGACGAGCCAAAACGGCAAACTTCGGTATAATCTATGGCATATCGGCTTTCGGACTCGCCGAGCGTCTCGGTATAGCCCGTGCCGAGGCAAAGCATCTAATCGACGGCTATTTCGCCACCTATCCGCACATACGTGACTACCTGTCCAAGGCTGTCGACATAGCCCGTGAACAGGGGTATGTAACCACAAAGATGGGGCGCCGCCGTTATCTGCCTGACATCAGTTCACGCAATGCGGTGGTGCGCAGCTATGCTGAGCGCAATGCGGTCAATGCTCCAATCCAAGGTTCAGCTGCCGATATCATAAAGGTGGCTATGGTGAATATCTTCAACGAAATGGAACGCCGAGGGCTCCGTTCACGCATGATTATGCAGGTGCATGACGAATTGATATTCAATGTCAAGCCTGACGAGCTTGACGAGCTTAAGCAGATGGTGATTTCCGGTATGGAGACTGCCTACCGCGGGGCGGTGCCGCTTGAGGTTTCAGCCGGCGTAGCTGCCAACTGGCTTGAAGCGCATTGATAAATACTTGAATTTAACTATATAACTTCGATATAAATGACTCCTGAAGAGAAACTGAAGATAGAAGAGAAGATTGTCACCATGCTGAAGACAGTCTACGATCCTGAAATACCTGTCGACATATATAATCTCGGACTGATTTATGCCATTGACCTTGACGATGACGGAAATCTGAAAATCGACATGACCCTCACCGCTCCAAACTGTCCGGCTGCTGACTTCCTTGTTGATGACGCCCGAATCAAACTTGAGAGTATCGACGGGATCAAGAGTGTTGACATCCGCATAGTCTTTGAGCCTGAATGGACCAAGGACATGATGACCGAGGAGGCAAAGCTCGACCTCGGATTCCTATAATATAATTTCACCTAAACCTCTTGCCGTTCACGTTGCGTAACAAGACATACTTCATAAGCGACATTCACCTCGGAGCGAATTATATAGCTGACCATAGGGCGCATGAACGCCGTGTGGTATCCTTCCTGCGTCATATTTCGGCGGATGCGAAGCGGCTATATCTGTTGGGTGACATCCTTGACTATTGGTGGGAATACCGCACGGTCGTGCCTCGTGGTTTCACCCGCTTTTTCGGTGCTCTTGCCGAGCTTGCCGACATCGGAGTGGAGATTGTGTGGTTCAAAGGGAACCATGACATCTGGATATTTGATTACCTTCCCGTGGAGATTGGGTTAAAGGTCCATGACGGGATTATGGTGACTGAACTTGACGGAAAGCGATTCCTTATGGAGCACGGTGACGGGGTAGGTGATTTGCCTTGGAGCTTCAGAAAACTTCGCCGGTTGTTCCGCTGCCGGATTGCGCAGCGTCTTTATGCGGCTATCCATCCCAGGTGGACCATCGGTTTCGCTCACAGCTGGTCATCGCACAGCCGCAAATCCGGTGGTTATGTTCCCCGTGAAGATGCTGGAGCCACACTCGTCGAGTTTGCTGAGAAGTATAATGCCGCGCATGCGCCAAAAGTCGATTATTTTATATTCGGTCATCATCATGTGATGCTTGACAGGCGTCTTCCGGATGGGGCTGAAATGTTAATATTAGGTGACTGGATTAATAAATTTTCGTATGCCGTATGGGATGGAAATGAGCTGAAACTGATGGTATACGATACGGAAAATCCGATGAAATAAATAATATTAACGTATTTTAACAAATTGGCTTGTAAATTTGTGTCATTTGTAATGCGTTGAAATTTATCGTGTTAACTGTAAAAATAGCAAAAAATGCAAAGTTTGAGCTATAAAATCATGTTGTATAACAGATAAATTTATTTGTTGGCGAGTAAATCTTGCCCTACCTTTGCATCACGAACCTAAAACAATCTTTTTTACCTTAGAAATTGTACCTATTGGAAACTCATAAAAAGGAGCTGCGAGAAGCAGTTCCTTTTTATACTTTATATACCTGTGTTTTTTATTCCATATCAATCCAAATTGAACCATATGTCCGGATGTATGTCATGTCCGGTTCGATTTAACACTTCCAATAGCATATTTATATGATAATTTTAATAAATTTGTCAATTAAAGTTCACAGTGTAAAAAAGTCTATAATATCCTGATTTTGTATGGCAAAAGATTCAACTCCAAGTACTGACGGAATGAGTGATGACTCAATGGGTGTTGCAGTGGTGAATGAGCGCGAAACATTTCGGAGACAGCTCCACGACATAGTGGTCGGGCGACGGAATGCCAATGTGGCAATGTCGCCGGAGGCAAGTGCGCGCCAGGTCTGGCGTGAGATGTATTCTCCCCAGCACCGGGCATACTCGATGTTTATGACAGTTGTGATAATTCTCAGTCTTGTACCATTGGCTGTGCGTGATACAAACCGGTATCTGAGGATGATGGAGCTTGTGTGTGTCGGTGTGTTTATGCTTGATTATGCGGTTCGGTGGATTACGGCTGACATCACTGCCGGGGAAAAGGGGAAATCGTACAGTGGAAACAAGAGCGAATGTTTCGCCCGCTATCCGTTTACGGTTATGGCAATAATAGATTTATTGTCAATACTCCCTATATTCTCCATGATAAGTACTTCATTCTACATATGCCGTGCCACCAGGCTTGTGCGCACTGTCCGTATACTTAAGATTGCCCGTTTTTCCAGTGAGGTCGAATTATTCTTTGTCGTGCTCTACAAGAAGCGTGAAATGCTTCTCTCGGTTCTTGCGTTGACAGTGACATATATAATTTTCACAGGTCTGCTGATGTTTAACATAGATGACCATTTCGATAATATCTTCGATGCCGTGTATTGGGCAACATCCACGCTTACCACAGTGGGATATGGCGATGTGCTCCCTCACAATGACTGGGGCAGACTGTTGAGCATGCTGTCATCCATGGTAGGAGTTGCTGTCATAGCTCTTCCGTCAGGTATAGTGTCGGCCGGTTATCTGGATGAACTGAAGAGATTCCATGAGGAGAATTCCAAGCTTCGGGAGGATTCCGACAAGTAGGAGGGTTTGAGATTTATTGGCAGGACCGGCACAAAAACACAACTTGACGACGGTTCTTAAAAATCTATACTCCGATTGTGTGATAATCTCGTGGAAATTGTGTATATTTGCGAAATAAATATAACATATAGAGATACATACTACACGAATCAATCATGAAATCAAGACTCCTGTCATTATTCACAATCTTCGCAGTTCCGCTGCTTGGCTTCGGAGCCGCCGAGACATTAAAGTCGCCCGATGGGGACATAGTGCTCACATTTGATATTCAGGATGGAAAACCTACCTACTTTGTGGATTTCAAAGGGAAGCAGATCATAGCTCCCTCACATCTGGGTTTTAATCTGTTCAGTGAGACCGGAAGAAACAGTTTCGAGAGCCAGGGAAAAAAAGCCGCCGCTGACGCTCTTTCGCTGAAGGACGGTTTTGAAATAGTAAATACCACCCGTGACTCCGTGGACGAGACATGGCAGCCGGTATGGGGCGAAGAAACTGAGATACGCAATCATTACAACGAGATGGCTGTGACTCTTAAGCAGCCAGCCTTTGACAGGGAGATGGTTGTGCGCTTCCGTGCCTTTGACGACGGTATCGGTTTCCGCTATGAATTCCCGCAGCAGCCCAATCTCAATTACTTTGTTATTGCCGACGAGGTTACCGAGTTTGCCATGACCGGCGACCATAACGCATACTGGATTCCCGGTGACTACGACACCCAGGAGTATAACTACACCAAGTCGCGGCTTAGCGAAATCCGCGGTCTTTTCCCGTCGAAGGTCAACCCCGATAATGCCTCGACCACCGTGTTTTCGCCTACCGGCGTACAGACCGCACTCCAGCTGAAAACCGACGACGGTGTCTATCTTAACATCCACGAGGCTGGAACCATCGACTACCCCACGATGCATCTCAACCTCAATGACACCACCATGACATTCACCTCATGGCTTACACCCGACAATCAGGGACGGAAAGGATATATGCAGACTCCGGTCAACTCTCCATGGCGTTCGGTAATAATCACCGACGACGCCCGCGATGTCCTTGCATCACGCATCATCTACAATCTCAACGAGCCCACCAAGTATGAGGACACCTCATGGATAAAGCCTGTGAAATATATAGGCGTGTGGTGGGAGATGATTTCAGGAGCCGGCTCATGGAATTACACCGATGACGTTTATTCCGTGAAACTGGGCGAGACCGACTACACCAAAACAAAACCCAACGGCCGTCACAGCGCCAACACAGCGAAGGTAAAGCGTTATATCGACTTTGCTGCCGAGCACGGATTTGACCAGGTGCTCGTGGAGGGATGGAATGAAGGTTGGGAGGACTGGTTCGGTCAGTCCAAGGACTATGTGTTCGACTTTGTTACTCCCTATCCGGATTTTGACCTCAAATATCTCAACGACTATGCGCATTCAAAGGGCGTGAAGCTGATGATGCACCACGAGACTTCAGGTTCGGTGCGCAATTATGAGCGTCATCTTGAGGATGCCTACAAGTTTATGAACGACAACGGATATAATGCTGTCAAGAGCGGATATGTGGGAAATATCATTCCCCGTGGTGAGTACCACTATTCACAGTGGCTCAACAACCACTATCTGTATGCCGTCAAGAAGGCGGCGGAGCATAAAATTATGGTGAACGCCCACGAGGCTACACGTCCCACGGGTCTTGCCCGCACTTATCCTAACCTCATAGGCAATGAGAGTGCGCGCGGAACCGAATATCAGGCGATGGGCGGCAACGACAAGTGGCACACATCGATTCTCCCGTTCACCCGTCTCCAAGGCGGTCCGATGGACTATACCCCCGGTATTTTTGAGTTTGACCTCAGCACGTTCACGCCACATAACAATTCCAGGATTGCATCCACTATCCCCGGTCAGCTGGCTCTGTACGTCACCATGTACAGCCCGCTCCAGATGGCGGCGGACCTTCCCGAACATTACGAGAAGCATATGGATGCCTTCCAGTTCATCAAGGAGGTGCCTGTGGAATGGGAACGCTCGGTATATCTCGAGGCAGAGCCGATGGAGTATGTCACCATAGCCCGCAAGGACAAGAATTCCGATGAATGGTATGTGGGAAGTACGGCAGGCACCGCCGACCGTAAGAGCACGATTGCCCTTTCGTTCCTTGACCCTGGACGGAAATATGAGGCAACGATATACGCTGAGGCTCCCGATGCCAATACTGTGGACGGACAGACCCGCTACACCATAACCAAGAAGACTGTGACATCCAAGAGCAAGCTGACACTCAATGCGCTTGCCGGAGGAGGTTATGCAATCTCGATAAAACCGATAGACAAATAAAAATACTTTTCCGTAAGGGCGCACAGACCGTGCGCCCTTACGGGTTTTCAATAACACCGCATATATTCACGATTTAATCCTATCCTATTGCTTATGAAGAAATCTTTACTTGCTATTTTTGTGGCAGCAGCCACAGTAACCGGAGCCGGAGCCCGCACTCTTTCGCCGGAGCAGGCTCTCGGCAGAGCTCTCGGAGGGAACACTCCCTCGAGATCGGCTGCCGCTCTCAAGAAAACTCCGCTCCTCACGCTTTCCGAATCAGGCGCACCGATGGTATATCTGTTTGAAAATGTGTCGGACGAGGGATTCATGGTCCTGTCTGCTGATGACATTGCCGCTCCCGTGCTTGGATACAGCGAAGAGGGCAAACTTGACCCTGACAATCTTCCTGTGAATCTCAGCTGGTGGCTTGAGCAGTACAAAGGCGAGATTGCCGCAGCAGTCGCAGCAGGGATTGACACCCCTTACGAGGAGGTGCGAAGCCGTGCTGACCGTTCACCAATAGCCCCCCTGATGTCCACCCGCTGGAATCAGGATGCGCCTTACAATCTGCAATGTCCCCTCATATCCGGCAAAAGGGCTGTGACCGGCTGTGTGGCCACCGCAATGGCACAGGTGCTCAAATATCATAACTGGCCTGAAAAGGGTGTAGGCAAGCATCAGTACAATTTGGGTACTCAGACCATATCATTTGACTATGCCTCCACTACCTTCGACTGGAATAATATGCTTGATACCTACACCAGCTCTGCGACCACAACGCAGAACAATGCTGTGGCTACACTGATGCTTGCCTGCGGTGTGGCGGTCGATATGAAGTATACCGCTTCCGAGAGCGGTGCTATAAGCTGCAAGGTCACACCGGCTTTGATTTCATACTTCAATTACGACAAAGGTGTGCATTCAGTATGCAGGAGCGCCTACACCTCTTCCGTATGGGAGGAGATGATTTATGGTGAGCTTGCCAATAACGGTCCTGTGTTCTATGCGGGACAGAGCAGTGAGGGTGGTCATGCTTTCGTCTGTGACGGTTATAGCAGCAACGGCTATTTCCACTTCAACTGGGGCTGGGGGGGCATGTCGGACGGCTATTTCCGTCTCAACGCTCTCGACCCGTCATCGCAGGGTATCGGCGGAAGCTCATCCGGTTTCAATTTTGACCAGATGGCTATCATCGGAGTGAAGAAACCGGTGGCGGATTCCGAATATGCTGCACCTTACTTTGTGTATTACGAGAAGCTTGATGCCCAGATGGTAGGCGAGATGCTGCGTTTGGTCGGCACGGTATTCAATTATTCCTCCAAGGCATATAGCGGACGTTTTGTTGTTGACTTCGTTAACGATGCCACAAAGGCAACCACATCGGTTGCCATGACCAATGAGACAATTGTAGCAGTCGGGTCAGGCTATAGTTCTATGGGTGCGAGTGTCGCATCTCTGGCTGACGGTTCTTATAAAGGCACACTGATGTATGAGACCGGCGGCAAGAAGTATCCGGTGTATCTGGTGGCATCTCAGCTCGGATACATCACACTGGTCAAGAAAGGGACGGATTATACAGTCAATGTGCCTGCTGCAGGTCAGATTAGTGTCAAGGATTTGGAATTCACCACTCCGGTCTATTCCGGGGAGCAATTTAAATTCGTAGGAACAGCTACCAATACCGGAAATGTCGAAATAACCACCCCGGTGGTACCGCTCTTGCTCAAGAGCGAGGATATCAATGACTGGTGTGCGCAGGGCTCTCAGTTCAATATCGAGGTTCCTGCCAACGGCAGTGCGCCGGTTGAGTATGTTGGGTCGTTCGATTATGTGAGGAGCGGATTTACTCTTACTGCCGGCTCATATTACTTTTGCATTGCGGAAGTTATGTCGCAAATAGTCGGAGGCTCGGTAACGGATAAATATGTAGCTGTTTCATCAATAATACCTGTCGAGGTCAAGTCCAATCTTCTGCCGGCCAAGATTAGAATCAATTCCTGGGGGCTTGGTGGTCGTCTCAACGCCATTGACCCATATGATATTCAGGTTAATATAAATGTATCGGGTGTGACGGGATACTATACCAGTCCGATCGGATTTTATGTGTTCCCGAATGGAGGTGGTACTTCTGTGGCTTATGCGTTGTCGGAACCGCTGTTTATTTCAGCGGGTGAGACGAAGGATGTGACTATCCACTGCAATCTGGCTGATGCCGGAGCTTCGATCGAGATAGGTACCAGATATTTCTGCTGTCTCTATGATTATGTTTCCGGGGATTGGTTTTCTGTCAACCCCTCGCAGATTGTGTTTACGATTGGGGCATCGGGTATAGAGGATATAACTACCGATGTGGAGAAGTCAGTGTCAGTGACACCCAATCCGGCTGTGGACTATGCGACTATCACTGCACCCGAGGATATTATAGGGATTCAGCTCGTGTCAATGGCAGGGGCGACAGTGACTCCTTCGGTTGATGTGAACGGAGCTGAGGCGACAGTCGAGGTGGCTTCGCTTCCTGCCGGCATATATGTTGCCCGTATCTCAACTGTCAACGGTATATATACCGCCAAGGTGGTGAAGAAGTAACCGAGCAATGAATGCTTCAAAGAAAATAATTACTATCGCTGCTTCGGCTTCGCTTATGGCGGGTTGTCATAGTGCGAAGTCCGGGGTTGCCGGTAGCACTGCGGGCAGCGAGGAAAGCATACCCGTGTCTGTGGGGGCGGCTGTCGCTCCTGCCACGGGGGGCATACGTCCTGTCGCAGTAGTGGCAATGGCCCGGATTTACAGGACTAACGGTGATTATGCCGACTGTGTGCCTGTGACGCTCAATTCCGACCGCACGCACGTGGTGTCTTTCCCTGCTCCATCCGATTTGACCGGTGCAGCTCCGGTTCAGCTCAAGGACGGGTATCTGCTTGATCGCAGGGGGGTCGGGGTCAATACGGCATTCACAAGTTATACTTATGCTTCCTACAGCAAATTGAAGCAGCCACCCACTCCTGAGGAACTGCTCAAGTCTGTGATACCCGGAGCAAAGGTGACCGAGATTGTGGAGATGCCTTTTGTCGCAGGTTCGGCGGATGAGGTTGCCCGCTGCGATTCGCTCATAGAGCAAGGATTACCAGGATGCAAACGCCTGTATCCTAATTCCGTAGCCGCTCCTATGACGATTGAAGTGCAAGCTCCGTAAACTTGGTTTCGCTCGGATTCCTTGCAAGGCAAGGCTGAGTAAAAGTGTTTCTTGAATAAATATTTGCTACAGAATAAGCGACCCCAAAAGTTATACATATAACTTTTGGGGTCGCTTCATAAGTGTGTGGCACGGTTCTTTTTTATTCGGACATTGTTACGAGCCTTTGTTATGTGTTATGGATTCCCGAGAGGGGCGGAGACAGTGAGCTGGCACCCACCTACCACTCCGAAGCCGTTTTCGATGTTGGTGTAGTTGCTCCGGATGGGTGCGAGACCGTTCTGCCCAAGAATGTTGTTTGCCGTATCGTTGAGTGATTTCAGAAACTTATACAGGTCCGGCGCAAGGCGGTAGAGGTATACTCTGTACTGCCTCGTCTCCTTGGCAAACGAGCTGTCGTCATGCCACTCCAGCTCCGGGTGATAGGGTGCTGTGAGACGTAATGTGTACTCCTTTCCGTCAATTGTCTCGTCACTCCAGATATACAATTCCTGATAGAAGTCATAATCGAGGTCAAAAGTGGCGTCGAGACCTACCTTGTTGTTGATTAGCGGCTCGTCTGAGAGATCGATTTCCACTGCGGCGGCGGTATGTTCCGTGCTGACTTCCCATTTGCCGTCGGGGAGCAGCTCACCGGTCTCGTATGCAGTCTCCTCGACAATGCGTAAACCATAGTAGTCACCGGTGGGGGAGGAGTCGGTAAATGACACTTTAAACAGGAGTTTGCGTTCTATGCCTGGCTTGATTCCGAGCGAGATGTCATTAATGATGAACGGCGCCGGAACCTCTGTGCCGGATGAGACTGTCATGCCGTCAATCTGAGCTGTGATGTCAATCTTGTCGCCGGGACTCAGGTGGGATGTCACGTAGTAACACATGTCAGGTACTCCGGTAGTGCCTGACGCATTCCAGTACACCTGTTTCGGCTCTCCGTTGACGGTGAAGATTATATCCGCACCGGGAATACCGGGGACAGGAGTACCTTTGTCGGTGACCGGAATGCTCTTTGATAGCTGTATTATCGTGGTGTCGCTTCCGGCGGTCGGAAAGCAGTACAGCACTGGCTTTTCTGTCGCATTTATGTCGTCAAGCTCAAAATTGGATGTACAAGACGAGGATATGGATAATAGAATGGCTGTCATTGCGCAGCCGATTATTGCAGGGAATAATCCGGATGGCTTCATTTGCTTGTGGAATGGTTTATATCGGTTGGGTATCATCAGTATGGTGTCAGAATCGGAGTGTGTAGCTAAAGGATGGCAGGATAGGAAATACAGCTGTGGCTTTCCCAATGAAAGTGCCGTCAGGATTCTGCCTGATTGACGCATAGAAGGGGTTCATATGGCAAGTGGCATTGTAGACGCTTATGTTCCAGATTTGCTCATATCCCTTCCGGGTGGTTTTTCTGAAATTCACGCCGAGGTCAAGCCGGTGGTAGTCAGGTAGCGATACATTATTGGGTTGCTCGTAGATATATTCCGGGCTGCCCACGGTACATATTCCGGGAAGTATCGGGGCTGTGACAAGCTGCTGTGGCACTGTCATGCGGTTGCCGCTATGGTAGCACCAGGACGCATAGACATCAATCCAATCGTTTAGTTTGTACCGGGCGCTGATGTTGAATTTATGGCGGTTGTCGAATTTGTCCGGATACCATGTGGGGTAGAAGTCGGTGAAAAGTCTCCGGTTCCATGACAGTGTGTAGGAAGTGCTGAGGCTAAGTCGGCGATTTCCGTACGAGGCTTCCCATTCGAGTCCGTATGACTTCCCTTTGCCTGTGCGTACGCGTTGGTCCCAGTCTTCCACCGACGGTGTGAGAGAGCTTCCGCCGTCATATTCTATCAGGCGGTTGGAAGTTTTGAGGAATCCTTCCATATTCAGAAGAATGTTGTGCGGGAGCCGCAGATAGACCCCTGCCGCATATTGCCGTGAACGGGATGGAGCGACTTTGTCGGTGGAAGGTACCCAATAATCCATCGGCAGGTTCAGGTAGGAGTTTGATAGCTGGTGCATGAACTGGCTCATCTCTGTGTACGATGCCTTGGCTGTAAGCCGGTCGCTGAACTGGTAGCGTACGGCGACGCGCGGTTCAAGGGAGTGGTATCTCTTTCCCGGGATATGGAACATCGTGTAATGCACCCCTATGTTTATGCGCAGTTTCTCGATGGGGGCGATGTTGTCCTCCGCATATAGTGATATTTCCTGTCCTCTGAACGAATGCGAGCCATGGCGCTGTATGGAGTCTCGGGCAGTATCGTCACCTGAGAAATTGGTTGAGTCGTAGCTCTGAGGATGGAAGAAGTGGAGGAGCCCGTTTGAGCCGAAGCGGATATGGTGGATACGGTTAGGACGGTAATCGAATTCCAGGCGTATTCCTCCGTCATTTATCTTAGCCAGATTACGGGTTTCGGAGTGAGTCATACCTGCCAATTGTTCCTCGTCAAATATGCGATATTCTTCCATATAGAGCTGGTTGGAATGATTGTACGTGTACATCCCCGTGAATACGGCGTATAGCTTGGAGGAGAATTGGTATTTCCAGTTGAGGGCGGCGGTGAGATTGCCCCATCGCAGATTGAGTTTGGTATATTCGTCGTTTCCGTCGTCAGCCAGTTTGTCCTTTGCCCTGAAAGCGTCATCGCCCGAATAGATGCTTATGTCGGCACGGCTCCGTTCAGAGAATATGTGGGTTATCTTCGCATTTATGTCGTGAAATGCGTATCGGAAATCCACTTTCTCCTTTTTGGAGCTGCTGTTGTTACGTATGGCGAATGCAGGCACGGTTATAATGTCGAGCCATGTGCGGCGCATTCCGATACTGAAGGAAGTGCGGTTCTTGCGGATTGGTCCTTCGAAATGCAGGCTGCCGTCAAGAAGTCCCACCCTGACACTGCCATGGTACTCTGTCATGTTTCCGTCCCTGGTGCGCACATCCACCACGGATGACAGCCTGCCTCCGTAGCGGGCGGGGAAGCCGCTCTTGTAGAAGTCGATATTTTTCACAACGTCGGTATTGAATGCCGAGAATAGCCCTCCGAGATGGTTGACCTGATAAAGCGGTGTGCCGTCGAGCATGTACAGATTCTCGTCATCGCCTCCTCCATGGACATATAGTCCGGAGGTGAGTTCCGTGCCTGAAGCCACTCCCGAAAGGTTCTGGAGGGTCTTCACCACGTCAGGCGAGCTGAAGAGTGCATATTCTTTGCGCAAGTCATTGCCTGTCAGGGATATTTTGCCGGTCTAAGTGGTGGTGAGCGGTGAGTTGAGGTCGGCGGTGACGATGACTTCAGACAGTTCGTTGCTTGGTTTCAGCACGACGTTGAGAGGTCGGTTGGCTTTAATCGTCATTTTTTCCGTATGTTCCGAGCATCCTACGGATGAAAACGTTACGGTGTGGGGTCCTTCGGGGAGTGTGAGACTGTAGAAACCATGTTCGTTTGTGAGTGTGCCGTAGCCGGTTGCGGCATCCTGTACGGTAGCGTTGATTACGGTCTCTCCGTCCTCCTGGGTGACATATCCGCTCAGCGTATACTTGGCAAGAGGTAGTATGATAACATAATTGCCGGATTTCTCCCATTTCAGTCCGGTGCCTCTGAATAGTTCCGCAAGGGCTGAATTCAGTTCACGTCCCGAAAGGGGTGCGCCTGTGTAAGGGAGGTCGAGTCTGATTGATGAATCATATATGAATTTCACTGAGTGTTCCCGTTTAATGTTCTCGATATTGCTGCGCAGAGTGGATTTGCGTGGTGAGTGCTGTCCGTAAGATGACGTTCCGAATGTCAGGCTCACGAACAGAAGCAGGATATATATCTTTTCCATTGTGTCGAGGCTTGATTCTTTATTATTCGGAAGCGGGTGATTGGGTGATTGTTATGCCGAGTGACTTTTGAATCAGCATTATTATCTCATCGAGATTTTCCGTGTCGAATTCCGCTGACAGCGTGCGGTCTGTGGCATCAGTGGTCAATGTGACATTGAAATGTTCGGAAAGCGTCTTAAGCACATCTGATATAGGTGTGTTGTCAAATATTAGTTTTGTTGCGGCAGTCTGACCGGAGGCTATTGTGTCGGTTATGATTTCAGGATTGGGATTTGACGATGTAAGGCTGGCCTGCATCCCTCGGGTCAGTACCACACCACGGCTGCCGTCGGTTCCGGAGAAGAGGACTTTGCCGGATGTTACCGATACGGAGAGCGAATCGGGATTGGCTCCATCGATGGTAAACTGTGTGCCCAGTACCTTTACTGAACCGAGAGCGGCGTCAGCTATGAATGGTGCGAGGGTGTCACGAGCGACATTAAACTCTATTATGCCTGTCATGGTCACATGTCGTTCGTGTGTGCCGAACGAGGCTTCGGAGTAGGAGAGTGTGGAATGAGGTGAAAGCGTCACGTCCGACCCGTCAGGGAGGGTATAGGTGACACTGCTGTTCTCTGCGTAGAGAGTGGTGGTGCTTTCGCTCTCTTTCGTGAACCGGTGGTAGCCGATTATGAGGCATATCGCCACGGAAGCTGCTATGCCTGCCAAAGCATAGCGGCTTAGCAGGCTCGCTGCCGGGAAGTGGGTTGAGTTATAAGTGCGGATAGCGCGGCGGGTGTCAAATAGCCCCGGCGCATAGTACCTGAGAACGAAGCGGAGGCTGCGTTCCACTCTGTTGTTTCGGTTATTATTCTCTCTGTCCATAGTTTTGTTTTGCATTCTGTGTGTTCAGGCGCGCACTGAACATGTTTTTATGTAAGGACGGAGCGTCTGCCAAAAAGTACTATCCGCTTCGGAAAAAAATTCACATCCGGCGGAACTGTGTATGTTAGCCGAATAAGAACATGTATACCCGATGGCACCCTTCTTTCAATATTTTCAGGGCTTTGCTCATCTGATTTCTTACGGTATTTATTGAAATTCCGAGTTCGGAGGCAATTTCTTCATATTTCATCCCGTCCCGTTTGCACATAAGCAATATTTCCCGGCAACGTGATGGAAGAGAGTCTATTGCTGTCCACAGACGTGCCTCAGTGAACGAATCTTCCTCGTAGTCATCCTCGTCAATAATTCGGTCAAACTCATCGGATGGACCGGTACGGTCAAGACGGCTTTCTAACCGCAAGTGGTCAAGGCTACGGTTGCGGACCATGGCGAACAGATATGATTTGACATTCGCCGGGCGCTCACCGTCGCTGTAACGTTCCAGAAAGTCAGTCATGCAGTCCTGCACCACATCCTCTGCGCTGTCAGGGTCATGAAGATAATGCAGTGCATACAGGCACAAAGGTCTGTAATACAATCGGAATATTTCAGCTGTGTACGTTTTGATGCTTAAAGTTACCATTGTCGGATATGCCACATAAATCTGTTGTGAAAATATACAGTCTCCCCTATAAGAGTGACAATCTGCAAAAAAGGACTATGTGTAATCAGAACTATTTTTTCAGGGCGTGCGATAAGCTCCTGTTGAAGTCTTAATTCTTGTCGATGGGTGAGAAATGGATGTAGGCGTTTACAGCGCCTACGAGCAATGCACCACCGAGTATATTGCCTATGGTCGCCGGGATGAGGTTGGCGGTTATGGCAGTGGCGACTGATATGTCGGCTCCTTCCATCATTCCCAACGGGATGAAGAACATGTTGGCTATCGAGTGCTCGTAGCCCAGGGCAACAAACGCCATGACCGGCAGCCAGCATCCGAGAGCTTTCTCGAAGAAAGTCTTGCCTGAGAGAGCGAGCCACACAGCGAGGCATACGCACCAGTTGGCTCCGATACCTTTGAGCAGCACCATGCCCCATGGCATTGAAACCTTGGCGGTAGCAACCTTTATAGCGGTGGTATGGTAGGGTTCCGCAGCTGTGAGACCGCAGAGATATACCATAAAGTATGTGAACAGGATGGCTCCGATGAAATTGCCGGCATAGACCAGCGCCCAGTTGCGTATCACAGTGCCGAAAGTGTGCCTCCTGCGCATGAACGAGGGTACAAGCAGGGCGTTGTTGCCGGTGAACAGCTCTGCGCCGAGTACCACCACGAGTATTAGCCCGATAGGGAACATACAGCCGCTGAGGAGTTTCTGCACAGCGGGGTTGGCGGCTGTGAGTTCCGGAAATCCGAATCCGACTATCATGGACAGAATCCCTCCGAGAGCAATGTATGCTCCTGCGAGGATGGCTGACACAAGCAGCCTTGGGGTGTCGGTGAGAGTGAGGTTGGCTTTACCGGCTCCCGCATTGGCGGCAGCCTCAGTGATTTCGCGTGGGAGGCGTATCTGCATGGGGCTTTGTGATGATTGGTTGAAATGTGGAGTTTATCTGTGTTTCCTCTCCTCCCTGAGCCGCTCTCGCTTCTTCAGGAAGAGGTGGAGTATGCCGATTATGACGAGGGTGACTCCTATGACACCGAAGTAATATAGGTAGTTGCCCTGCTGGAATTCAGGATAGCCGATGTAACTCATCACCCCGAGGTAGATTAGCAGGAGGAGGGGGATGATGGTGGAGCGTTGCAGTTTCATGGTTAGAGATTCTTTTAGGTTTTGATTGTATAAGGGTTATGTGTAGTTAGGGTTTGTGTCAGGTACGATGTATGATGAATCCTTGGGTTCAAAAGTTCCCGAGGTCAGATAATTGTAGATTTTCAGGCAGGCCCAGGCATCAATGGAGGCATAGATCATCTGTCCTTCGGAGAGTCTTGATGCTTCCCAGTTGCTGAGGCGCTGGCTTTTGGATATTCTGCCGTTAAATAGTATTCCGTAGATTTTCTGCAGGCTTGAATCTGCGATATGGAATGATTTGACCACGTTCTGCAAATCCACGAAGTTGTGGGGCTCGAAGTCGGCGAGCTTGTGTAGCACATGGAAATCATCTTTGAGCGACAGTCCGACTTTTACCACAGAATCGCACTCAAGAAATGAGCGAAGCTCATCGCAGAATCCCAGTTTGTTAAGCCGGAAAAGAAACGAGTGGTCGAGTGTGGAAATCTGAATCAGCGACACAGTGTTGGTCTGTCCTTTGCGGAAGTTCGGTTTAGTTTCAGTATCGAACCCTACGGCATGTTGTGAACGCAGGAATTCGAGTGCTTCCAGAGCATCAGGCAATGTCTCAACAACAGTTATAGCACCGGGAAACTCGACTGTGGGGAGAGCCGACAGTTGTTCCTTGGAGATAGAGATGCTGAATGAGTTGATGTCCATTGGGATTTTAGATGTTTTACCTGGTTTTATCCGCAAAAATAAGCATTATTGTTGAAACAAGGTGCAAAAAAAATAAAAAAACGCCATTCTGACCCTCCAAATGGGGAATTTTAGGGTATACTGGGTATGAAGTGCAGGGAGGTGTCGGGGAAATGGCGGCGGAGATAGCGGGTGATAAAGCCCTTGGTATCCTCGGCTATTACCTTGTCGGTATCGAAGTGCTCGTTGTAAATCACGGCTTCGAGATGTATGCTGCGATGCTTGATTGCTTCAAGTGAGAGAATGGTATGATTGATGGAACCAAGTACCCCGTTGGTCACAAGTATGAGGGGGAGCCGGCGCGATGTCACATAGTCGATGGTAAGGAAATCGTCCTCTATAGGAACCATAAGTCCGCCTGCGCCTTCAATCAGTACGATGTCATATCTTTCCTTCAGGCGTTCTGTAGCCTCGTCGATTAGATTCAGGTCTATCTTTTGACCGTCTATCCGGGCTGCCAATTGAGCCGATGCCGGGTAGGAGAATATGACAGGAGCGGTGGTGTGGTCTATATCCTCGGGGAGAGGGGCAATACCCATGATGCGGCGGTGGAGCTCGATATCCTCCGAATATCCGGTGTTGCCGGTCTGGATGAATTTCTGTGTTACGGTGTTTTTACCTTTTTCACGGAGGCGTGCGGCTATGTAGCCTGTTACGTAACTTTTGCCAGCGTCGGTATCTATGCCTGATATGAAGTATGCTTTGCTCATTGTTGTGTCTGTTTGCGGAGGATTATATATATGGGGTGATAGGTGAGAGGCGCTTCCGATGACGGGTGTAAGGGGTAGTTGCGCAGCAACGAACGTGTGTCGGCGGGCGAGGTGTCGGAATGAATGGCGTTCACACCAGTGAGGCGCACGTGGCGTAGTGCGTCAATCGGGGTCGGGAATGTCAGGGTAATTGTCTCCTCGGTGAGATGCTCTACTGACATCCCTTCGGGAATCATGCGGCTGAGTGCGCTGAGAGTAGGGTAGGGGGAGGATTTGCCGAGGATGTCGTTGATTTCACGCATGGTCTGTGGTCCGAAGGTGGATATGGCAGCCGTGCCTCCGGGACGTAATATCCGTCGCACTTCAAGCAAAAATGCAGGGAGCGAGTTGAACCATTGCACGGTTGAGGCGGATACGACTGCGTCGAAGCTTTCATCCGGCAGGGTGCGGATGGAAGTCTCCGCATCGCATGCGGAAAGGGTGCAGCTGCTCCCGAATTCGTCGGCAAGCCTTTCGGAAATGGTCAGGTCCCAAAGCGACAATGAAGCGGATGGGTAGCGTTCCCTTATTAGACGTGTGGCGGTGCCTGTGCCGCAGCCGATTTCGAGGATTCTGCCGTCACCGCAGTCCGGGTGGCCGCACAGGTCTATCAGTCGGCGTGCTATCTGCTGTTGAATCACGGCGTTGGAGTCGTAAGTCGATGATGCCCGGCTGAATCTTCGTTTTACGAGAGACTTGTCGGTAAGCAGGTCATTGAGCAGTCTGTTGAAGTCGGGGAGATGGTCGCCGTGGTATTGGCATGTCTCCATGGCTTCCGTTTTCCAGGCCTTTAGCTGGTTGGCGGGAGGTATGATGCGGTCATTGTCGGCTACGAGAGCCTTGTCCCATAAGGCAATCATGGAGCCGGTCTTTTCGATAGCCTCAAGTTCGGCTTTGAGCCCGGGTATGTCACGTGATGGAAGGCGTTCCGAAAAGCATTTGAATGCGGTTCCTGAGCCTGCCATGCGCAGGTAGAATTTGCCGAGCGATTTCTCGGATAGTCCTTCCAGTGTCCCCTTGAATATGCCGGTCGGGATACCCATAGAGTCATCCACCGGGTGCTGTGTGCCATTGACGGCTATCTTGGCTGTGACGGGGTAGCGCTTATGGGTCAATATGAAATGTGCGGCAGCCGGGATACCGAACGACCATGCGACTACTGCAATCTCGGAGTAGCCTTCAAGTGCGCCTTCGAATCCG
Source organism: uncultured Duncaniella sp. (assembly GCA_958352885.1). Classification (GTDB taxonomy): domain Bacteria; phylum Bacteroidota; class Bacteroidia; order Bacteroidales; family Muribaculaceae; genus Duncaniella. The sequence goes on from CATWQI010000003.1 coordinate 281,725, forward strand.
CATGAGGAATCACGGTAATCCCACACGACACAGAGGTCATAACCCGGTACGGATATGTCGCGGAATGGCTTTTCGTCCATTCCCCAGCCGGCAAAAAGCAGGATGAGACCTTTGGAAGGGGTGTCGGAGTGGAATATATGATGTTTCATCGGAGTATACGGTTGAGAGTCTCGCCAAACCGGTCGATTTGGTCGAATGTCAGATTGGCGTTCAGGCTTATGCGCAGACGTTCTGTTCCCGGGGGCACGGTGGGTGTGCGTATTGGGAGCACTATGAATCCTTCGTCACGCAGAAGGCGTGATACCTCCACTGCCCGTTCCGGGTCGCCGAGAATGAGAGGCTGGATATGGGAGGGTGTTATGCTGTAGTCCGGCGAAAGTGGCTGGAGCCACGAGTGCAGCCGTTCTCCGAGCAGGCGCAGATGGCTGCGGCGGTCATCCATTGGGAGGAATTGCCGGATTATATGTTCAGTCCATGCTGCCGAGAGCGGCGGCAATGCGGTGGAAAATATGAAACTGCGGGCTCGGTTTACAAGATACTCCTTTATATCGCCCGGGACGGCTGCGAATGCGCCCATTGATGCGCATGCCTTGCCGAATGTGCCCACAATAACGTCCACATCGTCGTAACATGCCGAGTCGCGGCACAGTCCGAGTCCCTGAGTCCCTTCAGCTCCGAATGCATGAGCCTCATCGACGAAGAGGAGCGATTTGGGGTATCTGCGTCTTATTGCTGCGAGGGCTTCGATGTCGGCACGGTCACCATCCATGCTGTAAACGCTCTCGACAGCTATGATTATACGTTCATAGCCGCTTTCCTCTTTTGCAAGTATGCGTTCGAGGTGGGCGAGGTCGTTGTGCCTGAACCTTGTGAACGGTGCTTTGGAAAGGACAATGCCGTCAATTATGCTTGCGTGGACCAGCTTGTCAGCTACGATTAAAGTCTTTGCCCCTGCTGCGAGCGATGATATGAGCCCAGTGTTGGCATGGTAACCACTGTTGAAAAGCAGTGTGGGACGCTTGTATAGCGACTCCAGAAGGGATTCGAGCCGCGCGTACTCGTTCTGTCTCGCCGCAAGCAGGCGTGATGCCGACGAGGTCATAGGGATAGAACGGTTTTGCGGGTCAGCGAAGAACTGTTCCTGCAATCCGGGCATTTCGGCAAGCCCGAGATAGTCGTTTGACGACAAGTCAACTGTGCTGCCTGTGTCCGAACGGTCGGCAGGTATGCTCCGGAAGTTGCCCGAACTCCGGAGAGAGTCGTTTATGTCACGGTAGCTGTTCACTTTATGCACTCAATCATTTGTCCGATGAGGTATCGGAGGTCATCGTCGGATATGATGTAGGGGGGCATGATATACACGTTGCGTCCGAAGGGGCGGACCCAGATGCCACGCTCCACGCACTTTTTCTGGAACTCGCCTACATTGACAGGTTCCTTCATCTCGATGACCCCTATTGCGCCGAGGACACGCACATCCTTGACTTGCGGTAGGGATGCAGCCGGAGCTATATGGCGTGTAATGAGATTCTCTATGTGGGCTATGCGGCTCTCCATATCCTGCTCGCGGAGCAATTTGAGGGAGGCTATGGCAATGGCGCAGGAGAGTGGGTTGCCCATGAAGGTGGGTCCGTGCATCATCACGCCTGCTTCGCCTCTCGAAATTGTATCGGCGACTTCACGGGTGGTGAGTACCGCCCCCATCGTGAGGTAGCCTCCGGTAAGCCCTTTGCCGATGCACATTATGTCCGGCTGGACTCCTGCGTGCTCCCATGCGAAGCATTTGCCTGTGCGCCAGAATCCGGTGGCTATTTCGTCGAATATGAGGTATATGCCGTATTCATCACAGAGTCTGCGTGCTTCCCGCAGGTACTGCGGATGGTAAAAGCGCATGCCGCCGGCACCCTGTACCACGGGTTCAAGGATAAGTGCGGCTATGTCGCCGTTGTGCTCACGGATTATCCCGGCGAGAGGCTCGATGTCGGTTGGATCCCATTCGGCATGGAACGGAATTTGCGGAGCCGGGGCGAAATAGCGTACCGGCAGTGCGGGACCGAATGCGCCATGCATCCCTGTGACGGGGTCACAGACGCTCATGGCATTCCAGGTGTCGCCGTGGTATCCGCTGCGCACTGTTACGAAGTTGCTTTTGCGGTGGTCGCCGTAACGGGACACGGCTGCCTGTACCGCCATTTTCATCGCCACTTCCACCGCTACGGAGCCGGAATCGGCGTAGAAAATGTTGTGCATGGATGAAGGTGCCATGTCGAGTATTAGCTTTCCCAATTCTATTGCCGGTTCGTGGGTGAGTCCGCCGAACATCACATGGCTCATTCTGGCGAGCTGTGCTGTGGCGGCGGCGTTTATGACGGGGTGGTTGTAGCCGTGTATGGCTGCCCACCATGATGACATGCCGTCAATCAGCTCCGTCCCGTCCGCAAGACGGATACGTGTGCCGGATGCCGACTCCACTTTGTAGGTCGGAAGCGGGTCGATGGTGGATGTGTACGGGTGCCACAGGTGCTCCCGGTCAAATTTGTCGTGCAGCATGTCTGTTTCCATTGCTATCATTTTCACTGTCGGAAAAACGGGTACAAATTTACATAATTAAAACCATCATTGCAAAATTATATCGGAGCGTTGCGGAAACTGACGCATATTGGAGGCAAAATGTAATAAATCATGGCTATAATGTCAAAAAACACAATTTTTTTTGAGTCGGGTTCGGGAAAAATTAGCTATATTTGCACTGCAATTTGTATTCATGTTTCTTGCATCCTGCATGTTGCTTGGTCAATCCGGTGATTTGCAGGTGTTTAATCTTGGAAAAATTGAATTAATACTTTATGATAGCATTAGCAATTCAAAATGCGACCTTGGCAGTCGTGGCGCTCTTGACGGGTGTCGCGCTGGTTGCAGTTGCACTTTGGTTAGCCGGGCTTATCTCCCCGCGCTCCTTCAATCCCCAGAAAGGTGAAGCTTACGAATGTGGTATCCCTACCCGAGGTGAGTCAATGGCTCAGTTCAAGGTGGGGTATTATCTTTTTGCAATTCTCTTTCTGATGTTCGACGTTGAAACCGTGTTCCTCTATCCTTGGGCAGTGCGTGTCCACGAGCTTGGCACCTCCGGTCTCACCGCCATCGCAATCTTTTTCGGAATCATAGTGCTGGGCCTTGCTTACGCCTGGCGGAAAGGAGCTCTTGAATGGAAGTAACTGCTCAAGGCATGCCCTACGAGGCATGGAAGGATAACGAGTATATTGAGAAGCTCGTCAAGGAACTTCAGGAAAACGGAACCAACGTAATAGTAGGTTCGCTTGACAAACTCATCAACTGGGGGCGGTCTAACTCAATCTGGCCACTCACATTCGCCACCAGTTGCTGCGGCATCGAATTCGTGTCGCTCGGCGCAGCCCGTTATGATATGGCTCGCTTTGGCTGGGAAGTAGCGCGAGCCTCGCCACGTCAGGCTGACTTCATGATGGTGGCGGGAACGATAGTCCACCGCATGGTGCCCGTGTTCCGCCGTCTCTACGACCAGCTTGCCGAACCCAAATATGTGATAGCCTGCGGAAGCTGCGCCATCTCCGGCGGACCTTTCAAGAAGAGCTACCATGTGGCTATGGGTATCGAGGATATTGTGCCTGTGGATGTGTTCATCCCCGGTTGTCCTCCACGTCCCGAGGCTATGATTTACGGTATCATGCAGCTCTCACGCAAGATTAAAGTAGAGAAGTTCTTCGGCGGTGTAAACCGTCAGGAAAAGCAGGAGGAATTTCTCAAAGCTCACCCGATAGATTAGTTTATAATATAACCACATTATTATATAAGTAATGGCCAACATCCAGGAAAAGATTTCCAAGCTGTTCCCCGATGCCACCTTCGAAGAGGGTGAGATTCTTCTTGTGAACATCCCCGACTCCCAGTGGCATGACTTAGCCAAGACCCTCCGCGACGATGAGGAACTCTCGTTTGATTTCCTTGTCACTATCGTGGGTATGGACTGGAAGGAGAACGGAATGGGTTGTATCTATTACCTCAACTCAACCAAACACAATACCCATATCTCAGTAAAGGTCATGGCTACCGGCGACCGCCAGCAGCCTATGGTTCATTCCATTCATGACCTCTGGGCTATCGCCGTAATCTACGAGCGCGAGGTATATGACTTCTTCGGCATCATTTTCATCAATAACCCTGACATGCGCCGTCTCTTCCTCAATCTGGACTGGAAGGGCTTCCCCTTGCGCAAGGATTATGACGATGACCCCAATATCAATCCGGTGTCGATTGAGAACGAACGCCAGACCGACTTCACAGATATGTGGGTGGAAGAGGACGGCAAAGTCGTGAAAAAAGAGCGCCGCATATTTGCCGAGGATGACTTCGTGGTCAACATCGGTCCGCAGCACCCTGCAACACACGGCGTGCTCCGTTTCCGCACTGCAGTTGACGGCGAGACTATCAAGAAGATTGACATTTATCTCGGATATATCCACCGTGGCGTGGAGAAAATCTGTGAGATGGACACATATCCGCAGACCCTTCACTTCATGGACCGTCTGGACTACTTCTCCGCCCATCCTTATCACCACTGCCTCTGTATGGCAATCGAGGAGGCTGCCGGTATCGAGATTTCACGACGCGCACAGGTGATACGTGTGCTGATGGACGAGCTTTCGCGCATAGCCTCGCACTGTCTCTTCATAGGTACCTATTGTATGGACCTCGGCGCCACAACAATGCTCTTCTATACCCTGCGTGTGCGTGAGCAGATTCTCGACATTATGGAACGCACCTGCGGCGCCCGCATGACATTCAACTATGACTGTATCGGCGGTGTGATGCAGGATTTGCATCCTGACTTCGTGAAGGACGTGCATGCGCTCCTCGACATCATTCCCAAGAACATAGCTGAGTACAACAAGATATTCACCGGCAACGTAATCGCCAAGAACCGAATGGAGAATGTAGGCGTGCTTACACGTGAGGATGCAATCTCCTGGGCTGTCACCGGACCTAACGGCCGTGGCTCAGGCTGGGCTTGCGACGTGCGCAAGTGCAATCCTTACAGCATCTATTCCGAGCTCGACTTTGAAGAGGTGGTACGTACCGAAGGCGATTCCATGGCACGTTTCAAGGTGCGTGTGGAAGAGATGAACCAGAGCGCCCGCATCATAGCGCAGCTTATCGACAGCATCCCTGAAGGTGAATACTGCGTCAAGGTTCCCAAAGTGCTCAAGCTCCCTGTAGGACACTGGTTCAAGACAGTGGAAGGCTGCCGCGGCACATTCGGTATCTATCTCGAAAGTGACGGCACCACCAGCCCCTACCGTCTGAAGATAGCTCCTCCATGTCTGCCTGCTGCAGCTGTGGTTGACCATATCACCGACGGTCAGAAGATTGCCGACCTTATCACTATCGGCGGCTCGCTTGACTACATCGTGCCTGATATCGACCGGTAATCACCACTCTTCAGAGATAACTAATCAAACAATACAGATTCATACCTCCTCAGTGAATAATAACAGAATATAGTAATTATAAAGACGTTATGCAAGACTTATCAGTAGGAACCGCCTGGCTTCACTCCCTCTTCTTGGGCTTCATGCCCGAGTGGCTCGCCGTCACCCTCGAGTGCCTCCTCATAGGTGTGGGGCTTATGCTGCTCTATGCGGTGCTGGCTCTCTTCTACATCCTCTTCGAGCGTAAGATTTGTGCCTATTTCCAATGCCGTCTCGGTCCTAACCGTGTCGGTCCCTGGGGCTTGCTCCAGAGTGTCGCCGATATGTTCAAGATTCTCATCAAAGAGCTTATATCGCTGAACCATATCGACAAATTTCTTTTCGGGCTGGCTCCCTACCTCGTGATTATAGCATCAATGCTTGCGTTTGCGGTGCTCCCCTGGGGTAACGGTTTGCAAATCATTGATTTCAATGTGGGTATCTTCTTCTTGTTGGCGGTTTCGTCCATCGGGGTGCTCGGTATCCTGCTTGCCGGATGGTCGTCAAACAACAAGTTTACCCTCATCGGCGCTCTCCGTTCAGGCGCGCAGATGATTAGTTATGAACTTTCAATGGGTCTGTGCGTTGTGACTATGGTATGTATGGCCGGCACAATGTCGGTTGGCGGCATTGTCAATGCACAGGAGCATCTGTGGTTTATTTTCTCAGGTCATATTCCCGCTATTATAGCGTTTGTGATATTTATGATTGCAGGTACCGCCGAGACAAACCGTGGTCCGTTTGACCTCCCGGAGGCGGAGAGCGAGTTGACTGCCGGTTATCATACCGAGTATTCCGGTATCCATTTCGGTTTCTTCTATCTGGCGGAGTACCTGAATCTCTTTATAGTGTCGGGCGTGGCCGCGCTTCTCTTCTTCGGAGGCTGGATGCCGCTGCATATTCCCGGCTGGGACGCTTTCAACCATATAATGGATTTCATCCCGTCCGTGGTATGGTTCATAGGCAAAGCTATTGCCCTCTCGTTCATAATCATCTGGTTCAAGTGGACTTTCCCCCGTCTGCGTATCGACCAGCTGCTTACTCTCGAGTGGAAGTATCTTCTCCCCATCAACCTCTTCAATCTTGTGCTGATGGTGATTATCGTCACTTACAAGTGGTATCTCTAAGAGAAATATAAAAAGTAAACATACAACTCCTCAGGCTTTTTTATAACCCTGACGCCTAAAATCATATACGCGATGAGTGAAAAATTTGGCAAAATCGCCCAGGTAATCGGCCCGGTGGTCGACGTGATATTCGAAGGTGATGACAATATCATCCCTCCCATCTACACAGCCCTGAAGGTAGGCCGTCCTGACGGCACAGACCTGATATTGGAAGTGGAGCAGCACATCGGTGAGGATACCGTGCGCTGTGTGGCAATGGAGAGCACTGACGGTCTCCAGCGCGGTATGCGTGTCGACAACCTTGAGCGTCCTATCGCCGTTCCTACCGGCGAGCAAGTAAAGGGCCGTCTGCTCAATGTGCTTGGCAATGCCATAGACCGTCTGCCCGAACTGAAGCATGACGACCTTCGCCCCATCCACCAGCCTGCCCCCAAATTCGAGGATCTCACCATCGGTACGGAAATCCTGTTTACCGGTATCAAGGTGATTGACCTTCTCGAGCCTTACAGCAAGGGTGGCAAGATCGGTCTGTTCGGTGGCGCCGGTGTGGGTAAGACTGTGCTTATCATGGAGCTTATCAATAATATCGCGAAAGGTCACAACGGTTTCTCCGTGTTTACCGGCGTGGGTGAACGTACCCGTGAAGGTAACGACCTTCTCCGTGAGATGATTGAGAGTGGCGTCATCAAGTATGGAAAGAAGTTTGAGGAAGGGATGGAGAAAGGCGAGTGGAACCTCGCTGACGTGGATATGGAGCAGGTGGAGCAGTCGCAGGCCACTCTGGTATTCGGTCAGATGAACGAACCCCCGGGCGCGCGTCTCCGTGTGGCTCTTTCAGGTCTGACTGTTGCCGAACAGTTCCGTGACCAGGACGGCGGCGGTAAGGATATCCTTCTCTTCATCGACAATATATTCCGTTTCACACAGGCAGGTTCGGAAGTGTCAGCGCTTCTCGGACGTATGCCCTCGGCGGTAGGTTACCAGCCGACCCTCGCATCCGAGATGGGTGCGCTCCAGGAACGAATCACTTCCACTAAGAACGGTTCGATTACTTCCGTGCAGGCGATTTACGTGCCTGCCGACGACTTGACTGACCCGGCGCCGGCTACCACATTCAGCTTCCTTGACGCCACTACAGTGTTGAGCCGTAAGATTTCTGAGCTTGGTATCTATCCTGCCGTTGACCCGCTGGAGTCCACATCACGTATCCTTGACCCCAACATCATCGGTGAGGACCACTATAACACTGCCCAGGCTGTAAAGCAGCTACTGCAGAAGTATAACGAGCTTCAGGATATCATAGCAATCCTCGGTGTGGACGAGCTCTCTGACGAGGACAAGCTCGTAGTGGCACGTGCCCGCCGCGCCCAGCGTTTCCTCTCGCAGCCGTTCCATGTGGCAGAGCAGTTTACCGGTCTGCCGGGTGTGATGGTGCCCTTGAGCGAGACTATCCGTGGCTTCAAGATGATTCTTTCAGGCGAGATGGACGAATATCCCGAACAGGCGTTCCTCAATGTTGGTACCATTGACGAGGCAATCGAGAAGGGTAAGAAGCTGCTTGCCGAGGTCAAGTAAGCGGAACGTTGACATTGACAGACAATTGAAATTAAATAAGCAAGATGACACTGAAAATCATATCGGCTGAGGATATAGTATTCGAGGGAGAAGTGAGCGTAGTCCATCTCCCCGGTTCCATGGGCGCATTCACTGTGCTCCCCGGTCATGCGTCGTTGATATCCACCCTCACTCCCGGCACGGTGCGTTACACAGCAGCCGACGGCGAGCATAAGGCTGAGATATCAGGGGGCATAGCCGATGTCGATAACAATGTGGTGTCAATCTGCATATATTAATATTATGGTGACGATGAAAAGAAATCTTTTCGCAACAATAGCTCTCGCGCTCATAGCGATGCTCCTTCCCCTCGGCGCCATGGCTTCAGGTCATGACGACGGCGAGAAGAAGGACGGCATTGACGCCCAGGGCATCATATTTGAGCATCTCGGCGACGGCTACGGGTGGGAAGTGCCTTTCAACCATCATAAGCGCATCCCTCTCCCTGTCATCGTGTGGGGTAGTGACGGGCTGCATATCTTCTCTTCATCACGTGTCACCGATGGTCAGGTGTACCGCGACGGCAATGCGGAGTTTAAAATCGCAGGCAAGGAGAGTGATCACAAGGGCAAAATAGTGGAAATAATCGATGGCAAGGAGGTAAAACCTGCGGTCGACATTTCCATCACAAAGAATGTGTGCGGTATCTTCATCGCTGTGCTGCTCGTGATATGGGCTATCCTGTCGGTAGCACGCTGGCACAAGACTCAGGGAATGAAAGGCCCGCGCAAGATGACAGGAGCCGTGGAATTCGTGATACTATTCATCTACGACGGTGTAATCAAACCCACGCTCAAGGACAAGGCTCCTAAATTTGCCCCTTATCTGCTCACCGTATTCTTCTTTATCCTTGTGATGAACCTTCTGGGACTTATTGTCATATTCCCCGGCGGTGCCAACCTCACAGGCAATATAGCGGTGACGCTTGTGCTTGCAATCATAACCTTCCTCATTACAAATATTTGTGCCACAAAGCACTATTGGAAGGAAATCTTCAATCCCGATGTGCCCTGGTGGCTCAAATATCCTCTTCCCATCATGCCAATCATCGAGATATTCGGTGTGTTCACTAAGCCGGCGGCGCTTACAGTCCGTCTGTTTGCCAACATGATGGGCGGTCATATGATTGTGATAGTGCTCACGCTCCTTATCTTCATCTTTGCCGCAATGGGACCGGTAGTCACCGGTGCGACAGCTGTTGTGTCGGTAATTTTCTCGGTGTTTATGCTTTGTATAGATGTACTGGTAAGTTTCATCCAGGCATATGTGTTCACAATGCTCTCGACACTTTTCATAGCGTTGGGACAGGAGGACGGACATCACGAAGAGAAGCACGATGAAAAACAGCCGGCAGCGCAACTCAAACAGAACTAAATCTAAAAAAATAAACCCTATTAAATCTCAAAAGTTATGTTAGCAATGATTTTAGCAGCTATTGAAGGAACACTTGGAATCGGTGTATGTATCGGTGCAGCCATCGCAGCCATCGGCGCAGGTATCGGTATCGGTAAAATCGGTGGTTCAGCTATGGAAGCAATCGCCCGCCAGCCTGAATCAACCGGCGATATCCGTAGTAACATGATTGTAATCGCTGCTCTTATCGAAGGTGTGGCACTCTTCGCAGTTATCGTTTGTATCCTCGCAATGTTCGTAGGCTAATCACCGGGCACTCCTGTAATTTAATTAGATTATGGAACTATTCACGCCTGATTTCGGTCTGATATTCTGGATGTTCGTGTCGTTCGCCATCCTCTTCTTCATACTGTGGAAGTGGGGCTGGCCTGCGATAATGAAGGGTGTCTCTGACCGAGCCGACCTCATCGACAAAGGTGTGGAGTATGCTCAAAATGCCAAAGAACAGCTTGACCATGCCCGTGAAGAGGCGGATAAACAGATAGCGGAAGCCCGTCGCCAGCAGGCGGATATGTTGCGCGAAGCCGACAGGATGAAGACTCAGATCATCGAGGAAGCCCGCACAGCCGCCCAGGCGGAAGCCAAGAAGGTGATGGATGCCGCAAAGGTGTCAATCGAACAGGAACGCAAGGAAGCCCAGCAGCAGTTCCGCAACGAGGTTTCTTCCTTTGCCCTTGACATCGCCCAAAAGGTGGTGCGCAACGAGATGAAGGACGAGAAAGCCCAGGAGAAGCTGGTGAGCACTCTGCTCGATGAAATAGAGAAACAAAACTAACACCCCCTCAAAAAAAGGCTCTAAAGTACGCAATGAACGAAGGTCTAATCCCCAGCCGCTATGCCAAGGCTCTGTTTGAGTACGCAGGCGACAATCATGACGACAAGCGCGTCTATGACATGATGCACACGCTCGCAGGCTCATTTGCCGCCGAGCCGTCGATGCAGCAGGTCATGGCTAATCCCTTTGTCGCCAATGCCGATAAGGTGAAGCTGCTCACCACGGCGGCAGGTGCCGGTGACGACGATAAAGTCTATGCCCGGTTCCTACAGCTTCTGGTCGACAACAACCGTCTGGCTGATATGCGTGACATCGCCCTGGCTTATATGAAAATATACCGCCGGGAACATAAGATTTTCCTTGTCAATGTCACTTCCGCGGCTCCTTTTGCGGCAGCTGAAGAGGATAGGCTTAAGAAGCTCATCGAGCGTCATCTGAACGGGGGCACAATGGAGTATAACCATAGTGTCGACCCTGACCTCATAGGAGGTTTCGTAGTTAATATTAATAATGAAAAACTTGACGCTTCGATTGCCAATGAATTGAAGCAATTGCGTTTGAAACTTTTAAGCAAATAATAAACTCACACTTGACCAATGATAAACCCGAGCGAGATATCCCAGGTATTAAAACAGCAACTCGAGAATGTCAACTCCAAGGTGTCGTTCGAAGAGACCGGCATCGTGCTGGAGGTGGGCGACGGTGTTGCGCACGTCTACGGACTTGACAACGTATGCGCCAACGAGCTTGTAGAATTTGAAAACGGCGTGAAAGGTGTGGCACTCAACCTCGAAGAAAGCAATGTGGGTGTCATCCTGCTCAACAACGTTGACAAGGTGACTGAAAATATGACCGTGAAGCGCACAGGTGAGATTGCATCAATCCATGTGGGTGACGGTGTGTTCGGTCGTGTCATCAATGTCTTGGGGCAGCCGGTCGACGGCAGGGGACCCATTGACGGAGAGCTCCTTCCCATGCCACTCGAACGCAAGGCTCCGGGTGTGATTTTCCGCCAGCCTGTGAAGCAGCCTCTTCAGACCGGTCTGAAGGCTATCGACTCAATGGTGCCTATAGGTCGTGGTCAGCGTGAGCTTATCATCGGTGACCGTCAGATAGGCAAGACTGCCATCGCAATCGACACTATCATCAACCAGCGCAAGAATTTTGAGGAGGGCAAGCCTGTCTACTGTATCTACGTGGCTATCGGTCAGAAAGCATCGTCGGTGGCAGCTACCGTCGAGACTCTGCGCCAGCACGGAGCCCTTGACTACACAGTGGTAGTCGCAGCTACTGCGGCTGACTCAGCCTCAATGCGTTATTACGCACCATTTGCCGGTGTGGCTATCGGTGAGTATATACGTGACACCGGTCGCGATGCTCTCATTATTTACGATGACCTTTCAAAGCAGGCAGTGGCTTACCGCGAAATCTCACTGATTCTTAAGCGCCCGTCAGGACGTGAGGCATATCCGGGCGACATCTTCTATCTCCACAGCCGTCTGCTCGAACGCGCAGCTAAAATCATTGACAACCAGCAGGTGGCGGAGAATATGAACGACCTTCCGGAATCGCTTAAGGGTAAGGTCAAAGGTGGCGGCTCTCTTACCGCACTCCCAATCATCGAGACTCAGGCGGGTGACGTGTCAGCCTATATCCCGACCAACGTTATCTCAATCACCGACGGTCAGATATTCCTTGAGACCGCACTCTTCAACCGTGGTATCCGTCCCGCTATCAACGTGGGTATCTCTGTATCACGTGTGGGTGGCAATGCCCAGATTAAATCAATGAAGAAAGTGGCAGGTACGCTGAAGATTGACCAGGCCCAGTTCCGTGAGCTCGAATCGTTCACCAAGTTCGGTGGCGACATCGACCCTGTGACAGCCCGTGTAATCGACAAGGGCCGTAAGAATGAACGTCTGCTTATCCAGCCCCAGTACTCGCCTATGGCAGTAGAGGATGAAGTGGCGGTAATATTCTGCGGTACCAAGGGTCTGCTCGAGAACGTCCCCCTCGACAAGGTGGCAGAGTTCGAAAAGAATTTCCTCCAGCTCGTCCGCAGCAAGTATCCTGAGGTGATGGACGCCATACGTGCAGGTAAACTTGACGATGACGTGACTACCAAACTTACATCCGCAGCAGCCGAAATCTCGGCATCATATAAATAATAACGAATCAAATGGCTACATTACGCGAACTAAAAGGACGAATCGGGTCGGTGGCTTCCAGCGAGAAAATCACCGGCGCGATGAAGATGATATCCTCTGCCAAGATGCACCGTGCCGAGGGTGATCTTCGTCGTCTGCTTCCGTTCCGCCGCCAGATTGAGACTATAATCGGCAATCTGCTTACTGCCGACGCCGAGTTCACATCGCCTCTTACAGAGCCGCGTGAAGTCTCGACCATCGGGCTCGTAGTCCTCGGTTCCGACGATGGTCTGTGCGGTGCATACAATATCAACATTTTCAAGGAGCTGATAGTCAAACTCCGCCTGTACCGTGAGAAGTACGGTGACGGAGTGAAGGTAGTCATCTTCGCCGTAGGTAAGAAAATTGCTAAGGCTGTCGATAAGATTACCGATGCTGCCACTGAGATGGTGACCATCCCCGGCATCGACTCTAAAGCCGGCGCTGAGGATGTGAAACGGTTTGCCCGTGAAATCGAGTCCCGTTATCTCAACGGCGGTCTTGACCTGGTGGAGCTACTGTATATGAATTTCCAGAGCGTTAGCCGCCAGCGTCTGCGCTCGGAGCAGTTTCTCCCCGTAGTGCCCGAGACTTTCAACACCGAGGGTGTCAAGGCGCTGTGCCGTCCGTGCATCTTCGAGCCTGACGCTCAGACAATATTCGTGTCAGTGCTCCCAATGTTCCTCCTTGCAGTGATGCAGGAGGTATTTACCGAAAACCGTGCATCAGAACAGGCTGCCCGCATCATGGCTATGCAGAGCGCCAATGACAATGCAAAGAAACTCCTGGAGCAGTTGCGCCTGGAGTACAACAAACTTCGTCAACAAAGCATCACAACCGAACTTCTCGATATCATCGGAGGCCAGGTGCGTGACTAACATGTAACTATATAAACAACCAAAATGGGAAGTGTAAAAGAATATTTTTCCAATCTCGGCTCCGGCGTCGCAAGTCTTCTTAAGGGCATGCAGGTGACCGGTAAAGAATTCATCACCCCCAAAATCACCGAACAGTACCCCGACAACCGTGACAACCTTCCGGTTGCTGACCGTTTCCGCGCCATTCTGACTCTGAAATATGATGACGAAGGCAACCATAAATGCATAGCTTGTGGTACATGTGAGCGTGTTTGCCCCAACGGTACTATAAATCTCGGCATCAACACGGTGGAAACTTGGGACGGTAAAAAGAAAAAGAAACTTGACAAGTATATGTATGACTTGGGCAGCTGCACATTCTGTCAGCTGTGTGTGACCAACTGTCCTACCGACGCACTGGAGTTCTCCAATGACTTCGAACAGGCAGTGTTCACCCGTGGAAAGCTCGTGAAGAAGCTCAATTATCTCCCTGAGAAGGAAGAACCGCAGCCCACCCCCGAGCAGATAGCCAAGCTCAAGGCAGAGAAGGAAGCCAAAATAGCCGCAGCAAAGGCTGCCGCAGCAGCAAAGAAGGCTGCTGCAGGCGATGCAGCTCCGGCTGCGGCCCCCAAGGCTGATGCGGCTCCCGAACTTGATGAAAAAGCCAAGAAGGCTCTCGCCGCAGCCGCCGGAGACCCCGAAAAGGAGGCTAAAATCCGTGCCGCTCTCGAGAAAGCAGCCAAACTCAAAGCTGAAAAGGCGGCGGCAGCTGCCAAGGAAGCCCCTGCGGCTCCCGAAGCTCCCCAATCAGATAATTAATTACTATCACAGATAATGGAATCAGTAGGAAGTATCATTTGTTACTGGATAATCGTTCTGGCGATTGTCATCTTCTCAGTCCTGACTGTCACCACTCGCAAAATCCTGCGTGCGGCAACATATCTGCTTTTCACCCTGTTTGCTACAGCGGCGCTCTATTTCAAGCTTGATTATGAGTTCCTTGGTGCTGTGCAGATTGCGGTGTACGCCGGAGGTATAGTGGTGCTCTTTGTGTTCTCGATTCTGCTTACCACCCGTCCCGGTGACAACTCGGAGCAGCTTGCGTCACGCAAGAAGCTTCTTGGTCTCGTCGGTGCAATAGCGGTGGCGGGTGCTGCCGGCTGGGCTCTCTGCTCACGCTGCGCTGACATCTTCACATCGCTTCCTGCAATGCAGAATCCCGATATGAAGGAAATAGGTACAGCTATGTTAGGCACAGGCTACCAGCAGTATCTCCTCCCGTTCGAGGCAGTCAGTGTTTTATTACTCGCTTGTATAATCGGTGGCGTGGTAATCGCCCGTAAACGTTAATTCGCTATGGATATAACATTGATTTGGTATCTTGTCCCGGCTCTTGTGATGTTCTGCTGCGGAGTCTACGGATTTCTTACCCGCCGCAACATGATAGCCATGCTAATCTCGCTTGAGCTGATGCTCAATGCGGTAGATATTAACTTTGTCGTCTTCAACCGTTACCTCTATCCGGGTTCGATGGAAGGCTGGATGTTCACCCTCTTCGGCATTGCCATCGCCGCTGCCGAGACCGCTCTCGCCATCGCCATCATTATCAATCTCTTCCGTGTGAGCAAGAACATTGACGTGCGCGACACAACTAAAATGAAATATTAATACGCTATGGATATTACAATACCTATTCTTATATTGGCTATCCCGCTGTTTATGTTCATACTCCTTGGACTTGCGGGAGTCAAGATGAGTCACAAACTCGCCGGTACGCTCGGTACGCTCGGCATGGGAACCGTGTTGGTTTTGTCCTATTACACGGCGTTCACCTATTATTTTTCAGGCAATCCCTTGTTTGTGGACGGCACTGACCGTCTGCCTTACGAGGTGTTTAATGTAACCTGGCTCCAGTTCACCGACTTCCTCTCAATCAAGCTCGGATTCCTTCTGGACCCGATTTCAGCCATGATGCTGATTGTCATCCCTACCATTTCATTCATGGTGCATGTATACTCGCTTGGCTACATGCATGGTGAGAAGGGCTTCCAGCGTTACTATGCATTCCTGTCGCTGTTCAGCTTCTCGATGCTTGGACTTGTCGTGGCAACAAATATTTTCCAGATGTACATATTCTGGGAGCTCGTGGGTGCCTCTTCATTCCTCCTCATCGGATTCTTCTATACGTTACCATCGGCTGTGGCAGCTTGTAAGAAAGCGTTTATCGTTACCCGCTTTGCCGACCTTGGCTTCCTGCTGGGTATCCTGATACTCTCGTTCTACACCAAGCAGCTTGACTTCCTCCCCATGACCCAGAATCCCCAGGGTGTCCTCGCCAGCATAGGCGGTGCAACTTTCATGGGAGCCTCGGTTCTCACTTGGGCGCTGGTGCTCATCTTTACCGGCGGTATGGGTAAGTCAGCCATGCTTCCCCTCCACATCTGGCTCCCCGATGCGATGGAAGGTCCGACCCCGGTGTCGGCTCTCATCCATGCGGCTACCATGGTTGTGGCAGGTGTTTACCTTGTTGCCCGTCTCTTCCCCCTCTACATGCTTGAGGATGCAGCCCTGATGTTTGTTACAGTGGTTGGTGCCATTACGGCATTCTATGCTGCGGTTGTGGCATGCTGCCAGATTGACATCAAGCGTATCCTTGCGTTCTCAACCATCTCGCAGATTGCGTTCATGATGGTGTCGCTCGGTGTGGCTGCTCAGAATAACGAGGCTATCCATCATGGTCTCGGCTACATGGCATCGATGTTCCACTTGTTCACCCACGCAATGTTCAAGGCTCTCCTGTTCCTCGGTGCAGGCTCGCTCATCCATGCTGTGCATTCCAACAATTACACTGCCATGGGCGGTCTCCGCAAGTACATGCCCATCACACATATCACATTCCTTATCGGCTGTCTCGCCATTGCAGGTATACCTCCGTTTGCAGGATTCTTCTCTAAGGACGAGATTCTGACAGCATGCTTCGAGAACCATTGGTTCTGGGGCGTATGGATGATGATGGTTGCCGGTATGACAGCGTTCTACATGTTCCGTATGTACTACCTCGTGTTCTGGTGGGATAACCCCGACTACGAGCAGCGCGTCAAGGACCTCGAGGCTCACGGTCACCATGGCTCACTCCCTCATGACCCCTCGTTTGCCATGACATTCCCGTTGATATTCCTCGCAGTAGTATCGACTGTGGCAGGTTTCATTCCTTTCGGCAAGTTCGTGACATTCAACGGTGAGGAATATATCATACATCTAAACTGGGCTGTAGCCGGTACAAGCATCGGTGTCGCAGTTATCGCTATCTTCCTTGCGAATCGTCTGTATGTCAACAAGAACGACAATCCCAAAGCTATGGCTGACAAGGTGCGCTGGCTGTGGGAAGCTGCACATCACCGCTTCTACTGGGATGAGATTTATCTGTTCATCACACGCCGTATCATTTTCGACGGTATCTGCAAACCTATCGCATGGTTTGACCGTCACATAATAGACGGTACAATGAACGGTCTCGCATTCATCACCAACCAGGCATCAGGAGCTATCAAGGGCTTGCAGAGCGGTAAAGTTCAGATGTATATCTGGTGGTACCTCATCGGAGCAGTTGTCCTCGGTCTCATCACAGCCGTATGTGTCCTCTGAACCTAATGTAAATGTAGTAAATATAGTAACGATATGTTTTCAAATATATTAATCTACTTTGTGGTGATACCCCTGCTTATGCTGCTGGGACTCGCCCTTTGTCAGAATATCAAGCAGATTCGTGCCGTGGCTGTGACAGGGTCTATAGCCCTGACCGCACTTTCGGTATGGCTCCTTATTGATTATCTCGCAATCCGTGCCACCGGAGTTGAGGCTCCGATGCTCTATGTGGACTCATGGTCGTGGTTTGCTCCGCTCAACATCCATCTTGCCGTGGGTGTGGACGGTATCTCAATCGCCATGCTCATCCTCACAGGTTTCATCCTTATCACAGGCAGCTTCGCTTCTTGGGAGATTCCTCAACCAAAGGAGTTCTTCCTCTGGCTTATGCTCCTTTCCACTGGTGTATACGGATTCTTTATCTCTATTGATCTCTTCACCATGTTTATGTTCTATGAGGTCGCGCTTATCCCGATGTACCTTCTTATCGGTGTATGGGGCAGCGGCAACAAGAACTATTCAGCCATGAAGCTTACCCTTATGCTCATGGGTGGTTCGGCATTCCTTATGCTTGGTCTGATCGGTATCTATTATCATTCAGCCCCTGCAGGACAGCCTTTGACATGGAACATACTTGAGATTGTAGATAACGCCTCTATAAGCCATGGCTGGCAGACATTCCTTTTCCCGATGACTTTTGTCGGATTCGGTGTCCTCGGTGCCATGTTCCCGTTCCACACATGGTCACCTGACGGTCACGCTTCAGCACCCACGGCGGTGTCAATGCTCCATGCTGGTGTGCTTATGAAGCTTGGCGGCTACGGTTGCTTCCGTGTGGCTATCTATCTTATGCCGCAGGCTGCGCAGGAACTTGCCTGGATTTTTATCATCCTCACCGGTATATCTGTGGTCTACGGTGCTTTCAGCGCATGTGTGCAGAACGACCTCAAGTACATCAATGCATACTCGTCAGTTTCACACTGCGGTCTGGTGCTCTTCGCCATCCTTATGCTCAACACCACAGCGATGACAGGTGCAATCATGCAGATGCTCTCACACGGTCTGATGACAGCTCTCTTCTTTGCCCTCATCGGTATGATATACGGACGTACCCATACCCGCGACATCCGTGAGATGGGCGGTATGATGCAGATACTCCCGTATCTGTCGGTATGCTACGTCATCGCCGGTATGGCATCGCTCGGTCTCCCCGGTCTGTCAGGATTCGTGGCTGAGATGACCATCTTCGTAGGTTCGTTCCAGCACACTGACATGTTCCACCGTGTGTTCGTGATTCTGGCATGCAGCTCAATTGTCACCACTGCGGTATATATCCTCCGTGTAGTAGGCAAGCTGCTTTACGGTCCGGTGTATGACCAGCATCACCTCAGCCTTACCGACGCAAAGTGGTGGGAACGTCTTTCTACAGCCACTCTTATCGTGTGTGTGGCTGCGATAGGTTGCTTCCCCAACTTCTTCGCTGACCTTATCAAGTTCACATTCAGCCCTGATATCTTCAAAGTTTTAGGTTTGAACTAATAAAAGATTAATAGCAATGGATTACTCACAGTTTTTAGCACTCAAGCAGGAAATAGGATTGTTAATCGTATTCCTATTAGTCTTCCTCTACGATACATTCGCGTCACCCAAGGCGACCAAGGCAGTTCCGGCTATAGCATGCGTGCTCATGGCGGTTGTTACCGCTTTCGGTTTCTGCCCGGTTAATCTGACCGATGCGGAGGCATTTGCAGGAATGTATGTCACCTCCCCCGTGCTGGTGGCAATCAAGAATATTCTGAATGTCGGTGCGCTCATCGTGCTCATCCAGTCTGTCAAATGGGCAAACTCGGAGTTTACAGCGGTGCGTCGCGGCGAGTTTTACGAATTGATTCTGCTGACACTGCTCGGCATGTACTTCATGATTTCGAGCCGTCACTTCCTTATGTTCATTATCGGTCTCGAGACCGCATCGCTCCCTCTCTGCGCGCTTGTGGCATTCGACAAGAACCGTTATGAGAGCCATGAGGCTGCCATCAAGTATGTGCTCACAGCCGTATTCTCCTCAGCCATCCTGCTGATGGGTCTGTCGCTTGTCTATGGTCTCTGCGGCACACTCTATTATGATGGTATATATATAATGGTGCGCGCCAACTTCGGTGTGATGATGGTTGTTGCCCTTGCCTTTGTCATTGCAGGTTTCGGATTCAAGATTTCGCTTGTTCCCTTCCATCTCTGGACAGCCGATGTCTACCAGGGTGCTCCCACCTCGGTCACATCTTATCTGTCTGTGATCTCCAAAGGTTCGGCAGCATTCGCATTCCTCGTAGTGCTCACCGAGGTGTTCGGTACCATCTATGCCGATGCGTGGGAATGGATGCTCTATGCCTTGATTATCCTCACCATCACCGTCGGTAACCTCTTTGCCATACGTCAGGTCAACATGAAGCGATTCCTCGCATTCTCATCCATTTCGCAGGCAGGTTATATCATGCTTGCTGTTATCGGCGACAATGCGATGGGAGTATCAGCCCTGATGTTCTATGTGCTTGTCTATGTATTCTCCAACCTTGCAGCTTTCGGTGTGATCGGCGCTATCGAGAATGCTACCGGCAAGGTGGATATGACCGATTACAACGGTCTGTACAAGACTAATCCGCGTCTCTCGTTCACAATGATGCTTGCCATGTTCTCGCTCGCCGGTATCCCGCCGTTCGCAGGATTCTTCAGCAAGTTCTTTGTGTTCACCAGCGCGCTCAACGGGACCGAATCGGCTGCTCTCTATGTGCTCGTGCTCATAGCGTTGATTAACACTATCATCTCTCTTTACTACTATCTCCTCGTGGTGAAGGCTATGTTCATCAATGACAGCGACGAACCTATCGCGAATTTCCGCTCTGCATGCACCGAACGTCTCGGCATGTGGATTTGCGTGGCAGGTATCATCGGCCTCGGTATCGTAAGCTACTTCTATGACTATCTGCTCACAGTGGTGGCTTGATTTGACTGACTCTTCCCCTCGCGTTTCATTCGCGTTTTGACATTAAACTATCTCCGGCTGTCAAGTGTTTTGCTTGCAGTCGGAGATATAAGTAATTAAAGGATTCGAATTATAAATTTTTAACTGACATATTATGCTACCTTCCGCTCCCGGTGCAATCGGAGTTTTTGATTCAGGTTACGGTGGTCTGACCATTCTGAGAGAGATGCGCAAGCAGCTCCCCGAATATGATTATATATATCTTGGCGACAATGCCAGGGCTCCGTATGGCACACGCTCGTTCGATGTGGTGTACGAGTTTACCCGTCAGGCGGTGCAGTCTCTGTTTGAGAAGGGATGCCATCTGGTGGTGCTTGCCTGCAACACAGCATCCGCCAAGGCATTGCGCTCCATTCAGCAGAAGGATTTGCCCGGACTTGACTCTGACCGCCGTGTGCTCGGGGTGGTAATCCCTACTGTGGAGGCTCTTGGTGGAATCACCAGGAACGGCAATATCGGTGTGCTCGGTACACCCGGAACCATCAGTTCGGGTACCTATGACATAGAGATAGCCAAATTCTTCCCGCAGTACCGCACAGTGTCGGTTGAATGCCCTATGTGGGTGCCGCTGGTGGAGAACAAAGAATTTGACTCCCCCGGTGCCGATTACTTTGTTGAGAAATATGTTGAGCAGCTTTTTGGCGAGGAGCCTGAGATTGACACTGTGGTGCTCGGATGTACCCATTATCCTCTCCTGCTTGACAAGATACGCCGTCAGGTAGGTGACAGGGCTCAGATTGTCACACAGGGCGAACTTGTGGCGGCAAGCCTGAAGGACTACCTGCGACGTCACCCCGAAATGGATGCAAAATGCACCAAGGGTGGCACTTGTACATATCTTACCACCGAGAATCCGACTAAATTTACCGAACTGGCTGAAATTTTCCTCAATGCTCCCATAGCAGCGAACCATGTGACTCTCTAATGACAAGACTGACCCGCATTATGCTGATAGTCATGGCTGTCACGGCTTTTCTGCCGGGATGCAGTGACTACGATTCCTCCGTTAATTCCCATTTTGGAGAGCTGACTCTTTCAGTGTCAGCTGACGCAGTGCTTAAGTCGCCTTCCGGCGAACTGCTTGCCGATGTCAGCGTCACGCCGCCCAATGATGTGACGGTGACAATGAGTGACGTGCAGGGAAATTACCGGCATACGTGGGAGTCGTTTGCCGATTTCCCGCAAGGGGAACGCTATTTTGTGGGTACATACCGCATCACCGCCGGCTTCGGCAATGAAATGACCGAAGGGTTTGAGCAACCATATTATTATGGTGAGACTGTGGTTCAGGTGGCCGACGGCTCGATGACTGATGCGGAACTTCAGGTGGATTTGAAAAGCTGCGCAGTCTCTGTCCGCTTTGCTCCGGAGATGTCAGCCGTGTTCAGCTCGGTGACGGCAAGGATTAATTCCGGCATAGGCGGTTATTTTGATTTTACCCCCGGAGAGGAGCGCTTGCTCTATCTTCAGCCGGGTGACGCCAGGCTTTATCTGACACTCGGGCTTCCCGACGGTCGCTCTGTGACATTTCCCGCCGCCACAGTGGAGGGGATGCGGAGCTGTGTCCTTTATGACTTCAGCGTAAGTGTCAGCGAGGTTTCAGCAACGCCTGTCGTGACGGTGTCGGTTGCCGGACAGGTCACAAGTGTGGAACTGACAGAATCGTTTATCTCACTCACACCTCCGGCGGTCACGACCTCCGGATGGACTTCCGGAGTGGAAATGTCGCTGCCCGAGGGTGATACTCCCGCATATCCGGTCATCGCTTCGGTCGAAAGCGCTTCTCCACTTGAGCACCTTTATCTGTCCATAGCATCGGCGTCGCTGCTTGAAGCCGGTCTGCCCGTCCAGGTGGATTTGCTTAACCTTACGGCTGACCAGCGGTCGGCACTCGCCGGCAGCGGTCTGGTCATATCTGAAACCGCAGACAAGACTGAGGTCGATTTCTCTGCTTTGCTGTCCAATCTGGTATATCTCACAACCGAAAACTCACTGTCGACATTCACCCTCCTTGCGGAGGATGCCACGCACCGGGCAAGCGAACCCGCAGTGCTAAAAGTGCGCACCACGCCGGTGGAGATTGAGATACTGTCGGTTGACAAGTCGATAGTAGGACTTAACACCGGGGCTATACACGTGCGCTCCTCCGCACCCGGTTTTTCACAGCATGTTGAGATAGAAGTTGAGAAGGAATCGGGCAGCGGAATATGGGATAAAGTTCCTGTGAGCGGAATTGTCACTGCCGGTGAGTCGGTATATGTGGTTTCTTTTGCGCTACCTGAAGGGAGCGAACCGGTAAGCGTGCGAGTGCTATATTGCGATGAGGTGAGAGCTACGGTCACCATAGAACGTGTGATGCCGGAATTTACAATCGATGTGGATGCGTTCGCCAATTTCTGCGTGGTCAGGATTGTCGCTGCCGATGAGTCGATGCTGGGCATTATCACCGACAATGTGACTATCTATGCCAACGATGAGCGAGGTTCTGTGCTGTCACGTGACCGGTCCAAGGGGATACTCACGGTCATTGGTCTCAAGCCGTCAACCACCTATCGTTTCCGAGCCACAATGATGAGTGCCCCGGATGCCGATGATTTTACCAAAGTGGTGACCGTGAAGACCGAGGATACCCCCCAGTTGCCCAACAGTGACTTCGAGGAGCGAAACGACGGCGTGAATTACAAGAATCTGCCCAGCGGCGGACGGTACTCGCAGACCACCGTCGAGATTTTCAACTGGCAGAACCATACGTCGTTCTCCCAGCTTGTGCCGAAAGGCTGGGCGAACACAAACGCCAAGACATTCAACCGCTCGGCGCGTAACCATAACACGTGGTATATGCAGCCCTCTGTGTTCACGGTCAGTGACGTTAAGAGCGGCGATTTCGCAGTGTCGCTCCGCAGTGTCGCCTTTGACCTTGACGGCGAGCAGATACCCGACTATGCCCAGACCGGCGAGCCATACCTTGACTATTCGCTCAATATTCCCCGCATAGCCCACCGTGCCGCCGGCAAGCTCTTCCTTGGTGATTACGCCTTTGACCCGTCCACCGGTGTGGAGACCTACCGTGAGGGTATCTCCTGGAGCTCGCGGCCTCTGTCGCTCAACGGGTTCTATATGTACGCCCCTTCCGAGGACAATTGGAACGACCGCGGACTTGCGCTCGTGGAAGTGATAGGTGAGAGTGACGGCAAGGAGGTGGTCATAGCCTCCGGTCACCGCATACTCCCGCTTGCCACAGGTTACACGGCATTCAGCGTGCCGCTCGACTACGAGTCATTCGGCATCAAGGCTACACGCATCAAGGTGATGTTTGCGTCATCCGAGGCCATTGGCACGATAGCCGAGGAGACAGCCGGTGTTGCAACACATCCGGATGCCCGCACAGCTACATCGCTCGGCAGTCAGCTCTGGCTCGACAACATCACACTCGCATACTAACCCTATTTGTTGACAAAGAGCAAGAGGCAGAAATGAATGAAAAACTTATTGGTGATAATTGCTTTATACATCTTAACCTTGCTTTTGGTTGCCTGTGACCGTAAGGCGGAGGTTTTGTCCGATACGCTTCGACGTGCGGAGGAGCTAATGGAGTCACATCCGGACTCGGCGTTGTCACTGTTGGAAGATTCCTTATTGGCGGAAAATCTCCTGTCGGCAGACCGACAGGATATGGCAAGATATGCACTCCTCCTTACCCGAGTACGACACAAGAATTATATAGACGAGATAGACGACTCGCTAATCACAGTTGCAACATCTTATTTCTCCGGAAGTTCAGATGAACATTCTGCCATGCTTGCATTGTACCATAGCGGTATTATCAAGACAAATGCCGGGAATTATGCCTCAGCTATAATCACCCTGTTAAAAGCCGAAGAGCTCGCTGACCAAAACAATGAATACCTCTGGCTGGGTCGCATACGCCTGGCTCTTGCAGAAGTATATAATCGTGCGGTTTTACCTGAAGAGGAAGTGAAATATGCATCAGATGCTGTTGCTGCTTTTAATGAGAGTTGCGATACAATTTTTAGTAAGTATGCATGCGAAGCTCTCATAATTGCGTTGACCAATGCTGGATACTCCGATGCCGCGATAAGAGAACTTGACATACAGTATGCCGATGCAGTGGCAGAAAATGATACTATCTTTATTGTAGCGTCACTGGACCATTATATGTATTGCTATTATAAATTGAAACGTAATTCCGAGGTGATAAATTACTTTAATCGACTGAAGGCGTTCGCACCGGATAAAATTTCTCATGAAAATTATTTCATGGTGATTAGCTCGTTATGGGATATTGGAAATCACAGTGAAGCGTCGGCATTGATGGATTCGGTTGTGTCTGTGTTTGGGGATAGTATACCTTTGCCTTCCGGGGTGTTATCTGAAATGGGTAAATATGAGGATGCGTATAGACATCTTTATAAGATGACCCGACTTTATGAAGAGACTTTTAAAGGTATAATTACTCAAAATGTTGCATCAGCAGTTTCGGATTATAATGAAAGTGAATTACAGGAAAGGGAAACTGCATTGCATACAAGGACTGTGCAATTTGCCGCAGCTCTCATTATAATTATAGTTTTGGTTACTTTCGTCATGTATATTATTTATGTCCACCGCCGGGAGCAAAGGCAAAAGGCGGAGGAGATAATGGATATGGCGGAAGAATTAAAAAAGGCGATAAATAGCAATAGCGAAAACGAAAATCAAATCAATGCTTTGAAATTGTCGCGATTCGAGACAATCAAAATATTATGTGAGACATATCATGATTCAGCGCAAAGAGATAGCGCAAAGAACAAGATTGCCAATGAAGCAATGCAAATAATCAATAGCATAGCCGCAGATGAGAGTTTGTTTTCAGATTTTGAAAATATAGTTAATCGGACGCATGATAATATTGTGGAAAAATTCAGGGAACAAATGTCAGATCTTGATGAAGTGGATTATCGTCTGTTTATATGTTCGGCTATGCGTTTGTCTGTGCCTGTCTGCTATTTGATTTTGAGGCTTAACAGAAATACATTTTATTCACGCAGGTTAAGGCTTAAAAAGAAAATTATTGAGGAAAATCCGTTGGATAGTTACCGGTTCTTAAAAGAATTTGAATATTAATTGGCTATTTTGCGTTTTTTAACAATTAATTAATCTCCCCATTTGATTTATAAGTGTGTGATTATCACGGAATTTGCCATGCACAATTTTTGAAGATAATCACAGTATGTATCGCGTTGATTAATAGCGCATTGCGTATGGGTGCACAATGTGTTAAATCTGCGGATTTTTAATGATTATATAACGTTTTGGCATAATTTTGTAATCAGACTCTATACACTTATTTCATGAAAACAATCTTCAACCTACTTTTAGCATTTATTGTAATATGCTCTACAAACATTGCGTATGCGGAAAAAGATGGAAATGCGGAATTAACTTATCTTCATCAAAACATGAGACCAACAAACCCTGAAAACCGAGCAATGTGATCCCCCGAAGCTACTTACGAGGCAACTATGTACACTAATTCTGAAGAGAAGGATGAGGAAGAAACCTATCACACGGCAATCGCCCAAAAGTTGGTGATTCAGCGGGATGTTAACACCGGAGAGTGGAGCTGCTTCATGCTGTCTCTTATACCTGATGCTACATGTTCGACTGACAATCGGATGAACGTGTCCAATATGTTTGTGTGCGGTAGCGATGAAACAAAATTTTCAGGCATAGTTGTTTATTCAACAGTAACTACTAACTTTACAGCGCAAATTGATATTTATGTCAATGGTGAGCTTCAGAAATCGCTGTCAGTATATGATGGGGCTTTTGATTGGAGCCGTGATTTTAAGCAAATGTCTGAAATGATTTCGATTAAGTCACTTACACGAAATGTGCGTGCCATAAGCCGGAGCGGTGATGAATTTGGCGGTTGGGGAAGCGGTATCACTCTTCCTGAAATTGTTGTTCCCGGCGGTGGTGGCAACGGTGGAGGGACAGGGGGAGGTGATATACCTTCGTTGCCTAATCCGCCAGACCCTCCATTTCCGAACTTTCCTTCAAATCCAGATTATCCATCTAACCATCCTCCATATTACCCTCCTTACAACCCTCCTTCAACTGGAGGTAATACATCTGGAAGTACGAGCCAAGATAATGTTACCGCTGTATATATAAAAGAATCAGGGGACAAACTTGTAAGGGATGGTATAAATTTGTATATGATACCCCAAATGAAAGGTCTTTGTGTTATCTACTGTATGAATTATATTGATACTGAAATTTTTGGCGGGAAGATCAGTTTAAGTGAGTTTGCGATACAACAAATAAAGACTCAAAATGAGGTAAATATTATTAATGGGGCAACTACCAATGGCATGATAGAATTATATAAAACGTTTTTTGATATTGAGAAATGTAGCAGTATAAGATCGTCAATTAACTCTGGATTTCCAGTAGTATGTGCCATACAAATAGATCAAGAAAATTATCATAATATAGTTGCGGTTGGTTACAGACAAAATGGGAAAATTATTTATATTGACCCAGCGTTAGGATTCTGTATGGTTGCACCATCATCGTTATTTAGCGATCCATTATATAAGTTTACAGTTAAAAAGAAATAAGCAAAATGAAAAAAATAGGTATAATATCAGTATTTATCAGCCTAATAGCTTTTTCAATGGCTGCAAAAAAAGAATTTTCAATTGAATCAATTAAAGGAATAGATTGGGAGCAAATTTCGCCGGACTTTGATGAAATAGATATAGTTAACAATTGGACTTTTGAAGATAATAAACATATCCGTTGGGTACAACATCGTGACTCAGCATATGTGACCGAAATGGACTATTATCTTTCGCAAACGAGAGATATGGTGTTTGACCGCACGAAAATAGGAAAAATCAGCAAGGGAGAATTCATCATATTTTACAGGAAAGTAGAATATAAGGGAGAGGTTAAGTGGTTTGTTGATTGTTATGAAATACTTGGCATATCTTCAAAACAGTTGATTGTGAAATCTCCATGGGATAGGGTGTGCATATTCGAAAATAAAGGAAGACATCAGAAATAAAAGCAATTTATCATGGTGGTTAAAGACTAAGTGGTGACATTATTATAAATGAAACGATTAATTCCTTATAATAATACTTTCCATATCCCTATTTTCTTGTGGGAACTCCGATACAGGAATCCCACAAGAAATAGATTATGTCTTGGCACAAGCAAAGCGAAACAGAGTTGAGTTTGAAAGAGTGTTACCGTGCAGAGCATACAAGATGGTTACCTGGTAGTGGTAAATGCATGGTGGGCCCGGCATCAAATTTTATCAACACGTTAAATAAATATAAAATAACAGTTAGGAAATGAAACGTATTATAGGATATCTATTTATTGTCTGTGTGTTTAGTTTTTATGCGAATGCTCAGAAAGGGTTTCCAGCATCTCTTTTGAGTGGCAAAACATGGGTTCAAGAAACTCCGAGTTTCGGTAATAATATATATAAATGGAGTTTCGATAAAGATTCCCATACACGGGTTATGGAATTTGAGGATGGAGAGAATATTGAGTTTGTTCTTGAATATTATTTGTCCCAAACCAAAGAGACTGAGTTCAATCACGAAAAAGTGGGAGTAAGCAATATGGGTCAATACATAATATTCTATCGTAAACAATCACCGAAACTCCCTCCTTATACTGAATACGTTACGGATTGGTATGAAATATTGTCACTGACGCCTGAAAAATTAGTAGTCAAGTCCCAGTGGGGAACAATTTGTACTTTCAATAGAAAGTGACTATAATTAACTTGAAAGTATAAGCATTAGATGAAAATATCCATTCATGGTAATGCGACCAAAAGTTGAAAATAGTTTTACCATGGGGGTAAGAGGGAGGATAAGACGAGAAATGGAAGATTGTTAATCTTGCCGGATTTAGGGATGTTTCGTAGAATAAACAGTGGCGTTTGTTTGGATTTGTGGGGTAGATGTGGACTTTTTTTGATAATTCGGGAATTAGGTTGTAACTTTGCTGAATGAAAAAACTATTGGTAATACTGGCTTTAGCTATTGTGACAGGGGTAGCCGTACCCGAGGCCAAAGCATGGGATATAAGCGATTTGTTTGGCAACGGCAGTTCAAGTAACAGCACCGGTGACTCGGAGCAGAGCGATAAATCAGGCGGTCTGGGTGACTTGCTTTCAGGCGTTGCAAATGCTCTCGGGGTCGGTTCGAAGTCGCTAACTGTGGACAAACTCGTCGGCACATGGAAATATGACTCTCCGGCAGTGACATTCAAGAGCGACAATTTCCTGATGAAGGCAGGCGGGGCGGCAGCTGCATCGCAGGTTGAGAGCAAACTTGCGCCTTATTACAAGATGGCTGGTCTCAACGCCTTGGTAATCACTATAAATTCCGACTCGACTTTCACTTTCAAGGCAAATCTTGCCACCCTCAGCGGCACCATCACAAAGGATGCGGAGAGCGGTAACTTCATATTCAACTTCAAGGCGCTTAAAAAGATTAACGTAGGTTCAATGGAATCATACATAGTCATGAACGGCAGCAAGATGGACCTGACCTTCGATGTGTCCAAACTCATGACCCTGCTGGAGCGTGTGGGCAATCTGACAGGCAATAGCTCTATCAAGACAATGTCGGCTCTGCTCAACCAATATGACGGCATAACGGCAGGGTTCACCTTGACGAAATGATTTCAGTAATCATACCCGCTTACAATGCGCAGGAATACTTGCCGGAAGCAATCCGGAGTGTTCTTGCGCAGTCGTTTCCGGACTATGAGTTGCTTGTAGTCGACGACGGTTCCACCGACCGTACCGCCTCCATTGCGGTTGCGACAGCCGGCGGTGACAGCCGTTTCAGGCTGTTGAGCAAGTCCAACGGCGGACTCGCAGATGCGCGCAACTATGGGGTTGCCAATGCGAGAGGGGAATGGATTGCTTTTCTTGACAGTGACGACTGCCTTTATCAGGGTGCGTTGTCGCTTATGTTTCATGTGGCGTGCAAGTCCGGATGTGACATCGTGACCGCCGGATTTCATCGTGCCTGCCGGTATGATGAGGCGGACGGGAAGTATGACTCCGCATTTAAAGTGCTTTCCGCAGTCGAGGCTGTGGGGCGCACGCTCTACCAGCGTCCGGGCATGTATCCCTCGGCATGTGCCAAGCTTTACCGTAAGAGCCTTTTTGACCGGGTGGGTTTCACTTCCGGAATCTGGTATGAGGATTTGGACTTTTTTTACCGGGCGTATCTGTTGGCGGGAAAAGTGGCGGTAACCCGCAGCGTAGTGTACTTCTACCGTCGTAATCAGTCAAGCTTCCTGTCAGTGTTCTCCTCCGAGCGGCTCGATGTGCTTGCGGTGACTGAGCGCATGGAACGGTATATTTCCGGGCACTGTCCCGAACTCCTTCCTGCTGCCCACGACCGCCGTCTGAGCGCCAATTTCAATATGCTCTCCCTCATGCTTATATCGCCTGAGCCTCAGAGGTACACGGATGAGATTAGGAAGTGCCGTGATGTGATAAAGAGTTACAGATGGCATAGCCTGTTCAATCCCCGTGTCAGGATTAAAAATAAGGCAGGTGCGCTCGCAAGCTTTTTCAGTGACAATGTGTTCGCTATGCTGTCGCGTATAGTATACCGTCCGGTCTCCGGCAAGCGTGTCGTCACCGTCGACGAGTCAGAGTTCATTTCTCTGTGCTCCAGGCTTGCTTCTGAAGTCAAAGCATCCGGTTATACCCCTGACATTATTGTCGGGATATATCAAGGAGGAGCCTATGTGGCTGCGGCTATGTCAGGAATAATGGGCCGTATCCCGGTGGGATATGTAAGACTGAGCCGTCCCTCTTCACGATGGAAAGGCAAAATGAAGAGTATGTTGCGCTTTCTCCCTTACCCCGTCCTTGATAGACTGAGGTTGTTGGAATCCGGGATATTAAGCATGCGCCGGCATCCGGTTAAGGACGATGTCGAGCTTCCGTCGCAGTTGCTTGCCCGCTCCGGATGTAATATCCTTGTGGTGGATGACGCGGTTGACAGCGGAGCCACACTCTCTGCGGTCGTGTCGGCTGTGAAGCGTGAATTGCCTATGTCACAATGCCGTTCCGCCGTGCTGACTGTCACCACAAGCGCTCCGCTGGTGCGCCCCGACTATATGCTTTATGATGATAACACTTTGATACGCTTCCCATGGTCGACGGATATGAAAAAGTAAGAATTCCATGCGCTGTCGTGGATGTGGACGGAACCGTGATTCGCGGAAATTCTATGCGTGAGATGATACGGTTCATGCTGCGCGGGGCAGTTGCGGAATGTGATGTCCAGTTGATATGGGCTATAGCCTTGCGGTTGTTGGCGCGTCGCCTCCGCCTCATCACGCACAGGGTCATGAAGCATCCTGTCCACCTTATGGCAGAGGAGTATATGTCTGACAGCGGACGGATGGCCCGGTTTATTGACCTGCTGATGGCTAAAGTGCATCCCGAAGTCATGAAACTTATTCGTGACCAGCAGGATAGGGGGGTAAGGATTCTACTTGCCACTGCCGCCCCGGATGTTTATATGCAGCAATTGGCTAAGGCATTGGGTGCCGACGGGTATACAGCCACCGAATCCGCTCCCGACATTGATGGATATTGCGAAAACAGGGGTGCGGAAAAGCTCGCAAGGGCGCAACGCTATGCGGCTGACCGGGGGTGGGAGATAAGTTGTGTGGTTACCGACCATAAGGATGACCTTCCGCTACTGTCGCTCATGGGGGTGAGGCGTGTGCTCGTTGCCCCGGAGTGTGAGTTGTGCCGCAGCCTTGAAGAGGCGGGTCTGGAGTATGAGGTAATTCGGTGAAAATTTTTGGAGCGTCAGTCTTTGGTTATCACGGCTATGTTTCGTAAATTTGCGTGGGTTATTGCAATTCACCATTTTTTCAAGCCTTTGTTATGAAAATTTTTACCACAGAAAGTATCCGGAATATTGACCGTGTGACTATCGAAGAGGAGGGCGTGAGCTCTCAAGAACTGATTCACAGGGTAGCTGAAGGTGTTGTCAATGAGATTCTTGCCATCTGGAATCCATCGAAACCTACCATCATATTTGCCGGTTCCGGCAATAATGGAGCGGATGCGCTGATAGTGGGAAAACTGCTTATAGAAGCCGGATTCAATCCTCATATACTGCTCTTTAACTTCAAAGGCAACAGCCTTTCACGCGACTGCCGCGAGGCAAAGATGAAATTGCTGTCACTTGGGAATGTGAACCTCACGGAAATCATTGACAGTGCGGAAATTCCCGTCATTACCCCCAATCATCTGGTGATTGACGGTCTGTTCGGCACAGGGTTGCGTGACCCGCTCATGGGTGGATACACGGTTCTCGCACGCAATATCAGCGAGTCGGGTGCCACTGTAATCTCCATTGACATCCCTTCCGGTCTGTTCGGTGACTGGAACTCACGGGTGCTTGCCCGCAATGTCGTGCATGCCAATCTCACTATGGCAGTCCAATTTCCACGCTTATCTTTCTTTCTGAGCGATAATGCCCCGATGGTCGGAAAATGGAAGGTGATAGACATAGGTCTGAGCCAGCGTGCCATCAATGAGACTCATACCAAATATTACTACGTGGAGCGTGCCGACATTCGCCAGGTGCTTCACCATCGTCCGGATTTCAGCTCCAAGGCTGATTTCGGGCATGCGCTCCTGTTCTGCGGCTGTTACGGCATGATGGGTGCGGCGGTTCTGGCGGGGCGCGGGGCTCTTCGGGCTGGAGCCGGCAAGGTGACCATCCACAGTGCGCGTGACGGATTCAATATCATTCAGTCGCAGGTTCCCGAAGCTTTGTTCTCGCCTGACAGGAAAGAGATACTCATCAGCGACATGACTCCGCGCTACAATTACTCCGCTATCGGCGTTGGTCCCGGCATAGGGACAAACGATGCCACTAAGGGGGCGTTTGAGACGCTTGTCAAGACTATCCGCCGCCCTATGGTGATTGATGCCGATGCGCTCAATATCCTTTCGCAAGTCCCCTCGCTGATTGACCATGTGGCGCCGGGCAGCATCCTTACCCCGCATGCGGGAGAGTTTGACCGCATATTCGGTTCGCAGGCTTCCGCCGAGGCACGCTTGCTCAAAGCTCTGGATATCTCCCACAAGTACAAACTCATGATAGTGCTTAAGGGCTTCCATACCGCCGTGGTGCGCCCCGACGGGAAAGTTTTCTTCAACTCTACAGGCAATCCCGCCATGGCTACGGCTGGAAGCGGCGATGTGCTTACCGGTGTCATCACCTCGCTGCTTGCCCAGGGCTATAAGCCCGAGACGGCTGCCGTAGCTGGTGTGCATATCCACGGTCTTGCCGGCGACATTGCCGCTGAAGAGCATGGCGAATACGGTGTGACGGCAATGGATATAGCTGAAAATATAGGCAAGGCTATCAAGCTCATTATGAAATAAATCACAAACCGACTCTGAAAAAACGATGAAAAAGATATTTACTCTGCTCGCCGCTGCCGCACTCGCAATCGCGCCGGCGCACGCACAGTCCACCTCGAAGCTCACAGCCACTAAGGCGAGTGAGTACGGACTGATTTACACGCTCCCACTCACGGCGTTTGAGGTCACGATAGCTGCTGAGAAGACCGTGAAAACGCCCGGCGAATTCTACCAGTATGCCAAAAAGTATCTTGACACAACCCCGATACTGAAGGAATCCACATCATGGCGTATAGTTGACGCTGTGGTCAATCCCGTGGCGATAGCTGACGAGAACGAGCGCTATCTCGTGACTCTCAAGGGGGGCACAGGCACATTTATCATGGTAAGCGACGATAATTTCCCCATCTCTATAAATGACGAGTCGTATGACGGCGATGTGATTCTCACTCCGCTCCCGAAGAGCGTGGCAGCTGAACCTACCATACTCCAGAAGCCTGTGGCACAGCAGGCAATGACTCCTGAGATGATACAAAGCCGCTCGTCCGCCAAGCGTGCCGAGCTTGCCGCATCTAAGATATATGAGTTGCGCACCAACCGTAATGAGATAATATCCGGACAGGCTGACGCCATGCCGTCTGACGGAGCTGCCATGAAGCTTGCTCTGGAACAGTTGGCAGCCCAGGAGGAGGCTCTTACTGCGATGTTCCTCGGCACCACCCAGACTTCTGTGGAAGTGCGCACATACACAGTGTATGTGCCTGACGAGGGCGCTTCCGGACGTTCGGTTGTGGCAAGGCTATCCGCTATTGACGGTCTTGTGGATGCCTCTGACCTCTCCGGTGCTCCGGTCTATATTACAGTGACTCCGCTTACACGTGGCAAGCTTCCTGTCAACGAAAAGGGTGTTACCAAGACTTTCCCCAAAGGCGGTGTGGCTTACCGCATTCCGGGCACAGCGCAGGTGAAGCTTGAAATGGACGGGAAAACGCTTGTCAATAAGGATTTTGACGTGGCACAGTATGGAGTGGTGTTCGGACTTGATCCGTCGCTCTTCACATCGAAGAAGGCCCCGTCCTATCTTCACTTCAACCCTCTCACTGGTGCCGTGCGTGAACTTGGCACCTTGGAGCAGTAATAACTTCGATTCATATGGATTTTTGATAATCCGTTGATATAACTTTTACCCCTGCCGCATCTGTATGTGGCAGGGGTAATTTATTTAAGAGAAGTTTTGGCGGGTCAGCGTGTTTTCTATTCCATCACCGGAATTCCAAGATAGGTCGACATGTCTTTGTCTCCTCTGCCCGATACGTTGATGACCACAGTGTCGGTCGGTTTGAATTCCATCTTGTCAAGTATCCCGAGGGCATGTGAGCTTTCAAGAGCGGGGATTATGCCCTCGATTGATGTGAGGGTGTGTGCTGCGGCGAGAGCCTCGTCATCGTTTACAGCCTCCACCCTCAGGCGTCCGCTCTTTGCGAGATGGGATATGAACGGACCTATGCCCGGGTAGTCAAGTCCTGCCGAGATGCTGTATGGCTCCTCGATATTCCCTTCTTCGTCCATCAGAACCATTGTCTTGAATCCGTGTATAATCCCTTCGCGCCCTACGGCGATTGAGGCGGCGGTCTTGCCTGAATCCACACCTTTGCCACCGGCTTCCACAGCTATGAGTTTCACATCCTCTTCGGGAATAAAGTGGTAGAACGCACCTGTGGCATTGCTGCCGCCCCCTATGCAGGCTATCACATAGTTCGGATTCTCCTTACCTGTCTTTTCGAGCAGTTGTTTTCTGATTTCCTCGCTGATTATGGACTGGAATCGTGCCACCATCTGGGGATACGGATCGGGTCCCACAGCGCTTCCAAGCAGATAGAATGTGTCGTCGGGATGTTCGCACCAGTCGGTGAGAGCCACATCCACTGCATCGGCGAGTGTTGCTCCACCTTGTGTCACAGGCACCACGCTTGCTCCGAGCATCTTCATTCGCTCCACATTGGGACGCTGCCGGTCCACATCCACTTTTCCCATATAAACCGTACATTCCATCCCCATGAGGGCGCACACGGTGGCGGTGGCGACACCATGTTGTCCGGCTCCGGTCTCGGCGATGACACGGCGTTTTCCCATACGCTTGGCAAGCAGCACCTGCCCTATGGCATTATTTATTTTGTGTGCGCCCGTATGGTTTAAGTCCTCTCGCTTGAGGTATATATTGGTGTTATAACGTTGGCTCAGGCGTTTGGCATAATAGAGCGGGGTAGGGCGCCCCACATAGTCGCGCATCAGCTGGTCAAACTCCTCCTGGAACTGGGAATCCTCGATATATTTCAGATAAGCCTCCTTGAGAGCTGTGATGTTAGGCTTAAGTATATCGGGTACAAATGCACCTCCGAATTCACCGTAGAAACCATCGGCATCAGGGGCGAGATTTAGTGAGAAATGATTCATCGGATTGTGTTGATGTTGAATTGTCAGTGTTTTTTTTGGCGTTGTGAAAAATTGCAAGATGAACGCCCGTAAAAGTTTCAATTTGCTCGCAAAGGTATAAACAAAAGTGATAATATGCAAGAAAAAAGCCCGGCGGGTGAGTCGCACCACTTGCCGGGCAAAGTAGATAGGGAAAGAAACAAACTTCTTTCACCAAGTTCTTTAGGGCTAAAGAACTTCTTTCGGGGTGATTACATCGCCGAAGCGAGAATCACTCTTCTCAATATAGCCGTGCGGCTTTTTTGCCGGGGGCTACCATGAGCGGTCCGTTCCTCCTTTCGGTATCCCGGACTGTACTATACAAACACCCGTATGGGTGCTTGGTTCGAGATTTGATTGTAAAAATCGGCTTAAAAAGTTCAAATGATTGTTAGAACCCGGTATGGTTAAACTGTCCCTGACGGCTGAAAATCGGTGCGGATGTGTGCTTTATGAGGCTCTTATGGTGAAAATAATCGCTTAATCGCTCCCGAAATTCAGCTAAAACTTCTAACTTTGCAGTCGGATTAGGCGCAGTGGCTGTCCGTGCTGTTGAGAATCTCTGTACGCATCCCCGGACAGCTTGCCGTAAAAAACTGATTAGGTACGATGAAGAAAAGGCAATCCGCAGCATCAAGAGGAGGCGATGTACGTCCCAAAAAAGCTTTAGGTCAGCATTTCCTGACTGATGAGTCGATAGCGGAGCGTATAGCTGCTACACTCGACCCCTGGAAGGGCTTGCCGGTAATGGAGGTGGGTCCCGGTATGGGAGTACTCACAAAGTATCTTCTTGCCTCCGGACATGATGTGAAAGTGGCGGAGATTGACGGTGAAAGCATCGAATACCTGCGCTACAATTATCCTGACCTCGCAGGTCGGATTCTCGATGCCGACTTTTTGCGGCTCGACCTGGCAAGCATTTACCCCGAAGGTCAGAAATTCTGTGTGATAGGTAACTATCCCTACAATATATCCTCCCAGATATTTTTTCATGTGCTTGACTACAAGGAGCAGGTAGTGTGCTGTTCAGGCATGCTTCAGCGCGAGGTGGCTGAACGCTTCGCGGCTGCCCCTGGTACCAAGGCCCGCGGCATACTCAGTGTGTTGCTTCAGGCTTGGTACGATGTGAAATATCTGTTTACTGTTGACGAGAAGGTGTTTAATCCGCCGCCAAAGGTGAAGAGCGGCGTCATCATCATGGTCCGTAACGATGTCAAGTCGCTCGGATGTGACGAACGCTTGTTCAAATCTGTGGTGAAGACGGCTTTCGGACAGAGGAGGAAAACCCTTAGAAACTCCATCCGCGGAATGTTTCCCGCCGGTGTGCCGTTGCCTGATGATCCGTTGTTAGCTTTGCGCCCCGAACAGCTTACGGTGGCGCAATTCATAGAGCTTACCAACATCATCACCAACCATCACGCCGAAGGAAAATGAAAGAATACACTCCCGAATATCTGGCGCATCTGCGCAAAATAATTGAGGACAGAGCTGATGCTGCCGCACGCGATGAACTCGCCGATCTTCACCCCGCAGACATTGCCGAACTTTACCAGGACCTCGACTTGGATGAGGCTGAGTACCTGTACAAACTCCTTGACGAGGACGCACAGGCAGATGTCCTTATGGAGCTTGACGAGGATGACCGTGCGAAGCTCCTCTCGAAGATGGATGCCGAGGATATCGCCAAGCAGATTGAGCACCTCGACACGGACGATGCGGTAGACATTATCCAGGAACTTGACGAGGATGAGCGTGAGAAGATTCTCAGCCATATCGACGACGTGGAGCAGGCAGGTGACATTATTGACCTGCTGAAGTACGACGAAGACACTGCCGGCGGTCTCATGGGCACGGAGATGATAGTCGTCAACGAGAACTGGAGTATGCCTGAATGTATCAAGCAGATGAGAATGCAGGCAGAGGATATGGACGAGGTATACTACGTGTATGTTGTCGACAACGAGGAACGTCTGCGTGGCACTCTCCCGCTTAAAAAGCTTATCACACATCCCTCTGTGTCTAAAATCAAGCATGTCATGGAGACTGACCCCGTGTCGGTCAAAGCTGATACTCCCATTGACGAGGTGGCTCTCGACTTCGAGAAGTATGACCTTGTGGCAATGCCTGTCATTGATTCCATAGGGCGTCTGCTGGGGCGCATCACCGTCGACGACGTGATGGACAAGGTGCGTGATTCAAGCGAGCGTGACTACCAGCTGGCATCAGGTCTTTCGGGCGATGTGGAATCCGACGACAAACTTTTTGCCCAGACCAAGGCACGTCTGCCATGGCTGCTCATAGGTATGGTGGGTGGTCTGTGCAATTCATTTATTCTCGGAAAGTTCGAGGGCGGATTTGTGGTTGACCCTGCGCTTGCTCTGTTTATACCGCTTATAGGCGGTACCGGCGGTAATGTCGGTACACAGTCGTCGGCTATCGTTGTGCAAGGTCTTGCCAATGGTTCGCTTGACATTAAGAATTCGACCAAACAGTTGCTAAAAGAGCTGGCTGTGGGGCTTCTTAACGGATGCATCATAGCTCTGCTGGTATTCCTCTACAATTTCTTCACCATAGGAAAGGGGCATGAGGTGACCACATTTGCGGTATCCATATCGCTATTCTGTGTGGTAATGTTTGCATCGGTGTTCGGTACATTTGTCCCCTTGACTCTTGAAAAGCTTAAGATAGACCCCGCTCTTGCAACAGGTCCGTTCATCTCCATTACAAACGACATCATAGGCATGCTCATATATATGAGCATCTCCTCCTGGCTTATCATAGCCTTTGCGTCCTGACGAAGGACGGGATGACTTGGGAGAATAAAAAAAATAGGCTGTCTCACGACAGCCTATATTCTTTAACCTTAAATCTAATACCATGAAAACACAGTGCAAATATAGTAACTATAACCTTAAAACTCTTGGGACGGATAAAAGTTCACAAGAAACTTTATTTTAACCTATATTAACAATATCTCTATGAAAAATATTGTAATTTAGCGTCACGATGAAGAAACAACTACAAAACTTTGTCGGTTCACAATCTGAAAACATTTTTGAAACGAAATAATATCGGAATATATCATGAGTACCCGCCTTTTGGTCATTGACGATGAGGAAGCAATCTGCGAAATCCTTAGATACAACCTGTTGAAGGAAGGCTACGAAGTGGATACCGCCTTTAGCGCGGAGGAAGCGCTGGAGATGGATCTCTCGAGGTATGACCTTTTCATTGTCGACATTATGATGGAGCGACTGAGCGGATTTGACTTCGCTAAGCGTCTGCGCAACAGTTCCGGTACAGAAGATGTGCCCATTATATTCTGTTCTGCCCTCAACGGGGAGGATGACACTGTGATGGGGCTTAACATCGGTGCTGATGACTATATAACCAAACCGTTTAAAATCAGCGAGGTGCTTGCGAGGGTCAATGCCGTGCTGCGCCGTGCGCAACTGGCGCGCCGTAATGCTTCCCCTGTGTCGACCGACGCACCCGAGATGGAGCCTGACATAGAGTACCACGGCCTCCGTATAGACCCCAACGACAAGGTATGTTACCTTGATGGAGAGAAGATTGCTCTCACCAAGACTGAACTTGAGATTCTGTCATTCTTCCTTACCCACCGTAACCGCATATACTCGCGCGAGGAGATTATCCGACATGTGTGGGATGACGATGTGGTGGTAACCAACCGTACAATTGATACTAATATCACTCGTCTGCGCAAGAAGATAGGTGATTATGGTAACAATATTGTGACCCGGCTCGGGTTCGGCTATGGTTTTAAAGAGAAGGATTAGTTTCCAGTGGCAACTCTACTGGCCGGTGGTGGTAGGGCTGTGCATAGTGTTCGGTCTGATTATATGGTATCAGTACAAGCGTGAGGCAGACTATCGTAGAGAGGTCCTTAATGGAGAGCTTGCCTTGATTGACAACCGTGTGATAGAAGCATACGAGCACAATGCCAACCTGCGCCCGTTTATGTCATTTATCAAGCAGTACTTCGAAGGTTCCAAGTTTGAGGATGTCCGCATAAGTGTCTACGACATTTCAGGAGCCCACGAACGCCTTGTCTACTCGCTCGGTATCCCCATCCCTTACCGTCTCGACGAGATTGATTTTGAGAGGAAACTCACGGATTCCGGTGGCGATTTAGGGCTCGGAAGCGATGAAGAGGAGGGAACATATTTCTATTCAAGCTCCGGAAGTTCCGACGGGAAGATAGTGGTGCGTACCGCCATGCCTTACAATGAGAAGATTCATGATGCCATTGACATTGACTCCACGGTGTGGATAGTCATTGTGGCGAGCTTTCTGCTCACCATGGTTGTCACTTATTTTTCGCTCAAGCGCCTCACGAGAAGTGTCACATTGCTCAAGGATTTCGCATACAGGGCGGCATCCGGCGCTTATTTCACAGGTATGGATAAGTTCCCAGCCAATGAGCTTGGCGACATCTCACGTGAGATTATAAAGCTTTACCGTGAACGAGGAAACGCTATAGAACTTATCAAGAAGGAGCGAAAGGTCGCAGTCCATGCCATTGAGGAGAAAGCCCGTGTGACCCGGCAGATGACGCAGAACATAAATCATGAAATCAAGACCCCCGTCGGGATTGTGCGGGGATATCTTGAGTCTATAATCGCTGATCCGGATATGGATGCCGGCACGCGCGACAGATTCCTTCAGCGCATGCTTCAGAATATAGAGCGGCTTTCCGCTCTGCTCAACGATGTCTCGACCATGACGCGTCTTGAGAACGGAGGTGACAAGATTGCCGTGGAGATGGTGGATATGCACGATCTCGTCTATCAGATTGACAATGATATCCCTGCCAACAATCTTGCGGGTGGCATGGAGTTCATGTTTGATATCCCTATCGGGTGCTGTGTCACCGGAAATTATAATCTGATATCCGGTATGATATGCGGTCTGATACGTAATTCCGCCATGCACTCCGGCGGCACTAAGATAGGTCTGAGGCTCATATCCGAGAGTGACCGTTTCTATGTATTCTCGTTTTACGATAATGGAACCGGGGTGGGTGAGGACCATCTGCCTCACCTCTTTGAACGTTTTTACCGGGTGGATACGGGACGTTCACGCAAGGCTGGCGGTACGGGACTCGGTCTGCCTATTGTAAAGAGTACCGTGCAGTCGCTCGGTGGAACCATTTCGGTGCATAACCGTTCCACCGGAGGTCTGGAATTCATCTTCACCCTTCCGAAGTATGTGGATGAGGACGAATTCATGGACAAGGATGATTAAGATTCAGACCTCAGACAGATTGTCAAAAATATACCAACCCTCAGTCGCATGAATCTGCGGCTGAGGGTTGGTTGTTATTATGTGTTCGTCCGGATTGGTCCGGATGTTGACTTTCTCTGTATTACTTGAATTTATCAGCGAGCGACTGGAATTTCAGCGCTATTTCAGCATTGCAGAGGTTGTTGATTGAGCCTGCGTGGGTGTGGTGCACGCTGCGGACCGGCTTATATGTGCCATCCTGTACCTCCAGACCAACCTTTTTGTACGCCTCCCGGAATGGCATCCCCGCAAGTACGAGACGGTTCACCTCCTCTACGGTGAACAGGTAGTCGTAACGAGGGTCATCTATTATGTCACGCTTCACGCGTATGTGCTGGAGCATGAAGTCCGCCATCTCCAGGCATTGTATCATTTCGGTTGTGGCGGGGAATATGATATCCTTCAGCAACTGGAGGTCTCGGTTATAACCGAGCGGCAGATTCGCCGTAAGGAGTGCTATTTCATTCTGTATGGATTGCAGTCTGTTGCACTTGCCGCGCATTATCTCGAACACGTCGGGATTCTTCTTGTGCGGCATGATTGACGAGCCTGTGGTGAGTTCGTCCGGGAACGATACAAACCCGAAATTCTGGCACATCCACATGCACACATCCATGGCGAGATGTCCGAGGGTAGAGGCTATGGCGCTGATTGCCATTGAGGCTGCTCGCTCTGTCTTTCCGCGCGACATCTGTGCTGCCACCACATTGTAGTGCAGTGTTTCGAAGTTCAGTAGACGCGTTGTCATCTCTCTGTCAAGAGGGAACGAGGAGCCGTATCCGGCAGCCGAACCGAGAGGATTCTGGTTGGCTATGTTGTAGGCTGCCACGAGCATCTGCATGTCATCGACAAGTGACTCGGCATAAGCTCCGAACCATAGCCCGAATGACGAGGGCATGGCTACCTGGAGGTGGGTATAGCCGGGCATGAGCACATCCTTGTATTCCTCGCTCAGGCTCTGTAGGCGTTTGAATAGCTTGCCTACAGCTTCGGCTATATGTTTGAGCTCGTCACGCATCATAAGCTTCAGGTCCACAAGCACCTGGTCGTTGCGTGACCTGCCTGAGTGAATCTTCTTCCCTATATCGCCGAGTTTGGCAGTGAGCATGAACTCTACCTGCGAGTGTACATCCTCCACGCCGTCCTCGATTTTGAATTCCCCTCGTTCTATCACATCGGCAATCTCTTCGAGCGCCTTTAGCAGCACTTCCAGTTCGTCGGATGTGAGCAGTCCGATGCTCTCAAGCATTTTGATATGAGCCATGGAGCCCTGCACGTCGTAGCGTGCGAGACGCAAATCAAGCTCCCGGTCATTTCCAACGGTGAATTCCTCTATCATTTTGTCGGGCTC
The DNA here is from genome assembly GCA_958352885.1 of uncultured Duncaniella sp. Taxonomy (GTDB): domain Bacteria; phylum Bacteroidota; class Bacteroidia; order Bacteroidales; family Muribaculaceae; genus Duncaniella. Next base: position 323,464 of record CATWQI010000003.1, read on the forward strand.
GAAGCCCTTGCTCCAAAGTTTCATGTTCGTTATGCTGGATTGGTGGATGGTTGTAAGTGATTATTTTGAGTCATTAAAGTGCTTTCATTCCGGCGAGCAGGCTGTGGTAAAGCGGTATTGCCTGTTCTATCTCCGAAAGCATGATATATTCGTCAGCCGAGTGGCTGCGTGATGACTGGCCCGGACCGATTTTGAGCGAGGGAAAGTGATACATCAGTGACATGTCACTTGTGGTCGGCGATACAAATGGCTTAAGCCCGAGCGAGCAGGCTGTTTTGACCAGCGGGTGCGAGTCGGGAATCACCGAGGCGCGCACTCTGGTGGACCGAGGCGTAAGCTCGCTTTCGGTAACAAGACTGCGCAACAGTTCTACGGTTTCCTCATTGGTATATGCGTCCGTGGTGCGTATGTCCGCCACCCACCTGCATTCATCGGGGATAGCGTTATGCTGCCAGCCGGCATTTATCTGGGTGATATTTACCGATATGTCGCCAAGCACTTCTGACACTTTGGGAAATCTGAAATTACGCAGGGTGTCAATGTCTGCCATTGCCTTGTATATGGCGTTCACACCCTCGTTTCTGGCGGCGTGACCGGTTATTCCACGGGTCAGACAGTCAAGCACTACGAGTCCCCGTTCAGCTACAGCCGGCTGCATCCCGGTCGGTTCGCCGACGATGGCGCAGTCGATTTTCACCCCTTCTTCCGCAATGTGAGGCAGGAAGGCTCTCATTCCCTTCTCTCCACCGACCTCTTCTTCTGCCGTGATGGCAAGCAGGAGATTGTAAGGCAAATCAGCCTCATAGAGGTCGAGAAACACTCTGATGAGTGATACTGCAGATGCTCCTGCGTCGTTACTGCCGAGCCCATACAGCTTTCCGTCGGTCACGGCAGCGTCATACGGGTCTCTGGTATAGCTTGCGGCAGGTTTCACCGTGTCATGGTGGGAATTGAGGAGGATAGTGGGTCTGGAACTGTCGTATTTCAGATTACGGGCATAGACATTGTTGTGCAGACGCTCAGGCGCGACACCGCAACAGGCGAGGAAATCATATATCAGGTCGGCTGTGTCCCCCTCGTTGCGTGACAACGAGGGTGTGGCTATCATTTGCCGCAGGAGCTGTATATGTACAGGATAATCCATGCTTTTGACTCAGGTGTGTCTTTTAACGGGTTATGGTTGTTCCATTAGCCTGTGTGAGGTTGTCGGAATGCTTTATGGTCACGCTTGTGACACCCTTGTCGATGGCTGCGAAGGCATTGTCAATCTTGGGTATCATCCCCTTGTTCACCACTCCTCGGTTTCGTAAGTCCGCATATATCTCCGGGGTGATGAGCGGAATCAGCGAGTCAGGACGTTCGATATCCTCCATTACCCCCGGTTGCTCGAAGCAGTAAATCAGTTCCGTGGGTTCGATACGTGAGGCACCGATGGCTACTGACGATGCTATGGTGTCGGCATTGCAGTTAAGCAGTGTGCCGTTGCCGTCGTGGGTGATGGCGCAGAACACAGGGGTTATACCCTGCGCAAGCAGCGATGCTATGAGCGTGTCATTGACATCCTTAGGGTCTATGTCGCCTACATAACCATAGTCTATCGGTTCAGGATTGCGGCGTGTCGCCTTGATTGCGTTGCCGTCCGCTCCTGTAAGCCCGATTGCGTCGCAGCCGGCGGCTTGGAGCATGGATACTATGCGCTTGTTGACAAGACCGGCGTATACCATTGTCACCACGTCAAGGGTCTCTCGTGTGGTGACACGTCTACCCTCGATCATAGTGGTGGGAATCTCCATCTTTGTGCTCATGCGGGTGGCTTCCTTGCCTCCTCCGTGTACGAGTATCTTTTTGCCGTCGAGCGATGCGAAGTCAGCTATGAACCGGCTGAGAGCCTCGGGATTGTCTACCACGTTGCCCCCGATTTTCACCACCTTAATCATTTCAGTCCTTCGAGTAAGCGTTTGAGTACTACCTGGGCTGAAATCTCCCGGTTGGCTGCTTCCGGTATCACTATGCTGCGTTCCGATTCTATCACATCGTCGGTGACTATCATGTTTCGGCGCACGGGGAGACAGTGCATGAAGAATGCGTTGTCGGTCAATGCCATTTTCTCTGTGTCGACAGTCCATGAACGGTCGGTGCTAAGTACTTTGCCATAGTTGGGGTCGGCGTAGGCTGACCAGTTCTTGGCATATACGAAATCAGCACCTTCGAGTGCCTTTCGCTGGTCGTACTCCACACGTGCATTGCCCACAAATTCAGGTGCGAGCTCATAGCCGTGGGGATGTGTGATGACAAATTCGTAGTCGGTTGCATTCATCCATTCGGCAAATGAGTTGGGGACCGCCTGCGGAAGAGCACGGGGATGAGGAGCCCATGTCATCACTACCTTGGGGCGTTCCTTGGTCTTGAACTCTTCGATGGTAATGAGGTCGGCGAAGCTCTGGAGCGGATGGCGGGTGGCAGCCTCCATGCTGAACACAGGGCGTCCGGAATATTTGATAAACTGATTTATCACCTTCTCCTCGTAATCCTCGTTCTTGTCTTTGAGTCCTGCGAACGAGCGCACACCGATGATGTCGCAGTATGAACCCATGACTGGGATAGCTTCAAGCAGATGCTCTGCCTTGTCGCCGTCCATTATCACGCCACGTTCGGTTTCGAGCTTCCATGCTCCCTGATTCACATCGAGTACTATGACGTTCATGCCCAGGTTCATGGCTGCCTTCTGGGTGCTGAGGCGTGTGCGGAGGCTGGAGTTGAAGAATATCATCATGAGGGTCTTGTTCTTGCCGAGGTCGGTGAATCCGAACCGGTTGTTCTTGATTTCAAGAGCCTCTTTGACGGCGAGGTTGAGGTCGCCTATATCGTTTACGGTAGTGAAATTACGCATTTGGTAGAATTATAAGAATTTCATGAATGTGTCGAGGAAGCGGTCGGCGTGTTCTTTGGTGATGCAAAGAGCGGGAAGCAGGCGGACGGTGTGTTCGCCGGCTCCTCCGGTGAATATTTTATCCTCGAAAAGCAGACGTTTGCGCAGTTCGGGAGCCGAACCTTCAATCTCGATGCCTATCATCAGTCCGCGTCCGCGCACATCCTTGATTTTAGGCTCTGTTTTGGCGGCTTCGTTGAGGCGGGTGAGGATGTATTCCCCTATTTCCGCGGCGTTCTCAACGAGCTTTTCGTCAGCCATCACGTCAAGAACAGCGATAGCTGCCGCACAGGCGAGGTGGTTGCCTCCGAATGTGGTGCCGAGCATCCCCTTCTTAGCCTCGATATGAGGTGCGATGAGGATAGCTCCCATAGGGAAGCCGTTTGCTATCCCTTTGGCGCAGGTGATGATGTCTGGGCGCACACCGGTGTACTGGTGGGCAAAGAATTTGCCTGTCCTGCCGTAGCCTGACTGGATTTCGTCAAGGATGAGAAGTGTGCCGTATTTTTTTGTGACCTCTCTCAGCCGGCGAAGGAACTCGTCCTCGACCATACGGATGCCTGCCACTCCTTGTATCCCTTCGATTATTACGGCGGCAAATTCGCCTGAGGAAAGTTTCTCCTCCACGGCATTGATGTCGTTGAGGGGAGCGAATTCGACATTGGAGGTGCTGTTGAAGGGAGCCTGTATTTTAGGATTGTCGGTAGCAGCGACAGCTCCCGAAGTTCTGCCGTGGAAGGCTCGGTCAAATGCGAGCACTTTGGGGCGGGAAGTCTGGAACGATGCGAGCTTCATGGCGTTCTCGTTTGCCTCTGCGCCGGAGTTGCACAGGAATAGCTCGTAGTCATCGTAACCGCTCGCTTTGCCGAGGCGATCGGCGAGGCGCTGCTGAAGGGAATTCTGTACGGAATTGGAGTAAAATCCGAGTCGGGCTACCTGCTCTGCCACGGCATTTACATAGCGCGGATGGGCGTGTCCGATTGAGATTACGGCATGGCCGCCATAGAGGTCAAGATACTCGTTGCCGTCTGCATCGTAGACGTAGCAGCCGGAGCCCTTGACCGGTTCTATATCATAGAGTGGATATACGTCGAATAGTTTCATAGTGTTGGTGTAAGAGGGTGGTTTGGTTTGCGTGTGAAGGCAGACCGGCTTAGAATGCCGAAGGCTTCAGTGCCAGTCCGGTACGTTCGGGCAGACCGCAGATGATGTTCATGTTCTGGACTGCCTGTCCGGATGCGCCTTTGAGCAGATTGTCTATGGCGGAGATGATGAGCAGCTTTGAGCCATGTTTCTCGAGCGACACGACAGCCTTGTTGGTGTTGACCACCTGTTTGAGGTCCACGGGGCGATCCGACACGTGGGTGAAGGCGGCATCCTTGTAGAATTCCTTGTAGAGTTTCACAGCTTCCTCGAGAGGCATGTCTGTGTCGATATAAGTCATGGCGAAGATGCCTCGGGCGAAGTCGCCGCGTACCGGTATGAAGCTGATATCTGCGTCGAATCCGGGCTGGAGACGGCGGAGAGTCTGCTTGATTTCAGCAAGGTGCTGATGCTCGAAGGCCTTGTAGACGCTCAGATTGTCCGTGCGCCAGCTGAAATGTGTGGTCGCTCCCGGTTTTACTCCGGCTCCGGTGGAGCCGGTTATGCCTGTCACGTGGATTTCACCGTCGAGCTTACCGGCAGCCGCAAGGGGAAGCAGAGCTATCTGCAGGGCAGTGGCGAAGCATCCAGGATTGGCTACTTTGCGAGCATTCTTTATGCGGTCTGTCTGAGCCTCCGGAAGTCCGTAGACATATCCGTCGCTCTCGTCTCGGTAATCCTGTGCAAGGTCTACTATCTTGAGTGTCTCAGGCATTTCGTTTTCCTCCCAGAATTTGCGGCTGAAGCCGTGTCCCTGGCACAGGAACAGCACATCGATGGCGTTGAGGTCGTAATCCTCGGAGAAACAGATATCTGTCTCTCCGATAAGACCTTCATGGATGTCGGTTACAGGCTTACCTGCGTTGCTTGTGGAGTGAACGAACGCTATTTCGGCTTCGGGGTGGTTGAGCAGCAGCCTCAGCAGCTCGCCGGCGGTATATCCGGCACCACCGATGATTCCTACTCGCATTTGCCGTTACGTTTTTGAACATTGTGGTATATCTTCATCTGGTTGCCGAGGATTTTGGTGAATCCTTTCACATCATCGGCACTCCATGCCTTATTTACTTCGCCGTATTCGCCGAAGTCGGTTTTCATGAGGTCGAAGGGTGAATCGACACCTACGAGGGTATAGCTGTAAGGACGCATGGTGATTTCCACGGTTCCGGTGACATTGCGCTGTGAGCTTTCGATGAATTTTTCCATGTCACGCATCACAGGCTCCAGATACTGTGACTCATGAAGGAACATGCCGTACCAGGTGCCGATTTGGTCTTTCCAGTACTGCTGCCACTTGGTCAGGGTGTGTTTCTCGAGCATCTTGTGTGCTGCGATGATGAGGATAGGAGCTGCTGCCTCGAACCCTACACGTCCCTTGATGCCGATGATGGTGTCACCGATGTGCATGTCACGACCTATGCCGTAACGTGCGCCAAGGCGTTCTACCTCTCGGATAGCTTCCACTTTGTCGGTATATTCTTTGCCGTTTACAGCGCAGATTTCACCCTCTTTGAATGAGATGGTCAGTTTCTCCTCTCCATGCTCTGTCACCTGGCTGGGATATGCGCTTTCGGGGAGTGTCTGCTCTGAGTGCAGAGTCTCCTTGCCGCCTATGCTTGTGCCCCAAAGGCCTTTGTTGATGGAGTACTCCATCTTCTTGAAGTCTGCCTCGAATCCGTGTTTCTTGAGATAATCTATCTCATATTCACGGGTAAGAGTCATGTCGCGGGTCGGTGTGATGATTTCTATCTCAGGTGCGAGAATCTGGAATGTGAGGTCGAAACGTACCTGGTCGTTGCCGGCTCCTGTCGATCCGTGGGCAACAGCGTCAGCGCCAATCTTTTTGGCGTATTCGATTATGGCTATTGCCTGGAATATACGTTCAGAGGATACGCTGATGGGGTATGTGCCGTTGCGGAGCACGTTTCCGGCAATCATATATTTGATGCTCTTGTCGTAATATTCACCGGTGATGTCGAGCGAGGCGTGTGACGCCGCTCCGAGTTTGAGGGCTTTCTCCTCGATTACTGCAAGTTCCTCCGGCGAAAAGCCTCCGGTGTTTGCAATGGCTGTGTGAACTTCATATCCGAGGTCCTCGGAGAGATACTTTGCTGCGAATGATGTATCAAGACCGCCGCTGAAGGCGAGTACTACTTTCTTTTTCTTTTCCATGACAGGTTTAAATTTTGTTATTGGGAGAGTTGATTAATTAATTGTTATTTCAGGTGGAGGAGTTTTTTGACGCGATTGTGAAGCCACATCACGTAGGGGGCACGTTTGGATGGTCGCTCAAGTTTGGCCTTGGGGTCATAGAGCATTCCTGTGCAGAGACACATGCGGCGGTTGTTGCGCTGGAGTATGTCGTAGTTCACGCATCCTTTGCATCCTGCCCAAAATTCCTCGTCGTCGGTAAGCTCGGAGAATGTCACCGGCTTGTAACCCATCTGGGAGTTAAGTTTCATTACAGGAAGCGAGGTGGTGATGCTGAAGAGTTTCGCGAATGGGAATCGCAGGCGTGCGAGTTCAAAGGTCTTTGCTTTGATTCTTGCCGCCAGCCCCAATCGTCGGAACTCCGGGTCAACGATAAGGCCTGAGGTAGCCACATAATCACCGTGTTCCCAGCTTTCGATATAGCTGAATCCAATTAACCGGTCGTCACAAAGGGCGACCACGGCTTTACCGCCTTTGATTTTTTTGGCGATATATTCAGGGGTTCGGCGTGCTATGCCGGTTCCGCGCTGAAGTGCCGACTCATAGATGAGGGTGACAATCTGCTCGGCATACTTCGCATGCTCTTCTTCGGCAAATATCACCTTTATCTGTTCATTGTTCATCTAAGTACTGAAATATTAACTCGTAAAAATGAAAAATTGTCTGCAAAATTACGAAATAAATATCAAATTTCGGTATATCAGTCGCATTTTAATAGGAATTTGTTATTGAAAACGAAAAATAATGTTAAAAAAGTCATGGAAATATGAATATATGTTGTCACGAAGCCGGTATGGCTTGGTGTTACCAGTTGGCACATGTGGGTAAGAGTGATTAAACATTCATTGTGGATTGCATTTGTGTGGCTTTTTCATTAACTTTGCGGATACGCATGCAAAATACTGAAAAGCAATAACTTTAAAAATATACGATATGAAACGGATTATTGGATTGTTCACCTTATTGCTTGTCCTTGCCGGTTGTAAATCAGACTCTGCTCAGATGGGTTCGGACCCGGCTATCGATGGTGCCGAGATGATGATAAAATGTCTCACCGCTCTGAAAGAGGACGACAAGGAGAAGGCAAATGATGTGATAGGCGAGTATATGGCTTATTATGAGGATAAGTCCGACAAGGCGAAGGGCGATTTTTGCCTCGGGGCTTCTGAAAGCTACTGGAATGAGATGTATCTGAATCCGACCAACCGGTGGCTCCCTGTGCTGAAACGGCTTCAGCCGCTCATGGAATGGTATGTACGGAGCGATGTTCCGGTGACAAGTCTTAAGAATTATGAGAAGTTGAGAGAGTGGTATCTCAAATATACCACACCGGAACCTCAGGAGGACTAATCGTCCGAATACGGTGACGTAAGGTGTATGAATTCGGTATGCCTATGGCGTCCGGAAATAATTATGGCTGCAATCCAATAAAGAATTGCAGCCATAATTATTCTGTGTCATTTGCCCTGCCGGGCATGGGTGGTCTGTCGGCTTAGAACTTCAGGGCTGCCCCTACGAGGGCTGTTATGCCTTGAGAGCGTCTGTCGCCAAGGTGGATGTAATGGCGGTTAAGCAGATTCTCGCCCCGGGCAAAGACTGTGAGGCGGTCGCTGTACTCGTAGCCTACGCCGATATTCACTGTCGATACAGCCTTGAGCGAACGGGCGTCAAGATTGTAGAGATTCAGGTCGGGCGAGCCTGTCTCGTCATAGTTGAGATATGAGAAGTCATATGTGCGGCGACCGGCGCGGAATTCCCAGTTGAGGGTGACAAGCAGGGGCTTCAGCGGACGGAGGCTGAGGTCGGCGTTTACCACATGCTTTGCACGGTCACGCCACTCGTAATAAGCATTGTCATAGTCGTTTGGAGCGGTTTCGTAGCTCAGTCGCACAGTGGCTGTTTTGCGGTAGCTGTAACCTATAGCTGCGCCGAGGTGCCATCCTGAGAGGTCTACCGGGTCAAACACCTGTCCGCCTACATTTAAATCGGCGCCTACTGGCATGAGCCATTTGTCAGCTTTGGCATATCCGCCGAAGAATTCCAGAGAAGCTCCGAGGAACGGGCCGAGAGTCACACGTCCGTCGAAGGCGTAGGGGATGTGGGACTGTGAGTAGAAGAATGAGCCGTTGATGTAGGGAGTCACGTCGTAAAGTTCCGCGAGGGAGTTGAGTGTGGAGCCGCCGTGGGCGCGGAGTTCGAGCCCGATTACCTGCGATGGTGTCCAGGCAAGTGTCACGTCGGGAGAGATGTGCAGCACTTTGCCGTCCTTGAGTGTGAAGTCGACCTTGGCGCCGAGTCGTGCTGTCACGGTCGGGGTGGAGTAGAGGTAATGGGGAGTCACTGAGATGAGGCCTGTGGTGCGGCTTCCTGCATAGCCGTATTCGTCAATGTAGGGATAGAGCGGAATGTTGTGCTCTGAGGTCATCAGGATGCGTGCGTCTCCGTCGATGCCGATATGCGAGCTCTCGCCTGTCGGTAGGAGTGCGCTGAGTCTGCCGCCTATCAGGTTCTGTTTTACAGGAAGGTAGAAGTGGGTGTCCTGAGTATTCTGGTAGGAGGATGGCAGGCTCGGATCTCCGAAACCAAAGTGCTGGTAGTTCAGTCCTGCGGCGTACATCAGACCCTCCGCGTTGGAATTGAATGTGATACCTGCGTTCACCTTGTTTGTGCTCTCTGAATATGTCGAGAGCCCTGCCGGCATGTTGTGATAGCCGTATGTGTAATTCAGCTCTGCGTCAAGGAATGATGTCGAGCCTACTGCCTGGTGGAGGTCGGCTCCGATGGCTGCCGTGTGGTCACGCCAGTAAAGTTTTGTGTCCCCGGATGCGGCTTTGATGTTCTCACGATACACGTCGCCGTTATACTGCCCCCAGAGGCTGAGGCGTGTCTTGTCAGTGTCCATCAGGCGATAACCTGCCGAGAGGTCGGCGTTGAACAGTGGGAACACACCGAGTGCCACATAGCCGCGGTAGGGTGATGTGTAGAGCTTGTCGCCGAATGCCACAGGCTCAAGTGTGGTGATGGTGCTTGCCGGGCGTGAGGTCACCACGCGGTCGCTGAAAGTGAGGCGCACCGGCTGTATGGGTGGCAGTGTGACAGTGGGGAGCACGGTGATGCGTGAAGCGTCACGTTTCTTGGGTACAATCTGTTGCTCGACTGTGATTTCCTTGTGCAGACCCTGTGCGAACACTCCGGCGCATACCGGAAGGGCAAGGGCGAGTATGATAGCTTTCTTATTCATGATGCTGTTTGAGAGGGTGTTGGTTAACATTAGTTGAGTCGCTCCTCAATCATTCGGAATATATCGGCTTCGGTGCCGGGATAGTTGCTCTTCAGTGACTTGAGGTACTCGTTTGCTTCAAATGTATTCCCCTCCTTACGGAGTATATCGCTGTAAAGGATGAATCCTCTTGCAAGCCAGTACTGGTGCGGGGTGTCGGATGAAATCAGGCGGTCGGCGGTAGCCTTTGCCTTGTTGAGCTGTCCGCGGTCAAGCTGGGACTGTCCGAGGTAATATGCGCTCTTTGCGCCGAAGATGTCAGAGGTGTTTGCTGCGAGCTCTTCCCAGTCCTCGGCTGCGCTGTCATGGTTGCCGAGCCTGTCGTTTGCCATGCCGCGCATGAATTTAATTTCAGCTGCGTCGGTTGATGAGTTGGCGGCGGTAGAAGCAAGTAGCTTGTCGGCAGCGTTGACCACATCTGCATATTTGCCAAGGTCAGATGCTGTCCGTATGATTCCGAGCCGTGCCTCACGGAGCATGTTGGAGCCTGAAGCCCTCCCCTCGAGTTCGCGGTAGGTGTCATAAGCTATTTCGGTCTTTCCGAGGGTGCTTTCGGCGGCGGCCTTGACAAGCATGGCGTCCTCAGCCACTTCTGCGTCAGGATGATTCATAAGGAGTTGGGTAGCATAGTCTTGCGCTTCCTCGGCATTGCCGGAATTCCATGCGGCATCGGCGAGATAATATAGGGCCTGCGCCTGGCCTGCGCCGTTGGGGTATTCGCGGATATAGGATGAGAGCTTGGCTGTCGCACCTGAATTTATATAGTCGTTTTCGGCTGCCTGGAATGCGAGCTGTTCAAGTTCCGAGGCCTCGAAATGCGGTGCGTTGGGGACGGAGTTGACAAATGCCATGAATTCCTGGAGTTTGCCGTCGGCTGCGTAAATCTGTTTAAGGTCGTCGGCTGCCACTTTGGCTTCCTCGCTGGTGGGGAAGGTATAGATGACTTTTTTGTAGGTGTCTATGCCTTTCTGGCGCTGCCCGCTGTTGATGTAGGTGATGGCGAGCTGGAGGTAACCGTTGCGTCCGGGGGCGGTGTTGGGGTATTGCTGTACCAGTTGCTGGTAGGTCCTTATGGCTTCGTCGGTCTGTCCGAGTGCTGACTGGCTCTCGGCTTTCTCAAGGAGTGCCGAGGGGAGGAGACCCGAGGACGGGAAGCGGTTGGCAAGGTTGTTGATTGCGGCTATCTTGCCGTTGTGGTCCTTCTGCAGCCCCTTCATTATGGCGAGCTGGTAGAGGGCATAGTCACCGGCCGAGGGATTGAGCTCGTAAGCCTTGTCGTAGTCGGCTGCCGCCCCTTGGAAGTCCGATTGGTAATATCGGCAGTCGCCCATGCGGTTGTAGGCATCGGAGAGTAGGGTGGACGGTAGAGTGGTCTTGCCGGAGGAGAGTAGGGTGGCTGCGTTGCTGAAGTCAGTGATGGCGTCGGCATAAAGCTCCTGTGAGAAGCGGGCATATCCGAGGTCGTAATAGGCAAGCGCGCGGTTGTCGGCATCGGTTGCGGGAGTGGCGCCGAGGAATGCGAGGTAGGATGATGCGGCTGCCTCGAAATTGCCTCTGGTGTAATAGCAGTCGCCAAGCCAGAGGTCACACTGGTGCCCGATGGACGAGTTTTTGCCTGCGAGGCGCTTTGCCTGGGTGAGGTGGTCGATTGCGGAGGCTATTTTGCCGGAGGAATATTCACGGGTTCCGAGCACGAAGAGTATGCGCTCCTTTGCCTGGAGTATTTCCTGTGATGGGTTGCTTATTTTGCTTATGGCATTCAGTGCGCTTTCGTAATCATTGTCAGTCATGTAGCCGGTGACGATGTATTTCTCCACGTCGGAGCTGTATGCGGAGTTGGGATACTCCTTCAGGAAGTTCTCGAGGAGTGCCACTGAGTTGCCGAACGGGACTCTTCCGCCGTCCATGCGTGCTACGGCATAATTGTAGAATGCGGTTTCACGCACATCGCGGTCGTAGTCCACCTTGTAGGCGTTTTCAAAAGCCATGAGTGCGGAGTTGTTGTCGCCGCGTTTGAGATATGCCTGACCGAGGAACAGATATGCGCTCTGCTCCATAGCCGAATGTGTGCCGATGGCCTGCTGGAGGAGCTTGATGGCTGCATCATAGTTGCCCTGGCGGTATTCGTTCACTCCAAGTATGTAGAATGCCGATGGCTGCGGGTCCTTGGCTTCGGCGCAGTATTTCCAGAGGTAGGGGATTGCCGCATCCTCGTCACCGAGATTATAGAGCGATTCGCCTGCTATGCGCTTGCATTCGGCGCTGAACTGTGGCACTTTGCCCTCCTTGAGCATGCGTGTGGCAAGTTCGAGCGAACGGGAATAGTTGCCCTGCGTGAAGGCAATCTGTGCTTCATAATAGGGAGCGGCTTCACCCGGTTCGCGGTTAGTGTCTACATTCCGGAACAGTGACAGTGCCAGAGGGTAGTCCTTCTTTATGTACGCTATATAGCCCTGATAGAAACGGGCGGCATTGCCGTACTCGTCTGCTGTGTTAAGCGAGCGGAAATAGGATGCCGCTGCGTCATATTCGCCAAGAAGCATGTAGGAGTAGCCGCAGCGGTAGCTCAGTTCCTCCAGGCGGGTGTCGGTGAGGGCGGCAGGCTCCACTTTGTTGTATTCGGCGAGGGCCTCGGCGTAGTTGCCGTGGTTGAAGTAGAAATCTCCGATTGACATCATCACGTCCGCACGGTGTGGCGACACGGGATAGTCGGCAAGGAATTTCTTGAATATTATCAGTGCTTCATCATCACCAAGTCCCTGGGTGGCGAGTCCGAGGTAGTACATCGCTTCTTCCGTCTGCTTGGCATCGGCGTTGAGACCGTGGAGCCGTGCGAGCTGGTCAATGCATCCTTCGTAGTTGCGATCCTTGAACATCAGGATGCCCCTTTCGAGGTATCCTCCGGCATCCGGGCAGTTGATCTGAGCCTGTGAGGCTACGCCCATCAGGCAGCATAATGCGGTGAGAGTTATCTGTCTTTTCATATTTCTGTAATCTGTCGCAAATTTACAATCTTTTGGTCAGCTAATAAAACAAAATTAACCATTTTTAATTCCGTTGATTATATATGCGAGATGCGAATGGTGTAATTTTGCATTGTCCAATCTGATATTAATCATTCATTGCTTGCATTTACCATGAAATTTTTCCGACTTTCCACCTTAATTATATTGGTGACTCTGTTTTTCCGTGCCTTGGCTGTCGAGAATTATCCTTATAGGGCCGATGGGTTGTGGGTAACTGTGCCTGACCATAATGACTGGATTTATGAAATAGGCGAGGATGCGTCCGTCGATGTGGAGTTTTATCTTTACGGGATGCCTGTTGACGCTGCCGTGGTCCGCTATGAGATAGGCGACGATATGATGCCTGCCGACACCAGGGGTGAGTTTACCCTTAAGAATGGTAAGGGGAAAGTGGCTATGGGAACCATGCGCAAGCCCGGATTCCGTGATTTGCGCCTCTCGGCTGAAATTGAAGGTAAAAAGTTCGAGCACCATATCAAGCTTGGATTCTCGCCCGACAGGCTTGCCCCGTTTGTGAATGAGCCGTCGGATTTCGGGGAATTCTGGGCTAAGGCTGTCGCTGAGGATAAGAAATATCCGCTTACCTATTCGGTCGAGCCGGTGGAGGAGTACTCTACCGACAAGATGTCCTGTAGCCTTGTCCGGCTGCAGCTTAATGCCGAGGGGCGGTCTATGTATGGCTATCTGTTCATTCCCAAGGGTGAGGGGAAATATCCTGCCGTGCTGTGCCCTCCCGGTGCCGGAGTGAAAACCATCAAGGACCCGATGCGCCACCGTTACTATGGCGAAGGGGGGATGATACGTGCCGAGATAGAGATTCATGGTCAGCATCCGGCGCAGACTGAGGAACAGTTCGCTGCGGTGCGCAAGCAGATGGGCGATTATTTCAAAATCGGCATCGATGACCCTGATACATATTATCTCAAAGATGTATACTTAGGTTGCCGCAGGTTTCTTGACCTGTTGACATCACTTCCCGAATGGGACGGAGTGAATCTCTTCACGCAGGGCGGAAGTCAGGGAGGGGCGCTTGCCATAACCACAGCGGCGCTTGACGACCGTGTGAACGGTTGCGTGGCAAACCATCCGGCGCTAAGTGACATGACCGGCTATCTTGGAGACAAGGCCGGAGGTTATCCCCATCATTTCCGTAAGGATAGATCGGAGTCCTCGCCCGAGGCTGTGCGCACGCTGGAGTACTATGATGTGGCTAACTTTGCACGTCATCTTAAATGTCCGGTCAGGATGACATGGGGCTTCAACGACAATACATGTCCTCCTACCACAAGCTATATTGTCTATAATCTGATTACTTCTCCCAAGGAGGCTCTGCTGACTCCCGTGAATGAGCATTGGACATCGGATAACACTGAGCGCGGGCATTACGAATGGATAAAATCTCATCTTCGTCCTGCAAAATAGTGGGGCTATGGTATCGCAAATCGGAAATGTGTCAGAAATGACATAAAAAATTTATTCGTGATTTTGGCGCTTAATATGCTTGTAATCAGGATTATGTGCGCTATAAAGGTGGTTTTTGTACTGTAAAAGTCGAAAAATAAAGGCAAAAAAAAGTGAAAAAATTTGGAGGATAAAAATATTTGCTGTAATTTTGCATCGCTTTTGAGAGGTAACGCCTCTCCTGAAAGCAAGAGTACAATTACTTGTTGCCTCTTTAGCTCAGTTGGCCAGAGCACGTGATTTGTAATCTCGGGGTCGTTG